>NZ_MEIO01000049.1 GCF_002777745.1 Snodgrassella alvi
TTACCGATAAGCATTTACGCTGGGGCTTTCCTAAATGTTTTAATCGCATCAGAAAGCTCGGCTATAAATGGAATCATAAACGTGTGTATCGGGTGTATTGTGAATTAAAGCTTAATCTCAGGGTAAAGCGTAAACAACGCATTCCTCCACGAAGCCCAGAAAGGCTATCAGCACCCAATAAACAAGGTGAATGCTGGTCAATGGATTTTATGAGTGACAGCAGTCGCAATCAACAGCGTTTTAGAACCTTCAATGTGATAGATGACTTTAATCGTGAGGCGTTAGGCATTGATATTGCGGTTAGTTTACCTGCTGGCAGGATTACCCGTTACCTAAATAAACTGGCCGAATATCATGGCTATCCACTCAAAATACGAGTGGATAATGGACCGGAATTTACCGGAAAAACATTCATCGACTGGGCAAAGTCACATGGTATAACCATAGATTATATTCAACCAGGTAGCCCATATCAAAACGGATATATTGAACGATTTAATCGCACCTATCGCACAGAGGTACTAGATTTATATCTATTTAATAATCTGGAACAAGCAAGAAAGGTAACCGAAGAATGGCTAACCATTTATAACACGGAAAGGCCTCATGAAGCATTAAATAATATGACGCCGATTGAATATAAAACCCTAAAACAAGCAGCATAATTTTCTACTTGAATCTTGTACTAAGTTTGGGGTATTTACACTAAAAGAGCCAAAACTCATTATCCACCCTGAATTATCGGTAATATATTTTTATAAGCAGCACATCGGAAATCAATTCAGGAAAATACAAAGGATAATTCAACCACACAGAATTATGCCTAGTTAGTATCCATCTAATGATTAACTTTTCCAGCATTTATGCTGACAGAAAAATCGATATTGCTCACAATTTAATAGCTTTTATCCAGACCCATTTGCCAGAAATCAGCCTCTAATCGCGTTGCATTGGTAAAAATTTTCACCAACTGCTCAAAACGCTGCGAATCAATATTGGCCAAACGCTGATTAATCCAGTTAATCTCTGTTTGCATGGCTGCATGAAATTCATCACCTGTATACATCTCAATCCAGCTCAGATAAGGATTGTTGTGCGCCTGATACCATGATTGTTCCTGAATCCAGTTCGCAAGCATGCCATAGCCAATTAGGCAGGGAGCCAGTGCGATATGCAAATCCAGCAGATCACCCTGCTGTCCGGCATCAAGCATATAACGCGTATAAGCAATATTGGCTTTAGCTTCCGGCAGATTATCTAGTTCCTGTTTACTTATGCCCCATTGCTTGCAGTACTGAATATGCAAATCCAGTTCAACTTCAACAATAGTTTTAAGACCAGCTAAAGCCTGCCGAATTTCAAAAATATCGTGGCTTTTATAAACTGCAAGCCCCCATGCCCGCGAAAACTGAATCAAAAAAAGATAATCCTGTTTTAAATAATGCTGAAAGCACGATTTAGCTAAAGTTCCCTTACCCAATTGCAGTACAAAATCATGCTGAATATAGCGATTCCAGTCGTCCCGACAGGAATCAATAAGGGATTGGAATGATGGCATCAACGCTCCTTTAATAAATAATATATTAAAAGGAGTAACAAAACAGACTTATTATTGCAAAAGCTTGTTTTATACTCCCTTCGTCGGTATTAACCGCATCAGGTTCAACGGGTGTAATCTCAGCCTGTGGCACCCCGGATAAATTAACCAGTAAAGGTTAAGAAATAGATGAGACAAATAAGAGAAGAATATTATATTCAGCTAACAGCCTCACCAATGAATACAGTATACATTTGTTTTCAATAAATTTATATGAATAGAGTTATTTGTTTGGAGCAGGATTTTTATTCGTGAATTCATCTATATCTTCTCTACAATGTTTAAGCAGGAACTCATCTACATCCGAAGCTGTACCCGCAGATATTTTCTGTTTGGCATCATATAATGTTACCAGTTTTAAAATATCATTATCCGCACTAGTGGCAGCAGGTTCTGAAGATGTTTTTTTAATATCATTAAAATCTTTTTCCTCGATTCTGGCAAGAGGTTGCCAGCTTAAAATTTTGCTTTTATCCAGAATCACAATCTGAGACATTTCTATATTTCTATCCCTGTTATCAGTATTTTTGGTAGTTATCCAGAAAAAGTTATTCCATTTATTATTTTCTTTTGACTTATTTTTGTATAAAGGTGCAAATTCCAGCACCATTTCATTACCAATACGAGATTTTATCAAAACTGGACATATAGCTGTAACTGAATCATCTGATTGTCCTTCACATACTTTTTTTCCAAGCGAATAATTAATTGTTTGACAAGTTTTTCCTGATACCACTATTCTTGTAGAATTGACCTCACCAAGTCGCAAAATTTTGATGCTGTAGAGTGAAAAGGTAGAAAAACTTTTTGTTAGGAAAAGTATTATAAATAATAATAATGGCGAAAGTGCTAATGCAAATTTTAGGCTTTCTGGAAATTTTAAACTTCCTATGAACGTTGTTGAAAGAATAATTAGAAAAATAAAATAAATACTTTTAAATATAAATGAGTAATCATTTTCAGTGTTAATACTTCCATTAAGCCAGAAAAAACTAATAGAGAAAATACACATAGCATAAGATATGGTTGTGACACTAATAATTGTTAGTGACCATAAAAAATTTTGTTTTCTATTTATATTTACATGATATATATCTGATTTTTTAAGCTTTGTGACGTATCTTTTTTTTTGTTCAAAATATTTTTTAAAAAATTGTTTATTACTTAAAATCATTGATACTATGAATAAAATAATTATAATAGTGGCTATTAAAATTATAAAAGTTTTTTTATTTATAGTAGTAAATTCATATAGCTGGAGACTTATAATTAAAAACCAAATTAATGCCGCATCTACATTTAATATAAATATATGCCATTTCGAAACGCCAGTAAATTTTTGTTTTCCGTAAGAGAGAAATAGTCCAGGAAGAGTGATAAATAGCAAAGAATATATAAACAAAACCAAGCCTAAAATGGCTATCGCATAAATAATAGATGATATCGATTCAATACTAATTTCTGGCATATAATTGATATTAATGAAAAATACCAATAGGAGCCATCCTCCAAAGCATAAAATACATATGGATAAAAATTTTATAAGATTATTTTGTATATAATGAATTAGAAAATCAGAAATACTTTTTGTAACTTTTTTTAATGTTTCACTGTTTTTATTTACAACTTTGTTTTCTTTACTATCCATATTATTTCTTTCTACAAGTGTATTCAGTCTGTTAGCATAAATTAGTTTCTGGTAATGATAGTAAGGTTATCATGTTGATACCAGTTGAATTTAAGTTGTATTATTTAATACTGTTTTGGTTTGATTAGCGATGTAGCTTATAGGTTATCTGGCAAAGTTTAATTTTGTGGATAAATGATGTTGAAGTGTAAATGCGGTTCGAGTTAACAGCTAATGCTACTTTAAGTTATTCTAGCTATCTTGGCAGTGGATTCAAGGAAGCTCATTTGCTGGATATCTATGCTTTTGTTATAGGTGGTAAGGTTGGTGGTAGTATTCTATTTTAAGCTTTACAGCTATTTATACCAGATAGCAGCGGGGGCTTACTTCAGGATAAGAATAATCATTATAAATATTAGTTGTAGTGAGTAAACTACCTGTTAGCAGCGTAGCATACAGTTTTCTTAATGGTTAAAGCTGAAAATCTCTAATTTTAAAAATTTATTTACAAGAATGATTTGTTTCAATACGCAGTAAAAATCTTCTGCTAGCTGCTACCGCGATGTTTTAATTATTCTTTGTTCTGCGTAAACAGTTGCAGTTCTACTCGGGCCGTAGCTGTTATTATATAGTCTGATATTAAAGGGGCGCAGTCTGGTAAATTTATTTTGCCTTTGATTTCATAGGCAGTTATCTGGATATGATTATTTTGTCTGTTATATTTTATTTTTGCGCTGCTGGGTTTAAATTTGCCCGGGTTAAATGCAGGATTGAGATAAAGGTTTAGTTTTTTATACATAATTTCATTTATCTGATAATGGATTATCTGCTCCCAAGGGATGGCTTTCTCGAAGCAGGGGAGGACTAATCCTTGCGGTGTGATGGTAAGCAGTGGCGAACCAATACGTTGATACATTTTGTAGCATCTGCGTAAACAAAAAATACTGACTATTGAAAGGATAATGACGGTTATTAGCCATTCAGAATCGTGTTTTTCGTTAGCTATTAAAAAGGCGTATGTTATTAAGATGAACAGGCTTGCCAGTAAGGATCGCAGCAATAATCTGATAATCCCGCCCTGTTTTATGGTAATGGTTTGCTGACGATTATTGATGTGTGTTTTTAGATAATTGATATTGGTTTTTGCTATCTTCTGGATATTGTTTTGGTAATCTGCTTGCAGTGTGTTTAATTCGTGACTGAACAGGTCTGTTAGCAGTGAGGTGGGGCTGATGCTGGTAAGCAAACCGCACAGGCGATTTAGTTCGCGATATTTAACGGAAGATAGCCGTTGAGCTAAAGTCGGGTGTGTGTCGTAAACAGATGGTTGTTTTTTTAGCAGTTTTCTAAGCGAAGGTATTTCTGAATGTGCTACATAGTGGGTAACATAATCTAAAGGCAGATGGGTTGTATGTGCGTTATAGTAATAATTATCCAGTGCCTGATTGATGGGTACTTGCAGAAGACGTATCTTACTCAACGCTAAGGCAAGGTATTCTTTGGGGATGATTTTTAAAGCCTTTGAATCTGCTCTATATTCTCTGGAACGATTCCATTGCCGTATTGCCCGGTTGAATGAGCAGTAAAAATGTTTGGATAACAGATATGCCGGATAGAATAAACGAGATCGGGAAAAAGAAGTAATGGTTTCGGTTAATCTGTCAATCTGACGATAAAAGTCTTTAGGCAGGCTCGGGTCATTGCTGGCAATATGGCTCAATTCGTGTGCTATTATGCTGCTTAACTCGGCTAAGGTTAAATAATTGATATAAGTACTATCCAGATATAAGGTATTTCCAGTCAAGTATAAGGTATTTTCAGTCAAGGAGGTTTCATGCGGATACAGGTAAATTGTTTGATTACTTACTTTAAAACCATGTCCTATGCAAAATACTATATTGTCTGGCATAACGTTTAACTCAAGCTTCTGAACGATTTGTTTAACCAGTTGGTATAATCTGGGATTGGTTTCTGATGTGATAAGTACGCCGTTTACGCTGGCTCCTCCGGTAATATTCTTTTTGTTATAAATTTCCCAAATGGAGAGACATAATCCTGCCACAGCAATCAGACCAATGGCTAATTTAGTCAGTATTAAACCATCGGTGAGTATAAAAAGACTGCATGAAAAAGACAGAAAAAGGCTGATGGGCAATATCAGTAGAATAGCCCGTATGATGTGTGAGGCAATAGCAAAATTAGTGCGCAACTGTTTTCCAGATTTACCCGCTTTTCTGCCCAAGCGTTGAATGAGGAATAAAGTAATCACTCCGGTAAAAAAACAGATGCTGCCGCTAAGTATGCCGCCTATGGCGAGTGGTTTGGCATATGTAAGAGTGAAATTATGTTGTTTAATCTTGTTTGTGATTTCACAACGCTGGCGGTAGCTATTGTGGGTTCTGGGTTGTTGTAGTAATTCTTGTTGTTGTAATGAAAGCTTAATGATTTCCTGATTGATGCTCTGAAGCTGTTGTGGTGAGGGGTAAAAGTGAAGGCTTAGGCGAATGCTGATAAGTGGCAATAAAATGATGAAAAAAAAAGATAGATTCGCTCTTTAAGTGAGAAAGTATGAGGCGCAGTGCTGTTATTCAAGATAATCACCTTCTACATTACTTTTTTCTGCAATCTTGCGGATATCTGTATTATCAGCCGGCTAATAATACTGAATTGATTATTTACTGAATTAAATTTATTTTAACAATTGTGCTAAATAAAAACAATAAACGCTTTAAATATTGGTTCTGGTGGTAAATGGGACAAGGTATTCGATTTAGGATACGGGCTGCTGAAGGTGAAGCGCAATGTTTTGCTATTGATATGCAGGCAAGACTGTCGGGTGTGGTATTGAATCTCAGGAAGGTTGATACGGTGATGGCGGGGTAAGGTGATGCAATGTGCATTTGTGTTGGATTATTTGCCAGTAAATTACGGTGTTATTGGTAGACGTGGGAAAAATAAAAGGTATTTGTTGTGTTGATTAGATAATTATTAGATAAGCGTTCAGGCTTTTGTTACTGCAAAGAATAAATTCTAGCTCCAGAATAAGTTAAATATAAAGTGTATGCATTTTCAAGTATGAATATTATCTAATTGGTTTTAAATATTTGATTATTTATCTATATTTGAATGGATGGTATTTTGTAGACGTTGGATTTGTCTGTATTTACGATGTATTTATGCTTTATGCCATATTTTATATGGTAGGTGTAATTGATGGTTGCTGGATGTTTGGATAATATGGCTAAATATTAATAATAATAATTCCCATTTTTACTTGTATAAGAGAATCATTATTGTTTACAATGTGACGTCTTTATATTAAATTTCGTCAAAAGGGGTTAATTCAGTATGTGCTGCTCACCCAAGATTATTGCGCTGGCTATATCCTGTATGAGCTTTCCAGCAATAGGGTATGCTGAAGGCGAGGCTCATTTGCCAACAGTTAATGTTGATGCAGAACGTGCTATGCCCACGGCGTTTAAGGATACTAAAATCAAGGCAGACGCCATTGAGAAAAAGGGTGCAGTGGATTTGAAGACTGCATTAAAGGATATTCCGGGTGTGGAAGTGCTGGATACTCAGGGGACGCGACAAGGTAACGACAGTGTGAATATCCGTGGTCTGAGTGGTAATCGTGTGGCGATGAGTATTGATGGTATTGATTTACCGGAAGCAAACGAAATGAAGCATACGGGACAGTATGCAATTTTTGGTCGTGGTAATTTTATGGATGTTTCTGCGCTCAGTAGTGTGGATATCAGCAAAAATGCCCGTGGCTTTGGGTTGGGCGGTGTGGTGGCTATGCATACGCTCACTGCGGATGAAATTTTGCAGGGCGAAGATCAGGGCGGTTATGTTGATACTCAGTACAATAGTGTGGATAAATCTACGGCGGTAACTGGGGCAGCAGCTTTAAAAAATGGTGATTGGCGCGGTATGGTGCTGAGTACTTATCGTAAGGGTGATGAATCTGATAATCGAGGTGAGATTGGTGGCAGGGGTGCTTTGCGTACTAAATCGGATCCTGTTGACCATAATAGCCGTTATTTTCTAACTAAGCATGAATTTGATATTAATGATAAAAACACCATCAATTTTACTGCTGAATATCTGAGCCGTAATCAGTGGACTGATTCGTTGTCACAAGCCAATAAAACTTATCCGGATGTTCGTGGTACAGATGACAATAAGAAAACACGATTTTCGTTGGGGCATGATTTTCATGGTAATGAAGGGTTAATCCATGAGGGTACAACGCAGATTTACTGGCAGCAGACTAAAACTGATTCGGTGACTCATCGTGATTATGTCCGTGGTTGTACCAGTCTGATCCCGAGTATGAAAAATCGTTGTGCGTTTGAATTTAATAATAAGGATAAGGTATGGGGTTTGACTACGGATTGGCGATCGCATTTTGATGGCAATGGTCTGTATCAGGACTGGCGTTATGGTTTGAGTTTTGTGCGCCATGAATTAAGCAGTGACTGGCAGGGATATTATGCCAGATCAAAACCAAACGCTGATAATAAGACGATTCGCGCCAGTATGTATGTTGATGGTGATTTGCAGTGGGGTAATTTAATTGTTAGCCCGGGTTTGTCTGCGCATTACTATAGTATGAATCCGAGTGATAGTGGTTTTTTTTCTGGAACTACCAATAGTATTGGTGATTTGCGTAAAAAACATCAGGGTGCCATTACGCCGCGTTTGGGTATTTCTTATCAGTTTGCTCCATTATTGGTACCTTATTTTCAGTATGCGCGTGGGTTTAATGCTCCATCGGCACAGCAATTGGCGTCCTCTTGGAATCCGGGTAATTACAGCTCTTGGGGCAATCCAAATTTGAAAGCAGAAACAGCTGATAATTTTGAGCTGGGTATACGCGGGAAGAATAGTGTACTTGAATATGGCATAGCAGGATTTGATAATCATTATAAGAATTTTATTGATTATGTGAATATTGCTGATCAGGTGGCATTGCCGGCTGTATGGAGCCGCTATCAAACGCTGGTATTGCAGGCTCAGAATTTCAGTAAAGCACATATCTATGGCGGTGAAGCCTATGCACGCTGGAAATTTGCCCCAGACTGGAAAGTAAGTGGTTCGCTTGCTTATTCGCGAGGTTCGATTCGTCAGGATGGGATAGATCAGCCACTTAATTCTGTTATGCCGGTTAAGGTAAAACTGGGCTTGGCCTATGATAAAGATGTTTGGGGAGCGAATCTGGATTTTACTTATGCAGCCAAGAAAGATGAAAGTGATGTGCAGAATGCGGGATATTACAACCCATCAAGAAGTTATGCTTTGGTTGATTTAGGTGGCTACTGGAAGCCGACTAGGCATTTGAGTTTTCGTGTTGGTGTGAATAATGTATTCAATCAGAAATATTGGAATTGGGCTGACATAGCTTACATGATGCCGAATGTGAATAGTCAGGCAGGCACTTCTGGTCAGAGTGATGGCAGTGCTACCAAACTAACCAAAGATAATGCTGATTTCTATTCAGCTCCGGGAAGAACATTTAATGTTGGCTTACGCTACACGTTTTAAATAAATCTGCTACTAATAATTACTTCGTAAAGGAACAAAATATGAGTTTATGGCAACAATATCTGAATAAGAAAGCAACGGTGGAGGGTATGTATTTCCCTCGCCAAGCGGCCGCTGATCTGGGAGTGAGTGAAGGTGCGTTGATGGCGGATGCGCCTGATTCGATTTATCTGGGTAGTCAGATTCGCGAGCTGGTGCTCAAGCTGGAAACATTGGGCGAAGTATTGAGTGTGGTACGCAATGATGTAGCGGTACATGAGAAAATCGGCGTTTATGAGCATGTTACGCTGACTGCGCGTACTGGGCTGGCTCTGAATGTGGGTGGGCTGGATTTACGTTTTTTTCTGCATAACTGGCACCATGCGCTGGCCATAACGGTGGTAATGGGCGATAAAACCATGCGTTCAATTCAGTTTTACGATGAGTATGGCGTGAATATTGAAAAGGTGTTCATGCGTGATGATACTAAACTGGAGGCATGGCAGGCACTGATTGATGAGTTTGCAACCAGCGGTAAGCCGGAATTTCTGCCGGCTCCTGAGGTTCAGGTAGCTGTGCCGGAGCCATTGTCGCCGGAACGGGAACAGGCTTTTCAGGAACGCTGGAATGAATTGAAAGATGTACATCATTTTGGTGGTTTGCTGGAAACGTTTAAGATTGATCGCCAGCAGTCTTACCGTCATGCTCCTGCCGGCAGCACCAGACAGGTGGATCGCAGTGTATGGGAGCAGGTATTAGAGCACGTACAGGCAAATAAGCTGGAAATTATGGTTTTTGTTGGTAACCGCGGACTGGTGCAGATTCAGACTGGTAAGGTGCACAATGTGGTGCGTTCACATGGCTATCTGAATGTACTGGATGCGAAGGTGCCGGAAGAGGGTTTTGATTTGCACCTGCGCGATAGTGATATTGTGGAAACATGGGTAGTACGTCGCCCAATTAGTGAAGGCTATGTTACCTGTATTGAGGGTTTCGACAAAAATCGTCAGACGGTGGCGCAGATTTTTGGTCGTCGCGAAGAGGGCAATGATGAAATGCAATCATGGCATCAGCTTATGGATGGCTTGTTAGCAGGCTAAACGGCTACAGCAGGTATGCGTTGTTGTGGCTATGAAGAGTAATCATAAGCTGTAGTAGGCATGCCTGCCGCTATACTGTGAGTTATCAAAGGGTAAATCATGAAGAAATTACTGTTGGCAGCGGCAATGTGCGCTGCTTTTCCATTTGCATTTGCTGCCCGCATTGTTACGTTGACGCCAGATGTGGCTGATGTTGTGGTGGAACTGGGTGGTGCCAAAGAAGTGGTAGGCCGTGAGATGGCTTCTACTAATCCGGCTTTAAAGAATGTGCCCAGTATTGGTTTGTTTCATGGATTAAGTGTGGAACCAATTGCAGCCAGAAAACCAACTCTTGTTCTGGGGTCGTGGATGGCTCAGCCAACCAGTATTTATGCCAATCTGAATCGTGTGGGTGTTATGGCTGTGAATGTTGCGCCCAAAGATGATATTAATGGCTATGCTGCTGGGGTTCGCAAGATTGGCCAGCTTATTGGTAAAAGCAGTGAGGCCGATGCTTTAGCGGATCGCTGGCTGAGTCAGGTTAAACAGATGCCGAAAACTGGTAAACGTTATCTGATTAGCTATGATGGCCGTTATGTTTCTGGCCGGGGTACCGCAGCAGATGAGCTAATCAGGCGGGCTGGTGGCATCAATGCCGCGGCAGCTATTGAAGGTATGAAGCCGATGTCACGCGAAGCCTGGCTGGCAGCGAAACCTGATATTATTCTGATTGCCGATCGTAATCAGAAATTAACTGGTGGTGTACAGGGATTACTTAAACGGCCGGAAATCGCAGCTTCACCGGCTGCGAAACAGAAGAAAATCTATTTTATGCCTTCAAATGACTTGTTTCGTTACGGCCTGAATACACCGCAGGTTATCCCTAAACTTTATCAGTTGGCACAATAATCATGGCGCAAGTGCTGCAAACGGCCGGTACATCTGACCCGACTATAGTAAAGAGGGTGTTCTGGCCTAAATTGGTTTGGTTTATCACTGCTGTGTTACTTAGCCTGCTATTGAGCTGGTTTTGTCTGGGGCTGGGTATGGGGGGGTGGCAGTGGCCGCAGTCGCTGGATGAGACAACGTTGGATATCCGGCTGCCACGGGTACTGGTGGCGCTGTTTGTTGGCGCTGCACTGGCTTCTGCCGGTGCAGCCTTGCAGGCGTTGTTTGATAATCCGCTGGCAGACCCGAGCCTGATTGGTACTTCTGGTGGCGCTGCATTGGGGGTGATTGCGGTTCTGGCCTTTGGCTGGGGTGCTGTGACTGTGCCTTTGGCGGCTTTTTTGGGGGCGCTGCTGGTGTGTTTACTGATTCTGACGGTACATCGTTTGCTGGGTGGCGGTACATTGGGCCTGTTGGTGATGGGTTTTGTAATCAGTGCTTTCTGTGGTGCACTTGTAAGCCTGATTCTGTTTATGTCGGATGATATGGTCTTACGCAGTGCAACCAACTGGCTGGCCGGTAGTCTGGCTGAAGCTGGTTTTATCTCGCCTTGGTATGCATTGGCTGTGATGACACTAGGCTTGTGCGTGCTGGTGGCAGTTGGACGCCGGCTGGACATTCTGATGCTTGGTGAAGAAACAGCAATTAGTATGGGTGTGGCGGTAGGCAGTACACGAATGTGGACAGTTATCGGCGCAGCGCTATTAACGGGTGCAGCTGTGTCATTGGCAGGTATTATTGGTTTTTTGGGGATGATGATACCGAATGTAATTGCCCGTAGCTGGGGCGGCAGTCGACGCCGGATTATGCTGTTATCTGCTTGGCTGGGTGCGGTATTTTTGCTACTGGTAGACAGTGTGGCACGCTGGCTGAGCTATCCGGTGGATTTGCCGGTGGGTATTGTGATTGCTTTACTGGGCGGGCCGTTTTTTCTGTGGCTGTTTTTGCAGCCATTGCGGCGCTAGGTGCGGGATATGGAGAATTTGTTTACGGTTCGCGGTATGCAGGTGCAACCACGCGGCCGCTGTATTTTATCAGTACCACAGCTTGATCTGCCGGCCAATCAGCATATCAGTATTATTGGCCCGAATGGTGCAGGTAAGTCTACTTTATTGCGTGCGCTGCTGGGTCTGCATGGTGCTGGAGTATGGTTACGCGGGAAATCGGTGGACAGTTATTTAAAGCGTGGTCAGATTGCTTGGGTAGGTCAGCACGGACAATATAATTTACCGCTTACTGTAACTGAATATGTGCAGCTTGGCTGTTATTCGCATGGTGGCTGGTTTAAGAAGGCACTGGTATCAACAACAAAATTACAGCACCTGCTGGATGTTTTTGATTTGCGTACATTGGCACAGCAACGCATAGGTAGTTTGTCTGGTGGTGAGCAGCAACGTGCCAATGTGGTACGTGCTTTGTTGCAGAATGCACCGGTGTTGTTGTTGGATGAACCTTGCAATCATTTGGATATTCGCCATCAGCATCGTCTTATGCATTATTTATGCGAAAATCATGATAATTTTTCAGTGGTTATGGTGTTGCATGACTTAACTATGGCGGCCAATCATTCTGATTTTATTGTATTAATGAATGAAGGGCAGATAGTTGCTTCTGGAACACCACAGGATGTGATGCGGTCTGAGCTGCTCAGTGAGGTGTATCAATGGCCAATCCGACGTATCGAAGAGGATGGCAGGCTGTTTTTCCGTATGGTTCATCACCCTGTACATTCAGTAGTAGCCTGAATTAGAAATGACAGGCATTGATTTAGTTAAATGTTCACTAGGTGATGAGTGATGATGGGAGTTATTGCAGTTTTAAAGGATTGAGGCTAATCGGGAATTTAATTTTCTCGTTATTTTTATCAATTGTATTCATTATTTACGCTAAAGAACTGTATCCTCAATATATTACAAACTTTTTGATATAGGAGTGCAGCGCAGATATTGCAAGTATTAGAAATTAAGTACACGCATAATCAATTAATTATGGAAAAATTAAATGTATATGAGCAGATAGAATGTGCTGATAACTGAGGAATGGTGGAGATGAGTGATATGTATGGAGCTTTAGTTCTGAGATTATGTTGATAAATGTTCTATGCTTTGTATTTGCTGGTTGTCACGCCGATAAATTCTGTCTGTTAGCGGAAGGTTATTCAGCCTTATTTAAGCTGTCTTTCTGTTCGATATGATTTGCTAAATATATAAGTTAATTATGTATTTAATTACCAATGCTTCTGTTTTTACTATTGATATTTCTGCTGCAAGTAAAGCTTTCTGTATTGACAGATGAAAGTGTAAAAAAATTCCGGTATAGTGTATGACACGATTATCTATTTGCCTTGAATCAGGAATTTTATATGCAAAACGCCATGCGTAAATTTTTATTGGGCTCTGTCGCTGCGGTGGTGCTTGCTGCCTGTGGTGGTGAGTCTGCCTCCGGTACAGCTTCTGGTTCCAGTGAAAGTAAAACGGTAGTTATGGGGCTTGATGACAGTTTTCCGCCCATGGGTTTCCGTAATGAAAAAAATGAACTTGTTGGGTTTGACATTGATATGGCGCGTGAAGCGGCCAAACGTGCCGGTCTGGCTGTAGAGCTTAAGCCGATAGACTGGAGCGCTAAAGAATCAGAACTCAATAGTAAGCGTGTGGATATGCTCTGGAATGGTTTGACTATTACGCCTCAGCGACAGCAGCAGCTATTGTTATCTAAACCGTATATGGATAATCATCAGATTATTGTTGTACGCCCAGATGGCGGAATTAACACCAAAGCGGATCTGGCCGGTAAAGTAGTGGGCGTACAGGATGGCAGCAGTGCTGTGGACGCAGTGGAAGCTGAACCGAATGTGGCTAAGTCATTCAAAGAGTTGAAAAAGTATTCGGATAATGTGACTGCTTTAATGGATGTATCTGCTAAACGTGTAGATGCTCTGGTGGTAGATGAGGTGGTTGGACGTTATTATGTTTCTAAAAAGCCTAATGAATATAAGGTTTTAAATGATAATTTTGGTACGGAGCAATATGCTGTGGCTTTCCGCAAGGATGATCAGGCGCTGGAGCAGAAAATTCAGACTGCTCTGGATAGTATGAAAGCTGATGGTACATCTGCTAAAATTGCTACAAAATGGTTCGGTAACGACATCGTCAAATAAATGCTGTTTTTACCCTAGAATCAACGCTGCCTGAATGTGAATTGTTCAGGCAGCGTTATTGTTGTTTTAAGGATTACACGTGAATGATGTGTTAAATATGCTGCCAGAATTGTGGACGGGGGCAAAAATTACCCTCAGTCTGTTTGCCATTACCCTGTTGCTGTCTATTCCATTGGGGCTGGTATTGGCGTTGTTGCGCTTGTCTGGCATTAAAGCGCTGGACTATATTGTTAATTTTTACATCTGGGTGATGCGTGGCACGCCGCTGATGTTGCAGATTTTCTTTATTTACTTTGCCTTGCCGGCAGTTAATATTCTGCTGCCTGCTTATACCACAGCGGTAGTGGCGTTTGTACTCAATTATGCAGCCTATTTTGCTGAGATTTTCCGTGCCGGTATTCAGGGAGTAGGTAAAGGGCAGTATGAGGCGGCAAAAACACTGGGTATGAGCTATGGTCAAACCATGCGCCGCATTGTTCTGCCACAAATGTGGAAAAAAATCCTGCCGCCATTGAGCAATGAAACCATTACGCTGGTTAAGGATACTTCGCTGGTGTATGTACTGGCATTGCAGGATGTTATGCGGGTAACCTATCAGTTGGTACAGCGTGAATTCAATCTGATGCCGTTTTCTGTGGCGGCTGCTTTCTACCTGATTATGACCCTGATTCTGACCTGGGGCTTCCAGAAAATGGAGAAACGTTATGCACGCTACGACGACTGATTTAATGATAGATGCACGCGGTATTTACAAGGCCTTTGGTCAGGTGGAAGTGCTTAAAGGTGTGGATATTCAGGTGGCACGCTCGGAAGTGGTTGCTATCATCGGTTCTTCCGGTTCTGGTAAATCTACTTTGCTGCGCTGTCTGAATTATCTGGAAAAAATAGATGCCGGCAGTATTGCGATTGAAAATGATTTTCTGGTGCAGAATAATAGCCATAACCGTGCTCATTATGTGCCTGAACGGACGATTAAGAATATCTGTACGCGTATGGGTATGGTATTTCAGCAGTTTAATCTGTTTCCGCATATGACTGTATTGCAAAACGTGATTGAAGCACCGATCACAGTGAAAAAAATGCAGCGTGACGAAATTGTGCCACTGGCGCAGGAACTGTTGCGTAAAGTGGGTTTGGAAAACAAGCAGGATTGTTATCCGTCGCAGTTGTCTGGTGGACAGAAACAGCGCGTTGCCATCGCCCGGGCATTGGCGATGCAGCCACAGATTATGCTGTTTGATGAACCGACTTCGGCACTTGATCCAGAGTTGACCGGTGAAGTATTAAAAACTATGCAGCAGTTGGCTGAAGACAAAATGACGATGGTGGTGGTAACCCATGAAATGGGCTTCGCGCGCGAAGTGGCAAACAAGGTGCTGTTTATGGATAAAGGTGTGATTGTCGAATCCGGTGAAGCGAGAAGTTTTTTTGCCAATCCGCAGCATGCACGGACACAGGCATTTTTGAGCTCGATGTTGAAGTAAATTTATTACTATTAAAGTTTATACAAGTTGTAGTTATTGTTTATATTAGATGTTTGATTAAATAGCAATGCGGAGATATGCACTCTGTACTAAATAGTATGTAGTAATAAATATGACTAAATGTAATCTGATAGCCACTAGCAATGCATATAATATTGAGAATCAGGTTCAATTATCCTTAGATTTGGATCAATCTGCTGATAGTAAAAAAAATTATTAGCAGATTATTATAATTCTTTTAGTCCGTTTTTTGTTTATGCAGATGAGAGCGGTACGTCAACTATGGATAATGATAAAAATTATCCAGTTTTTGTTTTGGCGTTTTGCATTTTTAATAAGCGTATTTATATTGAAAAATTGGTACCTTTAATTCAAGCATTGAAATTTAAACTTTTTGGCATGATATGGTTATTCTATATGACAAAGAAATAAGAAAACATGGATACCCTTTCAATTTTAATTCCAAGGCTTTATCTGATGAATTCTTAAATGATATCACTTAGATGTTAATAATTCTGAGAGAAAACTTAATAGGGCTTTTGAGGTATTAAAGTTAAAATTTTATTGTGAAGGTGGCCGGCTTAATGTAGGAAACAATTATCTGAATTATGGACTAAATATTTTGCCAGAAAATAAAGTCAAAAAAGCAGAATAGCCTTGAGAATACTCAAGGCTACAGCGCCGACTGGGCTACCCAATCCATTTGTTTAAAGTATACCTAAGGTAAAATTTTAATTCAATAAAAATGTAGGAAAGTATTAATATCTAAAAATGATACTGGTATTTAAAAAGATAGTTTGATTTATCGTGATATTGGATTGATAAAAAGATATCTTATTTGTCAGTTGTTTATTGCCTGATTTGCTTATTTAATTCTTTAATTTAACATTATGTTATTTAGATATTGTATATTCTTTCTATATTTTAGAAAAAATATACTTGTTCTGGTATGATGACAAAAGAATATTATAAATTAAAAACTTGTAGAATGCTCTTCTGAATTTAATTTTAAATAGATAAATTTGTAATATATAGTTTGATGTTATATAGCCGGTTTAATCCATAGCTGCTGGTTTTTCTGGTCTATTTTCACACTGTATTGTTTCAGGAAATCTATGCCGAGTAAGCCGTCTGATTCAAATCGTTCAGGCATACCGTCCATAATAGCTGCACGAATGGGGATTTTTCGGATGGATGGGTTAGTCAGAATGATTTTAACAGTCTGGGGATTGCCTTTTTTATTCAGGCGCAGTGTGGCTTGTTCGGATTTGGCTGCGGGTGGTTTTTTGCTATCGTTGAATGCTGCTGGCAGTGATTTGCCTTTGATAAAGGACATTGATGCTCCGGTATCCAGAACAAGGCTATATGGTTTTTTCTGATCGGTAAGGTTGATGACAATGCCTTCTTTGGGATGAATTTTGTAGGGGAATGCAATCCATTGCTGGTTTATGTGGGCAGAATCCTTACCATCGTCGATTATGATTCTTTTATGCGCAAAATCCAGTGTAAGGATGTGATTCTGAAAAAGTGATAAACCGATAACCGGTAGGTTGTCATCTGGTGTAGGTGCCTGTTCCTCAGTGCTGGAATAACTCCAGCCCCATGGTTTCAGTTCTTCTGCATTGATGTTGTCAAAGTTAAGCCCGTTAATATCTAGATGCTTTATCAGAAATTTTTGTGTTTGATTGATTTTTCCGTTTAAATCCAGACTTTTATTGGTATTTTGGTTTTTGATCGTATCTGGCAGTTGTTGCAGTGTATTTAGTGGTAAATGCAAGGCTGTCTGTGAACCTGTATCAAGCTGAAACTGGCTTGGTTTGCCGTTGATATTTAAGACTACTTTGGCAATATGGGTATCTTTGATAAAGGTTACCGGTAATACTATTTCTTTTGCTATGGCCATTCTTAGGGCTATGCAGATAAAAATAAAAAACAGGCTTGTTAAGCGCATGGATTTTATCCTTTTTTACAGTATAAGGGTAATATCGGTGTTATGTGTTTATACTTGATTAATGAGTGATAAGCCAGAATAAAGAACAATAAATGTTAATATCTAACCAGATTGTTTATATTTTTGTTTCTTTTCGAAGAGAGTTACACTCTTAGAATGTTTGTTTTTAATGTTTATTTAGCATTAATGTTGTAAGTTATTAAGGTAAAAATATTATTTTTGGTATAGAACTTTAATCTGGATTAAATATTCTTGCGTAGGTTTGCCATGAATTTTTTTATCAATATCGGAAGTTATTGATAGGTATTTTGTTATTATGTGTTGGCTGGTGGCGATTTTCACCTTATTCACCACGGGTTGTTATGCCTGCATATTTAAATGACGGTGTGGATTGTTCGCAGTTTCCGCCGATGGCTACGGGTGATGAACCATTGCAAACAGAAATACCACAAGGGATGCAGCCGTTTGTGTTGCCAAGAGTGAAAATCACTCCTTTGGCTGGGTTTAGTATGCCTGCACGTGTATTACATCGCGCTGCTTATCTTTATGATGAACCCGCTAGTATCTCTACAACTGACTGGTTTGTGGGATGGGGGTTTATGGCTAATGAAAAGATAGTAAAGCGCCTGAAATTTGAGCAGAGAGGCCGTTTTGGTGGTATTGCCGGTACTAAAGATGGAGGCGCTATGCCATATTCTTATGATGATATGTATCTGAATGCTTCGAATGTTCATTTGATTCCGGCAAATAAAAAAATAGCTGCTCAGATTAATGGTATTAAGGTTGGGGATAATGTCCGTGTGGATGGTTGGCTGGTTAGGGTCGATATGGGAAATAGGTATGTGGTATCGTCATTGTCACGCACTGACAGGGGAGCCGGAGCGTGTGAAGTAATACTGGTGTGTAATGTTACCCGGCTTGCTTCTGAAAAAGTGTGGCCGGATTATAAGTGACTTTTGATATGGAGGTGGAATGATGTTAGCTAGATGGCTGCTTGCATTGATGCTGGCCGCTATGGCCAGTACGGTATGGGCTGATGTGTATTCAAAAGATGAATTGATTGGTTTTAATCGCGATGCCGCAGCAGGTGGTAAGGGCACTTTGTATGGGCAGTTTGCATTCAGACGAGATGCGGCAAAGAAGGATGAGGCGATCAAGGAGATTGGCTGGATGACGTTGCAACCGGGTGATTCAATTGGTTTTCATCGGCATGAGCATAATGAGGATACTTATATTATTGTTTCTGGGACAGGTCTGTTTACTGATTCGGATGGTAAATCTTATCAAGTTACGGCTGGTGATGTGACAATTGCGCGTAAAGGGCAATCGCATGCTTTGGCCAATATAGGTAAGGAACCGCTGGTGTTTATTGATGTGATTGCTGAGCAATAATTTCAGGTGCAGTTTTACTGATCAGATGGATAGCCGGAGCGGGATGTTGGTTTTTTGCTCTTCGAACAGAATGTAATTGGGCAGAGATAAGGCTGTTTATATATAAACCGTCAGACAACGGTATGTCTGACGGTTTTTGTGTAAGCGGATTTATTCTGCGTCAGCAGCTTTGGCTACGGTTACCATAGCAGGGCGCAATACGCGGTCGGCAAGTGTATAGCCTTTTTTCATTACGGAAACCACGGTGTTGGGTTCCTGTTCGCTTTCTACGCTTTGTAAGGCCTGATGGCGGTGCGGGTCGAGTTTGTCACCGGCTTTAGGCGCGATTTCTTTCACGTTAGATTGGTCGAAAGCTTTTTGTAGTTCGGTCAAGGTCATTTGTACGCCCATTTTCAGGGCATCAAAGTTGCCGCTCTGATCTTGCAGCGCCATTTCCAGATAGTCTTTAACGGGCAGCATGGCACTGGCAAATTTCTGGCCGGCAAATTTGTGTGCGCTTTCAATTTCTTCCTGATGACGCCGGCGCAGGTTTTGTTCGGTGGCGAGCGAGCGTAGTTGTTCGTCTTTGATTTGTCCTTCCAGCTCGTTGATTCGTTCCTGCAAATCTTCGATTGTGGGTTCGGGAGCAACAGTTGGTTCGGTGGTTTCGGTGTTATCGTTGATCTGAGTTTCGTTTTCGGTGTTGTTTTCCGGTTGCATGTTTTTTCCTCTGCAAAAAGGTAAATTATTTTATTAAATTGGGTCGTTATGATTTGATTTCAAGCTTCAGGCATGGGTTTATGGCAGATTTTACTATAGAGAATTACGGCTCTGATTTTGTTAAGGAATTTATTGATGCTTTCTTGTCTGGGTATTTAAATGTTTTTATTTGGGTGAGAAGTGCAAATATACGAGTGGGAGTGGTTGGGTCGTCAGAGAGCTAATAGACGGGCAGGATAAGAGGTTTCTGCCCGTCACTTTGTCTGATATTTAGCCGGTATTACGCAATCCCTGAGCAATCCCGTTAATGGTCAGGTGGATAAGCTGAAGTAATTCGCTGTTATTTGGTTGCTGGCGCAGTTGTTGCAGTAAATGTACTTGAAGCCAGTTCAGGGTATTCAGGTAGGGAATGCGTAAGGCCAGCGAGCGTGCCAGAGTGCGGTTATCGCTCAGGTAGTGCTGGCGTTGCAGAATGTTGAGTAAGGCTTGTCGGCTGCGCTCAAATTCATTTGCCAGCATGGTGTAAATGGTTTGGGCGGCTTCCTGATCGCTGGCAAGGCTGACATAGGCTTTGGCTATGGTGAGATCTGCTTTTGCCATGACCTGATCCATGTTGGACAGCATGGTCTGGAAAAAGGAGCTGTGTTGTGCCTGTTGCTGTAGGCGCTGTAAATTGTTGCTGTCCTGTTCGATGAGATCGGCTACAGCGCTGCCAAAGCCATACCATGCGGGTAGCATGAGGCGATTTTGCGTCCAGGAAAATACCCACGGTATGGCACGTAAATCCTGAATTTTGCTCAGTGTTTTACGGCTGGCAGGACGGCTGCCGATATTGAGGCTGGCAATTTCCTGAATGGGACTGGTTTGCAGGAAGTAATCAATAAATCCGGGAAAGGTGATCAGCTGGCGGTAATACTTGAATGCACTGGCGGACAGGGCATCCATCAGTTTGCTGTCAGGTTCGCTGTTCTGGGGTGGTAACACTGTGGCTTCGAGGGTGGCGGCAATCAGGGCTTCGAGGTTGCGTTCGGCATTGGTGGGGTCGGCGTATTTGGCGGTGATTACTTCACCCTGTTCGGTGATGCGTATCTGGCCGGCCACGCTGCCGGCTGGCTGTGCCATGATTGCATCGAAAGAAGGACCGCCGCCACGACCAACACTGCCGCCGCGTCCATGAAATAGTCGCAGGCGGATATGATGGCGGTCAAATAGTTGTACCAGTTCGGACTCAGCCTGATACAGTGACCACTGGCTGGTGACGTAACCTCCATCTTTATTGCTGTCGGAATAACCCAGCATGATTTCCTGTAGGTTGTCACGGCTGTGCAGGAAGGCTCGATACCAGGGCAGGTTGAACAGGTTATCCATGATGCTGAGGCAATTATGTAGGGCATCTATGGTCTCAAACAGGGGAACGATGTTAATACGGCTTGTGGGTTTTTCATTGCTGATATTCAAGAGGCCGGTTTCTTTAAGCAGTAATGCGACTACCAGTATGTCGCTAACGGTTTCGGCATTAGAGATGATGCACTGGTTGATGGCTGTTTCACCATAGTGATTTTTGATATGGGTAGCGGTCTGGAAAATAGCCAGTTCACGCACGGTGTGAGGGCTATACTGGATATAAGGGCTATATAGGGGACGCTGGGTGCTCAGTTCGCGTAACAGTACGCGCTGTTTGGCTGCTTCGCTTAAGGTCTGAAAGGCTTCAAGACCTGCGTGGGTAAACAATTCGGCCACTACTTCGGCATGTTTGGCAGCATGCTGGCGTAAGTCTATGGACATCAGATGGAAGCCAAATAGCGAGACAGAACGAATCAGATCGGCTAATTTGCCATGGCTAAGCAGGGCGCTGCCATTTTGTTGCAGCGAGCTGGAAATATTATTGAGTTCCTGTAGTAGTTCTGCCGGTTGTTGATAGGGTGGCAAACCGTGATGCGGGCTTTCTGGTTGAATTCTCAGTCGCTGCGCTGTGGCATTGAGGCGTGCCTGTATATAGGTGAGGGCACGGCGATATGGTTCTTCGATGTGTGCTGTGGCGGTATCTGGGGATTGTTCGGCCATCTGGAGAATAGTGTTATGAACCTGTACACGGCGGGATGACAGTGGTAATAGCTGATGCAGTTCATCCAGACACTGATGATAATGTTGCAACAGGGTGTTAGCCTGAAAGGTAAAGGCTTCCAGCAAGGTATCAGCATTGACAAAGGGGTTGCCGTCACGATCACCGCCAACCCAGCCTCCTATGCTGAGTACGTTGGGTAAACTGGTGTGCGGGTAGATGTCGGCAAGCTGCTGTTGCAGCTTGCGATACAGTGCTGGTACTGCCTTGAAAAAGCTTAACGGGAAATAGGTTACGCTATTGTAGATTTCATCGCTAACGCTGATTTTGAAATGGCGGGTTTCGTCAGTTTGCCATAATGCCAACAGAATCGCTTCTGTCTGTTGCTGTAGTTGTTCGCTATGATATTTGTCGGCGTAGGTGCGCTCATTGAGAATGGTACGGATATGACGATGGAAACATAGGATGCATTGGCGTTGTACTTCGGTGGGGTGGGCGGTGAGAACGGCGCTGATACTGGTGCGCTGTAAGGTTTGTTCCAGCTCGGAAGTACTGATATGTTGTTGCTGAATCTGGTTGATAACGCGAATAAAGCTTGTACGCCCGGGATGCTGGCTATTGTTTTCATATGCCTGTCGCCGCCGTTCGTGATGGGCATCTTCAGCGATGTTCAATACCTGTGCAAACAGGCTGCATGCGCGAATCAGATCTTGCTGTTGGTTCAGGTCGAGGGTGGGGAGTGCCTGCTGGATAGTGGTTTGTGGTTGACTACCATTGAGTAGCTGGCGTAATACGGTTTGTACCGCTGTGGTAGTTTCATGTTGTAGGATATTGAATAAGGCCTGAGTCAGAAAGCTGATATCTGCTGACAGGGGAGCGTCTTTGTGTTTGTCCAGAAGTGGGGTGGGCATTGTTTTTCCCTATTGTAGATTGGTATGTTTATGTTGAATAGCTTGCTCCATGATATTACTTGATGCTGCTGCCGGCAATACTGCTGATTTGATAAAGAGTTATAACTACTGCTTCTTAGGTTACAAAAATATATTCTTTCTCAATTGTCTGGGCAGCCTTTTATATTGTTGGTTATCTGTAGTATGGCAGAATGGTATTGCTGCTTGGTTTTATGTATTCTACTTATAATACTTTGTCATGTTTATTGATGTGGTTGGTATTTTACTGTCGGGACATAGCCTGAACAGGTGAATTCTAATATATGCCGGTATATTTACTGTACTACTGCCGACGTTGTTGGTATCCGTTGGGTCTATGGGAGAAAAAGTTATGCTGTTATTGAAACAGCCATCTGTATTGCCCGGTTTTACGCTTAGTTTGGGAGTAAGTGTGTTATCGCTGTCATTGCTGGTGTTATTACCATTTGCGATGCTGGTATGGACAGTTACTGATTTGGGCTGGCATGGGTTTATACGGGTCATTTCCGAACCACGGACACTTACTGCGGTATGGCTGACTCTGAAAATGTCTTTACTGGCAATGCTGGCCAGTGTGTTACTGGGAATGTTAGTGGCATGGGTGTTGGTGCGCTATCATTTCTGGGGCAAGGATCTGGTCAATGCTCTGGTGGATTTACCATTTGCGTTACCGACTGCGGTAACGGGGGTGGCTCTGGCTACTTTATATGCACCTACTGGCTGGATAGGCGCCATATTTATCCGATTCGGCTGGCAGATAGCATTTACACCTACAGGTATCTGGCTGGCATTATTACTGGTTAGTTTACCGTTTGTGGTACGAGCTGTGCAGCCGGTGCTTGCTGAGTTGTCAGGAGAATATGAGGAAGCAGCGGCGATATTGGGTGCATCCAGATTAACAATTATTTTCAAGGTACTGTTGCCGGAAGTGTTGCCGGCACTGGTAATGGGTGCTGGCATGGCTTTTGCGCGTGCCACTGGTGAGTATGGTTCAGTCATTTTTATAGCAGGTAATGTGCCATTTAAATCAGAAATTCTTCCGCTGATTATTGTCAGTAAATTTGAACTGTTTGATTTACCGGCCGCAGCGGCGGTAGCACTATTTATGTTGATTATTTCTTTTGCTATTTTATTTACACTGAACTTATGGCAATGGCGTTTAAGCCGGCGTATGCAGGGGCGATACTGATGAGTACAGTTAAAACTAATGAGTTACTCACCGAACCGCGTTGGCTGCGCTATTTGCTGGTTACTATGATGTTGTTGTTTTTGGGGATGTTGTTATTGCTGCCATTGTTGTCGGTATTCAGCTTTGCACTGGCAAAGGGCTGGCAACTTTATCTGGCTGCTTTGACTGACGATGAAGTATTTGCAGCTGTGCGCTTGTCATTGCTGATTACTCTGATTGTGGTACCGATTAATGTAGTGCTGGGGGTGGCGATGGCATGGCTGTTAACTCATTTTTCTTTTCGCGGGAAACAGCTATGGACAACATTACTGGATTTGCCGTTTGCAGTATCTCCAGTTGTAGCTGGACTGATGTTTGTATTGTTGTTTGGCAGTAATAGCTGGTTTGGCGGCTGGCTGGAAACACATGGAGTACAGATTATTTTTGCGGTACCGGGCATGGTGCTGGCTACTCTGTTTGTAACATTTCCATTTGTGGCACGTGAATTAATTCCATTAATGCAGGCACAGGGAAGCAGTGAAGAACAGGCAGCACTGATACTGGGTGCCAGTGGCTGGCAAATGTTCTGGCGTGTGACTTTACCCAATCTGAAATGGGCGTTGGTTTACGGCATTATTCTGACTAATGCCCGTGCGATGGGTGAATTTGGGGCGGTTAGCATGGTTTCCGGCCATATTCGTGGTGAAACCAATACTATGCCGTTATTGGTGGAAATGATGTACAACGAATACAACATGGTAGGTGCGTTTGCTGTGTCCAGTTTGCTGGCCATTCTGGCGTTATGTACTTTGATATTGCAGAAATATCTTAACTGGCGACAGGTGCATTTGTTCAGAGATGCGCAACGTCGGCGGGTAGCTGTAACAGATTAAACAGTAAGGTGCTGTGTGTTGGGTGATGATTATGAGTATTCGTATTAAACATTTGAATAAATATTATGGTAATTATCATGCCTTACAGGATATTAACCTACAGGTGCCAACTGGTTCTCTGACAGCTTTGCTTGGTCCTTCTGGTTGTGGCAAAACTACTTTGTTACGCATTATTGCCGGGTTGGAGCATGCAGATTCTGGCGAGCTGTTTTTTGCTGATGAGGATGTTAGTAACTTTCATGTACGGGAGCGGCGGGTTGGGTTTATGTTTCAACACTATGCGCTGTTTCGTCATATGACTGTGTTTGATAATGTTGCATTTGGCTTGCAAGTGATGCCACGACGCTTGCGCCCCAGTAAGGCGGAGATAGCCGCACGGGTAGAAGAATTACTGCAATTGGTACAGTTAGGCTGGCTGGCTAAAGTATATCCGCAGCAATTATCCGGTGGCCAGCGCCAGCGTATTGCCTTGGCACGGGCTTTGGCAACCAAGCCAAAACTGCTGTTGCTGGATGAACCATTTGGCGCACTGGATGCTAAGGTACGCAAGGAGTTACGCCAATGGCTGGTGGAAATTCACCATCAGTTGGGTATTACCAGTGTGTTGGTTACGCATGACCAAGAAGAGGCTCTAGAAATGGCGGATCAGATTGTGGTGATGAATCAAGGCAAAATTGAGCAAAGTGGTACACCAGTGTCTTTGTATGATAATCCAGAAAATGTATTTGTAACCGAATTTCTGGGCGAGGTGAATATTTTTGAGGATGCCTGTATTGAACAGGGACAGTTGTGTGTGGGTAGCTATTATGAGCCGGTCACTACGGGAGAACGTGCGTGCCAGAATGTAGCTGTATATATTCGCCCGCAGGACGTGCAAGTGTTAACTCATAGCGAGAATAATGTCATTGCTTCTGCTGCTGTGGAAGAAATACATGTTGTCGGTGCACAGGTTAGATTATGGTTACGACGAAAAGATAATAAACAACGTATACAGGTATGGTTATCACCAGCAGAATTTCGTGCACTGGCTTTGCAACCATTGCAAACAGTCTGGTTTAAGCCACAACGCCTGACTATGTTCAGGTTGCCTGAAATGGTGGATTATGTGATCTAGTGATATGCATAATAAGCGTTGATTAATGCAAATAAATTTTTCAAACTAAATTATAATTGACCACATTAATGGTATGAGAAAATTCAGTTTTAGGTTTGCTATTAATTTATATGGAATTATATATTTTTACCCGTAAGCTGATATTTTAGAATGATACAGAAAGTTGATTAATTGTATTGTTGACTATCTGAATCGGTATCAATTGCAATGGCAGATTTTAATATTTATAAATCAATATTTTTCTATACTATTTGGTTAGGGATATTCTTTTATAGTAATTAGGAGATTTGATTAAGAGCAGCCTTGTTTATTATTATGAAATATAAATTCTGGATAATTGTTTACTTTATAATTTTTATGTGGTTTGTTTGATATATTTATTGAAACAGAATGCTCATAAATTCAATTCTGATTTTTTTTGATATTTGAATCCGTGTGGATATTATATAGCAACAGGGCTACTTAGATTTTCCCAGTAGCCCTATTTGTTTGATTGTGATATTTACTAGTTGCTAACGCGTTCTATAATAGCGCCCACGCCACTCAGTTTTTGTTCAATGTTTTCGTAACCACGATCCAGATGATAAATACGTTCAACGGTGGTTTCACCACTGGCAACCAGACCGGCAAGTACGAGACTGGCTGATGCGCGTAGATCGGTGGCCATGACAGTGGTACCGGATAATTGTTCCACTCCTTCTACAATTGCGGTATTGCCTTCGGCGGAAATCCGGGCACCCATGCGATTGAGTTCGGGTACGTGCATAAAGCGATTTTCAAAGATAGTTTCTACTACTTTACTGTTACCACTGGCGATGGTATTCATCACCATAAACTGTGCCTGCATATCGGTGGGAAATGCAGGGTAGGCCAGAGTGCGTATATCTACTGCTTTAGGGCGTTGCTGCATATCGATACTGATCCAGTCGTCACCGGCTTCAATGATAGCACCGGCTTCGCTCAGTTTTTCCAGAATAGCCTGCATGGTTTTAGGGGCAGCATGCTTGAGAATTACTTTACCGCCAGTCATGGCTACTGCACACAGGAAAGTACCCGCTTCTATGCGATCGGGTACTACGCGATGGGTACAGCCATGTAGTTTTTCGACGCCGGTAATGGTAAGGGTAGGTGTACCTATGCCCTGAATATTTGCGCCCATTTTAACCAGACAGTCTGCAAGGTCGGTAACTTCTGGTTCCATGGCGGCATTTTCCAGAATGGTAGTGCCTTCTGCCAGTGTTGCGGCCATTAGTAAGTTTTCTGTGCCAGTTACGGTTACCATATCCATGACGATATGTGCACCTTTTAGACGGTGGGCTCGGGCTTTAACATAACCATGCTCAATGCTGATTTCGGCACCCATGGCTTCGAGTCCTTTCAGATGCTGATCAACTGGCCGTGAACCGATGGCACAGCCGCCGGGCAGGCTAACCTGAGCTTTACCAAAGTGTGCCAGTGTTGGTCCTAACACCAGAATGGAAGCACGCATGGTTTTAACCAGATCATATGGTGCACAGGTATTGTTGATACCACTACAGTTGATTTCGAATTCCTGTACGTTGTCTGTCAGTACACGTGCGCCCATGCCTTGTAATAGTTTCTGGGTGGTTTTTACATCACGCAGCATGGGGACATTGGTCAGATGCAGGGTGTCTTTTGTCAGGAGTGAAGCACAGAGTAAAGGCAGAGCTGCGTTTTTGGCACCGGAAATAGTGATTTCGCCGTTTAATGCACCGTTGGCACGAATTTTTAATTTTTCCATATAAATTCTCAATGATGGCAGATAAAGGCTGTCTGCCTGACTAATGCTGTTTTACTGCCCATTCAGCAGGTGTAGCCGCGGTGGTAATGGATAATGCATGTAATTCATTACTGGCAATCTGTTGTGCCAGACCATCTTTAATCATTCGATGGCGAGCCAGACGGCTTTTTCCGGTAAAAACACTGGATACAATCCGAGCAAAGAAATGATGACCATCACCTTCAACTTCGAGGTATTCGCATGGCAAAAGGTTGGCAATCATGGCTTTAACCTCTTCGGGTGTTAACATGGCAGGCTCCAGAATGGCTATTGATAAATGGTGACTATTATAGCGTTTTAGTTTGTCTAATTGCGTAATTTCCAGCCAGATTTCAGTATGACGCAGACAAGAATACACAGGCCAATAGCAAAGCTGCCAACTACGGTTAATGCCAGCCAGGGGGAGGAGTCACTTTGGCCGAAAAAGCCAAAACGAAAACCATCGATGATGTAAAAAACTGGATTGAAATGGCTGAGAGAACGCCAGAATGCTGGCAAGCTATTAATGGAATAGAATACGCCAGACAGGAAAGTTAGGGGCATGATGAGAAAATTCTGGAATGCTGCCAGTTGGTCGAATTTTTCCGCGACAATGCCAGCCAGAAGACCAAACATTCCCATAATTGCACAGCCCAGCAGGGCGAATATGATTATCCAGCCAATATGATAGGGCTGATGTAATCCGAAGAAGGCTGTTACTGCTATAACACCGATCCCCACCATTAATCCGCGCAGGATGGAAGCAGCTACATAGGCGCAGAAGAAAGCAGCAGTACCTAATGGCGGTAACAGGATAAATATTAGATTACCGGTGATACGTGACTGAATCAGGCTTGAGGATGAATTGGCAAAAGCATTTTGCAGCATAGACATCATGGCCAAGCCCGGTATCAGAAATGCGTTGTAGCTGACGCCGGGTAAGACATCAGGATGTCCCTTCATGACTTGAGCAAAAATCAGCTGGTACAGCAGTGCAGTCAGAATAGGCGCTGACAGGGTTTGAAAGCCTACTTTCCAGAAACGGAGTACTTCTTTTTTAAACAGGGTATAGCAACCGATGGTATTCATTTTCTGTCTTTCACATGATCGCTGGTCAGGCGCAGGAAGACGTTTTCCAGATCGTTTTCCATGATGTGCAGGTTTCTGACGTTGATGTTCTGGGTTTGTAAATTTTGCAACAGGGTGGCCAGTTGGCTGTAGTCAGCAAGTTTCAATAAATAATTGTTGCCATCTTTCTGTATTAGATGCTGATGCAGGTTATTTGGTAATGGTTGATCTAAAGTTAATGTCAGCTGCAAATCTGCTTCGGTATCCAGCAGGTTTTGGGTACTGTCCAGTGCTACAATTTCACCGTGTTTAAGCATGGCAATACGATTACATAGCGACTGAGCTTCTTCCAGATAATGTGTTGTCAGAATGATAGTATGACCGGCTGTATTTAGTTTGGTAATGAATTGCCACAGATTTTGCCGTAATTCGACATCTACTCCGGCAGTAGGTTCATCCAGTACGATAACAGGTGGCCGGTGTACCAGTGCCAGTGCCACCATAACACGCCGCTTCATACCACCGGACAGGTTACGGGTATTGGTATTTGCTTTGTCTGCCAGCCCCAGGCTGACAATGATTTCATCGATCCATTCGTTGTTTTTGCGCAAGCCAAAATAACCGGATTGAAATTGCAGAGCTTCGCGTACGCTGAAAAAGGGGTCAAAAACCAGTTCCTGTGGTACTACTCCTAAAAGTTTACGAGTAGTATTGGCTTCATGTTGTACATCGTGGCCACAAATACTGATTTGGCCGGAAGTGAGGCGAATCAGGCCAGCCATTGCTGAAATAAGTGTGGTTTTACCAGCGCCGTTGGGGCCGAGTAAGCCAAAAAATTCACCCGGTTGAACGATGAAACTGACACCTTTTAAAGCGCTGAAACCATTGGCATAGGTTTTAACAGCCTGATTGATGCAAAGAGCAGGGGATGTCATAGGTTGAATGAATATCTGCAAGAGTTGGTAATATGTTTTGCTGATGAACTAAGGTTCTGATGGCTTTATTTCTTCACTTAGTGGCTGGTTTTCATCTGCTGGCAGATTATAGTTTCCACTGGCCCAGCTACCAAGGTCAATCAGTTTGCAACGTTCTGAGCAAAATGGCCGGAAGCGGTTGGCTGGAATCCAGACAACGCTTTGTCCACAGGTGGGACAATTAACAGTTGTGATTTTTTCTGTCATTATTTAATTACCGGATCGAAGCTGCACATAACTAGGGTAAACGGGATGTCTGTCGTTAAAACTGGTCCGCGCGCCTGTTGTTGTGACGCCTGTAAAAAACGAATGTGGGTAAAATATTTGTTAGCAGATACTTCTGGTAATGCCACGGCATCTTGGGCAACGTTGATACCGAGTAGGTGAATATTCTGCCCCAAACTATTATGCTGGTAATTGCCAGCTGTTGCCAGACATTCTACCGACAGACTATTGTGGCGCAGAATTTCCAATAGCAGCCTGATGGCTTCATAAGTGGGCAATAGGCTTTGGATCCACTGGCGTAACTGGCTTTCACGTTCTGCGGGATGTTTCTGCTGCCAGTAATAATATGAAGGTAAATCATACGGACTGGTACCGCCTGGAACAAACATGCGTTGTTTGATTGCCATCAACCATTCATTTTCACGTAAATGCTGTCCGAATTTTTGCTGGACACTTTGCAGATTTGAAATTGCAGTCTGGATGGCTTCCAGTGCATCTTTACCTTCTTCACCACGTTGTCGTGCCAAGCCTTTTTGGCGTTCCAGTTCCTGTAAAATATCCAGTTTCAGCTCGGCACGCGCTGCTGCTTCCATGATTTCAAACAATGAGAACAGCGCACAATGATGTGCCCAGATTTCACTGCGTACCATTACCTCATGGAAGTGCTTGAACAAGTGTGTAATACGTAAAAAATTACGGACGCGCTCGGACAAAGGATGTTCGAAATGGATGAGATCTGTCATAACTTGGATGGTGTTAGAGCTTGATAGAAGTGGTGCTGCTGAATGACTTTCTGATTAAGTTCCTGCCAATTGCCAGCGTTGATAATAATGTCATCTGCAATGGCTTTTCTGCTATTACTGTCAGTCTGTTGTGCCATGATAGCACGGATTGTCGTTTCGTCCAGACCACTACGTTGCTGAACTCTTTGAATACATATATCAACCGGTGCTTCGATAATGAGTATCCGCTGTACCAGCTGTTGAAATTCCGGTTTTTCTGCCAGCAGGGGAATTTCTATAATTCCGTAATGTTGGTTAGAACTGATTTGCTGTTTGGCTTGTTGCAGGCTTTGCCAGATTAGGGGGTGAAGAATATTTTCCAATAATTTTCGGTTGTGAGGATCGGCAAATACCCAGTTACGCAGCTGCTGGCGATCCAGACTTCCGTCAGCCTGAAACAAATTGTTCCCGCACCGTTTCCGGATTGCAGGTAAAGCCAGACCTTGTGGTGCAGTGATCTGATGTGAAATCTCATCTGCATTCAGTACTGGTACGCCCAAAGCGGCAAAGCAGCTTGCCGCTTTGGACTTACCACTGCCTATCCCGCCGGATAAACCTATCCAGAGTGTCATGCACCGAATCCGGAAAGACGCAGCCACCAGTGAATCAATTGGTTAATCTGGCTGTTTGCCATCCACACAATCCAGCCGGCAATGGCCAGTGCTGGGCCAAAAGCCATTGGCTGGCTGCGGGCAACTTTAAGAATAAGCGAGGCAATAATGCCGACAATTGCTGCCATGAATACAATTAATGGCAATGCTGATGCTCCCATCCAGGCACCAAGAGCAGCCAGTAATTTGAAATCACCATAGCCCATGCCATCTTTACCAGTTAGCAGTTTAAATAACCAGAAAAGTGACCATAAGCTCATATAGCCCAGTGTAGCACCCCAGACAGCAGCAGATAATGAGACGAATCCACTGTACCAGTTAAACAGTAAACCAAGCCAAAGTAGTGGCAAGGTAATCTGGTCAGGCAAAAGCTGGGTATCAGCATCAATAAAAGTCAGGGTAATCAGCGCGGCTGTCAGTACTACACCACCTGCAGCGACAAGTGTAACATCATAACGCCAGACAACTGCTGCAAAAGCCAGACCAGTTAATAACTCTACGCAAAAGTAACGAGGACTGATGGGGACTGCACAGGCGGCACACCGACCGCGTAACAGTAGATAGCTTAACAGCGGTACATTCTGCCACCAGCGAATTTTCTGTTGGCAGTGCGGACAGGCAGAGGGTGGTATACACAGATTAAAGCGGGCAGAGTTTTCCGCTGGCAGCTGTAATGCCATCCGTGCCTCAGTCTGCCAGTTTCTTTCCATCATGATTGGTAAGCGATAGATGACTACATTAAGAAAACTACCAATAACAAAACCCAATATTAGTGCTGCTACGCCAAAAAACAGGGTATCAGTTAACATTTGTCATTAACCTACCGCATTACCAATATTGAAGAGTGGTAGGTACATGGCTACCAGAATCACACCAACGATACCACCAAGTACAACCATGATAATTGGCTCCATAAGTGAAGATAATTGTGAAACAGCTGTATCCACATCATCTTCATAAAATTCAGCAGCTTTGTTCAGCATAGAGTCCAGTGAACCGGATTCTTCCCCAATAGAAGTCATTTGCATTACCATATTGGGAAATAACTCTGTTGCCTGCATGGCAGAGGTAAGTGAAATACCTTGATTTACTTTGGCGCGGATTTCCTGAGTAGCTTCCTCATACTCAATATTTCCTGCTGCCCCGGCTACAGAATCCAATACTTCTACCAATGGTACACCGGCAGCAAATAGTGTTGCCATAGTACGGGACCAGCGTGCTATTGTTGCTTTACGCACAATTTGCCCAAAGATAGGTAGTTTTAACAACATATGATCAAAGCGTTTTCGCAGGTCTGCTGAGTTTTGAAACCATTTATAGAGGCCAACTCCCGCAATAACTAACGCTATAAGAATAAAAATGCCATAATGCACAAGAAAGTCAGAGATATTCATCATAACCTGAGTTAACCCAGGTAATGGTACACCCATACCTTCGTATACTTTGGCAAAAGATGGCAATACAAACATCATCATCACAAAAACCAGTGCTATGGCAACAATTACTACAACAACCGGATAAGTTAAGGCACTTTTAACTTTTTTCTTGATATTTTGGGTTTTTTCTTTGTATACAGCCAGTTTGTCTAATAGTCCTTCCAGTACACCACCAGTTTCACCTGCCCGCACCAGATTACAGTAGAAATTGTCAAAATATTTGGGATGTTTAGCAAAAGAGTCAGCCAAAGATGTACCCTGCTCGACATCTGCACGAATCTCTGTCAGTAACTGAGTCATGGCTGGATTGGAGTGGCCTTTGGCTGCAATATCAAATGCCTGCATTAAGGGTAAGCCAGATTTCATCATAGTAGATAGTTGTCGTGTAAAAACAGTGATATCCGCCTGACTGATTTTTTTCTGACGCTGTTTCTTAACCTTGGTAATCTGAATGACACGAATCTGACGCCGGTTCAGCTTGGCCCGAGCCTCTGCTTCGTTTTTTGCGACTACTTCTCCGCGCACGATCTGTTCGGTTTTGATATTTTTACCTTCAAAACTGAAATTGATACCAGAGGATTTGGCTTTAGATACTGCTGTTGACTTATTCATAATGTTTTCCCACAGTATTGACTTAATTGAATAAATAGGTAATCAGTTTTAATCATTAGTACTTGCCAGAATTTCATCCAGAGACGTGATGCCTTCCATTACTTTAAGCAAGCCGGCATGACGCAAATCTACCAGCCCTTCCTTGAGTGCCTGATTGCTGATATCCACTTCATTACCGTTGTTCATAATGATCCGTTGCATTTCTTCACTAACTGGCATGACTTCATAAACACCGGCACGTCCCTTGTAACCTTTGCCTTTGCAACGTTCACAGCCTACCGGCCGGTAAAATGTCCAATCTTTGGCCAGATCTTCGTCTGAAAAGCCCGCTTTTTTCAAGGCATATTCAGGCGGACGTTCTGCAGGTGCCTTACAGGTACATAAACGCCGTACTAAACGCTGAGCCATAATCAGATTAACTGAGCTGGCGATATTAAACGGGGCTACACCCATATTCAGCATACGTGACAATGTGGCTGGAGCATTATTAGTATGCAGGGTAGAGAAAACCATATGGCCAGTTTGTGCGGCCTTAATGGCAATATCTGCGGTTTCCAGATCTCGAATTTCACCCACCATGATGATATCCGGATCCTGACGCAGGAAAGATTTTAGTGCTGCTGCGAATGTCAGCCCCTGTTTATCGTTGACGTTAACCTGATTGATACCGGGCAGGTTAATTTCCGCCGGGTCTTCAGCGGTGGAAATATTAACACTGTCGGTATTGAGTATATTCAGACAGGTATACAGTGATACGGTTTTACCCGAACCGGTCGGACCGGTAACCAGCACCATGCCATAGGGGCGATGAATGGCTTCCAGCAGTAATTCTTTCTGGAATGACTCAAAACCAAGTTGTTCAATATTCAGGGTGGCCGCATCCGAATTCAGGATACGCATTACGATTTTTTCACCAAACAGGGTAGGTAATGTGCTGACACGAAAATCAATTGGTTTGGCACCCTTGCGGAACTGAATCTGAATACGGCCATCCTGAGGAATACGCTTTTCTGAAATATCCATTTTGGACATTACTTTAATACGTGAGGAAATCTGACTGCGAATATTCAGTGGCATACGGACTACTTCACGTAATTGCCCATCAATACGGAAACGTACTCGTGCTATTTCTTCATAAAATTCGAAATGGATATCTGAAGCACCATTGTTCAGTGCATCCCCCAGAACTTTGAAGACAAATTTGGCAACCGGACCATTTTCGCCATCTTCATCATCAGCAGACATCGCATTGCTGCTAATCTCTTCACTGTCACCGACTGAGTCCATGCCTTCTAGCAGACTGCTTGATTCATGATCAAGATTTTCCAATAACTGACGTAACTGGTCATCACGAACAATAATCAGATTCAGTGTGCAGCCTGCATCGGCAGCAATTTTCTGATAATGCTGGATGGATGTAGGGTCGGATACAGCGAGAAACAGGCGATTACCACGCTTCAGTATTGGTACACACATGTATTGCTGCATGATTTTCAGATTGATTAAATCTAACGGTACCAGGTTTTGGTTATACAGTTCCAGATTCAGGTAAGGAATACTGAATACACTGGACAGGAAACTGGCCAGCTTATCGGCATTCATGGCACCAGACTGCAACAGTGCCGATATAACCGGGCGTTTTTGCTCCAACTCCTGACGCAGTTTTTCTGCTTTTTCTGCATCAATAATCTGGTGCTTATACAATACCCGAATCAATCCTACACTCATACAAATTACTTTCCGTCTTAATAACTTTTGAGTTTACACTTGTTAGATATTGCACCTGTTCCGGCTTCACTTTACAGACTGGGGTGTCCAGCATACTACCTTGGAACCAGTAACAGATATCCTATAGTAAATACATGTTAATGTTTAATTGTGCTAATTATAAGTGAATTTGTGTATTTAAACAGCCTGTATATCTGTTCAGGCACAAATTTCCCAGTAATCTGCATATAATTGTAGTTCCATTTGCTGGCGCCACTCATTGGCAATCAGCCGGTAAACCACGCGGATGTGTTCTGGCAGGGTGGTGTTACAGCGAAAAAACATAGCTTCACATTCACAGTTGTTCTTGCGTAACACTGCTTTAATATGACCAGTACCAACGCTTTGTTGCCGGATCACCCTGAACTCATCGCAAAAGCATGGTTCAGGAAAATTTTGTCCCCATACCAGAGAGGCTAGTTGTTGTGCTGTTTCTAAATTCAGGTACTTACTGTCTAATGAACCATCGGTTTGGTAGATGTGATTGAGGTCTGCCGGCTGGATAAGTTGCTGACAGACTGCCTCAAATTCATGCTGGAAAGCTGGTAGGTGTATTCGAGCTATACTCAATCCGGCTGCTATGGCATGGCCGCCAAATTTTTGAATGATCTCCGGCCGACGTTTGCTGACCAGATCCAGTGCATCACGTAAATGTAAACCAGCGATGGAACGACCGGAGCCCCGTAATGTTCCGTCTTCTGCCTGGGCAAAAACGATACTGGGACGATGGAAAGTTTCGCGTAACCGTCCAGCAACAATACCGGTTACGCCCTGATGCCAGTTATCATGATAAGCGACAATACTGTAGCTGTTTTCTGTGTTAATTGTCGCCAGTTGCAGATTGGCTTCATCCTGCATGCTGCGCTGAATCTGACGGCGTTCACGATTTAAATCATCCAGCTGTCCAGCTAAATCTGTTGCGCTTTCCATATCGTCACTTAGCAGACAAGCTATACCCAGACTCATATCATCCAGCCGGCCAGCCGCATTCAGACGCGGGCCAATAGCAAAGCCCAGATCAAATGCATGTGCCTGCTGCACTTTGCGTTTTGCTATATGAAACAGAGCGCGTATACCGGCCTGCATTTTGTCTGCACGCATCCGCCTGAGACCCTGTGCAACCAGAATGCGGTTGTTCTGATCAAGGGGAACGACATCAGCGATGGTGCCTAATGCCACCAGATCAAGCCATTGAGCCAGATTCGGTTCAGGATGCTGGCTAAACCAGTTATGCTGGCGCAGATAGTGGCGTAAGGCCATCAGCACGTAAAACATAACCCCTACACCTGCCAGAGCCTTACTTGGGAAATGATCTCCAGGCTGGTTGGGGTTAACAATAATGCATTCAGGCAGTTGTTCGCCAGGTAAATGATGGTCGGTAATCAAAACATCCATGCCCAGCTGTTGTGCTCGTTGTACTCCTGTTACGCTGGCGATACCATTGTCTACGGTAAGCAGTAAATCAGTACCAGCCTGAGCAGCCAGTTCGGCAATTTGTGGTGTCAGCCCATAGCCGTGGTCGAAACGGTTAGGCACAAGAAAATCAGTTTTGGCGCCCATTGCCTGTAATCCACGCATACCCAGTGCGCAAGCTGTGGCACCATCTGCATCATAATCAGCAACAATCAGAATTTTTTCCCGCTGCTTTATTGCTCGTGCTAACCGTTCGCTGGCAGTCTGAATATTTTTCAGACTCTGAAACGGTAGCAGTGCAGACAGGCTGTATTCAGTTTCATTTTTGTTTTTAATCGCTCGGGTTGCATACAGTTTTGCCAGTAAAGGTTCAACTCCCTGTGTAAGTAAAGTTTGTTGTGCAACGGTATCAACTGGACGGGTAAGAATACGAGCCGGTTTCATAAGCTTAATCCGCTAAAAGGTTTCGTTTTGCGCCAGAAAGGGGGTAACCAGGGTTTGCAAATTTTAAGTAGTCCCTCTTCGCATCGGATATCCAATTGGTGAATTTGCCTGTTTTGCAGTGCTGTCAGTAGCGGTTGCCACCAGTTCTGCTCCCATTGTTGCAGTATTTGCATATAGGTATAAAGATCACCTTGATTAACCGGTAAGCACAATTGGTCGTTAAACAGTACAACTTCCTGCTGGCTGGGCGTGAAGTTAGTTAACTCGATGTAATTGGTTGGCAGATTATGCGCATGAAATGCCCATGAACTGTCAGTATAAAGTGGGATTTCGTTGTTAGCTGTACCGGTGCAGTCTGTTTCAAACCAGAAACCATTGATGACAGGCAGGCCGCGTGCAATACGCTGCTGGTTCAATGGGTGCTGATACAGTAACATTTGCAGTTCAGTTTGCCGTTGCAGGATCAAGGTTGCGTCGGTTCCAGTGGGTTTTGCTGTACCATCAATGCTGCCAGACAAATCCAGCAAGGATGGCAGAGTAAATTCAATTTTCTGGGGAGTGGTAACGAGCCATAAATCCGGGTTTGTTGGCCAAAATTGCCAGCCGTCTTTCCGTAACCATGTGTTTAACACTTCACAGAAAGCTTTCGCTTCTTCTATGGACAGGCCAAGGATTTTTCCATCCAAATACTGGAGCTGATGCATACCGGCTGTCTGGCTGATGGGAATGGCAATCAGACTATAATTATTTGAGTCTGAATTTATTTGCTGGCTTGCCAGTTGCAGCCATGAACCTTGCCACAAATATTGCCGATAAAGCTGGCTTCTGCTGGTAGATTGTGAGAAATATTTGCTCCACTGCCGTAAGGTATTCAGTGCTGGCAACTGTAATTTTGGCACAATAGTTTCATGATGTGGCCACAATAAGCTCGGCAGGACAAGAGTTAGATGTAAGTTGTCAGCAGGCATGAATACACAACGTTTGTAAATAGGTAGATAATGTAAAAATCTCTGGTTAAATCTAAGACTGCGGCTGTAACCACTGCTGTAACAGCATCGCATTATCAATGCTTAATAGTGCTGTGTCAGTTACTGCTGTCTGTGCCAGTAAGGTAGTCTGTTGTAATAGTCCATCACGTATAAAATGTATTCGTACTGATTCGCCAATATGAATACGTGCCCACTGATTATTGAAATCAGTAATGATTTCATCATTAAGAGCGATAAGCTGATCACCAGCACACAAGCCTGCATTCTCGGCACTACCCAGATTAAATACCTGCTGTAGGCTGATGCCAAATGCTGCTGATTGAAAACGGGCACCCAAGTCTGCACAGGCCTGTTCGTTGGCGGGGATGTGTTCGACATATGCACCGCCATGCTGGCGTGGCAAGGCCGCCCAGTGTAATTGTACTCCGGCCTGCTGCAACTGTTCAGACAGGGGTAAATCAGTGGTAGTCATAATATATTGCTGATAAATCTGAGCTAAATCTATACCAGTAGCCTGTTGGGCAATTTTCAGCCATTCATTTTCTGTCAGACCAATGCCCCGCTCACGCCAGTCCTGATATAAGGCACGCATAATATCGTCCAGATTTTTCTGCTGTCCGGTTTGCTGGCGGATATAGTGATCCAGACACAGGGCTGCCAATGCACCTTTCTGATAGTAGCTGACAATAGCATTAGCACTGTTTTCATTCTGTTTATAGAATTTTGTCCACGCAGTGAAGCTGGACTCTGCCAGACTTTGCTTCAGCCTGCCAGTACCTTGTTGCACTCGGGTAATGGTTTTGGCCAGTAGTTGTAGATATTGAGCTGGAGTAATCACACCACTGCGAACCAGAAACCAGTCATCATAGTAAGAGGTAATGCCTTCAAATGCCCATAACAGACGTGTATATGCTTCTGTGTTCAGTTCACTGCTGGCAAAAACTGCTGGAATGATGGATTTCACATTCCATGCATGAAAATATTCATGGCTGAACAATCCCAGTAAGGTGATATAGGCATCATTATTTTTGCCATCTGTTTGCGGCAGATCATGCCGATCAGCCATAAGTGCCGAAGATGATCTGTGTTCCAGTCCGCCATAAATGCCGTTTCCGACAAATAATAGAAAGCTGTAACGCTCAAATGGCGCCGGTGCGGCAAACATGGCTATTTCACTGGCGCATATTTTGGCTACATCATCTACCAAACGCTGCTGGTCAAACCGAGAAAAGTGTCCGCTGATGATAATTTCGTGTTCAATACCGCCTGCTGTAAATGGTAGACGCAGCAGATGACCCATTTCCACCGGATAATCAATCAGTGCTCGGTAATTGCTGGCCTGATAAACCTGTGGTTGTGATGTTTGCGGCATAGTAGTAGCTATGTCCCAGTTTTCAGGCAAGCCGGTAATACTTAGCTGGCATGTTTCCTGCTGACGCTGGTTATGGCGTAAAAACAGACAAGCACCATCAAAGAAGCCTCGTTCAGTATTTAAAAATGAGCCACGCACTGAGGTATCAAAGGCGTAAACCAAATAGCAGATTTCCCAATTACCAGCCTGTCCGCTGCAAACCCAGGTATTTTTATTGACCTGTTCAGCTGATGCTGGTGTGTTGTTGCAACAAGCCGATAAAGTGATGATGTGGCGGGCAAAATCACGAATCATATAACTGCCGGGTAACCAGTTGGGTAAACTCAGGCTGAAATCCTGACTATCCGATTGTGTAAAGCTGAAATGCACTTGCCACAAATGCTGAGTCAGAGAGTAGGGTTGCAAATGATAGTTAAGCATAATCTGTGCCTCAATCACGCAGGAGGAGAGTATCCGTGTTTTGCTTGTTACTGGGAAAGTAAAATTATTGGTTTGATCAGTTCAATCTGCCATGATTATCGTTTTTTGGGTAGCTGAAGTTTATTGTTTGCGTTTCGTCTGTCCGGAATGCATTCAGGCTGTCTGAAATAGCCCGGTGGGTTCAGACAGCCTGCATCTGCCGACAATAGCTTAGGCGAACGGCGTAACTTCCATGCCAAACATGGCACGGGCGGTATTCAGCATCTGGCAGCTAAAGCCCCATTCATTATCGTACCATGCCAGCACTTTGACCATATTGCCATTGGTTACTTTAGTTAAAGTACTGTCAAAAATCGAAGCCTGAGGCATGTGATTGAAATCGGTAGAAACCAGTGGCAAAGTATTGTAGCCTAGGATGTGCTGCATACTGCCTTCACTGGCAGCTTTAACGATGGCATTCACTTCTTCTACACTGGTATCACGTGCCGCTTCAAAGGTTAAATCAACCAGTGAGACATTGATTGTGGGTACGCGTACCGAAAAACCGTCAAATTTACCCTGTAATTCAGGTAGTACCAGTCCCACAGCCTTGGCCGCACCGGTTTTGGTTGGAATCAGGTTTTCCACCGCACTGCGGGCACGGCGCAAATCTTTATGCCGAACATCTGTCAGAACCTGATCATTGGTGAACGCATGAATGGTAGTCATCAAACCTTTCACCATGCCCAGTCCGTCATTAATGGCTTTGGCGACTGGTGCCAAACAATTGGTTGTGCAGGAGCCGTTGGATACCACTGTCATTTCCGGTGTCAGTACCTGATGGTTCACACCATATACCACAGTAGCATCCACATCGGCACCCCCGGGTGCAGAAATCAGAACTTTTTTCGCACCACTGTGTAAATGAACACTGGCTTTTTCCTTGCTGGTAAATGCACCGGTACATTCCAATACCAGATCAACACCTAATTCACCCCAGGGCAGTTCTGCCGGATTGCGGGTAGCGAAAAAGCGGATACGATCGCCGTTAATGATTAAAGCATCATCATCACATGAAACATCTGCGGTAAAACGGCCATGAACCGTATCGAACTTTGTCAGATGGGCACTGGTTTCCAGTGAACCACTGGCATTTACCGCGACAATTTCAAACTGGTTGCGCAGGTTATAGTCATAAATTGCACGCAATACCTGGCGGCCGATACGGCCATAACCATTAATGGCAACTTTTAATGTCATGCTTATTCCTTTTCAAATCAACAAAACCGGTCAGGTGATTTCGGGTTTCAACAGTGCTAAATAGTTTAAATCGCACAAAAAACACCATGTATTATTATAGCGGAACCAGCCTGATTCCACATCTGCATTAGCGTATGCCTGTTTCAGCAGCGGGCATGGTCAATATTTGCTGGAAAGACTGTGCCATGCTGTTTATATCCAGCCAGCCCATAGTGCTGAATACGAGTAGCAGCATACCCCCTGCCAGACTGGTAACTAAAAAATAAATAATATAAGCCAAGGCTACTTTGAAAACATTTTGCTGGCTGATACGTACAAAACCAGATACCTGCACCACCATTGTCCATATCAGCCAGAAAGATCCCGCAGTGGCTAATGCCTGTGGCCAGTACAGCATCGCTATCATTGGTAGTATCAGCGCCTCAGTAACCAGTACATAACCATACCATTGCCCCGGCTGCTTGCTGTAGTAGCCTAAAATGGTCTGCATTGTCATACCCAGAATACCCCAGCGCAACACTGTTAATGCCAGAATGAAAACGGTTATACCAGCCTGATGTCCCAAAAGCTGCGACATATTGGCCATATTGATCAAGCCTAGCGTCAGCAAAACCGGCACTATAATTAACGGAGAGTAACGATAATGCGTTTTAGGATAAAAGCACAGACGCAGGGCAGCCCATGCGTCCAGAAAAAATTGATACATTACATTAATACCACAATAGTTTGTTAAATAAACCAAGACAACTGCTTCAGAAACGCTGCCAGCTTGTCGTGTGTCGCTGGTTGATACAGTGTCCGGGGATTTTTGCCAGTGCTTATAGAATAATCTTTGATGCAGTATAGCTGTCTTATTCTACTGCATCATAACAATACACCGGTTAAAAAGCCGATATATGCTTTCTATGTTATGCATTGCACTGCAAAGCAGCGTCGCCTCTAAATTGTGTTGCGTGATGTTAGAGCTGCTGTGTATCGTGAATTTCCGCCGCTTGCAGTGTATTTTCCATTAAGGTCGCGATAGTCATGGGGCCAACTCCACCCGGTACCGGCGTAATCATTGCAGCACGTTCTTTGGCTGTCTCAAACTCTACATCACCGCATAGCTGCCCGTTTTCCAGTCGGTTAATCCCCACATCTATAACCACTGCACCCGGTTTAATCCATTCACCTTTGACAAACTCTGGAATGCCGACACCTGCTACCACAATATCGGCGGCAGCAACTTCCTGCGCCAGATTCTGAGTAGCACTATGACAAACTGTTACGGTTGCACGTGCCAGTAGCAATTCTAATGCCTGCGGTCGGCCGACAATATTTGAAGCACCAATCACGACGGCTTTTTTACCGGTTATTTCAACCTGATAAGCATTGAGTAATGTCATCACTCCTTTAGGTGTACATGGGCGCATTAACGGCATTTTCACTGCCAAACGGCCTACATTATACGGATGAAAACCATCTACATCTTTGTGTGGCACAATTCGTTCCAGTATCTTCTGACCGTCAATATGCACAGGCAGAGGCAATTGCACCAGAATACCGTCAACACCGTTGTCAGCATTCATTTCGTCGATCAGTGCCAGTAATTCAGCTTCACTGGTCTGTGCCGGCAACTCGTAGCTGCGTGATTCAAATCCGATGGTTTCACAGGCACGTTTTTTATTGCGTACATATACTGCACTGGCTGGATCTTCGCCTACCAGCACCACAGCCAGACAGGGACGGTGTAGCCGGTTGTCCAGCCGCTGTTGTACGCGCGCAGCCAGATTTTGTAGAATTTGTTGGGAAATTTTTTTACCATCAATGAGTTGTGCGGTCATCAGAATATTCCAGACAAAAAAGGAAAGATTATGCTGCTGGCCAGCAGTCAGCAGCCAATATTCAGAAAAATAGTATTGTCGCATTTTTTTTCGGCGGTTTCATCTGCTTTTATCTACTGCCACCAACATAAATCGGCAATAATTCAAAAATATGGCAAAAAAATCTGCTTTACCTCTTGACGATAGTTTTTTAGAGCTGTATAGTTCGCCTCTCTCGTCGGGGTGTAGCGCAGCCTGGTTAGCGCATCTGCTTTGGGAGCAGAGGGTCGTGAGTTCGAATCCCACCACCCCGACCATATCGACTGAATCCTTGTCCGGATAGATTTGAGAGTACGCGCCCGTAGCTCAACCGGATAGAGCACCGGCCTTCTAAGCCGGGGGTTACAGGTTCGATTCCTGTCGGGCGCACCAAAGTTTGAAAAAGTTTTTATGGTGGCTGTAGCTCAGTTGGTAGAGCCCTGGATTGTGATTCCAGTTGTCGTGGGTTCGAGCCCCATCAGCCACCCCATTATAAAAGCCCAAGCCATATGCTTGGGCTTTTAAATTTTATACGCCATTCTTTTATAATCTGGTATCGCCTGCTAAACTTACTATACATTACGCTTTACCATATAGTTGCTTATAAAACTGCTAACCCGCTATGAATAAAACTGCAACTGAACAGCCCTTGTTAACCATAGCCTTGTGTGCCGGAGAAGCATCCGGTGATTTACTGGGTGCTCATCTGATGAATGCTATTCGTACGCGCTATCCGCATGTACAGTTTGTCGGTATCGGCGGGCCGAGAATGCTGGCTGCGGGTATACAGAGCCTGTATGATCAGGAAAAACTGGCGGTACGCGGTTTTGTTGAGGTAGTAAAAAAGTTACCGGAAATTCTCGCCATTCGTCGCGGTTTAATTCAGGCGCTGAAAAAAATCCGCCCGCACGTGTTTGTCGGTATTGATGCGCCAGATTTTAATTTGGGCGTTGCTGAAAGCTTAAAGCATGTTGGCATTGCTACCGTACATTATGTCAGCCCATCTGTGTGGGCATGGCGGCGTAAGCGAGTAAAAAAAATTGTTAAGCAAGTAGACGAGGTATTGTGTCTGTTTCCGATGGAACCAGAGCTATATCAGCAGGCCGGTGGTCGTGCCCGCTTCGTCGGCCATCCCCTTGCCCAGACTTTGCCATTGGTTGTTGACCGAATGGCAAAACGGCGGCAACTGAAATTGCCTGAACAGGCACCAGTATTTGTCTTAATGCCGGGCAGCCGCGTCAGTGAAATTGATTTTATGGCACCACTGTTTTTGCAGGCAGCAGAAATTATTTATCAGCGTTATCCGCAGGCACAGTTCTTATTGCCACTGGCAACGACGGCAACACGGCAGCGGATGCAAGCCATACTGGTTCAGCCAATCTGGCAGAAATTGCCAGTTCGTTTAATGTCTGCACATGCAGAAATGGCTTGTCAGGCAGCAGATGTGGCGCTGGTTACCAGTGGAACAGCCACACTGGAAGTGGCTTTATGCCAGTGTCCGATGGTAATCAGTTATAAAATTTCCTCCTTAACTTATGCTTATGTCAAACATAAAATCAAGGTTCCGTATGTTGGCTTGCCAAATATCCTGTTAGGTAGAGGCGTAGTACCCGAAATGCTACAAGGTAACGCTACAGCGCAAAAACTGGCGCAAGCAGTGATTCACTGGTATGAATCGCCGCAGGAAATACAAAATTTGCAGGCTGATTTTTCAACATTGCATCAGCAATTACGCTTAAATACAGATGAACTGGCTGCACAGGCCGTATTACAGCATGCAACGGGGCAGATATGAGTATAGATTTAGCAGTTTTGCCTAGTCATGCAGGTGTGGATGAAGCGGGGCGCGGACCTTTAGTTGGCAGTGTCTATGCCGCAGCAGTTATCTTGCCTGCAGATTATGACTTACCCGGTCTTACAGACTCAAAAAAATTATCTGAGAAGAAACGCGATGCGCTGGCTGTGCTGATTAAGCAGCAGGCAACGGCTTGGTCAGTGGCAGCGGCTGATGTAACTGAAATTCATCAATATAATATTCTGTTTGCAACTATGCGCGCTATGACACGGGCAGTAGCAGGCTTGGATGTCACACCAGCCAAAGTCTGGATAGATGGTAACCGTATACCAGCTGATTTGACACTACCGGCAGAGGCAGTAGTAAAAGGTGATCTGAAAATAGCTGCTATTTCTGCTGCTTCGATTCTGGCTAAGACGGCGCGGGATGCGGAAATGTATGCACTTGATCAGCGCTATCCCCAGTATGGTTTTGCCAAGCATAAAGGTTATGGTACAGCCGCACATCTGGCTGCTCTAAAGCAATTTGGTGTATTGCCACAGCATCGTCAGGATTTTGCACCAGTAAAAGCATTACTTACGTGTGGGAAATAATTTATTTGATATTATCAACCCGTGAAATTTAAAAAACAGCTTTTCTAAATTCACAAGCTGACAGTAAAAATCATCAGCTACTAAATAATCCTTGATACGAATAATTATGTTCTAACTACTGTATTTTTCTGCAAATTTCTCATCGGATGTGCATAAATAAACAATGAATTCAATAAAGGCGATAAAACTTGGGATGTATGTCCAGCAGAAAACTAGGTGCAATATGCCTTGCAGATTTCGATTTAAGTAAAATTTATGTATTTCTAAACCACCAAGAAACAAAGTAAGTAAAGCGGCAACAATACGACTTTTGGTACAAGTGTTATTTTTTACTACTGCTCCGCAATGAGGACAACTTTTTGCTGTTTCTGTATTTATTTACCACAACCTTGACAATAAATCATTACGTCTCCCATTTATTTAAGCAGCATACCAGCTCATATTGTTAATCACAGCTAAATAGTCATTAATATTTTTGCGTTTTGATAACAGAAATTTAGCCATCAGGTCAAAAGACAATAAATAATCTCAAGAATTATCACCTGTGATCAAAGCAAAGATACAGAATTTATATTAATGCATTGACCGAATAATATATTAGTTATTGATACAAATTAAAGATTAAATTTGTTATTTGTTGATTTAAGCTAATAAATCAATAATTTATATTTTTATGTGGATAGGTCCAATAAAATTGACCATACAAAAATATTATTAGGTTTTTTAAGAATTATTAGTGAAATGCAAATTACTTATAACTAATACATGCAATATTTTCTATGATATAAAACTGACAGATATACAAATGATATGGACACTATGTCTAGTACTATAAAATAAAAAACGCTTTCTGGATAGAAAGCGTTTTGGCTGTTATCTATTTACAATCAGTCCACAAACTGTTTTTTAATCCGTTCACGCCGTTCCTGTGCTTCGACTGACAGAGTTGCAGTAGGGCGTGCCAGTAGCCGCTTCAGGCCGATAGGTTCACCTGTATCCTGACAAAAACCATAATCACCCTCATCCAGCTGGCGTAGAGAGGCCTGAATCTTGCTCAATAGCTTACGTTCGCGGTCACGGGTACGTAGCTCCAGTGCGTATTCTTCTTCCAGCGTAGCACGGTCTGCCGGGTCAGGCGTAGTAGCCTGTTCCTGTAAATGACCGGCGGTGTTGTTGGCGTTATGAATCAGTTCATCCTGAAGTTTCAACAGCAAATCACGGAAGAAAGTTTGATGTTCTTCATTCATGTACTCCTCTTCAGGGCCATTCCAGGCTTGGATATCTTGTTCTGTGAGTTTAGCCATTGTATACAGTCTTTCTTTTGCGTAGCTCGATTAAGCAATTAGCTCAGGAATTGACAGCTTGATCTGTCTTTGAACACAACAGATGCTGACTGTCATGCTGTTAAAAAAGTTCGGGCATGATAGCATGTTTTTATAAATTCTTCGTAATTTTGCATTCAACTACATTATCCACTAATCAGCCAGTATGAAATTTTGTTGGTTGCCTGTGGTAACCACCATTCCAGACAAAGCCATAATACAATCAAAACAACTGTCGCAGAAAAATCGTATTTACCAATTCGCAGAAAGGCAAATGGACGGGTTAGTGGCATATAAATACGGTGTAAGGTAAGCAGTAATACTGAATAAGGTTTGCACAGACTTAAAAACATCTGTATTACCAGCCCGATAAATAATGCATAGCACAGAGCTTTCAGCGAAAACAGAATACTAAAGAGCAGACTGGCAGCGATAATACGCCCATCCGGCTGTATCCATGTAAAGGTAGTAAACAGACTAAGTGCTGTAGCCAGATAATAAATGATGATGGTAGCCAGAATACAGGCAGTGTCCCATTGACCCAGTGGCGGAGTGATTCTGCGCAAAGGACGTATCAGCCAGTTGGTACTGTGCACGCAAAACTGGGCTAACGGATGCAGAAAAGGTAATTTACCCCATTGTAACAAAAGCCGTGCCCAGCACATAATGGCCAGAGCACTGGCTAATAAAAATAATGTTTTACTAATCACACTATACCTTAAGGAACCAGTTGTTTTTGCATTTCTTCTGCCCGCGCAATACTGGCGGACACCCCATCAGCCACTACTTGTGTCAATTGATGCTGATCAAATATCGAGGTAGCTGCAAACGTAGTGCCACCTTTGGAAGTCACATTTTTTTGTAACTGGACAAATTCAAGACCAGATTGTTCTGCCAGAGATACTGCACCTTTGAATGTGCCCAGACTTAAATGACGTGCTTCCTCTGCGCTGAAACCCTCACGTATGGCTGCCTGTTGCAGGGCATTGAGAAAATAGAACACATAGGCTGGGCCACTGCCGCTGATACCAGCAATACGATTAATGCCACTTTCTTCTTCCAGCCATACTACATCACCCGTGGTGCGCATAATGTTTTCTGCAACAGCCCTGTCGGCTGTATCTATGGTGGCTGGTGCAAATAATCCGGAAATACCTAAGCCGATCTGGCACGGGGTGTTGGGCATAATCCGGATGATACGCTGGTGATTACCTAAAAGCTGGCGCAGAATATCCACGGTTAATCCGGCGGCAATGCTCAGTACCAATGCACCATTTACTTTGATACCGGCGGTAGCCTGCTGCATATCCTGTGGTTTAACCGCCAGCACTAAGACATCAGTAGCAGTCAATTCAGGTAGTTTCTCACTACTGCATACCTGATAACAGTTGCTCAAATGCTCGCGCTTCTCCTGATTACGGTCAATGACTACAATATCATAGCCACCTTGTTTGCTCATGCCGGCAACAATCGCAGACGTCATATTGCCACCGCCAAGAAAATAAATGCTCATATATTTTTCCTCTTTTTATTAAACATCGGACAGCTGAATCAATAATATCGCTACTAGCCTGATAAACTAAATCAATATTAATTTTACAATAACTATTATTTGCTGGTTACATGCATACGATAAAAATCGTCAGGTAAGCGCATAAAGCAAGGTATCCATTCCTGTCATAAATTGATGTTTATTAAATTCATTTTAGATGAATAAAAACAATACGGTATATGCAAATTATATGTTGATAACATAATTTATTTTAATAAAGATAGAAGAGTTCAAGAGATTTATGGCAACGATAAAATCAACAATTCGCATGACCAGTCGCAGTGTTCTCATGATATTGATAGAAGCATATTGGGTGCTTGTAAGACGATGCACTCAGAACATGAGGAACAAGACATAGCGACAGCAAATGCTCAAGCGCCAGTTCCAATAGCAGATTATGATTCCAAAATAGGATTTAAAAGGCATGAAAGTTTAAAGGCAATGAATCCTAACTATGAAACTGCAAATTATGTGTATAGTAGCAGCATTCAGCCAGATACTGCACAATATAAAAATTATTCAGCTAATCCGATAAAACAGGTGATTGCAGAGCCAGTCAGTACTTTTAGTTTGGATATGGATACAGCAAGGTATGCAAATAGCAGGCGATTTATATCCGTGGGCAGCAGTTGTATCCGGATACCGAGCGGGTAGAAGAGTTTATTAATTATTTTCCAGCGGTTCGATGTATGGTTCGGATAGATTGGATTCATTGAAACATTCATTAAAATTATTGGTAAACAAGCTGCGCCCACCCAATAAAGCTTCCATTGTTAGCTATGCAGGAAGTGCTGGTGTTGTTTTGGAACCGACATCAGGTGGCAATAAAGCCAAAATTCTGGCCGCTACTGATAAATTTGAGGCCAGAGGCAGTACCGCAGGCGGGGAAGAACTGAAACTAGCTTATAAAATGACTGAACATAGCAAAATCAATAGCGGGATTAATCGGAAATTGCTGGTTACAGATGGTGATTTTAATGTTGGTATTAGTAGCGATGAAGAGTTGAAGGCATTTGTGACTACCGAAAAAGAGTAAGGGATAACTTTATCCACATTAGGTTTTGGTGACGATATTTTTAATGATGCCATGATGGTGCAGATAGCTGATGCAGGTAATGGTAACTACAGCTATATTGGCAATCTGAAAGCAGCGCAAAAAGTGGTGCAGCAAGAGATGAGTGCCACCTTAGTGGTTGTAGCAAAAGATGCCACAGCGCAAATAGAATTTAATCAACAGCAAGTATGGGAGTATCATCAGATTGGCTATGAAAAACGGCAGTTAAAACAGGAAGACTTTGATCATGACAAGGTAGATGCCGGTGATATTGATGCCGGAAAAAAGTGGATTAGTTTTTACCTATAAACAAGAAAGCGCTGGTTAGCTCCTTTAGCAAAGCTGGAATAGAAGCGCGGTTTACGGCAGCTGTAGCTGCATATGGGTAAAAGTTACGTCATAACCCTGAATTGTCTCGGCCACTTTACCAGCAGATAGTCAGCTGGGCGAATAATGCTAAAGATAAAGACCCGCAAAGCTATCGCGGTGAGTTTGTACAACTAGTTAAAAAAAGAGACTCTAGACGATAGAGAGTAAATGTCAAAGTTAATATCAAAACAGTATTGAAATCATCAGATTCCATACAGCAATGATATGGTTTTGCAATTGCTGTGCTTATTTACCTATAAGAGTGAACGGGAATCACTGGATTTGCCTGCATCAAATTAAAAGCCACCTTTAAAAAGTTAGCTTTTGGTTTTGAATTTCTTTCAAATAATTTTTGTCTTCTCAATATGGATAAGGAAGTGTTAGCATCATTATCATGTAGCCCGAGTGTAATATACTAACTTTCTGCAATAAGAATAAATTATTTCAAATATAACTGAATGTAATTCAATGCACCTACCTATTTCTAAATTAATGAGCGGTTTGAAGAAACGCATACACATTTTGGCTTGGTTAGCCTTAGTTGCTCTATTTATTGGCCAGTTGGGTTCTGTATATTGGATATTTGAACTGTTTTCGCACTTCACCCCGTTTTATGTGCTGTTATTTTTTCTGGTATGTTTTTGTTGTCCAAGCAAAAAACAGCGTTTAGTGTTTGCTATTGTTGCTGCTGCTGGTTGTTATTGGTGTTTAACACCATGGTTCAATACTCATTCAGCCGATACCACGCAAGCAAAACCTGTACGTTTCTTGAGCTATAACGTGTTGAATATCAATGCGTATATAGATACTGAAAGCAAATGGCTGTTGAGAAATAATAGTGATATTATTTTTCTGACGGAAACTTCTCTGGCTTGGGGTACGGCACTTCAGCCATTGGCAGCAACTACCCAGCATTGTGCCGAGTATAATGATTCTCCTTTTGGTATGGCTCTGTATTCACATCTGCCTTTAACAAGCTGTGAAGTACGCTATACCACCGATAACGATATTTATCCCTATATCCGCGCCCAACTGCAAAATGGTCTGGTGGTATATGGTATTCATCCGCCACCGCCGATTACCGCGACACTGGTACAAGAGCGCAATAATCAGTTGCAGGCACTAGCTACCATGATTAAGCAGGAAAAAAATAATGTCATCGTGCTGGGTGATATGAATATCAGTGCTTTTTCACCAGTTTTTCGTGATTTTATTCAGGCAGCTGATGTACATCTGACCAGCCCGCGAGCGCGGCCAACCTGGCTGCCAGCTTTGCTGTCGATTGACCATGCACTGGTACGGCAACCAGATAAAATAGTGGCGACAGGGAGCTATAGCTGGCATGGCTCCGACCATAAAGCGATATGGATTAGTTATGTGCCATGACATTGTATAGACAGGAAAAAATAAACACCTATCTCCGAATTAATACATAGTACCATAACCTCTGTCTTCGAATACTGAACAGGAATTGTCCAACCTGAAAATGATTTCATGAATTATGTCATTAAATATTATTCAGATTTAACAGCCGCTATAAACATATGGTTCGTCGGGTGCGGGTTGCTCGTATGTACTTTGTATAAATAACCTATACAGTATCGCTTGTATGGTGCATAAGATAGGGTATGGACAAATATATGTCGCCATTGATGTGAAAAGCAAAATTCCGGCTTGAGTTGTTGTTATAGGTAATGATTTATCTCGACTAGTATAATCTGCGTATAATCAGCTTCGTTTAGCACGTATGGCTAGTTAGCCAATTATTTTCAAATCAGGCATCCTGATTTACCGGATTATTAAATGGCATTAATATGAAAAATATACTTTCAATTCAGTCTCATGTGGTATTTGGCCATGCCGGCAACAGTGCTACAGTGTTTCCAATCCGTCGTTTAGGAGTGAATGTCTGGCCATTAAATACTGTACAGTTTTCCAATCATACCCAATATCAGCAATGGAAAGGTACGGTAATGCCAGCTTCGCATTTGCTGGATATTGTCGATGGCATTGCAGCAATTGATGAACTGAAAAATTGTGATGCAGTATTAAGTGGCTATATGGGGTCAGCCGAACAGGGCAATGCCATTATTGATATTGTCAAGAAAGTGAAGCAGACTAATCCGCACGCAATTTATTTCTGTGATCCAGTTATGGGACATCCAGAAAAAGGTTGTATTGTGGCTGGTGGTGTGGCTGAATTTTTATGTGATATAGCATTGCCATTGAGCGATATGATTGCTCCAAACCTGTTTGAGCTAGAAGAGTTAAACAACAGACAACGCATTCATAATATTGAAGAGGCTATTGCAGCCTGCCGCGCGTTATGTAATCAAGGGCCCAAGGCTGTGCTGGTAAAGCATCTGAGTCGCGCTGGTTATCAGACCGACCGTTTCGAAATGCTGCTGGTTACTCATGAAGCAGTTTGGCATATTCATCGACCGTTGGTCGATTTTGGAGCGCGCCAGCCCGTAGGTGTAGGTGACATGACCAGTGGAATTTTTCTGGCAGATTACCTGTCTGGTAAATCTCTGCTTGAGTCGTTTGAACATACTACCGCAGCAGTTTATGGTGTAATGCTGGAAACCTTAAAACGCCAGCAGTATGAGTTGCAAGTGGTTGCAGCACAGAATGAAATCGCTCAGCCAACATATCAGTTTAAGGCTGAAAAAATAGCCTGATCTGTGTATAGGTTTTAACCAATATTGGCTATTGCAGTTTTACTGCCGGTAAGAAATACTTACCGGCATAATTTTTATCTGATTTCTTTGTTTTTAATTAATTATTTTCTATGTGTTCCTAGCTGCGGCGGCCGAAAATAGCACTACCTACCCGTACATGGGTAGCGCCACAGGCAATCGCGGTATTTAAGTCCGCACTCATACCCATAGACAGCACATCAACGGCAAATCCTGCCTCACACAGTTGCTGCAATAAGGTTTGCATCTGGTTGAATTGCTGTCTCAGTTCAATCTCGGTGCTATTGGCTTTAGCCACACACATCAGACCGCGCAGTTTCAGACGTGGAAAAGAGCTGATGGTTGTGGCCAAAGTCAGTAATTCGGCACTGTCTGTGCTAATACCATGCTTATTAGCTTCGGCAGCAATATTAACCTCAATACAGACATTTAGTGGCGGTAAATGTTCTGGACGCTGTTCGTGCAGCCGCCGGGCAATTTTCTCACGATCAATGGTATGCACCCATTGTGCCCGTTCTGCCACAATGCGGCTTTTATTTGACTGAATATGGCCAATCATGTGCCAGACAATATCCAAATCGGCCAGTAGGCTGGTTTTTTCAGTGAATTCCTGAATATAGTTTTCACCAAAATCACGTTGGCCAGCCTGATACAGAGTAGCGATATCATTGACAGGAAAGGTTTTACTGACAGCGATGAGTTGTATAGACTGGGGTGCTGCGGTTTGCTGACGCACACTGATTATGTCAGCCAGTACCTGCTGCCAGTGTTTAATTAGAGAGTCTGCATTTTTCATATTGAATAATATTTTCAGTTTTTTGGATTCAATCTAGCTGTTTTTATATAAATTTTATCAAGGTGACAAATATTTTCATTTTAAAGAGACGCTAACTTGATTAGAATAAGAATAATATTTTATGCCTGCATGACGTGGGCAAGCATAACGGAGTAAATATGCAGCTAACAGATTTATTGGCCTTCGGCGTTAAAAATAAAGCTTCCGACTTGCATCTGAGTGCTGGTCTGCCTCCCATGATACGCGTTAATGGTGATATTCGCCGTATTAATCTGCCCGAACAGAGTGCAGAAGAAGTAGGCAAAATGATTGCCTCTATCATGAACGATTATCAGCGCAAGGATTATCAGCAAAATCTGGAAACGGACTTTTCGTTTGAATTACCCAATGTATCGCGGTTTCGTGTCAATGCTTTCAACACTGAACGCGGTCCCGCCGCTGTTATGCGTACTATTCCCAGTAAAGTTCTCACACTTGAAGAACTCAGAGCACCAGCGATTTTTCAGAAAATCGCAGAGAAGCCACGTGGACTGGTGCTGGTAACTGGACCTACCGGTTCCGGTAAATCAACCACGCTGGCTGCAATGATTGATTACATTAATAATAATGATGCTGGACATATTCTAACAATTGAAGACCCGATTGAGTTTGTACACCAGAGTAAAAAATCGTTGGTAAACCAGCGCGAATTGCATCAACATACACACAGTTTTGCTAATGCTTTGCGTTCAGCCCTGCGTGAAGACCCAGATGTGATTCTGGTGGGGGAAATGCGTGATCCAGAAACCATTGGCTTGGCTCTAACAGCTGCTGAAACCGGTCACCTTGTGTTCGGTACCTTGCATACCACAGGTGCGGCCAAAACAATTGACCGTATTGTGGATGTATTTCCGGCAGGCGAAAAAGAAATGGTTCGCTCCATGCTTTCGGAAAGCTTGCAGGCAGTGATTTCCCAGACTCTGTTAAAAACCAAGGATGGCAATGGTCGTGTGGCAGCTCACGAAATCATGATCAGTACACCGGCAGTACGTAATCTGATCCGTGAGAATAAGATTGCTCAGATTAATTCTACCTTGCAGACCGGACAGAAAGTCGGGATGCAGACACTGGATCAGTGTTTACAGCAATTGCTGCGCGAAGGACGTATCAGTTTAGAAGTTGCCCGTTCCAAAGCAGCGAATCCAGACCAATTGGTGGGATAATTATCTATCTTTTTTATTTAGGAAGGCGTGTTGCTATGGGTATGTTGAAAGACTCCACCAAAGAGTCCGGTTTATCTGATTTACTCGCAGATATGGTTAATCAGTATCAACATCCCGCCGCTACTACAGCGACGGTCACCTCTACAGCGACGGTCACCTCGACTTCCAGCGCAGTAGTTACTCCGGTTGTTCCCTCTGATGCAGCGGAACAACCGGTATCACCGGCCAAATCGGCTACAAAGGCAACAACGGGAATAGTTGCAGAAGAGGTGTCAGCACCGGTTGCTGAAAAAATACCCACACCTGCTTCACTTGCATCTGAGATCAAAAAAACAGCAAAATCCAGAAATACAATGACAGAATCATATAAAACAGATATCAGTCCAAGCGCTGCTGCCAGTACACCGCCTCCTGTCACACTGGAGCGGGAAACTGTCCATATTCATCCAGTGCTGGAAAAAATGGCTGTGGAAGCTGTACGATTGAATGCAGCAGATATCTTTATCAGCCCGGGTTTTCCTCCATCTTGGAAAATTGATGGCAAGATTGTGCCCGCACCGACTAAACCATTAACAGGAGAAGAAACCGCTAAAATTGCCATGTCAACCATGACAACGGCGCAACGTCAGCGGTTCATGGCAGAGCTGGACTTGAACTACAGCATAATAGCCAAAAATGGCGTGCGTTTCAGGGTTAATGCCTATCATGAGCAGAGTAGGGTTGGTTTGGTATTACGCCGGATTACTACCGATATTCCCACTACTCAGAGCCTTTTTCTGCCGCCAGTGTTAGATGAGCTGGTAATGAAAAAACGTGGTCTGATTATTCTGGCAGGTCCTACTGGTAGCGGTAAATCCACCACTATGGCCGCTATGCTGGACTATCGCAATGCAAATTCTGCTGGCCATATTCTGACCATCGAAGATCCGATTGAATACGTCCACAAACCCAAGAAAAGTATCATTACCCATCGTGAAGTAGGTGTGGATACCTTAAGTTGGGACAATGCCATGCAAAGTGCCTTGCGTGAAGCGCCTGATGTTGTATGTGTGGGAGAGGTGCGCAGTGATGAAAGCATGGAGTATGCGTTGAAAATGGCGCAAACTGGTCACCTGTGTTTCTTTACCTTGCATGCCAGTAGTGCTAATCAGGCCATTGAACGTATTATGAATTTTTATCCGGAGGAACAGCATAAACAGGTGCTGATGGATCTGGCTCTGAATCTGGTATGTATTATTGGCCAGCGTCTGGCCACGAAAAAAGATGGCAAAGGCCGCCGCGCTGTGACTGACCTGTTAATTAATACAGCTACTGTTCAGGACTATATCTATAAGGGTAAATTAATGCAGATAAAAGAACTGATGGCCAAAGCAGGTAATGATGGTATGCAAACTTTCGATCAATGTCTGTTCCAATTATATGTTGATGGTATCATTGATTTTGAAGAAGCTTTGCGTCAATCTGATTCGCCGAATGATTTACGCTTGCGGATTAATCTGTATGAGCAGGGTGAAAAAGGTGCAGCAATTTTCGATACGGGAGCAGAATTAAACCTGATTTAGACTGAAGTCGATCCTTTAATTTATTATTACTCTTATCATTCAGGCAAAGCAACCAGCTTTGCCTGTTGTATTATAGGTTGCACTTCATCCAACCTGTGCACTTATATCACGGAATACTAAATGACCATGAAAGCCATGATTCTTGCTGCCGGACGCGGCGAACGTATGCGTCCGCTTACCGACACCACCCCAAAACCCTTACTAAATGTGAGTGGAATACCGTTAATTGGTCATCACTTGCGGCACTTACAAGCCGCTGGTTTCCGCGATATCGTGATTAACCATGCTTGGTTAGGGCAGCAAATCGAAGCCACTCTGGGTACAGGAGATACCTACGGAGTGAATATCCGTTATTCTGCTGAAGAAGAAGGAGGTCTAGAAACTGCTGGAGGGATTACCACCGCCTTACCCTTACTTGGCCACAAGCCGTTTCTAGTTATTAATGGCGATGTATTAACCGATATTAATTTTGCCCAAGCTATAAAGATTGGTAAAAAAATACAACAAACAGGCAAACTAGCGCATTTGTGGCTGGTTGAAAATCCACAACACCATCCTGAAGGTGATTTTAGCCTCACTCAAACAGGAAATGTAATCCAACCACAATCTCATAAACCGACATTAACTTTTAGTGGTGTTGGCGTTTATCATCCAGCCTTGTTTAACAATATTCAGCCACACACTCGTGCCAAACTGGCACCTTTATTGCGTACCGCCATGCAGACAGGCCAAGTTAGTGGTGAATATCATGCTGGCTATTGGCTGGATGTGGGAACAGTAGAAAGATTACATAAAGCTAATCAATTAGTTAATAAAATCTGTGGTGAATAACTAACAGGTATAGCCAATATACAGTAACATTATTTATTCAGCTGGCGAAATCCGCTTTTACAGAGTATTTGATTTTCCTGCCAGTACCAATTCTATTTTTCGTAATTAAGCAGTATAAGTATGCAAACACAGCAGTCAGAGCAAACTACTACCCGTATCTTAGGTGTTGATCCCGGGAGTCGTGTTACCGGTTTTGGGGTTATTGATGTAATCGGTCGCCAGCATATCTACGTTGCCTCTGGTTGTATTAAAACCACTGTGGGCGCTACTCTGGCTGAGCGTATCCGGGTGATTGTGCATAACCTACGGGAAGTTATTGCAACTTATCAGCCAACACAAACTGCTGTAGAACAGGTATTTGTTAATGTTAATCCAGCAGCCACACTGGTGTTAGGACAGGCGCGAGGCGCAGTAATCGCCGCATTGACATTAGGTGAATTACCAGTGTTTGAATATACTGCCCTACAGGTAAAACAGGCAGTAGTAGGGCAGGGTAAAGCAGCCAAAGAGCAGGTACAGCACATGGTGGTACAAATGCTATCCTTGTCTGGTACACCACAGGCAGATGCTGCGGATGCACTGGCTGTGGCTCTAACTCATGCATTACGCAATTATAGTCTGGCATCCAGAATTCAACAGGGGCTAACCATTAAATCCGGCCGTTTCCGTTAAATCATGTAAGCCAGACAATATCTTGCTATTTTTTTAAATGATTACTTTGCGCATTGACAAAATTAATTATTCTGACTGACCTTTGCCTTAAATAGTAAGATCAATAATCAAATCCGATTTCTTATATACCTTGAATCTATAAAGCTGTAGGAGGGAGATAAATTGTAAATTTATTAATTGGTTGAAGCAGAACACTATACGGGTGCTGCTGTTCATCCTCATTAACCAATTTCATCCGGCTTAACAGACCAAATTGCGCTGATTCAAGTTTTGCCGGTTTCACGTCCAGACGATCATGCCAAACCCGATAAGTACCCAATTTACCATTGCGACGGTAGTAAAAACCCGCCAGTGGGTGAGTCAGATAGACCAGAGCTGTTTCGGTATCAGGAAAACCCTGAAAATGAAATTCCTGATCAGGGTACTGGCTTAATTGTACTTGTGCGGGAGCCCAATCTGCCTGAGTATGCATTTCATAGTGACGATAACAGCCAGAATTCTGGTCGAAGCCACAATTAAAACTCATTTTGCCGGGGTGCCACGGTAGCTTCCACACATGACGTGGCACCATAATAGTCCAAGAATCCAGCGTTGTACCAAGAAACCAGACACAGCGTTCTCCAGTAGCGGTATCAATAATATAAATCCGGTAATTAGTTTGTCCCATAGTAAAAACAGGAAAAGGATAAACCGCCGAGGTAAAATCCACATCCATAAATGGCACAACAGATAGCAAACCTTTTTCCTGCCCATCAATTATGACACTATCCAGCTGGAAACGAGGGGGGAATAATCCGGCAAATTTATCTGCATCGACCGCATAAGTAATAATGGCAAAATGTTTTAATTTACAGTCCACATCAATTCCAGACGGTACTGGACGTGGATGTAGAAAATCCTTAAATTTAAGCGGCGCTAGCATATATATATCCTTGATTCTCGTCTGGAAAGTCTAAATAACATCAAATCACAATAGAATCCATATGATTAAGTATACATAAAAAATTTACAAAATCAAACAAAAATTTATATATATTTTCTATAAAAATAATATCCAGCGTATCTGAGTTTTAATTTATATCTGAAATAAAGGAAATTTTAGTACAGAGGCTTAAAATAAAAAATAACATATAATAATTAATATTTTATATATTTAAGATCAATGATCATATTTCATATAAATAATAATCTGCGGCAGTATTTAAATAATCCATTGTTCTATAAACTTACTTTTGTCATAATCATCACATAATAAATTGTAAAGATAATGTAAATGAATGAGCAAGAACGCTATGCATGGATTGAATTAGCTTTAACTCCCCATATTGGCAGTGAAACATTTCTGCGCCTGCTGAATCATTTTGGTTCGGCACAAGCCGTACTGTCTGCAAATATTGCTGAAATCAAACCTTTTCTCATTCGCACTCAGGCCAGCAAATACTGGCGTAGTGACGAGGCCATACAGGCAGCAGAAGCCGCCCTGATATGGGAACAATCCCACACTAATGCCCGTTTATTATTACTGGCAGATAGCGATTATCCCGCACTGCTCACTGAAGGATTAACGCCACCGCCATTATTATTTGTCCGTGGTAACAGCCAATATCTGCACCAGCCTGCATTAGCCATAGTAGGTAGCCGCCATGCAACACCACAAGCAATGCGTATCGCCCGTGATTTTGCTAAAGCACTGGCACATGAGGGAATTACTGTTATATCTGGCATGGCCGATGGTATTGATACTGCCGCTCATCAGGGGGCATTATTGGGTATAGGAACCACCATTGCTGTATGGGGTACCGGAATTGATCGTGTGTATCCTGCACGCAACAAAACACTTGCTGCACAGATTGCGGCACATGGCTGCATTATCTCTGAATTTCCATTAGGTACTCGCTCTCTAGCCCGTAATTTTCCCAGGCGCAATCGCTTGATTGCGGCACTCAGTCGAGGTACGCTAGTAATAGAGGCTGCAACCAAATCGGGCTCATTAATTACCGCACGTCTGGCCAGTGAAATGGGACGGGAGGTCATGGCAATACCAGGTTCGATTGATAATCCTTTAAGTAAAGGCTGTCACGCACTGATTAAACAGGGAGCCAGACTGGTAGAAAATCTAGAGGATATTCTTCAGGAGTGCCCCTTGCTCTTGCAAAAATCGCATTTGCAATCATATAGCAGCCAGCCTGCTCAACAAGTACCTCTAACCGGCATACCACCTTCAAGTATTAATAACACTGAAGATTTATCATCGGTCAGTGCATCTGTATCTGAACTCAACCCGATGGAACAACAGGTTCTGGCTGCACTGGGTTACGGTGTAGTTCACCCAGACACATTGGTTACAGCACTTGGCATGGCTGCAACAGATGTGTATGCTCATCTTGTGGTACTGGAACTTGGTGGCTGGATTACAGCCTTGCCCGGTGGTTGTTATCAACGCATTAAATCTTGAAAGGAAAGCAAATGATTGATGTAATAGCGTTTTTGATTGAGCACTTTCAAGACGTTGATGCATTCCCTCCGCGCAAAGATCTGGGTGCACTGTTGGAAGAAGTGGGTTTCAATGATGATGAGATTGGTGACGCATTATCCTGTCTGGATTATTTGCGTTTTGAACCATTGATTCCTGCCGAAATATTGCGCAACAGTACAGGGATACGCATTTACAATAATGAAGAGCTGGATGCACTACCGCTGGATGTACGTGGTCTGATACATTTTCTGGAGCAGAATGGCGCACTCAAGCCAGAGCAGCGCGAATTTGTACTCAATGCCCTGATGAACTTACCCTATGAAGACATCACAGTAGACCATGCCAAAGTGTTAGCTTTATTGGTATTATGGGCACATCGTTCAGAATTACCGGTACTAATCGGCGATGAATTAATGGCTGCACTCAATGGTGAAGCCACAATGCAGTGAAATTACTGACAGCGATACAAACTTGAAAGCTTTCAGTCAGCACGTCTGAAAGCTTTTTGCTTTGTCCTAGCGTATTTATTAGAATAAACCAGACTAACAACATATCACAAATACTTAAATTACGAATGTGAGCCTGAACGAATGGCAAAAAACCTGTTGATTGTTGAATCTCCATCTAAAGCCAAAACGCTGAAAAAATATTTAGGCAGCGATTTTGAAATTCTGGCTTCCTATGGTCATGTGCGCGATCTGGTACCCAAAAGCGGTGCTGTGGATCCAGAAAATGACTTTGCCATGAAGTACCAGCTTGTCAGCCGCAATGCCAAACACCTGGAGGCCATTGTTACTGCTGCCAGAGAAGCAGATGCACTGTATCTGGCTACCGACCCGGATAGGGAAGGTGAAGCTATTTCCTGGCATTTACAAGAAATACTCAAATCTAAGCGTGGGCTGAAAAACCTGCATCCAAAGCGAGTAGTATTCCATGAAGTAACCAAAAAAGCCGTGCTGGAGGCAGTTGCTCATCCACGTGAACTGTCGCAAACACTGGTAGATGCACAGCAGACACGGCGGGCACTGGATTATCTAGTTGGTTTTAATCTGTCACCATTATTATGGAAGAAAATTCGCCGTGGTTTATCTGCTGGCAGAGTACAAAGTCCGGCATTACGCATGATTTGTGAGCGTGAGCAGGAAATCCGTGAATTTACTGCTCAAGAATACTGGACCATACATCTGGACAGCCATAAAGCGCGTACTAAATTTACTGCAAAACTGACCCACTGGCAGGGACAGAAACTGGAACAATTTGATATTTCAAATGAAGACCAGCAGCAGGAAATCGTAAATGCACTAGCTGGGCAGCAGGCACATGTGTCCAAAGTGGAAAAGAAAAAGCGCAGCCGTAATCCTGCTGCTCCTTTTACCACTTCAACCATGCAACAGGAAGCAGTGCGCAAACTGGGCATGACCACAGATCGTACTATGCGCACTGCACAACAATTGTATGAAGGTGTGGATGTCGGACAGGGTGCCGTAGGTCTGATTACCTATATGCGTACCGATTCAGTTAGCCTGTCTGATGATGCCGTAGTAGAAATACGCCATTATATTGAAAACAAAATTGGCAGCGAATATCTACCATCAGCAGCGAAAATTTATAAAACCAAATCTAAAAATGCGCAGGAAGCGCACGAAGCTATCAGGCCAACCTCAGTTTATCGTACGCCGGAAGCAGTAAAACCCTTTCTAACTGCTGACCAGTTTCGCCTGTATCAGATGATTTGGCAGCGTGCTGTGGCCTGCCAAATGGCTCCTGCACGCTTTGATACCACCAGTGTTGATATTGTTGTGGGTAAAGGTATTTTCAGAGTAACCGGTCAGGTACAAACTTTTGCCGGTTTTCTCAGTGTATATGAAGAAGGCGTGGACGATAGCGAAGATGAAGAAAATACCAAAAAACTGCCAGAACTGCATGAAGGCGACAACTTGCCGGTAGACAGAATTTTTGGCGAACAGCATTTTACCCAGCCACCACCACGGTACTCCGAAGCCAGTCTGGTTAAAGCACTGGAAGAGTATGGCATCGGCCGTCCGTCTACTTATGCCAGTATTATTTCAACCCTGAAAGAACGCGAATACGTTACTCTGGAGCAGAAACGCTTTCTGCCTACTGATACCGGTGAAGTAGTCAATAAATTCCTGACTGAACATTTCGGTCAGTATGTAGATTACAATTTTACCGCTAGAATGGAAAACCAGCTCGATGATATTGCCGGCGGCAAACGGGAATGGAAGCCAGTAATGCAACAATTCTGGAAAGGCTTTAATAAAGAAATCAAAGCCAAGGAAGACATTCCTCGTGCAGAGCTTACCGCCGAAAATCTAGATGAAATCTGCCCCAAATGTGGTGTGCACCAATTGCAAATTAAGTTTGGTAAACGAGGCCGTTTTATTGCATGTACAGGTTATCCTGATTGTGATTATACCCGCAACGTGAATGAAACAGCAGAAGAGGCCGCGAAAGCCGCTGAGGAACCCACCGTAGTGGAAGGGCGCAATTGTCCAAAGTGTGAAGGGCAGCTAGTTTACAAGCGCGGACGTTATGGCAAATTCATTGGTTGTGCCAACTATCCCAAATGTAAATATATTGAGCCGTTGGAAAAGCCTAAAGACACCGGCATTGAATGTCCGAAATGCCACAAAGGCAGCCTGATTGAGCGTAAAAGCCGTTATGGAAAATTGTTTTACAGCTGTAACACCTATCCTGATTGTGACTATGCTGTGTGGAATCCACCAATCAATGAACCCTGTTCGCAATGCGGCTGGCCAATACTGACCATCAAAACCACCAAACGGCGTGGTACTGAAAAAGTGTGTCCGCAAAAAGAATGTGGTTATGCGGAACAGATTGAACCGCCAGCACCAAAAGAATAAAACGGGCACTCAATGTAAATGGATACAGCAAGACTTTCAGAATGCCTGAAAGTCTTTTTTATCGGAGTTAACTCACGTGGCAAAAATACAGCAACAGCATCGCAATCAGGTACGCATCATCGGCGGCACACACCGGGGACGTAAATTAACCTTTCCGGTTGCTGATGGTCTGCGTCCAACTGCTGATAGTGTGCGTGAACGTCTATTTAACTGGCTGGGGCAGGATTTAACTGGCATGGCCGTACTGGATCTCTTTGCCGGTAGTGGCGTCATCGGGCTAGAGGCTGCTTCAAGAAGAGCCAAAACAGTGACCATGATAGAAAACAACCGTCAGGTAGCTGCCGCAATAAAAAACAACCTGCAACAATTGAATTTTAGTCAAATAGAACTCATCTGTACTGATGCACAAAGTTTTCTCGCGAATAACCGCCAGCAGTTTGATGTGGTATTTTTAGATCCACCTTATGCCTGGCAGCAATGGGATGAGCTCTTAAATGCAATCGTCGCGCATCTACAGCCAGAGGCTCGCGTCTATCTGGAAAGTAACAGCTTACCTGCCTTACCATCCGGCTGGCAGCTATTGCGAGAAGGTAAATCAGGTATAAGCCGCTTCGAATTATTAACTTACCGCAACGCAAAGATAGCATAAACAGATGGTTGCTTACCGGATTGCAGGCAAAACAATGCTATAATCCGCGCCCAACGGTTGTGAGTTAAATTTAACGATAAAGGAAAAACATGTCACTCTTGATAACAGATGAGTGCATTAACTGTGATGTATGCGAACCAGAGTGTCCAAACAACGCTATTTATCAGGGCGATGAAATTTATGAAATCACTCCAGAGCGTTGCACCCAGTGTGTTGGCCATTATGATGAACCACAATGTCAGCAGGTTTGCCCGGTAGATTGCATCATCATCGACGAAGAGCATCCAGAAAGTGAAGAAGAGCTGGAGGCGAAATATAGGCAACTAATGGCAGAAAAAGAGTAAATTATTTCGGCTGAAATGGATTAGGAACAGTTAATTACTATTTTTAGCAAAAAAAAATGCTCAATAGACTTGACGAAAATGTAAATGAACATTATCATGCCGTTCTCTTTTGGAGGGATTCCCGAGCGGCCAAAGGGGGCAGACTGTAAATCTGTTGCGAAAGCTTCGAAGGTTCGAATCCTTCTCCCTCCACCAAAATTCCAGTCTTACTTGGAGTAGCTTTTAAGTAAGTATGCGGGTGTAGCTCAATGGTAGAGCAGAAGCCTTCCAAGCTTACGGTGAGGGTTCGATTCCCTTCACCCGCTCCATATAAAGTAAATACCACCATATGCCCATGTAGCTCAGGGGTAGAGCACTCCCTTGGTAAGGGAGAGGCCGACAGTTCAATTCTGTCCATGGGCACCACCTGAATTGATAAACTTAATCATCTTTAGATAGGAAGTAGCCATGGCTAAAGAAAAATTCGAGCGGAGCAAACCGCACGTAAACGTTGGCACCATCGGTCACGTTGACCATGGTAAAACCACATTGACCGCTGCAATTTGTACCATTCTGTCCAAGAAATTTGGTGGTGCAGCGAAAGCTTACGATCAGATTGACAATGCTCCGGAAGAAAAAGCCCGCGGCATTACCATTAATACTTCACACGTAGAATACGAAACCGCAGAACGTCACTATGCACACGTTGACTGCCCGGGACACGCTGACTACGTGAAAAACATGATTACCGGTGCTGCACAGATGGACGGCGCTATTCTGGTGGTATCTGCTGCTGATGGTCCAATGCCACAAACCCGTGAGCACATTCTGTTGGCACGTCAGGTAGGTGTACCTTACATCATCGTTTACATGAACAAATGCGACATGGTAGACGACGAAGAGTTGCTGGAACTGGTAGAAATGGAAATCCGTGATCTGCTGTCTAGCTATGAATTCCCAGGTGATGACATTCCATTGATTAAAGGTTCTGCACTGAAAGCATTGGAAGGTGATACTTCTGATATCGGCGAAGCTTCAATCATGGCGTTGGCCGATGCATTAGACAGCTACATTCCTACTCCGGAACGTGCAGTAGACAAACCATTCCTGTTGCCGATTGAAGATGTATTCTCAATTTCAGGTCGTGGTACTGTAGTTACCGGTCGTGTAGAACGCGGTGTAATCAATGTAGGCGACGAAATTGAAATCGTTGGTCTGAAAGAAACCCAGAAAACCACCTGTACCGGCGTGGAAATGTTCCGCAAACTGCTGGATCAAGGTCAAGCTGGTGACAATGTAGGTGTATTGTTACGTGGTACCAAGCGTGAAGAAGTAGAACGTGGTCAGGTATTGGCAAAACCGGGCAGCATCACTCCGCACACTAAATTCAAAGCAGAAGTGTATGTACTGAGCAAAGAAGAAGGTGGACGTCATACTCCATTCTTCGCAAATTACCGCCCACAATTCTATTTCCGTACTACAGACGTAACAGGCGCAGTAAGTCTGGCGGAAGGTGTTGAAATGGTAATGCCAGGTGAAAACGTAACTATTGATGTAGAACTGATTCACCCGATTGCTATGGAAGAAGGCTTACGCTTTGCGATCCGTGAAGGTGGCCGTACAGTTGGTGCCGGTGTGGTTGCTAAAGTTATCGCTTAAAGTTTTGTAGGCCAGTAGCTCAATTGGTAGAGTATCGGTCTCCAAAACCGAGGGTTGGGGGTTCGAGACCCTCCTGGCCTGCCAAAAATCAGACTAATCGGCCATAGGTCGGTTAGTCTTTTTTGCATTAATTAAAAGGTGGTTGTATGGACAACAAAACATCGAAAGATGTGGGAACCAAAACCAAAACCAAAGCACAATTAAAAGCTGAGGCCAGAGAACAGCAGCAATTAGAAATCAAGCGCAATAAGCGTCTTGATTTTCTCAAATATATCATCTCGGCTATACTGATTGCTGCTGGTATCATGGCATTCTATGCTTTGGATACGCAATTGCCACTTTATATCCGCTATCTGTTTCCATTAATAGGAGTAATAGCGGCCATTGTAATCGTATTTTTCTGGAGCACTGGCGGGCGAGAGCTGACTGCTTACGTGCGTGACTGTGTGTCAGAAGCCAGAAAAGTAGTATGGCCCGAGCGCAACGAAGCATTGCGCATGACCCTGTTTGTACTGATATTTGTAGCTGTCTTGTCGTTATTTATTTGGGGTGTTGATAGCCTGATTTCATGGTTATTATTTGACATCTTTATGAAGAGGAGTTAACCATGGCAAAACAGTGGTACGTTGTACACGCTTATTCCGGTTTTGAAAAAAATGTCCAGAAAACCTTGAAAGAGCGCATTGAGCGTGAAGGAATGGGTGAGTATTTTGGCCAGATACTGGTGCCAGTTGAAGAAGTAGTGGATATCAAAAATGGTCGCCGGAGTATTACTGAACGCAAATTTTTTCCGGGCTATGTGCTGGTAGAAATGGACATGACTGATGCTTCATGGCATCTGGTAAAAAATACACCGCGCGTGACTGGCTTTATTGGTGGAACAGCTAATAAACCATTACCTATTTCTGCTCGTGAAGTGGATGCTATTTTGCATCAGGTACAAAGCGGTGTAGAAAAACCAAAACCGAAAATACTGTTTGATGTTGGTCAGCAGGTACGCGTCAATGAAGGACCATTTAAAGATTTCAATGGCGTTGTCGAAGAAGTCAACTATGAACGTAATAAATTGCGTGTTGCCGTCCAGATATTTGGTCGTGAAACACCAGTGGAACTGGAATTTTCTCAGGTAGAGAAAATTTAACTGCGAGAATACAACACAACTTAACCTGTGCTTGTAAGGAAAAGAAATTTTCTTTATAATCACGGGTCTTGCTTTTGGGAAGCAGCATTTGCTGCGTCATACCCGTTTATTTGGAGTCTAAATCAAGTGGCAAAAAAAATTATAGGCTACATCAAACTGCAGATTCCTGCAGGTAAAGCCAATCCATCTCCTCCGGTAGGCCCGGCTTTGGGTCAGCGCGGTCTGAATATCATGGAATTCTGTAAAGCATTTAATGCTGCTACACAAAATGTAGAGCCAGGCTTGCCGGTTCCAGTAGTGATTACTGCATTTGCAGATAAATCATTTACCTTTGTAATGAAAACCCCGCCAGCCTCTATTTTGCTGAAAAAAGCCGCTGGACTGCAAAAAGGTAGCTCTAATCCGCTGACACAAAAGGTTGGTAAAGTGTCTCGTGCACAACTGGAAGAAATTGCCAAGGCTAAAGAGCCTGACTTAACTGCTGCGGATCTGGATGCAGCTGTACGCACCATCGCTGGTAGTGCCCGTTCAATGGGTTTAGATGTGGAGGGTGTGTAAATGGCAAAACTTTCTAAACGTATGCAGACAATTCGTGCTGCTGTTGAAACCAATAAATTGTATGCTATTGATGAAGCATTGAATTTGGTAAAAGCCAATGCTACAGCTAAATTTGATGAATCGATTGATGTATCTTTTAATTTGGGTGTAGATGCACGTAAATCCGATCAGGTAATCCGTGGTTCAGTAGTACTGCCTAAAGGTACCGGTAAAACCGTACGTGTAGCTGTATTTACTCAGGGTGCCAATGCTGAAGCTGCTAAAGCAGCTGGTGCTGATGTAGTAGGATTTGACGATCTGGCTGCTGAAGTAAAAGCAGGCAATCTGAATTTTGACGTTGTTATTGCTTCTCCTGACGCTATGCGTGTAGTTGGTCAATTGGGTACTATTCTGGGCCCACGTGGCCTGATGCCAAATCCAAAAGTTGGTACTGTTACCCCAAATGTAGCTGAAGCTGTGAAAAATGCCAAGGCTGGTCAGGTACAGTATCGTACTGACAAAGCGGGTATTGTGCATGCAACTATTGGACGTGCTTCTTTTGAAGCTGCTGACTTGCGTGAAAACTTCAATGCTTTATTGGATGCAATTGTTAAAGCCAAACCAGCAGCAGCTAAAGGGCAGTATCTGCGTAAAATTGCAGTATCTAGCACTATGGGTGCCGGTCTGCGTATTGACAGTGCTTCTGTAAACAGCTAAGCAATATATTGCTATTGGCAGTCTGGTTTTAGCTCAGGCTGTCATCAAAATTCATATAAATGTGCCACATTTATATGCCGGGCTACTTAGAAATAAGTAGATGTCCAAGACCGTAGGGAATCTGTAGTGGTGATGCGGATTTTAAAAACTAACCCTACGCAGACGGTAGTCCCAGATAATCTTGTGTAAGCTTTGCTTACGGATGTCTTTTTGGGTTGCCGCGCTGGGTGGAGTAATGCTTTGTATTACTCTGTTTAAAAACAGTGGGAGGTAGACCTTGAGTCTCAATATTGAAACCAAGCAAGCAGCCGTAGCCGAAATTGCAGCAGCAATCGCTAATGCACAAACTATGGTTCTTGCCGAGTACCGTGGTATCAGTGTTGCTAGCATGACCGAACTGCGTGCCAATGCTCGTAAAGCAGGTGTATACCTGCATGTGTTGAAAAACACATTAGCTCGTCGCGCTGTTGAAGGTACTTCATTCGCAGACCTGGCTGACCAAATGGTTGGTCCTTTGGTGTATGCGGTGTCTGAAGACCCGGTTGCTGCTGCAAAAGTACTGCACCAGTTCTCGAAAAAAGATGAAAAAATCGTACTGAAAGCAGGTTCATACAATGGTGAATTGCTGGATGTAGCTCAGGTAGCAGAACTTGCTTCTATTCCGAGCCGTGAAGAATTGCTGGCGAAATTGCTGGGTATTATGCAAGCACCTGTTTCTGGCTTTGCCCGTGCACTGGCTGCTCTGGCAGAGAAAAAAGCCGGCGAAGAAGCTGCATAATTTTCATCCCCTATATATTTAAATTTTCATTCTCAATTATTGGAGTTTAATAGCATGGCTATTACTAAAGAAGACATCTTGGAAGCAGTTGGTAACCTGACCGTTATGGAATTGAACGATTTGGTTAAAGCTTTTGAAGAAAAATTTGGTGTTTCTGCAGCTGCTCTGGCAGTTTCTAATGGCAATGGTAACGCTTCAACTGCTGCTGAAGAAAAAACCGAGTTTGACGTTGTATTGACTTCTGCCGGTGCACAAAAAGTTGGCGTGATTAAAGTGGTTCGTGCCATCACAGGCTTGGGTCTTAAAGAAGCTAAAGATCTGGTTGACGGTGCTCCTAAAACCCTTAAAGAAGGTGTTTCTCAAGCTGAAGCCGACGACATTAAAAAACAACTGGAAGAAGCTGGCGCTTCTGTCGAAATCAAGTAATTACAGTTGTGTTTTACAGGCTGGTAGCTTAGGCTACCAGCCTGCTTTCGCTTGTCTAGCTAAAGTGAAGTTTTATAAATATTTACAAAATAAACTATTATTTACATAATTTTTCCTAATTTATCTTAACAGTTGTCTTAAGTATTTATAAAACCTTACTTGCCAAACCTCCCTACTGGAGACTGTCCATGTCCTACTCTTTTACTGAAAAAAAACGTATCCGTAAAAGCTTTGCCAAACGCGCCAATGTATTGGAAGTGCCGTTTTTATTGGCTACGCAGTTGGATTCTTATACACAGTTTTTGCAGATGGAAACTCCTTATGACCAACGTGCAGACATTGGTCTTCAGGCGGCTTTCCAGTCTATTTTTCCTATTATCAGTCATAATGGTTATGCTCGTCTGGAATTCACTCATTATGTATTAGGTGAACCGTTGTTTGATATCCCTGAATGTCAGCTGCGTGGTATTACTTATGCTGCACCATTGCGGGCACGTATCCGGCTGGTTATTCTGGACAAAGAGTCATCCAAACCGAATGTGGTTAAGGAAGTTCGCGAAAATGAAGTATACATGGGTGAAATTCCACTGATGACACCAAGTGGTTCATTCATTATCAATGGTACTGAGCGTGTGATTGTGTCGCAGTTACACCGATCTCCCGGTGTATTTTTCGAACATGATCGTGGTAAGTCACATTCTTCAGGCAAATTGCTGTTTTCAGCTCGTATTATTCCTTATCGTGGTTCATGGCTTGATTTTGAGTTTGATCCAAAAGATTTGCTTTATTTCCGTATTGACCGCCGCCGGAAAATGCCGGTGACAATCTTACTGAAAGCATTAGGTTTTACATCCGAACAGATCCTGAATATGTTCTACGATAAAGAACAATATTTCTTATCTAGAGATGGTGTGCATACTAACCTGATACCGTCACGCCTGAAAGGTGAAACAGCTAAGTTCGATCTGGTTGATAAAGATGGTAAGGTATTGGTACAGAAGGGTAAGCGCATCAATGCCAAAAATATCCGTGATCTTGTTGCAGCAGACATTAAATGGTTAGAAGTTGAACCAGAAAGCCTGATTGGCAAAGTGCTGGCTACTGATGTTATTGTGCCTGATACTGGTGAGATACTGGCCAAAACCAATGATGAAATCACTGAAGAGTTATTGGCGCAATTTGATATTCAGGGAATTAAAGAGATTTCCACTCTGTATATCAATGATCTGGATCAAGGAGGTTATGTTTCCAATACCCTGCGTACAGACGAAATTGAAGGACAACAAGCTGCGCGTATTGCCATCTATCGCATGATGCGCCCAGGCGAACCTCCAACCGAAGATGCGGTGGAAGCGTTGTTTAACCGTCTGTTCTTCAGCGAAGATAGTTATGATTTGTCTCGTGTTGGCCGGATGAAATTTAATACCCGTACCTATCAACAGAAGTTGTTGGAAGCACAGCAGCAATCATGGTATGGCAGGCTGATGAATGAGACTTTCGCAGATGCTGATGAAAAAGGCGGTCATGTGCTGACAATTCCGGATATTGTATCCGTAATTGCCACTCTGGTTGAATTGCGCAATGGTCATGGTGAAGTGGATGATATTGACCATTTGGGCAACCGTCGTGTGCGTTCTGTTGGAGAACTGGCTGAAAATCAGTTCCGCAGCGGTCTGTCACGTGTAGAGCGTGCTGTAAAAGAACGCCTAAATCAGGCAGAGTCAGAAAATCTGATGCCGCATGACCTGATTAATGCCAAACCCGTTTCTGCTGCCATTAAAGAATTTTTTGGTTCTAGCCAGTTGTCACAGTTCATGGATCAGACGAATCCACTGTCTGAAGTAACTCATAAACGTCGTGTATCTGCCTTGGGCCCGGGGGGGTTAACTCGTGAACGTGCCGGTTTTGAGGTGCGTGACGTACATCCAACCCATTATGGTCGCGTATGTCCGATTGAAACACCGGAAGGTCCGAATATTGGTTTGATTAATTCACTGGCTGTTTACGCCCGTACCAATAAATATGGATTTCTCGAGACACCTTATCGTCGTGTAGTAGATGGCAAAGTAACCAATGATATTGACTATCTGTCTGCAATCGAAGAAGGTCGCTTTGTTATTGCGCAGGCTAATGCCGATCTGGATAACGAAGGCCGTATTATCGGTGATTTGGTAACCTGTCGTGAAAAAGGTGAAACCATTATGGCGACACCTGACCGTGTACAGTACATGGATGTGGCTACCGGTCAGGTAGTTTCTGTTGCTGCTTCATTGATTCCATTTTTGGAACACGATGATGCGAACCGTGCATTGATGGGTGCCAACATGCAACGTCAGGCAGTGCCCTGTCTGCGTGCAGAAAAACCATTAGTGGGTACTGGTATTGAACGCTCAGTTGCGATTGATAGTGCAACAGCGATTGCAGCCAGTCGTGGCGGTGTGGTTGAGTATGTCGATGCTAACCGTGTTGTGGTGCGTGTCAATGATGACGAAGCAACTGCTGGTGAAGTAGGTGTGGATATTTACAACTTAGTGAAATTTACCCGCTCCAACCAGTCTACCAACATTAATCAACGGCCAGCCGTACAGAAAGGCGATGTCATTGCACGTGGTGATGTAATTGCCGATGGGGCTTCTACTGATTTGGGTGAGTTGGCGCTGGGTCAGAACATGACCATCGCTTTCATGCCTTGGAATGGTTACAACTATGAAGACTCAATTCTGATTTCAGAACGGGTAGTTGCTGGCGACCGATATACTTCCATTCATATCGAAGAACTGAATGTTGTATCTCGTGATACTAAACTGGGTGCAGAAGAAATTACCCGCGATATCCCGAATTTGTCAGAACGCATGCAGAATCGTCTGGATGAATCCGGTATTGTTTACATTGGTGCTGAAGTAGAAGCTGGTGATGTACTGGTGGGTAAGGTAACACCCAAAGGTGAAACTCAATTAACCCCGGAAGAAAAACTGTTACGCGCCATTTTTGGTGAAAAAGCCAGCGATGTAAAAGATACTTCTTTGCGTATGCCTACTGGTATGAGTGGTACCGTTATTGATGTACAGGTATTTACGCGTGAAGGCATTGAGCGTGACAAACGCGCAAAAGCGATTATTGATGCAGAGCTGAAACGTTACCGCCAGAATCTGACTGACCAATTACGCATTTTCAATGACGATGCTTTTGACCGTATCGAACGTCTGATTATGGGACAGAAAGTTAACGGCGGACCATTGAAACTGGCTAAAGGTGCTGAAGTCACCAAAGAATACCTCACATCATTGCCAAGCCGGCATGACTGGTTTGATATTCGTCTGAGCGATGAAAGTATCGCTAAACAGGTGGAACTGATTAAAGAAAGTTTGCAGGCCAAACACGAAGAATCAGATGCCCAGTACGAAATCAAAAAGAAAAAACTCACTCAGGGTGATGAATTGCAGCCGGGCGTACAGAAGATGGTAAAAGTATTTATTGCCATCAAACGACGTCTGAAAGCTGGTGACAAGATGGCTGGTCGTCACGGTAATAAAGGTGTGGTATCACGTATTCTGCCAGTAGAAGATATGCCATACATGGCTGATGGTCGTTCTGTCGATATTGTGTTGAATCCGCTGGGCGTACCAAGTCGCATGAATATCGGTCAGATTCTTGAAGTACATCTGGGCTGGGCAGCAAAAGGTATAGGTGAACGGATTGACCGCATGCTGACAGAGAAACGTGCTGCTGATGATATTCGTGCTTTCCTTGAGAAAGTGTATAACAGCAGTGGTAAGAAAGAAGATTTATCGCAGTTTAATGACGATGAAATCATTAATCTGGCACAGCACCTGCGTAAAGGTATGACTGTAGCTACGCCGGTATTTGATGGTGCGGAAGAAGCTGAAATTAAAAACATGCTAGCGCTGGCTTATCCGGAAGATGATCCGGAAATCCAGAAACTTGGTTTCAACGATACCCGTACTCAGATGACTCTGTATGATGGCCGTACCGGTGAGGCCTTTGACCGTAAGGTCACCGTTGGGGTAATGCATTACCTCAAACTGCACCATTTGGTTGATGAGAAAATGCATGCTCGTTCTACAGGTCCGTACAGTCTGGTAACACAGCAGCCATTGGGTGGTAAAGCTCAGTTTGGTGGTCAGCGTTTTGGTGAGATGGAGGTATGGGCACTGGAAGCTTATGGTGCTGCTTATACCTTGCAGGAAATGTTGACTGTGAAATCAGATGATGTCACCGGCCGTACCAAAATGTATGAGAACATCGTTAAAGGCGAATACAAGATTGACGCCGGTATGCCGGAATCTTTCAATGTGTTACTGAAAGAAATTCGCTCTTTGGGCTTGGATATGGATTTGGAACGTTACTAACCGACACCGGTCGCATGCAGTATGTGTAGATGCTGCATGCGGCATCGTCAGGAGCAAATATGAAAGCTTTATCAGACTTATTTAATCCGCTGCAAAATGTCAGTGCCGAAGAAGAATTTGATGCAATCAAAATCGGCATTGCTTCGCCGGATACCATTCGTTCTTGGTCATACGGTGAAGTGAAAAAGCCGGAAACGATTAATTACCGTACCTTCAAACCGGAACGTGACGGCCTGTTCTGTGCCAAAATCTTTGGTCCCATTAAAGATTATGAATGTTTGTGTGGTAAATACAAACGCCTGAAATTTCGTGGTGTGACCTGTGAAAAATGTGGTGTTGAAGTAACTTTATCCAAAGTGCGCCGCGAGCGCATGGGGCATATTGAGCTAGCAGCACCGGTTGCGCATATCTGGTTTCTGAAGTCGCTGCCATCCCGTCTGGGGATGGTATTAGATATGACTTTGCGTGATATCGAACGTATTCTATATTTTGAAGCTTATGTGGTGACTGACCCCGGTCTGACCTCATTGCAACCGCGTCAATTACTCAGTGAAGAAGAATACATCAGCAAATATGAAGAATTTGGTGGTGATTTTGAAGCCAAGATGGGTGCAGAAGGCATTCGCGACTTATTGCGGGCCATGGATATCGCGCATGAAGTGACTGTATTGCGCCAAGAGCTTGAGTCCACTAGCTCTGACACTAAAATCAAGAAAATTGCTAAACGCTTGAAAGTGTTGGAAGCATTTCAGCGCTCCGGTATGAAGCTAGAGTGGATGATTATGGACGTGCTGCCAGTATTGCCGCCGGACTTGCGTCCGCTGGTACCGCTGGATGGTGGCCGGTTTGCTACTTCGGATCTGAATGACTTGTATCGCCGCGTCATCAACCGTAATAATCGTTTGAAACGCTTGCTGGAATTGCGTGCGCCGGACATCATCGTGCGTAATGAAAAACGCATGTTACAGGAAGCAGTTGATTCTCTGCTGGACAATGGTCGTCGTGGTAAAGCCATGACCGGCGCCAACAAACGTCCACTGAAATCATTGGCTGATATGATTAAAGGTAAAGGTGGTCGTTTCCGTCAGAACCTGCTGGGTAAACGTGTGGACTATTCTGGCCGTTCAGTGATTACTGTAGGTCCTTACCTGCGTCTGCACCAATGTGGTTTGCCAAAGAAAATGGCTCTGGAACTGTTCAAGCCGTTTATTTTCCACAAACTGGAACAACTCGATCCAACAGTAACCACCATTAAAAAAGCCAAAAAAATGGTGGAACAGGAAGAACCGATTGTATGGGATATTCTGGAAGATGTTATCCGTGAACATCCAATTCTGCTGAACCGTGCACCAACCCTACACCGCTTAGGTATTCAGGCCTTTGAACCGATTCTGATTGAAGGTAAGGCAATCCAGTTGCACCCATTGGTATGTACCGCATTTAATGCCGACTTTGACGGTGACCAAATGGCCGTACACGTACCATTGAGTCTGGAAGCACAGATGGAAGCGCGCACTTTGATGCTGGCTTCTAACAACGTGTTATCACCTGCCAATGGTGACCCGATTATTGTACCTTCACAGGATATTGTATTGGGTCTGTACTATATGACCCGAGACAAGATTAATGGTAAAGGTGAAGGTAGCCTGTTTGCTGATGTGAAAGAAGTACATCGCGCTTACCAGACCCGTCAGGTGGAGTTGGGTACCAAAATTACCGTACGTTTGCGCGAATGGGTGAAAAACGGACAGGATGAGTTTGTACCAGTAGTAAACCGTTATGAAACCACAGTTGGTCGTGCGCTGCTGTCAGAAATCCTACCAAAAGGTCTGTCATTCGAGCATATTAATAAGACGCTGAAGAAAAAAGAAATTTCCAAGCTGATTAATGCTTCATTCCGTCGCTGCGGCTTGCGCGATACAGTGATTTTTGCCGACCATCTGATGTATACCGGTTATGCTTTCTCTACCCGTGCTGGTATCTCCATTTGTGTTGACGATATGCTGGTGCCGGAAAGCAAACCACAGTTTCTGGCTGAAGCCAATGCTGAAGTCAAGGAGATCGAAGACCAGTATCGTCAGGGGCTGGTAACCAATGGCGAACGTTACAATAAAGTTGTCGATATCTGGGGTCGTACCGGTGACAAGATTGCCAAGGCGATGATGGATAATCTGTCAACCCAGAAAGTTGTTGACCGTGAAGGCAATCTGGTTGATCAGGAATCGTTCAACTCCATCTACATGATGGCTGATTCCGGTGCTCGTGGTTCCGCAGCGCAGATTAAACAGTTATCAGGTATGCGTGGCTTGATGGCGAAACCAGACGGTTCCATCATCGAAACACCGATTACTTCAAACTTCCGTGAAGGTCTGACAGTATTACAGTACTTTATTTCTACCCACGGTGCGCGTAAAGGTCTGGCCGATACCGCATTGAAAACCGCTAACTCCGGTTATCTGACTCGTCGTCTGGTAGATGTGACTCAAGATTTGGTAGTGGTAGAAAATGATTGTGGTACCAACGATGGCTTTGTAATGAAAGCAGTGGTACAGGGCGGGGATATTATCGAATCACTGCGTGACCGTGTATTGGGTCGTGTAACCGCAGAAGATGTAGTAGATCCAACCAGTGGTGCAACATTAGTAGATGCTGGTACTTTATTAAATGAAAGTCTGGTAGAGCTGATTGATAATTCCGGTGTCGATGAAATCAAAGTGCGCACTCCGATCACTTGTAAGACTCGTCACGGTTTATGTGCTAAATGTTATGGACGTGATCTGGCGCGAGGTAAATTGGTTAATGCCGGTGAGTCAGTTGGTGTAATAGCGGCGCAGTCCATTGGTGAACCAGGTACCCAGTTGACCATGCGTACATTCCACATTGGTGGTGCCGCTTCCCGAGCAGCTGCTGCCAGTCAGGTAGAAGCAAAATCAGGTGGCACTGTGCGCTTCTCCAGTCAGATGCGTTATGTGGCCAACAATAAAGGTGAACTGGTTGTCATCGGCCGTTCATCCGAAATCGTGATTCATGACGATATTGGTCGTGAGCGTGAGCGTCATAAAGTACCTTACGGTGCCTTATTGCAGGTTAAAGATGGTGGTGTGGTGAAAGCTGGTCAGACATTGGCTACCTGGGATCCGCATACCCGTCCGATGATTACCGAGTTTGCCGGTCGCGTTCGCTTCGAAAATATCGAAGAAGGTGTGACAGTGGCGAAACAAACCGACGATGTAACCGGTTTGTCCACACTGGTGGTGATTGATGGTAAACGTCGTTCGTCCACCCAGTCTAAACTATTACGTCCAACCGTTAAACTGCTGGATGAAAAGGGCGAAGAAATTCGTATGGCTGGTAGTGAGACTGCTGTTTCCATGGCTTTCCCAGTGGGTGCGGTGATTACTGTACGCGAAGGACAGGAAGTAGGTAAGGGTGATGTGTTGGCTCGTATTCCACAGGCTTCATCTAAAACCCGCGACATTACCGGTGGTTTGCCACGTGTAGCTGAGTTATTCGAAGCACGTACGCCGAAAGATGTCGGTATGCTGGCTGAAGTAACCGGTACTGTATCATTTGGTAAGGAAACCAAAGGTAAGCAACGTCTGATCATTACAGATGCAGATGGTGTTGCTTATGAAACCTTGATTTCTAAAGAAAAACAGGTACTGGTGCACGATGGTCAGGTAGTCAATCGTGGTGAAGTCATTGTGGATGGTGCAGTTGATCCGCATGATATTCTGCGCTTGCAGGGTATTGAAGCATTGGCGCGTTACATTGTGCAGGAAGTACAAGAGGTATATCGTCTGCAAGGTGTGAAGATTTCCGACAAGCACATCGAAGTGATTATTCGTCAGATGCTGCGTCGAGTGAATATCGCCGATGCTGGTGATAGCCACTTCATCACCGGCGAGCAGGTTGAACGTGGTGATGTGATGATTGCTAATGAAAAATTGCTGGCTGAGGGTAAAGAGCCGGTACGCTTTGATAATGTATTGCTGGGTATTACTAAAGCATCATTGTCTACCGATTCATTTATCTCTGCGGCTTCCTTCCAGGAAACTACTCGTGTGTTGACTGAAGCAGCAATTATGGGTAAACGCGACGATTTACGCGGCTTGAAAGAAAATGTGATTGTGGGTCGCCTGATTCCAGCCGGTACAGGCTTGACTTATCACCGCAGCCGTCGTCAGAAATGGCAGCAACAGGTAGCTGCTGAAGCAGCAGATAAAAGCGAATAAGCTTGAATATTTGCTGTAATCAGAACAAAACCGCTGAATAGCTTTCAGCGGTTTTGTTTTATATACGGATCCTTACATTGTTGTTTTTCTAGCAGATTAACTAGATTTAAAATTGGAAAATCTTGACCAGCAATGTCTTGAAATGCTAAAATTGAACACTTTGCCGGCATGGTGTCGGCATGTATTGACTCAACAGGATAAAGAGAAAATATGCCTACTATCAACCAATTGGTACGCAAAGGACGTCAGGCTCCGGTTTACGTCAACAAAGTACCTGCATTAGAGGCTTGCCCTCAGAAGCGTGGTGTATGCACCCGTGTATACACTACTACCCCGAAAAAACCTAACTCAGCTTTGCGTAAAGTCTGCAAAGTGCGTCTGACCAACGGTTATGAAGTGATTTCATATATCGGTGGTGAAGGCCACAATCTGCAAGAACACAGCGTAGTGCTGATTCGTGGCGGTCGTGTAAAAGACTTGCCAGGTGTGCGTTATCACACCGTTCGTGGTTCTTTAGACACTGCTGGTGTAAAAGACCGCAAACAATCCCGTTCTAAATACGGTGCTAAACGTCCTAAATAAGTGGACGCATCGGCAGAATATCTGTCGAGTAAGTGAATATTTACATAAATATTCGTGGGCAATGCCCAGCTGAATAGTTTAAGGAAATTGAAATGCCAAGACGTAGAGAAGTACCAAAACGTGACATATTGCCAGATCCGAAATTCGGCAGTATCGAATTATCTAAATTCATGAATGTGCTGATGATTGACGGTAAAAAATCTGTAGCCGAACGCATTGTATACGGTGCTTTGGAACAGATTGCAAAGAAAACCGGCAAAGAAGCCATTGAAGTGTTTAACGAAGCCATTGCCAATGCCAAGCCGGTTGTAGAAGTAAAAAGCCGTCGTGTTGGTGGTGCAAATTATCAAGTTCCTGTTGAGGTTCGTGCCGAGCGCCGTTTAGCTTTGGCTATGCGCTGGGTGCGTGACGCGGCTCGTAAACGCGGTGAGAAATCCATGGATTTGCGTCTGGCTGGTGAACTAATTGATGCGGCTGAAGGCCGCGGCGGCGCATTGAAAAAACGTGAGGAAGTACATCGTATGGCTGAAGCCAATAAGGCCTTCTCTCACTTCCGCTTTTAATGCAGAAAGGCAATTATCGTGGCTCGTAAAACCCCTATTGAACAATACCGTAATATCGGTATTTCTGCACACATTGATGCTGGTAAAACCACCACTTCAGAACGTATTCTGTTTTACACCGGCATGACCCACAAACTGGGTGAAGTACATGACGGTGCGGCCACCACCGACTGGATGGAGCAGGAACAAGAACGCGGTATTACCATTACTTCTGCTGCTGTAACTACCTTTTGGAAAGGTATGGCTGGCCAGTTCAAAGAACACCGCCTGAACATTATTGACACCCCGGGACACGTAGACTTTACCGTAGAGGTAGAACGTTCTATGCGTGTACTAGACGGCGCAGTTATGGTTTACTGTGCGGTTGGTGGTGTACAACCCCAGTCTGAAACTGTATGGCGTCAGGCGAATAAATACAAAGTGCCACGTCTTGCTTTTGTAAACAAGATGGATCGTCAAGGTGCCAATTTCTTCCGTGTGGTTGAGCAGATGCAAACTCGTCTGCGTGCCAATCCGGTACCGGTTGTGATTCCAGTGGGTGCTGAAGACGGCTTTGAAGGCGTAGTCGATCTGCTGAAAATGCGCGCGATTGTATGGGATGATGCAACTCAGGGTCTGAAATTTGAATATGCAGATATTCCAGCAGATCTGAAAGATGTTGCTGAAGAATGGCGCGAAAAAATGGTTGAAGCTGCTGCTGAAGCCAACGAAGAACTGATGGAAAAATACCTTGGCGGCGAAGAGCTGAGCGAGGAAGAAATTGTTGCAGCGCTGCGCGCACGTACACTGGCTGGCGAAATTCAGCCTGTATTATGTGGTTCTGCCTTTAAGAACAAAGGTGTACAGCGCCTGCTGGATGCAGTGGTTGAGTACCTGCCTAGCCCAACGGACATTCCGCCAGTAGCTGGTGAAAAACCTGATGGTGAAAAAGACAGCCGTAAAGCCAGCGACGAAGAAAAATTCTCCGCATTGGCGTTCAAATTGATGAACGACAAATACGTTGGCCAGCTGACTTTCATTCGCGTGTATTCAGGTGTAGTGAAATCTGGCGATACCGTAGTTAATTCTGTTAAAGGCACTAAAGAACGTATTGGTCGTCTAGTACAGATGAAAGCCAATGACCGTGATGAAATCGAAGAAGTACGTGCCGGTGACATTGCTGCTGTAATTGGTCTGAAAGACGTAACTACTGGTGAAACCCTGTGTGATAGCGATGCTCCGATCATTCTGGAACGCATGGAATTTCCAGAGCCAGTAATTCACGTTGCTGTAGAACCAAAAACCAAAGCTGACCAAGAAAAAATGGGTCTGGCTCTGAACCGGTTGGCTAAAGAAGATCCTTCTTTCCGCGTAAAAACGGATGAAGAATCTGGTCAAACCATTATTTCCGGTATGGGTGAATTGCATCTGGAAATTATTGTAGACCGTATGAAACGTGAGTTTGGCGTAGAGGCCAATGTAGGTGCTCCGCAGGTAGCTTATCGTGAAACCATCCGTAAATCGGTGGAATCCGAAGCCAAATACGTGAAACAGTCTGGCGGTAAAGGTCAGTATGGTCATGTGGTTATCACTATGGAACCATTGGAACCAGGTGGTGTGAACTACGAATTCATTGACGAAATTAAGGGTGGTGTGATTCCACGCGAATTTATTCCGTCTGTGGATAAAGGTATCCGTGATACTATGACCAACGGTATTCTGGCTGGTTATCCAGTAGTGGATATCCGCGTGCGCCTGACTTTCGGTTCTTACCATGATGTAGACTCCTCACAGATCGCATTTGAATTAGCCGGTTCTATGGCATTCAAAGACGGTATGCGCAAAGCGTCTCCAGTATTACTGGAACCGATTATGGCAGTTGAAGTGGAAACACCAGAAGATTACATGGGCGATGTAATGGGCGACTTGAACCGTCGTCGTGGCATCGTACTGGGTATGGACGATGATGGTATCGGTGGCAAGAAAGTTCGTGCCGAGGTACCTTTGGCAGAAATGTTTGGTTATTCAACTGATCTGCGTTCTGCTACTCAGGGTCGTGCTACTTACTCCATGGAATTCAAGAAATACGCAGAAGCACCGAATAATGTAGCCGAGCAGGTTATTGCTGCCCGTAAAGGCTAACTTATTTACCGATAACCTGAAAGTACTTGTACTTTCAGGTTATCATCGTTCTTTAATCGATCTTTATTCAAGGAAACTTAGCTCATGGCTAAAGAAAAATTCGAGCGGAGCAAACCGCACGTAAACGTTGGCACCATCGGTCACGTTGACCATGGTAAAACCACATTGACCGCTGCAATTTGTACCATTCTGTCCAAGAAATTTGGTGGTGCAGCGAAAGCTTACGATCAGATTGACAATGCTCCGGAAGAAAAAGCCCGCGGCATTACCATTAATACTTCACACGTAGAATACGAAACCGCAGAACGTCACTATGCACACGTTGACTGCCCGGGACACGCTGACTACGTGAAAAACATGATTACCGGTGCTGCACAGATGGACGGCGCTATTCTGGTGGTATCTGCTGCTGATGGTCCAATGCCACAAACCCGTGAGCACATTCTGTTGGCACGTCAGGTAGGTGTACCTTACATCATCGTTTACATGAACAAATGCGACATGGTAGACGACGAAGAGTTGCTGGAACTGGTAGAAATGGAAATCCGTGATCTGCTGTCTAGCTATGAATTCCCAGGCGATGACATTCCATTGATTAAAGGTTCTGCACTGAAAGCATTGGAAGGTGATACTTCTGATATCGGCGAAGCTTCAATCATGGCGTTGGCCGATGCATTAGACAGCTACATTCCTACTCCGGAACGTGCAGTAGACAAACCATTCCTGTTGCCGATTGAAGATGTATTCTCAATTTCAGGTCGTGGTACTGTAGTTACCGGTCGTGTAGAACGCGGTGTAATCAATGTAGGCGACGAAATTGAAATCGTTGGTCTGAAAGAAACCCAGAAAACCACCTGTACCGGCGTGGAAATGTTCCGCAAACTGCTGGATCAAGGTCAAGCTGGTGACAATGTAGGTGTATTGTTGCGTGGTACCAAGCGTGAAGAAGTAGAACGTGGTCAGGTATTGGCAAAACCGGGCAGCATCACTCCGCACACTAAATTCAAAGCAGAAGTGTACGTACTGAGCAAAGAAGAAGGTGGACGTCATACTCCATTCTTCGCAAATTACCGCCCACAATTCTATTTCCGTACTACAGACGTAACAGGCGCAGTAAGTCTGGCGGAAGGTGTTGAAATGGTAATGCCAGGTGAAAACGTAACTATTGATGTAGAACTGATTCACCCGATTGCTATGGAAGAAGGCTTACGCTTTGCGATTCGTGAAGGTGGCCGTACAGTTGGTGCCGGTGTGGTTGCTAAAGTTATCGCTTAATTTAGGAAGAATATAGATATGAAAAACCAGAAAATCCGTATTCGTCTGAAAGCTTATGACTACGCTCTGATTGATCGTTCTGCTCAAGAAATCGTAGACACTGCCAAACGCACTGGTGCAGTTGTAAAAGGTCCTATTCCTTTGCCAACTAAAATTGAACGCTTTAACTTGCTGCGTTCTCCACACGTGAACAAAACTTCACGTGAGCAGTTGGAAATTCGCACTCACTTGCGCCTGATGGACATTATCGACTGGACTGATAAAACCACTGACGCATTGATGAAATTGGACTTGCCAGCTGGTGTTGATGTAGAAATCAAAGTTCAATAATTATTAAATTGAATGATACTTAAACGGACTGGACTCTCCAGTCCGTTTTTCTATATTTGTCATTTGCTACATGAATATAATCAAAATTAATCTATAAATATACCTAAATTATTGTAATTCCTAATTAAAATAATGCAGGCTAAAATCAGAATTAAATATCCCATAGCTAGTATACAACTCGCGTAAAAACTACATTGCTTGTTTTGGTGTTTTATATTTAATTGGCGTCATGTTATTCAGTGCCTCATTAGGCCTTTCGGTGTTATATATCGTTAGCGATTCTTCGGTGATTGTTCTTGCCTGTTCCAGATTATTAAAAATATATTGTAAATACCCCAAAGTTAGTACAAGACTGAGGTAGAAAATTATGCTGCTTGTTTTAGTGTTTTATACTCACTTGGCGTCATATTATTTAATGCTTCATGAGGTCTTCTTGCGTTATAAATGGTTAGCCACTTTTCGGTTACCTTTCTTGTTTGTTCCAGATTATTAAATAGATATAAATCTAGTACATCTGTGTGATAGGTGCGATTAAATCGTTTAATATAGCCGTTTTGATATGGGTTACCTGCTTGAATATAATCTATGGTTTACCATGTGATTTTGCCCAGTCAATGAATATTTTTCCGGTAAATTCCGGTTTGTTATCTACTCGTATTTTGAGTGGATAGCCATGATATCCGGCCAATTTATCCCAAATAATAGGTAACCCTACCAGCCGGTAAACTAATTGCAATATCAATGCCTAATGCCTCACGATTAAAGTCATTGATGACATTGAAGGCTCTAAATCTGCGTTGATGGCAACTGCCGTCACTCATAAAATCCATTGACTAACATTCACCTAGCTTATTCGGTACTGATAGGTTTTCTGTGCTTCGCGCAAAAATACGTTGTTTACGCTTTACCCTGAGATTAAGCTTTAACTGGCAATATATTCGATGAACACGTTTATGATTCCAGTTATAGCCAAGCTTTCTGATACGATTAAAATACTTAGGAAAGCCCCAGTGTAAATGCCTATCTGTGATAGCACTTAGTACCGACACAATCACCGAATCATCCGGTAACTTAAGTTGATAATAGTAAGCACAGCGGCTTGAATCAACAATAGCGCAGCTCATGGCCATAGTAACAGAATGATTTTCTGGTAGTTGTACAGCACAGGCTTTACATGCTTGAGTAGGCACTATAGCTTTTTTATGATTTCCTTCTGAAGCTGGGGTTTTAAGCTCGGCAAACATCTGCTTAAGCTTACGATTTCCAGTTTCCAGTTGCTTTAAGCATTGATATCTGAGTTTTCTATACCACCGTATTTATCACGCCATTTATAGAAAGTTGAATTGCCCATACCATATTTACGACAGGGCTCCTTAACAGCAACGCTGGTTTTACCTTATTTTAAAATGGATATGATTTGATGTTCAGTCATTTTTTTCATGTTTAAATCATTTGTGAAGTAATAAAAAAAATTTTCTAAGTACTATTTAGGGATAGCTATAATCTGAAGGTGCTTGGAATTGATATTGCAGTCAGTTTATCTGCCGGTAGTGTTACGCGTTAACGGAATAAACAGGCACATATTATTAAAAATAAGGGTTGATAATCAACTCGAATTTACCAGAAAATATTTATCAATTGGAAAAATCACATGATGCAACTACAGGTTATATCAAATCCGGTCGTACATTATTAGAATGGTTACATTGAATATTTAATTGGATATATTACACAGAAGGAGCTGATTTATATTTTTCTTAATAATTTGTATAAGGTGATAATATGACCACAATTAGTATGAAGCACTGAGACAGATAACATTATCTACTACGTAATTTATTTACTGAATACTGGAAATTTATAATATGATTGTCAGGTGCTATATAGTTATTTAAAGAGTCGAGTATTTAAATATATTTAGTATTAAAACGGATTTTCTATATGAACTATTACGTTAAATCATTTTCAGAATTATCAACCAAAGAATTTTATGAAATTACCAAATTACGTATTGCTGTGTTTGTAGTGGAGCAAACTTGCCCCTATCAAGAAATAGATGCTTATGATGAGCAGGCTGTACATACATGGATACAGGAAGGGCAGACAATCATTGGGTATACGCGGATAATTGATCAAGATACAACAGTTACGTTTGGTAGGGTAATTATTCATCCAAACTATCGTGGCAAGAAGTTAGGCCATCAATTATTAGAAAAAACGTTGGCAGTGATCAAGACACAAATGTCAGGTAAACCAATTATTATTAGTGCACAAGCACATCTAACAGACTTTTATGGTTTGTATGGATTTGTTCCAATTTCTGATATTTACTTAGAAGATAATATCCCACATATTCGAATGAGAAAAGAAAAACAATAGAATTTAAATAATTATTAGTGAAATGTAGCGTTTAAAAGGTATTGCCGATAATAAAGGTAGCGTTCTGCTACTCTTACGATAATATATTAATTTAAATAGGTTTCAAAACATAAATTGATGGAACATTAAATCAAATCTATAAGGTAAATGTTCTATTGTTAACACAGAAATCATGTAGAAAATAGTGCTGCCTGTTTCTGTACTTTATACTTGATCGTCGTGATGTTATTTAATAGCTTATGAAGGTTTTTCGATGTTATAAATCATTAGCCACTTTTTAGTTATATTTCATTGCTGGTGACGGATTATAAAAAAGATAAAATCTAGTATTTCTATTGGATATGGACGGTTAAATTTATTGTTATACTGTGTAAGAGAGCTTAGTTAATAAGTTTTTAGTAAATTCCAAATAGCTATCCACTTCACTTCTTGATGAATAACCATGTTATTCGGCCAGCTGGTCTGATTAGCATTTAGTTCTCCTTGCTGGTAAAAAGGCATTTTTGACGGGATACCATAAAGTCACTTTTAGATGGCCGATATCCCTTTTAGTCAAATTAATTTCTTTAAAACTGATATTCGAGACAGCAAAAACAAGGATAAGTAAGGTGTAAAATAAGTGTAATAAGTTAAGCTAAAGGTGTAATTTAATTATAAGTCAGATTGCTTTAAGGCAATTTTGTTCATTTGCTAGTAATTCTGGCAGATTTTCACGCTGCCGAATAAGATGATGTTCTGTCCCATTAACTAATACTTCTGCTGCGCGGCAGCGGGTATTGTAGTTGCTTGCCATGCTGAATGCGTAAGCGCCAGCATTTTGAATCAGTAATAAATCGCCAGCTGTTGCTGCAATAGTACGGTCTTTGGCCAGAAAATCACCGGTTTCACAGATAGGTCCCACCACGTCAGCAACAAATTCATTTGCTGTTGTTGAACTGACATTCAGAATGCCGTGATAGGCCTGATACAGAGAAGGACGCATTAGGTCATTCATGGCTGCATCTACAATAACAAAGTTCTTTTCTTCGCCCTGCTTGATATATTCAACGGTGGTGAGTAAGCCCCCAGCATTACCAATCAGACTACGTCCGGGTTCCAGCATTAGCTGCAAATTGCGTTTGGATAACAATCTGGCTACTGCGGTTGCGTAGGCAGCTAAATCTGGCACGTTTTCGTTCTGGTAAACAATACCTACGCCACCGCCTAAATCAATATGTTCTAACTCGATATTGTGTTCGGCCAGTTTATCTACCAGCAGCAACATGCGTTCAAGTGCTTCAATCAATGGAGATAAATCAGTTAACTGGGAACCGATGTGGCAGTCAATCCCGGTGATTTTTAAATGAGGTAACGTAGCAGCCAGCTGATAGGCTTTTATGACGTCATGATAGGCAATGCCAAATTTATTTGCCTTTAATCCGGTGGATATATACGGATGAGTATGGGCGTTGACGTCTGGGTTGATACGTAATGATATCGGGGCAATTTTGCCAAGACGGGCGGCAATTGTGTTGATGCGTTCTAGTTCGGGCAGTGATTCAACGTTAAAACAGCGAATATTATTATTCAGGGCAAATTCAATTTCAGCACTGCTTTTGCCTACACCGGAAAAAATGGTTTTTCCCGTATCGCCGCCTGCCATTATTACTCGCTGGAGTTCGCCGCCGGAAACAATGTCGAAACCACAGCCCAGCCGGGCAAAGTGGCGCAGAATGGATAAATTGCTGTTGGCCTTGACTGCATAACATATAAGTGGCTGCAATGAGGCAAAAGCCTGCTGATACTGGTTGAGGGCAGCAGTCATTTCCTGCTGGCTGTAAACATAAAGTGGTGTGCCATATTCAGCGGCTAGGGCAGAATAGGGTATTTGTTCACATTTCAGGTAATCAGTCATGTTTGGGTAGGTTTTTCTGGTCAATTGGGTCGATAGTCAGGCCGGTTTGTATTACGCCATATTTGGCTTTATCGCCTTCCTTGGGCAAGTACAGGTCACCTTTGTAACCACAGGCAGACAGGAAACTGGTTGCAAGCACACCTAAAAATAGAAAACGATGCATTAATCTGGCTCACTATGGTTTAAATGGCTGGTGCGGTGAGGCGGCCATTACGTATAAAACTAGGATTTAACCATATTATATGGCAAGATAACAGTTTGAATGTAATAAAATGTAGGGTTATGGTAAGCAAAATGACCGAAAGTGAATTTTTACAATATAGTGATGATCTATTTGGCTATATTGAGGAAAGTATTGACACAGCTGGCTGGGATCTGGATTGTGAAGCCAGTGGTAATGTACTTACGATAGAGGCTGATAGCGGGGAACAGATTATTGTTAACCGCCATGCTGCTACTCAGGAATTATGGATAGCGGCGAAAAGCGGTGGTTATCATTTTGCTTGCCAGCGCGGACAATGGTTATCAGCGCGGGATGGCAGTGAGTTTTTTGCGGTATTGAGTCAGGTATTGTCTGCTGCCTGTGGTGATGAGGTGCATATTTCGGTGTTAAACTGATTTCTGGTAAAGGGGCGGGTTATGTTACACACCTTGATTAAACATGATTTAAAGGCTTTGCAGGCTTTTGTGGCTATTGTGGAATGTCAGGGTGTTACTGCAGCACAAAAGCGGCTGAATATGTCGCAATCGGCTATCAGTACTCATCTGGCACATCTTGAGGAAAGTCTGGGTGTGATTCTATGCCGGCGTGGTCGTTCTGGTTTTGCCTTAACTAAGGCAGGACATCAGTTATATGAAGCCTGTACTTTATTGTTACAGGCAACTTCTGAATTTCATCGCGAAGTGCAAAATATTAAATGGCATCGTTCGGTATTGTCTGGTACGTTGCGCATTGGGCTAGTAGAGTATTTGTCGTCTGATTTCCAGCGTATTTTCAATCAAGTAATTGCCAGCGCCTATCAGCATTATCCGGAATTGCGGTTGTCTGTAGATATCTGTGCACCGCAAGATATTGAAATTGCCATTGCCAATAATCAGATGGATCTTGGTATTGGTTATTATTACAGTTTGCTGAAAAATCTGCACTATCAGTTGGTATTTGAAGAGCGTGAGTATATATATTGTCATGCCTCGCATCCGGCAGCTAAAATCAAGGATTTAACGCTGAATTTACTTGCCGAAGACTATCAATGGGTAAAACGCACCTACGCTCGTCAGCAAGAAGGAAATAGTTTGATGAGCGGTAACACAACTGCGGTGGCTCACAAGCAACATGCTACGCTGCTGTTTATTCTTGCAGGCAGTCATCTTGGTTTGTTGTCGGAAGAAATTGCTGAGCCTTATGTGCGCAGCGGTGTATTGATACCTTTGCTAACCCAGCAGGCAACTAATATTGTGAATTACTTTGCGGTAACCCGACCAACGCCTGATCCGCGGGTAAATTGGTTCCTGGGTGAGCTCAGTGGATTGCTGCCTTAATGCAAAGTACTAACATGATTTAGGAATTGCTGTTAAGTACAGCTATAACTGATTTTTGGCTGTATAAGGAATGATAAAGGTATCAATGGTTGTGGTCAGTGCTCTAAATACTCAGTATGCATCTTTGCACTTCGTAATGCTTTAAAATTTCCAGTACTACCACTACTACCACTACTACCACTACAGTGTACGCTGCCCAGATGCTGTGCTGCTTCTCAAAAGACTTTTAACATCAGGTGATAATACAAATTTTCTTTGATTGGACGTTTGAGTTTATATCCAAATAGTGGGGTGCTAAATAGATTATCGCACCGGACAATGCCGATAAAAGGGTTTAGCAAAGGTTTGGTGTTGGAGTGCGCTGTAGCTGAATGAGCGGCAAAACTGGTTGATGAATGATTTACAGGACGCGCAGTCCGCAAAGTTTAATAAAACCGGTAACTGCTACTGTTTTGAAACAAGACAGGCTATAAGTCAGGGATAAATATGAGGAGTTTACTACGGTATATTTGGTTGTATGGAAATAAACTTCTTTCAACATCCGCATCGCTAAAATCTTTACTCTCTATCCAGTTTGTTTGCGCAGTAGATTTTCTTGCAAGACTTAAATCTCTTTTAACCTGTGGGCGTTTGCGCCATGAGTGGTCGCGAAAATTGTCGGCAATTCATATTTTCAGGGTCGGGATTATCAGAAAGCCATTATGCCTGAGCTGATCAATGATTTTGGTATGCAAAGCGGGGGAGTGAACGGATAGTAATTGGTTGATGATTTTACCTCTATTCTATTGCCTGTGTTTCTAGTGCTTTTACTGTCACGATGATGCTCTGTGTCGAACGGTAAGCAATGGTAGCGAGTGGTCGTGTAAATACCAGTTTTCCAGAAAAATTTCACTGCTTAGACCACTGTTCTGTAATAGAACATGTGCTGTATAGGATAAGTCGGTCAACAGCGCACGTCGCAGTTTTAGAGTTTTAATTAATTTTAGTTCTGTTCGCAATGAAGAACCATAGCTATTCAGCAGGCTGCACACTTAGTTGGTGTGGGTATTATTGCTGGTGTTTCAGATAGCAGCAATTTCTTCATCTATAGTAATACTGCTTACCTTAAACGGTGCATTATTGACGCAGGTATCATCCAGAAGGCATGGTTGTCGGGTAAATTCCTGATAGGAAGTAGCTTATCTGCTGTATATGGATTTATTAGCATGAATTTAGTTGGTATCAATGAAAAGCAACAGGCACTCCATCCCATTCTATATCTGAAGTTGTCGCAGCCAGAAAACTGCTATGTGATGACATGGCTCGAAGCAGTATTTCTGCGGTAGGAACGGGTTGGATTAAATAAGGCAAGATATCCTCTTTTGTCCACACAGCATCGCACGCTTGCTGATAATCACGCCAGAAAGTTTTTTTGGTAAAAAATCGCCATATCTGGGGTGTAAATAGCATAACCAGATTATGCATAGCTGGTTGCAGATCATCCATCTTGAGTTGGTTGATGGGTAAATCGGTATCTGCCTCCATGGCTGCGTGAGCAATGGCTGTTTGTGTTGTTTGTGGCAACTGCTCCAGAAAGTGAATGCCGCTGGTGGCGCGGGGGTTGCATTCAAGCACGTATATTTTGCCCGCTGAGTCTTCGATGAAATCAAATCCCACCTGCCCATGATATTGGGTTTGTTTGGCAAAGTATTCAATAAAATGACGAATTTTTATTTTCTGCACTGGATCAAAATAAATGCCGGCACCCTGACCGACTCGGTATTTTGGTTGGTAGCAGCTATGAGCAACAAGCTGTCCATGCCTGATGATACTGTAACTACAGTATTCTTTACCTTGGATATATTGCTGTGCCACCCAGGGTTGCTGTGGAGTTGCTTGTATCTGGTTGTATTCAATAGTTGTTGGGCAGATTAAGGTATGAGTGGCGAAGCGCGAATAAGCAGGTTTAAACACCCATTGTTTGTTTGTTGAAAATTTTTGCTGTTTAAATGCGTCAAACTGGTTCTGATCAGTCAGTAATACCGTTTCGGGAGCAGAAACAGGCCAGTCTTGTGTAAGCTGGGCAAAATCACCTTTGTGATGCAGTTGCGTTAATAGTGAAATAGAGCTGGTAAAAAGCTGGCAGGGGTGAGCCTGCTGAATAAGAGCATTGGCAGATGCCAGATAAAACACTTCTTCGCAGTTTGGAATGATGGTATGAATTTTTTCCCTTACCAGTAGTTGTATCAATTGTTCTAGCCACTGTCTGGGTTGCTGTTTGGGTGAAGGCAGACGGGTATAAGTTAACGTATATCTGCTAAAACGGCTTATGGCATAGCCTAAGCTTTCTGCCATGTGTACCCGATGGCCTGCCTTGGCCAGAAGGCGCGCCCATGTCAGACTGGCAGGTGATCTGGCTCCTAGAATAAGAATATTGTGCATAACTGGGTATAGCGCTTTAAATAGAAAATATAGAGGTACAGAGACTATTAGAATTAGACCCTGACTTCAGAAAATAAACTGCATCTATTGTGACAGAATTTGATTCTATTTGCTTGTATCTATGTTGTATTGCAACAAGATAAAGAGCTGATATTAGATATTGATAATAAAGTGGTTATGATATGTAGTTCTGTTCCGAATTGTTGATAAATGGCACACATTTTTTTCCAGATGTTGCGTTGATGGGTATGACGCATAAGGTATTGGCTGCCAAAACATACGGGGATCTGCTTAGTGTGCGTTGCCTGAACTGAATAAAGATTAGTTAGAAGCATTTTGTGTTACTTTGTTTACACTTGTTGTATGTTTTGGTTGAACACCGGCAGATTCTTTTGTTTTTCCTCTCATATATGTGATGATTGCTTTCTATATATGGAGTTATTTAACTGACTTGCTCTCGATATATTATATAGATAAGTAATATAATTTTATTGTGAATTGCTTATATAACGATTTAGTTCTTAATGAGGTTTAAAATTTAATTTATAACTATTTTGGCTAAAACCATTCTTACTTGCTTACAGCAACAAACTTTTCTGGAAAGATTAAATCAGACATCTTAAAATCAGAATCCGATTTGAATTATAAAGCCAATCTATCGTGAATGAATTTGATTTTATTCATCAATATTTGTATCGTCAGCAACAGGATGAGCAACTTATTCTGGGAATCGGTGATGATGCAGCTATCGTACGTCCGCGCAGCGGTTATGATCTGCATTTTAGTACTGATATGCTTGTAGGTGGAACACATTTTTTTCCAGATGTTGCGCCGGCAGATCTGGCGCATAAAGTACTGGCTGTCAATCTTTCGGACATGGCGGCCATGGGAGCTAAACCACGTTGGGCTTTGCTTAGTGTGGCGTTGCCTGAACTAAATAAAGATTGGATAGAAGCATTTTGTAATTCCTTGTTTGCACTTGCCGCGCGTTTTGGTGTAACACTCATAGGTGGTGATACCACTAAAGGAAATTGGGTTTTTAATGTTAATATTATTGGCGAAACCCCTTGTCGGCAGTCATTAAGGCGCGATGCAGCTGAAGCTGGTGATGATATCTGGGTGTCTGGTTTACTTGGATTGGCTGCTGCTGCTCTGGATGTGCACTGGAATAAGGTTACTTTACCTGCTGCGATATTTGCCCAATGCGAAGAGAGACGATTGCGTCCTCAGCCACGAGTGGCTTTAGGACAGGAGCTATTATCTTTAGCACATGCGGCACAGGATATATCCGATGGTCTGGCGCAAGATATCGGGCATATTCTTCAAGCCAGTAAGGTTGGCGCAGAAATTAATGCAGATTTAATTCCTACGTTGACAACTTTAAAACAGCAAGCGCTGCCGTTGGCACAGCTAAGACAATGGTTGTTAGCCGGAGGCGATGATTATGAGCTGGTATTTACCGCCTCGCCGGTGCAACGTGCGGCGATTATGGCTGCTGCTGAGAGAACCGGCACGCCCGTAACCCGTATCGGCGTCATTACCGCAGGCGCTCAATTGCATTTACATGATCATGCGGGTAACGTGATACAACTACAGCAACAAGGATTTGATCATTTTGTCTAAGACTGAAACAACAACGATACCAGTTACGCCAACATGGCGCTGGCTATGCAGGTATCCAGTCTGCTGGCTGGGCTTTGGCTTTGGGACGGGGCTGGCGCCGAAAGCTCCTGGAACATTTGGCACATTACCTGCCATTCCACTGGCCGCATGCTGGCTGATGCTGAATTTACCGTTCTGGTACAACATTGTGTTTGCTGGACTACTGTTTCTAGTGGGTATTTTTATTTGTGACTACACGGAACAAGCATTATGCCGGCAAGATTATGGCGGCATTGTCTGGGACGAAATTGCAGCCATGATGCTGATTTTATTTTGTATACCAACAAATTGGATTTGGTGGATGGCAGGCTTTGCGGTTTTCCGGTTCTTTGATGCGGTAAAACCATGGCCTATCCGCTGGTTTGATGCGCGTGTTCACGGTGGTTTTGGTATTATGCTAGACGATTTGATTGCAGCTCTGTTCAGCCTGCTGGTTTTATTACCGGCTGTATATCTGCTGGTTTAATCAGGCAGAAGGGCTGAAAATAGCTTAGACAACTAAATGTTTAGCCAGTAAGCGGTTAGAATAAGTTATGCTAGCTATGGCAGTCATGGTCATAGCCGTTGGTGATAATAAATGAAATCTTGATTGGGAAAAGGAAAACAGCATGAATAGTCAGCTTTGGTTATATGTGTCAATTGCTGCAGTAATCGGACTGTTGCTTGGGCTTGGTTTGATGTGGTTATTTTTGCGTGGCGGTAAACAGCGCCAGCAGTATCAGACAGTGAAAGCCAGTTTTGATAACTATCGACAGCAGGTAGACAAACATTTTATTGATACTGCTGGTGCTATAGATGAATTGAATCGCAGTTACCTGAAAGTATTACAGCAACTGAACGGTGATGCGCAACAGTTAATGGACAAAACAGCCATGCATGAGCAGTTGCAGAAACGTGCTAACAAAAGCGTTACTCTGGCATTTATGACACAGTCTGACAATAAAAATTCACAAACTGATACTGATTCATCTGTACCTTATACCGATGTCACTGAAGCAGCAGTGATACCGATTAATGGTATGCCGGATCAGGTACCGGATCGCATTGGAACGAATGCCGGACGTGTACATGAACAGCTTACTCAACCTAAGCATGTGGTACATGATAATGTAATAGAAGCCAAAAGCGAGGATTTACAGCAGAGCAAATCCTGAGCGCCATTTTTTAGGTGTTATCCATGATATCAGGCTATGAAGATTTACCCTCACAGCCTGATATTTTTATTACTCTCAACGCACAAATACGATATTTTCTGGTTTTTTCAGCCGCTGTTTCAGTAGTTTGGGTAATAGGGGGTGAAAATACCAGTGCTGTTCATCCAGCCGTATGCAACCGGCCTGTGCTTCTAAAACTACTTCTGTTGCAGTTGCTGCTTCGATTTCAGTAAGCTCTAACTGATGCCATCTGCCCCAATCACAAACAGGTAATAACGGAGCATATTGTAATACCAGCTTATTTTGTTTCTGTGTAGCAGAGTCCAATCGACAAGTGCCATCACATATCCGCGCTGCCTGATTCGGGCAGGGTTCATTGCGGCCAAGACTCTGAGGAGTTATATCCAGAACTGCCGGACATAAACCATAGCGGCGCGCCCAGTCGGCCAGTGCACGCTTGGCGGCACGCGGATGCATAAACAACCCATAAGGCGGGTGTGACAGAATACCTTCCCTAAGTGTAATAATCCGAGCCTGTAGCTGTCCATGATGGTTTGCAACAAAAGAAACTGTATACCATTTGGCTGGCGTAACAGTTTCATCAGAATATGGTTGTGCCTGTTGTTGCATTACATAATGACCTTGCAACCATAAGGCATGCAGAATACTGATAGCTGGAATAAAATCAACCTTATGAGTTTGCTGCCATTGTATTTGCGCATTTTGATTTTGTAATAGTGTACAGATATCAGTAAATGCACGCTCCAGTACCATCATTGTTATTGGTTTATGCTGGGCTGCCTGCTGCAAAATTAAACCAGAGCAGTCTGGTAAAGCATATAGCTGCTGGCGTAATTCAGGTTTAAGCCATGCGGGCAGATAACCGGGTTTAATCAGTGCTTGCCATTGTGCCAGCCAAACCGGAACAGTTTTTTCGAATAAGCTGCATTGCAGAAATTCTGTTAGTGCCAGTACATCTCCCATAGCGCGATGACGTTCAGTGGCGGCAATCTTAATCGTAAAGCGCTCAATAATGCTATCCAGATTATGTTTAAAATGTTGTGGATATAATTTGCGTGAGAAAGGTACAGTATCCAGAGTTGGTGCTGCAAAGCCAATATGGCAGCGCGAAAAAGCATGGCGCAGAAAAGTATAATCAAAACGACTATTGTGGGCTACCAGCAGGTGTCCACGTAACAATGGCAATAACTCACTGGCAATATCAGCAAAGATGGGGGCATTCTGTACCATGTCATTACTGATACCGGTTAACTGAGTAATAAAATCACTAATGGGTTGTTGCGGATTAATCAGCCATTGATGACGGCTGATGCAGCCACGATGAAACCGTAGAATAGCAATTTCGGTAATCCGGTCGTGTTCGAAATGGCCACCAGTGGTTTCAAGATCAACAATTGCAACAGGCATGGGCAGCGTAAACAAAACCGCTGCCAGCTCGGCAAATGCAGCGGCGTCATTATCGGTAACAATACTCATGACGCAAACAGGAAACGCAAAAGAACTGCTATTTTATACCAAAATGACGGACTATACAGCCAACATGTTTATGGCATTTTAATTACCTGAAGTATTTTGCCCATTGGATTAATGCCCGATTAATTTATTGCTAAAACAATATATTGCTTATTATTGCTAATTTTTGAATATGACTGGTATTGACATGGACGCTAATGTTACCTATACTGCACATCTTTCACGCACCCGTAGCTCAGTTGGATAGAGTATCTGGCTACGAACCAGAGGGTCGGGCGTTCGAATCGCTCCGGGTGCACCAGTTCTACGCGCCCATCGTCTAGCGGTTAGGACATCGCCCTTTCACGGCGGTAACCGGGGTTCGATTCCCCGTGGGCGTGCCAATAAAAATAAAAGCCAGTTGTCAAAACTGGCTTTTATTTTATCTCCTGATTCTTTATATAAATTTTAAGCTGATATTAGAACCGGATATCTGTATCTCCGTTTCTCATCATGGTAATCCTGTTATCTGAATCTTTCCATTAATGTTTAATGTTAACTGAGTTTCACCCGCAGCCGTATCCTGAACCGGAGCTGAATCTGCCATACGGCTTAACATTACCGGTGACGCATAAGCGCCATAATCCCGTGAATCCTGACTACTCCCCAAACTCATACTCACCACCTTGTAGCCATGTCCGCCCAGTGCATGAGCAATTAACACTGCACGTTGCTGAAAACGTGCAATAGCTTCCTGAGTCAGTTTTGCTTCATAATTTTGCAGTGTAGTATCCGCAACCTGATAATTGATAGCCACAACAGCAGCCAGATTCTGTACCTCAGTGGCAAACCGGTTTAATGCCGTTAAGTTCGTACTTTTGATCTGTATGAGGACACTGTCCTGCCAGCCATTATCAGTGCGCTTATTTTTCTGATAGTCAAATCTGGGTTCAACCGTGCGAGTCAATTGTGTTGTATTAAAATCATTATGTCGGTGCGCCGCAGCCAGAACCTGATTTAAACGAGTGGTAACCGTATTGCTGATTTGCTGTCTGTTGCTTCCCTGTTGCTGAATTTTTAGCACCAGTATCATTTCATTCCGGGCAACAGCTTGTGTCGCCTGTGCGTTCAGCTCAACTATGCCGTAATTTAAACTTTCTGCCAGACTGCAAAAAGAGCAGACGGACAACAATATAGAAATAATATATGAGAAAGGGCGTGTATTCATCATGTGAACTCTTGTTGCAACCTGATTAAAACAGATTAGCAAAGTGGCAGAGTGAATACAACAATCAATTGATAAACAGGGGAAATATAGAAATAGAAAAGACTGAGATGAGGGTGGCGAGCCAAACCCCCGGCACTGGTCGCTTTAAGATGGGCTGCTTGCTTCCGCACCTGACCCGTTGTCCTAAATAACCATGCGAGGAGACCCGCCACAGCAGCGCATTATACCGATAGTTGTATTAATTCCCAAATTTTTTCGCAATTTATTGATGAATAAAATTGCTGTTGTAAAAAATCAAAATAATTTCAAAGCACTACAAATTAGAACTAAATACGAATTTTAGTTTTGCGTGCTCCGTAATTAGGCTGTAGCAAGGCACATTGCGGATGATTGTGCCGGCTAAAGCGGCGCGTACGCCCCGGAATCTGTTGGCAGGTAACATCAACTTCCTTATTGTTCTGCACCTTATTGGCGTTATTCGTGCCAGATCTGATTACTCGTTCACGCTGACGAGGAGTATCACTCTCAACTTTAACTGATGAAATCTGCGATGCTTTATTTTCTGCTGGCGTTTGTTCCCACCAGCGTGGTTCAAAACCCTCAATTCGCTCAATCCGCAAATCATTTCCAGTTAAATCTTTAATAGCATTAAATACTTTCTGTTCCTGCTCATCCATCAGGGAAATGGCCACGCCCTCAGCACCTGCCCGTCCAGTACGTCCAATACGATGTACATAATCTTCTGCATTTAGTGGTAGTTCATAATTGATTACAAACGGAAGCTCAGCAATATCCAGCCCACGTGCAGCTACATCAGTGGCAACCAAAACACGCAAACTACCTTCTTTAAATTGTGCCAGCGTTTCCAGACGGGTCTGTTGCGACTTGTCACCATGAATTGCCTGAGCACTGATACCACGGCGGTTTAATTCCCGATTAACCTGATCTACGCTTTGCTTGGTATTACAAAACACAATTACCTGATTCATGTTCAGGTCGCTAATTAGTCGCTGTAACAATGAACGTTTACGTCCGCCATCCAGAGCAATAATATGCTGTTCCACATTGGCTGAAGTAGTATTTTGTGCTGCTACCTGAATCTTTTCCGGATTGTGCATAAAATCCTGAGCCAATCGCTGGATTGCCGGTGCAAAAGTTGCTGAAAACAGCAGAGTTTGACGTTGTGGTGGCAACATTTGCATGATTTTGCGGATATCATCAATAAAGCCCATGTCCAGCATACGGTCGGCTTCATCCAGAACTACAATTTCTACCTTGTTAAGCTGGATATTCTTTTGCTGAACATGATCAAGCAGGCGTCCTACCGTAGCAATAACAATTTCGCAGCCTTGGCGTAAATCCTGCTTCTGAGTTTCCATATTCATGCCGCCAAACAATACCGTCTGGCGTAAAGACAGATTTTTCAGATAACCCTGTACATTCTGGTCAATCTGGTCGGCCAGTTCACGCGTTGGTGTGAGCACCAGCATGCGTACAGGATGCATGGCTGGTGAAGTGCTAGTATTGGCATAGCGTTTCAGCCTTTCCAGACTAGGTAGCATAAATGCAGCAGTTTTTCCTGTACCAGTTTGCGCCGCAGCAAGTAAATCCATACCTGCCAAAGCTTTTGGAATAGCTGCATGTTGAATCGGTGTGGGTTCCTGATAGCCCTGATCTGTTAGTGCAGAGACGATTTCCTGAGATAAACCCAGATTGGCAAAAGCATTCATACTAGACAACCTCCAGTTGCTGTATGCAATATAGGCAACTGTTACGAATTCGATAGAATTGATGACTATTCAAACGTCAACATTTTTTAATGAAGAGCACCATAACATAGATATCCAACCATCACGTTATGGTCATAGCAACAATAATATAAGTCACTTATGTAAACCAATAGTGTATCATCTTTATCAACCTGTTATAAACCTGACAGCCATCTGCCTAAAAATAAATAAAAATTCGTAAAAGACCAGCCAGATGAAGTAACTATAGTCATCCACAGCCCACCACTGACGGGCATTTACACCACCGGTAACAGATAACAAAATTGTTAAATTCAAATAGATAGCATAACTAAGCTTTTGCTAAACACCTGACCATAAGCTTATGCGATAATTGATTTATTAAAGTTAATTACATAGCAAGCGAGCACAGCATCATGTCTGATGAGAAAAGCAAAGCATTAGCTGCGGCACTAGCGCAGATAGAAAGAAGTTTTGGTAAAGGTTCCATCATGAAAATGGATGGTAGCCATACCGATGAAAATCTCGAAGTTATCTCCACAGGCTCACTAGGGCTTGACTTGGCTCTGGGCGTAGGTGGCTTGCCTCGTGGCCGTATCGTAGAAATTTATGGTCCGGAATCTTCTGGTAAAACCACTTTATGTCTGGAAGCCATTGCCCAATGTCAAAAGGGTGGTGGAGTATGTGCCTTTATCGATGCCGAAAATGCTTTTGACCCTATCTATGCCCGTAAGTTGGGCGTAAAAGTCGAAGATCTTCTGGTGTCCCAGCCTGATACCGGGGAGCAGGCACTGGAAATCTGCGATATGCTGGTACGCAGTGGCGGAGTAGATATGCTAGTAGTTGATTCCGTAGCAGCACTGGTGCCTAAAGCCGAAATCGAGGGTGAAATGGGTGACAGTCATGTGGGTTTGCAGGCGCGTCTGATGAGTCAGGCTTTGCGCAAACTGACAGGTAATATTAAAAAAACCAATACACTGGTTATCTTTATCAACCAGATTCGTATGAAAATCGGTGTTATGTTTGGTAACCCTGAGACCACCACTGGTGGTAACGCGCTCAAATTCTACTCATCTGTACGTCTGGACATCCGCAAGATTGGCCAGATAAAAAAAGGAGATGATGTGCTTGGTAATGAAACCCGCGTAAAGGTTATCAAGAACAAAGTTGCCCCACCGTTTAAACAGGCTGAATTTGATATTCTGTACGGTGAAGGTATCAGCTGGGAAGGCGAATTGATTGATATCGGTGTAAAACTGGGGATTGTAGAGAAAGCCGGAGCTTGGTACAGTTACAATGGCAGCAAAATTGGTCAGGGTAAAGACAATGTACGCCAATGGCTTAAAGACAATCCTGAAGTTGCCAACGAAATTAACCTTAAAATTCGCAATAAAGTTGGTATTACCCCCCAGATTACCGAAGGGCAACTGGATGAAACTGACGGCGAAGCGCCTGTTGAAGAGTAAGTTACCGAAGGAGCTGCCTGTACATCGGCAGCTTTTTAATATCCGGCTAAAGTCACCTTTGTATTAATTCAGTTACAACACCTAAATAACCATATAAAAATAAACATTGATTCTCACAGGCAAAACCGTTGCCGTAGAATATAAATATATTTATTCAAACATTAAAATTTATATTATCTGCTGCTGTACATTAAGATTTTCCATATTGGTAAACATGCTTTAAACCCAGAATTACGCTATGATATGAATTAAGAAAGAACAGCAGTTCAGAAACTTTCATATCTAAGACAGCGTATAAATACACAGACTAAGTAAATTATGATTACCCTAGCTGAATACCAGCGACAAGCTGTAGCCGGTTATACCCATATCCCTTTGGTACAAGAAGTACTGGCAGATATGGATACGCCATTATCGCTTTATCTGAAACTGGCAAATAAACCATTCAGCTACCTGCTCGAGTCTGTAGTTAATGGTGAGCGTTTTGGACGATACTCCTTTATCGGCCTGCCTTGTAATACTTATTTAAAAATATCTGGTAGAACCACCGAGGTTTATCAGCAGGCGCAGCTGGTTGAGACACATCAGGGTAACCCGCTAAAATTTATTAACACATTTCAGTCCAGATATAAAACTCCCGATATCCCTGATTTACCACGGTTTACCGGTGGGCTGGTTGGCTATTTTGGTTATGAAACCATTTATCATTTTGAGCAAATTGCTCATCGCCTGAAACAGACAGACAAGCCTAATCCCATAGGTGTACCAGATATTTTTCTGCTGCTTTCATTAGAATTAGCTGTTGTCGATAACTTGTCAGGAAAAATTTATTTGATTGTTTATGCTGATACCAGTAAAAAAGACGGCTATCAGCAGGCGCGCACACGGCTGGAAGAATTGCGAACCGCTCTGCGTCAGAGCGTACAGTTACCTCTTTCACTTGGCAGCAAGTTAACTGAACCTATTGCCGAAACCGGCGAAGAGCAATACAAAAATTACGTTAAACGTGTGCGTGAATACATCCTTAATGGCGATTGTATGCAAGTTGTGCCCAGTCAGCGCCTGAGTATGCCATTTAATGACAATCCATTAAGTCTGTACCGTGCTTTGCGTACCCTCAATCCATCTCCTTATTTATTCTATTACCACTTTGACGATTTTCATGTTGTCGGTTCTTCACCTGAAATTCTGGTGCGGCGTGAGCAAGACAGCGTTACCGTACGACCCATTGCCGGAACACGTCCTCGCGGTAAAACTGCCGAAGAGGATCAGGCGCTGGCACAGGAATTGACCCAAGATCCTAAAGAACTAGCCGAACACGTAATGCTAATTGATCTTGGCCGTAATGATGTCGGACGCGTCAGCAAAATTGGTCAGGTAAAAGTTACCGATAAAATGATTATCGAACGCTATTCCCATGTAATGCATATGGTATCTAATGTAGAAGGTGAATTACAGGATGGTCTGTCTAATCTGGATGTACTAGCCGCTACTTTTCCGGCAGGTACGCTTTCAGGTGCACCTAAAGTACGGGCTTTAGAAATCATTGAAGAATTAGAACCAAACAAACGTGGTATCTATGGCGGAGCAGTGGGCTACCTGAGTTTTTCTGGGGATATGGATTTATGTATTGCTATTCGGACTGGCGTTATCAGAAATAACACCTTATATGTACAAAGTGGTGGCGGGATCGTATTTGATTCCGATGAAGAACTGGAGTGGCAAGAAACCCAGAATAAAGCCAGAGCTGTTATCAGAGCGGCACATATGGTGCAACAAGGGCTGGATAAATAATATATAAATCTTTATAGGTTCTGCTGTATGACGGATTTTGTGTATGTAATTTATCTGGCCGATATTGCGGTGGATGACCGTTATCAGCTTTCAGCGGCAGGGTATTGATAAACAGTTGATTAGGATAATTCAGAAATATATTGATTCTGATCCCAAAATAATATTAATAGCAGTACCGTGGATGGTGAATAGTTATGTCCATATTGGTTTTGTCGCCCATTCATCAGCTTAAGCTTTAAATAAGCCGCTGTAACGGGAAATATTTGCAATTTTTTATTTTTGATATTTGATTGTTTATTTGTTATCGGCTTTGGTGCAATTGGTTAGGTTGTCGTGGTGGCAGGACAGGTATGAGCTGGCCAAATCGGCACAGCAGCCGCAACAGGTGGCGACGCCAAGCTGCGCCTGCAAGTCGGTAAGGCTGGAAGCGCCGGCGGCTACGGTTTCTTTTATCTGGCGATCGGTGATGGCATTGCACAGACAAACGTACATGGCTTTTCCTTTGTGTATATGGTTTGTTTTGCAAATAAAGATGATAATGGATTTCATTATTGTTATCAAGTGGTGGATTGCTATGATGGATGTGGTAAGAATATTTATTTGGATAAGAATAAAGCCGACTGGAGAAGTCGGCTTTATGTTGTTTGAAAACTGAATTTAATCCTCAGGGGTATCTAGTATATCTACTTCGGTGTTGCTGTTTTCTTCTGGTTCGGCAATGCGTTCCAGACTTACCAGTTTTTCACCTTCATCAAGATTGATGAGTTTTACGCCGGCAGCGGCGCGGCCGGTGGCGCGTATCTGGTCGACTTTGGTGCGAATCAGTACGCCACCGCTGGTAATCAGCATCAGGTCGTCACTGTCGGCCACGAGGGTGGCGGCCACGAGGTCGCCATTGCGTTCACCGGTATCGATGGCAATAACGCCCTGAGTACCACGGCCGGAACGGCGGTAGTCGTCAACGGCAGTGCGTTTGCCATAGCCGTTGGCTGTAGTGGTAAGTACCAGTTTGTTGCTGTCTTTTTCGGCATCGTATGCCAGCAGACTAATGACCTGATTGTTTTCAGCCAGTTTCATGCCGCGTACGCCACGGGCACTACGTCCCATCGCACGGACGTTGTCTTCGCTGAAGCGTACGGCTTTACCGCCATTGGAAAACAGCATGATGTCGTGTTTGCCGGCAGTTTTTACGGCGCCTATCAGGTGGTCGCCTTCGTCCAGTCCGAGGGCGATGATGCCGGCGGTACGTGGACGGGAGAAGTCGATCAGGGAAGTTTTTTTGACGATGCCCTGTTCGGTACACATGAAGACGTATTCGTTTTCGCTGAATTCGCGTACTGGCAGGATGGTGTTGATTTTTTCACCATCTTCGAGCTGAATCAGGTTGTTAACCGGCCGGCCACGGCTGTTGCGGCCACCTTCGGGCAGTTTGTAGACTTTTATCCAGTGACATTTGCCCAAGCTGGTGAAGCACAGCAGGTAGTCATGGGTGTTGGCGATAAACAAGGTTTCGATAAAGTCTTCATCTTTGGTGGCGGTGGCCTGTTTGCCACGACCGCCACGCCGTTGTGCCTGATAGTCGTCTACCTGCTGGGTTTTGATATAGCCGCCATGAGTGAGGGTAACAACCATGTCGCGTTGCGGTATCAGGTCTTCGTCGGCAATGTCGCCACCAAAAGTATTGATTTCGCTGCGGCGTTCATCTCCAAACTGTTGTTGAATGGCCGTTAGTTCGTCATGGATAATCTGGTTGATGCGTGCTGGATTGGCCAGAATGTCGAGCAGGTCAAGTATGACATCGAGGACGCTTTTGTATTCTTCAACGATTTTATCTTGTTCCAAACCGGTAAGGCGTTGCAAACGCATCTCAAGAATGGCTTGTGCTTGTGCCTCAGATAGGTAGTAGTCGTTGCCTAATAGTCCAGTATTTTCAGGTAAATCCTGTGGCTTAACCAGTTTGGCATCGATATCACTGCGGGCGAGCATTTCTGCGACCAGACCTGAGCGCCACGCACGTGAGGTCAGGGCGGCTTTGGCTTCTGGTGGTGTTGCAGAAGTTTTAATCAGGGTGATGATTTCGTCAAGGTTGGACAGGGCTACAGCTAAACCTTCAAGTACGTGGCCTCGTTCGCGTGCTTTACGCAGGGCAAACATGGTGCGCCGGGTCACGACTTCGCGGCGATGACGTAAAAATTCATTCAGTATCTGTTTTAAGTTGAGCAGGCGCGGCTGGCCGTCTACCAGTGCCACCATGTTGATACCAAAGCTGTCTTGCAACTGGGTGAGTTTGTATAGCTGGTTAAGTACGACTTCGGCATTTTCGTTGCGTTTCAGTTCGATAACTATGCGCATGCCGGATTTATCTGATTCGTCGCGCAGGTCGGAAATGCCTTCGAGAACTTTGTTATGTACCAGTTCACCAATTTTTTCAACCAGTCTGGCTTTATTTACCTGATACGGGATTTCATCAATGATGATGGCTTCGCGATCATCGTGTTTACCGATTGGTTCGATATGGGTTTTGCCGCGCATAACGACGCGGCCGCGGCCGGTGCGGTAGCCTTCACGTACGCCGGAGAGGCCGTAGATGATGCCGCCGGTAGGAAAGTCCGGCGCGGGAATCAGGTTAATAAGTTCGTCAATGCTGAGGTCTTCGTTGGCCAGTAAGGCTTTGGCGCCGCCAATGACTTCGTTGATATTGTGTGGCGGAATATTGGTGGCCATGCCAACGGCGATACCGGAGGAACCGTTAACCAGCAGTGCCGGAATCCTTGTCGGCAGTACGGCCGGTTCGCTTTCGTTGCCATCGTAGTTGGGAATGAAGTCGACGGTTTCCTGATCGATATCGGCCAGTAATTCGTGCGCAATTTTTGCCATGCGGATTTCGGTATAACGCATGGCCGCAGCACTGTCGCCATCGACGGAACCAAAATTACCCTGTCCGTCTACCAGCATGTAACGCATGGAGAAATCCTGTGCCATGCGTACGATGGTGTCGTAAACGGCGGTATCGCCATGGGGGTGGTATTTACCGATAACATCGCCGACAATACGTGCCGATTTTTTGTAGGCACGATTCCAGTCGTTGTTCAGTTCGTGCATGGCGTACAGTACACGACGATGAACTGGTTTCAGGCCATCGCGCACGTCGGGAAGGGCGCGTCCCACGATAACGCTCATGGCGTAATCGAGGTAGGAACGGCGCATTTCTTCTTCAAGAGATACTGTTATGGTTTCTTTGGCAAAAAGTGCATCAGACATAATGGCTTTACTACTTTGGAGAGCATGGTTTATTTTACCATAGCAGTCATTGGTTTCTGACTATTTTTCATTGTGATGATGATTTAGTGTAAAAAACCTTGTTGTTAAAGGGGTTAAAGATATGCCCACAATATTTGTGGATAAATCTGTGGAAAATGAAAGTTGTGTCTGGATAATTGCCTGTAAATCAAGCCTTGTATGTGCTTGCTTAAAAAATAAGCCTAAAAATAAAAATGTTTAAAAACATGAACTTAAAAATAGATAGTCTTTGGGCTTGTTGGTTTATTTTTTTTATAGTCTTTGGCGCGTTACATTTAATGCATGTGGATAAAATCGTTCTGTCAAGTGTGTTTTTCTCTTGACAGAATGACGGATGGTGGTGTGACGGGTTAAGTTATGCTGCCGGTAAGGAAATTTTTATGCAATGTCAGGATTTTTCTGTGTATGCACCGACGAATGGTTCGGCAACTGAGGCATGGGTATTTGTTCGGGTAATCGATAATTTTGGTGATGTGGGGGTGGGCTGGCGTTTAAGCTGTTTGCTGGCGGAATTTTTGTGCTTGCGGGTACGCCTGTGGATTGATGACTTGGGTGCACTGGACAGGCTGGTGCCGGAGCATGCCGGATATCAGCCGCAGATTGTGGTGGAAACGTGGCAGGATGATGAGGCAGCTATGCAACGGCAACTGGCTGCTGCCGCTGATCCGGTACTGGTGATTGAAACATTCGGCTGTGATTTACCACCAGCGGTACAGGCACGCATGACTGAATGCAGACCTTTGTGGCTGAACTGGGAATATCTGACGGCAGAAGACTGGGCGGTGGATTTACATGCTATGCCATCATTGCAGGCCAATGGCTTAGAAAAGTATTTCTGGTTTATGGGTGTTGATGCGGCCAGTGGCGGCTTGTTGCGCGAAGCTGATTATCTGGCTAAGCGGACTGCGTTTCAGCAGCAGGTTTCGATGCAGCAGGCATTCAGGCAGCAGTATGGTTTGCCGTTGCAGCATAGCGGCCAGTTGTGGCTGGTATTTGCCTATGCTTCGGTGTGTTGGCCGCAATGGATGGCGATGTGGCGGCAGGCGGATGCGCCAATGACGCTGTGGCTGGCTGAGGGGCAGGTAGTCGACAGTTTGCGGGCTGCGCAGGTAATTGCTCCCGATGCTTTGCAACAGGACGGCGATGTTTATGTACTGGATAAGCTGACGCTGGTGCGCATTCCGTTTGTGCCGCAGGCGGCCTTTGACCGCCTGCTGTGGCTGGCTGATGCGGCCATTGTGCGCGGTGAGGATAGTTTTGTGCGCGCTTTATGGGCAGGGTTGCCGTTTTTCTGGCATATTTACCGGCAGGATGATGATGCTCATCTGCACAAGCTGCATGCGTTCTGGAACAAGGCGATGGCAGGCTGGCCAGTTGGGGTGCGAGGGGCTTTTATGGCATTGTCGGATGATTTGAATGGAGCAGGCAATCTGGACGGGTTAAGGCGTGTGGAGGTGTGGCAGGATTTGTATGCAAACTGGCAAAATTGGGTAAAAGCGGCTGCGGTATGGTCTGAAATGCTGCATGCACAGGACAGTGCGCTGGAAAAACTAGCCAGATTTAGCCATCTTCCGCTAAAATAATGCAGTTATTTATTTGCTGAACTTTTTTGGAAGTTAGATTAAAGATGAAAACCGCACAAGAATTGCGCCCGGGTAATGTATTTATGGTGGGCAATGATCCAATGGTGGTGCAGAAGTCCGAATACAATAAATCCGGTCGTAATGCTGCCGTGGTGAAAATGAAACTGAAAAATTTGCTGACTGGCGCTGCTACGGAAACGGTATATAAAGCCGATGAAAAGTTTGATGTGGTAGTACTGGATCGCAAACAGTGTACTTACAGCTATTTTGCTGACCCAATGTATGTTTTCATGGATGATGAATTTAATCAGTATGAAGTGGAAGCTGAAAACATTGGTGATGCCATCAAGTTTATTGTGGATGGCATGGAAGAAAAATGTGAAGTGACTTTCTATGATGGTCGCGCTATTTCTGTGGAATTGCCTACTATTATCGTACGTGAAGTGGAATACACTGAGCCGGCGGTAAAAGGTGATACTTCTGGCAAGGTAATGAAGAATGCCCGTCTGGTAGGTGGTGCTGAGATTCAGGTAGCTGCCTATGTTGAAAATGGCGATAAGGTGGAAATTGATTCACGTACTTTTGAGTTCCGCAAACGCGCTTAACTGATTTTCTTGCTGGCAGGCTGTCTGAAGAATTTCAGGCAGCCTGTTTTGTTATGATTTACGCGGCGTCATGCTGCCTAACGATTGTGACGGCTTGCCGTCTTTTATTATTTGTATTGTTTAAGTTTGTAGGTGAAACATGTTGTTTGAACTGAATCAGCATGGCCGAGGTGAGTTGCTGGCTGAATGTCGCAGATTATTGCGGCTGGCGTTGCCAATTCTTATCGCACAGGCAGCGCAGGTGGGTGTGGGTGTGGTGGATACGGTGATGGCCGGCCATGCCAGTGCCAATGATCTGGCCGGTGTGGCTTTGGGCTCGAATGTATTTATTACGCTGTATATTACTTTTCTGGGGGTGATGACGGCGTTGCAGCCGATTCTGGCACAGTTGTATGGCGCCGGAAAAACTACGGAAATTGGTGAACAGGGGCGGCAAGGACTATGGTTCGGGCTGTTCTTAGGTGTACTGGGAATGCTGTTGTTGTGGGCGCTGATTGTACCGATGCAGCATTGGCTGAATATGGGCTCATATGTAGATGGTGTGTTTGGGCAGTTTGTGTTCTTTATTGCGCTGGGTATGCCGGCTGCGATGATTCATCGGGCTTTTTATGCTTTTGCTTCTTCTTTAAACCGTCCGAAGCCAATTATGGTGGTGAGTCTGATTGCGTTACTGCTGAATATTCCACTGAATTATGTTTTTGTTTATGGCAAATATGGTATGCCGGAACTGGGCGGAGCAGGCTGTGGTCTGGCTTCGGCTATCTGTTTCTGGTTTAATGCAATTGTGTTGGGTATCTATGTGTTTCGCCAGCGATTTTTTGCTCCGTTTGCGCTGTTTTCACGTTTTGACTGGCCGCAATGGCGCTTGCAGGGCTCTTTGTTGCGGCTAGGGATTCCGATCGGGATGTCGTTTTTCCTTGAGGTGAGCCTGTTTACTTTTATTAGTTTGCTGATTGCGCGCTTCGGGGTAACTCAGGTAGCAGCGCAACAGGTGGTAATTAGTATTACTTCTCTGATTTATATGTTGCCGCAAAGTGTGGGTATTGCGCTGGCGGTGTGTGTTGGACAGGCTGTCGGTGCGGGTAAATGGCAGCGTGCCCGTTTTGTTTCGGGTGTGGGGCTGTCTATGGGATTGCTGGGAGCCTGTTTTACTGGAGTGATCCTGCTATTGTTTCGGCATTTCTGGGTGAGTCTGTATACCGTGGATCAGGAAGTGATTTTTCTGGGTGGAACGCTGCTGATTTTTGCAGCGATTTTTCAGCTGTCAGATGCAACACAGACGATTGCTTCGTATGCCCTGCGCGGCTATAAGCTGACTAAAATCCCGATGGTGATTCATGCGTTCAGCTTTTGGGGGCTGGGACTGGGATTTGGCTGTTTGTTTGGTTTGTATTTTGGTATGGCGCTATATGGTTTCTGGCTGGCGCTGGTACTGGCGTTAACAGGTGCGGCTGTGGCGCTGGTATGGTATTTGCACCGGCAAAGTGAAAAATTTGCTTTGGCGCATGCGGATAGAGAATCATGATAGATGTGATTGAACATGCGGATTTGCAGTCATTGAATACTTTTGCTCTGCCGGTTCGGGCGCGCTGGCTGGTAACGCTAAGTGATACGGCTCAGTTGCCAGACATTATGGCGCTGCCACAATTTGACCGGCAAAGTGTGCTGTGGCTGGGTGGTGGGAGTAATATACTGTTTTGTGCGGATTATCCGGCGCTGGTGGTACGTATGGCCAACCGTGGTATCCGGCTGGTAGCAGATGATGGTGTGCGGGTGGTGGTAGAGGCTGCGGCAGGTGAATGCTGGCATGAATTTGTACAGTACACGCTGGCTCAAGGCTGGAGCGGACTGGAAAATCTTAGTTTGATTCCCGGTACGGTAGGTGCGGCACCAGTACAGAATATTGGTGCCTATGGTGTTGAAGTACAGTCTTGTATTGAAGCGGTGCAATGTTTTGATCTTGATGAGCGGCAACTGCGCTGGCTGAATCGTGATGAGTGTTGTTTTGCTTATCGGGACAGTATTTTTAAACACGGTGAACAGGGGCGTTATGTGATTGTGGCAGTGCGGTTTGCGCTGTCGCGCAGTTTTACGCCACAGTTGCATTACGGTGATCTGGCGCAGGTGGCGGCAGAGCTGGCTCGGGGGCAAACGTTAACGGCTAGTATGGTGGCTCAGGCTGTGTGCCATATCCGCCAGCAGAAACTGCCTGATCCGCGTGTACTTGGCAGTGCCGGCAGTTTTTTTAAGAATCCTGTTGTGCCGGCGGCGCTGGTGACAACTCTGTTAAACCAGTATCCGGCTTTACCGCATTATCCACAGTCTGACGGACAGATGAAGCTGGCAGCAGGCTGGCTGATTGATCAGTGTGGTTTGAAGGGTTATCAGCTTGGCGGGGCTGCGGTGCATGAGCGGCAGGCACTGGTGTTGGTGAATAAAAATCAGGCCAGTGCCGCAGATGTGGTTGCGCTGGCCCGATATGTTCAGGGCTGTGTGGCACAGCGCTTTCAGGTGCAACTGGAGCCGGAACCGGTATGGCTGCCACAAACATTGATGCTGGCTGCCGGCTGATATATGCCACTATGCTGAGGAATCTATCTGTATGATCTGCGCGGTAAGACACTGCATAATCTGAAAGAAATGAATATGGTGAAAGAATCACGCCCCAATACTTATAATCGTATTATTGATGCCAGTCTGAGGCTGTTTAATGAAGAGGGTGAGCGTAATGTCAGTACTAATCATATTGCTTCTTATCTGGGTATTAGTCCGGGCAATCTGTATTATCACTTTCGCAATAAAGATGAAATTATTATGCAGCTGTTTAAGCGCTACAGTGAGGAGCTGTTGTGCTATCTGCAACATGTTAAAACGCCACAGGACACGGATGCCATTAAGAACTATATGTTTGGTGTATATGATGTGATGTGGAAATACCGTTTTTTGTTCAGTGATTTGAATGCGATGCTGTCGCGCAGTGCCGAGCTGCTGGGTGAGCATAATAATTTTACCCGAATACAGGTGTCACCATTATTGCAGAATCTGTTGCAACAGTTGACTGATATCGGATTTATTCAAACAGATGAAACGGCTCGTACGGAAATGGCTGTCAATATCTGGCTGATTACTAAATACTGGTGTGACTATGACAGTGCTCTGTATGAACGCAAGCTGAATGAAGCCTCGAAGTTTCGCGGTACACATCAGACGCTCACGTTGTTGCGCCCGTATGTTGCTCCTGCTTATCGTGAGGAGTTTAACCGTATGATGGCTGATTTAAGTAATCAGGTGTAAATGTTAAAACCCATTTTATTCAGGCTGAATGTGGTTTGTTTGGGTGTTTTAATTCAGGATTTCTGTATCTGGATGTAATTTTTCTGGCTGGATACTGTGTCAGCTCAGCTTGCATGTCTGGGCAAGATGTGCTGATAACTTCTCTGATTTGGTGTTTTGTTTCTGTTTTATTAGTTAAGTATTTGCTTTGTGCAATGTCTATAAGCTGGTTGCGAATGATTTTGTCATCCGATCAGTTCTTTTGAAAGCGATATTCTGCTGAAATTGTCTGCTGGCTTTACTTGTATTGTGTATTTAGGTTTGAGACCAGTATTGTTTTTCAATATGGTTTTACTAAAAAAATCAGTTTTTTATGATGTTATTGCAGATTTTTTCTGTTAGTGTTTAGTTCAGGCAGCAGAAATTATGCGGCTGGCTCCCATTTTGATACTTTCAAAGCGACCAGTGGAAAGTTGTTGTTGTGCACAGGCGGTGGCCAGTAGCTGTGGTGGTTCATCCAGTGGTTCGTCGGCCAGTTCAAAAGCGCCCCAGTGGATTCCGACAGCCTGACGGCATTGCAGTATTTTAAAAATGGTTACTGCCTGTTGTGGGTCGATGTGCTGATTGTGCATAAACCAGCGCGGTGCATAGGCACCTATCTGGAGAGCGGCCATGTCTATGGGCGCAAAACGTTCTGCTATCTGCCGGAACATTATTTCGCTGAAACCCGTATCACCACTGAAATAAGTACTGCTGCCTTGGGGTGTTTGCATTATCCAGCCACACCACAGGCTAAGGTTGCGGTCGAAGATGCCTCGCTGACTCCAATGTTGTGCCGGCACGGCATGAAATTGGATATCTTTTATGTTTATCTGTTCCCACCAGTCCAGTTCAATTACGTTGCTAACGCCCAGCTTTTGCAGTGTGTTTTTCAGGCCTAATGGAACAACGGCTGTAATGGCCGGAAAACGAGCAGCCAACTGCCGGATACTGGCTTTGTCCAGATGGTCGTAATGGTTGTGTGACAAGGCAATAACATCAATGGGGGGGAGCTGGGCAATGCTGGCTGCCGGCTGGGTGCGGCGCTTCGGACCTGCAAATGTTACTGGTGAAACGCGCTGTGAGAATACGGGATCGGTGATAATCATGCATTGCTGTAAACGCAGTAACAATGTGGCATGACTAATCCACCATAGCCGGTTGCCGCTGAGAGTAAAGTCAGGTATCTGATACCAGTCCTGAGCAAAGCGCTCATAGCCCTGTTGTGGCGGTTTGGGCAGGTGTTGTATGTGTCTTTCCCAGTTCCAGCGATAGACTTCAAGCTGTTTGATAACTGTTGGCTCCAGATTACGAAAGCCATAGGGTGTATGGTGGGCTTTCGCCGGATTGTAGTACGGGTTTTTTCTTTTAAATAGCATTCTGGGTTGCCTTTAGCTGATATGGTTATGGGTGCGATGGATTATTGCCGCCAAAATGGATTTTTGAGAGGATCTTTAATTTGTTTTCTGCATTGATATCTGTATTTTAGCTTAATTTGAGCGTACTAGAATGCTTGCTGGGCTATTTGCTGTTTTGTGTCAGGTATGTGATATCGCGATTTTGATTATATTAGGTTGTTTACATCATTACTCTGATTGTGAAATGATGTTGTATATCAATGAATTTAAGTTAATATGTGTATTTATTGTTGGTTTCTTTTGTAAATGCTAATATGCGATTTGATATTTTACCAGATGCCTATTTTTGTAGCTGAGGGGATAGATCAATGAAAAAAGTTTTACTGGTGTTTTTGTGTTTGTTTCTGGCAAGCTGTGTAGTACCGGTTAAACCGGAAGATAAGTTTAAAACAGGCGATTATATCGGTGGAGTGAATATTCTGGCGACTAACTTTAATGCGAAAAGCCAGAAGCTGCAACAGCAAAATAAACCGTGGAAAGAAAAAGATATTCTGTATTTGCAGGTGACAGTTAGTGAACTGACTCAGATGGCACAGAGAAATATTCAGCAGGCTGCGGCGGCAGATTATGATACACGGATTAAAAATTATCAGCTGTTGCTGGAGATGAAAACTAAGCTGGAAGACAAAAGCTACAGTTCTTTTATTGAGCAATATTTGGGTCTGTATACGGTGAGTGGGCTGAAAGAATCTCTGGCGATACAGTTTTACCAGCAGGCTGGTGCCATTGTGGCGACTAATAGTAATGATTATCTGCGTAAGGCCAAATTATACCGTCAGGGCTATGAATATTTTAATTATAAAGATATTTACAAGCGCGCTGAGGATAATCAGAAAATGTATTATAAGACTGCTGCGCAGGAGTTTTATGCTGAGGGACAAGCTAATGTCCGAGCGCGGAATTATAAGCAGGCAGCAGCTAATTTCCGTAAGGCGCATGATGTCTATCTGCCTTTAGGTAATTATAAGGATAGCGCTAAACTGGCCGATATTTATGAAAAAAAATGGCGCACAATTGAGGCAGAAAATCAGTACCAGCAGGCGCAGGCCATTGTGCGCAAAGCAAGGTATTTAAGTGAATACCGTGAGGCGGCCAGTTTGTTCAGTGCGGCCAGTCAGGTATACAGTCCTTATGGCAGCTCTTATAAAAATGCCACTAAACTGGCTGATGTTTATGCTCGTAAGGGACAGGTACAGATATTTGTCCGCGGTAATAGTTATCTGGCTGACCGTATACGCTCTGCGCTTCAAAAAAATTACGTGAGTTTTGTAAGCAGTGCCAGTGCTGCTAATCTGGTGATTGATGTGAGTATGACTCGTGGTCATTTTCAGCAGTACAAGGAAAATATTGAAACCAGTGATAAGCATGAAAATTTACGGGTTGGCACGAAGCAGGTGGCTGATGCCGATGGCAATATGGTGAATCAGGCTGTTTATGAGGATTTTTATTTTAAACAGTATAGTGTGAAAACGGTTAATGAGGCGGAGATGGTAGCTGAGGTACGTTCAAATGGGCTGTATGATTTAAACCGGCAATACAGTGCAAAGAGTACCTCGTCGCAGACTTATTACTGGTTTGACGGCCATGTGCCCAGCAAATATACGGCTTTTACTGAAGGTAAACTGCTTGGCCGTGAGGAACAGTTTGATCAGGCACGTGAAAATCTATGGTCTCAAATGCGGGGCGATTTTTATGAGATGAGCCGAGTACTGGCTAATCTGTAGCGCGGGATAAGGGCTGTCTTAAATGGATGAGCTGTCTGTTCAGGCAGCCTCCCAGATGATGTTTTGATATTGCTGTGCTTTATACCATTTAATTTTAATTCTTTTGGTATGGTGCCATTATTTGTGCTCTGAGGGAGATGTTGTTTAATTTCTGTTGGCTGATATAACAAAGTCATTATATTTGCTCTTGTTTCTGAAATACAGAGCAGCTTTGGTCTGGAAATTTTCTCTATTTATACAAAAATCCTGAATTGCTTTTGTCTCCGATTCCATTGGGAATGATTAATCTGTTATTTTTTCATGATTTTGTTCACCAGTTTTCCTAATAAATAATTTATTTCTGGTATGGTTGCCAAGAAGAGAATATAAAAAACGGAAATACAGAATTTGTGATATGAGGTATATGACACAATTTCTGGAACTAAGATGATTGAAAAAAAATTAATAGGTTTATTTAATTTGTTCGTGTGCCTGTATCTGTGGGCAGTTTGCTTTGCTGGTTTGGATAAGGACTATTTTTAGCTTAATTTGATGTTTATCTGGGTAGTGGGACAAATAATGGTTTGGGTTGCTATGTCTGCACTGATGCCTGATTGAGGCGGATAATGGTTCGGTAAAGAATGACTTAAATGGTGGTAGCTGGTTGATATATCCGGCTGGTTTATGTTTTTTCATGCAAAAGTTGATGCAGTTTGTGATGTGGTGAAGCGAACTAAACTATAATCGTTAGCGATAAGATAAGTGCAGCGATTGCTGTGGGTGTTATTTATACGAAAGGGATAATTATGTCGCAATTTTTGCTGGTACCAACTGGAAATCAGACAGGTCTGTCTGCGCTAGGTTTGGGTGTGGCACAGGCTTTTGTTCAGGCCGGACATGTGTCATTGTACTTTAAGCCGGTTGCTACAGATGTGGCTGCGGATAACACAGCTGCACTGGTGCAGGCTGTATTGCAGCAGAATCTGCCTGCATCGCAGTCGCTGGCTAGTCTGGATGAACGTGTGTATCAGGGACAGGCAGATGATGCGGTAGAAGAGTTTGTGGCTGCTTTCCACCAGATGGCTGAAGCCAGACACGATGTGGTGGTGGTTGAAGGTGCTGTGCCTGAAGCTGGCCGGACTTACTTGCCTGCACAAAATGTAAAAATTGCGGCCGCACTGAATGCACGGGTGATTCTGGTGGCTGCTGTGGCAGACCAAACACCTGCTGCGGTGGCTGCTCAGTTGCAACTGGCTTTACATGATTATGCACATGGACATACTGAAATCAGTGGCTTTATTTTAACTGCTGATGCCCAAACTGCACCGGCTGCCGGTTTTGCCGCAGAAGTGCAGGCGGAACTGGCTGCACATGGTAAAAAGCTTGAATGTATTGGTCTGGTTACTGCCGCATCTGCTGGTGTCGAAGTAGCGCAGGCTCAGGATGTGGCTAAAGCTGTGGCTGCTCAGTTAAACGCTGAGCTGCTTTGCGCGGAACTGGCTAAACCGGTAGCAGAACATTTGGCACCGGCAGCATTCCGCTATCAGATGATGGCACGTGCCCGTTCAGCTAATAAGCGTATTGTTTTGCCTGAAGGTAATGAACCACGTACGATTGCTGCGGCAGCAATTTGTGAAAATAAAGGTATTGCCCGCTGTGTGTTGCTGGCTAAAAAAGCAGAAGTGGAAGAGGTGGCGCAGGCTAAAGGAATCACTTTACCAGCCTCGCTGGAAATCATTGACCCTGACAGTATCCGTGAACGTTATGTTGCTCCGATGGTAGAGCTGAGAAAGAGTAAGGGGTTGACTGCGGAACAGGCGGCTGAACAGTTACAGGATACAGTGGTACTGGGTACTATGATGCTGGCAACAGGTGACGTGGATGGTTTGGTATCTGGCGCTGTGCATACTACAGCCAATACTATTCGTCCGGCCTTGCAACTGATTAAAACTGCACCGGGTGCCAGTCTGGTATCCAGTGTATTCTTTATGCTGATGCCGGATCAGGTGCTGGTATATGGTGATTGTGCGGTAAATCCGAATCCTACTGCCGAGCAGTTGGCTGATATTGCTATTCAGTCTGCTGATTCTGCTAAAGCATTTGGTATTGAACCAAAAGTGGCGATGATTTCTTATTCTACTGGCTCATCTGGTAGTGGTGCTGATGTGGAAAAGGTTACTGCTGCAACTAAGCTGGCACAGCAAAAACGTCCTGATCTGCATATTGACGGACCTTTGCAGTATGATGCGGCCAGTGTACCGAGCGTGGGCCGGCAGAAAGCTCCTGACAGTAAGGTAGCAGGTCAGGCAACGGTATTTGTATTCCCTGATTTAAATACTGGTAATACAACTTATAAAGCGGTTCAGCGCAGTGCTCATGTGTTGAGTGTTGGTCCGATGTTGCAAGGTCTGAACAAACCGGTAAACGATTTGTCTCGTGGCGCTCTGATTGAAGATATTGTTTATACTGTTGCTTTGACAGCAATTCAGGCTGTGCAGATGAGTTAAACGAATTATTGTATCTGGTTTTGTAATCTGTGGGCAGGTGGTATAACTATCATCTGCCCGATTTTTGGTGTGTATGGTAAGAAAATTCAATAATCTGCTTTTTTGCGCAAGATTAATAATGATATTTAGGGGAAATAGGCTGATTATTGTCTTTTGATGCTGTAATTTTACGGACTATTGCCAAAACTGTGCTCATAAATTACAGTTTGTAACGCAGACTTTCTGTCTGAAAAAGGCCAAGAATACAGAGGCATAATCTAAAATTAGAGGATATTGATGGTATTTAATACTCGCCTGCGGATTTTTGCAGGCGGTTTATTTTTATCTGCTGTGCGGTTTGTTTAAAAGTCATTCCGGAATGTACCGGCTAATTTTATTTATTTTGCTTCCCGTCTTCCTGTTATATAGCCATTTATTCTGTTGCCGGCATGGTACTATTAAAGTATGTCTGCGATTCTGATCAGTGTTTTCTGTCGTAAGTTTATGCGATGTTCTGGTTGTTTAAGCTGTGCTACACCGGTATGTGAAATTATTTTTACTGTTTAATATGTTTATGTCATTTTCAGCAATGCGAATATTGATTATGATGAATCAATCTGTTTGTATTATGCTTTTGTGGTAAGTAATTGTTGTTTATTTAATTTATTTGGCATTAATATTTTATTGCTTTGCATCAGAGGCAGGTAATTTTATATTTATTCAGCTTAATGTTGGCTGTTTGCATTTAAATATTATGAGCTGGATTAAGGAAGTTGTCTTTTTTGCGATATGAGTTCGGACAGCGGGGAGTGCTTGCTGTTACATTAAGACTGAACTATTTTTTTAACATTAGTTTGATGTGGGGTTTATGTGGTTTGATTTCTGACGAAGAGGGTTTACTGGCAATGGCAATTTGTGCACGCTGGGCATCGGAAAGTAGACCAGACCAGTCGCCGTTCAGATACCAATGTTCGCCGAAATCTTCGCAGGGATGAGGAATACGGATGCAGCCATTACCACATAGCAGGTCATCGGCACGGCAGTATTTGTCGCAGCCCCAACAGATTCGTTCAGGATGTTTGGGATGTAATGGAAAAACCTTGGCCATGGTAGTGTATACCCTGTTATGAGTAATATGATGGTTATACATGCTGAGGTAGATTTGTTCAAGAAATGGATAGTTAAGCGCTGTGTAATGTTTTGTCTGGATTGGCTGCGGGCATTGTAGACGGCAAACCGATACGGACAGGGTACAGATTCAGGTCAATGGAAACGGGGGGCACGATGAAACAATATGATGTGGCGGTGCTGGGGGGAGGTTTACTGGGACGTTTGACTGCGTGGTTACTGGCAGATCAGGGATGTAAGGTAGTATTGCTCAATGCTGGTAAGCGTAATGGTGAGGGTGCTGCTGCTTTTGCAGCAGCAGCAATGCTGGCACCTACGGCAGAAGCGGCAGAAGCTACGCCGCTGGTGGTGCAGCTTGGTTATGCCAGTTTACCCATCTGGCGTCAGTGGGTGAATTTATTCCCAACACCGGTATTTATGCAGCAGAATGGTTCGCTGATTGTGTGGCATTCGCAGGATCATGCTCTGGCCAAGCAGTTTTCCCAGCATTTGCAACGGGCTCATGTGGACAGCAGTGTCTGGCAGGTATGGCATAATCAGGAAATCAGTGAACACGAACCACAGTTGTCTGGACGTTTTCAGCAAGGTTTGTTTCTACCCACTGAAGGGCAGTTGGATAATCGTCAAACTTTGCTGGCTTTGGCGGATATGCTCGACCGGCAACAGGTAAGCTGTTATTGGGAGCACTGTGGTGATTTGGCTGAATGTGCGGCACTTGCGCACTGGACGTTGGATTGTCGTGGCTACGGTGGCAAAAGTAACTGGAACAGTTATGGTCAAAGTCGCTTACGCGGGGTGCGGGGAGAAGTGTTGCGTGTGTATGCACCGGATATTGTGCTTCACCGGCCGGTGCGGGTATTGCATCCACGCTATCCTATTTATATTGCGCCTAAACAGAACAAGCTGTTTGTTGTTGGGGCTACGCAGATTGAGAGCGAAGATAACAGTAATCTGAGTGTACGCAGTGGGCTGGAGCTGATGTCTGCTCTGTATTCTGTGCATCCGGCCTTTGGGGAAGCTCGGATTCTGGAAAGTCTGGCTGAGCTGCGCCCCACGCTTAATCATGAAAGCCCGGAAATACGTTATGATATACAGAATCGTGTTGTAACGGTTAATGGGTTGTTCCGGCATGGTTTTATGATTTCGCCTGCGGTGAGTATTGCTACGGTGCATGTATTGCAGGCTTTAATGCAACAGCAGTTGTTGCCGGATGCTCAGGCGTGCTATCACATTGATGTTTTGCCGGTAAATCAGAACGGGGAGGCAGTTTGATGGATATTTGTGTTAATGATGAGGTAATTGCTTTTGATGGCAGTACTGTCGCTGATCTGGTTCAATATTTGAAGCTGGAAGCGCCTTTTGCTGTAGCGGTAAATACATCTTTTGTCGCTAGAAATCAGTATTCGACTTATTATTTACAATCGCAAGATAAGGTGGATATTGTGAGTCCGGTGGTAGGTGGCTAGTTAGTATGTTGGTCACATTCTGTTTTTGTTTTGAAAGCCCTGTTTGCATACAGGGTTTTTTGCTATCTGGTTAGTGCAGTTTATGCTTGCTGATAATTCAATTTGATCTGTTTATTTTTAAATAAAGTGATATTTGTCTCTGAGAATGTATTAGTAATAATGCTGGTTTGTTTGTAGATAAATTTAATATGCTGATGATTTAATCTGCCGTTCTGCTTTGTCCAGTGATATGTAGGCTGTCTTGGCTGGAATTGAAGAATTAATTTTGTTACTTACTCAATCTAAGGGCGATGTTGATAAAGAATTTACACAGCTGGTTTAGTGCCGGTATCGGTGAGGAAGGCGAGGTAAACTATTTTATCATTCTGGAATTTTTTTCTTGAAATTAGTTTATCGTTAACTAATGAGCTAATGAATATTGTTGTTGCAGCTTGGGTTATTCCAAGTAATTTAGCGTTCCTTATAGCGACAGTTTTGGATATTCTTTTTCTGAAATATTACATAATGGTAAATGTCTGTTTTCTGATTGCATACCTCGATGTCTTTAAGTTAGTTAGCTATCTTTCTATTTGCAAGATATTATATATATTAAGGTTATGATTAATTATTTTAAACTAAACTTTGGCTAAGAATAAAAGAAAATTCTAAAAAATATTTTCTGGTAATAAAACTATCGACATTATTGTAAGGTGTATACGGTTGTCTGTATCAATGCTAATTGGCATGGTAACGGGAGATATTTGTCTGTGCCTATGCTTTTGGTATCAGGGATAGGCTTGTACTCTGACTGCTTTGGGATATGGTAATTATATTTGATGTTATTCTTTGAGGTGAAAATAGATGCAAAGTTGTTGTTCTGGTTATAAAATCTAATATTCTTTACTTAGGATGACTGCCGGCTGTTTGGGAATATTTGTTAATTTTATATGAATGGGGAGATGGCTTATGGCTTTGCAACTTTATGATGAACAGTTTGATAGTCGTTTGCTGTTGGGCACTGCTGCTTATCCTAATCCGGAAGTGCTGCGTGCAGCGGTAAGAAAAGCGCAGCCGGCCATGATTACTGTAGCGTTGCGCCGGCAGGGTGCTACCTCAGCCGAGCATGGTCGGGGTTTATGGGGGCTATTGCAGGAGCTGGCTTTGCCTATTCTTCCTAATACTGCCGGTTGTCTGAGTGTGGAGGAGGCTGTGACTACGGCACAGATGGCACGGGAGGTATTTGCAACTGACTGGATTAAGCTGGAACTGATTGGCGATGACGATACTTTGCAGCCAGATGTATTTCAGTTAGTACAGGCGGCGGATATTCTGATTAAGGATGGTTTCAAGGTATTGCCGTATTGCACGGAAGATTTGATTGCGTGTCGCCGTTTGCTGGATGTTGGTTGTGAGGCTTTGATGCCGTGGGCTGCTCCGATTGGCACTGGTCTGGGACCGGTGCATGAATATGCGCTGCATGTGTTACGTGAACGTTTGCCGGATATTCCGCTACTGGTGGATGCGGGGCTAGGGCTGCCTTCGCATGCGGCAATGGTAATGGAGTGGGGCTTTGATGGTGTTTTGCTTAATACAGCAGTTTCGCGCAGCGGCTATCCGCTGATGATGGCGGAGGCGTTTGCTCTGGCAGTTAATGCAGGCCGGCTGGCTTATGAAGCAGAGCCGGTAGTGCCGCGCCATAATGCACAGGCTTCTACGCCGCAGGTAGGGCAGCCATTCTGGCACTATCCTGATTATGAGCCTTAAACAATAAAGCGCGAAAGCGCTTTATTGTTTATTATTTGTTGGCTTGTCCTGTTTAGCTGCATTGATGTCAGTTAAACAGGACAGATTTTGTTTATGTTAAGAGTTGGTGTTGGGTGTATCTGAATAGGTAATGCGTTTTTTTAGTTGCTGGCGATACAGGGGCAGAACCATGGTTAGCAGAATAAACCAGACGGGTGTAGCTATTAAGCCGGTAAGGGTATCCTTATCCTGAGTGAACAGATACAGAACAAACCCAAAGAAAATCAGGCACACATAGCACATGGGTATGCCGAAAGGCATTTTGTAGACTGAGCGGGCATGTGCCTCAGGATAGAGTTTGCGATAACGTAGGTAAGCAATCAGAATAACTGCCCAGACAAAGATAAAGCAGATACTGGATACGGTGGTGACGATGGTGAATACTTTCATGACATCACCTTCGGCATAGAGCAGACCCACGCCAATTAGCAGCAGGGTGCAGGAATAGATGAGGCCGTTTTGTGGTACGCCGGTAGCAGACAGATGCGCAAAAGCTTTCGGCCCAACGCCGTTTCTGGACAGTCCATACAGCATGCGGCCGGTGGAATACATGCCACTATTGGCAGAGGACAGGGCGGAAGTCAGTACGACGAAGTTAATGATGGTGGCTGCGGCACTGATGCCGATTAAGGTAAACATGTTCACGAACGGACTGCGGTCGGGCGCAACCATGCTCCACGGGGTAACGGTCATGATGATGGTTAAGGCCAGTACATAAAAGACAATTACGCGCACTGGTATTTTGTTGATGGCTGCCGGCAGGGTGGTATTGGGGTTGTCTGTTTCGGCTGATGCTGTGCCAACGAGCTCAATACCGACAAAAGCGAAGATGGCAATCTGAAAGGCAGCAAAAAAACCGCTCCAGCCATGTGGCATCCAGCCTCCATAAGTCCATAAATTGCTGATTCGTGCCTGAATACCGCTGGAGCTGACAAAGCCTGTGAGTAACAGATAGCCGCCACAGCCAATCAGTGCGAGAATGGCCAGAATCTTGATCAGTGCAAACCAGAACTCCATCTCACCAAACAGTTTGACGGATAACAGATTCAGTGCCAGCAGGACAATAATGCATATGATACCGGGCAGCCAGAGTGGTACTTCTGGCCACCAGAACTGGGTATAGCCGGTGATGGCCACAATATCGGCCATGCCGATGACCACCCAGCAAAACCAGTATGACCAGCCTACATAATAGCCGACGGTAGGATTGAGAATATCGGTGGTGAAGTCGACAAAGGATTTGTAATGCAGATTGTGCAATAGCAGTTCACCCATGGCACGCATAACAAAAAACAGGAACGCACCGATGATGATATAGGTAAACAGTACAGATGGCCCTGCCAGACTGATGGTGCGGCCTGAACCCATAAAAAGGCCGGTACCGATTGCGCCGCCTATGGCAATCAGTTGTAAATGTCGGTTTTTCAATGTGCGTTTTAACTCAGGTGGCCGGTTCATGGGGTATCCTTTAGAGACTGGAAAACAAGAATTGAAAACATAGTTTTATTTTTGGGAAAAATACGCTGGTATGAGGTTATTTATGTTAAATGGTTTTCTGGTGCTGGCTGGGTTATATTCATACCCATTGATACAGTGTATGTGATTAGCTACGCAGCCAGCTTGAAGTCATAATACTGTATCACAGTTTATTGCTGTTGCTGGCAATATCTGAATGTAGTTGTTGTGTAAGGAGCAGTGTTGTACTAATGTGGTACTGCTCAGCTAATCTGTGTGCAAGGTTAGGCCAGAGATTGGCACATAATCACTATGGTAAGGCGTGTGTGTTCGTGTGCGCGATCCAGACTGGATTCGTTGGACTATGGTTTTTGTGATGTTTATCCGCACGATATTAAAAGGCGTTTATCTGGTTTATTTTACTAATCTGGTATAAGGGGGGTATTTGATGGTAGTGGGTAAGTATTCTGAGTGATCTGAATGTGATACTGGATAGATGTTAGTTTGTTTGTATATTGCCGCCAATGGTATTTTACGGTACTTCGCTGATTTGTATTGTTGGGCATTATGAGTCTGTAATAAAGCAAATATTGCGACGCGGTGAAACAGCAACTCTGTTTACTGCTTAGTGTTTAGTCTGTCAGGTATGACCGGAATAATGGATGGTTTGCTACGGGTATATTGTGGCGGTTATTTTCTGGTTATCGGTTTTGTTGCAGTATGGCTGGCATTATCTGCGATTGTTGTCGGTTATGAAGTCCAGTAGTGGTATTGGCGGACATGACTGTTATTAGGTTAAATATGAATAATACCCGCCTTGATGCGATGGTACAGCTCAGATATGGCGGTATTGAGGCTGTGTGCATTATATTTCTGTATTTTAAGGATAAAATATTGCTAATACTGTGCACGGCTGCGCTGGGGTTGATTGCGTGCATGGTAGCCGTACAATAGGCGGAATGGATTTGGATATTGAGAGTATTGAAGATGAGTGAAAATAAAGTGGTTCATTATCTAAAAGATTATCAGGCACCGGATTTTGCGGTTGCTGATATTAATCTGACCTTTTCTCTGGAGGATGCTTATACCACTGTCCTCAATCGTATGACTGTTGTCCCCCGACAGGGATGTAAACCCTGTGTGCTGGACGGCAGTGCTGAGCTGTTGCAGGTTGTTTTAAATGGTAAGCTTTTGTCTCCGCATGAATATGCAGTTGCAGATGAGAAACTGATTATTCATACTGTGCCAGATAGTGAGTTTGTGCTGGAAATCTCTACCCGATTGTATCCGGCACAGAACAAGACGCTGATGGGACTGTACGAATCTGGTGATAATTTGTATACCCAGAATGAGCCAGAAGGCTTTCGCAAGATTACCTATTATTTTGACCGGCCGGATGTTATGAGCCAGTTTACCACTACTATCATTGGTGATAAGCAGCGTTATCCGGTTATGCTGTCTAATGGTAATTTGATTGATAGCGGTGAGCTGGACAATGGCCGTCACTGGGTATGTTGGCGAGACCCGTTTGCTAAACCAAGCTATCTGTTTGCACTGGTGGCTGGGAAGCTGGCGATGCTGGAGGGCAGTTTTACTACCCGCAGTGGTAAAGAGGTGGCACTGAAGTTTTATACCCGTCCGGAAGACTCTGCCAAGGCAGGCTTTGCGCTGGAATCGCTGAAGCATGCGATGCAGTGGGATGAAGAGCGTTTTAATCTGGAATACGATCTGAATATTTTTATGGTTGTGGCTGTAAGCGATTTTAATATGGGCGCCATGGAAAATAAGGGTCTGAATATTTTCAATACTAAATATGTGCTCGCCAGCAGTGATACGGCCACTGATGCTGATTTTGAAGCAATTGAGGGGGTGATTGGTCACGAGTATTTCCATAATTGGACAGGTAACCGGGTAACTTGTCGTGATTGGTTTCAGTTGTCATTGAAAGAAGGACTGACGGTATTCCGTGATCAGGAATTTTCAGCCGATCGTGCCAGTAGGGCAGTACGTCGTATTCATAATGTCAGGGTGTTGCGCAGCATGCAGTTTGCCGAGGATGCTGGCCCGATGGCACATCCGGTACGGCCAGCTTCATATGAGGAAATGAATAATTTCTATACGTTGACTGTGTATGAGAAAGGTGCTGAAGTGGTACGTATGTACCATACACTTCTGGGTGAGGACGGTTTTCAGAAAGGTATGCAGCTTTACTTCCAGCGCCATGATGGTCAGGCGGTTACCTGTGATGATTTCCGCGCTGCGATGGCGGATGCCAATGGTGTTAATCTGGAGCAGTTTGCTTTATGGTACAGTCAGGCTGGTACGCCGCAGATTAAAGCGCATGGTGAATATGATGCGGGCAAACGTACTTTCAGCTTGCATTTGCAGCAGTACATTCCACCCACTCCTGATATGGCAGACAAGCTGCCGATGGTGATTCCGGTTAAAGTGGGTTTGCTGGGCAGGGATGGTGCACCTGTAGCATTCAGACTGGGCGATACGGATGTGGCAGTAGATGAAACAGTACTGGTATTCAATCAGGCGCAACAGACATTTGTGTTTGATGATGTTGCTCAGGAGGTGGTGCCATCATTATTGCGTGGTTTCAGTGCTCCTGTAAGACTAGATTATCCATATAGTGATGCTGATTTGATGCTGCTGCTGGCACATGATGGTGATTCCTTTGCACGCTGGGAAGCTGCACAAACCTTGTACCGGCGTGCCGTTGCGGCTAATTTGGTGGCACTAGAAGCAAATCAGCCGGTTCCCCATCATGCTGAGCTGGCAGAGGCAATTACTGCGGCGTTGAATGCGGATATTGAACCGGCTTATAAGGCAGTATTATTGCAGGTGCCGACTGAGGCGGAGTTGTGGGAAGATGCGCAAAGTATTAATCCTGAGTTGTATGTACGTGCACGGCAGGCACTGTTGCAGGATCTGGCCGGTAGTATGGAGGATACGCTGACGCACTGGCGTACATGGGCCGATAAGCAGGAGCAGAACAGTAAGTATGCGGCACCGCAGGAGTATCATCCTGATCTGGCCGGAGTTCGTAGTTTGCGCAATACTTTATTGCAATGGGGTGTTCAGGCCAGAGCGCAATTATTGCAAACTATTGCAGCGGAATACACGCAGCGTGCCACTAATATGACTCATGAGTTTGGTATGTTATTGGCTGTTAATCATCTGTCTGATGATAAACGGAATGAGTTATTAGATGGGTTTGCTCAGCGTTATGCTCACGATGATCTGGTGATGGATAAATATTTTATGCTGATTGGCGGCAGCCAGCGTGCTGATACTTTGCAACAGGTACAGGCAGCGTTGCAGCATCCTGCTTTCAGTCTGGAAAATCCGAACAAGGTGCGTTCGCTACTGGGCAGTTTTAGCCGTAATATCCGGCATTTTCATGCTGCTGATGGTAGTGGCTATCGTTTTGTTGCTGAGCATATATTGCATATTGATGGATTTAATCCGCAGGTGGCATCGCGTCTGGTACAGGCATTTAATCTGTATGGCCGGCTGGAACCGCAACGCAAGGCGTTAATGGCTGAGCAGTTGCTGCGGATTCAGAAGCAAGAGCATTTATCCAAAGACAGCCGTGAGATTGTGGATAAGATTTTACGTGACTGATATGTTGGTTGCTTAGTACCGGACTGAATAAAATGAATCAGAGCACTACAGTTTATGCTGGGGTGCTCTTTTGATATGAATAGGCTTTTGGCTATTAAGGCTCAGGTAGGCTATGGTGTAGCGCTGTTTATCCTTCAAGCAGCTGCTTGCCCAGATAATCGTTTTCTCTGGCCATTCCCGGCAGGACAAAGAAAAAGCCTCCACCAAATGGTTTGATATAGCGTTCCAGTGGTTCGCCATTTAAGCGGTTTTGGGTATCGATAAAGCCTTTTTTCAGGTCATTCTGGTAGGCCACGAAAATCAGCCCCATATCAAGCTGGCCGCTGGGTAATACACCTAGTGAGTAACTGAAGCTGCGCCGGCGTAATCTGGCTACATGCCGTTCCGGAATACGTGGTTCAGCACGGCGCATATGCGAATCGAACAGAATGCGGTCGCCATGCGGGTCGCGATTCATCTGAGGATCATCGGTTTCATGCTGCATGCCGATGGGTGCGCCGCTGGTTTTGTAACGGCCAAAATCGTTTTCCTGATCTTCCAGTGGTGTTCTGTCCCAGAATTCCAGATTAAAGCGAATCAGGCGAATAGCCTGATAGCTGCCGCCCAAACACCATGCAGGTTCATGATTGTCGGCAGTTACCCATACCAGTTCGTTCATTAGTTTGCTATCGGTAATGGAGGCATTGCCGGTACCATCTTTAAAGCCAAACAGGTTGATGGCAGTGTTATGTTGGTCGATATCGCGTGCTGGCAGAAATCCATCCATTTTCCAAACGGGTATCATGAACCGGTTGCAGTGGCTAATCAGATCGCGCAGGGCATAAATTACGCTTTCGCGGCTGTTGGCACATAGCTGAATCGACAAGTCTCCGCCACACCAGTCTTTTTCCAGCCGGTCGTTGGGAAAGCGTGGCATGGGAATCAGTTTTTTTGGTTTATGTTTGGCCAGACCAAAGCGCTGGTCAAACAAGCTGGCGCCTACGGCTACGGTAATGGTAAGCGAATCTGGTGACAGGTTATGGCCGAGCAGCCCGGATTCCACCGGAGGCAGTTGGTCATTTTTGCCTGTTGTCAATGTCTGTGGTCGGGTGAGATAGGCAATGCGCTGGGAAATGAGCTGTAATAACTGTTGTAGTTGGGCTTTTTCTCGTGTGGTGACATTAAAGACAACAAAAATGGCTTCTTTGGTATCGGGGGTGATCACACCGGCCTGATGGTTGCCCCAGTAATCGACAGCCTGACTGTAATCGTGACTACAGCGGCTGGCCGCACTGGCTGGTTTGGTGGCGCCGATACTGGCTATACCCAGTCCTCCAGCCAGCAGTATTTTCATGCCGTGGCGGCGACTGGGGCTGGCAGGGTTGTCTTCAGGCGTGGCAGTTAACTCTGGCTGGTGTCTGAAGGTATTTTTTTGCATAACTTGAACCTTAATGAGGGTATTTGTAATAAATACGAACGCCCAGTTGTGCTCGCAGTTGTGCCAGACGGCTGGTCTGAATGCTTAGCAGGGAATACAGCCGGTCATGGTCAGTCTGGCTCAGTTCAGTGAAGTTCTGATACTGGTTCTGCGGTAACTGATAGTGTCGGAGCACGGCAAAAATTTGCTGGTAGCCGCTATCCAGTGCGATACGTTGTTCAGCCGGAATAAAGCCAGCAAGCTGCTGCACGATTTGTGCTGAACCGCTTACATTAGCCTGAATATCGGCTAAGTCGCTATGGCTGTACTGGTTTTCTTTGCCAGAGAGTTTGGTTTGCAGAATCATTTCCAGAAAATCGGATGCGGATTGAATGATTTTAGCTATATCCAGCTCATCAGCCGCAACCCGCTTCTGCAAATCAATAATTTCATATTGCAGATTGATGGCTTCTGTCTGTGACTGCTGCAAATCTTTATGTACAAACAGATCATATTCCAGTCGGTGAAAACCGCTGAAGTTAGGGTTGCTAACGCCTTGCAGATAGTAGTCGGCGCGTGAATTGATGTTCTGGTCGGCATTACCGAACAGTTTGACAATAACCCGTACCTGTTCGTAGCTTTGATGCGCGCGGATATAGTTCTGTTGTGCCTGTAATAATTGCCCGTTCTGACTGGCATGTACGATGGCATCAAGATATTGCTGGGTGGTTTTCAGTTGCTGGACAACCTGTTGTTGATAAGCGCGAATGGCTGAATGGTATTTTTCTGGGGTGGGAATATCGCCTTTGGCTGTTACTGCATTGGTGCTGTTAATAATGGGTGCCCTTACGCCGTGGGCTGCCGATATTGCCGGTAGCAACAGCGAGCACAGGAATAGGGTATGGAACCTGTGCAGCTTCATTTTGATTTTTTCCTTAAAAACAGTATGGTCATTAACAGCCAGAATACGCCAAAGGTAATAACGTTGATCCACATTGGCTGAGAACGGTAGGCAAACAGTGAGGAAGCGAGGCTGCCAATCAGGCCGCTATCGTCAATAAGCTTTGAGGTATCCCATGCCGGACTAATCAGGAAATCGGGGATGGATATGTCATGTTCCAATAATATATTGGTGCCATCTTCAACTGCTTTCATCAGTAATGATATGGCTAGAAATAATAGTATGGTGCCGGTTATGGTAAAGAATTTTTTCCACTGAATAAAACGGCTGGTTAGAATAAAGGTATAAAAGGTCAGTGCTGATACTGAGCTACCAATGAGTACGGCAATGCAGAAGCGGGCGTAATTATGGCTGTTGAGCTGCATGATTTGCCCTGACAGAAATACTACGATTTCACTGCCTTCGCGGGCAATGGCAATCGCTATAATGAATAATGCTCCCCACCATGAGTTGCGGGCTACCTGCTGCGCTATTTCCTGTTCCAATGAGGATTTCATGCTGCGGGCATGTTTGTTCATCCAGTACACCATCTGCACAATCAGCACACAGGCTACAGCAGACATTCCCATCATAAATATTGTCTGATGGTCATCGGTAAGCTCTTTGAATATGCCATTAATAACCAGAGCCAGTATAAAGGATATCAGTACTCCGAGTCCTACTCCGCCAATCAGGTAACGCATACCGTTACTGCTGTTGGGATTGCGTTTAATCCATGAATAAATAATGCCAACTACAAGCAATGCTTCGAAGCATTCTCGCCAGACAACAAAGATGATTTGTCCCATGGTATATCCCGTTTTTATTTTATGATTAACTGCCCTTGGGGCTTATTGAGATGGAAATCATCGAAAAAGATATAGGTGCCGGGTTTTTTCGGGGCAATCACTACCACTGATGAAGCTCCTGGTGCCAGTACTTTTTCTTTTACTAGCTGGGGGCTTTCAAATTCTACTGGTCCCTTGCCGATATTGGTGATTTTGATGCGAATAATTTTGTTGGCCGGAGCATTGAGGGTTAACGGTGTCATGTCGCCATCTTTCATTTTCAGCTCTAGAGTGACTTTGTCATCAGCAACTGCGGAGTATGAAAGCATGATGCTGCATAGGCTCAGTACAATAAGGAAAAATTTTTTCATGATGGATACGCTTACAGAAAAAGGTATTGTGACAGTGACAAAGTATTAAGGGATTATCCTACTGATTAACATCAGAATAATCCCTTTACTGTCCGGTGCTGTTAATAGCTGCCTTTACGGCCTACTCCGGCGTAATCAAATTCCCAGCTAACTTCAAAGGGTTTGAACCACGGTGCTACGCCGGTTTCTTTGTCAATATGACGCGCCATCTGATTGGCTGTGGGGGGGGAAATACGGTAGGTAACCCGGTATTTGCCCAGCCCATTGAGTTTGATGTTGTCACCATAGTGAGGACCATCGTTGGCAACCATGGACATGAATTTACCTGCGTGCGCAAATTTGCCTTTAGTCAGTTTGGTGATGGAATATTCGATATTCAAATTGGGAATCCAGTCACCTTCGGCAAAACCGTTTGGATTACCTTCTGTGGCATGGATGTCTGCTTCCATGTGTACATCAGATTTGCTGGCTGGCAGATGCATATTGCTGTGATCCATTCCATCGGTATCCATGGTGATGGGTGGCAAATATACGCCGGAAATTTCCATTCCGTTTTTGATGATGGGTTTACCCATAGGGTATTCCTGTGCAAAGGCTGCCATGGAAATGAAGCCAGCGCAGGCAATGGCAATTTTTTGTAACAGCATGCTTGATTTTCCTATTTTAGTCATGAGAATCAATATGGATCAGTGTATGACTGGATAACAATTGATAAGAATTATCAATATACATCTTTTGCAAATGTTAGAAAACAATTAAGTTATGTTTTTATATATATATTCAATGTGTTGGATATGATGAATAAATTTATATTTTTCAGACTGTTTTAGATAATTTGATCTTGAGCAAAATAGTTACTGATAAATATATTTATGCTAAAAGCATTAATATGTGGAGTGATAGCGTTAGAAGTTCGGTTTTACAACGGTTTTAGCCATAGCTGATATCACAGGGGTAGTTGTAAAACAGAAACTTTGTCTGAAAATAGCCGAATTATTGTTATTTGCGAAAGGCAAACTATTGATATATAAGTTAAGTAATGTTAAATTATGGTTACGGTCACAATCAATGCTGGTTGAAGGTGTTGTTGGCCAGAGCAGATAAGAATATTACTTGTACCTTTATATGAGTGTCTCTGGAAGAGGGAGTTGTTCAGGCAGGGTTGGTGGTGGTAGAAGTAGGGCTGCCGCCTATGATGATGTCACCATAGGCAGCATGTAACTAAGACTTATGTACTATTGCTTGCCATATTTGTTGTGCTAAAGGTTCTGTGCCATGCCACAACAAGGGTTGCCAATTGCGCTTTTCGCAAAATGAAAATACTAAGGTTTCTGCTCTGATGATACTGTTGCAGGGTTTGAAAACCAGTAATCCGCTATCCTGCCAGTCGGAGTCAACTTTGATGATATAAGGTGATAGGATATAAGCAGTATATTCGGTGGTTTCCTCTGGTTCGGTAAACCATGAGTTACCGATTGGTGTAGTTTGTTGTAGATAGTAAAGTGCAAAGGGTTGCTGTAACTGTAAGTTGTCGTGCAGTGCACTGGATAGCGCATCCTTGTCAGGAACAAGAAGTTTCATTGTCTGTCCCCCTGTGCACAATTCATGCTAAATACATTATTTGTATTTGTCATGTGATATATCTGTGTGTGCTGATGGTACCTGATTGTGAGCAGTTGTTGTGCAAGCAGGTTAGATTGCAGTAAGTGATGGGGGAGATTCGCTTTGTAGATATTCATGTTATTGCCTCTCTTTAGGTCATGAAGCCGCAATTGTGCTGTCAAACACAGATGGCGGCAGACAAATGGCAGGGTTGACAGACCGACAAAGAGAACCGGCAGGCGCGAAGCCTCCCTGCCACTGTCCACCATGAGTCAGGTGAGGCAATGAACATTTACAGACAAAAAAGCTACTCTGTTGGTGAGTAGCAGGATGTCTGCCTCTTTAATCAGCCTGTCAAAGCTGGTTGTGCTATTGAACACAACGTCTTTATCTTGCCGTTAAAGCTTGATACTGTCAATTATTGCCTTGCACAGATGTTTCGGCTGTTTGCTGTGTATTTTCATTCTGGATAGAAGCTATCTGTCTGCTGATTTCATTGTGCTTGTTTTATCGCTAGAAAATTAATTTTGAATTAATCTTTATTTAAACGCCATATTGCATCAATTTCTGCTTTGGTAAAAGGTTGTAACAGGCAATCGGCTTTTTCCTACCATATGATTTTGTACTGATGATAGAGTGCACTGAAAAATCTGGTGAGTTTAGCTATATAAATTTGGCTGGTTAGCTGTTGATGACAATATATTAATTGGAACCCTATACGCAGGATGGTTGCTACGATGCATGTCTGACTCAGATAAAAATAAGCAATTTAATTCTAATTATTTTGCATATTTTATAGTTAATGATTAAGTTGTATTACAGTAATAGTGTTGTTTTATTGGCTGCACTGGCTAAATCAGTTTGACAGATAAAGAAGTGGTTTTTAATCATTACAATCAGGTATTAATATCGGTTGTTTGCCAAAATATTTTGCGATTTGATATTCCATTAAAAAATCGGGCATACAATTATATGCCCGATGCTTAAGCTGTTTATTCAGCTACTACCATTTATAGCCGATACCTGCATTAAAGCCAGTTTCATGACCGGTAGTGGAGACGCCTGCACCCCATGAGAATTTACCGTTGTTATTTGTGGCTTTGTAGTTAACACCAACGGCGGTATAACCATGGTAGGAACCCATACCCACGCCAACAGTCTGCTCACCGGCATTGAGTTGTGGCAGATAGGCACCTGACAGCGCCATGGCCAGTGCAGTACCGGAGTAGGCACGGCGTTCTACGTGCTGTACACGATCGTTAACGTCGTTGATGTAGCGGTTGATGTTTTCCATGCGGGCATTAACGCCTTTGAGCTGTGCCACGTTCACGGCATCTGTATCTGCGGTACCGGCGGCTACACCTGTAATCTGGCGATAAACACCTTTAGAAGCATCACCTACAGAAACCGCTGCTTCGGTACTGGTAGTGGCCTGAATGGCACGAGCCTGCTGTGTTGTGGCATTTGCCGGAATATAGCCCATAATGCCGCCAGCCGTATTGGCTACAGAGTTGGCACCCAGTGCAATACCACCACTCTGGGTAACGCTGGCATGATTACCAATGGCCACTCCATCTGCAACGCTAGCTTTGGCTTCTGCACCTATGGCCACAGCTCCATTGCCGCTGGCCACAGCAGCACCACCTACAGCAATAGCATTATTGCCACTTGCCGACGCGACACTCAGGGTGGAGTTTACTTTGGCATACTTGCTGCCACCGTTGTACAGATTGGTTAATGCATCACCGACATTATTGGCTGTAACCGCAGTACCATCAGCAGTGGTGCTGTTATAACTTGGTGCAGTGAAGCTATTTGTCACAGTATTATAGCTGGCATTGCCGCCCAGACTGGCAGCCACTGAGGACAGTGTTTCTGCTGTAGAAGTAGATAGGCTATCTGCTTTGGCAAGTGCCTGATTGGCTTTATCTGTTGCTGCATTAATGGCTGCCGTACTGCCATTGTTGTTTTGAGCAAGTTTAGTGTCAAACGAATCAGATAGGTTCTGTAACTCTTGTTTAAAATCGTTTTTTACTTGCCAAAGCTGGCGGCCGTTCACTGCCTGATTAGATGTTGCATCAACACGACCATTTGCAATATTACTGATTGTTCTTTCAGTGGTATCCCGAGTCAGCCCGAAGAAGCCGGGTGTTGTATCATCAATAATATCATCGAAATGAACAGAATTTTTCTGTAGTGCCTCAATCAGCTTTTTCGAGGTCAGGATATCATCCTGAGCTGTTTTGATATCATTTTGCGCAATTTTAAGAGCTGTTTGTGCGGTTTTGATATCTTGGTTTACAGCATCTATATTAATCTTGTTTTGATTAACTACATTATCAACGGTACTAGATACTGAGCTCATGATTGAAGATGAAAGGCTGTATAGCTGCCCGCCGTTAACGGCATCAGTTGAATTTTCCCCGATAGTACCGTTAGCAACATTAGTAATTCTCTGTGCATTAGCGGTGCCATGACTGGCATCGTAAGCAGTGCCGTTCCATTGCAATGCGTCTTTTTGCAGGGTGCTGATGCTGTTAACGGCAGTAGTCAGGTTACCGGCAAGGGTAGTTGTAGACTGTGCCACAGTATCAATGCGGGAATTGGCAGTGCTCAGGCCGGTAGAGAGGTTGTCACTGAAAGTAGTAGACAGATTATTTAAACCGGAAACGGTAGAGCTGGAGAGAGAATATAACTGTCCGCCATTAACGGCATCTGTTGAGTATTCACCAGTATCGCCAACGGCAACATTGGTAATTCTCTGTGCATTAGCGGTGCCATGGCTGGCATCGTAAGCAGTGCCGTTCCATTGTAGGGCGTCTTTCTGCAAGTTGGCTACATTGTTATTTAAGCCATTAAGATTGCTGTTAATTGTAGTGATATTGGCATTGACGTTACTTAAATCACCGGCCTGATTCAATGTAGAAGACAAAGTACTGAGGCTGGCGGCAGTAGATGTTGAAACGCTGAAAAGTTGTCCGGCGTTAATCGCATCGGTGGAGTTTTCGCCAATCTGCCCAGCAGCTACATTAGTAATTCTCTGTGCATTAGCGGTGCCATGACTGGCATCGTAAGCAGTGCCGTTCCATTGCAATGCGTCTTTTTGCAGGGTGCTGATGCTGTTAATGGCAGTAGTCAGGTTACCGGCAAGGGTAGTTGTAGACTGTGCCACAGTATCAATGCGGGAATTGGCAGTGCTCAGGCCGGTAGAGAGGTTGTCACTGAAAGTAGTAGACAGATTATTTACACTGGACATGGTAGAGCTGGAGAGAGAATATAACTGTCCGCCATTAACGGCATCTGTTGAGTATTCACCAGTATCGCCAACGGCAACATTGGTAATTCTCTGTGCATTAGCGGTACCATGGCTGGCATCGTAAGCAGAGCCGTTCCATTGCAATGCGTCTTTCTGCAAGTTGGCTACATTGTTATTTAAGCCATTAATGTTGCTGTTAATGGTACTGATATTGGCATTGACGTTACTTAAATCACCAGCCTGATTCAATGTGGAGGACAAAGTACTGAGGCTGGCGGCAGTAGATGTTGAAACGCTGAAAAGTTGTCCGGCGTTAATCGCATCGGTGGAGTTTTCGCCAATCTGCCCAGCAGCTACATTGGTAATTCTCTGTGCATTAGCGGTACCATGGCTGGCATCGTAAGCAGTGCCGTTCCATTGCAGAGCGTCTTTCTGCAAATTAGCTACATTGTTATTTAAGCCATTAATGTTGCTGTTAATGGTATTGATATTGGCATTGACGTTACTTAAATCACCGGCCTGATTCAATGTGGAGGACAAAGTACTGAGGCTGGCGGCGGTAGATGTTGAAACGCTGAAAAGCTGTCCGGCGTTAATCGCATCGGTGGAGTTTTCGCCAATCTGCCCAGCGGCTACATTAGTAATTCTCTGTGCATTAGCGGTGCCATGACTGGCATCGTAAGCAGTGCCGTTCCATTGCAGAGCGTCTTTCTGCAAATTAGCTACATTGTTATTTAAGCCATTAATGTTGCTGTTAATGGTATTGATATTGGCATTGACGTTACTTAAA
>NZ_MEIO01000050.1 GCF_002777745.1 Snodgrassella alvi
GCCCTCAGCCGTGGCTTGAGCACCGTTACCTATAGCAACCGCATCAAGACCACTAACAATAGTTTGATTACCCAATGCTAAACCGTTGCCTGCGCTGACACTGGCATGATTACCAATGATAGTTGCACTGGCATCTGAGTTAACAATATCTATTTTATTATTATTACCAATAACATGTACACCAACATTGGCAGCAATGATATTGTTGTTACCAAATATGGCTGTGTCAGAAGCGGTAATAGCATCTTCAGAGGTTTTACCAGTATTGCTGTTACCCAAGGATAAGATATGGTTGCCGCTGATACGAGTTTTACCTGTAGCAGCTGTTTCCAGCGTACCGTCTTCTTGTTTGAACTTGGTGGCTGTTGCAGAGCTGCCGATAGCAATCGATCCCTCACCCGAAATATCATTATCGGAACCGATACTGATACTTTGCTTGCCTGAAGCTTTACTATTATTACCAATGGCCACTGCCGAATCCACACCGGCCTGAGATTGCACCCCTACTGCCACGGTGCTATTAGCAGAAGCTTTTGCCTGCAAGCCAAGCGCTACACTTCCGTTTCCATCAGCGGTAGCTACAGAACCTAAAGCAACACCAGACACACCTGTAGCCTGCGAAGAAATACCAATGGCGTTGGAGGCGCGGCCACCGGCCAGCGCTGCTATACCAAATGCCTGCGCTCCACCAGCTGTACTGGTAGCATTGGTACCAAAAGCAAGGCCATGATTACCGGTTACATAAGCTGCACAGCCAAGAGCAAACGAATTAATACCAAAGGCTCTTGGTAATAGGTTTGTCACGCCACCTGTATGTCCGTTTTGATAGCCTCCGTGACCGGTAGTAACCTGAGCAACCCAGTTTTCTGCAGCCTCTGTTGTACCATAGGGATTAAACTCTTTATTTCTAGCAGTAAATTTCCAATTCTGTGCAAAACGCAAATATTCCTCTAATGGAGTTAGTGCATTTGCAGCGTTTCCTATGGTCGAACGCGATTTAACATGATCTGCACCGCAATAATCGTTATTATCTCCAGCCAGAATAACTGAGTTATTACTTAAATTATTATTACCGGCTCCGGTATCAGAGCCAACCGAAGTAAATCCGGTTAAGCCTGCACGACCAGCAGCATAAGCATTGGGAATTGCTAACGATAGATGCACAAGCGAGGCAAGCAACCCCAGCTTGAATGCATTCATGCCAGATTTACCTAATGATGGCAATGACGCACCAGTCTGGCCGGAAACGCTATTTGCCTTGGTTTTACTTTTAGCTAATTCGGAAGCAGCCACCCAGGTGCGGGTAGATTCATTCCATATCGCACGATATATTTTATTCAATTGGTTTACTCCTAATTTTTAAAATCATGCGTTTATCAAAAATATCCGGATAACTTAAAATTACGTTAAATTTTTAGTTAAAGTATTAAGTAATATAACATAAATATTTGTATAATTGTGGTTAAACAACTACTACCGTTTGATTGGCTGAGTGGCCACTGAGTCTGATGTATAATAAATTATATTTTCTAAACAATAAATTATATAATTTTTATGTTTTAAGCAAGTATTTACACAGACAATATATTAATTGTTCATCTATTATTAAATGTATTATAAAAGCGACAATATGCTGAATAACTCAGCTTCTGGGTTGTCATTACTAGTTAATAGTTATCTGACCAGATACTTAGCTTCTAAGTCATTGTTAACACTTTTAAGCCGACTCAGGTAAATAATTTTTATTTAACTGCTCTTCATCAGTAAGGCATTAACATTAATTAAATAATAAAAGCTACTGTAAACCAATAGTATAGATGAATATTCAACGCCCGTACAGTAACTTTTATTGGGTTAAAATTATATATCGGGCAGATTTATAACAGAATCTGATGCAGAGTAACTAAATCAGCTAAAATTTAATCTTGTGGATAAATCTGTGGATATTGTTTCTGAATCCAAATTTTTTCTGCTAAAAAACAAGTCTAATTTACTTAATTAGATAATAAGCCTGTGTATAACTACCATTGATACTCTGTTTTTGCACAAGGAAACTGTGTTAATAGACTTGTCACAATCAAAACAATACTTATACTCTGGTAAGGATGACGAGGATATTTTTAGCAGATATAGTTTCCAATAATTTATTTAGCCAGAAACCATTTTAAAACTGCCGGAACGGATAGCGGGATTTGAACCCGCCCGAATGGCTTGAGAAGCAGTTATGCTGCCACTACATCATATTCGCATAAAAGAATTTACGGTATATCCACTGATAACATCAGCATAACAGTACCGGATAGATAATAATCATAAACCCGTTATCAACAAACAAGCATACTAGTTAGAGCGAAAGTATTGTCAGGCACTAAGGAAATCTTAATTATCAGTAAAAACAATAGCAGGGGTTATGAGATGCAGCAATGATAAATCAATAGTTTAAACCGGCATACACCTTAACCACGATAGATTAAACCTGTACTGAAACAGTATTGATATTCACTTATGATAATTGAGCAAAAATATCCTTCCAGACCTTTAGAAATTAGAATCATTTAATGTAAATAGAAACAATTCTGCACAGACAAACAGGCTGAAGAAACCACGTAAAAATACGGAATTAAGCCTTTGTTAAAGAAATGAAAAACCGGCATTTTATCAGGAACAGGCAAATAACTGCCTTTTACATAGCTTTTTTATCCCGATAGTTGTCCACATAACCATCAATACGCAACAATAACGGCTATGGTGTCCTGCTTTTATACTTATCAACAGGTAGACAGAAAATGACTGCTACGTAAATTTTATCCACAAATTATTGTATAAATGGGTTGCAGCTCTAACCATAGGAAATAAAAAAAGTGATGGCTGCGCTGTAATCTACGGCAGGTAGGCAGCCTATTCAGACAATCTTGAAATCCATACACTCATGTTGAATGGATTTCAGATGTCAGTCAGAATAAAACACCCTTCGGTAAAATAGCTGCAAGCAGACAGATCATGGCTACTAATATGTAAAACCAGTTCAGTTATCCACAGTTTGCAACGCTTTGGCACCGATGTCATGCCGGTATTGTATTCCATCAAAATGTATTGGCGCTAGAGCAGTATAAGCTTGTTTTTGTGCAGCATTAACATCAGCTCCCAAACCTACTACACACAACACTCGCCCACCGTTAGTCACCAGTTGATGATTGGCGTTCAATGCTGTACCGGCATGAAATACCTTACCGGCCTCATTGGCGGCAACAACACCAGAAATCACATCACCGGTGCGGGGAGACTGTGGATAACCTGTAGCAGCCAGAACCACACCCACAGCAGCCTGACTACTCCAGTTTGCAGCTACTGTGTTAAGCCGGCCAGCCAATGCAGCCTGTATCAGCTCCACCAGATCACTTTGTAATCGGCACATAATCGGCTGAGTTTCTGGGTCACCAAAACGACAGTTAAATTCTATTGTATATGGAGCGCCAGTTGCATCAATCATCAGGCCGGCATACAAAAAGCCGCGATAAGGGTGGCCATCTGCCTGCATGCCTTTTACCACAGGTAGAATAATTTCCTCCATTACCCGTTGATGCACAGCCTCAGTAACCACCGGTGCAGGGGAATAAGCACCCATTCCGCCAGTATTTGGTCCCTTATCGTGGTCGAGTAAACGTTTGTGATCCTGACTGGTGGCCATGGGTAAAACATGTTCACCATCCACCATAACAATAAAACTGGCTTCTTCTCCCTGTAAAAACTCCTCAATAACTACTCTGGCTCCGGCAGCACCCATGGAGTTGTCGAGCAACATATTGTCTATCGCCTGATGAGCTTCGGCCAGTGTCATGGCAACGATTACGCCTTTGCCTGCAGCCAGACCATCTGCTTTAATCACAATCGGGGCACCTTTTTGATTGATATACTGATGTGCAGCTTCTGCATCAGTAAACGTCTGATACGCAGCCGTGGGTATACCTTCTCTGGCCATAAATGCTTTGGCAAAATCTTTGGAACTTTCCAACTGGGCACAATACCGGCTCGGTCCAAACACCGGCAGACCAGCAGCAGTAAAATCATCCACAATACCGGCAGCCAGAGGTGCTTCCGGCCCCACTACTGTAAATGTAATCTGCTGCTGGCGACAAAATGCAATCAGCTGCTGATGGTCACTGATTGCAATATTGTGCAGTTTCGGTTCTGTCGCAGTGCCGGCATTACCCGGAGCCACATATACAATACTTACCTCAGGCGACTGTGCCAAACGCCAGGCCAGAGCGTGTTCACGCCCGCCTCCACCTATAACCAATAATTTCATATAGCCCCCCTTCTCCAGAATATGGTTTACAGCTTGTTAGCTAACCATTCACCATGTGTTTCAAGCAAAAAATCAGCGTTATTCAGCTATCCAGTTTAACATCAATGGCTCGCTGCTGTCGTAAAACGGCCAGACCACTTTCCAGCTGGGCAAGCGGTATACGTACATGCAGGCAGCACTGCTGCTGTAAATCCTGCTGCAATACTTGTGCCTGTTGCTGCTTGCACCAGCGCAATGCTTCACTCAAATGTGCATAATCACAGTAAAGCTGTAGTTGCTGGCATACATCCAGACGAACTTTTTCAGCACTTGCTATTGCTGCAGCGGCAGCAGTTTTATAGGCATGAATCAGCCCCGGTACGCCAAGTAAAGTACCACCGAAATAACGTATTACCACTACAAGAACATCTGTGATGGCCGCAGAATCAATCTGTCCGAGAATCGGCCTGCCGGCACTGCCGGCAGGTTCACCATCATCATTAGCACGATAACGATTGCCATCCACGCCCAGACGCCATGCATAACAACAATGACGTGCCTTGTGATGCTGTTCCCGCAATGTCTGCACATGCTGGCGGATTTCAGCTTCACTCTGTACCGGCCACACAAAAGCCAGAAAGCGGCTGCCTTTATCCTTGAATTCGGCTTGCGCCGGTGCGGCCAGTGTTGTGTATTGATAAATCATACTCATGCTTTTGCTACAGCCTGCTTGATGGCAGCCACAAAAGCATCAACCTGTTGAGCTGTTGTATCAAAACTGGTCATCCAGCGCACTTCTCCTTTGTCTTCATCCCAGTCATAAAAATGAAACTGCTGATGCAAACGGGTACGGGCTGAAGCCGGTAAAACAGCAAATACAGCGTTGGCCTGTGTTTTCTGGGTAAAAGTAATATTTTCAACCTCAGCCAGTGATGCGGCCAGACGTGCCGCCATCAGATTACTGTTGGCAGCTAAATTCAGCCATAAATCATCCTCCAGCCAAGCCAGAAACTGGGCAGACACAAACCGCATTTTTGCCCCAAGCTGAGCATTGATTTTACGTAAATACGGCATAGCTGCATGAGTATCGGGGTGCATACTGATAATACATTCGCCCTGTAACATTCCGTTTTTAGTGCCACCCAGATTCAGCATATCCACACCGGTATCAGTAATCATGGTTCTGACATCAGTATTCTCTGCTACCAGTGCATTAGCCAAACGGGCACCATCCACATATAGCTGCATATTATGCTGATGACAGTAATCGGCCAGATTACGGATTTCCGCCACACTGTAACAAGTGCCCAGCTCAGTAGTCTGGCTGATATAAACCACTACCGGCTGAGCACGGTGCTCTATGCCAAAGCCTCTGACCTGTTTTGCAATCTGCTGCGGAGTTAATTTACCATCAGTGGTAGCAACAGTTAACAGCTTAACTCCAGCCATATGTTCAGGCGCAACACCTTCATCACACTGAATATGCGCACTATCGGCACAGATTACCGCACCCCAGCGTGGCAATAATGCCTGTATAGCGGTTATATTTGCACCAGTACCATTGAAAACAGGAAAAGCTTCTGCCTGTTCACCAAATAATTGTTTTATTTTCTGCTGTAAGGCTATGGTGTAAACATCTGCACCATATGCAGGCTGGTGACCGCCGTTAGCCACCATCAATGCCTGTAAAATTTTCGGGTGAACACCTGCGTAATTATCGGAGGCAAAAGCATAACTCTGATTGTCATGTAAACAGTTCATGGGGTTAAGCCAGATAAAATATTATCAACAGTATTTTAAAGCTGCCTAAATACGGTTTATATTCAGGCAGTTTACCGGTAACAAAGAGCTATAAAAATATTTCTCATCCCGGTGACAGCCGTTAATCGGCTTGCCACACTGGCTTCCAACAGTAATGTTTCACGTGAAACATCGTCAAAGCAGCAATTGCTAAGTCAGTGTACGATCGCTTTTATCTGCTGGATAAGCTCAGGAACAGCGGTATGCAGATCAGCCACCAAGCCGTAATCTGCAACTTTAAAAATAGGTGCTTCTGCATCTTTGTTAATAGCCACAATTACTTTACTGTCTTTCATTCCGGCCAGATGCTGGATGGCTCCAGAAATTCCGATAGCAATATATAAATCTGGTGCCACTATTTTACCTGTTTGCCCTACCTGACAATCGTTGGGGGCATAATCTGCATCTACAGCCGCACGCGAAGCACCAATAGCCGCATTCAGAGTATCGGCCAGCGGATTCAGAAGAGCAGCAAAGTTTTCTGCACTGCCTAGCCCACGTCCGCCACTTACCACAACTTTAGCTGTGGTCAATTCCGGATGTTCGGATTTTGTCAGGCTACGATCAACAAAACGGCTCAGTTGCGGCGCGTCTACAGCAGCAATATTTTCAACAATAGCCTGACCTGCTGTTACTTCAGCCAGTGCAAATGCGGTTGTACGGATGGTAAGTAACTGTTTTGGCTGTTCACTCCGTACAGTCTGAAACGCGTTGCCAGCATAAATCGGGTGAACAAAGGTTTGAGTATCAACAATTGAAGTTACATCGGAAACTGGAGCACAATCAAGTAGAGCGGCTACACGTGGCAGCAGATTTTTACCAAAGCTGGTAGCAGCAGCAATAATATGGCTATATGAATCAGCCAGTTGCACTATCAATGGAGCCAGTGTTTCAGCCAGCCCCTGAGCATAAACAGAAGCGTCAGCGAGCAGAACTTTACGCACACCGTTAATTTTCTGAGCCTGAACAGCAACATCTGCCACATCATGCCCTGCTACCAGAATATCCACTTCACCCAGCTGGCTTCCTGCCGTTACCGCAGATAAAGTTGCCTCATCCAGACAGGATTGCTGCTGTTCAGCAATAATCAGTACAGACATCAATATCTCCTTAAAAAACTTTAGCTTCGTTGTGCAATTTATCAGCCAGTTCGGCAACATTTTGTACCTGAACACCGGCTATTCGCTCAACAGGTTCGGTAACCTTCAGCTGTATCAGTCGCGGGCTGATATCCACACCCAGCTCAGCTACAGTTTTTTTCTCCAATGGTTTCTTTTTTGCCTGCATGATATTGGGCAGCTTGATATAGCGAGGTTCATTCAAACGCAAGTCAACACTGATCACCGCAGGTAATGTCAGCGCCAGCCGCTCCTGTCCGCCATCAATTTCACGGGTAACCAATACTTCATCGCCAGCCAGTTCTATTTTACTGACGAAAGTGCCCTGAGCAAGCTGCATCAGAGCGGCAAGCATTTGTGCAGTCTGATTAGCATCATCATCAATTGCCTGTTTTCCCAGCAAAAATAATTGTGGCTGCTCTGTATCGGCCACAGCCTTCAACAGTTTAGCCACAGCCAGCGGCTGAAGCTCGTCATCTGTCTGCACATGAATGGCGCGATCAGCACCCATGGCCAGAGCAGTGCGCAGGGTTTCTTCACATTGTTTCACCCCGAGCGACACCACAACCACTTCAGTAGCTTTACCAGCCTCTTTCAAACGCACAGCCTCTTCCACAGCTATTTCATCAAACGGATTCATTGACATTTTTACATTGCCAATATCCACATCTGATTCATCAGCTTTGACGCGTACTTTGACGTTGTAATCAACAACACGTTTTACCGCTACCAATACTTTCATCCGAACCATCCTAATACAGAAAATCAGCTAATTAATATGATTCAACTGTTACCATAATTCCTAACTAACCTGACATAGTAACATAAGTATAAGCAAACTGCCGATAATCAGTTCTTAATCACATTCTGCTGGCATGATTAGCCTGTGGATAATATTCAGCCATCTTATCTAATGCTGGCACTATCTTTGTCACAACACTGCCATTGTTCAGCAATAATACAAGTAACAATGATAGCCGATGTTTTTTGTCTGCTATAACTGATTAGCAAGTTAACAGCTATTTCAGAGTTTATTTTGTATCTGTATAGTTATATTTTTACTGCGGTAATAAAACTGCTGTTTACTGAAATACGGGGCTAAAAAAACTTATAATATAAATCATAAAGTTAAGCCCTCCCCTCCCCTGTCAGACTTATCCACAAGCAGAGACAATATGCCGTAAACAGACACAGAACTCAGGTTTCGCTTTGCATTATTCGAGATAAAAATCAGTCTGTATCTGCTCTGAGATAATTCAAATTGAACTACCGGCTCGCCATCACTATTAATTATCCACAAGGAGTGCATTTATGTGCTTTGTCAGATTCAGTTTACTGTGTTGGCAGCCGTGTTACTGTGCATAAGATGTATTTTTGAAATTGCAAACGGATGTTGTCAAATAAAGGTGCAGTATCCAGAAAATCAGCCTGTTTAATCCGTACGCAGATATATGCCTGATATCCGTTGAGCAGATTAATAAAAATTTAAAATAATCAATTTGTTATTGATTAAATTTATCTTAATTCAGGATAATACGCTTAATTGCAAAAATTACCAGTATAGCCAGCATAAGCTGGAAAAAGTATCAGTTAAAAAATTAATCCAAGTGTAAACAATAAACTGAATATTTTATCCACAGCTTATATACATATATATACACTTGTTCCCTATAATAACTGCTATTCAGATAAATAATGATGTGTTCAGTTTTATGCCTTATTCCTCCACAGCCTCAAATGTACACTGGATGATTCAGCCAATTGGCTACATCTGTTCCCCGTATAAACAAAAATTTGGTGTTGCCCGCCAACCCGGCTTGGTACCGGCAGCGCAGGCATATATAGATTTATCTGCTGAATTCACCGCAGATTGCGTACGCGGATTAAGTGATTATGAATATATCTGGGTGCAGTTTGTTTTTCATGCCACAGTTAAAGATGGCTGGCAGCCTCTGATCAGGCCTCCGAAACTGGGAGGTAAAGAAAAAAAAGGCGTTTTTGCTACCAGAAGTCCGCACCGGCCAAATCATCTTGGTTTATCACTGGTGAAACTGGAGCTGATTGAATACCGGGAACAGATCCGTTTGCATGTAAGCGGGGTGGATTTTCTGGATCAAACTCCAGTTGTTGATATTAAACCCTATATTCCCTTTGTTGAAGCCAAACCTGACGCAGGCTGTGGTTTTGCATGTGAACGTGAGTTACTGAATGTGCACTGGTCACAGGAAGCTTTACAACAGCTTGCCTTATTTTCTTTAGATTCAGATTATTATCAATTGGTTAGTCAGAGTCTGGCGCAAGATCCCCGACCGGCTCATCAACATCATGCAGACAAAATTTTTGTTATGCATCTGTTTGACTGGGATGTTTTATTTAAGGTTAAAGACAATGTTGTTGAAGTAACTGCTTTGAGAGAACATGTGCAGAATTAAATTATTATTCAAATAGAAATATAAATAATAAAATGATGGGGACAAAGATGAAGCCATACATCCTGTGGATAATTTAAAATATTTTTATTAATCATAGTATTGTTTATTGATAAGTCTGAATCTGCTTCTGGGTATGGATTGTGGATTGTGTGGATAAGTTTAATGAAAATTACGCTGATTGTGAATAACTTGCGGTAATCAATGCTGATAGCAGAAATTTATCCACTTTTTGATAAAATTCATTACTTCAGCCAGCAAAATTCGCTACTATAGTGCTATCAGCTTAATCAGGAACAGGATATGTTGCAGCGTACATTAGCAAAAAGTATCAGCGTTACAGGAGTGGGTTTGCATTCTGGTGAGCGGGTACGGCTCGGGCTGCATCCTGCTGCCTCGGATAGTGGTATTCGTTTTCGGCGTATTGATCTGGCCGGAGAACAGAACCGGATTGTGCAACTAACTCCTGAACTGATTAACGATACGCGTTTGTCCTCTACGGTAGTCACTACAGATGGTATTCGTGTCGGTACCATAGAACATATTATGTCGGCATTTGCAGCCTATGGTATTGATAATATTCTGGTGGAGCTGAATGCGCCGGAAATTCCGATTATGGATGGCTCCAGCCTGCCTTTTATTTATCTGTTGCAGGATGCGGGTGTTATTGATCAGCCTGCCGAAAAACGGTTTTTACGTATTAAACAGCCGGTGATGCTTGCTGAAGGAGACAAATGGGTAAAATTTACTCCGCATGAAGGATTCCGAGTTACTTTAACCATAGCTTTTGACCATCCGGTTTTTAATCGCAGTAACCAGACTTTTCAGATCGATTTTGCTGGCCAGTCTTATGTGGATGAAATATCGCGGGCACGGACTTTTGGTTTTATGCAGGAAGTAGAGCTGATGCGCAGCCATAATCTGGGATTGGGCGGAAATCTGAGTAATGCTATTGTAATTGATGATATGGATGTTCTTAATCCGGAAGGATTACGCTATCCAGACGAGTTTGTGCGCCACAAGATTTTAGACGCCATTGGCGACCTTTATACACTTGGGCATCCGATTATCGGTGCGTTTGAAGGCTACAAATCCGGCCATGCAATCAATAATGCTCTGTTGCGTAAATTACTGGCTCAGCCGGATGCATATGAATGGGTAACTTTTCCTCATAACCGGCAACTGTCTCCGGCCTTTCACCATCTACCTCAGGCTGCTTAAAGGTAAACTATAACATTGCTCAGGCGCTGAATATGCTATAATGACCGGCACCATCAAAATAGCATGGCCGGAAAAATATTATCTGGCTTAATATTTACTATTCTGGGATAAGAGAATGAACTATCAGGCTGTTGTAGCACAATTACTCAACGTAGAAGGTGCGCTGGCAGCTGCTGTGGTTGATTATGATAATGGTATGCTGATGGCCGGCAGTGCGATCAATAAATTTGATCTGGAAATAGCCGCAGCCAGCAGTACCGAAGTTATCCGATCAAAAATCAAAACCATGCAGATGCTGGAGCTGAATGATGAAATTGACGATATACTTATCACGCTTGATCACCAATATCATCTGATCCGGCCGCTGAAAAAGCTTGGCAGCCTGTTTTTGTATTCGGTACTTGACAGTAACAGAGCCAATCTGGCTCTGTCCCGTCGTGCCCTGATTGATGTTGAAAAGCAGATGGCGCAGTATTAGTCTTTGCTGTATCCGTTACCCTGCTGGCCGGAAAATTTATTATTTTACATTCAGCCCCGATTAACATGCTATTCATTTTAATAGTATGTTTATTTCTATAATATATGCATATTATTTCTGGAAAACTTATGCCTGTATGGGCGAATACTAACTAATTATTCTGGTTTGAATTAACCGGCAGAGATTTCTATATACTTCAAGACTGATAGATATGCATTTGGCTTACAGTATTTGACAGATTTACTGATCGTAGTAGGTATACGTGTAAAGCAGCTATTTTTTTGCAATGTGACAGTTTACGCTATTCATCATATATATCAGCAACAAGTGCAGCAGTGTTTATTTAAAGCAGCTTCCAAAGAGTGGCTAATACTGAATTGCCCGATTTTAAATTGAGCACAAATATTTTTATTATATTTTATTTATCATATTAAGAAATAAATTATTTATTCCTGGTATTTAAAAATGTGTTAACCAATAGATTATTTTTTAATCAGGAATAAAGAGCTTTTAAGCGGATAATTGTGGTTTTAATAAGACAATAATAATATCTAAACAAAGTATTTAAGAAACATATATATATGTAAAGATAAAAAAATATTTCTTAAAAAATATATATTTTTCAAATATTTGTACTCGTAAAAAAAGAGGCTGTTAGCGGGCGTGCTGATTAATATCCGGTGTTATCAACCACATGCAAACAAATATTTATGTTATATTACTTAAAGATTTAACCTAAAAATTAACTATATTTTTTAGTTATCGAAAATTTTTGTTTGACGGCATGATTTCTAATCAGGAGTAAACCAATTGAATAAAATATATCGTGCTATATGGAATGAAACAACCCAGACCTGGGTGGCAGCTTCCGAACTAGCTAAAAGCAAAACTAAATCTGATACCGTTTCCTCTTTGCCAGCTACTAGCCAGACAAGCAGCAAACGCAGATTTGCTGCAATTTTTAAACTGAGCCTTGTCGCTTCATTTTTGAATCTATCATTATTGGCACCAAATGTGTACGCAGCCAATGCTGCGCTTATCGGTCATAGTAATATGGGTGATAATTCCCCGACTCAAGGCTATAAAGATAAGAACGATAATGTGTTAGCAAGCCATGGTTCCATTATACTTAATGGTGCAAATGATTTTGCAGCTACCGGTGCGCCCAACAATCCTTTGTCTTGCGGTGCCGATGAGGTTACTGGCAGAGGCGATCCTGGACGTACTATTTCTGGTACTTCAATAACTGCGTTAGAAGAATATTTACGGTTTGCTGAAGATAGATCCTACGGAGGTAAAAACCCTTATGGCACAACAACCGGCTCTGTAGATGCTAGGCAAGCTGCCATGCAGGGAGAGCTCACCGGAGGAGCCATAAGTAAAATGCCTGTAGCTTATGGCGTATATTCTTTTGCCTCTGGTTGCGGTTCTTATACAAGTGGTAATTATTCAATGGCTTTTGGTACCAATGCTACGGCTACTGCAGGTGGTGCAATGGCTATTGGTACGGCTGCTCTGGCTTCCGGACGTGCCTCAATTGCTTTTGGTGTTGGTGCTGAGGCTACCGGTGTTTCGAGTGTGGCTTTGGGTTCGGTAGCTTCGTCTAATGGTGTAGGCAGTGTGGCAGCCGGCCTGATGTCTCAGGCCAGTGCAGATGGTACTGTAGCACTGGGGGTACAGGCGGAGGCTAAAAATAATTCAGCTGTAGCTATTGGTAATTCTGCGCAGGCAACAGGTGAACAAAGCATTAGCATCGGTTCGGCTAATCAGGTTAGCGGCAAGAGGTCTGGTGCTATTGGTGGTTCTAATGCAACTACTCAGTATGACAAAGACAATGGTAAGCAGACTACTGCTGCTTCCGGTATGACTATTGTAACAGGTGACGGAAGCTATTCTTTCGGTAATCAGAACGGCACTATTGCTGCTGATAATACTGGTGTATTTGGTAACAGGAATACTATACAAACCGATTCAGAAGGTGTAAATAAAGCTGATAATATCAGAATATTAGGTAACGACAATACTGTTACTGCACAGGCTGGCGGTGCCATGATAGTGGGTAATGCCGCTAATGTAAGTGCTGCCAATGGTCTGGCACTGGGGAATAACACTCGCGTTAGTGGAGCTAATGGTGTTGCTATTGGTGCAGGTGCAATTGCCGAGGGTGAGAATGGTGTAGCCTTGGGCAGTGGATCAGTGGCTTCTGGCAATGTCGTGGCTATTGGCAATGCCAGCGCTGGTATCACCCGACAGATTACCGGACTGGCCGCAGGTACACTGGATACTGATGCTGTAAATGTGGCTCAGTTAAAAAGTCTGGATGCTTCCACATCAACCAGTATTTCTTCGCTGTCTTCTTCCACATCAACCAGTTTATCTGCGCTTGAAGATGATTTCACGAATTTGAGTACTTCTACTTCTTCAAGCATTCTTGAAGCTACAAAGGAACTGAAAAGTATTTCAACTTCTGTTGATGGCCACATTTCCTCTACTGGTGCTACATTAACCGAGTTGCAAACATCTGCTTCTACCAGTATTCTAGAGTTGCGAGATAATGCATTACAGTGGAATAATGAAGTACAGGCTTATGATGCAGCCCATCTTGCATCGGGAGCAAAAACAGCAAAAATTATTAATGTTCAAGATGGTGATATTACTACAAAGGATTCCACTGACGCCGTTAATGGTGGTCAGCTATATACAACCAATTCAAATTTGTCTAGTTTATCTTTGAGCGTTTCCAGCAGTATAAATGAACTATCAGATAAGCTGGTTTCCTCAAATACAACAGACATTATCAGCCTATCTACAATGGCCAGCAGCATTGGTGATACTGTTGGAAAGCTACAAAAGGATGCGCTGCAATGGAAAGATGGCAGCTATAGTGCAGACCACGGTACAGACAAGGCGCAGATAATTACCAATGTGTCTGCTGGCCATGTAACACCAGATTCAACGGATGCCATCAACGGTTCACAGCTGCACAGTCTGTCAACTGTGACACAGACAGGACTGGATACTGCTACTTCAGGCCTGAACAGCCTGTCGCTGTCGACAGCAACAGGTCTGAACAGCCTGAGTTCCAGTATAAATTCCAGCCTGAGCAATGCTACTGAGGGTGTGACAGAATTAAAACAGAATGCATTGCAATGGAATAACAATATCGGAGCCTATGATGCCGCTCGAAATGGAGATGCTAAAAG
>NZ_MEIO01000051.1 GCF_002777745.1 Snodgrassella alvi
TATTGGCATTGACGTTACTTAAATCACCGGCCTGATTCAATGTGGAGGACAAAGTACTGAGGCTGGCGGCAGTAGATGTTGAAACGCTGAAAAGCTGTCCGGCGTTAATCGCATCGGTAGAGTTTTCGCCAATATGCCCCGCAGCTACATTAGTAATTCTCTGTGCATTAGCGGTACCATGACTGGCATCGTAAGCAGTGCCGTTCCATTGCAGAGCGTCTTTCTGCAAGTTAGCTACATTGTTATTTAAGCCATTAATGTTGCTGTTAATGGTATTGATATTGGCATTGACGTTACTTAAATCACCGGCCTGATTCAATGTGGAGGACAAAGTACTGAGGCTGGCGGCGGTAGATGTTGAAACGCTGAAAAGCTGTCCGGCGTTAATCGCATCGGTGGAGTTTTCGCCAATCTGCCCAGCGGCAACATTGGTAATTCTCTGTGCATTAGCGGTACCATGGCTGGCATCGTAAGCAGAGCCATTCCATTGCAATGCGTCTTTCTGCAAGTTGGCTACATTGTTATTTAAGCCATTAATGTTGCTGTTAATGGTACTGATATTGGCATTGACGTTACTTAAATCACCGGCCTGATTCAATGTAGAAGATAAAGTACTGAGGCTGGCGGCGGTAGATGTTGAAACGCTGAAAAGCTGTCCGGCGTTAATCGCATCGGTGGAGTTTTCGCCAATCTGCCCAGCGGCAACATTGGTAATTCTCTGTGCATTAGCGGTACCATGGCTGGCATCGTAAGCAGAGCCGTTCCATTGCAGAGCATCTTTCTGTAAGTTGGCTACATTGTTATTTAAGCCATTAAGATTGCTGTTTATTGCCGTAGATAAATTGGATAAACCGGTTGAAGTGGAGCTGGCCAGATTTTTTAATTGTGCCACGTTAACGGCATCAGTATCGGCGGTACCGGCGGCCAGACCAGTTATTTGGCGGGTAATCTGGGTATTTGCATTGCCAATGGACACTGCTGCGGCGGTACTTTTCCATGTTGCAGACTGATTTTCTGTAGCTGTATTGGTGCCTGCCGGGTCATAGCCTTGAATACCGGCACTGGTATTAGCCAGAGAATCGCTACCCAGTGCCACTGCCTTTTCTACTGTGGCAATGGCATTAGCTCCCAAAGCAGTGGTGTTATCTTGCTGGGCGGCACTATTGAAACCAACGGCCACACTCCCTGCACCATCGGAAGTAGCCACGGAACCAAGCGCTAAACTTGCAGTGTTGGTAGCCTGAGCACCTACTCCGATTGCAACGGCAGTTGCGCCGGAGGCCAGTGCTGCTACGCCGAAAGCCTGAGCACCGCCAGCGGTGGCAGTTGCATTATTACCGAAGGCTGTTGAATAGTTACCTGTGGCATATGAGCCGCAACCGGATGCAAAGGAATACACACCATAGGCTACGGGAAGTTTGTTTATATCTCCGCCAGTTGGGGTGCCCATGTAGCCGGATGAACCACTGGTATTTCCGCCAGTAGTACCGTCTCCAGTCCATACTTGCTGACCGTTGCTGGTGCCATATGGGTTGCGGCCATTAAACGAACGATTCTGAGCAAAACGCAGGTATTCTTCCATGGCACTGATACCACCTGTTGTGATATTTCTGCGTCCGTTAACTTTGTCTGCACCACAAAAGTCATCATCACCAGCCAGAGCAATACTGCCGTGGCTGCCGGAAGCATAGCTGACGCCTGTGCCATTGGTACTTATATTAGAAGTACCGGTGATAGCCAGATTGGCAGCATAGGCTGGGGAAACTGCCTGCAATTGCAGTGCTAGTGTCGTAAGTGTGAGGCTGACAATTTTTTTCAGCCCAAATATATTTAATACATGTTTGACAAGTGGCAGTTCACAAACAGTATTCGACTTAGTTTTACTGTTTGCTAATTCTGATGCAGCTACCCACGTTTGTGTATTTTCATTCCAGACATTACGGTAAACCTTGTTCATTGGTTTCTCCTGATTAAAGTTACATAACTAACAAACTCAACCTCTTTTACAAATAACTGTGTGTATTCATTACATCTGCTGGTTGTTTGAGCAAACTGGCAGATACATAAACAGATACTTAATAAGGATTAAAACTATCTGTATATATTTTCAAACCATTTACACATCATTAAACGCAGTTACTTTTAAAGATTACGCTTGAAAAATAAAATCTTATAAAATATTAATTATTAATTATTAATATTTTCATATTGGCGAAATAATTAACCTTTTGTTGTAACCTTTTGATGTAAACGTATATTTTTAAATTAAATCTTAATATTAAAATTAAAATTTTAACGAATGAAAATATATTTATATTTGTAATATATTTAAGTAAACTTAATAATAATTAATATAAATATTAATAAAGAAAAGGGAATTAACTAATGACAAAAGTATCTTACAGAATAAAAAATGACTGAATGCAAAAAAGTATAATCATTGTGTTTGTTGGGTTACTTATCGGTTTGACTAACCATGAATTTATATTTTTGAATTAAATCATGATGCTAATTGAAGTTAAAGGTACGTGATTAATTTTTTATTTATACCGGTAGCTATGCAGGCTGAAGTTAAAATAATATTAGACTGGTATTAAAAAGACATAGGATGACATAGGTATTTATTGGTTGCTTTTATGGCTATTGTCTGGAAATGCATAGTTAATGAATTTTTTGTTCCTGATAAGGTGTTTAAATGTTTGGATTTTTTGAATAGTTTATTTTGTTTGAAAAATATATTCTATAAAATTAGTTGACGCTAAAATGTCGTGTTTGGATAGTTACTAATGTATATCGGAAAGTTGTTTATTAGTTTAATATTCCAAATGAATAATATATTAATCTGATAAATTTTTTTTGGCTTAAATAATTTTTTTAAACAATATCTGTATTCGGCGGTTATTTATTTTGACTTGAGATAAGCTCAAATTAACCTGCACAGTAGAATTTTTGTGATTAGCTTGTTGATTTAAATATTTAAATAATGGTTAGAAGGAAGGTTTAATTGGTTTGCCAGGCAGTGATGGGATGGTAAAAGCATCGATGGATACTGCGCTCAGATTCATGATTAAACCCCCAGTGTGGCGCCGCCATCGACGACGATTTCCTGCATGGTTATCTGGGCAGCCTGTTCGGAGAGCAGGAAGGAAACGGTATTGGCTATGTCTGCGGGCTGTGCCAGTTTTCTGAGGGGAATGCCGAGGCGGTACTGGTTTAGGTCGCCATTGATTATGCTGGCTGGTGGCTGGTTGTCTGGCCACAGTTGTTGCTGCATGGCGGTGTGTGTGGAGCCGGGGGAAACGATGTTGACGCGTACGTATGGGGCTACTTCTAATGCCAGATTGCGGCAGAAGTGGCTGAGGGCGGCTTTGGTGGTGGCATACAGGCCTAGCTGGGTGCGGGGCATACGGGCGCTGTTGGAGCTGACGGTAACGATGCTGCCGTGTTGTTGCTGATGGAAATGTCGAGCTAAATGCTGGCTGATGAAGATGGGTGCTAGCAGGTTTACGTTCAGGCTGCTTTGCCATTGTGTTTCTGTGGCATTGAGCAGGGGGGTAAGTATGAGTATGCCGGCAACGTTGACTAAACCGGTAATGTGGTGTTGGGCGATAAGGGTATTGAGCAGGATTTGGGTTTCTTCGAAGTCGGTTATGTTCTGACTAACGCCAAGCCAGTGGTGCTGATATTGGGGCGCTATCATTTGCTGTACTGGCCAGTTTGCCGGGGCTGGCTGTTTGTCGATGCCGATAACATGGTAGTTTTGTTGAAGTAGTTTGCTGACTACGGCGGCGCCGATGCCTTGTGCTGCGCCGGTAACGATGGTGGCGGATTGCATTTTGGTTTTTCCTAAGTCGGGGTTATTGCTGCTGAAAGACGTTGAGCATGGTTTGCATTTTGGCTTCGGTTTCTTGCCATTCTGTTGCTGCCTCGGAGCCTTTAACGATGCCGGCACCGGCATACAGGCGGATTTTGTTGTGATTTAGCAGACCATTGCGGATGGTAACTACCCATTCGCCATTGCCGCTGGCGTCCATCCAGCCATTCAGGCCGCTGTAGTAGTGGCGGTTGTAGCCTTCATGGGTAAGGATAAACTGTCTGGCTGTTGCGGTGGGGGTACCGCATACGGCGGGGGTGGGGTGCAGATGTAAGGCCAGATTCAGGGCATTGGGGGCGTTGTTTTTCAACTGTCCTTGAAAGACGGAAGATAGGTGAAACATGGTGGAGGTGGTGAGGATGTCGGGTGTTTCCGATGTGCTGAACTGGCTGCAATAGCTGCTGAGCTTTTGCCGGATATTGTCTATGACAAGCTGGTGTTCGTGCCGGTCTTTGGCAGACTGATAAAGATCGGTTTTGCTTTGGCTGTTTTGTTCAGTGCAGCCGGAACGTGGTCGCGAACCGGCCAGTGGGTTGCTGCGTATCTGTTGGTGCTGGCGTGATAGTAGTAATTCGGGGCTGGCGCCAAAAATATACTGGTTTTCTTCTATTGGAATGAGAAAATTATAGGCCTCGGGATTTTGTTTCACCAGTGTGTTGAATAAGTGTTCTGGATTGTGCTGCTGGTTGAATTCAAATTCTGTTGCCTGCGACAGGACGATTTTCTGTATTTTATCGTTTTCTATGGCGTTTAAGGCTAGCTGTACGCTGTGCTCAAATGTCTGCCGTTCTACCAGTGCTTTTTTGTGTATGAGAGTGGTAGGTGTTGCGGGTATGTGGGAAGTGTGGTTATGGGGGATGGTTGGTGGGGTTTTGTCAAAATCGCTGTAAAAGTTCAATGTGCCTTTCTGGGTGGTGTCAAATGGAATGGCGGCGATGAGAATGGGGTTGGGATGGCCTTGTGCTTTGATGTAGTTAAAGCAGTCGGCAATTTGCTGATTGCAAGCGCTATGGGGGGTGACGGGCATGTGGATTTTGTGGATAAGATGTCGGGCGCTGATGTGGTGATGCCTGCTGGCAAAACAGGCAATCTGATTCTGATGGTTTGAGCGGAGATGTTGAGATGTGCTGCTGTATTCTTTGGTTGTCATTTTTGTTTCCTGTGGACATGGGTGCGGTCAATAAGATGTAGATGGGTCAGGCTATGTAGTTCTTTTATATTAATGCAAATAGTTATCATTATCAATTATTATGTTGTGTATAAATATGTTTTGTCTGAATTGGGAAAAATTTGCTACAGGTCTGACTTAAATATATGCAATTGTGATTATTTGTTTTTTTGTGCTGTTGAAAAATACTTTTGCTGTTTGCGGTATTTTGTGCTGCTCGGATGTATGAATGTGAAAATGCAGGTACTGGCTGCTGCTGGGCTGGTAAGTGATGGCGGTGAAGTTAATCAGGGTTTGATGTTTATGAAAATAGGCTTTGATGATGCTTTCTTTGGCGGAAAAAAGCAGTAATGCTTGTTGTGGCAGGCTGATGTTGTGTGTTGTGAGGTGTTGTAATTCTTGTGGCTGAAGAAATAGTGCCAGTATGGTTTTATTGTTGTGGATGATGTGCTGATGCTGCTGATGTTCGATATCAATACCTAGATAGCGATGTGCTGGTTGTTTTTTGTGGGCGCAGGCGATGGCCAGACATTGGTGTTTGTTACTGCTGTGGCTGAGGCTGCCTTGCAGTGGTTCTGGGAAAAGCGGCTGCCCCTGTGCCCCTGATTCAAGGGTAAAGCTGCTGTAGCCATAAGGCTGCAAGGCATATTGTGCAGCCAGTCTGCCCGCTACAAATTCGAGCTGGCGCTTGTGCTTGCTGTGTTGTATGGTTTCTGGCAGATGTATGCTGAATGTCCGGCAAAGTTTATGCAGGGCTGAGATGCTAATAGGCTGCATGCGTATCTGATGTATGGTGCTGTAGCCGATGCTCAGTTTGTGATGGCTGAATAATGTTGGCTGTTGAATATCTGCTGTAATTGTTTTAACTCTGCTGACAGGGTGGTCATGTGGATGCAGTGCTATGCTTGGCTTAGATATTAATGTCATAAATAGCCTTGTTTTTATGCGGCCGTTATCTGGATAAATCCAGAGTATGGGTAGGCTGCCACGGGGCGGCGCTGCGATGGGATACAAAAATCAGGGTCTGGGATTGTGCAAGGATGGTTTGAATCAGTTGTTGCTCGGTGCTTTCATCCAATGCTGAGGTGGCTTCGTCCAGAATGAGTATGGGCGCATGTTTAATCAGGGCACGGGCAATGGCTACGCGCTGTTGTTCGCCACCGGAAAGGGCTGAACCTTGCTGGCCAACGCTTTGGTGAATGCCTTCGTCTGCGCGGTCAATAATTTGTCCCAGCGCGCATTGGCGGGCGATGGCTTCGATTTCGGCATCGCTGGCATCGAAACGGCCAATGCGGATATTGTCTGCCAGTGTGCCGGTAAAAATAATCGGATTCTGGGCTACATAGGCCATATTTGCTGTCAGTGTCTGTGGGGACAGTTGTGGCAGGGCGATGCCATCTAGCTGGATTGCTCCTTGTACTGGATCATCAAAACGCATGCACAGTTGCAGCAATGTGCTTTTGCCGCAGCCACTTTCTCCGGCCACATGTACGCGGGCACCAATAGGAATATCCAGAGTCACCGCTGTTGAATCGGGAATATATACTAGGTTATGCAATGACAGGTGTGGTTGCTGTGGGATGCGTGTTCTGCCAGCTTGCGGCAAAACTGGCGGGTGAGTGAGCTGTTGGAAATGGCGCAGGGAGCTGATTAAGTCGTTAATGTTTAAGCCCGCTGTGGCCAATGCGCTTAATGGTGCGCCGGCACGTCCCATTAGTAGGAGTGCAGCCAATATCAGGCGGTTATTGTTCTGACCGGACAGGATGCTGTACATCGCTATACCAGCCATGGGCAATATATTGGCTAGGGTTGCAATCAGGGTAGCCCATGCGGCACTGCGATTAATTTTGTTTAACAGGCTTTCTTGTTGTGTCCAGTTTTGCTGGATGGAATTGAGCGCACGTATGGGGCCGGCCGCTGTACGCAATAGGGAGAGGTGCTCTACCAGTTCGATTGTGGCGGTGGTGCTGTCCAGCTCGGCCTGATGGCGCTGGGCATCGGTTTTGTTTAGGGCATACTGTGCCCATAGCTGCATGATTAATGATAATAAAATTAGTGTTATTGCCACCAGCATCATGCTTGTGTCAGCGACAAAGGCCAGCCCGATGCAGATAAACAGAGGCAGGCAGGGGGCATGTAGAAAGGTTTGTAGCTGATGCGCCGGAATGCTCATGAAGTTGGGAATTTCCTGTCCGGCGGTTTTGCTGATGATGGCACGGCGTTGATCGTTAAACCAGGAAAGTTTGGCGCTGGACAGGGAGCGCCCTAGTGCAGCAAATAAATCACCGGCCAGCCGTACGCCGGTAAGAAAGCCGTTGCGGGTAACCAGTACGGTGATGAGGATGGTGATAAGTGCGATGGTGAGTACCCATACGGGCTGCTGCTGATGCACTATGGCTAGAGCGAGTATGGTATAGGCACAGGCTTCCAGTGCGGCAACCAGTACCCAGCCAATGCTTACGCCAATCAGGCGTGGTCTGGCGGCTGTCGGTATGGCTTCAAATAGGGGGCGATTTGGGGGACTGGCTGCATTCATGCTTCGCTCCTTAAATTATGTAATACCAGTTGTGTATCGGCCTTGTCGGCCAGTGCCTGCTGGTGGGTAACCACGATGATGGTTTTATGCGCAGTTCTGGCCAGTTCACTCAGTGTCTGAAAAATGGCCAGTGCATGCTGGTTATCAAGGGCACTGGTTGGTTCATCCAGTAAGATTATTCTGGCTTCGCTAAGAAAGGCACGGGCAATGTTGATACGCTGTTTTTCGCCACCGGACAGGGTTGTAGCCGGTGTGGATAAGTCTACGTTCAGTTGTGCTTTGGCCAGTGCCTGCTGCATGGTCTCATCGCTGGCTTCAGGGGCAGTAAGCGCCAGATTGCTGCGCACGCTGCTGTCGAGAACATCGTAGCCTTGTGGGATAAGTAGTATCAGCTGCTGGCGTGTGTCTTCATGTAGTGCAGCCACTTCAGTATGTCCTAGCTCGATATTGCCTGAGGTTGGGGATGTTAGTCCGGCTAGAGCATTTAATAAGGTGGTTTTGCCTGCGCCACTGGAACCGGTGATGGCGGTAAGGGCATTGGCGGGAAAGGTGAAGCTGAGCTGATGCCAGACTGGTTTCTCTTCCTGAATCAGGCTGATATTGTGAATGGCAAGGGTCGGCGGCTGTTTGATTTGTCGGATGTTGCCAGAGGGCAGCAGGGGCTGCTGTAAAAATTCGGCCAGACGTTTGGCGGCAGCACGTCCGGCTCGGATGTAGTCAATGCCATGACCCAGACGTAATGTTGGTGTGACAATGGCCAGACTGAATAACAGGGTAGCAGCCAGTGTGGTGGTGTCATGGGAATAGCTGACCCAGTAGGCAATGGCGAAGGTGGCAACTGCCTGTAGCAGGGCAACGGCAATGGATGCAGGGGTGGCCACTTTGGCTACCCAGCCCACCATATCGCGGGTAAACCGCTCAGTAGCCTGTGTATAGGTGGTAAGTGCACTGGAATGCTGGCCATAGATGCGATATACAGGAATGCCACGTACATATTCATCGGCTTTGTTGATGATATCGAGCATTACTTGCATGCGTGCAGTGCCATCGCGCCGGGTCATATATGGGATGATAAGGAGGTAATACAGGGAGGCAATGAAGCCCGGCAGTAGAACCCATAGTGCTGCCAGTCCAATAAAATAAATCAGGATGCCGGTGGATAACAGCGGGATGACTGTGAAGACGGCTATTTCAGCGGGTAAGTGTGCCAGCATATGGTGCAGGCTGCCGATGTCATCGGTCATTAGCTGTTTGAGTGTCTGCTCATTTTGTCTGGCAAGTGTATTCATGGGCAGACGGATTAAATGCTGTGCCACGCTGCGGCGCAGTGTCGCTGCAAAGCGACTTTCTGCCTGATGTGCCAGCCAGGAAGACCATGCGGTAAACACGGCGGCTACAAGCCAGCAAAGCAGTGCATATGCTAGCCAGTGCCATGTGCTGTGACCGATAAACTTAACTATAAACCACAGTGCTGCCAGCATGGCAATGCCGGCAAACACCGCCGCCAGTGTGCCGCCTGTAAGTCCGGGTAAGGCCACACGCCATTGATGCTTCAGATTCGGCTGGGTGTTCTGGCTGGAGACGTTTAAATCATTCATGTTTTGTTTCCCAAATGCTTGTTTACAAGCTCTGGCTATCTATTGCTGATGATTATCAGGCTACGCTGGCCGTTAGTTGCGCTTCAATCAGGCGCCACCAGTTATTTAGTGAAGGTTGCTGTCCTAGTGCCTCAAAGCCTAGGGTGATGTCACGCTGTTTCAGTTCTGCCGCAAACTGCATGATGCGCAGGGAATCCAGCCCATACAGAATCAGGTTTTCTTCGGGATCTATGGGTTGTGCCGGCATTTCCAGTAGTGTCTGAACTCTTTGTGTTAGCCATGAGCGGGTAAGGGTATTGGTTTCCGGCACTAATGCTGCTGTGGTGGTGACTTGTCCGCAGCAGCTGGCAACATAATTTAAAGCGTTCTGGTGTTGCTGTGCAGAAAAATCGGCCAGTGCATCGGCAATGAAAAATGTTTGTATATCCTGCATAAATGCCTCTGCTGCGGTGAGCATACAGCCGATGTGCGCATAGACGCCGCCGATTATTAGCTGATTGCGCTGCCAGTTGTGCATATATGTGTGTAAATCTGTACGCTGGAAGGCGCTATAACGCCATTTGGTCAGTACGATGTCTGCTGGACGCGGAGTCAATGCAGCTACGATTTTCTGTTCTTCCGCCGGTGCGGTAGTGATTCCGGAACCCCATACGTCATTTAGCAGTGCGCGTTGCTGAGGGTTCTGCTGATGTGGCTGTGCGGTATATACTACTGGAATCTGCTGCTGTGTTGCCCAGTTGCGCAAGGCTTGTAAATTCTGAATCAGGGTCTGGATTAATGGGCTGTTTGGCTGATAAAAGTTCAGAAAATAATTCTGCATGTCATGGATTAGTAATACGGCGCGGGCAGTATCCAGCTTCCATGCGGTTTTATTTTGTGGCATCTGTGCCGGTGTGGGCATTGGGTAATCGGCAATCTGTTTGATAGTCATGCTGGTTCTCTTTTTCTCTCTGTGATGAATAATTCAGGCAGGGGTTTGCTGTAATGTCTGGCGCAGGCGTTTTTTATCAGTTTTGCCCACGGCGGTGAGTGGCAGGCTTTCAACGATGTAAATCTGATCCGGCAGTTTGTAATGGGCAATTCCCAGATTGAGCAGGTGGCGCTTTAAGCTGAGGGCAGTTAGGTTCTGGTTTGGTGATACGATAAAGGCACAGCTTTTTTCGCCAAAACGCTCATCGCTGATGGCTACTAATGCTGCTGCGGTGACATCGGGATGGGTGATAATCAGTTTTTCAATTTCTTCGGCAGCAATTTTTTCGCCGCCACGGTTAATCTGGTCTTTAATACGGCCAACTACTTTTAAGTAGCCGTTGCTGCTGCGCTGCACTAAATCACCTGAGTAATAAAATCCTTCTGCATCAAAACTCTGTGCATTATGTTCTGGGCTTTGATAATAGCCGCGAAAGGTGTAAGGCCCGCGTGTTTTTAGCATGCCTGTTTCTCCATCAGGTACATCGTTGCCGTTTTCATCCACTATTTTTACTTCATCATCTGGGCTGATGGGACGTCCTTGTGTAGTGACAATCACTTCTTCGCTGTCATCTAGCCGTGTATAGTTCACCAGCCCTTCAGCCATGCCGAATACTTGCTGTAACTGGCAGCCGAAAACATTTAATACCTGCCGCGCCATGGATTCTGGAAAACTGGCACCGCCTACCTGAATCAGTTGTAACGACCGGATTTTTTCTAACTGTTCCGGTGGCTGCTGCATCCACATGGATACTGCACTGGGTACAAGTGAGGCCATGGTAAGCTGGTGTTGTTCAATCAGAGCAAAGCAGCTTGATGGTTCGGGACTGGCCGCCATGACCACACAGCCGCCGGCGTGAAATACGCCCAGTGCACCGGGCGAACTCAGCATATAGTTATGCGGCGCCGGCATGGCACACAATAAACGTGTATTCTGGTTCAGACCGCATATTTCGGCACTGGCACGCACGCTGTATTCATAATCATTATGGGTGCGCGGAATCAGCTTAGGTGTGCCGGTGCTACCGCCGGAAAGCTGGAAAAAAGCCACTTCATCAGCCTGAGTGCAGGCATAATTGCTGCTGGTGGCGGGAGGGCTGGTGTACCAGTTTTTTAAGTTTCTATCACCGTCTGTGGCATGCAGCATCAGGGTGAGGGCTGGTGCCAGTTGCAGGCTGTCCAGCTGGTCGAGAAAATGATTGTGCATGAATACTTCATGGTTGCGCGATGCTATTAGCAACCGGGGTTTAATCTGGCTGAAGAAGCTCTTTAATTCATGTTGGCGATGGTTGTACAGGGCGTTCAGCGGCACGATACCAGCCTTGAGCAGGGCAAAAAATACAATATAAAACTCGGCAATATTCGGTAGTTGCACCAGTGCTGTATCACCAATGCCAAAGTTCTGCTCCGCCAGTCTGGCGGCCAGATTGTCGGAAAACTGGTTGAGTTCCTGATAACTGATGCGCCGGTCACCGCAGATAATGGCGGTTGAGTGTGGTGACTGTTTGGCTGTGTCTGTCAGGACTCGGGTTAACGGCTGATCCAGCCAATAACCTTTTTGCCGGTATTTGCGGGCTAAATCTTCTGGCCAGTGTGTATAGGTAATCATTTCATCAGCCTTTTCTGCTAAACCGGTTGAATCAGACAAATAATGTTGATTTATAAGTAATACTGAATTTGCAACATCGTTTTTGTGTCTGTCTGTTCAGTGGGGCTCATTAGTAGGTTAACTGTTGTTTCAAATTTATTAAATGAAACTAGTAATCATTTTTATTTAAAGGTATCATCGTCAAAAATAGTAAATTTGTCAACAGAGTAATGAAATGATGCGTGAACTTACTTCAATGCAGTCGGCATGCTGGTTTGGGCGTGCGCATGCAGCAATGCTCGGTGGTGTGGCCGCACATCTTTATACAGAATTTAATGGCAGCCATATTGATGTAACCAGACTCAGGCAGGCAATAGAATGTCTGTACCGGCGCCATGAGCTGTTACGCCTGCAACTTAGTGCAGCGGGGGAAGTCAGTATCAGGGATTCTCTGCCACAGAATACGCTGGAAATAGATGATTTTTTACATTTGAGTGAGGCGCAGCAGCAACAGAAGCTCGAAGAAAAACGCCAGCAATGGACGCATCAACAACTGAAGTTGGAGGAGGGGCAGACTATACGTGTTTCTATCAGTCTTCTGGATAATCAGGCATTTCGGTTGCATATTGATGCCGATATGATAGCTGTTGATCCTTCCAGCTTTCGTATTTTGATGGAAGAGTTGGCGCAGTTTTATGCAGACAGCACTAAGTCTCTACCGCCGGCACCGTCTTTTTATGTATGGCGCAACACCCTACGGCAGGATAAGCATGAGCAGCAACAGCAGCAACGTGCACGCCAGTGGTGGCTGTCCCGTATAGCAGCGATTGCTCCGGCTCCTGCTTTGCCTTTAACCAACTGTGCCGTGGCGGGGGCACAAAGCACACGGCTGAGTACGACTTTCAGTCCTGAGCAGGCAAAGCAGTTACGCCAACTTGCCCGTCAGCATGAGTTGACTTTTTCTGCTCTGATACTGGGGTTATTTGCCTACAGTCTGGGTAAAGTGACCCATGATGCCGCTTACCGGCTGAACGTGCCGTTTTTCTGGCGCGAACCACTTGTACCCGATATTGATAAGACCATTGGTGATTTTGCCGATATGGTGCTGTTAAATATTGATATGTCTGATGCGGCTACTCTAAATGCTTTTTGCCAGCGCGTGGCAGCCGAATGGCAGCGCTGTCTGAACCATCGGCAGTTTAGTGGCGTAAATGTGATGCGGTGTTTGTCACGCCATCATGCTATGGCGCAAATTGCGCCGGTTGTTTTTACTGCTGCGCTGGATTTAGCGGAGAAAAGTTTATTTTCGTCACAGGTGCAGCAGTATTTTGGCAGCATGGACTGGTGTATTTCTCAGGGGGCGCAGGTAGCACTGGATGCACAGTTTGTGCAGCTGGACAATCATTTGCTCGTTAATTGGGATATCCGTCTGGATGCATTGCCGGATACATGGGTAAATGCTCTGTTTGAACGTTGTCTTGCGCTGATGAATGTGTTGATTGTTCAGCCGGAGCGTTTTACGCAGCCGCTGGCGGTATTGAATCAGTACCTGAATATCACCGACCCTGATGTGGGAACTACACCGCTGAATGCGCTGCAAAAGGCCTATTTATCTGGTCGCAGCACTGCATTTGCTCTTGGTGGTGTGGCTATGCAGGAATTTCGCGAATATGCCGGCACGCTGGATTTACCTGTATTCCGGCAGCGTCTGGCCGATATGGTGCAGCACCATGCCAGTTTGAGGACTTATATTGATGCCAGACGTTGTGTGCAATGGGTAAACCCGCAGGCAATCATTAATTTAACCGAAATTAATTTGTGTGGTGAGGAACCATCAGTGGCCGCAGAAAAAATAAATACTCTGCGGCAGAATTATCAGCAGGCGCTATTTGATTTACAGGAATCTCCGTGGGACATCACCCTTTTTCAGTTAACGCCGCAACAGTTTATTGTGTTTGCTCGTTTTGATGCGCTGATTTTGGATGGGCGTGCGATTGCCGCGCTGATGTGTGAATTATTCACCGATACGCCCCTTATGACCGCGTCACCTCAGCCTGAAAACAGACAGCAGCAGGATAGCCAGTGTTATAACTTGGCGGTTGTCTACTGGAAACAGCGGTTGCAGGAAGTTACTTCCATACCGCAGTTACCTTGGAAACAGCCGTTGGCAACACTGATGACTTCCGTTTATACCCGTCAAAGTGCGATGTTGCCCAAGCAAACGTTGCAAACATTATGTCAGTTCGGTTGTCGTCAGGGATTGTTCAAAAATTCTTTACTAATGGCGCTGATTCTGGCGGTATTGAATCGCTGGCAGCAGACACCAGCCTTATTGTCTGTGGCGGTGCCAGTGTTACCGCTGTATGAGGGTGAATTGTCCAATCAGTCTACTTTTATTGTCACTACTTGGGCGCCAACGGCAGCATTTATCGAACAGGCCAGAAAATTACAAACCGACACGCTGGAAGGATTACAGCATTTGGCCTTTTCTGGTGTTGATTTGGCGCGCTTGCTGTTTGAACAGCATGGCCATGCGCCGGTTTTACCAGTTGTTGTTACCAATGGGCTATCGTGGCCAGCTCTGCCGGCAGATAGCCCGGTTCGCTATGTGAGCGGGCTGACTCAGACACCACAGGTAGCAATGGATATCCGCTTTATGCTTGGGAATGATAGTGCTTTGCTGTTTAACGTTGACTATGCTCAGGCTGCTGTTAGCGATGCCATCATCCACGATTTTTTAGCTGCACTGGTGAATGTGTGCCAGCAGGTGGCTGATAGCGGACTGGAAAATATTGATTCAGTGCTGCTACAGACACCATCCGGCAGTGCACCAAATCCTGATGAGCAGCAGCCCGTGGCAGCAGCAGACTGGCAGCGCCAGCAATTAATGCTGATTTACTGCAAAGTGCTGAATATTAAGCCAGCAACAATTATCCAAACCTCGCAATCATTGAGTAATCTGGGTTTGCGTCCTGTGCACGTAAAAGAAGTTACCAGCCAGATTAACCAGATGTTCGGGCTGGCTCTGAAGCCACGGCAGTTGATTGGCTGTCGCAATATTGAGGAAGTTGAACACCTGATTCAATCAATGATGTCTATGGCATAAAGTTATCAGCTGCTGTAAACACTTAAATATTTAACTGCTTAGATATAGGGATGAAATAAATATGGATATGAAACAAACTGATTTGGCCGGTATAGGGCTTGGCCCTTTCAATCTGGGGCTGGCGGCATTGTTGTCGAGCCATCCGGAAGTTAATGCAGTGTTTCTGGATAAAACGCCCACTTTTCACTGGCACGCGGGTTTATTATTACCCGGCACCACTCTGCAAGTACCGTTTCTGGCCGATCTGGTTACCATGGCCAATCCATGCCATCCTTTAAGCTATCTGAATTACCTGCATCAGCATCAGCGTCTGTACCAGTTTTGCTACTACGACCGTTTCCTGATACCGCGTCAGGAATATGATGACTACTGTCGCTGGGCTGTGCGTCAGTTACCCTCCTGCCATTTTGATTCTTGTGTGCAGGCAGTAAGCTATGACCGCCAGCAGGAAAAATTTATTATTGAAAGTGAATCTTCTGCCGGAAAAAAACAGGCTTATTGCAGTCAGGATATTGCGATTGGCATTGGCACCGTCCCCTACTATCCTGAATGGCTGAAAAATACCAGCCATCCGCTCATTCTGCACTCTGCTCAGTTTACCCATATGCAGGAACAGCTACAGCAATGCAGGCAGGTTACTGTGGTTGGTGCAGGGCAGAGTGCTGCTGAATGTGTGCTGGCACTTTACCAAGCCTTGCAGCCGGAGCAAATCAGAGCCGGCGCCTCTATTCGCTGGATTACCCGTTCTGCCGGTTTTCATCCGATGGAATTTTCCAAATTGGGACAGGAGTGTTTTACGCCGGTTTATATGCGTTATTTCCAGACTTTGCCACCACAGAAAAGACGAGAAATCAGTGCCAGCCAAGGACAACTATACAAAGGCATCAGTTTTGCTACCATCGGCGATATTTATGATTTGCTGTACGAACGCACCATCGCCGGAGCACCGGCCGGACTGACGCTGTTTTCAAATTGTGATGTGCAGTCGATAGAAGTGCTGCCTTCAGGCGTTATCAATATGACCTGCCTGCATACTCAGCTTAATCAGCAACAAACTATTCAGAGCAATGCGATTGTTGCTGCTACCGGCTACCACCATCAGTGGCCGAGCTGGTTTGAAGAGCTGAAGGGCACTGTACTGCAAACCGATGATCAGCATGACTATATGATTAATCAGGATTTTACTGCTGTGCGCTGTGATGGTGGCAAAGGGCGGATTTTTATCCAGAATGCCGAAATTGCCAAACAGGGCGTTGGTTCGCCGGATTTAGGTATGGGCGCAACCAGAAACGGGGTGATTATCAACCAGTTACTAGGTAAGCAGTATTATCAGGTACCGGAATACTCTGCATTTCAGCAGTATGGATTACCCGAGTAAGCAGGCTGCCATTAAAAAATCGCCCGATGGGCGATTTTTTAATGGCTACACATCAGAAATCATAGGAACCGGACAGCAGAAAAGTCCGTGGTGCGCCTAAAGACAGGTTAGACAAGCGTGGCATGCCCCAATAGCTTTTGTTGGTAACATTCTTAATCTCTGCCCGTAGTGTAAAGGGATGGCCAGATACTTTGGCATTATAACGAGCACCAATATCAAACACAGTATGGCCGGGTACAGATAAACTGTTTTCCTGATTGAGGTATTGTTTGGATACAGCTGTGGCATTGGCAGACAGGGTGACTATACCCACAGCAGCAGCAATATCCCATTCAGCACCCAGCTTGCCCTGTACTTTGGCCACACCCGTAGCAATATTACCCTCATTACCATGCTTGGCCAGTTTGGTTAGTTCCGGTTTAATGTAGCTGGCACCGCCCATCAGACGAACTGTTTCAAGCGGCGAGGCAATAAAACTCCACTCAATACCACGGTTACGCTGCTCACCGCCGGAAGTAAAGATATTGGTAGTCACATCAGTATAACTACTGGGTTTTTTAATATTAAACACACTTAATGAGTGAGACAGCGTGCCATAATCCCATTTTATGCCCAGCTCAGTTTGCTTGGTTTTATACGGCGCAAACACCTTGGGATAATTGGCCGCAGTAATAGGAGCTGAATCGCCTTTGGTTAAGCCCTGAATATAATTGCCATAAAGTGATACATGTTCGGTGGCTTTAAACAAAATCGCTGCACCCGGCGTTAAGGCATGTTTTTTATATTCAGTTAGAACCGGTTTGCCCATCAGGCTCAGATTATCACTTTTCACTTCCTGATAGCGCAGGCCTAAAGTTAGTTGCAGCCTGTCCTGCATCAATGACAACATATCCGCTATCCCATAGCTTTTAAGTTGCAGCGAGCTTTCAGAAATCGGCGGCACATCAAACGGTACCGATTTACCCCATACCGGATGATACATATTGGTTATCCATGTGGCCGAGGGAATACTTCTCACCCCATAATCATGCTGGTTATGCTTGTAGTAGGTAGTATTGATTACCCATTGATGATTAACCAAACCGGTATCAAACTGCCCCCTTAATCCCACATCAGCCGATTTTTTATCCACATCAAACGCCAGTTGTGCCATCACCGTCTGTATGGTGCCGTGATTATCCAGCAGAATTGCAGAAGTGGCACCATTGTATTTGTACTTGGTTTTACTGCGTCCGAAAGCAGCATAGGCAGTCATATTGTCGCTAATATCATATTCAGCACGCATCATCGCGCCACGGTCTTTATTACTGACATAAGACCAGTCTGGATTGATTAAGGTTTTCGGGTTGGGCGGCGTAGGAACTTCCGTATTTTTACCCAGATTGATACCGCGCACTACACCGTCTACCTTGTCATCAGCCATGTAAAAATCGGCGGAAATACGCGCCCGGTAGCCGCGCCAGTCCATGCCTGCCGAACCAAGCTGAGTTTTCAGATCCTGTTTTCTTACCGGGCCGGAACCATCCTGATAAACGCCATTAACCCGAATCCCGAATTGCTTATTTTGCCCGAAGCGGCGGCCGGCATCGATAGTACCGCCCCATTGTGAATCAGACATGTAGGTAGGTGTTACCCGTAGCAGTGGTGCATCACCTGCGCGCTTGGATACCAAATTAACCGTGCCTGCCACAGAACCGGCAGGCGGCATACCATTCAGCAGTGCTGAAGGTCCTTTCAGCACCTCAATGCGCGAAAACATCGCAGGTGCAGTCCTGTAGTAAGGAGCAATACCAAATAAACCATTCATCGACATATCATTGGTATTAGACTGAAAACCTCGAATATAGTAATTCTCACTCCAGCCACCAATAGTGCCATTAGTAAATACTGACGGGTCAGTAGCGGCAATCACATCAGTCACATTTCTGGCCTGAGTATCTTCAACAAATTTATCAGTATAACTAACGGTATTAAAAGGTGTTTCCATGGCATTTTTGTTGCCAAGAAAACCGATACGGCTGTTTCTGGACACAAAACCACCGGTGTAGGTAGTGTTTTGATTTGCCTCTACCACCACATCTGGTAAATTGGCCTTGCCAGCAGATTGCATAGTTTTATCTGCTGCCTTGTTAATCTCTGGCTTAGCCTCATCATCCGCTGCTTTAGCATACAGTACCGGTGCATAAACCAGCATAGCACTGGCCAGACTCAATATCAGCGCTTTGGGGGAGGAGCTGACAGAGCTTACGACACTGTTACTCCGTTTTCTAATCCTGTGCAGACCATCCTGCCTCAGATAATGTTCGTGTTTACCCATAGATATCTCCTTGTTAACCAAATTTATGCAACATATTTAAAAGCTTATTGGCAGGATTGAATTCACTGATGTTACTTATTATTCTTTTATAATTAACAATACAATTACTGATAGCCCTTCATCACATCCTGCATGAGCAAGTACATCGAAGTAGGGCTGGCACCGGTGGTGTACCAAGCATCTGCATCCACAAAAATTACCCGGTTATTTTTCCATGCTTTGGTGGCGCGCAATAAAGGATTAGTTACCTGAGCAGCAGTAATGACAGGCTGATGTTGCATAACCGATGTGCGGTCGATAATGTACAGAATGTCTGGGTCTGCCCGTTTGATAAATTCACTGGAAATCGGCTGCCCATGCAAACTGGTACTTGCATCATTACTGGCTGACCTTACCCCCAGATCACTGAAAACAAAGCCATAACGAGAATCCACCCCGTAATTGCTGAAAGCACCATTGTTGTACAGCACCACCAATGCCTTTTCCGGCCGGTCTTTAGTGATGGCACGCACCTTATTCACTTGTGCATCCAGCTCAGCCACCTTAGTACGAGCCAAATCTTCACGGTTAAAAATTTTGCCCAGCGTCAGCAGGTGATTTTTAACAGTAGCCAGATGACCGTGTTCACTGTTATTAAAGTTGATTTCATAATAAAGCGTGGGCGCTATCTGTGTCAGTTCCTGATAGTGGTCTTTCTGAATCGGCGTCATCAAAATCAGATCCGGCTTCAGAGTATGGACACGTTCCATATTCGGCTGGACAATGCCACCTAAATCAGCAATGTCATCATGACTCTGCTGGTATTTAGCCAGAAAATGCGGAATAAAATCTTTCGGCATACCGGCAATCGGCACATTTAACTGATCAAGAAAATCTGCTTCATTCATATCCAGCACCGCCACGCGTTGTGGCACCGCATCAATTCTGGTAGTGCCCAACTGATGTTGAATAATCAGTGGTTCCGCGCGCTTTTGCACAGTAGGACTGCTGTCTGGTGCCGATTTTTTATCGCAGCCAGACACAGAAACCATAGTCATCACCGCCATCAGCCCCAACAGACTGACAGCACATTTTTTGAGTTTTCCGTTCATGTTTCACCTTTCAACGAATGAAAATACTGACAGACATAACCATGCTTAGTGTGGCTGATTTCAAAATTCAGCCCATACAGCTCACTCAGACGCTCTTCAGTAATCACTTCCCGCGTAGCGCCACAAAAACTTAACTGTCCGTGTTTTAAAGCCACAATATAATCTGCATAATTGGCCGTGAAATTAATATCATGCACCACCATAATCACAGTTTTCCGCTGTTCCTCACACAAACGCCGGATAGCAGCCATAATTTGTACCGCATGATTCATATCCAGATTGTTTAAAGGTTCGTCCAGCAGAAGAACCCGTGTTTCCTGAGCAATAGTCATGGCCAGAAAAGCCATTTGCCGCAGCCCGCCACTTAATTCATCAATATATGCATCACGCAGCGCACTTAAATCTACAAAATCTATTGCCTCGTCTATTACCTGATGATCTTTAGCAGACAACAATCCATGCCCGTACGGAAAACGGCCGAAAGACACCAGCTCCTTTACAGTCAGACGCAGGCCGAAATAGGGTGATTGCCGCAGCGTGGCCACCAGACGGGCATAATCAGCAATGCGGATACTGGCAATATCCTGCTGCTCAAACAGAATACTGCCTGTAGTGGGTGCCAGTAACCGTGCCAGTATCATCAGCAAAGTAGATTTACCCGCGCCATTGGGTCCAATCAGCGCCGTCACCTGATGCAGCGGCAGCGCCAGATTAATATTATTCAGTACCGGCTTATGACCATAAATTTTGCAAATATTCTGAATATGAATCATGTCATTCCTCGACGACAGACAATAAGCAGCAGAAAATACATCCCACAAATCAGATTGATTAAAATACTTACCGTAGTCCTGTAATTAAACACATGTTCCACCAGAATCTGCGCCACCAGAAACACCGCAACAGCCACAGCACTGGCAAATAACAGAATGCGTTTATGTTGAAAGTGGCCGGCAAAGGCGTAAGCCATATTGGCAATAAATACCCCCATAAATGCCGTGGGTCCAACCAGACTGGTGGATACCGCCACCAGCACCGCAATTAGACCAAACCCCCAGCGCACATAGCGGGCATAATCCACGCCCAGCGAAATGGCCTGTTCTTCACCTAGAGCCATCACATCCAGCATAGGCAGATACGGGTAGGCCACCCAGCCCACTACCAGCATCGCTATAGCAGCATATACCAGCGTCAGCGTTTCTGAATGATTAAAAGAAGCATAATTAATGCCTTGAAATACCGAAAACTCCCCCGGACTGATTTTGAGCTGGATAAACTGGGTTAAAGTAGTGATTACCATGGTCAGTACCAGACCAAATAACAACAACAGCCACAGATTATGGCGTGCACGCGGCAGTAAAAAATGATGAATCATCCACGAATACAGCAGCATTAAGCCTACCGAGGCAAAGAAATTGCCATTAAGCCCCAGTAATCCCAGACCACTTTGCCCCAGAAAGAACAACAGCAGTACCTGCCAGAACAGATAAACCGCCTCGTAGCCCATAATTGCCGGCGTTAAAATCCGGTTAGTTACCAACGTTTGAAACACCACCGACGACACCGCAATACAGATACCGGCCAGCAAAATAGTAGCCAGCCGTAACAGACGTTTGGGCAGCACATAATCAACATCAAAGCCAGAATCAAACAGCATAAAAAACACAGCCAGAGCAATGATGCAGCCACAAAACAGCCAGAATCTGCGATTCATTAGCGAAGCCCCCGCAAAATCAGCAGCAGAAAGACAATACCGCCAACAGCACCGGCAGTAAGACCAATAGGGACTTCAAAAGGATAAATGATTAAACGGCCGCTAATATCACATACGAGCAGCAGACATGCCCCGCCCAGAGCCACCATCGGTAAAGTTTTGGCTAAATGTTCACCATACTTAAGTGCCACCAGATTCGGAATCACCAGCCCGATAAAAGGAATGGAGCCCACCGTAATCACCGTTGCCGCAACAGTAACAGACACAAGCATTAGCCCCAGCACCACCGTGCTTTTATAGCCCACACCCAGACTGGTAGCCACTTCCTGCCCCATACCTGCCACCGTAAACCGCTGTGCAAACACATAACTCAGCACAATCACCGGTATCAGAACATACAGCAACTCATAATGCCCCTGTACCACACGCGAAAAATCACCCAGCAGCCAGCCCTGAACATTTTGCAAAAGATTATTTTTATAAGCATAAAATTCAGCGCCGGCACTTAACACACCGCCATACATCAGCCCAATTACCGGAATCAGCACAATTTGCTGATAGCGGATTCTGGCAATAATCAGGATATAAATCAGCTCAGCCACAAAACAGAACGCCAGAGCCACCAGCATCTTACTTAATACCCCAACCGAAGGCAGCAGTACCAGTGACACCAGAATCCCCAGCTTAGCTGCATCTAGCCCGCCGGCCGTTTCCGGCTCAACAAACTTATTGCGGACAATATGTTGTAGAATTACCCCGCTAATAGAAAGCCCCATACCAGTAAGAATAATCGCCAGCAGGCGCGGGAACCGGCTGGCTTTTAAAGTTAGCCAGTCAGCATCTGAACCGACCAGTAAACCTGTCCATGAAATCGGATCAGAACCTATCAGCAAAGAGAGTATGCATAAAACAATAAATGCACCTATCATACCTAGATACATCAGAGATACACCTTCACACCGGCACAGCAGCTTAATACCGGCAACATTGAATTTTCAGTAAGCAAACACCGGAGTATGCAAGAGGACTTCTGCCCCTGCATTTGCTCGTACATACCTCGCATTGTTTCTCCTTATGCTCCGTATATTCTTACAACACAACGCTCATACCAGATCCATTAGCACAAACAAAAATATTAAATAAAATTAAGAACAATTATTATTGATGAAAATGAGAATCAATTGTATTATATTTTTAAATAAAGTGTAAAGTAATATAAATAAAATAAAAAATACTCAGGAGCAGCTACCGCCGCAAAACAGCCCGAATCCAGCCGATTGTTAATAAAACTTCAGCATTCATCGTGTTTCATCAACATCCGGCCATTCATTAATTAGCTACTTACTCGTCTTCAACGGAACAAGAGAGGATTAAAAAACATGTCAGATACAAATACAGCAACAGCACCATCTTTAGCCAATGAGCGTGAAGAATATATCTGGATGCAACAGTTACAAGAACCAGAACAAGTGAAATATCAGCTTGCAGCATGGCTGCTGAATCCATATCCCGATTCAGCCATCCTGCATAAAAGTATCCACAGCCTGCTGGCAACGCATACAGAATTGAATACCCGCTATGAATTCACCGAAGACGGTGATTTATACAAATACCCCGATACAGATTGGACAACCTGCGTACAGAATGAGCAAGCAGCGCAAGGGCAGGTTACTGCACTATTATCTACATTGGCACAGCAACACTGGCAGCCCGAAATCACCCCGCCTTTTCTGGCAACAGTAATCAGCACAGAAAACAGCGTAATTCTGGCACTTCGCTTGCATCCCATACTCGAGGAACAATTCACACTGGATGAATTAATCAAAGAAATCCACACCAGCTACATCAACTACAGCGGTTCAGAACATCAGCTCGAGCTCACGCCAGTAGACTTAAGCAGTTTAAATCCGGCACCAGCCAAGAAAACACAGCATACCAACGTAGCAGCACTGGCCAGCATCATACTGGCAGAGTTCAGAAACACACTGGCTGAACCGAATATGACCCTTGACGATGACTTTTTTGATTTTGGCGGCCATTCACTGCTGGCCACCCGCGTTATTGGCAACTTACAGAACAACCATGGCATTAAACTCAACTTCAATGATTTCTTTAAATCACCATCCGCCCGTGCACTGGCCAATATTGCGCAGCAAGAGCAGCCAGTTGCTTCCGTAACCCAGATACAGCCTGAACAACAGGCACCCTTAACACTGGCGCAGGATTTTTTATGGCAGGCTTACAGCGCTTTTGATTTCAGCCCCGTTTATAACCTACCGTTCGCTATAGAATTTCAGCAGCCGGTTAATGAAGAAGCCTTACATCAGGCATTTAATGATTTAATTATCCGCCACGTTGGATTACGCACCCTGTTTAAAACCTCACACCAACAAACCTTGCAATATACCGTACCCATTACCGAGCTTAAACAGCATCAATGGTTCTGGCCGAGCAGCGACAGCAAAGATGCCACCTTAGCTACTGAAGCAGCCTATAAATTCGATCTCACACGCGAACTGCCGCTCCGAATCCGCCTGTTAAAAGCACACAATGGCAACACGATTTTATCGTTTCTGGTGCATCACATGGTAATAGATGAGTGGTCTTTAAACACCATCATGGCCGATTTAAATATAGCCTATGCAGCGCGGCTGCAAGGCAAAGCACCCGTCTGGCCGAACAGCGTTCCCAGCATTCACGAATTTGCCCGCATGCAGCAGCAAAACGGCATTAACCAGCAACATCTCGATTACTGGTGCAAACGTCTGCAAGGAGCTGTAAGAGGACTGACTTTAAATTCGACAGTCGCTACAGCATCGCAAAATACCGCTCCACAGATTGAATGGCTGGAAATCAAATTCGATTCAGCCTTCCATCGCAACATCTCAGCCTTTGCCAAAAAACACCATGCCTCTATATTCAGCGTGTTTTATACCGCCATTGCCACCGTACTGCAAAAAGAGGGTAATTTAACCGAAATCGTAATCGGTACCTCTGCTTCAGGCCGTACCGACCCCAACTATTTCGATACCGTTGGTTACTTTACCACCATGGTAGCGCACCGTATCCGCTTTAATCCGCAGCAACCATTCACCTCACTACTGGTCGACACCAGCAAACAAATCAACGAGTCCATAGAGTATGCCGATATCCCGATTAATCATATCCAGCAGGCTTTAGGCATCCCCGACAACCAGGGCTTAATGTTTGATGTTTACATTCATATCCACACAAACAACGCTTTAAATGGCCAGCTAAACACCCCGCAAGGCGCCATCCCATACCGGCAAATACTGCCTGAACGTAACGAATCCATGTTCGGCCTGCACTTTGAAATCATGGAAAACCAGATTAACAACCAGCATAGCCTGAGCATGATAATTACCTATCAGGCACACCGCTATCCAACCGCAGTAGTCGAACGCATTGCCCGGGAGGTGAAGCAACTCTTGAGCAAACTGACCGCACAGACTTCAGCACAGAGCGGCGGCCAGTAAAACTACCCGCATAAAACAAATAAAGTACTTAAAATTCAAATTAAGTACTTTATTTGCGCCAACAGCATCAAAACCTAATTCAGCAGCTTCTGCTGCACCTGATACACCACATCCTGTACCGTTTTACAACGCACCAGAGCCGGCGCATCCAGTTGAATATTAAACCGTTCAGTAATCCTGCTGGCCACCATCATTAATTGTTTCAGGCGCAAACCCATGACCAGAATTTCAGATTGCACAGAAATATCACCTGCATCGTCTGCCTGTTGCGGGCGGCAGTCACGAAAAATAGCCACAACACTATCTGCCACTGCCTGATTTTGCTCCGCTGCGGCCGCAGCCTGAGCTGGCACAGCCTGATACAGACGCTCCTGCGCCATCTGCTGTATACGTTTCCGGTCTACTTTCACATTATGCGTAAGCGGAATCTGGTCAATAGCCAGCCATCTGGTGGGAATATGCGACTTAGGCAGGCTGGCTAATAAATATTGCTTTAACGCATTAATATCCACATTCTGCCTGCCCGCAGGCAGCGTATACACCGCCACCAATTCATGCATAGACGTTACCGGATGAGTACAGCACACCACCACACCGTCCTGTAAACAGCCAGATTTAGCCAGCACAACTTCTACTTCTGCTGCCGAAATCCGCACCCCCTTGATTTTCAGATAGCCTTCAGCCCGCCCTGCAAAAATAATATTGCCATCCGTACGCACATAGCCCAGATCACTCATGCGCAAAGCAGTTTTTCCCGCAGCGCATTGCAGCGATACAAAATCGCCGGTGAGTAACTGCCCATCAAGCAAATAGCCATTGGATAAATTCACTCCCGCCATATACATCTGGCCAACTTCACCCACCGCACACGGCTGCAACTGTTCATTCAGAATATAATATTGATTGTGCGCCAAAGCCCGGCCATAAGGAATCACATCCACATCCTCAGCAGTAATTTCATGCCAGATACTCCAGATAGTGGTTTCCGTAGGGCCGCCCAGAGAAAACAAACGCGCGTGCGGCAGATGCTGGCGTAAATATTGAATCAACGCCGGCTTAACATAATCGCCGCCCTGCGCAACCAGCCGCAGCGATTGCAATTGTTCTACCCGAGCCACACTGCACAACATATCCACAATCGCCGGCACACTCACCCAGATCGTAACATTATGCGTCGCCACCAACTGCGCCCATGCACAGGCATCCTTCACCTGTGCCGGCGTTGGAATCACCAGAGAAGCACCAAGTGCCATTGCTGCAAAAACATCGAATACAGACATATCATGATGAAAGGGCGTTACTGCCATCAGCACATCGTCACGATGCATATTCCATCGGCCAATCGTTTGCCCGAGTACATTGGCTGTAGCCAGATTATTCAGTACCACACACTTTGGAATCCCCGTACTGCCAGAAGTATACAAGTAATAGGCCGCACGCTTATTCAGTGCATAAGAACACTCAGGTCTTTCTGGTACTGGCGTAGCCAGAACGTCATCAATCAAAACACATTGCCAGCCGTCTGGCTGTGCCTTAGCGATAACCACATCAACTTTACTGTTAGACAGCAAATAGTCGCGTCTGGCCTCAGGTGCATCCATATCAACCGGTAACCAGATAATACCCAGCAGCGCACAGGCTAAAACAGCATAAACATGTTCAGCACTTTTGGGCAGACATACCGCCACCACTGCGCCAGCCTGTAAATCCTTTTGCTGCAAAGCAAACATTATTTTGGCCACATTCTGTCCAAGCAGTGGATAACTAATGGCTTCACCAGCATAAAACAGCGCAGTTTTATCCGGCACCGCGTCAAATAGATTGTGCTGAATATATTCCAGAAAACGAAAAGCATCTGCTGCTGTCGCTTCACTTGTTGAACTCCGTGCAGACACATCATTCACACCAGATTGAAAATCCTGCTGTTGCTGTAACTTAGAAGTATCAGAGTGCATGTAAGCTTTCTCCCAAAAATATAGACTGAAACTGATTACTCCCCATCAGAAACAACATTCTATACATGCTTAACCATTTTTAAAAGATAATAATAATTATTTTCATTTATATGCAACAGTATGAACAGTATGATTAGAAGAAATTTTTATCACATCCATTGCAGCCAGCAGATGCTTACAATAGCAGGTATCTTTCTGGCTAGCCAATGATCAGTCAAATAATAGAAAATATCAAAAAGGAATATATTAACTGTATCTTTAGTAGAACGAATCGACCAACAGTTTTTGCAGTTTCCGGTAAGGATAAAAAATTATTCAAAAAACACTATTAACTCTGTTACAGGATTAAAAATAATTCTGCTTCTTCCTCAGCGCCTGCATCAAACCAATCTGGCAAATTGAGAACTAATATACAATATAGCTGATACAGCCAACCAGCAATCCCTGTCTGGATTTAATCCACAGCGCTGGCGAAAGTGTTTTAAGTGCAGAAGCCAGTCTTTAAACTGTTTACCAGATACAGTAGCAATAGAGAAAGCATAAAACACAAAATACGGCTTCCTCTATTGCTGTGTTCTTATTATTTTATTCAGAGTAGTAATTAATCGTTGTGCTTGTGGGTATCAGTTAACAGCGTATACACAGCGATACTGTGTACCACACCGGCGGAATCATATTCATGCCGTCGCGTCGTTTCAATCACATAGCCCTGATTACGTAATTCATTAATACGTGGAGCCGGACTACAGATACCCAATGCGCGCAGTTCCAGAGTGCTGTGCGGATGTTCACGTAAGCGTTGCAGAATAAAGCTGCGCTGAGTGGCGTAGCTGGTACTTTGCAGTGGCTGAGCAGCTGCATCACTGTGTTTTTTGGCTGAAATATCAGCAGTAGGGATATTATTCATTATCTGCCCTCCGCATTTATTGACAGCTTATCTGCTAAAACCGGATGCTGATGCTGCAATGAAAAACTTTGACCGACCAAGCGTAAATTACCCGATTCAGGAAATTCAGAAATAACACTGAAAATTACTATTGGTTGTATAAGGTTATTGGTCATATTTTTTGCCTCGATTGGGAGCTGTTCAAAACAGGCAAAAGATTAATTGCAGATAAGAATCTGTTAAATGAAGCAGCATGTTGATTTCCGGAATTAGCTTGATGATTTCCCTATTTCATGCTCAAATTCTTTTATCCAGTTTCTAATGGTTTTCTCTGAAAAATTACTATTATTCGGCATAGGTAAAATATTTGTCACCGCTTTTTCAAGCATATCGTTTATAAAATTCTGCTTTGCTCCTCGATTTGTAAATTCTTTTCTTGCCATTAACCAATATTCTTTTACTTTCTCTTTTGTACCAGCTTTTTCGTATGGACTTTTTTTGGCTTTGCCTGCTTTGCGCGCTCTTGCTGTGAGTGTATTAGCAACTTCTTTTTTTGCATTTTCTAATTCAATAGAAGCATTATTCAGCCACTTTAATTTTTTTTTAGTCCGAGCATTTTTTTCTACCACAATAGGTTTGTTTGCTTTTAATATCCTTAATTCTTGCTCTAAGTTTTGAATTTGTTGTACTAATTGTTTATTGTAACGTATTTGAGTATAAATGATTGCAGCCTGTGCTGGATTATCTTTTTGTTTCTCCAACTCCTGAATTTTAATTTTTGCTGCATCTAATTCTTTTGTGAGTTGCTCGTTCTGCTCCATTAATGGTTTAAGCCATAATCTCAATCTTTTTATTCTTTTATTTATTTTATGGCTATACTGAAATATTGAATTATAATTCTTAAGCAAAGTCGCTAATGATACAAATTTTGGTGCCGATTTTATCTTCTTAGTTGTATCTTTGCAGAAACTAATAATTTTATTATTTTCATCTTCATTTGTTTTTAAATAATTTTCAAGTTTAAGAATTGAATAGAAATGACCATCTTCAGACAGAAAATCAAGCGGTTCCAATTGTTCTTTACGATTCATTTTTTATTCCTTAATTAATTACATCAAACCGATAGGTAATTAAAAAAATGATTTTAAATTTCACAATATTTACTTTGCAGATTTCAGAATAATTGTAGAGTAGCGTATTGTAGTTTGATTTTTGGAAGATATTTAATAATTATTTTTTTTTGTATCAGCTGGTATTGGAAACCTTAGACATAATGAAATTGTCTGATTCATATTTATGCTTTCAACAGACAAAAAAATAACCGCATTTAGCGGTTATTAATGGTGGCCAGAGGCAGGATCGAACTGCCGACACACGGATTTTCAGTCCGTTGCTCTACCGACTGAGCTATCTGGCCAGCGGGGAAGAGTGCGCATTAAACCAGATATAATCTGGTTTGGCAAGTGTTTTATATGGATGATTGTATATGTGTCTGTTTATTTAACAGAAATAATCTGACTTTGCCTGCTTGTGCCCCAAGTGTTGTTTTGGCCTGGTCTGCTTATGGGCAGTAACTGGTCAATTTTCGGCTTTTTGCTTGATTATGTGCTAAAAGTAGACGCCTAATCAGAGCTGTATTAAGGTAAACATTTTTATTACAAGAGGCAAAGCGAATGCCGGGCGAACAAAAGCCGCTATGGACAGATGGTTGGTTACAGCAGTGTATTCATGTGCCGTCACCAAACTTCAGCCAGCGACCACAGCACACTGAAATATCGCTGGTGGTTTTGCATAATATTTCTCTGCCGCCGTTTGAATATGGGCAGCAGGCAGTACAGCGCCTGTTTACCAATCAGATTAGAGCGGATGAACCGGATGATTTTATGCGCTCGCTTATCAATTTGCGGGTATCAAGCCATTTTCTGCTGGAGCGTAGCGGAGCATTAACTCAGTTTGTTTCCTGTGATGATGCGGCTTTTCAGGCAGGAGTGTCGCGTTTTGATGGGCGTGAGGGCTGCAATGCGTTTTCAATCGGGATTGAGCTGGAGGGCTGTGATTTTGAGCCGTTCACTGAATCGCAGTATGCGCAGTTAGGCGGATTGTTGCAGACACTGTGTGAGTGCTATCCAATTAAGGCTGTCACGGGGCATCAGCATGTGGCGCCGGGGCGAAAATCTGATCCGGGGCATTTTTTTCAGTGGGACAGACTGCGGGCACAGGGTTTGCCGGTAACAACAGAATATCAATGGCTACTATAGTTTAAGGCTGCCGGCAGGGTTATTTTTGGTTATAATTCTATTTAACAGTTAATTAAATTGCGGCTTCCGCAAATTGTCTAGTAGGAATGTAATGAGTGATTCTGTATTGATTGTGTTGGTGGTGGGTGCTGTGTTCATTCTAGTAGTGCTGGCCTATAATATTTATCAGGAAAGCCAATACCGCAAACAATTGCGTGAGCAGTTTGGTCATGCCAATAAGGATGCTTTACTGGACAGTCAGGTGAGCTCAGTGCGTGATGGCACTCAGACACAGTCTGTGCTGAATGAGAAAACTGTGCCACCAGAAAATGAGGCGGATAATGCTGCCGGTTCATCTGTAGAGCAGGCTGAATCTGTGGTTATTGGTGAGGAAGCCGTACCTGAAGCGAGTGATGTCCAAATACAGGAACCTGAGGAGAATAGTGCAGAGCCGCTGATGCCTGAGGCTGATGAAGATGCACTACCGGCAAGTTTGTCTGTACACAGTGATATGGAGCCATTATCACGTACAGTTCCGGTAAAAGGACGTAAAACTTTACTGGACGTGCGCGATATGTCCAGACAAACGCTGCCGTGGTTTGATGTACGCTTTGATTATCTGGCTTATATTGCCTTGTATGAACCGAAAGAATTACACGCTATGCCACGCCTGAGTAGCCGTTCACGTTTTCGGCTGGTGGGCTGTACCATGGATGGTCGTTATCAAATTGCTGAGCCGATTCCCAGTGTTTATTATCAGGGATTTGTGGTTGGCTTGCAGGCGATTAGCCGCAGTGGTTTGCTTACATATGAAGAGCTGGTGCATTTTGGTGAACAGGCCAACCGGTTTGCCGAGCAAATGGATGGACAATTACTGTTAACGGATATTAATACTTTTCTGAATGTGGCGCGGCCATTGGATGAGCTGTGTGCACGGGTTGACCAGACAATTGCTATTCATCTGGTATCACGCACTAATGTCAGTGGTACGGAGTTGCGTGCTGCGATTGAGAAACAAGGTTTCGAACTGGGGCATGATGGTGCATTTTATTATGTCGATAGTAATGGTGAACCTTTGTTCAGTATTGTAACGCTGGATAACACCCCGTTTACTTCTACATTGTTAGCAAATCAAAATTATCGTGGATTCAGTATGTTATTTGATATAGTACACATACCGGACGGCGAAAAATGTTTTGATCAGTTTATGGATATGGCAGTTAAACTGTCCAGCCAGCTAAGCTTGGATTTGGTCAATGACAAGGTGGAAGAATTATCCACAGAATGGTTGCGAGAAGTACGCCGCTATGTGGTTGACCGGCAGAAGGAAATGAAACAGGTTGAGCTGAAGCCCGGAAGTGAGCTGACAAAAAGGCTGTTTTCCTGATATTGCCTGAGTTTTTTTAATATTATGATGAGATGGCAAGCCGCAGAATGGGGGTTGCCATTTCTTTTTCAGTTGCTTGAAGGAATAACTGGAATGAATTCAGTGAGCGAACAGCAAATTATCGATTTAACCGCACTGCTTAATCGTTATGCGCATGAATATTATGACTTAGATGCGCCTACTGTACCGGATGCAGAGTATGACCGGCTGTTCCGCGAGTTACAATCTCTGGAAGAACAATATCCGCAATGGCGCCAGCCGGATAGCCCCAGTATGCGTGTGGGTGGAAGCGCACAGCAAAAATTCACTGCTGTAGTACATCAGATTCCGATGCTGTCATTAAATAATGCGTTCTCACCGCTGGGCGATAACAATCAGTTTGACCATAGCGAGATGCATGCCTTTGATAAGCGGGTACGTGATGCTCTAGGCACTGAGCCTGAATATATTGTAGAACCGAAATTTGATGGTTTAGCCATCAGCTTGCTTTATCGTGATGGTTTGCTGGTGCAAGCTGCAACGCGTGGTGATGGTTATACTGGCGAAGATGTAACTGAAAATGCGCGCACGATTGTGAATATTCCTTTGCGCCTGCATGGGGATAATGTGCCCGATGTGCTGGAAGTACGCGGTGAAGTATTAATGTTAAAAGCCGATTTCGAGCGGCTGAATGCACATCAGCAGGCAGAAAATCAGAAAACATTTGCTAATCCCCGCAATGCGGCGGCTGGCAGTCTGCGCCAGCTTGATCCAAAAATTACTGCACGCCGGCGTCTGCATTTCTATGCTTACGGAATTGCCAGACTGGACGAGAATTCTGTACCGGATAGTCACAGTGAGGAGCTGGCGTTGCTGGCACGTTTGGGTTTGACCATACCGCCACAGGATACCTTGTGTTATCAGGCTGATATCAGAAAGGTGCTGGCATTTTATGAGCATATTTATCAGATACGTGCAGATTTGCCCTTTGGCATCGATGGTGTGGTGATTAAGGTCGATAATTTGGCACAGCAACAACAGCTTGGTTATGTTGCGCGGGCACCACGCTTTGCCATTGCGCACAAATTTCCGGCAGAGGAAATGCTCACCACAGTAGAAGCAATTGATGTACAGGTTGGACGTACCGGAGCAATAACACCAGTTGCGCGTTTAACGCCGGTATTTGTTGGTGGCGTAACCGTTACCAATGCAACTTTGCATAATGAAGGTGAAGCGCAGCGAAAGGATGTTCGCGAGGGTGATACAGTAATTGTGCGGCGTGCCGGTGATGTGATACCGGAAATAGTATCTGTAGTGCTGGCGCAGCGGCCAATGGTGGAAAAACCGAGTGCAGATTTGTTTACACCGCAAGAGGCAGTGCCAAAGTATCCGCCATTCCGTATGCCGCAACATTGTCCGGTTTGTGGGCATGAGATTGTGCGCGAAGAAGGTGAAGCAGTGGCACGCTGTAGTGGCGGTATGCTGTGTCAGGCACAGCGGGTACAGACATTGATACACTTTGCCTCACGCCGGGCGATGGATATTGAAAATCTGGGCGAGCGGCAGATTGAGCTATTAGTGGCACAGAAGCGTGTGCATCATTTCGCCGATGTATACCGTTTGCAATTATCCGATTTACTGGCTATGAAACAGCAGGCTAAACAGGAAGCAGCGGATAGCGCAGAAACAGCAGCGGATGAGCTGGCATTATCCACTACCAGTAAAGCCGCCAAACAGCAACCTTCCAGATGGGCAGAAAATATTCTGGCTGGCATCGCAGCCAGCCGCCGGCGTCCACTGGCCAATCTTATTTATGCTTTAGGTATTTTTCATGTTGGTGAACGCACTGCCAAACAGCTGGCACAGGCATTTGGCGATTTGGCCACGCTAACTCAGGCTACTGAGCCATTACTGGCCTGTTTGCCGGATATCGGTACTGTTGTGGCACATTCGGTAGCGTATTTTTTCAGTCAGGAAGATCAGACTGGTCAATTGCAGGAATTGCTTGATACAGGCGTAGAACCACAGACAGAAACCCGCCGGATACCGCTGCGTGAATATTTTGCTCCTGAGCGGATACTGGCACGCCTGCCCAGTGCAGGTTTAACCGAAACCCGGGCACAGAAACTCTGGCAACTGGCCGGAATGAACTGGTCGCAGCTATTAACAGATAAAGCTTTACCGGAAAGCTGGCAACAATGGTGCGCCCAGCCGGAAAACCGCTTATTACTGCAAAAAACCATTGCTTTACGTGAGCAATTACTCACTGGAGAGCAAGAAGAAAGAGCACCAGCAGCCAATGAAGCCATTGCCGGTAAAACTTTTGTGTTAACCGGTACCTTGCCAGACTGGTCACGGGATGTGGCGCAGCAGCATATAGAGGAGGCAGGTGGCAAAGTGAGTGGCAGCGTGTCGAAAAAAACCGATTTTGTCGTAGCAGGTGCCGAGGCAGGTAGCAAGCTGACCAAAGCCGAGGCGCTTGGTGTTACCATACTGGATCAGGCTGCGTTGATGGCTATGTTGGGAATTAAAGAGTAGAACAGATGAAAGCAGAACCAATCCGTAAATGTGTGTTTCCGGTAGCAGGCATGGGAACACGGTTTTTACCGGCTACCAAAGCCAGTCCGAAAGAGATGCTGCCGATTGTGGATAAACCACTGATTCAGTATGCAGTGGAAGAGGCCGTGGCTGCCGGCTGTACTGAGCTGGTATTTATTACCGGCCGCAATAAACGCAGCATAGAGGATCATTTTGATAAAGCGTATGAGCTGGAAACCGAGCTGGCCTACCGCAACCAGAATAAACTGCTGGATTTTGTGCAGGATATATTGCCGCCTAATGTTACCTGTCTGTATATTCGCCAGCCGGCTGCGCTGGGATTGGGGCATGCCGTGCTGTGCAGCCGTGCAGCGGTGGGTAAAGATAACTTTGCTGTAGTGCTGGCAGATGATCTGATTGATGCTGGACAAGGAGCATTAAGCCAGATGATGGATGCTTATTATCGTACTGGTTGTAATGTAATCGGGGTGGAGAATGTCGACCCACAACAGACCGGTGCTTACGGTATTGTGGAAATAACCAACGAAGATGGCTTTGACTATGTCAAAAGTATTGTGGAAAAACCGCATCCGGATGAAGCACCGTCACATCTGGGGGTAGTAGGGCGTTATATTTTATCTGCCCGCATTTTTGATTTTTTAACTAATTTACCACGTGGAGCAGGCGGAGAAATCCAGTTAACCGATGCTATTTCCCGCTTGCTTACCGAACAAAAAATGCTTGCTTATGCTTTTGCCGGCAGACGTTATGATTGTGGTGATAAGCTTGGTTATCTGGAAGCAACAGTGGCGTATGGAATGAAACATCCTTTAGTGGGTGAAGACTTTAAAAAATTGTTGCAACGGATGGTGTGTTAACAGCGTATTCAATGCAGATACCGTAATTCATTTATACACGTCTCCTCTGAATAGTATTATTTACCTGTCTGCGGTCTTGCAGGCAGGTAAATATTACCTAGGAGGATGATTTTTCTGTGTCGGTAACAGATAGAGCTTGGTTATAGATGATGAGCAGTCATCATGCGTTCAATTGCATACCAGACAATAGATAGTGAGTAATCCATAACTGGTTTTCACCTTCCATCAAATGCTTTTTTTAATGCTTTTGGCTACCGAAAGCAGCGGAAGCTTATATCATCAGGTAACCATTGATAGATAAATCAATTGTACTGATTTTTAATCGCTGCTACAGGCACTATCTTTTATCTGCTCCCAGCTTAAATCAAACTTGGCCAGATATTTTTTCAGCCTGTCGGCATCATTGGCACGCTGTTTCTGTGCCCGTGATACCGCAAACAGATAGCGGCCGGCCTCGGATAAAGTTCGGCTTTTGCGGCATACTTCAATCACCTTTTCTAGCTGATAGCGGTCGAATTCATCAATTTCAACCGGAATCAGTGCATCGGCGGGTGTTGTCTGCTGCCAGTGTTGCTGTAAGCGCTGAATTTCGTCTTCAACCTGTGTCAAAGTAATATTACCTTGCGTGGCCAGCGTAGCCATACGGGTAATAGAAGCGGTGAGCTCACGGAAATTGCCCGCCCATCGTGCAGTAGCCGAAGTGGCAAAGTTTACATAGCGGGTTCTGGATTGCTGATTAAAGCGTGGCATAGTGCCATATTCCTTGGCATAGCGTGCCAGCTCAAAATCAATATTTGGTTCAATATCTTCTTTGCGTTCTGCCAGTCCGGGCAGTTGATAGCTCCATAAATTAATCCGTGCGTATAAATCTTCCCTGAAGGCGCCACAGGCAATTGCCTGTTTTAAGTCTTTATTGGTGCTGGCAATAAGCTGGAACTGGCTGGAAACCAGTTTATCCGAGCCCAACGGATAAAAATGTTTTTCTTCAATGGCTTTGAGCAGGATAGCCTGTTCATCTAATCCCAGTTCGCCGATTTCATCCAGAAACAAAAGGCCGTTATCAGCTTGTTTGAGCAGGCCGCTTCTGGCCATGCTGGCGCCGGTATAAGCTCCCTTAATATGACCAAATAAAGTGGACATGGCATTATCACCGGTAAGAGTAGCGCAGTTAATTTCCACAAACTGGCCGCTTATCTGATGCTGATTCAGCTTAAGCTGGTAAATTTGCCGAGCAAGAAATGATTTGCCGGCGCCGGTAGGGCCGCATAGCAGGATAGGCGCATGCGAGCGGCTGGCTACCTTTTCTATTTCAGTAATCAGCTGATTGTAATGCGGGTTTCTGGTGGCAATGCCGGATTTGAGTAATTCAGTAGCTTGGCCGGCGTATTGCTGAAAGCGGGTCAGAATCTGGTCGTAGCGGTTCAGATTCAGGTCAATGATATTGATTTGTCCGCGGCTGCATAGCTGTTGATGCTCTGCCGGCTCAGTTAACGCCGTTTCTGGCTGTGCTACCCCTTTGGTCGGCGATAATTGCAGCAGTCTGGCCGGATAAAAGCGTGATTCTGCCAGCAAAAACCAGCAAATCTGCATAACGTGTGTGCCGGTAGTGATATTTAAATAATAATTTTCATTTTCATAATCAAATTGATAGCTGTTTGCTAAATCCAGTAAACAGGTATACACCTCCTCAAAATCCCATGGGTCATGTATATGTACTGCAACCGGATTAACCCGTGTATCTGGGGCAATGGTTTTAATATCCTGAATAATTTCAGCCAGTAACTCGTTATCATTGACGTGATAAAGCAGTTCAAAGCGAGATACCGGCAATTCCGGATGATTACAGACATCAACTGTTGGCCGCCAGCGCCCCCAGCGTTTTCTGCCTTTACCGCGCTGGTCAAGCACATTGCCCAAAAAGCCGAATACAACATTTTTTCTGCTCATAAGATTGTTCTACTGGTTTATAAATATAAATAAAATTATATATAAATTTATAAAATAATGTTGGATTTAAGCAATAAATAGCTGGCAAATAATTTTAAAATTTAATTATTTAATTAATAAAAATAATAGTTTATAAAAATTTCCTAAAGAAATTTACCAGTTGGTACAGTAATTGCAATAAAGCCTATGTCTGCAATACATACTGTCTGATATGGCAGTCAGGTGCATAGCGAATGCTGCCGGATTCGCCGCAAGGCCAATTCATTTGCATTATCAACATGTATTCCTGAGTATGAAAGACACCTCCCTTTCACGGAGTATTTTTGAAAAGCTCACTGGATAGAGCAATTGGCACCAAACCAATCTGTGACAGGTTCGATTCCTGTTTCAAAAATCACTTAGTAATACTTGTCGTATTAAGCAATACCAGTCAGTAAATGGGAATAAGCACAGTAGTAAAAGCTTAGACACAGGAAAAACCGGTTAACCGGGCAAACTCAGCCATGGCTGTTTTGTCTGGGTAAAAAAACCGGATAGCAGGCAAAATATTTATTAACCATAAGCAGGCGATAATTAGGTTATGGTGATGAATCTTTCCCCTGTTATTCCGTTACTTAATCCGTTTGATTGTGTTCATCCTGTTTGCTGGCTGCAATAGACAGGAGAATTAATATGCTGAAAATAATTGATGTAAAAAAGGGTGAACTGGCTGTTGTGGGTAAACGAGATGAAATTAGTACCATTGTTACCGCCGGCCGCCATACTTTCTGGGATCCCTTTTCTGCCATAACCTATTATCTGGTGGATCTGGCCGATACTGAAATCGAGCCGGCCATCGCCGAAAAACTGCTTAATTTTTATCCGCAGCTAGTAGAAAAATACTGTCTTTATGTCCATGTAGCGGATAATGAAATTGCCCTGCGTTATGAAGAAGACATGCTGGTAGAGATCATTATGCCGGCCACCAAAGCACTTTACTGGCAGAGTTATAAAGCGCAATCGATTAAAAAAGTGACTTTGCAGCAGGGCTACCGTTTACCGGATGATGTAGCACTGGAACTGATACAGGCCAAAAATACCGCCAGACTGATTACCGGTATCGACAATATCAAACTGCATTATTTTATAGATGAACAGATTGGTACACTGTTTGTGGATAACCAGTTTGTACAGATTATTCCGCCTAAATCCGTAATTGGTTTGTGTGAGTTCAAACATAAACTTGTACTGGGTAAATACAAATTACAGGATAACCGTATCGATGACGTACTTGCTGCTACGATTGAGCAGAATGCACCAGAACAGATGCAGCAATACTGTGTACAGATGCAGGTAGGCGCCAATCAGGCCGGTTTACGCTTCGAGGATGATTTACTGGTGGAAATCCTGCCGCCGGGAACAAAACGATTATATTGGCAGAATAACAGCAAGCAGCACATGCAGATCATAGAACTGGCTGATGGCTATCAGCTATCTGAACAAATGGTGCAGCAGTTATTGCAGCCTAAATTACGTAAGAAAGAAGTGATTGGAGACAGCAGCATACTGATTGCGCAGGTGCCGGCTTATCATGTTGGTGTATTAAAAGTAAATGGCAAAGTGCAACAGCTACTGGATGCCGGCATCACCGCTTACTGGCGCTTTAACCGCGAAATCAGTGTTGAAATCGTCGATACACGCTTGCAGACAGTAGAAATATCCGGGCAGGAAATACTAACCCGCGACAAAGTCAATCTGCGTATCAACCTAGTAGCCAACTGGTGCTATACCGATGTGTTAACTGCTTTCGCCAAAGCTGCCCAGCCTGTGGAACTGTTGTACCGGCAATTGCAATTTGCCTTACGCGAAGCAATTGGTACCCGCACGCTGGATGAATTGCTGGAAAACAAGGATGTGATTGATGAAGTTATCAATGCGCATATGCAGGCAAATATGACTGGTTACGGAATAGAAACCGTTAGCGTAGGTGTGAAAGATATTATTCTGCCGGGCGACATGAAAACCATACTGGCGCAGGTAGTGGAGGCTGAAAAAGCGGCACAGGCCAATGTAATCCGCCGCCGCGAAGAAACTTCCGCCACCCGCTCCCTGCTGAATACCGCCAGAGTAATGGAAAATAACCCAGTGGCTTTACGCTTGAAAGAAATGGAAACACTGGAACGCATTGCTGAACGCATCGACAAAATTTCAGTTGTGGGCGGTCTGGATCAGTTATTACATGGTTTGATTAACATTCAGGCGAAATAGCAGCCTAACCTAGGCTGATTGATTAAACAGAAAAATAATGAAAGACAAAAATGCAAAAATATGAAGTATTAAAAGAAGATAAAACCCGTCCGGTAAAAATGTGGACTAAAGGTGTACCAGTAGAAGATATCGCCAAAACACAATTGCTGCAAACCGCAGAACTGCCCTTTATTTTTAAGCATATTGCCGTAATGCCCGATGTGCATCTGGGGCGAGGCTCTACCATAGGTAGCGTGATTCCTACTACTGGTGCAGTTATACCTGCTGCGGTTGGCGTGGATATCGGCTGTGGCATGATGGCGGTACAGTTATCACTTACCGCGCAGGATTTGCCGGAAGACCTGATGCCATTGCGGCTGGCGATTGAAAAGGCAGTACCGCACGGTTCTACTCCGGGTAACAAAAAGTATGATAAAGGTAGCTGGCATAATCCGCCGCCGATTGTACAAGCGTACTGGCAGCAGCTATTGCCAGGGTTTGAAAAACTCACCAGCAAATATCCGCGCTTTTTAAAAGCCAATAGCTTGCATCATCTGGGAACACTGGGCAGCGGTAATCATTTTATTGAAGTTTGTCTGGATGAAACCGATCAGGTATGGATTATGCTGCATAGTGGTTCCCGTGGCATTGGTCATGCCATTGGTCAATATTTCAGTGAGCTCGCTCAAAAAGAAATGAAAAAGTATTTTATTGATACCTATCTGCCCAATAACGATTTAGCGTATTTTGCTGAAGGAACCGAATACTGTCGTGATTATCTGGAGGCTGTGCATTGGGCACAAGAATTTGCCCGCCTGAACCGTGAAATAATGATGCACAACACCATTGCTGCACTACGCCAAGTAATTGATGTGCCGTTTACCACACATCTGCAAACCATAAACTGCCATCATAACTACGTGCAGAAAGAACAGCACTTTGGTAAGAATGTATTTGTTACCCGTAAGGGTGCTGTTTCTGCGCGCGAGGGCGAACTGGGGATTATACCGGGCTCAATGGGGGCAAAAAGTTATATCGTGCGCGGTTTAGGCAATGCAGAAAGCTTTCATTCCTGCTCACATGGGGCAGGGCGGGTAATGAGCCGTGCCGAAGCCAAAAGGAGATTCACCGTTGCCGACCAGATGCAAGCCACTGCCCATGTAGAATGCCGTAAAGATGCAGAAGTCATTGACGAAATTCCACTGGCGTACAAGGATATTGATGCAGTAATGCAGGCACAGCAGGAACTGGTAGAAATCAGGCATCAGTTACGTCAGATTATCTGTGTTAAAGGCTGATTATGCAGTAATTTTTGCTGTATCAGATAGTTAACCTGTTTAGACTGGCTACTGGATATAATCATTGTAATAAAAAAGGATGGTATCGCGTTCCATCCTTTTTAGTGTAATAAGGATATTTAAATATCAACCCGCGCATTCAAGACATTATTTTCGATAAATGCACGCCGTGGTTCAGCTTCATTACCCATCAGGGTAACAAAAACATCATTCGCAGCCATCGCGTCTTCGATTTTCTCTCCCTCAGTCGGTTAAATACCAAGTTAAATGCCAATCATTACTGCTAAAATCGCGCTATGGTAGAAAATAAATACTTGCAATGGCACTCCCTTTTTAAATAATGCTGTCATTAAATAATTAATTGACTGAGCAATACAGCAAACACCAGAAAATAAATCATGCTCAATCGGCACAGGCAAAATGCAATGTGCCGACCTGTTACAGAATCTGCGGCCAGAATAAATCGCCACTTGTAAAAGCAATATACACAGAATTCAGGCTAAAACCTTGAGATCGAAGAACTCATAACGCAATTATTGCCTTGTGGCGGATATTATTTTGTACACTGATGAACCAATAAGCAGCCATACTGATAAAATACACAATTACCGCTTAGATATCTCAATAAGCCTAATATTTAACACACAGATTTTTATTGGAATTTAATCATGGCCATCAGTATCCAGCAACGAGACCAATTACAACGCCAAATATGGAAAATTGCCGACGAGGTAAGAGGCGCTGTCGATGGCTGGGATTTCAAACAATATGTACTTGGCACCTTATTTTATCGCTTTATTAGTGAAAACTTTGCTGAGTATATGCAAGCTGGCGATGATGAAATTGATTATAAATCAATTCCCGAAGATGCCATCACAGATGAAATCAAACAGGATGCCATTAAATCCAAAGGTTATTTTATCTATCCGAGTCAACTATTCTGCAATATAATCGTTAACGCCAATACAAATGAAAACTTAAATACAGACTTAGCCAATATTTTTAATGCAATTGAAAGTTCAGCTATCGGCTATCCTTCTGAAAGTGATATTAAAGGATTATTTGCCGATTTTGACACCACCAGCAACCGCTTAGGTAATACTGTTGAAGATAAAAACAAACGCTTAGCCGCCGTACTTAATGGCATCGCCGAGCTGGATTTTGGGCAATTTGAAGATAGCCATATTGATGTGTTTGGTGATGCTTATGAATATTTAATCTCTAATTATGCTTCTAAAGCGGGTAAATCTGGGGGAGAATTTTTCACTCCGCCGAATGTGTCCAAATTAATCTCACAATTAGCCTTACATAATCAAACAAAGATCAATAAAATCTATGACCCAGCGGCAGGCTCGGGCTCTTTATTATTACAGGCAAAAAAACAGTTTGATAAGCATATCATTGAGGACGGATTCTATGGTCAGGAAATTAACCATACCACCTATAATCTTGCCCGTATGAATATGTTTTTACACAACATCAACTACGATAAATTTGAAATTGTCTTGGGGGATACACTACTTAATCCTAAGTTTGGTGATGAAAAGCCGTTTGATGCCATTGTTTCCAATCCCCCTTATTCAATTAAATGGATTGGCAGTGATAACCCAACCTTAATCAATGATGAACGATATGCCCCCGCTGGCATACTTGCGCCAAAATCAAAAGCCGATTTTGCCTTTATTCTGCATTCATTAAGTTACTTGTCTGAGCGAGGGCGGGCGGCGATTGTTACCTTTCCGGGTATTTTTTATCGAGGTGGTGCTGAGCAGAAAATCCGTAAATATTTAATCGATAATAATTTTGTCGAAACCGTGATATCACTGGCACCAAACTTATTTTATGGCACATCGATTGCGGTCAATATTCTGGTGCTGGCGAAAAACAAAACCGTCAGAACCACACAATTTATGGATGCCAGCAAACTGTTTAAAAAAGAAACCAATAATAATGTCCTAACTGATAAGCATATTGAAGAAATTGTGCAAGTATTTGCCAGCAAGCAAGACGTCGAATATTTTGCCAAATCGGTTGCTAATCAAACCATTGCCGACAATGACTATAATTTATCGGTGAGCTCATATGTGGAAGCCGAAGATACCCGCGAAATTATTGATATCACCCAGCTTAATGCTGAATTAAAAGACACTGTAGCTAAAATTGATAGCTTACGCGCCCAAATTGATGCAATTGTGGCGGAGATTGAAGCATGAGCAATAATCACATTCAAATTTATCATGTTAATAATCAAAAAGTTCGTGTTGATGCTTACTTTAAAAAAGCAACTGTTCGGAAAATCCGAACAGTTCAACAACATAGTTCACGAAATATTTCTAGTGGGGTAGAAATATCTTATCTGGAAACCATCAATGCATTAGCGAACAAAGCGAAACAGGAAAGTCGCAAGAAATGAGTAACAATTTAAATATGCACAATAGTATCGCTAAATTACTTGATGGGGTAGCGGTTGAGTGGAAACCATTAGGGGAAGTAATAAAATCTTTGAAAACGGGGCTAAATCCACGAAATAACTTTAAGTTGAATACATCCGATGCTATGAATTTCTATATAACTGTTCGAGAAATTCAGAATGGAAAGATAGTATTCCTTGATAAGACTGATAAAATTAATAACCAAGCTTTAGAGCTTATAAACAACCGCTCGAATTTAGAGGCTGGCGACATCTTATTTTCGGGGACAGGGACGGTAGGAAAAACAGCTGTTATTGATGAAAAACCTAAAAATTGGAATATCAAAGAAGGAGTCTATGTAATAAAACCTGTTCAAGAAATAGTTGTTTCAAAATACTTATCTCATTTATTTAATTCAAAATATATAGTAAATGAATATAGTAAAAAAATTGTTGGTTCGCCAGTTATTAGTTTACCAATGAGTGAATTAAAAAAAATTCAAATCCCTATTCCTCCGCTACACATACAGACTGAAATTACCCGTATCTTAGACATATTTACAGAGCTTACAGCAGAGCTTACAGCAGAGCTTACAGCACGGAAAAAACAATACGATTATTATCGTGATAAATTATTGACCTTTAAAGAGGATGAAGTTGAGTGGAAGACCTTAGGAGAAATAGCAGAAAATCTTGATTATATGAGGAAACCTGTAACAAGTGGTTTAAGAAAGTCAGGTAGCATACCGTATTATGGAGCATCTGGTATTGTTGATTATGTAGAAGACTATCTTTTCGAAGAAGATTTATTGCTTGTGTCAGAAGATGGCGCAAATTTATTAGCAAGAAATACTCCTATAGCATTTAGTATTACAGGCAAGACTTGGGTAAATAATCACGCTCACGTATTGAGATTTAAGACTTATGGTGAACGTAAGTTCATTGAGTATTTTTTAAATAATATAGATTTAACACCTTATATTTCAGGTGCTGCACAACCTAAATTAAATCAAAAGAATTTAAATAGCATCAAAATCCCTATTCTTTCATTGACAAAGTTAACTCAAATTGTCGAAATATTAGATAAATTTGATGCGTTAACAAATTCCATTACCGAGGGTTTACCGCGTGAGATTGAATTACGCCAAAAACAGTACGAGTACTATCGTAATTTATTATTGAACTTTCCTAAGTTGGAAGATAAATAACACAAGACAATCAGAATATGAATAATACACTGATAAATATTGTTGAGCAGCTTGATAGAAACGCCCAAAGCACCCAAAAAGGGAAAAAGGGAAACAAAGCCCAATTGATTTATGCTTTTAATGGCACCGGTAAAACACGTTTATCGCAAGCGTTTAAAGAGTTTATTGTATCGCAGGATAAAGCGGATAAAGAAAACAGTGGCGCCTTAACACGGCATAAGATTCTTTACTATAACGCATTTACCGAGGATTTATTTGTCTGGGATAACGATCAATATCAGCAAGGTGAGCATCAGCTAAGCATACAACCCAATTCATTTACGGACTGGATTCTGAAAGAGCAAGGGCAGGAGCAAAATATTGCTCGTTACTTCCAATCGTATACTCAGCAAAACCTGACGCCGCATTTCAATGAGGATTTTTCCGCTGTTACTTTTTCGCTCGCAGCGGGTAATGATCAGCGTATTGCTAATATTAAAATCTCCAAGGGGGAAGAAAATAACTTAATTTGGAGTATTTTTTTCACCTTGATTAGTTTGGTGATTGCCGAGCGCAATATTGCGGAAAAAAGCGAGCGTTCCACTAATGAATTTGACCAATTACGCTATATTTTTATTGATGATCCGGTTAGCTCATTAGATGAGAATCATTTGATTCAATTGGCAGTAGATATTGCCCAATTAATCAAATCCAATGAATCTGACATTAAATTTATCATCACTACCCATAATCCACTGTTTTATAATGTACTTTATAATGAATTGAAGTTGTCAAACGGTTATATTCTAAGGCGATTAGCAGATGGCTATTTTGCACTAGAAGACAAAAAAGGCGATTCAAACCACAGTTTTTCCTATCATCTGTATTTAAAAGAGTTGCTGCAACAAGCGATTAAGGAAAATAAAATTGAAAAATATCATTTTACTCTATTACGTAACCTGTATGAAAAAACCGCCTGTTTTTTAGGCTATCAGCGTTGGTCAGACTTGTTACCTGATGATAGAGAAGTATATTTAACCCGCATAATCAATTTTACCAGTCATTCAACCTTATCCAATGAAATGGTGCCCGAGCCTTCCGAACCTGAAAAAAAGATAGTTGCCTTTTTACTGAATCATTTACTCGAAAATTACAATTTTTACGAGAAGGAGGAGGAATAGACGATGGTCAATTACACAACCCCGATTGCCGAAACTGATCACTATATTATTTTAGATAACTACACCAAGCTTGAAGAGCCGGCGGCAGCGTATCAAACGGAAAATGAATTAGAAAACGAATTGATTCAGGATTTATGCCGTCAAGGATATGAATATCTGCCTGAGCTGAATAATCAGCAGAAATTGTTGGCCAATATTCGGGTGCAGTTGCAAACGCTCAATAATATGCAGTTTAGCGATGAGGAATGGCAGCGATTTGTATTAGAGTATCTGGATAAACCGAATGAATCGATGGTCGATAAAAGCCGTAAAATTCACCATAATCATATCTACGATTTTGTGTTTGATGATGGGCATATTCAGAATATTTATCTGCTCGATAAAAAAAACCTCAGCAACAATAAATTACAGGTGATTCGCCAGTTTCAGCAAACCGGTAATTATGCTAATCGCTATGATATTACCATCTTAGTTAATGGCCTGCCTTTAGTACATGTGGAGCTTAAAAAACGTGGCCTTGCCATTCGTGAAGCGTTTGGCCAAGTTCATCGCTACAGTAAAGAGAGTTTTAATCAGGACAATTCCCTATTTAAATATCTACAGTTATTTGTGATTTCAAACGGTACCGATACCCGGTATTTTGCCAATACCACCAAACGGGATAAGGCCAGTTTTGATTTCACCATAAACTGGGCGAATGTTGAAAACGAACCAATTAAAGACTTAAAAGATTTTACCGCCACTTTTTTTGCCAGCCGTGTGCTGTTAAGTGTTTTAATCACTTACTCCGTTCTGGATATCAATGATACTTTATTGATTATGCGCCCTTACCAGATTGCGGCAACCGAACGGATTTTATGGCAGATTATCAGTGCTTATCAGGCCAAAAACTGGAGTAGCTTACATAGTGGCGGCTTTATCTGGCACACCACCGGCTCAGGAAAAACTCTCACCAGCTTTAAAGCAGCGCGTCTGGCCACCGAGCTGGAATTTATTGATAAAGTGTTTTTTGTGGTGGATCGTAAGGATCTGGATTATCAAACCATGAAAGAATATCAGAAATTCTCAAAAGACAGTGTCAATGGTTCCGATAGTACTGCCGGACTGGAGCGCAATATTGAAAAACAGGATAATAAGATTATTGTCACTACCATTCAAAAACTCAATAATCTGATAAAAGCTAAGGATGATTTAGCGATCTATAATAAACAGGTCGTGTTTATTTTTGATGAAGCACATCGCTCACAATTTGGCGAAGCACAAAAAAATATTAAGAAAAAGTTTAAAAAATACTATCAATTTGGTTTCACCGGCACGCCAATTCTGAACGCTAATGCGTTTGGCGAGCAAACTACAGCCAAGGTATTCGGGCGTGAGTTGCATAGCTATTTAATTACCGACGCTATTCGCGATGAAAAAGTACTTAAATTTAAAGTCGACTACAATGATGTACGCCCGCATTTTAAAGCGATTGAATGTGAGCAAAATCTGGAGAAACTTAGTGCCGCTGAAAATAAGCAAGCATTACTGCATCCGAAACGAATTGAGCAAATCAGCCAATATATTCTGAACAAATTTAACCAGAAAACACACCGCTTAAATGGTAACGGTACAGGATTCAATGCTATGTTTGCCGTGAGCAGTGTGGACGCGGCAAAGCTGTATTATGAGTCGTTAAAAAAGCTGCAACAATCATCCAGTAAACCATTGAAAATTGCTACTATCTTTTCCTTTGCTGCTAATGAGCAACAAGACCCTGCAGGCGGTATTGCTGATGAAAGCTTTGAAACCAATGCGTTGAATCAAAGTGCCAAAGAATTTTTAGCTTCTGTGATTGATGATTATAATCAAATGTTCAGATCCAACTATGATGTTAGCAGCGGGCAATTTCAGAATTATTACCGTGATTTATCTTTGCGCGTTAAAAAGCAGGAAATTGATTTATTAATCGTGGTGGGTATGTTTCTAACCGGCTTTGATGCGCCAACTCTCAATACGCTATTTGTCGATAAAAACTTACGTTTTCATGGCTTAATCCAAGCTTTTTCACGCACCAATCGCATCTACGATGACACTAAAGCGTTTGGTAATATTGTGGCATTTCGTGATTTAGAACCAGCTACTATTGCCGCCATCAAACTATTTGGCCAAAGAAATACTCAGGACGTGGTATTAGAAAAAAGTTATGAGGAACATATGCAGGGCTACACCGATGAGATTTCCGGTGAAATCCATAGCGGATATTTAGCTATTGTGGCTGAGCTACAGCAATGTTTTCCCCATCCGGATCAGATTATTACTGAAAAAGATAAAAAAGCGTTTATTAAATTATTTGGCCAGTATTTACGTGCCGATAATGCATTACAAAATTATGATGAATATATTGCTTTAAAGGCATTGCAACAGCTGGATACTACAGATAAACAAGCAGTCGAACAGTTTAAAGCGCAGTATTATGTTTCAGATGAAGCTTTTGAACGGTTGCAAAAGATTAAGATACCAACAGAAAGAGCGATCCAGAATTACCGCTCAACTTACCATGATATTCGTGACTGGCTGTATAGACAAAAAGCCGCTGAAAATCAGGAGCAGCTAACCATTGATTGGGATGATGTGGTTTTTGAGGTGGATTTATTAAAATCGCAAGAAATCAATTTGGATTATATTCTGGAATTAATTTTTGAGCAGAACAAGCAAGATAAGAATAAACAAGTCATTGTTGAAGATGCACAGCGCTTAATCCGCTCCAGTTTAGGCTATCGTGCCAAAGAGGAATTGGTTATTGAATTTATTCAACATACCGATTTAAATGCTATTGCTGATAAAGCCAGTATGATTGATGCCTTTTACCAGTATGCCCAACAGCAGCAACAGGCTGAGGTTAAGACATTAATTGGTGATGAAAATTTAAATGAAGCTGCTGCTAAACGTTATATTGCATCCTCATTAAGGCGTGAATATGCTACTGACAACGGCACGGAGCTGAACGAAATCTTGCCCAAAATGAGCCCGCTTAATCCGCAATATTTACCCAAAAAACAAAAGGTATACCAGAAAATTGTTGAGCTAGTGGAGAAGTTTAAAGGCATAGGTGGCGAAATTTAATTGCGAACTATCAGGAAGAGGAAATGGGAATTAACGTTTCCGCTTCCTGATTAAAACTGATTAATTCAGGCGTGCTTAATATGCTTGCATGCAATCGGCAATTGAATGGTCAGTATTCCATCCTCAGTTAAAACGCCCGCAGAAAATTACGCTATCTGTTTCAATGTCTTATATTTGATTGGATTAATATTATTTAATGTATGATGGGCGGACAGTGTTATAAAGCATTAGTCATTCTTCGCTTATTTTTCTTGCCGGTACCAGATTATTAAAAAGATATCAATTCAGTAGTTTTGTTGGATAGAGACGATTATGCAATATACCGGTTTGGATATGCCATTGGATTGAATATGGTTTGTGGATATCCATATAATTTTTCCAGTTGATGACCGTTATTCCGGTAGGTTTTGATTCATTATTTATCTGTCTGTTGACTGGTAGCCAGCATATTCAGCCAGCCAGTCCTGATAATGACGTTATTCTGTTTATAGGACATTCTGACCGTAATTCCAATGCCTAATGTGTTACGATTAAACTCATTTATTGCATTCAATGTTTCTAAGCGATGTGGATTTTAACTATTGTCATGCTTGATGAGATTAGCTAACAGCGACTTTACTTAATAAGTGTCGATAATTTTTCATAATCACTTTATGAACATCAGTATTAATATTTTAATATAAGCATTGGTGACGCTTTTTAATGTAGCAATAATTGTGCAGTTGATTGCTTGTACCAGCAATAAAAAAGGATGGCTGTGCCATCCTTTCTGGTGTGATCAGGTGATTTAGATATCTACCTGCGCATTTAAGGCATTGTTTTCGATAAATGCACGTCGTGGTTCAACTTCATCACCCATCAGAGTAACAAAGACATCGTCCGCAGCCATTGCATCTTCAATTCTTACTTTCAGCAGCCGGCGTACTGTGGGATCCATGGTGGTTTCCCATAACTGTTCTGGATTCATTTCCCCCAGACCTTTATAGCGCTGAATACTCAGTCCTTTTTGGGCAGTAGTCATCAGTAAGTCTAGTGCCTGAGCAAAGCCGGTAACTTTGTTTGTATTGTCACCTTTAACAACTTCAATCGGTGCATCCATCATACCGCTTAATGTTGCGGCTGTCTGGCGCATAATCTGGTAAACGCGGCTTTCGGCAAATTTTTGCTCCAGATAGCTAACTATTCGATTACCATGCAACTGACGGGTAATTTTAATCATTTGCACTTCATCATCTGCGCCGATGCGTTCCAGTTTGAGTTTGCTGTCATTAATAAGTTTAGTTAATGTTTGCACGGCTTTTTCGGCACTGGCCACAGTACTTAAATCCAGATTTTCATTCCAGTAGAGCAGGGCATTGAGTACGGCGCTGTCAATGATGCGACTTTCACGCATAATCAAGCTTTGTGTCAGAATATATTGTTTGGCAATTTCGGCCAAGGCATTACCCTCAAGGGTGTTGTCACCAATAATTAGCCGTATTTTGTCCAGCGCCAGACTGAGCAGGAACTGGTCTTTTTCAAACTCGTCTTTCAAGTAGCGTTCTTGCTTGCCATGTTTGGCTTTGTAAAGCGGTGGCTGGGCAATATAAACATAACCGCGTTCTACCAGCTCAGGCATTTGCCGGTAAAAGAATGTAAGCAGTAAGGTACGAATGTGCGCACCGTCTACGTCGGCATCGGTCATGATGATGATACGATGGTAGCGCAGTTTTTCAGGATTAAATTCTTCCTTGCCAATGCCTGCACCAAGTGCGGTAATCAGGGTAGCCACTTCCTGACTGGCCAGCATTTTTTCAAAGCGGGCTTTTTCCACATTCAGGATTTTACCTTTCAGCGGTAGAATGGCCTGAAATTTACGGTCACGCCCCTGTTTGGCGGAACCACCGGCTGAATCACCTTCGACCAGATATAATTCTGATAAAGCCGGATCTTTTTCCTGACAATCTGCCAGTTTGCCCGGCAGTCCCAAGCCATCCATTACACCTTTGCGCCGGGTAATTTCGCGTGCTTTGCGTGCTGCTTCACGTGCCCGTGCTGCATCAACGATTTTGCCTGTGATGATTTTGGCTTCTGTTGGATTTTCTTCCAGAAATTCTGACAAGGCTTTGCTTAATACTTCGTTAACCACTGGACCGATTTCACCGGAAACCAATTTGTCTTTGGTTTGGGATGAGAATTTGGGATCGGGCAGTTTAACGGATAATACGCAGGTTAGTCCTTCACGCATATCATCGCCAGTGGTATCTACTTTGGCTTTTTTGGCTACTTCGTTAGCTTCAATATAGTTGTTGATGGTACGGGTCATTACCTGACGCAAGGCTGTGAGATGGGAGCCGCCATCACGCTGGGGAATATTGTTAGTGAAACACTGCACATTTTCTTGATAGCTGTCGTTCCATTGCATGGCACATTCAACGCTCATGCCATCTTTTTCACCAGAGGCATAGAAAATCTTCTCATGCAAAGCTGTTTTATTGCGGCTCATGTATTGTACGAAGCCGGCAATACCGCCACTGAAAGCAAAGTTTTCATGCTTACCATCGCGCTTGTCGAAAAGCTCAATGCTAACGCCATTATTCAGGAATGACAGTTCACGGATACGTTTGGCCAGAATATCGAAATGGTAGTCGATGTCGCCGAAAGTTTCGGTGCTGGCTAAAAATTGTACCCGTGTGCCCTGTTTGTCGGTGTCGCCTACTACTGTTAGCGGTGCTACGACATCACCACGGCGGAATTCAACAAAATGTTCTTTGTTGTTGCGGTAAATTGTCAGGCGCAGCCAATCGGACAAGGCATTGACTACAGATACGCCCACACCATGTAAACCGCCGGAGATTTTATAACTGTTGTTATCAAACTTACCGCCGGCATGCAGAATAGTCATAATTACTTCGGCGGCAGAGCGATGTTCTTCCGGATGCATGTCGGTTGGGATACCGCGGCCATTGTCTTCAATGGTGATGGAGTTGTCGGCATTCACGGCTACGGTGATGTGATCACAATAACCACCCAGTGCCTCATCAATGGAATTATCCAGAACTTCAAATACCATATGATGCAGGCCGGTACCGTCTTGGGTGTCGCCAATATACATGCCGGGGCGCTTGCGCACGGCATCTAAGCCTTTTAGTACTTTGATGCTGTCGGCACCGTAATCTTCAGAGCTGTGATCTGTCATAAGAATTCTTTACTAAATCTGGGGCAGTGGTCATGCTGTTAAATGAAGTACCTGAAGCCGGGATATGATGATAGGCATACTTCCGGTTTGCCAGTAATAACAGGCCTGTTTCAGGGCAATTGACCAAAAAAATATTATAACAGAAAATCAGTTTTTTTTCAGCCGGTTGATATATTTAACATGATGTTTTGTCTAATTTTTCTTAAGAGATAATTATATTGAATGTAAATAGTAAACTGCCGCAAACCAGACTGTGCTGTTATGAAAACAGCAGGCTGATTTACGGCAATAGCTAAGTTATTGTATGAATAATGCTTAAATGCGCATTGGCATGACAATGTATTTGAAATTAGGGTTATTGGGGATGGTAAACAGGGTAGAACGGTTTGCATCGCCAAATGCCAGTTGCAGGTCTTCTGCATGCACATTGCGCAACACATCCATCAGATAGTTGATGTTAAAACCTACTTCCAGTGTATCACCCTGATAGGTTATTTCCAGTTCTTCGCGTGCTTCTTCCTGTTCATTATTATTACAGGTCACGCTCAGCAGCCCCGGCTGGATTTGCAGACGTGCGCCGCGGAATTTTTCATTGGCCAGAATAGCTGCCCGTTCCAGTGCTCCCAGCAGCTCGGTGCGGTTGGCCAAAAAGATTTTGTCATTATCCAGTGGAATGACTCTGTTGTAGTCTGGAAATTTACCATCTACTACTTTGGAAACGATAATGGTGTCGTTACAGCGGAAACGTACCTGATTAGTCAGCAGCTCAATGGTAATTGGCTGTTCGGGGAATGTAAGCAGCTTGAATAATTCCAGTACGGTTTTGCGTGGCAGAATCACTTCAGCTTTGGGTAAATCTGCTTCGATATTGCAGGCTGCATAGGCCAGACGATGTCCGTCTGTGGCCACCAGGCGTAGCTGATTGCCTTCGGTTTGCATCAGCAGACCGTTCAGATAGTAACGGATATCCTGAATAGCCATGCTGTACTGTACCTGTGACAGCATTTCGCGGAACATTTCCTGTGGCAGGGTAAAGGTAGCATCGACATTTTCGCCAACACTCATCAGCGGAAAGTCTTCGGCCGGCAGGGTTTGCAGATTAAACCGGCTTTTACCGGCTTTCAGAACCAGACGGTTATTATTCCAGTCTAGTGATACCATGGCACCGGCGGGCAGGGCACGCAGGATGTCTTGCAGTTTTTTGGCATTGGTAGTGATGCGAAAATCTTCTGCTTCACTTTTCGGCCCTACGGTATCAATCTGAATTTCCAGATCGGTGGCCAGTATTTTGATTTGCCCCTGATGGTTTTCCAGTAATACATTAGACAGTATCGGTAAGGTGTGGCGACGCTCAACAATGCCGGTAACGGCTTGCAGCGGTTTGAGCAAACTGTCGCGTTCTGCTTGTAAAATCAGCATATTCTGTTCCTTGGTTTAATCTCGCAAAATCATCATTAAGGTTTCATACGCTTTGGTTGTTTCGGCATCATCTTTACGGAGTTTGGAGATGCTCTTTACCGCATGCATGACCGTTGTATGGTCGCGGCCACCAAATCCGCTACCAATAGCGGGTAAACTAAGTGGAGTAAGTTCTTTAGCTAATGTCATGGCCATCTGGCGCGGACGAGCCAGATTACGGGTGCGTTTTTTGCCCACCATGTCACTGATGGTAATGCCATAAAACTTGGCTACTGTGTTCTGGATGTGTTCCAGCGTCATGGGCTTGTGATTTACTGCCAGAATATCCTGTAATGCTTCTGTAGCCAGGCCCACATCAATCGGGCGGCTGGCAAAACGGCTCTGTGCGACTACTCGCTTGAATGCACCTTCCAGCTCGCGCACATTGCTACGGATATGCTTGGCAATAAAAAATGCGGCTTCATCTTCCAGTTTTACCTGCGCCAGCTCAGCTTTTTTCTGTAGGATAGCTACACGCATTTCCAACTCTGGCGGTTCCAGTTCCAGACTCAGCCCCCAGGAAAAACGTGATTTCAGGCGGTCATCCATCCCATCAATATGGGTAGGCAGGGTATCACAGGTAAGGATAACCTGTTTTTTTTCGTCAATTAAATGATTATAGACGTAAAAGAACTCTTCCATGGTGCGGTCTTTGCCGGCAATAAACTGCACATCGTCCATTATCAGTAAATCTACCTGCTGATACTGCTGGCGCATGGCATCAAAAGATTTGGCATGGAATGCGTTCATAATGCCACGGATAAATTCATCGGCATGAATATAACGTATTTTTACTTTAGCATCGGCTGCAAAGAGTTGATTGCCAATGGCCTGTACCAGATGGGTTTTACCCAGACCTGTGCTGCCGTAGACGAAAAACGGGTTGTACATGCTGTTGCCGGGATTTTCTGCAATAGACAGGGCGGCAGCATGAGCCAGACGGTTACCTTTACCTTGTACCAGAGCGGCAAAAGTGTGCTCGGGATTCAGGTTGGTTTCGGTATAGCGGGATTTTTTACTTTTTTCATGTGCTGAGTCTGACGCGGCAGCTGGCACACTCGCTTCGCTTTTTTCTGCTTTAGCCGGTTTAATACTGCTGCTTTCGCCATTGTCAGCAGGGTTAGTGTCGCTTTTAGACTGACTGTGCCGCAGCCGTTTGGCGATGATGTCTTGAGCAGACTCAGTTCGTTTGGGTGTTGCCCGTGTTTTGGGTGCCGCCTCTGGAAGTGCTGCATCGGTTTCTGGTTTGGTTTCAGGCTGATTTGCAGTTTCAGCAGCAGCCGGTGCCGTGGTGGTGGCCACAGCAGCAGTGATTGGCAGCACTGCTTGTGTGGCCGCCGGCAAGGATTGGCCTTGACCGATTTTTAAAATTAATGGTGTACTGCCATCTGGCAATATAGCCTGTCTGGCGCTTTCGACAGCTGGCCAGAAGCGTTCGCGGATATGGTTAAATGTAAATGTATTACGCGCAAAAATTACCCAATTGCCATTTTCCTCACCTACGGTTAACGGTGCAATCCACATCTGGTATTGCTGGGAGGGTAGGCTCTGTTTTAATTGCAATAGGCACTGTGGCCAAAATTCTGTCAGGGTCATGCGTGAAGCTTAAAATTATCTGTCAATCGGGACTGGCTAAAGGCTGAAAACAAAAAGTACCTATTATGCTAATTATACGCAATAAACGGATTCATGACCATGATTTGTACTTTATGTTAAAGCAGTTGCCATGAAGCTTTGCTATAGATTATATTGATTGACAAAGTGCTGTTCTTGTTGTGTAATGCCACGTTTTATTTAAAGTTAATTCGGGAATAAATTATGAAACGTACTTATCAACCATCCGTTACCCGTCGCAAACGCACTCATGGCTTTCTGGTTCGTAGCAAAACCCGTGGCGGACGCGCTGTATTGGCTGCTCGTCGTGCCAAGGGTCGTAAACGTTTGGCTGTGTAAGAACAAGAATGGATTATCATTTTGGCAAAAAATATCGCCTATTAAAAACGGATGATTTTTCATCCGTTTTTGCGTTACGTTGCCAAAAAAGCCGTGCCTGGATTCAGGTATTTCAGGCACGCAATGCCTTGGGTTTTCCACGTCTGGGACTGATAGTTGCCAAAAAAGTGGCCAGACGTGCCAACCGGCGCAATTACATGAAACGGGTGTTACGGGAATGGTTCCGCCTGCACCGGCATGAATTGCCACCGGTAGATATAATCATTCGTATACGCCAGCCCTTCAGGCATCAGGAGTATGCTGGCGTAGTCAGAACTTTACAGCAGTTGCTTGTGGCAGCTGATGGGTGTAAAGCAACATCGCAATGAGATATTTGTTGCTAGGTCTGATTCGGTTTTACCAGTATGCCATCAGCCCGCTGCTGCCACCACGTTGCCGTTATAGCCCGACCTGTTCGCAATATGCAGTACTGGCGCTGCAAAAATACGGGGTATTCAGGGGTAGCTGGCTGGCGATTAAGCGCATTTGCCGCTGTCATCCATGGGGTGGTTGCGGTCATGACCCACTTCCTTAGCGAACACACACGGAATACACTATGGATTTCAAAAGATTACTGATATTTTTTGTGCTGACTATGGCGATTTTGCTGGGTTGGGAAAAATTATACCCTCAACCTGAAAATCAGCCTGCAACACAACAAACATCATCCACTAGCAATGCCACTTCTTCGGGGGCGGTTGCTGAAGGTACATTGAGTAAAATTGAGCCGGTAACGGTTACCACGGATACCGTTAAGGCGATTATTGATGAAAAAAGCGGAGATTTACGCCAGCTTACACTCAATAAATATAAAGCCACCAGCGATGCCAGTAAGCCTTTTGTGTTGCTGGATAATGGAGCTAATGGCCATCAATATGTTGCTCAGTCGGTGTTATTAAACCGTCAGGGTGACTATCAGTTTAAAAACCTGACGTTTACTGCTGCACAAAAACAGTACACGCTTAACGGTGAAAAGCTGGATGTGCGCTTAACTGCTGCCGAACAAAATGGTGTGCAGGTTAGCAAAATCTACACTTTCACTAAAGGCAGCTACTTGATTGGGCTGCGTTATGAGATTACCAATCACAATGCCCAGCCTCTGCAAATGGATGTGGCATATCGTGTATTGCGTGATGATAAGGAACCGGAAGGCAGCGGTTATTTTGACCATACCTATACTGGTCCTGTGTTGTATACGCCAAATGGCAAATTTGAAAAAGTAGCCTTTAAAGATCTGGACAGTGATTATGCTTCCGGCCGAGATCAGGCAGATTATCAGCGTAAAACTAACACTGGCTGGATTGGCATGACCCAGCATTACTTCATGGCTACATGGATTCTGCAACCGAAAGATGGCAGCAGTGTTTGTGGCAGCAGTGACTGTCAGATTGATATCCGGAAACGCAGTGATGGTCTGTATTCGGCTGGTGTGCGTGTGCCTTTAAAAGATATTGGTGCTGATTCTACCGGCAGCTTTGGTATCTCTCTGTATGCCGGTCCGCAGATTTATTCAATGATTACCAAAGTTGCTGATCATCTGCAGATGATTAAAGACTACGGCAAAGTATCGTTGTTCTCTTCGCCTTTATTCTGGTTGCTGAACTGGTGGTATGGTTTGGTACATAACTGGGGCTGGGCAATTATTCTGCTGACGCTCACTGTAAAAGCGATTCTATTTCCACTTACCCATGCATCGTATAAATCCATGGCTAAAATGCGTGCCGTGGCGCCACGCCTTCAGGCACTGAAAGACCAGTACGGTGACGATCGCATGCGCATGCAGCAGGAAATGATGTCGTTGTACAAAAAGGAAAAAATTAATCCGGTTGGCGGTTGTTTACCAATGTTGTTGCAGATTCCGGTATTTATCGGTTTATATTGGGCACTGTTTGCCTCAGTAGAATTGCGCGGTGCACCATGGATTGGCTGGATTACCGATCTGGGACGTCAAGACCCTTATTTCATCCTGCCTGTACTGATGGCGCTAACCATGTATCTGCAAACATTCATGAATCCGCCACCAACAGACCCCGTTCAGGCAAAAATGATGAAAATTATGCCGGTAGCGTTTTCAGTGATGTTCTTCTTCTTCCCTGCCGGTCTGGTGCTGTATTGGTTGACGAATAATATTCTGACTCTGGCACAACAATGGTTTGTCAATAAACGCATTGAACAGCGGGCTAAGTTACATCGCTCACTGGATGTATAAATTAGCTGATAGTAAAAAGCACTTCATTTTGAAGTGCTTTTTTTTGTAGATAAGCCTGATTAGTGCTTTGCAGATTATTGACTCACACCAGCATACAGATTTGGATATCATTATGGTTTGCTAGTCATAGGCAATGACACACAACACACCTAGTCCCATGCAAACAGTGATGATTACCAGAGAAGCTTTACAAAAATTGGAGCGGTTAGGATTATCATTTTCACCAAACGCCCATATTAGCATCATAATTAGATTGATTATAGGAATAGACAGGATAACCAGGCTGATTAGCCAGTCGACTGTTGACATAACCGGAGCTATTTGTGCTGAAGACTCTCTATCGTATTTGTATGAATTTGTAGCCATATTATTAACCTTGATTATATTTTTGAAGTTTCATGAAATTATAATATAAATGCAGGTATTTATATTATAAATAACAAAAACGGACGGTTTAATTGAAGATGCTTTGGTAATTAATGATGCCGATTTCTGCGATGGCTGAAACAGGAGTGGTTTGGAATATTGATATGTGGCCATTTGATTGCATTGGGGGACTCAGATTTTTATACTGCATCCGTAGTAAGACATCTGCAAATTTTGAAACTCGACCAGTTCTCGGCCAGTTTATGAGGAGAAGTCTCTGCCTAATCAGTCCTTATTGGTAACTTTATCAACATTCAAGGTAATAGCCATTTAAAAATAATTTGGTATTAAATGTAAATATTGCTGAGTGCTATACTAAATCATTAATTAAATTAATGTTATTGCGTGACTAATGATTCAGAAGATTTAAAATAAAAAAGCACTTCAGTTAAAAGTGCTTTTTTATATACCTTGTATTTTTGATGTCTTAAAACTGATTCAGTTATTAATATTAGGTACGCTAAATCATATATAACAAATCAGAATTTCTGATTTGTTATCAAGAATATGAATTAATTAGTAGGTATAGAGCTGGCCAGAATACTTCCAAATACTGCCATGAGTGCAAAGCATAATATTATTCCAATTACCCCTAGTATTAAATAGGCTTTGCAGAAGTTGGCGCGATTAGGATTGCTATTGCCACCAAAAGCCCATACTAGCATCATAATTAGATTGACAAGGGGGATGCAGAAAATAAGAAGCGTGACTATCCAGTCTCCTATAGACATCACCGGAGCATAATTGCCAGAGGAAGTATTAATATTAGTATTTACTTGGTTTGACATATATATTCAACTCATCGTTAACAAAAGTAATTAAATATTAACATAATTGTTAACGTAAATATATATACGTTATGAAGAATTTTATTTATTGTTTTACAGGCCTGACTGATTAAATTGTCATATAGTCAATCAGGCCAGATTCAGCAATTACTGCGCGTAAGTTGTAGTTTGCTGCGTGGTTGTGGTCTGAGCCTGCGGTATCGGATTTACCCGAATTTCCACACGACGGTTTTTCGCACGACCTTCAACAGTGGCATTGCTGGCAATCGGGCTTGCCGAACCATAGCCCATAGCACTGATACGGTTATAGGCTACGCCACGGGAGGTGAGGAAGGTGGATACTGATTGGGCGCGACGCTGTGACAGTGGAATATTAATGCTATCATTGCCAGTGCTATCAGTATAGCCAGCGACTGTAATGGTGGTATCCACATATTTGGCCAGCACTTCAGCTACTGAAGACAGAGAAGAAGTAGCGCTGCCGCTTAATTCTGAGCTATTGGTAGCAAAAGTAATGTTTTCAGGCATAGTCAGTTTAATCTGATCGCCTTCGCGCTGAACTTCTACATTGGTATTGGCCAGTTTCTGACGTAACAGTTTTTCTTGATAATCCATATAGGCACCAATACCGGCGCCAATAGCACCGCAGCCCAGTGCTGCATTACGTGCACCGCGGCTGTTATGGGTAATTGCACCTACAATACCGCACACGGCTGCACCACTTAAACCATATACGGCAGTTTTACTGGCATGCGATTGACCAGTAGTCGGATCGGTAACACAGCCGGTTAAAGCCAGAGTTGTTGCAGCGGCCAGTGCAGCCAGTGGTTTCATAATAGTCATACTTGCTCCTTCTCTTTTAAAGCTTGTTTTTGGTTCTCACGATTGATGTTTTATGTCATCTTTGGCAGAAAAGCAAGTGAGATACTCAGTTTGACGTGACATGCATTTAAACAGAATAAGCAGTGCTATCTGTATGCATAAGGTATATGTTTTTGTTTAAAACTGCTTTAGACGACAACTTTACTGCGCTATATTACAATTTAGCCTACTATATTCGTGCTTTTAAACTAGCAGGCTCTTGAAAACGGCTAGTTTAACCTCATACAAACAAATTACCCGGGTACCGTGCTACCACTCAGCCAATTTGGAAACAGACATGCTTAGCTTGTATAACACCTTAACCAGAACCAAACAGGAATTTACACCGATTAATCCACAACAGGTGCGCATGTATGTGTGTGGCATGACAGTTTATGATTATTGTCACCTTGGCCATGCACGGGTGATGATAGTATTTGATATAGTGGCACGCTGGTTGCGTGAACTGGGTTATCAGCTTGATTATGTACGTAATATCACGGATATCGACGATAAAATTATTGCCCGTGCCAATGAGCGTGGAATCAGTATTACTGAGCTTACAGACTTCTATATTCAGGCTATGCATGAAGATGCAGCAGCTTTGGGCGTACTTCCGCCAGATCATGAACCACGTGCCACACAGTATATTGCACAAATGATTGTCATGATTGAAGATATTATTACAAATGGCAAAGCATATGTGGCTGATAATGGTGATGTTTTTTATGCAGTGCGTGAATATCCATCATATGGCAGGTTGAGTGGGAAAAGTCTGGATGACTTACGAGCCGGTGAGCGGGTTGATGTTGACGGGCATAAGCGTGATCCGCTGGATTTTGTATTGTGGAAAGCCGCCAAGCCGCATGAACCTGCCTGGGATAGTCCGTGGGGACGCGGTCGTCCGGGATGGCATATTGAATGCTCTGCCATGAGCAAAGCCTTGCTGGGCAAATACTTCGATATACATGGTGGTGGTGCCGATTTGCAGTTTCCGCATCACGAAAACGAAATTGCACAGAGTTGTGGCGCTGAAAGTCTGGGCTGCTGTGAGAAACAGAATCATTTTGCCAGCCATGTTAAGTATTGGTTACATAATGGCTTTATTCGTGTGGATAATGAAAAAATGTCCAAATCTCTTGGAAATTTCTTCACTATCCGCGAAGTGTTGCAAAAATACGATGCTGAAGTCGTGCGTTTTTTCATTTTGCGTGCCCATTACCGTAGCCCGTTAAACTATTCTGATGCTCATCTTGATGATGCTAAAGGGGCTTTAACCCGTTTGTATACTGCCCTGAAAAATACGCCGGCAGCAGATGTAGCGGTGCATGCAGAATTAAATGACTATACGCGTCGCTTTTATGCAGCCATGAATGATGATTTTGCTACTGTAGAAGCAGTTGCCGTTTTGTTTGAACTAGCCAATGAAGTCAATAAAACTCATGATGCAGAACTGGCCGGCTGCCTAAAAGGGCTAGCTGGTTTGCTGGGGCTGTTGCAGCGTGATCCTGCTGTTTTCTTGCAGGGTGAAGTAGGTCAGCAGGGATTGGATACCGCTGCTATTGAAGCACTGATCACAGCACGGCAACAGGCACGTGCAGAAAGGAACTGGGCAGAATCAGATCGGATTCGTGATGAGCTTACAGCGGCTGGTATTGTGCTGGAAGATGGTGCCAGTGGCACCACTTGGCGCCGCGCCTGAATATTTCTATATAAATGACGTTTTCAGATCGGCTGCGCTAGTAAGGCATGGATGATTTGACAGCAGTGTTATACTTGAAAAATAAGATGTGATGAAGCCGGGCAGCTTCTGCTATTTTGTACGTTGCAGCATCATTTGATGTTGAAGCTGCTATGTGCTGATTCACTTGAAAATATTACTCACGCGAGTATAATTATCTAATTCTAAACATCCGTTTCAAGAGGTACAGGCACAACCCCTGTGCCCGCCAACCAAGGACGATACTATGAATAACAGCATTCAACCAAACTACCACGACATAACAGTGACCTGCTCTTGCGGTAACACTTTTGTAACTAAATCCGCAATGGAAAAAGATACTTTCAATATTGAAGTATGTTCTGCATGTCATCCGTTCTATACCGGTAAACAGAAGATTGTTGACTCTACCGGTCGTGTGGATAAATTCAATCAGAAATACGGTAATATGTTCAAACGTTAATCATTGGTTGCAACATGTTGCACTAAAAAAGACTGCCCCCGAATGGCAGTCTTTTTATTATGTAATATGGTTTTGTAATTTGTGATTATGAAGTCTGTTTGCTTATCTTTTAATCAGCAAAAATATTTTCTGACCGATGAACACATGATATCAGTAGCATCTAGCGCTGGTTCAGAGTCTGATTTATCAATAGCCATAACCAGCTTACCAGTATAAATGGCATAGTCAGCACCGGAATAGAAAATGGTTTGAGCAGGGTAGTTAGAGCAGCCTGAGTAAATACAGTCAGTATAATTCCCAACACAATATAAAAATTAGTTTTAACATTCTGGTTAGCGTTGAAAGTAGCCAGAGTAATCGCGGTCAGAATCGCGTTGAACGAGTATAGTCCCAGAGATATGGTATCTAACTGACCGCCGTACAACAATGCAATACCGATTGCCAGTACAGAACCAAGCAATGCATAAACAGTTGTTCTGAGTGAGTTGACCAACAGTCCGACAAAAAAAATGATTCCGGCCAGCGTACTGTTAAATAAAAATACCTCAGCTATGCCGAGAATACTGTCGGGTACAAGGTGCAGCAGATTAAAACTGGAAACCTGTGTCAGCGATGGAGTAGACTGGCGCAGTGCGAGTGCAGATAATGATGGTGTAGCTAACAGAAATAACCAGGTAGTGAGAACAAACGGCATGGTCAGGCAGGGTAAATACCATTGCTGTAATATTGTACTGAAAGCCTGTGTGATGAATACCGATAATATGGCGGCCAGCACAATACTGCACCATAAATATAGTGAATTTTCGCAGAAAGTTGTTAAAGCAATGCCAATCAGGCAGGCATTAAAACCATAAATTCCCTGTTGCCATGCTTTACGATTTAGCTGATACAGATAAGCCGTTACATTGGCACAAACAGCAGCCAGTAAACAGGCCAGACCAGCCTGCGGTTTGTTGACAGAGTAGCCGCCTACCAGTACCCCCACCAGAAAAATCAGCCCGGAAAGAGCGTTATTCTGCAACATAATCTGCCCATAGCTGCGCAGAATAACATCAATAAACTGGTAGCGCTGGCTAGTACTGGTAAACTTATGCCAGTGCTGGCGTACAGACTTTATTTTCATCCTGTTTGCTCCTTTTTTATTTCTCCGTTTTCACTGAATACACAAATCGACATCATGGCCCAGACATCTTTATTGAATATTCCTATAGAATACGTATTTTGTTTACTCTGGCCGTTCCGTAAGGAAATCGGGGATACATCACCAGTATTCATAGCATAACCAGATTTTTTGTATCTGCACAACTGATACCAGCAAGGAGATTATCTATGTTATTGTTCGATTATTGGTCAGAATATTGCCATTTTCAGAATAATTGAATCTAGTGGTTGTTATTATCGCCGGATTTTGTATGATGAAAAACTTTAGCAGGAAGAATACATGCAACCACAACTACATTCAGTGGGCTCACCATTATTTTATGGCGTATTTATTGCCATTGTGATTGTTATGATTGCAATAGATATGCTCACGCTGAAAAAAACGGGTGTACATCGCGTCAGTACCAAAGAAGCCTTGCTATGGACAACAGTATGGATTGCTGTTTCTCTGGGATTTGCAGGCTGGCTATATTTTGAACTGGCGCATAATCCTGCGATTGGCTCAGAAGTGGCTGCGGATTCCGTGATGGACTTTCTCACTGGCTATGTGCTGGAGAAATCACTATCAGTTGATAATATCTTCGTATTTGTACTGATATTCAGTTATTTCAAGGTGCCGGCTGAATATCAGCATCGGGTTTTACTTTTTGGCGTACTGGGAGCGATTGTTCTGCGTGCCATTATGGTGGCTTTGGGTGCAGTGCTGGTAAGCCGTTTTGAATGGGTACTGTATCTGTTTAGCGTATTTCTGCTTTATAGCGGTATTAAATTAATGCTGCCGGAAAAGGCTGAAAATAAAGGCCTGGCTGATAATCCACTGGTGCACTGGCTGCACCAGCATATGCGCGTTAGTGAGCAGTTGAACCGGGAGAAATTCTTTACCATTGAAAATGGCCAGCGCATGGCTACTCCCTTGCTGCTTACTTTAGTGGTAATTGAATTAAGCGATGTGGTGTTTGCTGTAGACAGCATTCCGGCTGTATTTGCGGTAACCACCGATCCGTTTATTGTTTTTACTTCCAATATTCTTGCGGTACTGGGTTTACGCGCAATGTATTTTTTGCTGGCTAATGTAGTAGAAAAATTTATCTACCTTAAATACGGGCTGGCAGTAGTATTAACCTTTATCGGTGGCAAAATGCTGGTAGCCAAGTGGTGGCATATTCCTTCTTTCGCTTCACTGGCAGTGGTTTTCAGTGCCTTACTGATTGCCATACTTGCTTCATGGTGGAAAACCAGACGGCAGCCGGATACTCATTGAAAGGTATATAACTTATTCAAATAGCCTAGTATGCAATCGCTTTGTTTTTTTATGATAAAGTAATTCATACTAGGCTGATATCCGAGATTGAACTGAATATCCTCTCAACCTAACTTGTTAACAACTTCACTTATCCGCGCTACATAAATTTTGACAGTTTCAATATCGCCGCGCGGAATTTCATCTACACTGGCATCAGCTGGTGTCTGTACCAGAGCGCCAACAGAACCGCCAAGTGTATTGACATCATTGCGATCTGCTTTCTTAGTATTTGCCGGCAACAGCCCCAAACTCACCCAGATACCACCATGCTGTGCCGCCAGAGTCTGCATCCAAATTAGCGTTACCTGTTTATCACCATTAAAGCTGGCACTATTGGTAAACCCACCAAATACCTTATCCTGCCAGGCGCGATCCGCCCACAATGCCGAAGTGGCATCAGCAAATTTTTTGAACTGCCATGGCACATTGCCCATATAAGTGGGTGCAGCAAAAATAATCCCTTTGGCAGCATGAAGTTGCTGCCACTGATCATCATCCAGATCGCCATTAGCATCAATTTCTACCAGCACCGCATCGGTATCTATTGCCGCAGCTTCAGCAATTTTACGGGTATGGCCGTAACCGGAAAAAAACACAATTGCCAGTTTACTCATTTGTATAGCCCTTATAATTGATTAAAAAGCCAAAATAGCTTAAGCGGGTAGTACCGCTACGGCAAGAGCGTTTCAGGAAACAAAATTGTCCATTATTGCTTTGTAGGAAAACATAGTAGCACCGAGCAATAATCTTCACATGCCTGAAGATTACTTGCCGTAAGTACTAAAAACACTTTAGTATAGAAGCGATATTTCATTGATTTATTGTGTACTTGATAACACAGTAAATAATTGTTAAACTGAATTAAATAAAAAATCATCCCTAAATATAGATATTTAGGGATGATAAATAATATTGCCGTGTGCCTTTATCAAGCTTATAGATAGTCAGAAGCAGAAGTAGCATACACATCAGGCACACAATCATTTTCAGATAGCAGTACACAACCGATTGTCTCAGAATCTGCCCGCAAATAGTCAGTCGACAGGGCAGGTATCCGTGGTGTAACCCTTACTCATGAAAGGTAATAATATGGCGTACGCTAGTACCAATCCCTATACCGAGCAACAGGTAATGGCATTTGCTGATACCACCGATGTCGAATTGGAAGCAGCATTAAATCATGCAGATGCTGCTTTCCAGAAGTGGAAAACCACTACATTTGCCCAGCGTGCGCGTATCTTGCAGGCTGCTGCTGACATTCTGCGTGCCAATATTGACGAATATGCCCGTTTATTGACATTGGAAATGGGTAAACTGTTCAGTGAGGCCAAAGCAGAAACTGAGTTATCTGCACAGATTTTCGAATATTATGCGGTGAATGCCGAGCGTCAGCTTCAGCCGGAAGTTTTGCCGGTTACGTCTAATAAAGGCAATCGTGCCCGCATCGAATTTGCCCCGCAGGGCATTATTCTTGCCGTTGAACCGTGGAATTTCCCGTATTATCAGATAGCACGTATTGCTGCGCCACAACTGGCTGCCGGTAATGTTGTTCTGCTGAAACATGCCTCTAATGTGCCACAGTGTGCCGCTAAAATGGCTGCCATGCTGTCACAGGCCGGATTGATGAACGGCGCTTTTCAAAACCTTTATCCAACCCATACCCAGCTGGCCAAAATCATTGCCGACCCGCGCGTACGTGGCGTAGCCTTAACCGGTTCGGAAGGTGCTGGCATGATTGTAGCTGCACAGGCTGGCGCAGCATTGAAAAAATGCACGCTGGAACTGGGTGGTGCTGATGCCTTTATCGTACTGAATGATGCCGATATTGAAAAAGCTGCAAAATGGGCTGTATTTGGCCGCCACTGGAATGCAGGACAGGTATGTGTGAGTGCCAAGCGAATCATCGTAGAAGATGGCGTATACGACCGTTTCCTGAAATTGTATCGAGAGGGTATTCAGCAACTGCGCATGGGAGATCCGATGGATGCAGCCACCACTCTCGCACCGCTGTCTTCCCGCTCCGCTGTCACTGGCCTGCAACAACAACTAGACGAGGCAATTAAACTGGGTGCTCATGCTGAAGAAATTGCATTGGATATGCCTGCTCAGGGCTGTTTTTTCCGGCCGGTTATCCTGACTAACATTCAGCCAGATAATCCGGCACGGCATTGGGAATTCTTTGGTCCGGTTTCTTCAGTGTATCGTGCCAAAGATGCAGCCCATGCTATCGAAATTGCCAACGATACCCCTTATGGCCTTGGCGGTTCCATCTTTACCGCAGACGAAGAACGCGGTGCACAGCTGGCACAGCAGATTGATACCGGTATGGTATTTATCAATCATCCCACCATGGTGAAAGCCGATTTACCCTTTGGTGGCGTAAAACGTTCTGGTTTCGGACGTGAATTGCTGGACTTAGGTCTAAAAGAATTCGTTAATGCCAAATTGGTAAGCATTGCCGATATCGACGCTGAATTCTAACCAGCGCACCATAGAATACAGAGCGGCCAAACAACCGCTCTGTTATGTTATTTGTATCTCATCTTCAGAAAAGTTTCTCTTTTTCCCTATTTTCGCTACAACGGCCAACAATCTGCTATTCTCAATACAGTAAAGAATCAACTTGGCGATACAGATAGATTACCGAAATATCAGACAGAAGTAGCATTATGCGAAATTCAGGCCAGAGCATTCAGCCAGCCCGATTTTCTCAGGTATAGTAATTAAATCAGTGTTGTGTGTATTACCTTATTGATAATAAAAATATTTTATTGTAGTGTGAATACATACCAGTGATTGTACAGCTGGCAATATCTTAACCGTTATCTGCTGTTCCCGTCAGTTAGGATTTTACCAACCTGTCCCTGAACAAAACTTATCCACAACCACGATTTCTGCCCCCAGAGTGAACAACTGATACACTATCGCTACAGCTACTTGAAAAACGGATAAACATCAGAACGCACCAGATCAAGTTTAATCCGCAGCGCTTCCGTGGCTGATATGTAACTTACACCTCGTAACGCCTTACAGACCATTTTTGCCTATGGTGATGATATCTAATCCACCCAGTGTGCTAGCAATCTATTTGCATATGAACTGGATTTTATCTGGTCTTACCGTCTGAACAAGCATATGCATCTGAAGAAATCCCCAAAGGATTGAGCTATTGTTTCAGATATGAGTCCCTTTCAGACTATCTGAATCAGACTGAAGCCAATACCATAACCATCTAACTTTGGATAATTATTTCAAGCTAATCAATAACGATAAACCCAAAGTACAGGTTATCAAATCGGTATTTCTCGGTAGAAATCATGAAAAATGATCAATATCAGTTATATATGCTAAAAATATAAATATTGGGGCATAACTAGCAGTTTGTAGCAAAAGAATCGCATGAATACGAATTGGTCGTTCAAATATTCAGAAAAGACAGCACAACAATATCAGAATCGGGCATAATTTCAGTTTCAGCAGTGCACATACTGCAAAAGAGCGTAAGAAGCACATAAAAATGTGGTGATTGCAGCAAAATTAGGTACAATCGCCGCATTTTACTACTGTAGAGGTTTAACCATGTCCGAATCAACACCAATCTGCCCACAATGCGCCAGCGAACAGAATTACTTTGATGGCACCTTTACTGTCTGCCTTGAATGTGGACATGAATGGGATGCAGCCAGCACAACCAGCAGCACACAGGAACTAGACGTTAAAGACAGTAACGGCAATCCGCTGGCTAATGGTGATGATGTTATCCTGATTAAAGACCTCAAACTTAAAGGTAGCAGCACCGTACTGAAAAAAGGTGCCAAAGCTAAAGGTATTCGTCTGGTTGAAGGCGACCACGAAATCGATTGCAAAGTAGACGGCATGAAAATAATGCTTAAAGCATGTTTTGTAAAAAAAGCCTGAATGACTGTGTAACGAAATAATATCCAGTTCGTCTGCCGGATAACACATGCAGACAGACCAGCTAGTTTTCTGATTGTGGATAAATACAGTTATCCACAATCTGGCTGGTTATGGTTTATTTATCTATATGGTGTAAAGCAGAGTCAATCACTGTAGAAATACGATTATCCGACACACCGGAAACGCTTCGCCCTGTAAATAAAAATCGTATTTTGCTGATACTGATGGCAAATTGAGCTGCCGGTTTTTCCCTTTGTTTGACCAGTCGCACATTCGTGCGCAGCGGCATTACTGCCCATCTATCCTGAAACGGCAGACCAGAGCATATTGTATAAAACGGTATAGAATTAATAATTTTATAGCGCAGACATAAATTAAAAGCTTCAAAGGTTAGGTAATAATTATTTTCATATATTGATGATTTATTTATAAATTATTAATTAGCATACAGCTTATTGAAGCATATCAGCGAACATAGAGCCGCCAGATTCACTATTAATACAGTAAAGTTGATGTATTCCCTAATAAATATATTTATAGCATAATTTAATTTTTGCTATTACTATGTGATAATTTACTGCTCATAACAGCTTCAGCAATCCGTCCGGCAAGATTTATTTAATCTGATAGCTAAACCAGCCTGAACTCAATTCATTCAGCCAAAACAGCTAAACCATATTGATAAAAACCAGGTTTTTTTAAAACATAAAGTGATAATATATATATCCACCGTTTCGCATCCGCATTGGAGTGAGAGGTATATTGTTGATGTTATCGTCAGGAATATCCATGCAAGAAGCACAATCAACACAACAGATTACCGGCTTATTACTCGGCACTGCCGTAGGCGATGCCATAGGGCTGGCACGTGAAGGTCTATCCCCCAAACGAGCCTCTCATTTATTTGGTAACCAAATTCAGCATAGCCTGATGGTTACTCCATGGGGTAGGGCAGGTTTGTGCAGTGATGATACCGAGCATGCAGTAATGGTGGCTCAGAGTTTACTAACCTGTCACCAGAATACAGATGATTTCAGCCGCCAACTGGCCAGCCGGCTTCGGCGCTGGTTTCTTACCCTACCCGCAGGTCTGGGTATGGCTACCCTGAAAGCATGTAGCAAATTGTGCCTGGGCATCAGTCCGGCCAGAAGTGGCATTCGCTCCGCCGGTAATGGCGCAGCCATGCGTGCCCCTGTGATTGGCTGGTTTTTTGCCGATAATCCGGCCACCATGCGCAAAATAATCCACACAGCCACCATTATTACCCATACCGACCCACGTGCAGAAGAAGGCGCATGGGTCATCGCCATGGCTGCCAGACAGGCCAGCCAGCAACAGCCACAAGCACCAATTGACTGCTTTTTTGCTGAAATCATACCTGGCCTAAACGACCAGCAACTTATCAGCCATCTGCAACTGGCACAGCAAAAGCTTCGACAACAGGCTGAACTCAGCGACTACCTGCTGGCCTTGCAGCTAGAGAAAAAAGGCATTACCGGCTATATCAACAACACCGTACCTGCCGTTATCTACGCATGGCTGCGCTACTATGGCAGCTATGAACAGACTATCAGCGCACTGATACACGCCGGCGGTGATACCGACACCGCCGCCGCCATCGCCGGTGCACTTGCCGGTATTCAGTTGAGTGAGGCCCCAGCACAATGGCTAGAAGGTGTGAAAGAGTGGCCGATGAGCATAGACTATCTGCGTAAACTCTCTAGTGCACTGGCTGCCAGAAAACACCATCCCGAACAAACCATTACCCTGCGCCAACCCGCCTACCTCCTCATACTGGGCAGAAACCTGCTGTTTTTCTGTATCATTATGCTACATGGGTTCAGACGGCTGTTACCGCCGTATTAGGTAGTAAAAGTGTATTTTAGTTAGGTGCTTAGAAAAAATAAGCTGGTAATCTTACAAACACTGTTTGGGTTTAGTATTTTCTTTAACACCATTCGGACAATGGCCAACGTACTGTCCCAGTTTTACCACTACTACATCATTTATCTGCAAAATACTGCCTTTCTGCGGCCAGACAGGTGCTGCATATACAGCCTTTAAATTAGATCTGATATCATCATAGGATGCGGGCACAATATTGGCGATTTCTGTCTTATTCATAAATGCAGAAATTCTGTCAGAATTCCCATGATCATAGATAAGAAATGAATAACCAAATATATCTGAATTTCTGGGTCGGGCTACCCGTTTAATATCTAGTGCACCAAAGAAATAAACTTTTATCGGGGTTTCCTGAGATACATTTAATTTTTTTGCGATATCGCTGGCAATAGCAGAAGCCAGCCGGTAATCTTTTTTATAGGCAAGATAGTCAGTATAAAAAAGATTACTCACCGTGGCCATGCCGTACAGAAATGAAAAAGCAGCAACAGCCCAAAAGCATTTATTTTTTTTGATGACAATAAAACTAATCACGCCCGACGCAGCAAAAAATATAGCAAAGCTAGTCATCGTTCTGGCCGGTAAATTCTTGCCAACCACTATATTCATGGAAAACAAAGTGATGATGCTTAAAAGCGCATACAAACTGTATCTTGTTTTTCTTTTTAGCGGATAAAATAGCGGCAGGATTAAAAATATAACAGCCAGTACAAACGTATTCATCCCGTAAGGTGCCTTAAGGGTAAAATAATGTTCTATACAGCGGCTAATCTTTTTTAGTGCCAGCCTAGGGTTATTAAACCAAGTTACAATATCGGTTAAATAAGATTCAGAGTGAAGATGGTAGTAACTCAGGAATAACTTCCCCAGCAGAAAATACAGCACCATCCCGATAGCTGAAGATATTAATAACCTGAATATCAGCTTTAAATGGCCAGAATTTTCCGCTCCCTTGACGATATCTACCAATAGATAGGCAAGTAATAAAGAATAAGAAAAAAAGATTATCGACTGATAAATGGCTACCGAATAACATAACAGAAAAGCCGGAAGAATGACTGTATACAGAAAAGAATTTTTCCTGACGATCAAATACACGGCCATTGATGACAGTAAAATGGCTGTGGCTATCGTATCAGATTGGTTAAGAAATTGTAGCTGGTAGGCAAACTGTGCTGAGGAAGCATATAAAACAGCAAAGAAAATTGCTTGATTCAGGTTTAGAGAAAAGATTTTAACAATCACCGCACATGAGGCCGACAATAAAATAAAAGTCAGCATCTCAGTATAAAAAGGAATAAAAGGCTCAGGATAGATACTGGCTTTTAATAAGGCATGTCCCCATCTGCCAATAGCAATAGTATGGGAAATATTGTTATTAAATTCCTCATCTATCGACAAACTGAAATGCGTAAGTTCAAAACCATAAACAAAAATATAAGTAATAAATGCGGCCAGAAAAGTAAGCATTGCAATCTGGTATTTATCATTCTGGCTAGTCTCAGTATACTGCATTCAGTATCGCCTTTGTCTGAAGCAAACTTATCGTTTGTTGATCATATATTGCACAAATTAGTTTACATAAGCATAAAAGAATTGTGCATAAACCAAAGTTTATTTTTTACAATACAAAATTATAATCTAAATTTTATGGTGTAAATTACCAAAACAGCAGTTAAAGTTAACAAAACTAGTTTTAATTCAGAAAAGTAACATCTGGTGCGCATTATTTTGTATTGGTTATGACAGGAAATCTGTGTATAAGAAGAAACATAATGCAGTGGCCATTGTTGCAGTATTTTACATGAAGTGTACAGATTCAGGCTGTGGCTGAATAAGTAAGGAGTAACAGGCTTGGCATGGTATCAAATAATATGTCGAAGCCATCGCAAAGCGGTATCACTCCGTAAAGGTGTTTTTTGCTTGAAAAGGCAAGCAATATAATCACCACAGGAAGGACAAATTCAGTCTAGGTAAACTGTTGCTGGAACGCTAGCTCGTTACGGCTAGCGTACCGCTTGTGGATAGCAAAGAATGCATAAGTTTAGTGCCGTTTACTTCACCCCTATAGAAAGCCTTGTTAACAGCACCAAAAATATCTATCAGCAACGCATAGCGATTAGACAGGTCGGTTGAAAATTTGCATGGCTGCAAACCCGCCGATGGCGTTTAGTATGGCAGTTTTATAATCTCTGGTGTTGTCAGCCTTTGTGTTTTGTTTACTTGGATTTCAATATTAATTTGTCTGAACAGTTCAATTACCTGTGCGGTTATTTGCTAAAATATATACAAAGAGTTAATATTTTTGCTGATTAATCCGAGTAAGAAAAATGACTGTAGTCTAGCATAAGATCCAATCTTTTAATGTTTCTAGAAAATTTTACCAAAGTCTTTTGTCGTACTGGATTCATCTTTGTCGAAAATAGGTTCATTTAAATAGCTTTGAACAAGTTGAAAAATTTGTTTTACTTTTTCAGGTTGTTGAGTAGTAAAACCTATAGGTAATGTAACGTCATAATGATCTAGTTGCACATGATAACAAACTACAGCAAAGTGATCTTCTAATACAATGATTTCAGTATTATTATTCAAAAAACCTTCTTTGAAAGCATAAATAGATTTTTTTTCATTGTTATTATCATTATCGGATAACCAGAATCTTTTTGTATTTTTTAACTTAGATTTTTCCAATGGCAGATAAAGACGAAAATCATATAAATGATGTTTTTGTTTATTTATATTGTAAAATTCATTTTGATTAAAAGAAGCTATTTGTTCTGGACATTTTCGTTGCGCTCCCCAATATATATTTTCTACTCCTAACCAGAATAGTTTTTTGGGCGTTTGTGGAATATTTTTTCTAAGTTTCTCTAATGATTCCATTAAATGCTCTTGGATGATTTCCTGATGATAGGTTTGTCCCACGAAATAGTTTTTTTGCAGTGATTTTTGTTTAATGGCATTAAATTGTTCGAAATTAAAATTAGGAGTGATGATTGTTAAAGTTTCAGAATCTTCTAAATCATTCATACTTTTGATAATTTCTTTTAAATTATTGGTTCTTTTGTATTTTTCTAATGTATCAGTCACTTGTTGAACTATTTTTTCACTATGATTTACATGTTGAATATCATTTCGGAATAATTGATTCCCGGTATGTTTATCCAAAGAAAAAAATTGTGTGAAACGAAAATATTTATGGTTAAGTACTTCTATGCCATCAATTTTATACAGTTGCCCCTTGTTATTAAGCAGTTTAATCTTACCCTCTTCTTTCAACTCGATAAACTGTTGCTGAAAATTATGTTCTGCATACTTTGAACTGAAAGCTAATATATTCAAAGGAATGTTTAAATTAATAGCATTTTTTTTATTACTTGTATATTTTTTTTCAATAAAATTTTCATTTAGTAATTCCATATACATTTCAATTTCTTCTGTGCGTAAATCAACTAATATTGGTTCAGTACTACTGTATTTGAATAATTTCTTACCTGCTGTAGTTAATCCAATATTTCCATCAGCAAGGTATTCAATCCAGTTTCTATTAGCCAAATCATTTAATGCATTTTCTGTTTCATATTGAGAAAATTCAAAATATGTAGCAATTTTCTCTGGGCAGCAAGGGCACAATAAAAGTAAACGTAAAAGATATTCTCGCACAAAAGATAATCTCTTATCATCACTGTAGGAAAAAGTGATGTGAAAACGCGGAGCCTTTATAATAAAATCAATCTGATTATAAATTAAGCTATTTTTTTGTTCTTTCATTTTTTTCCTCGGTGATCAATAATTATTGGGTTTGGCTTGGATGATTGAATATGCCAATTTATTTTCGCTGGATTCCATCATAGCCAGCACTTTACCTAAAGGCAAATGGGTATTTTTTTTACGCCACATAGCTGTGGCGCCTACGATTATCAGTCTATCCATAGCACGTGAAAGAGCAACATTAATGCGATTGGGTAATTTTAAAAAACCTGTGCTGTGGGTTTTGTCATGGCGAGTAATCGATAACATAATAATGCGATTTTCTTTACCCTGATAACTATCTACTGTGTCAATTTTAACCAGTTGTCTGAATTGATCACTCCATTTTTTCTCATTGAATTTTTTGCGAATTAAGTTTTTTTGTTCGCCATACATACAAATAATACCGATTACAGCCTCTTGTTTTTCCAGACAATCCTGTATGATATTACTTTGAATAAAATCGTCATTCTTGGCCAGATATTGAAGATGCTGAATGATTAGATCTGCTTCTGTTTCATTAATAAGGCTGCCATGTTCGTCTTTTTCCTGATGATAGGAATTTGGTAAATTACTCGTATCCAGCCAAGTAACACAGCTGGAAAAATGTTGATGAACGGATGTATAAACATCTGGTATTTCTTTAGCTGATCTGCCATTTTCTAATTTTCCTTCATAAAAACACTCAGATATAAGATTGCCAATTGCTGGTGCCATGCGATATTGAGTTTTTAAAGTTGCGCAAGTATGTTGGCCATAAGGCGATTCAAATACACGTTCAAAATCACTGCCTAAAATCCGTTCGAATTCTTCTTCACAATCTGAAATACCAAGATGTCGTGCCAAAGCTCGTTTATGCTCTTCAGAGTACAATGGTGGTAACTGTTTATGGTCACCTACGAGTAAAATGCGTTTAGCCGATTGCATGGCTATAGCCAATTCACTGGATATTGATCGTGCTGCTTCATCTATAATTACCCAATCATAGATATTTTTATCAATCTCGATATTGCCTTGTCCAATGCCAACACAGGTTCCAACTACTAGCTGACGAGAACGGGCAAGAAATTCATCATAATTAACTTTTTCGTTTGATAGCGCCTGCTGCATAGACCAAGTTAAATTGATTAAATTTTCAGCTTGAGTTGATGATTTAGGCTGAATACAAAAGTGTTCATCAAGTTTATTGATTAGAGTCGGCAAAATTTTATCTACAATGGTTTTATCTACTATGATTTTATCGGTATAAATATTTTTATTATTATCAGTAAAATTTTCGATTGCGCAATGAATATGCTGAGTAATTTTCTTACCTAGACGTTTATATTCAGCTATATCATCATTCTGTCTGGAACTATATTTTTCTAGACGATTAAGACGCTCAATCTGTCCTCCGATGTCCAATTGTAATTCAGCTCGCAATTTTAAATAATCTTCAGGTATACCAAGTGCTTGCCCAATTTCACAGATGCGTTTTATTTGTGAGGCTTGAAGTATTTCACGTTTCGAAATAACCAGATTCTGGGAAAATACATCTTGTAATTCAGCGGAAACAGCAGACTCACGGTTACTGAACCGAACAATACTGATATTTTTTTCCAGACGTTGACAGTGCTTGCGAATTCTTTCGGCAGCGGTATTAACTGCTTCATGAGATTGACTGACTAGCAAAATTTTTTGTACGCTTTGTTGTGTAAAAAGAAAGTGTACAAATGCGGCAATAAATTCAGTTTTGCCTGTTCCAGGAGGGCCTTGCAATAAAGATAAAGGGCCATTCTGTAATAGTTTGGTGAAAGCATCTCGTTGGGCATTATTCAGCCTGATAATTCCGCCATGTCCATTATCACGTTCATACAGCCGAAATTCTTCTTCACCTATTTTAATATTATAACTTGTACTTGGTATGGTGCAATTAGCCTCAAAATATTCTGGTAATTGATTGATAACACTTTCTCCATCCAGAATCCGCTCCACCGCTTTTTTTCGCCGTCTCAGAGAAGCGGCTGTTTGATTATTTTGCAGATACAAAATTGGATTATTTTTTAATATATGAGTGTTTTTTGGTTCTTCATCAAAGCATAGGTAATTTGAGGTACTGAATTGTAGATTGAGTAAACCTATAGAAAATTCTCTATTTTTGGAGTCTTTGACTATCACTTTTATTCTATCATCTTTGCGAAAATGATCTAATACCTGTTCATTTCTGCCTGTTTCATAGAAAAGTAACCATTGTTTATTATTGTGATCAACTTCTATTTTGGGAGATGTTTTATTGTTAGCCTGATTATTTTTAACTCCCATCACCGCTATCACATATGGCAATGAGTCCGTTTCTTTATTTATTATTGCTGTCCATAGATTTCTGGTGCTTAACTGCTGTCTTGTATCAGCATTGAGAGTTGGGTTGACTGATAACTCTTCTATAGCCTCTGTTGGATTCAGTGAATCACTAGTTAAAGAGGTAGTTAAATTTGGTTGTTTTAGATTAATCTGTGTTTGTTCGAAAGTAGATAATACTTGGGTAAATGCAGGCCAATTGAGTAAAATTTTGGATAAATTTTCTAATTCATAACTTTCATCTCCTAAAATATTTAGACCAAAAGGTATACTTAAATTGCTGTCTTTCTTTATCTTAGGAGTTAGTTCTTGTTTTTCTTTTGGCTGAAACGCATAATCGAAATTATTAGTAGCTAAGTTAAATACGGTTTTAAATGATCCCCCAATGCCAAAGAATTCAATATAGATTTTGTTTTTTATATCATTCTTATATTTGTTAAAACTAACAAATAATTCATTTTCTTCTGGAAAAATCTGAAAAGTATGATTATTTTGATTTTTTCCTTCAATATCAATAAATTCGATATTTTTTTTTGGTTGTAGTGCTTTTTTAAATCGTTCCAGTGATATAAACCCTGTTTCTCTATCTGAGCATTCAAGCTTAATTACTGTAGTAATTTCTGAAAATTGAACGGAATCTTCTCCCCACTTTATATTTAGCAATTCACACGCCATACGCATAACAGCAAAATTATCCCGTTCTCGCTCACTGGCTTCTTCAGCAGTAGGTGGTGAATAATAATAATTCAGGTTACTTTTACCGTTGGGAGTATAATCGACTAGATCAAGTAAATACAATTTAGCATTGCTATTACTATCAACGGAAATCTTAATGTTTTTTGGATGTAAATCGCCATGATATATATTTAAACCATGCAGGTGTTCAATAGCTTGTATCAGTTTATAAATTATTTCATATTTATGGTTTAATTCAAGATTTTCTTGTTGAAGTTCTTCCCACGTGTAACCTTTGATATAGTCACTTACTATAAACAAGCTACATGTTTTAGCTGCGATACCAAATTCATGAATTGTTGGTAAATAGTCAGGAGCAAGGTTTTTTAAGAAGGAGATGCGCTCTAAAAATTTCCATACAATCTGAGCTGCTGCATTATTGTTTTGATACTGGATATTTAGCCATGCTTTTACTACCTTACCATTGGAAAGGTAAACTTCTTTATCAGAAGCATCTACTAAATAGTCTTTGTCTGTATCCAACGGATATTTAAGATTATGATGATAAGGATGTTTGTAATAATCTAATTTGCTTTCATCAAAGGTAAAATCGTATTTCTGTTTAGGAATTTTTTTATCAAAGGCATCAAAAAATGCTTTGCCGTCTGTAAAAGGATGTTCTGATAAGGCTTCTCTGAAAATATCTGCATACCAATCATTATTAGTTTTAATTTCTTCTGCAAATATTTTGATATTATTGGGTGAAATACTTTTAGCATTAATAATATGCCATGCCAAGACTGTAGCAGAGCGTATATCCTGAACATAAGAAGTAGGTTTGGTTATGGGAAAATACTCAAACGCTAAATCTTTTATGCCTGAAACTGATAAAATGTCTCTAATATTGCCAATAGTACCTTTTTTAGGGTAATAAGCCGAAATAAAATTGGAGAAAGTAATCTTTTTGGCATCCGTTATCCAGATACTGTGATAATTAATATCACGGTGAGCGATTTCTATTTTATGTAAGTTAGATAATTTTTTCAGCAATAAATAAACTATTTGCAGTCTTTCTTCTTTATTTAATTTATTAGCGTTTTGTTCGATAAATATATTAAAACTTCTATTTGAAGGTAAATAACTGAATATATCAGTGTATTGTGCTGTAATGTCCTCTTTTATCGGTGGTAATTTGTGACTGAGACAACTATTAAATAAATCTTCATTAGCGATTTTAATATATTCTAAAACATCATATTCATGTTTTACAATGCGATATCTGCCATCTGGTGTTTTAGCGGAATTATCATTTATTCGGTTAAAATCCCAGCGGCGAAGCAAAGCTAAATCTGTCTTGATCTCTTCTGAGTGTGCTAAATACTCTTTATAAAGATGATTGGGGTGTACAAACAGAGCATCTTCTTCAGCTATATATCCACTTTTGCGGTATGGTTTGGGTGGTATTGTTTTTTCTTGAAAAAATTCTTTAGCTAAATCAGCAGGATCGATAAAAGATGTTTTATCTTTGTGTCCAAATTTTTTTCTGAACTCTTCTTCATCTTTTAATTTCAAAAAGTTTTCCAACTGCATGACATAGTTTCTTTCAGCTTCTGGTAATTCGGTAAAAGTTGCCTTTCCAGTCATGACTACTAAATAATTTACATAAATATTTGAATATTTTTTGTTAATCTCTTGAAGTTTATCCATAATGAGATAGGCTTTATTACGGGTAACAGTTACAGGTGATTTACCCATATCTCTATTATTCAGACACCATCGGCCATTTGTATTACTTATTTTGCCATGCCAATCTTTTAATTCGATAACAAGTATACTGCAATGAGTGAATATTAGTAAATCGAATTCATAGGCGTTTTTACGATCAGCAAGCCTAAAACCTGCATAACCTTTCCAAGGGAAAATAGAATTGGTTTGTTGATACAAGGTTTTAAAATCCTTACATTTTACTGTTAAGGATGACTTTTTCTCATCGTCTATAAAATTTTGTTCTATGCGTATAATGGCATTTACTTCATGGATTGTTAAGCCTTCAGAACAAATTTCAATCCATTTTTTGGAATCTATCATTTACTTTTCTCTACTTAATTGCATGACTTGTTATTTAGTTATTATATAACTAATATAAATTAAATATTGCGTAAATAAATATGTATAAAATTATTTTTGGCTTTGGCTAATCATTTCTAATTATGTGTTTAATTATATAGATCTTTGTTGTTTAATTTTTATAATATTTTCAATTTTGTATGAAAAATAATTTATAAGTTAATCTTAAAGGATAATTATTTGTTCTGTAGAATGTTCTGATTTTTTGGTTAATTTGAGTCATTTTTACTACAGTTTCACTTAAATTTTATAAGAAATTTTACTCTTGAAATTTATTTTGATTTGACTGATGTAAGAAGCCAGATTTTATAAAGGGAAAGCTTTTAATAAACAAATAAGATTGAGCAGTCTATTGCTGCCTAATCTTATTTGTTTGGAATTAGAAGTTTAAGTGAAATTGTTTAATCTAAATATTAAAGCGAAGCTAGTTTCACTTTTCAGGTTTAATAATATTTTTTACTCCACCGTCACCGATTTCGCCAGATTACGCGGTTTATCCACATCGGTGCCACGTGCCAGTGCGGTGTGGTAGGCCAGTAGCTGTACTGGTATGGTGTGGACGATTGGGGAGAGTACGCCCATATGGCGCGGGGTGCGGATGATATGGACACCTGCGCCTGCGGTGAATTCGCTGTCAAGGTCGGTGAAGACGAAGAGTTCACCGCCGCGTGCTGCTACTTCCTGCATGTTGGCTTTGACTTTTTCCAGCAGGCTGTCGTTGGGCGCAATCACGACAACGGGCATGTTCTGGTCTACCAGTGCCAGCGGGCCGTGCTTGAGTTCGCCGGCGGGATAGGCTTCGGCATGGATGTAGGTGATTTCTTTGAGTTTCAGTGCGCCTTCCAGGGCGATGGGGTAGTGGATGCCGCGGCCAAGGAAGAGGGCGTTGTTTTTGGCGGCAAACTGGTTTGCCCAGCTGGCGATTTGCGGTTCGAGGTTGAGTACGTGCTGTACGCTGCCGGGCAGCAGGCGCAGTTCGCTGGTGTATTGTTCTTCTTCTGCGGGGGTAACCAGCCCGCGCATTTTGCCCAGTGTCACAGCTAAGCCAAACAGTGCCACTAGCTGGGTGGTAAAGGCTTTGGTGGAGGCTACGCCGATTTCGGCACCGGCACGGGTATACAGTACCAGCTCGCTTTCGCGCGGCAGGGCGGATTCCATGACGTTGCAGATGGACAGGCTGTGCTGTATGCCAAGTGATTTGGCATATTTGAGTGCTTCCATGGTGTCGAGGGTTTCGCCGGACTGGGAGATGGTGATGACCAGTTGCTCGGGGTCGGCGATAACTTTGCGGTAGCGGTATTCGCTGGCAATTTCAACGTCAGTGGGTATCTGGGTGATGGCTTCGAGCCAGTAGCGTGCGGTAAGGGCAGCGTAGTAGGAGGTACCGCAGGCAAGGATTTTGATGCTGCGGATGCGCTCGAAGATGCTGGCGGCGTTGGCGCCGAAGTTTTCGGGCTCAAAGCCGCCAACGAGAAATACTTCGGCGGTGTCGGTGATGGCTTTGGGCTGTTCGTGGATTTCTTTCTGCATGAAGTGGCTGTATAGCCCCAGTTCAAGGGAAGCCAGTGACAGTTCGGACATTTTGATTTCGCGCTCTGCCGGCTGGTTGTGTTTGTCGAGCAGGATGTCGATGCCCTGTGTGGATAACTGGACGATGTCGCCATCTTCAAGAAAGACAACGCGGCGGGTGTAGGCGATAACGGCAGAAACGTCGGAAGCGATAAAGCTTTCGTTTGTGCCCAATGCTACCAGAAGGGGGCAGCCCATGCGTACGGCGATGAGTTTTTCGGGGTTGTCTCTGGCGATAACGCCGATGGCGTAGGCACCCTGAAAGCGTTGGCATGCGCTCTGCACTGCCTGAAACAGGTTGCCGCTGCTGGTATGGGTGTATTCGTAATGGATGCTGTGGGCGATAACTTCGGTATCGGTTTGTGAGGTGAATTCATAGCCTAATGCTTCGAGGCGGCTGCGTTCGGTTTCGAAGTTTTCGATGATGCCGTTATGAACGATGGCAATCAGTTTGTTGGAGATATGCGGGTGGGCGTTGGGTTCGGTTACGCCGCCATGGGTTGCCCAGCGGGTATGGCCGATGCCGAGGTTGCCTTGGAGGCCGGCGGCCTGTGCGGCTTCTTCCATGAGTTTGACGCGACCCACGCGGCGCACGCGTTCGATGCCGTCTGCTGTCCATACGGCGATGCCGGAGGAGTCATAACCGCGGTATTCCAGCCGTTCAAGACCGCTGGTAAGAAATTCTACTACGTTATCCTGAGCGCGAATGGCGCCGACTATACCACACATGGTTTATCCTTTTGCTACACAGGCAGGTTGGGTGGTGCGGATGCGGGATTGTGGTCAGACGAGGCTATGTTGTTGCTGTTATGGTTTGATGCAGCGGTGGTAGCTTGTCTTGTGTGCATCGCGGTGCCTGTTGATGCTGTTTCCATTTTGTTTGAGAGGATGATTGTAATGGAAATGGCGGGTTTGCACAGTAGTGTTTGTTAACAATGGCTGGTGACGTTGGGTGGGTATTGCTATGCTGATGGTTTGTGGTTGTGGCTGCTTTGGTTGAATTGTCTTTATTTATCAATCATATTTGTTGTTTTGTTGTTAGGTCTGGGTGTTATTTGTTCTGGTGGTATGTTGTTGGTATTGATTTATGCTATCACGTTGCTAATGTGTTTTGACTTAAATATGGTTTTTTTTAGGCGTTGTGGTTAATTGGGTTGATAGGGATGGTTGTGCGCGGGCTGGTGACTGCCTGATAGATTTTTTTTACGCTGTCTGGGCAAGCGAAGCAGTCGCTGCATTTGTTCTGGCTACAGGCTGGCTGGCTGGGGGTGAGCTGGCGGATGGTGCCTTTTCTGAGCCAGAAGGCGAGCATTTGCTCCATGGCGCTTTCCTGTATCTGAAAATGGCGCGCTAAATCCTGTAGGCTGGCTTGTCCGATGGTGATGAGGTAATCACGGATGGCGGTGATAAGCATATTCTGGTAATCCTCTGCGGGTGTGAGTTGGTGGGTGGTTTCTGTTGGTTGAACTATTGAATGCAAACAGATAGTGATGATATGGGAAATATCACTATCTGTTTGGGTAAAATTTTCCATACTATTGCAAAAAAATTATAGAGTGATTGCTAATGGCTACTCTATTGATACAAATAGGATTGTTAATATTTTGCTGACAATGGGCAAGTTGGGCAGTAGCTCGCGTAAAAAAGGCTGTTCAGAAAAAGCGCGTCGAGAGCATTTATAAGAGAGGAAAGTCGAGCTTGATATTTAAAATTAAGCTTTAATATGAGATTTACGTATAAGTAAAGCAAGGAAATATAGAGCGATCCCTTTGTGCTTTGTGAGGGGGGACCTCTCAACCCCTTTAAATCTCTGGCCATATTTAAATTGTTGATAGCTTTGTACAGCAAAAAAGAGGCTACTTCAGGCTGGCTACTGTTGAGATACCACCTAGATCACAATAAAAGCTTTTTGTAACTGGAACAGCATTATGACAAAAAAGAGATAAACAACCGATTATTAGGTTAATAAGAGAAGAATTTGATAATTTGGAAGTCAAAAAACACGCTCAGAATTGGTTAGGGCGGTGGCCGGTATCGAGAACAATCTAAACCAGATAGCCCGAAACGTTAGCTGAGTTGTTGAGGTTGGCGCTCTGAACCAGCTAGATGCCCTTACCATCATTATCTATCTGGCAGCCACAGAACGGACATTCAATGCCGTTCGTGGCTGTCTTGAAAGCTGATCATGATTATGCAGTTTTTTAATCAGGGGAAAGGTGGCGGAGCTGGATCTGTTAATTATTTGCAGGGGCGTAACCACTGTAGGGAGGGCACTCAGCTATTGCGAGGTAATGCCGATGATAAGTAGGTAGTGTCTGTCAGATTAAGTTTGAGCTAGTATAGCTAAACATCGAAAAAATTCAAACGGGGCTTTTTCTTAGCTGTACTAGCTCATCATTATTCTTGTTCTACATACTTTTTTGTACAAGGAGGAAAGCACCAGGTTAATTGTTGTTTAACCTCCTCAAGTGCATTAGAAAAATCGGTTGTTTGTAGATATGATGGTCTCAATTCAGGATTTAAGCTATAAACAAGAGCAGATATATTAGAAATATCGTGTATAGCTTCAGCACATAGTCTAACAGTTATATCTGGGAAAAAATGATGTTCATGGCGAAGAGCAAATGCAAAAGCATTTATTGCCTGCATAAGCTCATCAGCTTTTTTTTCAATTTCGATCAACTGTGTTTCTTGTTTATTCATAATCCATTACCAATGATGATTCGCGGCACTTCCTGATAAGTCAAAAATGCCATTTTGGCCTTGGTCATACCTAAATGCTGCATTGCATTGATGATAGGCTATATTAGGATAAGGCCGCTCTGACACTTGTTATATTCATTTATATAATGTCTTAATTCTACTGGTGTCAGCCGCATAAGTAATTCTCTATCTTGGTTTTCTTACTTACTACTCAACATACTGGCTACACTAGAATGCTTTTGATCAGCAGCGGTAGCAGTTACTGCTGATATACTTAAAGCTGCCAGTATTGATAAAGAAATTAAACGTTTTAACATCAAATTTTCTTCTGTTTGCTGGTAAATAGGTAATTTATAGTAAGTTACATTAAAATATAAATCAATAAGTTAAAGTTTATTTTGTTTCAATTTTGTCATATGCTCGGTTCGTTATAATCTCTAGCATGGCTCTGCACAATCTCAACCTGTTCTCTATCGTTGTTTCAGGACAATTAAAACCAGAATAAGTATTGAAAACTCTGTTCAGCCTAACACAGGTTACCATCGGTATTATGCGGCTTATATGTGTTGCTTGGGTTCTGATCGTGGCGGTATTTTTGACTTACCTGGCGGAGCGGCTAATCATCATTGGTAATAGATATGAACAAACCTAGTTTTTCTCATGAACAATTTAGTTTGGATTAATCAGAGAGCTAGTGAATCAGGTGAGTCTTTTGATCGATTTGTCCTTGATCTTCGGCATTAATATTATTTGTACTCTGATCTAACTGTTTACGCATGTGGTACAGCTTCAGGTAATATGATCAATATCAATATGCTTGTATATAATTTGTGTCCCTTTATCAGCACCATCTTATTTGCAAGGAACAGCCTATTTTGCTGTTGTTGAAATAATTAATCAGTAAAAAACAAGTATTTGATGATGATATGGCATGATATGGGCAAGAACAAGCTGCAAAATCTTTGTGAGATTAAAGCTGTAAAAAGAGCCCCAAGTGAGGCTCTTTTATATTTCTTATGGAAGATTAGCGCACAAAATGATGTCTAAGTCAGCTAATGCCTTATCTGTCCACTTAACTTGCATTTTTCAGCTCAGTTAGTAACTCGGTTCGGCAACGCGAAGTAATGGCAATTACTTCGTCATGTGTATGCCATGTTTTGTTTTTAGTGCAGCTTCAACTCTTTGGTTAGCCACTGGCTATAGTCATCGGCCTGCTGTTGAGTGTCAATATATTTTGATAGCTGGTAAAAATAGTTTGTGATTTAGTGGTTGCAGTTGTTTGTGCTGCGCGGGCTGGTTTTTATGGTTAGCTTGCTGGTCTGCCACCGGCTGCCGATGAGTTTCATGGCGCAGACGATGATGCTGAAGAGGCAGGCTACGCCGCCAATCCAGTAGGGGGCGCTGCTGCTGTGGCTGAGCTGGTGATACTGATAATAGATGGTGGCACAGCTCCAGCCGGTGAGAAATGTCCAGCCGGCTACAAACAGCATCCAGCGCCAGCCTGCTTCGCGGTAGATGGTGCCGAGGGCGGCGGCACACGGGGTGTAAAGTAGGATAAATATGAGGTAAGCCATGGCTGCGGCGCTGCTACCGAAGGAAGCTTCCAGTTTGGTAATGGTTCTGCTGCTGATGTCCATGTCTTGTTGTATGTTGTCAGCGCTCTGGTTCAGTGAGCTAAAGCCAAGTGGATCGATGAAAGAGCTGGTTAGTTCGCTGATGTTGGCGGGAATGGTTTTCAGGGCTTTGATGATGCCAGCTTTCAGGTTGAAGTTTTCTTCGCCGCCATCTTCTTCTGCTTTCATGGAGTACAGGGAGTTGAGGGTGGCAATGACTGCTTCTTTGGCAAAGATGCCGGTGAATATGCCTACGGTAGCCGGCCAGTTTTGTTCGCTGATGCCCATGGGGGCGAATACGGGGGTAATTTTCTGGCTGGCTACGGATAACACTGACTGGCTACTGTCGTTGTGGCCGAAGGTGCCATCGCTGCCAAGTGTGTTGAGCAGGCTGAGGATGGTTACCATGAGGACGATGGCTTGTCCGGCGCGGAATATAAAGCCTTTGAGGCGTGACCATGTAAGGTAGAGCATGCCACGCAAGGTAGGCAGGCGGTAGGCGGGCATTTCCATGATGAAGGGGGTGATGGCGCCCGGCAGTAGGGTATGTTTGAGGATGATGCCGGTGATGATGGCTACGCCAATGCCGAGCAGATAGAGGATAAATACGACGGTGGAGGCGTTGCTGGGGAAAAAGATGACGGCAAACAGTGTGTATACGGGTAGTCTGGCGCCGCAGGACATGAAGGGAATCATGCTGATGGACATGAGGCGGTCGCGTGCGCTATCGAGTGTGCGTGTGCCCATGATGGCGGGTACGCCGCAGCCGAAGCCAACCAGCATGGGTACGAAGGCTTTACCCGGCAGGCCGATGGCTCTCATGCCTCTGTCGACTACCATGGCGGCGCGTGCGAGATAGCCGGAATCTTCGAGAAACGATAGGCACAGGAACATGGCGGCGATTATGGGTATAAAGGTGGCTACGGTTTGTATGCCGCTGCCGATGCCGTTGGCGAGGATGGCGATCAGCCATTCTGGTGAACCGATTTTTGTAAGCAGGACGGAAAAGCCGTCGACAAATACGGTGCCGAATAGGACATCGAAAAAGTCGATGAATACGGAACCGAATTTCACTGCCACTATGAACATGAGGTACATGATGAGCAGGAAGAACGGGATGCCAGTGTAGCGTCCAAGGGTGATGCGGTCGATTTTGTCTGACAGTGACAGGTTAGCTTCGCGCGGTTTTTCAATAACAGTACGGCTTAGCTGATCGATGGCGTCGTAACGGGCGCTGGCCAGTGCGATGTCGATTTCGTGGTTGCACCAGTCGGACAAGGCTTCGCGGCATTGTTGCAGGATGTGGTTTTCTGTTTCGCTGAGTGGGAGGGAATTCTGTTGGAGCAGCAGTTCGATAAGTGACCATCGGTCGAGTTTGTGAATGGCGCTGTCTGCGGGCAGTTGTGCCAGATGGTTATGGATGATGGTGCTCTGTTTGTGATCAAGGGTATCCAGTTGTGGATTGGCGGGTACGGGGTGGGTTATGGCTGCGGTTATGGCCTGTTTCAGTTGGGGCAGGCCGGTTTTTTTGGCCGCAGAAATGGCGATTACCGGGCAACCTAGTTGCTGGGAAAGGGTGCTGATGTTGATGTTTTCGCCTATGTTGTGCAGGGAATCCATCATGTTGAGTACTACTAGCATTGGCCGTTTCAGGTCAAGCAGTTGGAATGTGAGGTAAAGGCTGCGTTGCAGGTTGGTGGCATCGATTATATTGATAATCAGTGTGTCGGGTTCGTTGAGGACGAATTCGCGCGCTATCATTTCGTCCTGTGAGGCGGCTATGTCGAGGTTTTCGATGGCATAGGTGCCGGGCAGGTCGATGATTTCAATGGGTTGCTGGTTTATCTGAATACTGCCGGTTTTGCGCTCAACGGTGACGCCCGGCCAGTTACCTACCTGCTGACGGGAACCGGTAAGGGTGTTAAAGAGGGTACTTTTGCCGCTGTTGGGGTTACCAATTAATGCAATTTTCATTGTTTGGCCTCAACTACGCTAATGGCCTGTGCTTCGCTGCGGCGCAGGCATAGGTAAAAACCACGGATTTTGACTTCCAGCGGGTCGCCCATGGGGGCAGTGCGAATAACGGTGATGTGGCTGCCGGGAGTTATGCCCATGGCTAACAGGCGGCGGCGGAATGGAATGGATTCAGGCAATAGGTGGGTGATTACTGCCGGTTGCCCAAACGGTAGTTGATCGAGAGTAAGTATTGGCACTGCGCTAAACCTTAAGAGGGGAATTTTGTGTTGTTGTTTTTAGTGGGAATCATTTTTATTGTGCATGATATTACTTTTGGTTGTTAATTTGTATGCATGGATGGCTAAGGGAGGATGCTATGTTGAGGGGTTGTGTCAATAATTTGGTAATGGATGTGATTGTTGTGTGAGTTATGATGCAAATATGTCTGTTTTTTGGTCTTTTTTGTAATTATGTGTGATATTTGTGATGTTGTTTATGCTTTGATTGGCTGATTGATAGGGTGGTGAAGGGTAGTGGTAGATGACTTTCAACCCACCATGCGGCTGTGGCATGATGGGTTGAGGGTGCGGGAATGGATGGTTTATTCTTTGACCGGTTTTTCAGGGCGCTGCCATTCTGGCAGGGTTGTTTGCCGGCTGCGTGACAGGGTGAGTTTGTCGGCAGGACAGTTTCTGCTCAGGGTGCTGCCTGCACCGGTGGTGGCACGATCTCCGATGGTGATGGGCGCAACCAGCATGTTGCCGGAACCGATGCGTACCTGATTACCGATGATGGTGCGGTATTTGTTGACGCCATCGTAGTTGCAGGTGATGGTGCCGGCACCAATGTTGCTGTGCTCGCCGATGGTGGCATCACCAAGATAGGTAAGGTGGTTGGCTTTGCTGCCATAACCGATGGTGCTGTTTTTGACTTCGACAAAGTTGCCGATGTGTACGGCATTGCCAATCTGTGCCTGCGGACGCAGTCGGGCAAAAGGACCAATCTGGGCGTTACTGCCAATGATGCAGTTATCCAGATGGGAGTTGGGGTGTATGGTGGTATCGGCGCCGATGATGGCGTTTTTAATTACGCAGTTGGCACCGATGGTTACGTTGTCGCCTAGCTCTATATTGCCTTCGAGTACGACGTTGATGTCGATAACTACGTCCTGTCCGTGAGTAAGCTGTCCTCGTAAATCGAAGCGTGCCGGGTCGCGCAGGGTAACGCCGGCCTGTAAGAGGGCGGTAGCCTGCTGCTGTTGTAAGATGCGTTCCAGTTGTGCTAATTGCAGTTTGTTATTTACTCCGGCTGCCAGCCATGAGGCGCGTACTTGTAGGGGATGTACGGGGATATTGTCCTGCTGCGCTAAGGCAATGACGTCGGTGAGGTAGTATTCCTGCTGGGCATTGTGATTTTGCAGGGCATTAAGCCATTGTGCCAGTTTGTGGTTGGGTAGTACGAAGATGCCGGTGTTGGTTTCACGAATGGCTTTTTCGGCGGTGCTGGCATCTTTTTCTTCGACAATGGCCACGACGTTACCCTGTTCTCGGATGATGCGGCCATAGCCGGTAGGGTTGTCAAGTACATCGGTGAGCAGGCCGATATCCTCACCGGCGGTGCTGAGTAAATTTTGTAGGGTCTGTTGATCTATCAGGGGAACATCGCCATACAGAATCAGGGTGCGGCCGTTGCTGTCCAGATGCGGCAATGCCATTTTTACTGCATGACCGGTGCCTAGTTGCTGGTTTTGTTCAACCCAGTGTACGTTTGCCTGAATGCGTTGCCGTACTAATTCTTTACCGTGGCCGATAACAACGCTGATGTTGTCGGGGTGCAGGCTCTGGGCGGTGTGGATTACACGTTCCAGCATGCTGATGCCGCCGATTTCATGCAGCACTTTGGGCAGACGGGAGTACATACGGGTGCCTTTGCCGGCAGCGAGGATGACGATATTAAGGGGTGAAGTAGGCATAAGTTGGTATGTGTTGAGATGTGCAAACGGGCTGCTGGAATTCATGTCTGACTCCGGCAGCCCTGTACGGGTGTATCTGGATTATTCAGTGCTGCTGTCGGTATTAACCCAGTGTGTGTGTGCAGGCAGTTGTTCGTTGGTATCGCCTACGCTGGGCTTTATGACATGAGGCTCGGGTCGCATGCTGTTGTAGCGCATGTTATGCGAGTAGGTGCCATCCTGATATACCACTCGTGTACCCGGTTCGTATTTCTGGCGCAGTTTGGTTTGTCCGGTGGCGTCCTGATAGGTTTCCCATGTGCAGCCGCTGAGAATCAGTAAACCGCATAATAAACAGAGTCCGGCACGCATGGCTTTGTCCTTTTTGGTTGGTAATTTACAATTTGTTATTGTAGAGAATTTGTGTGCTGGCGTATAGCACTGCCCAGTAGGTCTGGGGCGATGTGCAGCAGGCTGCTCATATCTGGGACTGCGGCATTGGTTTCATGTGTGGGGTGGCTGTGCTTTCCATACCATACGGTACGCATACCCATTTTGTGTGCGGTTTTCAGGTTGGCCAGACTGTCGTCTACCATAATACACTGTTGTGGCCGGATATGCAGTTGCCGGCATAGGTTGTGGTAGGCTTGAGGATGGGGTTTGTGGTGTAACTCAATGTTATCTGTGCCAAGCAAGGCATGGAAATGTTGCTGGATTTGCATGGCGCTGATCAGTGCCTGTACGTAATGGCTGGGGCCATTGGAAAAAACCACTTTGTGCCCGGGCAGGTGTGCCAGTGTGTATTGTAGCTGTGGCATAGGTTGCAATAGGGGCAGAATCTGTGCCAGTGGATGACAGGCAAGCAGAAAGTCATGTAGGTCTATTTCTGGATGGTGCAGTCTGAGCCCGGCTAGCGTGGCGCCGTAGTCCTGCCAGTATTGCTGACGCAGTTGTGAGGCTGTTGTGCTATCTATGTGTAGGTTTGCAGCCAGATAGGCTGTCATGTGTTGATTGATAATGCTGAAAATGCCTGCATCTGCTTGATGCAGGGTATTGTCAAGGTCGAATAGCCAGTAATGTGTTGTCATGGTTTGTAAGTTGGCGTCAGGTTTTTACTATGTACGCGTAAAACAGGTATGATTGTATACAGGATACAGTTAATTTGGTTTGCTGGAGGCTGGGATGAAGGCTGGTAAGTGGTTAATCGGGGCATTATGCATGCTGGCGGCAGTATGGGCACAGGCACAGACTGAGGTGCGTTTGGCGGTGCACGATTCTTTTGCTTTGCCGAAAAGTGTTCTGGCGAAGTTTGAGCAGGATAATGAGGTTAAGTTAACTCTGATTAAGGTTGGCAGTGGCAATGAGATGCTCAATAAGCTGATTTTGACACGAGCCAAGCCGATTGCTGATGCAGTATATGGTCTGGATAACAGTAATATCAGTAAGGCGCAGCAATTCAAGCTATTTGCAGCCAGTCAGCCGGTCAGCCGTGCGGTGAGTGTGGATTTGCCGCAGGCGCTGGCGGTGAATTATGGCTATATTACCATTAATTATGATAAGGCCTGGTTCCGAAAACACAATAAACCTTTACCGCGTTCGCTGGAAGAGTTAGCCGGTCCGGCCTACAAGGATTTGCTGGTGGTACCCAGTCCGGCCACTTCGACTGTGGGGCTGGGGTTTCTGCTGGCAAATATTGGTGGTTTAGGGGAACAGGGTACTTGGCAGTGGTGGGCAAAAATGCGCCAGAACGGGGTAAAGGTGGCGAAAGGCTGGAGTGAGGCCTATTATACTGATTTTACTCTGAATGGTGGCAGTCGGCCGATGGTGGTGAGCTATGCTTCCAGTCCAGTGGCAGAGGTGTATTACGGTAAAGGCAAGTACCAGACGCCGCCAACTGGTGATCTGCGCTTTAAGGGTGCGGTATTCCGCCAGATTGAAGGTGCTGCGGTGCTGAATAATGCAAGCCAGCCGGCACTAGCGGCAAAGCTGGTGCAATATCTGCAAAGTAATCAGGTGCAAAGTGCTATACCTATGTCAATGTGGGTTTATCCGGCTGTGAAGGGGGTGACGCTTCCTGCTGTATATCGCCATGTGAGTATTCCTACTACTGTGGCTCAGCCGAGTATGGCTGATATGGCTGCAAAACAGCAAAGTTGGGTGAAACAGTGGGTTAAGGTGGTACAGCGCTAAGCTGATGATGGAAGCTATTCTGGAATAAGGCTGCTTGCCATTGATAGATTAGGGAATCAAACAGGGCATGGTTATGCCCTGTTTGATTGTGTAGATGGTGGGTTTAAAGGTAATAACTGGTGCATATGAATGTAAACGCCATTGAAGTAAAAGCTGGTAATTTGGAGTCAAGGCTGCCGTTGGGGCTGCTATTGCTAACGCCGTTGCTTTTTTTGCTGGCAGTGGTGCTGTTGCCGTTATGGACGATGTTGCAGCAAACGAATGCTGATAGTTTTCGGATGGTATGGCAGGACGATTATATGCGTCGTTTACTGGACTGGACGACTTTGCAGGCCGTCATCAGCAGTGGGCTGACTTTGTTGCTAGGAGTGCCGGTGGCGTGGGCGGTAACCCGTTTGCAGTTTGCTGGGCGAAGCTGGGTGCTGCGCTTGCTGATGCTGCCATTTGTGATGCCAACGCTGGTAGCGGGAGTGGGTATTCTGGCGCTGTTCGGAGCACAGGGGATATTGTGGCGTGGCTGGGAAGGAACGCCGTGGTTGTTGTTATATGGTAATGTATTTTTTAATTTGCCGGTAATGGTGCGTGCAGCCTATCAGGGCTTGTGTCAGGTACCGGCGACACGTTTGTATGCGGCACAGACTTTAGGTGCAGGTGTGTGGCAGCGTTTTATTTGTGTTGAGTTACCACAGATGCTGCCGTGGCTGGCCGGTGGTGTGTGCATGGTGTTTTTGTACTGTTTCTCTGGTTTTGGTCTGGCTTTATTGCTTGGTGGCGAGCATTACATTACGCTGGAAGTACAGATTTATCAGTTGATTGCTTATGAATTGGATATGGCACAAGCTGGTGTACTAGTGTTGTGGACGCTGGCTACGACTTTTGTTGCTGGTATTGTGTATGCCTGTCTGAGTAAATATACGGCACAAACGGCTCTGGTGCAGATGCTGCCTCCACAAATACCAACCGCACGGCAGAAACTGGGATTATTGCTGGCATTGCTGCTGTTGCTGGGCTGTTGCGTGTTGCCGCTGCTGGCAGTTGGCTGGCGTGCTGTACTGGCCGGCAGTTCGTGGCTGGTATTGCTGGAAAGCACTACATGGCTGGCTCTGCTCAATACTTTGCGTTTTACGTTGATGGCGATGGTGTTAGCCTTGCTGCTGGGTTTTACTCATGCGGCGTTGGCACAGCGACTGGCGTGGGTACGCAGCCTGACGTTTCTACCGTTTATGGTATCGCCGGTATGTGTATCGTTTGGGCTGTTATTATGCTATCCGGGCTGGACGGCATCATTAAGTATGCTGGTATGTACCTATGCGTTGCTTGCCTATCCGTTTATTACTAAGGATGTGCTGGCAGCGTGGGACAGTCTGCCGCACAGTTATACACAGGCTGCGAGGACTTTGGGAGCCAGTCGTATACAGGTGTTGCTGTATGTGATTTTGCCGCTGTTACGGCCGGCTATGCAGCGCGGGGTGGCGCTGGCGGCGGCCACTTGTGTAGGGGAGTTTGCCGCCACTCTGTTTTTATCACGGCCAGAATGGCAGACGTTAACCACTCTGATTTATCATTATCTGAGCACAGCCGGCCGTGATAATTATGATCGTGCAATGGTGCTGACCTTACTGCTGATGTTGCTGGCAATGCTGATTTTTGCTTTGCTGGAATGGAGTAAGGACAAAAAGAGGCAAAGCATATGCTGAGTTGGCAACAGATTAATAAAAAGTTTGCTGATAAGGTGGTGGCGGCAGATTTAAGTTTGCGAGTGGCCGATGGTGAGCTGGTGGCAGTATTGGGTGAAAGCGGTAGTGGTAAGTCAACTTTGCTGAATATGGCTGCTGGTCTGGTTAAGCCGGATAGCGGTAAGATATTTATCAATGACGCTGATGTTACTTTTTTGCAGCCGGAGCAGCGTCGTATCGGGTTGATGTTTCAGGATTATGCTTTATTGCCGCATTTGAATGTATGGCAGAACGTTGCTTTTGGTCTGCGTATGCATGGAGTAAGCAAAACTCATGCTCGGCAGCAGGCGCTTCAGCTTTTGGCTGAGGTGGGGCTGGCTGAAGCAGCCACTCAGCCGGTAGGGGTGTTATCTGGTGGTGAGCGGCAACGGGTGGCGCTGGCGCGGGCACTGATTCTGCAACCACAGGCATTGCTGCTGGATGAACCTTTTTCTGCGCTGGATACTACTCTGCGTGCTAGTTTGCAGCAATTAACTTTGCATTTGTTACGCCAGCAGAAATGCCCGGCTATACTGGTTACCCATAGCCCGCTGGAAGCCTTTGCGCTGGCTGACCGCATTTGTCTGCTCAGGCATGGTCGCTGGGTGCAGCAGGGCAAGGCAGCTGAATTGCTGGCACGGCCGGTAGATGCTTGGGCTGCGCGTCTGCTGGGTTGCGATAATGTCTGTGATACCTGCTATATTCCGCAGAATGCGCTGCAATATGACCCGCAGAATGGTGTGCAGGTACAGGTAACTGAGGTATGTTTAACCGCCAGATTGTATGATGTGCAACTGTTGCATCCGCAATATGGGATATTGCGCTGGTGGCTGCCAATACATCAGGCAGTGAATACAGGGGACTGGCTGCCGCTAACTGTACAGCGCGAACGAATCATTTTTTTTCAGTAATTCCTGCGACTGTTTTAACCAGAGTTTTTTTAGGCATTGATTTGCTGAACTGTATATGCTCATGCCTACAAATACGGTGCATGGTGGTATAATTGCGCCGAATTTTTACCTATTATTGCCAAGTTACACACGGAGAACCTCATGGCTTTAGTTTCTATGCGCCAATTACTTGATCATGCTGCGGAAAACAGTTATGGCCTGCCGGCGTTTAATGTCAATAATCTAGAACAAATGCGTGCGATTATGGAAGCGGCCGATGAAGTTAACGCTCCAGTGATTGTGCAGGCCAGTGCTGGCGCGCGTAAATATGCCGGCGCACCGTTCCTGCGCCATCTGATTCTGGCGGCCATTGAAGAATTTCCGCATATTCCGGTAGTAATGCATCAGGATCACGGTGCTTCACCAGAAGTTTGCCAACGTTCCATCCAGCTGGGCTTTTCATCAGTAATGATGGACGGGTCGCTGCTGAGTGATGCTAAAACACCTTCTACCTATGAATACAATGTGGATGTTACTCGTAAAACTGTGTACATGGCACATGCCTGCGGGGTATCGGTTGAAGGGGAAATCGGTTGTCTGGGCAATCTGGAAACTGGTGAAGCCGGCGAAGAAGATGGTGTCGGTGCTGCCGGCAAACTTAGTCATGACCAGATGCTCACCAGTGTGGATGAGGCAGCGCGCTTTGTGCAGGACACTGGTGTAGATGCACTGGCCATTGCTATTGGTACCAGCCATGGTGCCTATAAATTTACCCGCAAGCCAACTGGCGATGTATTGCGTATTGACCGTATCCGCGAAATTCATGAGCGCCTGCCCAATACCCATCTGGTGATGCATGGATCCAGCTCGGTGCCACAGGAATGGTTACAGGTAATCAATGAGTATGGTGGTAGTATTCCGGAAACTTACGGCGTGCCGGTGGAAGAAATTGTGGAAGGAATTAAGTATGGCGTGCGCAAGGTAAATATTGACACCGATTTGCGTTTGGCCAGTACTGGTGCCATTCGCCGTTTTCTGGCTACACATCCGGCAGAATTTGACCCGCGCAAATACTTTACTGAAACCATTAAAGCGATGAAACAAGTATGTATCGACCGCTATGTGGCTTTTGGTGCTGCCGGGCAGGCCAGTCAGATTAAACCAGTTTCTCTGGAAAAAATGGCTACTCGCTATGCAGCGGGAGAGCTGGTGCAGATTGTAAAATAAATACTGCTGCCAACTATAACGGGCTGTACCTGTATGGACAGTCCGTTTAGTTTATCTGTGCTGACATTTGGAAACAGCCACTTTGATGGGAAAAGGATTCAGACGCAGCCTGTTTCACATATTGGTGTAGCAGTTTGAGCAAACTGTCGTTGAAAATACAGTAATCCCTGATTTTCCTGTGCATTGATATTGATATGCTCAATGGCTACATAAAACACACTATGACTGCCCATATCATGGCTGTCGATAATGCGACCGTGTAAATGTGCCAGAGCTCCTACTAGCTGCGGCTGAGTAGTATGATGATGTTTTTGCCATTCGTTCTGTAAAAAGCGCTCGGTAGCCGGAATGGATGTCATGCCTGCAAAGTGCTCAGCTACATCCTGCTGTGAAGCAGCCAGAATATTGACACACAATTGTCCGTTGGCTCGCAGAATCGGCTGAATGCGGGCATTGCGATTGATGCATAATAATAGTGTGGGAGGGGTATCTGTTACTGAGGTGACAGCAGTGAGGGTAATGCCATAACGGCCGGCGTGGCCTTCTGTGGTGACGACATGTACTGCTGCGGCAACTTTTGACATGGCTTCCCGATATTGCAAAGCCGTGGCTGAAGATGATTGATTCATGGTGTCAGGTTTCTTGTTCTTCTTTGTCAACGGCGATATTGGTAAATTCTTTCAATAAACTGCCTAGTTGTTGCAGTTTTTCCTGAGTGAAGCGTTGTTCCAGTACTTTGTAACGTGCATCTACTGCAACACAGAAATTTTCATACAGCTTCTCCCCCTCCTGTGTTAGCTTGAGAAATACCCGTCGCTGGTCATTAGAGGGTTTGAGGCGAACTACATAGCCTAGCTTTTCCAGTCTTGTTAAAATACCGGTCAGGCTTGGGCGCAGAATGCATGCCTGTTTGGCCAGCTCCTGAAAATCCATAATACCATTTTCTGCCAGTAAACGAGTAATACGCCACTGCTGGTCGGTGATACCAATATCGTTTAGCATGGGGCGAAAATGAGAAAGTAATGCTTCACGTGTCTGAATCAGAACGATGTTGAGGGATGAGTATTTAGATGTATTTACCATCTTGTTGCTCCAATCTTTCAGTATATTCAGTCCATATTTTTTTGGAATAATAATCCAAAAACATAATTCCTTATTTCTGAATTTTACATATAATTATTATAAAATTAAATAATTATGTGTAAATTAAATACAAATCACATATATTGTGGTTGTTTAGATTGTTGTTTTAAAATAAAAATTTATTTTTTGTGCCGATTGTTAGAATATTATTGGCTGGTAGAAAAAAGCTACCAGACTAAGCGGATATGTACATAATGGCAGTGTTTCCAGCTTGTACAGATGCTGATAGTCTGGTGGTTGCTATGAAAATATCAATAATTTAATTAGCGGTATTTTTGTAGCTGCAAGTTGATTTTGGCCATTCGGTCCTGCAATTGTGCCAGTTCACTGCGATCTTTTTCTACCAAATGTGCTGGTGCTTTATCGGTATAGCCCGGTTTGGCCAGTTTGCCAGCAATCTTATCGATATTTTTCTGTAGCTTTTCAGCTTCTTTTTGCAGACGTGCAGTTTCGGCAGCTTTATCTACCTCAACTTTCAGCATCAGGCGTGCACCCTGACATACTGCTACTGGCGCATCATCGCCTTCCGGTAATTGTGTTATCTGTCTGGCTTCACTCAGACGTGCCATAAGCAGTAGATAAGGCAATAATGTACCCAAATCTGTTGTACTTTCTACCAGCAGCGGCACTTTAACACTCATAGCCAGCCCCATCTCACCGCGCAGGTTACGCACTGAATTAACCAACTCCTGCAAATAATGCATTTGGTTTACCGCGTCAGTATCAATCAGGCTGCTGTCTGACTGCGGCCATGCTGCCAGCATGATGCTATCAGTATGCTTTGCATTGGCCAGAGGTGCGATGGTCTGCCACAACTCTTCAGTAATAAAAGGCATAATCGGATGCAGCAAACGTAATACCACTTCCAATACCCGTACCAGCGTGCGCCGTGTAGCTCGCTGCTGCATTTCATCACCACGCTGGAGCTGGGTTTTGGCCAGTTCCACATACCAGTCGCAGTACTCATTCCAGATAAATTCATACAGTGTCTGAGCAGCCATATCAAAGCGATAGGTATCCAGCGCCTCGCTTACTGCTGTGATGGTCTGTTGCAGACGGGTCAGTAGCCATTTATCAACAAAACTATAGCTCAATGGCAGGCTTTCATCCTGTCCGCAATCGTGGTTTTCAATATTCATCAGCACAAAGCGGCTGGCATTCCACAGTTTGTTGCAGAAATTGCGATAGCCCTCGGCGCGCTTAAAGTCAAAGTTAATGCTGCGGCCGAGGCTGGCATAGCTGGCCATGGTAAAGCGCAGTGCATCGGCGCCAAATACTGGAATACCGTCAGGGAACAGTTTTTGTGTGGCTTTGATTACCTGCGGTGCCTTTTCTGGCCGGCGCAGGCCAGTAGTACGTTTTACCAATAGCTTTTCCAGATCAATGCCATCAATCAAATCCACCGGATCAATCACATTGCCTTCCGATTTGGACATTTTTTTGCCTTCATGGTCGCGCACCATGCCATGTATATAAACATCATGGAACGGTACTTTACCGGTGAAGTGGGTAGTCATCATAATCATGCGTGCTACCCAGAAGAAAATGATTTCATAGCCGGTTACCAGTACCTGAGACGGCAGGAATGCCCGCAATTCGGGGGTGTCTTGCGGCCAGCCCAGAGTAGAGAAGGGCACCAGTGCGGAAGAAAACCACGTATCCAGCACATCTTCATCTCGGGTTAATATTGCATCTGCTCCGGCCTGTGCCCGTGCTTGGGCTTCATTGCGTGCAACATATACGCGGCCAGACTGATCATACCAGGCCGGAATCTGGTGTCCCCACCATAGCTGGCGGGAAATACACCAGTCCTGAATGTTGTTCATCCACTGGTTATAGGTATTTACCCAGTTTTCCGGAATAAAACGTACCTGTCCGCTTTCTACTGCATGGATACATTTTTCGGTTAAGGTTTTGCCCTTGAATTCTGATTCAGGTTCAGGGTGGGTAACATCATTATTGGCACTGCGGGTCATGGCCACAAACCACTGACTGGTCAACATCGGTTCAATGACGCTGCCGGTGCGATCGCCTTTGGGGGTCATCAACTTGTGTTCTTCCACCTTAACCAGTAAACCTTCAGCTTCAAGGTCGGCTACCATCTGTTTGCGTGCAGCAAAACGATCCATACCAGCATATTGTGCTGGCAGGTCGATAGCTGTCTGTGCCTGTCCCTGAAAATCAAACACTTCTGCCTGAGGCAGAATTTTGGCATCCAGACTCAATACATTAATTAGTACGGTCTGATGGCGTTTACCGACTTCGTAGTCGTTGAAATCGTGTGCTGGTGTGATTTTCACACAGCCAGTACCAAAATCTTTATCCACATATTCATCGGCAATCACTGGTATGGTGCGACCGGATAATGGCAGTACCACCTGTTTGCCGATAAAGCTGGCATAACGTTCGTCATCGGGATGTACGGCTACGGCCACGTCGCCAAGTAAAGTTTCGGGGCGGGTAGTGGCTACAATCAGGGCATTATTCGGGTCATCAGCCAGTGGATAGCGGATATGCCACATATGGCCGTTTTCCTCAATATTTTCCACTTCCAGATCAGATACTGCCGTACCCAGTACAGGATCCCAGTTTACCAGCCGTTTACCACGATAAATCAGTCCCTGCTCAAATAGGCGCACAAATACTTCGGTTACCACTTCGGCACGAACATCGTCCATGGTGAAATATTCACGGTTCCAGTCTACTGAGCAGCCTACACGGCGCATTTGCTCAGTAATGGTGCCACCAGAGAATTTTTTCCAGTCCCATATTTTGGCAATGAATGCTTCCCGACCCAAATCATGGCGGGAGATATTTTCCACTGCCAACTGGCGCTCTACCACAATCTGGGTTGCTATGCCGGCATGGTCGGAGCCGGGAATCCAGCATACGTTTTCGCCCTTCATGCGGTGATAGCGGGTCAGGCCGTCCATAATGGTTTGGTTAAATGCATGTCCCATATGCAGCGTACCAGTAACATTTGGTGGCGGCAGCTGAATGGCAAAGGAAGGTTTGCTTAAATCCAGTGATGGCGCGAAGTAGCCGCGCTGTTCCCATTGCTGATATAAACGGGTTTCAATTTCACTCGGAGAATATTGGGTGTTTAACATGGTTATGGATTGGGAAAAAATCAAAAAATAAGACTCTGATTATAACCCATGCGTTGATACATGGTTTAAGACGATGCGCTTTTGTCAGTTTCTGAATATGGTAGAAAATTACCTGTTATGGGCGCATGAGGGTAAATTGGATAAATAATTATTTGTCGGTAAGGTATGTCACTCTATATAAATGAAAGTGAAGTGCGGCGCAGTTTAAATTAGTCTGGTAATCAGCTGATAATTGTGTCGGCCTATCTCGCTTGCCGTGTCTGTTGATTATTTGCTGATAAAATCGGCTAGGCAAAACAATTAATAATCCCCCTGTATCCTGAAAAGATAATCTGGATAAGGGGGATAAGAATTAAAGAGTTGATTTAATCAGCCACAGTAATTACTGGCAGAAATCAACGGAAGTAGTCATGTCTGTTACTGCCATCGAAAGCAGCCTGTTTTCAGACAACATTTTCTGAAAGCTACGACCAGATCCACATGGACAGCGATCATTGCGCCCTAGTTTTTCATGCAGGACTTTATCGCCATGTACAATCCGTATCAGTCCGCGTTTAACATTGGTTTCGGATGGGAAACCTTTGCGGCGTTTGCTAGTTGGCTCAAAAAAAGCCTTTATCATCAAATTTACGCATAATACTACTCCTTTTTAGGCAGGGTGATTAAACAAAAATAACCAACTGTCCTCATTAATTTACAATAAAGATATAAATATGTAAATATTGAATTAACACCATCTGCTGAAAATTAGGCAGATAGCAGAAATAAAAAAACTGCCTGAATTCTCAATTCAGGCAGTACATGGAAGATTTAGATTATTGCGGTATGATACCTTTTATACCTTTAGCCAGACGCATCAGTTTACCCATACCGCCTTTGGCAAATGATTTCATCATTTTCTGTGACTGCTCAAACTGTTTAAGCATTTTATTCACTTCCTGCACGGTAACACCGGCACCATTGGCAATGCGGCGTTTGCGGCTGGCCTTTATCAACAATGGATTGGCGCGTTCTTTGGCGGTCATTGAATTGATGATGGCTTCTACACGGCTCATGGCTTTTTCTGCCGTACCTTCTGGTACCTGCTTAGCCATTTGTCCCATGTCGCCGGGCAATTTGGACATAATAGATTCAATCCCGCCCATTTTACGCATCTGCTGAATCTGTGCCTTAAAGTCATTCAGGTCAAAACCTTTGCCTTTATGCAGCTTTTTCGCCATCTGCTGTGCGGTTTTTTCATCAATACCTTTTTGCACATCCTCAATCAGCGAAAGTACATCGCCCATACCGAGAATGCGTGAAGCCAGACGATCAGGATAAAATGGTTCCAAGCCATTGATTTTTTCGCCTACACCGATAAATTTAATCGGTTTGCCGGTTACATGGCGTACTGACAGGGCGGCACCACCACGGGCATCGCCGTCCATTTTCGTTAATACTACACCGGTTAAGGGGAGAGTGGTATTAAAGGCCTGTGCCGTGTTCACAGCATCCTGCCCTTGCATGGCATCCACTACAAACAGGGTTTCCACCGGATTAATCGCTGCATGAATCTGTTGGATTTCGTCCATCATTTTCTGATCAATAGCCAGCCGGCCGGCAGTATCCACCATCAGCACATCGTAAAAATGCTTTTTGGCATGATCCAGTGCATTCTGAGCAATAATAACTGGTTGTTCACCTTCATTAGACGGAAAAAAATCCACCTCAACCTGTTGTGCCAGCAATTTTAGCTGTTCAATCGCTGCCGGCCGGTACACGTCGGCAGAAACCACCAGCACTTTTTTCTTTTGTTCGTTTTTCAGCAGGCGTGCCAGTTTGCCTACGGTGGTGGTTTTACCAGCTCCCTGCAAACCAGCCATCAGAATAACGGCTGGCGGTACCGCAGCCAGATTCAGGCTGCTGTTCTGAGTGCCCATCAGCTCAGTAAGAGCGTCATTCACCACTCCGATAAAAGCTTGCCCCGGCGTGAGGCTGCCAATGACTTCTTGCCCAACTGCACGTTCTTTTACAGAAGCAATGAAATTTTTTACAACTGGCAGAGCAACGTCTGCTTCCAGTAGTGCCATACGTACTTCACGCAGGGCATCTTTAATATTGTCTTCACTCAAACGCGCCTGTCCGCGCAGGGTTTTCGCAATTTTACTAAAGCGATCTGATAAATTGTCTAGCATCGAAACCATCTCCAGCTATTTGTAAGCAGCCTGTGTATGTTGGGTGAAAATTGTCTGTTGTCAGTAATTGACGCAATAAATGGGTAGGATAAGAAGCGATTTGGTTATAAAATGGCATCCTGTTGCTATGCCTGCCCGGGTTCGGAGCAGGCATAGTAATAAATAAATGCCTATTTTACACTATGCGCGCCAAAATTTGGCGCGCTATTGCTGCGGAAAAATCATGAGCTTATTGCTGCTGGTGCTTATTCTTGCCTATGCCGTCCTTTCTGTGCTGGCATGGCGGTTTTGGCAACGCCATACTGATGTACCCTATCCGTTGCGCGGTGAGCAATCAATGTTGCTGCTGGTATTGTTGCTGCATACCTTTGTGGTATGGCAGCCAATGTTACAGCAACGCGTGCTGCTGGTGGGGTTTGGTCATGCACTCAATCTCATTACCTGGCTAATGGTGATGCTGTATTGGGTGGGCAGTTTTCGCTATCGACTACAGGGGTTGCAGCTGGCGCTGTTTCCCTGTTCGGCAGTGGTATTGCTGATTGCCTGGTTGTTGCCGGGACAGCCTACTGCATACCCGATGCACAACAGTGCATTCATGATACATGTTTTATCGGCATTGCTGGCGTATGCCCTATTTGGCATCACCACATTGCTGGCTATGCTGATGCTGGTGCGCAACCATTATCTGCACCGGCATAAAACCGTACCGCAGCAATCATTCCTGCCGCCACTGCTGGCGATTGAAAAATTGATGTTTCACGGTTTGCAGGCGGGATTCGTGCTTCTGACCATTGCGGTTGTCAGTGGCACAGTATTTTCCGAGGCTGTATTTGGTGAACCTGCACGTTTTAACCATAAAACGGTATTTGGCCTACTGTCGTGGCTAATCTATCTGGTTATCCTGTTCAGACACCATACACAGGCCTGGCGCGGAAAAAAAGTGGCTTGGTGGGTCATTGTGTCATTTGTCAGCCTGATGCTGGCTTATATAGGCAGCAAGTTTGTGCTGGAAATTTTGTTTTAACCTTTTGTTTCTAAGTAGTATTACCCTGATTTGTAACCATAGGATATTTGAATGAGTGACTTACAATCGTCAGTTGACAGCCATAAGCAGAGCGCAGCTGAACAGCGTTTAGCCACCCCCGAAGGACGACTGGAATTTATTAAGGCAACACTTTCCTGCTGGCTTGGAACCACCATGGAATATGTGGATTTTGCCCTGTATGGCCTTGCCGCAAGTCTGGTTTTCACCGATGTATTTTTTCCAGAAGTAGACCCCGCAATTGGCCTCTTATCTAGTTTTGCCACTTATTCAGTTGGCTTTATTGCCCGCCCGATTGGCGCCATTTTCTTTGGCCGGCTCGGAGACCGTAAAGGACGGAAATTCGTACTGGTAACCACTATTGCCCTGATGGGGATTTCCACCACCCTGATTGGCTTTATTCCCAGCTATGCCACCATTGGCATATGGGCTCCTCTGATTTTAGTCATGTTACGTTTTGTACAGGGCTTTGGTGCCGGTGCCGAGCTTTCAGGTGCTACGGTTATGCTGGGTGAGTATGCGCCGCCAAAACAACGTGGTCTGATTGCTTCCATAATCGGCATTGGTTCCAACAGTGGTACACTGATTGCTTCTGCGGTATGGCTGCTGGTATTAAAGCTTGATGATGCTGCTGTTCTTGATTGGGGCTGGCGTATTCCATTTATCCTCAGTGCCCTGATTGCCATTGCTGCAACCCTTATCCGCCGGCATGTACGTGAAACCCCTGTTTTCGAACAGGAACAAAAAGAATTAAAACAATTACAAACCGCAACTACTCCCCAGTTAGCAGCCGATAAACCAGCTGGAAAAACTTCCCTGTGGGCGCGTAATAAAGCCTTTTTTGTGATGCTGGGCTTGCGTATTGGCGAAAACGGCCCATCTTACCTCGCGCAGGGGTTTGTAATCGGCTATGTAGTCAAATCTCTCGGTGTTGCTAAAACAGTTGCCACCACTGCGGTATTCGTTGCTTCACTACTGGGCTTTTTGGTGATTCCACTAGCCGGGTGGTTGTCCGACCGTTTTGGTCGCCGCATTGTATACCGCTGGTTCTGTTTCTTGCTGATGCTGTATGCTATTCCGGCCTATATGTTTCTGGAAACCCGTGATCCCTTTATTGTAGGCAGTATTATTGTTATTGGTATGTGTCTGGCTTCACTGGGAATTTTTGGTGTACAGGCAGCTTATGGTGTGGAAATGTTTGGTGTGCGTAACCGCTATTCCAAAATGGCACTGGCCAAAGAACTTGGTGGTATCCTCTCAGGCGGCACTGCGTCATTAGTCGCCTCAGCATTACTTAGCCATTATCATACATGGTGGCCGATTGCCATATACTTTGCAGCCATGGCCGGTATTGGTTTCTTCACCACATTCTTTGCTCCGGAAACCCGCGGACGCGACCTGAATGCAGTAGAAGACGCCATTTAATCGCTTTGATAAACTGATTGAAACGTATATAACGGAGTCAGCTACTGACTCCGTTACCATTGAAGCATAGGTGATACTTATGAAGCGCATCGTGATTGACTGTGATCCCGGTAATGGCATTGCAGGTGCAAATGTTGATGATGGTCTGGCACTGGCGCTGGCACTGGCCGCAGATTCAATCAAACTTGAGCTTATTACCATTGTGGCCGGCAACACACCACGCGATACCGGCTATCAGGTAGCTCGCCAGCTATTGCAAGAGCTGAATAAAAATATACCGGTAGTTAAAGGTGCAGCACAAGCGCTGATTGAGCCAGCCGCCCCATGGCGTGAGCAATTGGACAATAATGTGCGCAAACAGGGGCTGTTGTCCTTATGGGATAGCCTGCCGCCATTGCCCGCACTCAACGACCACAGCGCACCTCATGCTGCTCAGGCGATTGGCGAACTAGTGTGCAGCAATCCTGGCGAAATCACCGTAGTAGCCATCGGCCCGTTAACCAATATTGCCCATACCATTCAACTATATCCGGATTTTTCCCGTTCAGTTGCCGAAATCGTTATCATGGGTGGTGTCTTTCAACTGGACGGCTATCTTAAAGATACCAACTTTGCTGTAGACCCTGAAGCGGCCAAAATTGTGATTGAAAGCGGTGCCAATATTACACTGGCACCTCTGGATGTTACTACCCAGACCATGCTTACCCATCAGGATCTGGATAAACTGCAAAGTTTTGCCAATCCACTTACCGATTTTATCGTGCGTACTTCACGTCCATGGATGGACTATTCCATCCAGACCCGTCGTCTGCCCGGCTGTTGGATTCATGATGTTTTATGCGTGGCCAAACTGATAGACAGCGATATTGTTACCAGCTCACCTTATATTGTTGACGTATCCACTGCGCGAGACTGTACCCGTGCCAGCAGCCGCCGCTGGAAAGAAGGCACCTTAAGACTCACCGTAGGCATGCCTGAAGTAACCCATCAGCCTGTCAATGTCATGGAACGTGTGGATAACCAGCGCCTGCTCGATATTATATTCAACGCATTAAGCCAGTATCATTGCTGAGATGGCAGAAAAACAGTTTAGGAAAAGCTGCGTATATAAATCATACCTAACCTTATAACAAAACTAATCACAGTTTAATGGCCATATCGGCACCGTTCATTCGCACCAAAGATATTGCATTTGTTTATGTGCATGATTAGGATAAACGTGCAATACAAGAGAAATCAGCAGGTTTATTATGCATGTAGTTAACACACATATTTCCCTTCCTGTTTTGTTGCACCAACAAAACCGGAGAGTAGAATGTTAGCCAAAATCAGCCAGAAATTACCCGAATTATCCTCAGCAGAACGCCGCGTGGCAGAATGTGTCCTCGCCCAGAGCAAATGGTTTGTGCATGCTGCTGTCGCCAATATTGCCAGAGAAGCCCGGGTTAGCCAGCCTACTGTTATCCGTTTTTGTCGCAGCATGGGCTATAGCGGGCTTTCAGAGTTCAAACTCAACCTGTCTGCCAGCATTGGCCACGAAGGTATGCCCTATGTGCATGAAGAACTGAATAGCACTGATTCCATGCAGGATGTGCTGAACAAAGTTATCGCCAACACCGCGGCCACCGTACTGGGCAGCCGTAAATCGCTTAATGCCGCTGACTTAGATAATGCCGTAAAACTTATGGCCAAAGCCCGCCGTATCGAATTTTATGGAGCTGGTAATTCCGGCATTGTAGCAATGGATGCACAGCACAAACTGTTTCGCTTCGGCCTGTCTACAGTAGCCTATACTGATAGCCATGTGCAGCTGATGGCAGCAGCCGTTCTGTCACCTCAGGATGTACTCGTAGTCATTTCGCATTCCGGTTCCTCACGCGATTTACTTGATGCTATAAAAATAGCCAAAAGTAACGGCGCCAAAGTTATCGGTCTTACCCGCGCCGGTTCACCGGTAGCCCAGGCCTGCGATTGCGTGATTAGCGTTATTACCTCCGAAGACAGCGAAAAATATACACCGATGATTTCACGTTTGTTACAGCTAATGGTAATTGATATGCTCACCATTGGCTTGGCCTTGCATCTGGGAGAAAACGTCAGCGAAATGCTGGCAAAAACCAAAGCTGGCGTTAAACTCAAATTCCTGCAAGACTAATTACAACACCGAAAGCCAGTCACTAACTGTTTATCCAAATCATTACACTAAATTAGCCGAGTGCAGGCAGCTTCAGGTATCATTCAGCATCAGACTACCTGATTATCCACATTTTGGTTCTTATAACTGGTGGCTGATACAGCCAGATGCTTGTTAACCAAATATTTCCCCAAAATTTGTCGCAACGAAATGAGCGCAAATGAGTAACAAAACTCGTCAAATCAAACGTCAAGCCGAACAACAGCAAAACAGAAAAAATTCTGTACCAACAGCAGAGCAGAAAAGAGGTTCCGTCATAATGGTGAGCATTGTGGGTGCCTGTCTGCTGGCTGGCGGATTATATATCGGTGGCTGGTTTAATCTGGTAACACCGGCACAGATACAGCAATGTGAAGCTGCGGTTAGACAAACCTATTCACAGCCCGCTGACCAAGCCGCTTTACTGCCCAAGTGCAACAACCGCCATATGATAGCAGGCATGAGCAGCCCTAGCAGCCAGAAGCTGAATGCCAAACAGGTATTGGATAGTCTGGATGTGGGCAAAACCATTGATCTGGTTTCCATGTTTATCGGTGGGGCATTGATAGGAGCTGCCATTGCTGCATTTGCTGCCAGTTATCGAATTTTTCAACGCAAGCGCGGAGTCAGCGTAGACTGATCACCAGCCTGCACACATTGCCTCAGTATGGTTAATGCTGGCTAATAATGACATATTCTGTATAATTAACCATTATTTACTAAAAATATAGGGTTCAGACATGAACCAAAAATACATCCAGTTATTGCTGGCATTTATGTTCAGCCTGCTGCTCAGTCTGAACATTTATGCACAGAAGCCCTTTCACGTACATAATGGTGACCTTATCTTTCTGGAAGATTGCGATGGCGGCATGAATAGTGCCATCAAAGCCGCAACCAGCGGTTTGGAAGGATATAATTTTACCCATGTTGGCATTGTCTGGCAGAAAACACCCCGCCAATACTATGTAATCGAGGCCACACATCCCAACGTAAAAATTACCCCACTGCGAACATATCTGCATCCGAAAAAACAGTGCCAGCCCCGTGCCGTGGTAGGCAGATTAAAAGCAGCTTACCAGCCACTGATTCCTTCTGCTTTAGTTCATGCGCGCCAGAAAGTAGGTAAAAAATACGATGATGCTTTTGATATCCGCAACGATCAGTATTATTGTTCCGAATTAATCTATCAGATATTCAAAGAAGCCAATCACGGACAAGAAGTTTTCCCCTTGCGCGCCATGACTTTCAAATCCAAAGATACTGGTAAATTCCCGGAATACTGGGTAGAACACTTCAAAAAAATGGGCATTCCTATTCCCGAAGGCCAGCCCGGCAACAACCCCGGCGATATGTCACGCTCGGATTTACTTAATATCGTCCATTACTATCAGTAAACAACCCACAGACCAGCAGTTGTTAGGCTGGTCTTTTTTATGGCAGAAAATAAACCTGATATTTTAGACAGCAAAAAGAATTTAATTAATACCTTATCCAACTGTTGAAATGATTTCTTATTAAAAGGATTTATCATCAAATACAGGAAACGCATTTTAAATACATAGTAAAGTGATAAAATCCGACCCAGTATCAATGATTACCCATAACTGGTTCGATGAATATATTAAAATTAACCACTTAAATTTTTACATCTACACAAATATTGATTTTCATCTTTACCATTCATAATAAGCACAAATATTAGAAATTAAAGAAATATTGTTGCTAATATCTTTTGACCAATTAAATTGTATTTAATACATATAATGAGTAATTAAACCTGTTTACGATATATAGTATGATCTTTATAATTCTTCATATTTAACCGCACACAGGAAAGCACATAGTAGTGTCGTCAACCGCCGTACCATCACCTGCTCATGAAATCAAAAGAGGTTTAATCACCGCCTTGCCTGTTGTGCTGAGTTTTATTCCATTTTCACTGGTTTTAGGTGCTCAGGCAATCCAGAAAGGCATGAGTACCGGTGAAATTTCACTGCTTACCGCGGTTAACTTTGCCGGTGGTTCTGAATTTGTTGCCGTTAACCTATGGACATCACCGCCACATTTATTTCTGATAGCACTGATGACATTACTAGTGAACAGCCGTCATATTCTGATGGGTGCCGCACTTACCCCTTATTTAAAAGACTTGCCCAAACGCAAAGTTATATCTGCATTGTTTTTTATGTGCGATGAAAGTTGGGCACTGGCGTTGACCGATACCAAAAACTCACCCGGACAGAAATTCAGCTATTATTTTTATCTAGGTACAGCCCTTGGCCTGTATCTGGGCTGGATAGGTTTTACTACAATAGGCGCACTTATCGGCCCAATAATTGGCGATGTTACCCACTACGGTTTCGATATGGCCTTTGTAGCAGTATTTCTGGTGTTACTCAAAGGCATGTGGAAAGGTTTTAAAATGGCCATTCCGTGGCTGGTTAGTTTACTGGTTGCGATTATCAGCTATTGTTTTCTGCCCGGAGCATGGTATGTTCTTTTGGGTATGCTGGCTGGCCTAACTGTAGCATTTATAATAACACCTTATGATTGATTTATCTGCTTTCCTCACTATTCTGGCTATGGCAATGGTTACTTACCTAACCAGAATCAGCGGTTATCTGCTCCTGCGCAAGCGTGCACTAAGCCCGCGCCTGACCAGAGTACTTGAATCCATTCCCGGCTGTGTACTGATAGCAGTCATTGCTCCAGCATTTGCCACTACTCATCCGGCCAATCTGTTATCAATAATCATCACCATATTACTGGCATGGCGCTTTTCCTTATTGCCTACAGTGATATTTAGCATCACCATTACCGCCTTTTTACGCCATTATCTAACCTACTAAAACAGGCAGCCATAATCCTTGCAGAAGTAATATACCTGATTAAATAATAGTAATTATCATAAAAAATATATTAAAAACAGTGTTTTATTGTATGGTTTTTGCCGAATCTGCCAGATTGAAAAAATCAATTCCTGTGAAGAAATCCAGTGTAACCACCAGCCAGAACCACCGCTATCATAGCAAAATTCAGCTATTTCCATTTATTACATACTGTTTATAAAGCAATAAAAATAATTAAATGTCAAAAATCGAAATCAGTTACACGGGTAGACAGGGCTGGGTAGATTGATATTTTTCCGCTAATATAGCAATGTATGTTTGATTCAAATCAATAATTTAATTACAAAATGATAAAGGAAATAAAATGAACAACGCATTGATAGAAGCCATCGAAAAACGTCGTACCCAATATACACTGGGCAGAAATGTCTCACAGGCACCGGAAGAAATAACAGCACTAATACAAGAGGCTGTTAAACTGTCACCATCTGCTTTCAATTCCCAAAGCTCACGCGTCGTGATTCTATTTGGCCAGCAAAGTGAAAAATTCTGGCAGATTGTCATGAATGAATTGCGTGCCATAGTGCCTGCCGACAAATTTGCACCTACCGAAGCCAAAATCAACAGCTTTGCTGCCGGCATAGGTACCATATTATTTTACGAAGACCAGCAAACCATTGCCAGCCTGCAACAGCAATATCCCAGCTATACAGAGCAATTTCCCATTTGGTCAGAGCAGGGTAGTGGCATTGCCCAGTTTGCAGTCTGGTCAGCTCTGGCCAACGCCGGTATCGGAGCCAGTTTGCAACACTACAATCCGCTGCCCGATGCTGCTGCCGCCAAAGAATGGCAGATACCAGCCAGCTGGAAACTACGTGCAATGATGCCTTTCGGTTCCAATGAAGCACCTTTCCCCGAAAAAACCTTTATTGATGACACCGAACGCTTTAAAGTATTCTATTAATTCAATTAGCAAAATGCCTGTACAGACCAAAGTTACATTAGTACAGACACCGGCCGGTTTAATATCTGAACCGGCCGTTTTTTTAACCGATTTTGCGTGTACAGATTCAAGTTTTCTTTAATACAAATAAAAAAACAATAATATTGCTAAAATTAAATAAAATAAACTAATAAATACTAAAATATAGAACAAATATACAATATCATAATAAAAAATTAGTAGAAATCAACATAAAAAACTAACTTCTCTCATAATTGTTCCCCATAAAACGGCCTATTTCAATAACAGTAAATTTAAAATTACAACTAATTTTTTAATAATAAAACCAAAAGATTAGAATATATTTCTATCCCATTTATCATTTATCCAACTAGATTTCAACATCAATCAACACATTGCCCAACCGAATACAGTCATTCATCAATAGCGCACTAAGTTGAAATTAATACATAATGCCATTAAAATTTACTAACATTAACACTAATCTATAAGCATAAAATGCACATCAAGAAACTTGCCCTCTTAGTAAATCTGTTGGGCAGCAGTCTGTTACATGCCTATGCTGCGCCTACTTCTGAAGTGACAGAACAGCTCGAACGCAAGCAGCAACAGCAGATTATTCGCGAGCAGCAGCGTCAGCAACAATTTCAGCAGCAAATGCAGCCGGATGTAAAAGTGCGTTTGCAGCCGGAAGAAGAAAACCCGGCTCAGGTAAGTAAACTGATTACAAACGAGAATCCCTGTTTTGCTATTGATAGCATTAGCCTGATTGGAGAAGAAGCAGGCCGTTTCCAATTTGCTCTAAAAAAAGCCATTCGTCAGAGTCATTTCACGCCCGGCATGTGTCTGGGCGCCAAGGGGGTTAATCAACTCATGACACTGGCACAAAATGCCGTCATTGAACGTGGTTATACCACCACCCGTATTCTGGCCAGTCCGCAAGACCTAAGCAGCGGGAAATTACAACTAAGTGTTATACCGGGGCGCATCCATGCCATTCGTTATAATCTGGACAATGCTGCTACTACACATATTGGGCGTATCCGCCATATACGGAATGAATTTCCAGCCAGAGCAGGAGACATATTGAACCTCCGGAAACTGGAGCAAGGACTGGAAAACCTGCGTCGAGTACCAACTGCCGAAGCTGATATCCAGATTGAACCGGCAGAAGAACCCAACCAGAGTGATATCGTAATTAGCTGGGCTCAGCGCACCGTCCCCTTACGTTTAAGCCTCAGCGTAGACGATTCCGGTAGCCATTCAACTGGGCGCTATCAAGGCGGTGCCACCTTATCGGTAGATAACCCATTAGGATTAAGTGATTTATTCTATGTCAACTACAACCATGATCTGGGCGGCAAAGACAGCTACTTCAGCGATGATGGCAAAACAGGCAGCGGAACCCATGGTTATGCACTGCATTATTCCATACCGGTAGGCAACTGGCTTATCGCCTATAACCGTAACCATTACCGTTACCATCAGGCAGTAGCCGGATATAACGAAAACTATGACTATAGTGGTAACAGCGACAATACCGATATAGGCATTACCCACATGCTATACCGCAACAGTCACCGCAAAACAGACATAACCGCCAAGCTATGGCGACGAGAATCGCACAACTTCATCAATGATGCCGAAATCGAAGTACAGCAACGGCGGACAGCTGGCTGGACAGTCAACCTGAACCATCAAGAGTATATCGGCAACGCCACCCTCAACTTAGGAATAGGCTACAAACGCGGCACTGGTGCGAGTAACAGCTTACGTGCGCCCGAAGAAGAATTTGGCGAAGGCACCTCACGCATGAAAATCATCAGCATAGATGCCGGCATACAATGGCCATTCAACATTGGACAACAGCACCTAAGCTATGACAGCAACTTTCACGGCCAGTGGAACAAAACCCCATTAATCACCCAAGACCAAATTTCCATAGGCGGGCGCTATACCGTACGAGGTTTTAATGGCGAAATGAGCCTGATGGGAGAACGAGGCTGGTATTGGAACAATAACCTAAACTGGCAATACAAAGCAGGACAACAAGTATATCTGGGACTGGATGTTGGTCACGTAGCCGAACCAGCCACCGAGATGCAGCTAGGAAAAACACTGGCCGGAGCCGTAATCGGCTTTAAAGGGCAAATCAAAGCGGGCGGACAATGGTATTACGACATCTTTGCCGGCAAACCCATATATAAGCCCCAGTATTTCCGTACTCCCGGAACCAGCGTTGGCTTTAGCCTCAACTATTCCATATAAACACATCACAAACTAATAAACCAATATAAAAAGCATAACAGTATTTCTGGTTATTTCGCACGATAACCAGCTAAAAAAGTAATAGGAAAGATCATGAACAAAAACCGCTACAAAGTCATCTACAACAAACACCGTGGTCAAATGGTAGCCGTAGCCGAAAACACCACCAGCACAACAAAAAGTACCGCCGAACACAGCAGTAGCAGCAACATCGTCAGCAGCCTGCTGGCCAAACTGCCCTTGTTAACCGGTTCCATCCTGCTCGGATTCGGATTATGCATACTGGTTCAAAATAATGTCATAGCAGCCGAAATTCATGCCGACCTGTCTGCTCCTAAAAACCAGCAGCCAACCATCCTGCCCAGCGCTAACGGCACCCCTCAGATCAACATCCAAACCCCGAGCAAAAGAGGCGTTTCCATCAACCAATACCGGCAAATGGACATCGACCAGAAAGGCGCCATCCTCAACAACAGCCGCAAAAGCACCCAGACCCGTCAGGCAGGCTGGATACAGGGTAACCCATGGTTAGCCAAAGGCGAAGCCAGCATCATTGTCAACCAGATCAACAGCAGCAATCCCAGCCGTCTTAACGGCTATATCGAAGTAGCCGGACGGCGTGCCGAAGTCATCATTGCCAATCCGGCCGGCATCAACATCAACGGCGGCGGCTTCATCAACGCTGCCGGCGTTACCCTCACCACCGGCCGCCCCCAGATTAACGATGGACAAATCAGCGGCATACAAATCAACCGCGGCAACATCAGCATCAGCGGCCAAGGTTTAGATAGCAGAGACAGCGACTATACCCACATCCTCACCAAAGCAGCACAAATCAACGCTGGCATCTGGGCGAACCAACTGAACATCATCAGCGGCAGCAACCACATCAATGCCGAGAATCAGCACATCAGCGCCAACGAAAACAACACCGACCCCAAGCCCGGCATCGCCATCGATACCGGCAAACTGGGTGGCATGTATGCGGGTAAAATCGTTCTTATTAGCAACGACAAAGGCGTAGGCATCAACAACGCCGGCCAGATCTTTGCCGGAGCAGGTGGCGTCACCATCAGCGCCGATGGTCAGCTCAGCAACAGTGGCAGCATCATCGCTGCCGACAAAAGCAGCAATGCCGCCGACATAGCGGCCACCACCGTTAAAACCAACAGCATCAACAACAGCGGCACTCTTTCCAGTCAGGGCAAACTGCAACTACAAAGCCAGCAACTGAGCAATAGCGGCCTCATCACCAGCGCCGACGAACTGAACATCCGCAACCAAAACAGCCTGAGCAACAGCGGAGAAATCAATGCCAGCCGTCTTGATTTCATCAGCGGCAGCATCCACAACCAGAATGGCAAAATCATCCAGAGCGGACAACAAGGATTAAACCTGGAACTGGATCGGCTCAATAACCAAAAAGACAGCCTGATTGGCTATGCACCACAACCAACCGTACCAGAGCAAAACCCGGCGCAGCCAGATAAACCAGCGCAGCCGCCAGTGGAAGCAGACAAGCAGAGCAAAGCGCCGAGCAGCGCCGAAGGTGCCGGCCAAACCATAGCAGCGCCCACACCCACCAACAAAACATTCAGCGCCGGTCAAATCATCAGCCATAACGACATTGATAACCAAAACGGCCAGATCATCGCCAACGGCGGCATCGATCTGAGTGCTCATAATGGCCTGAGCAATCAGGGCACCCTTAACCTCAACAAACTGCAAGTTAACGGTGCACTACTCAACAACAGCCAAGGCAAACTAAACACCAAGCAAGCCAACATCAACACCACCCGACTGGACAACCGTGCCGGACAGATCAGCAGCAGTGGCCAGCTACAGATCACAGGCAAAGAACTGGACAACCGCCAAGGCCGTATCCAGTCAGCCGAGCGCATAGCCATCGACAGTGCTCAAGTGAACAACAGCGACCAAGGCACCATTGCCGCGCAGCAACAACTGCAAATCCACAGCAGCCAGCTAGACAACCGCCAAGGCCGCATCCAGTCAGCCGAGCGCATGGCCATCGACAGTGCCGAACTGAACAACAGCGATCATGGCCTTATCGCCGCGCAGCAACAACTGCAAATCCACAGCAACCAGCTAGACAATAGCAACAGCGGCCAGTTGTGGAGTGGCGGCCAGAGCGAAGTACAAACCGGCAGCCTGAACAACAGCGGCGGCGCCATTGACAGCGATAGCCTGCAACTAACTAGCGACGAGCTCAACAACCAACATGGCGCCATCCGCAGTGCGGGCAAACAGCAACTTAGCGTGCGCAACCAACTACACAACCAAAATGGCCAAATCGGCAGCAACAGCGACCTCAGCATAACCGCCGGTGATATAAATAACAGCCAGGGCAAAATCATTGCCGGCAAACAAGCCGAGCTGCACACCCGCGCCCTTAACAACCAGCAGGGCAGCATCGATGCCGACAGCATCGACCTAACAGCCGACAGCCTAAACAACAATGCCGGAGCCATCCGCAGCAACCAGCAACTGAACGCCCAGATTAGCCAGCACATCAACAACCAGCAAGGGCAAATCAGCAGCGCAGGTGACCTACAGCTTAACAGCAACACACTAGACAACAGCGCGCAGGGTAAAATCATCGCTGGCAAACAAGCACGCATCCACAACGGCAGCCTCAACAACCAACAAGGCAGCATCGATGCCGACAGCATCGAATTACAAACCAACAGCCTTAACAACCACAGTGGCGCCATTCGTACCAACCAACAACTTAATGCCCAAATCAACCAACAGCTGGACAACCGGCAAGGACAAATCAGCAGCGCCAAAGACCTCAACATTCACGACCAGAACCAACAAAACCTGAGCATCGACAACAGCGAAGATGGCAAAATACTGGCCGGCAACGACCTGAGCATCCAAAGCAAACAGCTCAACAACACCGGCAGCATCGGTGCTGGTCATAACGCCACCATCCAACTGCATGACGACTTCAACGTTGATGCCGACATCAACGCTGGCAACCGCCTGCACCTGAGCAGTCAGGGCAACATCAGCAACAACCACACCCTCAGCGGAGGAGACAGCGTTGTCGTCAACGCCGCCAACATCGACAATCAGGCCAGCGGCATCATCCAGAGCAACAAGCATACCGAACTACAGGCCAACAACAGCCTCACCAACCGTGGCCTGATTAACAGCAACGGTACCACCTTAGTACAGAGCGGCAACAGTATCAACAACACCGGCAGCGGGCGCATCTATGGCAACCATGTTGCCATCGGTACCCATAACCTAATCAATCAGGAAGAAACCATCGGCAGCGACAGCAAAGCCGCGGTTATTGCTGCGCGTGAGCGGCTGGACATCGGTGCTGCCAACATCATCAACAAAGAACATGCCCTGCTGTCGAGCGAAGGCGATATCGCCATTGGCGGAGCCCTCGACAAAAACCATCAGGCCACCGGCATGGCCGACAGCCTGATTAACGGCAGCGCGCGTATTGAAGCACAGGGTAACGGCAATATCGCCGTCAAAGAACTACACAACCTCAACAACCACTTCAAAGTAGAAGAATATCTGGAGAGCAGCAAAGGAGTAAGACAGTTCCAAGAAAAAGGTAACCCAGCGATCTGGGAACATGGCGTAGATGGCAAATATAAAAAAGAGATAAAGAAATCATCTTTACCTTTAACGACGGTAGCAAAAAGGTTTGGAAAAAATATTCAGTAGATGATCTGTACTGGTGGAATTTCAACCGCAAAATCTACAAACAAAAAGTCACCGAAACCGACCCGGGTGAAATCATCATCGGCGGAGATTTAACCATCAGCGGCGATCACTGGCTCAATCACAACAGCCGCATCCTCGTAGGAGGCACACTTAAAGGTGCAGAAAACCTGAATCTTGAAAACCGCGAAACCAAAGGACAGCAGCGGATTGAAGAGCATGGTGAGCAAGGTCGTTTTAAATATAGAAATCCCAGACTCAGTTCAGGTTATATTGACAGTAGATATTTTAAAGTAAATCCATACCACCAGACCATCATTACCAGCCACGAATTCGACACCCCGGCCAGCACCATCCAGCAGCACGTCGCTACTGGCGGTAACCAAGGGCAAGCCAGTGCAGCCACCCCAACTGGCCAGCAAATCAACATCAGCAACAGCAACAACCAAAGCAGCACTGGCAATACCAACATTGCCCAACAGCAGCAGCAAATTAAAACCCTGACTGATACCAACACCAACACTAACGCCAGACTGCCCAACAGCAGCCTGCACCACATCAACCCCAATAACAACGGCTATCTGGTAGAAACCGACCCCGCCTTTACCAACAAGCAAAAATGGCTGGGCAGCGACTACATGCTTAGCGCCCTCGGCCAAGACCCCAACAAAATGCAGAAACGGCTGGGCGATGGCTATTACGAACAACGCCTGATCAACGAACAAATCGCTAACCTAACCGGCTTCCGTCGTCTGGATGGCTATCAGAACGACGAAGAACAATATAAAGCCCTCATGAATGCCGGCATCACCTATGCACAACAGTATAAGCTCACCCCCGGCATCGCCCTGAGCGCCGAACAGATGGCACAACTGACCAGCGACATCGTCTGGCTGGTAAACCAAACCATCACCCTGGCGGACGGCAGCCAGCAGACCGTACTCGTACCCAAAGTTTACCTGATTGCCCGTGCCAGCGACGTCAACAGCGCCGGCAGCCTGATCAGCGCCCGCAATATTGACCTGCAAACCAGCGGTAACATCGATAATCAGGGCAGCATAGCAGGACGCAATATCCTCAACCTTGGTGCCCAGAACATCACCAACAGCGGCACCCTCAGTGCCAACAAAATGGCACTTAAAGCCGACAACAGCGTCAACTTCAACGGTGGCGTAGCCATCGCCCAAGACCTGCTCGCCATCAAAGCCGACCAAATCAACCTCACCACCACCACCGCCAGCTATGGCGATGAACGCAATGGCGGTACCGTTATTGACCGCGCAGCAGGCCTGTACGTAACCGGAGCCAAAGACAGCATCCTCAGCGTATCCGGTACCCACGGCATCAACACCCACGGCGCCGACATCATCAATACCGCCGCAAACGGTCAAACCCAGCTGAGCGCCAGTGACGGCAGCATCAACCTAGGTACCGTTACCACCGCCACCCACATGACAGCGGGTGAGCGCAGCGACAAAAACCACTGGATCAACCACTATCAAAGCGAAGTAGGCACCAACATCACCGCCATCGGAGACATCAACCTACTGGCCGGCGACCAACTGAATATCCGCCAGAGCGATATCGACAGCTACCAAGGAACAGTTAACCTGTATGGCAAAAACAGCGTCAACATCAGCGAAGGACGGCAGCAAACCGAGCTGGATCATTCCACATACGACAAATCCAGTGGCTTCATGTCGAAAAAAACCACACTGGATCAGTATCAGGCCAAATATGATGAAGCCGTAGCCAGCAACATCACCGGTGCCAAAATCACCATCAGCAGCGATAAAGACATCAACATCCGCGGCAGCAACGTCATCTCCGACTATGGTACCCTCCTGCATGCAGGTAATGACATCAACATCAACGCAGCTGAAAACCACTACCAAGATCGCCAATACCACAAAGAAACCAAATCCGGCCTTATGGGCAGTGGCGGCATCGGCTTTAGCATCGGCAGCCAGAAAGAAAGCGATGACACCACCACCAAAGCCCTGATCCACAGCGGCAGCAGCATCGGCAGCCTTAGCGGCAACACCAACATCATTGCCGGCAACCACTACAGCCAGACCGGCAGCAGCGTATCCAGCCCCAAAGGCGACATCAACATCATCGGCAAACAAATCGACGTCAGCGCTGCGCAAGACCAGCACCAGCGCGACAACATCCATACCTTCGAAAAGAGTGGTCTTACCGTAGCAGTTAACGTACCCGTAGTTAGTGCCATTCAAGATGCCAATACCGCCATCAAGCGCGTGGGCAAAAGCAAAAACGACCGCGTCAACGCCATGGCCGCCTTTAATGCTGGCATGGATAGCTACAAAGCCGGTCAGGCCATAGCTGATGCTGGTAAAAATCCCCAATCTGCTGCTCAAAACGTTAGCGTCAGTATTACCGTTGGCCAGCAAAAGAGCCGCAGCGAAAGCCACAGCGTAGACAACGTCGCCTCAGCGAGCAATATCCATGCCGGCGGACAGGTTAACCTGCAAGCCACCGGAGGCGGCCAAGACTCCAACATCAACATCATCGGATCCGATGTCAGTGGCAACCAAGGTACCCACTTACAGGCCGACAACCAAATCAACCTGCTGGCTGCCGAACAAAGCCACAGCGAGCGCAGCAAAAACAGTTCCAGCGGCTGGAATGCCGGCGTAGCCATCAACTACGGTTCCGGTGGTGCCTCCTTCGGCGTGACTGCCGGAGCCAACCGCGGCAAAGGGCATGCTAACGGCGACGAAACCAGCTATCGCAACAGCCACATAGGCAGCCTCAGCGGCAACACCCGCCTTATCAGCGGCGGTGCCACCAACATCAGAGGAGCCCAGGTTATTGGCAAAGGCGTCAGCATCGATGCCGCCGAACTGAACATCGAAAGCCTGCAGGACACCGCCAAATACAATAGCAAACAGCAGAACATCGGCGGGCAGATAACCGTAGGCTATGGCGTATCCGGCACAGCCAACTACAGCAAGAGCAAAATCAAAGCCGATTACGCCGGTGTCACCGAACAAAGCGGCATCATTGCCGGTGACAATGGCTATCAGATCAAAGTCAAAGGCAATACTGACCTTAAAGGTGCCATCATCACCTCTACCGAGGCCGCCGAAGCGGCAGGTAAAAACCGGCTAAGCACTGGCAGCCTCACCAGCAGCGATATCAAAAACCACAGCGACTACAAAGGCAGCAGTATCGGTATCGGAGCCAGCGGAAACTATGGCGGCGGCTGGACAGGACAGAGCAAAGACGGTGTCAGCTCAAATGTCGGCTACGGCAGCGATAGCGGGCATGACAGCACCACCACCCATAGCGGTATCAACACTAATAACATCATCATCACCGATGAAGCAGCCCAACGCCAGAAAACCGGCAAAAACGCCGCCGAAACCATCGCCGGCATCCATACCGACATCACCAGCGACAACTATGCCGATAAAGCTGGCTATCTGGCCAACAACTTTAATAAAGACAAAGTACAGGAAGAACTGGATTTACAGCGCGAAGTAACGCAAGAGTTTGACCAGAATCGGAAAGAATTGCGTAGTACTCTGCATAAGATTGCAGACAGTAAACGCCAGCAGGCAGAAAATATACGTAAGGAAAATTATATAGACGGCAAAAATGGTTACAATACAAATGAGTCACTGGCACTAGAGGCCAGTGCCGATAAATGGGATAAAACTACTTTCTATATTGATATGGCATTAGGTACACTGTATGGCTATGGTAATACAGCTGCGTTGGTTTATGCAGATGGAAGTGCTGTTGTCGATCCGGCAGTCAGAGCAGCCAGAAGACCAATTCAATATTGGGAAGTAAAATGCACACAAGACGGACTCTACTGTTCCAATAATAGCTACGATAACAAGAAAAAGAGACCCATAGATGAAGATAGTCCTTATGCAGAAATCGGAGAAAAACGACAGATTTTTGATATCAATGAAATTAAACCCGGAGAAAGTACAGGCGTAATCACCATATCCAATCCAGGTATTCTCAATCCATTAGATGATGCTCTCAAAAATGCAGTGAAACAGAACCTATGGCAAACAAGTGCCGACGGGATTTATGTGATACCCAATCCACCTACTGGAAATTTTTTGTCAGAAGGATTATATGCCTTCTACGATAAAGTGAATGATTTAATCGGAGGTGGTTTGCCTTTAACTAATTCAGAAAAAGCCAACATCATCCTCTATCAATATGCTAAAGACAATGGTTATGAGATAGATTTAAACAACCATAGTCGTGGTGGAATGACAGCTAGTGTCGCATTACAGAATGCCAACCGTAATGGCTTAACCGGCATACCGATCAGAGAAGCAAGATTTTATGGCACCGCGACCCATGTGCCATGGTATGCGAACCAACTGGTTACAAATGGTTATGAAGGAAGCAGAGCCTATTCCGCAGTGCACTATACCGATTTTGTAGGCAGAAGCCCTGCTGCATTTTTACGGAGCCCATATACCATAGGAGGTAATACACCGACAGGAGGAGTGGAAAACAAACCATTTATGTACTCGCATAGCAGCTATTTCAGGGAAACACCTAGAAAATACTTAGTTGATGAAAAGGGTAGAAATATAGATGCAAACGGAAATTTGACTGGTGATAGAAAAGTTAAAAATCCTTATAGACAGGATTTTGATAATACATGGATAAATGGACCAAATCATAATTTAAATAAAAATAATCCGTCTATACCGGTTTTAGTAAAGCCTTCAAGAGCAAGGCAAGGAGTAAAATAAAATGAGACGTAGCATTAATATTTTATTAATAAGTATTTTTTGTGTTGGATTATCTGGATGTTATGAATCTGTAGTACGTTTTTGGAATGGAGGACCTCATATGTCTAGGGCTGAGAGTGAGGCCTATGATGAATGCTTTGAAGAACTTGAATCTATCAAAGAACCAAAAGCATATATTGGGTCTAAAGAAATGCAGGACTGGTTAGGTAATGTATATGGTCCTGCAGAAAGAGAATGCATGAAAAGAAAAGGATTTTAGATTTAAGCAGAGACTTTACTGCTTTGGTTTTGTAGTCGAACTTCCCGAGTGTTTTAACCCAACCACTACACCATAACATCTGGTACAAATCGTAATCTAAATCGCAATAATCCTTCTTTACCGGTTTTAGTGCCGCCTACAAGACCAAGGCAAGGAGTGAGGTAAAATGAAGCGTAATATTAATATTTTATTAATAGGTATTTTTTGTATTGGACTATCCGGCTGTTATGAATTTGTAGTCCGTTTTTGGAATGGGCCAGGTTGGGATTTCTCGTCTAAAGCAGAAAAAAAAGCTAAAGAAGAATGCTTTGAAGAACTCGAATCTATTAAAGAACCAAAAGCATATATTGGGTCTAAAGAAATGCAGGACTGGTTAAACAATGTATATATACCTGCCAGAAATGAATGTCTAAAAAGAAAAGGATTTTAGATTAGGTAGAGGTTTTAATCATGTATTAGTAGGTAATACACCGACAGGAGGAGTGGAAAACAAACCATTTATGTACTCGCATAGCAGTTATTTCAGGGAAATACCTGTAAAATACTTAGTAGATGAAAAAGGTCGAAATATAGATGCGAACGGAAATTTGACTGGCGATAAAAAAGTTGAAAATCCTTATCGTGATGATGTAACTATCCCCTAAAATAGTACAGCATAAAAGTAGAAAATTCTCTTTATTAACCCATTGAGGATTTAAGCATGAAAAAAATGACTGAACATCAAATCGTATCCATTTTAAAAGAAGCCGAAGCCGGTATCCCCGTCAAAGAACTCTGCCGTAAATATGGCATCGGCAATTCAACTTTTTATAAATGGCGTGATAAATACGGTGGTATGGAAACGTCCGATATCAAACGTTTAAAGGAGCTAGAGGCTGAAAACCGTAAGCTTAAGCAGATGTTTGCTGAGCTCAGTTTAAAATCTCAGCTTCAGGAGGAAATCATAAAAAAGCTATAGTGCCTACTCAAACACGTAAAGCTTGGGCTGTACAACTGCAAGAAAGTCATTCTGTTACTATTGCCATGAGCTGCGCTATTGTTAGCTTAAGTCGCTGCGCTTACTATTATCAACCTAAATTACCGGATGATTCAGTGATTATGTCGGTACTAAGTGCTATTACCGATAAGCATTTACGCTGGGGCTTTCCTAAATGTTTTAATCGCATCAGAAAGCTCGGCTATAAATGGAATCATAAACGTGTGTATCGGGTGTATTGTGAATTAAAGCTTAATCTCAGGGTAAAGCGTAAACAACGCATTCCTCCACGAAGCCCAGAAAGGCTATCAGCACCCAATAAACAAGGTGAATGCTGGTCAATGGATTTTATGAGTGACAGCAGTCGCAATCAACAGCGTTTTAGAACCTTCAATGTGATAGATGACTTTAATCGTGAGGCGTTAGGCATTGATATTGCGGTTAGTTTACCTGCTGGCAGGATTACCCGTTACCTAGATAAACTGGCCGAATATCATGGCTATCCACTCAAAATACGAGTGGATAATGGACCGGAATTTACCGGAAAAACATTCATCGACTGGGCAAAGTCACATGGTATAACCATAGATTATATTCAACCAGGTAGCCCATATCAAAAC
>NZ_MEIO01000052.1 GCF_002777745.1 Snodgrassella alvi
GATATTTACTGATTAAATCCGCTAAATCATCAGTTGCAAAATTATGCTCCAGCACATAGGCCATTACTGCTGGTAAAAAAGAATGCTCAACAACAGATACCGGTTTGTCCGTACATTTCAGTAATCTGATTGCATCTTCATCATCAAGCCCTAGATTAACTAGCTGCAATGTTTCATCATAATCAAACAATTCAGTATCTTCAGTAATTAAATCCGCATAGTCGGCAATGTTTTTCTGTAGATAATCCAATACTGCTTCTTTATCACAATACACCCTTATAAATTCCAAAGCCTGAGTATTTTGCTCGATTGAAACTGATTCAATATGTTCATTCACCTGCTGTTTAATAAGCGCCTGAATATCGGCATCGTATTGTTGATATTTACTGATTAAATCCGCTAAATCATCAGTTGCAAAATTATGCTCCAGCACATAGGCCATTACTGCTGGTAAAAAAGAATGCTCAACAACAGATACCGGTTTGTCCGTACATTTCAGTAATCTGATTGCATCTTCATCATCAAGCCCTAGATTAACTAGCTGCAATGTTTCATCATAATCAAATAATTCAGTATCTTCAGCTACTAAATCCAGATAGTTAGTAAAATTGTTCTGGATAAAATATAAAGCATCCTCTTCATCATAATGACTTCTAATAAATTGCAAGGTATTTATACTCTTTGATTTATCATCTTCTAGTTTCAAACCAATTATTTTTTTATCAATCAGAATTTTAAATTTATTTCTACTTATATTATCAATATTGAAATTCACTTGCCAAAACTTTAAAGTTGATAATATTTCTCCATATTTATTATCACTGATATTTTGATTAATAATTACTTTAGCAAAAAAATTACCTCTTACATCTACGTTTTCATCATTACAGATTGGTTTAAAATCTAAAGCTTTTTCATTACTATTTATAAATTCAATTAAAGGTTCATCCACTTCTTGCGTATGTTGAAAATAACACAGAATATTTTCTTCGTTATAGTCAAGTTTGCCCGGATACAATAACTTTTGCCACAACTCTGTATTTTTAACCTTATCTAATCTGGTAATGGTTGTATACAGATAATCTATATATTCCAGCTTATGTTCTTCACTTATATCTTTGTGATTTAATAGTTGTAATACATCTGTTTCATCATCTTTTATCTGCTGTTCACAATTAGCCAGCATGATATGTATGTAGGCATCTATATTTAGTGCCACATACTTGGCTAAAGGCGAATCAGGCTTTTTCATAATACTAGTGTAATTCTGATAAATAATATTTTCCTTACTTACAGAAGTATATTGCGTAGCCAACATCAACTGGATATTAGTAAAATTCAGCTCATATAAATCATTCTGATATACCACATTAAATAAGTCTTTATTAGCCGTTTTATATTCAATTTCTTTAAATTTAATTTCCAGAAATATGAATTGTTTAATCAACTGTGCTACATCAGGTTTATCAATAATTAAATAATCATGGATATTAGCAATATAATTACTTAAAATATGGTTATCTGTATTTATTGTTGCAATAATATCCTGTGATGAAAAATATAAGGTTTTTATCGAAAAATCTTTAATTATATTATTTGAAACTGTTGTGCTATTTAACATAAGCATAAAAACCTGTGGGCAATGCTTATTTAACAACTGTACAAATCGTTCTAAATTTTTCTCATTGGATGACGGCCAGAATGCATTAATAAATTTCAGATTAGCTTCATGCACCAATTGATTCAAAATAGTTGTTACTTCGTAAGTATATACTGTAAAAGAACCTAACAGATAATTAACCAGATCAATATTCAATACCTCTGGTTGTTCAAACATGCTCTGCTGATGCAGAAGTTTTCCAGTAATTAACTCAGGATTATTTAGTTTATATTCATACTCCTTGGCTACTTCATCTGTCACACTACGAAGAAAAGTTTTATCTGCTATAGTCAAACTGTTAGGATAGAAATAAGTCATATAATCTGCATAAGTTTCATCAATATAGCCATTACGAATCAAATATTTTAATAGAGAGAGGTATGGACTAGTTTCTATATCTAAAATTTCTTTATTTTTATTATAATGCTCTAAGCATTCAGAAAAAAATTTATCAATATTTTCCTTATTAAGGATACACTTAAGTTTTTTATTTTGTAAAAATAATATTTCTCTACGGATATTACTTATTTCTTCTTGAAGCGATTCTATTTTTTCTCCATGGTTATTTTCTTCAACTTTTTTCAATTCTATTAGTGCATTTAATTTTTCTAATAATTTTTCCTTTTCAGTATTAATATAAAATATTTTTCTATTAAAGGCAGTAAAGACAAACCCTTGGCTAAGCTGTAAACAGGCAAAATCTAATGGAAACAGATTTTTATAAGTAATCAAGGCAAACATTTTATTAGCATTAAGTTCTGTATTATTTAATTTGGAAAAATACAGATGGAATTCATTACAGATATTTTTTAGCAGCCTCATATCATCAATATATAAAGATATTCCTTCCAAGAAACCTTTGTCTATTTCATGATTATCTACATACCCCTCTAGCAATTTTATCAGTTGATCATAGGAATTCGAGCCATCTACAACAGGAATAACGGGAATAATAAAATCAAAAAATTTTGTTCTGTCTTTGGTGGAAAAGATATCATCACGCAGCAAATAAAAAAATCTCAATGTATGCTTTTTCTGATACTGTTTAAGCTGATTATTCGCTAGAGTATTGATTTCCCGTAACCGTTCAAAGATATGCCGGTTCTCAAACCGGTCGATATCTTCAAATACAATTACATCTACATTAGCATTGGCAAAAATATACACTACTTCATTTAAATACCTGTCAAAAAAAGAATCACTGCATTCCGTGACAATTTCTATTTCATTGCCCTGTAATTTTAGTTTTTTGAATATATTTTTATGTTTCTGCATTTTAATTACATAGTTGAGAAAAATTGCAAATAAAGCAACATTCCATACACCACAAGACAGAATGAAGCCATTAGTTGTTGACGTTAGTAACAAATCTTTTAAGCAACTATCATCCAAAGATAAAACAAACGCTTTCCATGCCGCCGGGAAAATAATATCCAGCATCAGAAGAATAAAAATAATACTACTTATAGTGATGCCCAATAAATCTCTTTTACTGATTATTCTTTTAACAGCAAAATTGCTTTGCGGTATTTGTTCCGCTGGAATTTGATGAATCAGCTGATTAAGAATCTTAGCTTCCAGAACAGCTAACTCATTAGTCTTATGTGCTGAATTTTCTTTGTCGTTTGGGTATGCAGATAATTGATTATTTTCTGAACGAAAATGAGCCAGTGATATATGTAAAAACTTTTGTTTTTTACTCTGGCTTTCGTCTTGATGGTTATTTACTTGAATGCGTTTAATCTTCTCTTTATACGATTCAATCAGGCTGCTTTTACCCGAACCATATGCACCTGATATTGCTACATTTCTGACATCTTCGTGTTCAAATACATAATCGAATGCTTCTTGATAAGCATCTAATTCTACATCGGTATAAGGTGTTAATTTCTGATACTGATATTTTTTCTCTTTTTGTATATCAGCAGAATCTTTTTGCTTATTTGGATCTATTTTGTTCCGAATCCAATCCCACCTCCTTTTTAAAGACGATTTGATATTCATATTAGTCATGTTTAGAATTATTCAGTCAGTAATATACAAATTTGCATTTTAATGTATATTTTTACTAAATATCAACATTCTAAACATTTATACTTTGCTGTTACAAATTGCCGCAAACGATATCAAATTCCATCATATTAAGTCATACCACTTATTATAGGTAACTTCTTAAACATGAATACCTGCCACTAAAGCACCCAAGCCCATCAGTTGAAACAGATACTCAAATTATATTTACTAAATTCAGGTAACCATCAGTTGATGACTACCTGAATTGAACAACCACATAGACCAGCAGATATTATTTAACAGATAGTTTTTGCTGCAACTGTGCGACACAATCTCTTGCGGCCTGTTTAAGTTCACTGGCTTCTGGCTTGTAAAACTCTTTGTCAGCATACTGTTCGAATTGTTCCAGATTGCCAATGAGAAATTCATTCATAAAAATTTTAAATTCTTCATGCAGACAGGCAGCAAAAATCGTTTTCTTTGTGGAAGTACAGTTTTTTCGATAGGCAATGTTTTTTATCTTGTTAAGGCTCAGGCGTAGCCATCTGACATCCAGATTTTCAGGCAGATATCTGATGGCAGTATTTTTCAGATTTATGCCATGACTAAGTTTCAAATTATTCGGCAATTTACTGATTTTAGTATTATTCAGTATTATGCATTTTCCTACTTTCAAACCTGCTGGCAAAGATTTAATTTTGGTTTTGCTGATATCCAGTGTATCGCCTACATATAAATTGTCTGGCAGTTTGTTTATTTTGCTTTCGCTTATTGTTAAATCAGTTTCTATGCGCAGCTTATCAGGTAAATTTCTGATTTTGGTACCAGTTAAAATCAGTTTATTTATTTCTTGCAGATTTTCCGGTAGCCTGTCTATTGCGGTAAAACTGATATCCAGCCCACTTTTAACATTGAAATTTTTGGGTAATTTTTTAACTTTGGTACCTTGCAGGTTGAGGGTACCGCCAACGCTAAGGTTTTTAGGCAGCTTTTTAATATCTGTGTATTCAAGATATAGTGCTCCGCCTACACTTAAATTTTTTGGCAATTTTTCAATCCCAGACTCTGCCAGAATTAAATCACCATTTATGCTTAGATTGTCTGGCAATTTTTTGATATCGGAAAATTCCAGATTTAAATCATTTCTTATTCTTATATTATCTGGCAGCTTCTTTAAGCGGTAAAAGGTTAAATTCAGTTTATTAAATGTGCCATTATAATTTTTCAATAGTTGATAGATTTTTGTGTCTGCCAAGGACAGCCAGCCGTTTACTGTAAGATTTTCCGGTAATTTTTTTATTTTTGTGCCATCCAGAGTCAAATTTCTATTGATAGTTAGATTAGGCGGCAATTTTTCAATATCAGTATTGCTTAAATACAGACTTCTCCCTACAACCAGATCATCAGGAAGTTTGCTTATTCTAGTATTGTGCAGATTCAGGTTGCCGGCCACATTAAGATTTGCCGGAAGTTGATTAATTTGTGTATTGCTTAAATCCAGATCACCATTTACCTGCAAATTATCAGGTAAAATATTGATCTGGCTATCTTTCAGACATATACTACCTTTTATATTAAATTTGTCTGGCAATTTGGTAATGGCGGTTTCTGAAGCGTCAAGATTACCGACTACAGTTAAATTTTCTGGCAATTTCTCAATTTTAGTGCAATGTATACTCAAATCACCATTAACTGTTAAATCTTCTGGCAATATTGTGATAGCGGTATAATTCAAATACAGATAACCGCCAACCTTTAAATCTGCCGGTAGTTCTTTTATTTGTGTACGTCCTAAGCACAATTTCCCTTGAACAGTCAAATTATCTGGCAGCTTTTTTATTTTAGTAGAAGATAAGGTTAGACCACCATAAACTGTTAAATTAGCAGGTAAATCTTTAAGATTGGTTTGAAAAAAATCCAGGTTTTGATATACGCTGATAGCGTCATTTACAACTGTATATCTAATGCCTTTTTCATCCAGTATTTTTATAAATTTTTCCATTTGTCTAAATCTGTGTAGTTATAAACAGTAATAAAATATGATATAGGACTTATTCAGATTATTTATGCATATGCAATATGCATAAATTCAATGATATTTATGCAAAAATAATTTGATAAGCATGTTAAATAGATATAATCTGTAATCAGATAGCACACAATTTTGTGTATTTTTCTTCAAAAAAATAATTTTTATTTATTTGAAAAAGAAATAAACATGCACAGTTTGCCCCGTATCGGGCTGCTTTTGAGGTTGTTGAAAGAAAGAAAATAAATACAGCTACGATATAAGAATAATACATTGCTGACAATTGATTAACTGCTAGCTCTAGCAGTAGTTAGGTAGGGTAAATGTACACCAGTTAATAAAGGGTGTAAATAGTCTTCTGCTGATAAATAGTCATTATTTGCAATAAGTGTTGGTTAAAAACTTCTTGAATAATCATCATACACAGATGTCAATGCTTATTCAGGCAGATTATGCTGTTGTATGTCGATGCTGGCCAGCATCCTTTGCCGCTATAAATTAATCACTCTTTATTAATCTAATCTCGGTTTAATACAATCAGGCTATAATTACAGGATGCTGCTCGCACATGTGTTTTTAATCGATGTAGCCAGACTAAACAGGTGGCGCACTGCTGCCTGATTTCTGGTTATTACTTTGTTTTGTTCAAAAATCATTACGGATAGTTTATGGCCATTCTGGTAACAGGCGGTGCCGGCTTTATCGGCTCGCATACTACTATACAATTACTCAATGCCGGCCACGATGTGGTGATTATTGATAATCTGTGCAATGCTTCACCTGCGGTATTGCAGCGTTTAACTCGGATTACTGGTAAAGAAGTAGCGTTTTATCAGGGAGATATTCGTGATCGCGGTTTGCTGCAAGATATTTTTGCCCGGCACTGTATTGAGCATGTATTGCATTTTGCCGGCTTGAAAGCAGTAGGTGAAAGTGTGCGCGAGCCGTTGAAATATTATGACAATAATGTTGGTGGTAGTCTGATTCTGGTAGAAGAGATGGCGAAAGCCGGAATATTTAATCTGGTGTTCAGCTCTTCTGCCACGGTGTATGGTACGCCGGCTACTGTGCCGATTGATGAAAGTGCTGCTACCGGCGGCACCACCAATCCATATGGCACGTCCAAATATATGGTGGAGCGGATGTTAATGGATATACAGGCGGCAGATGCGCGCTGGAGTATGACATTATTGCGCTATTTCAATCCGGTAGGTGCGCATGAATCCGGCCTGATTGGTGAAGACCCGAACGGTATTCCGAATAATCTGCTGCCGTATATCTGTCAGGTAGCGGTAGGCAAGCTGGCACAATTATCGGTATTTGGTGATGATTATCCTACTGCCGATGGTACGGGTGTGCGTGATTATATTCATGTAATGGATCTGGCCGACGGGCATTTAAGTGCTATGCGCGCTACGGGCAATCGGCCGGGTGTACATATTTACAATCTGGGTACGGGTCAGGGCTATTCGGTATTGGAAATTGTGCGCGCTTTTGAAGCAGCCAGCGGCCAGAAAATTCCCTATCAGATTGTTCCGCGCCGTGCCGGCGACATAGCTAGCTGTTATGCTAATCCTGAGCGCGCTGCACAGGAATTGGGCTGGCAGGCGCAGCGTGATCTGGCCTGTATGATGGCCGATGCCTGGCGCTGGCAAGAGCTCAATCCACAAGGTTATGGCGGTGATGATTTGGCCTGATTGCTGAAACTCTGTTTTTTAAACACCAAACCCACTGAAATATCAGTGGGTTTGGTGTTTTCGGTTTTGAGTTTTGATGCAAAATTTAACGCTAATCGCTAGGCCGCTCCTGAATATAGTTTAAATATGCTTGAGGTCGTTACCGGTTAACTATCGCTAACTAACTGGTAACACATATTATAGTATAATGATAATTATTATCAATATCATTTATTTAATTTTTACATAATGCAGTCTTTTGCTGAAAATAATACAACACTGCTTCTGTTTCTGATATGACTGGTGGTTATCACACAGAAGCAGCTTGTTTTCGGTATAATTGCCCACAAGTGCATTCTGATCAGACTATTTCTCTGTTTGTGCTTTTTGTCACAACCCAACCTTTTATTGCTCATGCCTATTTCTACCCAAACCGCTCAACTTGTTCACCAACAGCTTCTGGCCGATAACGAGCTGGCTGTAGCTGATTTTACTCATGCACTGTCGCTGATGGGTGCACACCATATTGATTATGCTGACATTTACTGCCAGCGCAGTACCTATGAAAGCTGGCATCTGGAAGAAGGCATGGTGAAATCAGGCAGCTTCCAGATTGAGCAGGGGGTAGGGGTGCGTGCTGTAAGTGGTGAAAAGACGGCGTTTGCTTATGCTGATAATCTGAATGTACAGGCATTAACCGATGCTGCACAGGCTGTACGGGCAATTGGGCGAGCCGGCCAGCAGCGCGCTGTTGGTCTCACTACTTTACCACTGGCCAAACCGCTGTATGGGATGGCTAATCCGATGCTGAGTCTGGATGCGGCAGCGAAAGTGGCTTTATTGCAGCGGGTGGAAACACTGGCAAAAGCAGCAGATCCGCGCATTGTGCAGGTAATGGCCGGGCTGGTATGCGAACACGAGCTGATTTATCTGGCTCGGCTGGATGGACGGATACATACTGATATTCGTCCGCTGGTGCGCTTGTCGGTTACAGTTATAGCCAGACAGGGTGAGCGGCGCGAACAGGGCAGCAGTGGCGGTGGCGGTCGCTTTGACTTGGGCTATTTTGATGAAACCATGCTCAAATCGTATGTGGATACGGCCGTGGCTCAGGCGCTAACTAATCTGGAGGCGCGTCCGGCACCAGCAGGCTCGATGACAGTGGTATTGGGTAACGGCTGGCCGGGTGTTTTATTACATGAAGCCGTTGGTCATGGTTTGGAAGGTGATTTTAACCGCAAGGGCACCAGTGCATTTGCCGGCCGTCTGGGTGAACGCGTTGCCGCCAAAGGGGTTACCGTGGTGGATCAGGGCAATATTGCCGAACGCCGTGGCTCTCTGAACATTGATGATGAAGGTAATGCTACCAGACGTACTGTGCTGATTGAAGACGGTATTTTATGTGGTTATCTGCAAGACGAAACCAATGCCCGTTTGATGGGTGTACCGGTTACGGGTAATGGCCGGCGTGAAAACTATGCTTCAGCACCCATGCCCCGTATGACCAATACTTATATGGAAAATGGCCAGCTTAATCCGGAAGAAATTATTGCTTCTGTTGACAAAGGTTTATATGCAGTGAATTTTGGTGGTGGACAGGTAGACATTACCAGCGGCAAGTTTGTATTCAGTGCTTCGGAGGCATGGTGGGTTGAAAATGGTAAGCTCCAGTATCCGGTTAAAGGAGCCACCATCATCGGCAGCGGCCCTGAGGTATTAAAACACGTCAGTATGATTGGCAATAACACCAGTCTGGACAGCGGTGTAGGCGTATGTGGCAAAGACGGCCAGAGCGTTCCGGTAGGTGTGGGGCAACCCACTTTACGTATTGATGCCGGTCTCACTGTTGGCGGTAGCCAGACCTGATCAGCACAAAACCAGTGAACAAAAACGGGCAGGAATTTCTGTGCCCGTTTTTGTTTTTAATCGGACCAGTGTGTACCTTAATCATGGTTTACGCTTACATTCCCTGAAGAGTAGCATATTTGGTTTTTTATTGTGGTTATTAAAGTGAAATTTGCATTTTTTCTGGTATAGATAATATTTATCCTGCGCTAAACACGGCCAGCCGCCGCCTGCCAATGATCAAATGAAGCAATCTGCTGAGTTTTTCTTCCGGCTTAGCAAGCGATCATTTTTATTATGCAGGTGGGTTCGTTTACTTTTTCCACCATCAGTCAAGATATCATCCGGATATCAGCAGTATGCTGGTTAAGCGCACTGATATTCGGTTCACGACAGAGAATTTTCTGTAACCTTCGGCGGGTAGCGCTCGGGGATTATTCCTACACATACTTTATCGTTCTGACACAATAAATCATAAACAGAATTTTTATCTGTAATGCTGCGATGATGGTTATTCAACGGCTAAAGGATAACCAATGTTTGTGGTTATGCCAAAATCAATCAGCAAATCTAATGCCAATGACGACACTATTCAGCTTACCAGCTTAGATAGGCTTACTGACACTAATTTAATGTATGTTTCTTATCTGCTCAATTCCTGATGCAGGTGAATCTTTTATATTTAAATGTATGATATAACGAAATTTAGTTTCTGTTATGTGGGTATAGTAGTAATATTTGTTAAATATTTTTATAACACTGCTTTAATCTGTTTTTTCCAACCTAAGTTATTCTGTGAGTCGCTATATGTTTGTTACCTCAAAAATCAAATCTAATCTAAATCTGATAAAGTTTATGATAATCGGTATTTTATTAAGCTTAAACTTTAATCTTGCCATGGCACAGGATGTAACAGGCGATGCAGCACCGCAGGCGCGGATACGCATATTCGGGCAAAACGGTAAGCCTACCAATATGAAATACCGTTTTCAGGGACATGTGGTCAAAGAATCAACCGGCGGCAATATGGGTGGTGCGTTTGCTTCTATGTTGGGCATAGCCCGTAACAGCACCATCGGCATACCAGCCACGACCACTCTGGAAACTATGAAGCAACACAATCACAATCTGTCTAAGCTGTATTACCGTGAATTCACTATCCCGGCCAATATACCCATTACTATATCCAATGCTATCATTGGTCTGACCAACGTTAATAATACTCATCATGATGGAAAGATAATTAATTATCAGCCATCATGTCAAAGTAACAAGCTTACATTTGTAGCTAAACCCGGCAAAGATTATGAAGCAGTTGCCGCGTCCACATCAGCCCAGTGTGGTGTTATTCTGCTGGAAGTAAATGCAGATGGTTCAACTACACCTCTGGTTAATGTAGAAGAATCTGCTGATCATTAAAGCGTCCACTTTATATTGCCTGATTCACTCTTATATTCACTGTCACAAATATAACGCTGCTATAGCAAAATCATTTAATCCGGCTTACTGGTCAGATTGCTGTTGGCTGAAAAAATTAAGCATGCATGTAAAGTCTGCAACTATTTGGGCAAAAGATGCATGCGGCAATGCGTTTTTATCCCGATAAAGTCCTGCTGGTCAGGCATTTTCGGTGTAGCACAAGGAACACAAGGCATCTATTTTCTGTTTTTTCTTATACGGAAAAGAAAGTGTTTCCTGACACTTCTGAATAAAACTTCAAATCTGCCGGCATTTGCCATCAGCAAAAACCAGCCTAAACGCCTGTACCTGTTTTATATTTTTCTATAGCTTTTTAACCGGCTATTTACAGTGATGACTACAGCATCTTGCGGTTTGCCTGTCTGTAAAATCAACCATACAAAACAAAAAAGTGATTGGCTTTGCCAGATAAAATTTTCTGGCAAATACAACCACTTTTTATTAATACAATAATTAATTAGATTCTACTGCGGCATTTACATCGCTATAAGGAGCTTCTTTCGTAGCAGAATGTGTAGTTGCACAAGCAGACAGCAACATGGCAGCCAATAAAGCACTAATTCCCAATAATTTTTTCATCATAGTGTCCTTTGTGATTGGTTTGAAAAACTGTTTAGGTAATCCGATTTCACTTTACCACTATAACAATTAGTGCATACAAATTTTGCACTTTCTTAATTGCAGAATATAACCTTATTACGACACTAATCAATTTATGTACAACAATAATTTATACCAGCCAGGTTAGCTTGGCCAGTAAACTTAATGACCAGTATGCGACGATTCCACCCCGCCTTTGATCTGGCCATATGCCTCAGTCTGGCTACCACCTGTGCCATTACTGGCACAAGCAGCTAATACGAGTACACTGCATAACAGGCTTAGAGATAAAAGTTTCTTCATTCCATTATCCTTTCATTTATCAAGAGTTAATCTGATAATTTCGCATAAGCTTAACATAATGCGCCGCAGAATATGGTAAAAACTCGCGTTCTTTTTCCGTTAACGGGCGAATTTGTTGCACTGGCGAACCCATATACAGATAGCCACTGGCCAATCGTTTGCGCGGCGGAACCAGACTGCCGGCACCGATCATCACCTCATCTTCAATAATGGCATCATCCAGCACTATTGAATTGATACCCACCAGAACACGATTACCAATGGTACAACCATGCAAATTAACATGATGGCCAATAGTTACATCTTCACCGATAAGCAATGGTGAACCTTCCGGCTTCGCAGCGGTTTTATGGCTCACGTGCAGCATACAGTGATCCTGAACATTGCTTCTGGCACCGATTTGCATACTGTTTACATCTGCACGAATCACCGCAAACGGCCACACAGATACCTGTTCATGCAAAATCACATCCCCGATAAGCACTGCCATATCATCTATATAACAAGTATCAGCAATTTGTGGTTGCGTATTCAAATAAGAACGAATATTGTTTTTCATGGTTTTGACCTTATCCTATTGCATTATACAGCATCATTTATAGCAGAAGATAAACAGCAGCTCCTGCTCCTTCCACCCGATTTACCTGAAAAACCGCAAATTTACAGGTATTTTTCTGATGAGAATACTATGTCTGAAAATGTTTTGTTGAATCTGGACAGCGAACCACGCTTTGATGCCATCAGCGCTAATGATATTGAACCGGCCATGACTGAAGCCATGAATCAGGCTAATACAGCTATTACTGCATTGAAAGCAGAGTCTGGCATAAACTGGAATAACACGGTAGAAGCTTTAACCAATATTACTGAACGTGTTGGCCGTATCTGGGGAGTAGTTGCCCATTTAAACAGTGTGGCCGATACCCCTGAATTACGTGCAGCTTATAATGCTTTGATGCCGAAAGTGAGCGAGTTTTTCACTGCCATCAGTCAGGATATCGATTTATATGAGCGCTTCAAGAGTATTAAGGCCAGTGCAGAATATGCACAGCTGAGCACAGCACAGCAAACCAAGCTGAATCATGATTTACGCGATTTCGTCCTGAGTGGCGCAGAACTGCCGGCACAGGAACAAGCTGAATTTGCTGCATTGCAGGCAGAGGGAGCTCAACTTTCCGCCGCATTCAGCCAGAATGTCCTTGATGCCACCGACGCGTTTGCATTGTATTTTGCCAATGGTGAAGCACTGGCCGGTAAAGAGAATGCATCCGGCCACAGCAGTACCGCTGCCGATTTTGCCCACGACAGCGAAATCAGCGGGCTGACAGAAGAAGCTCTGGCTATGTTTGCCGCAGCAGCTCAAGCCGAGGGTAAAACCGGCTATAAAATCGGCCTGCAAATGCCGCATTATCTGGCGGTAATGCAATATGCGCACAACCGTGAACTGCGCCGGCAGCTTTATCATGCCTACTCAACCCGAGCCAGCGAACTGGGTGAAGCAAAATGGGACAATACCGCCAATATCAATCGTATTCTGCAAATCGCCGCACGTGAAGCACAATTGCTCGGTTTCCAGAATTATGCTGAACTGTCTCTGGCCACCAAGATGGCCGATACGCCGGAACAAGTACTGACATTCCTGCAAGACTTGGCCAGCCGCGCCAAACCATTTGCTGAAAAAGATCTGGCAGAAGTGAAAGCATTCGCCCATGAACAGCTCGGACTGGATGATTTACAACCATGGGATGTTACCTATGCCAGTGAAAAACTGCGTCAGGCCAAGTATGCATTCAGCCAGACTGAGGTAAAAAAATACTTCCCGGCTGATCGTGTTCTGGCTGGCCTGTTTGCTCAGATTGATAAATTGTACGGTGTGCATTTTATTGAAAAACAAGTACCGGTATGGCACCCAGATGTACGCTATTATGAGCTGGAGCAGGGCGGTGCCATTATTGGCGGCGTATACATGGATCTGTATGCACGTGCCGGTAAACGCGGTGGCGCATGGATGAATGACTACCGCGGCCGCCGCCGTTTCACCAGCGGAGATCATACCGGCCAGCTCCAGACACCGATTGCCTATCTGGTATGCAACTTTACCCCGCCTGTAGCCGGTAATACCGCACGCCTGAGCCACGATGAAATCCTGACCCTGTTCCATGAAACCGGCCACGGTCTGCACCATCTGCTTACGCAGGTAGATGAGCTGGGTGTATCCGGCATTAATGGCGTGGAATGGGATGCAGTGGAAATGCCCAGCCAGTTTATGGAAAACTTTGTCTGGGAATACGATGTGCTGGCAGGTATGAGCAGCCATCAGGATACCGGTGCCATGCTGCCTAAAGAGCTTTACGACAAAATGCTGGCGGCCAAAAATTTCCAGACCGGTCTGTTTATGCTGCGCCAGATGGAGTTTGCTCAGTTTGACATGGAAATCTACAGCCATCCGGGCTGCGACTGGCAGCAAACCTTGCAGGAAGTACGCCGCAGAGTAGCAGTGATGCCACAGCCAGATTTTAACCGCTTTGCCCATTCATTCAGCCATATCTTTGCCGGTGGTTATTCTGCTGGTTACTACAGCTACAGCTGGGCGGAAGTCCTTTCCGCCGATATCTATGCTGCGTTTGAGGAAGAAGCAGATGCAGCTACCACAGGCAGGCGCTTCTGGCGTGAAGTCCTCGCGGCAGGCGGTTCCCGCCCGGCCATGGAGTCATTCAAAGCTTTCCGCGGCCGCGAGCCACAAATAGATGCACTGTTGCGTCATTGTGGTTTTAATGAAGCAGCCTGAATTTAGGCTCAATACAGACAACGCGGTGTATTACACCGCGTTTTTATTTGACCAGAGTTTGGGCAGATATTGTGTTAGCCATTCAGAATCAGACAGAAATTTTGCCAGCATTTAGAATAACTACCATTAAATCTATGCCGATATATTAAAATTTATTTTAAAAACAGTCTGTTTTTTTAAAACCAGCTTATTAACCCTTAACATGATCATGCTAAAAACTTAGCCATATTAATAAAAAATAATTAACATGCTATGATTTGGCTACTGCTTCTGACAATTGGCATAGATGAAGAAAATGGTTAATACAAATAAAAACTATTGGTTTTTAGGAGCTTGTTTTAATGATAATGATGACCAGAGTGAAAATTTTATCAACAAAGGCGAGTGGCTATACAACGGCAATAATAGCAAGGATATGGAGCTGATTCGTTTAATTAGTACTGGTGATCAGGTTGCAATCAAGGCTACTTACGTACAAACGGATGATTTGCCTTTCGATACGCAAGGCTACCCTGTTCCGGTAATGAAAATTAAAGCCATCGGTACTGTTATCGACAATCCTGGCGATGGTAAATCCCTGAAAATCGAGTGGCAAAAATGTACACCTGAAAAAAAATGGTATTTTTATACCAGCTTAAAAACTATCTGGCAGGTAAATACTTCCAACTGGAAATCTGAGCAATTAGTTAATTTTACCTTTCATAATCAGCCTCAGGATATCAACAAATTTTGCAACGCACCCTATTGGCGGGAACGTTTTGGTGATATCAATCTTGCTAAACAACAATTAAATGACATTGTAAATCAGGTGCAGGAAAATAATGGCTGGAAACAAACAGTACTGGGTTTCATTAAGACGCTTTGTCAGCAAAATGATAGCGATATTTTTACCCGACAACAATTTCTAATTCAGTATCAGCAGCGGCTGCAAACTCTATACCCAAATAATAATACTATAGGCTATACCCTGAGCCGAACTCTTCAAGAATTACGCGATCAAAATATTTTACTTTTTATGGGAAAAGGGCAATATAAACTATTGAACTATAATCCTGATATTACAGATGAAAAAGATACTGATATTCTGAAGAGTATTGACCAGCCTGTAGTCAGAGAACCTTATACCCTGAATGACTTAATAGCAGAAGGCTGCTTTATCGACCCGGATCAGCTAGCAATCATTCAGGCAAGATTAACTGAAAAGAAAAACCTGATTTTACAAGGGCCACCCGGCACAGGAAAAACCTGGCTGGCCAAACGTTTGGCTAATCTGATAGTCGGTTATCGCGATTTTGATAATATTAAAGCGATCCAATTTCACCCGAATATGTCATACGAGGATTTTATCCGTGGCTATCGCCCATCCAGCAATGGCAAGCTTGAATTAATTGATGGGCCTTTTATCGAAATAGCCAATCAGGCAAGAAACGATGCCCATACAAATTATGTCATGGTAATTGAAGAAATTAATCGTGGTAATCCGGCACAGATTTTCGGAGAAATGCTAACCCTGCTGGAAGCTAATAAGCGTACTGCCCATGAAGCACTCGAATTAACCTATAAGCGCGAACATGAAAAGGGCTTTTTTATTCCAGATAATCTGTACGTAATCGGTACCATGAATATTGCCGATCGCTCATTGGCGATGGTTGATTTTGCCTTACGGCGCCGCTTTGCATTTTTCAGTCTGCACCCAAATTTTGGTGACAGGTGGTTGGAATATATGACTGAAAAAACCACTATCGCACCACAAAAGTTACTGAATTGGCAGCAACGTATGCACCAACTGAACCAGCTAATCAGTGAAGATCCGATGCTTGGGACTGCATTTACGATCGGACACAGCTACCTGACCAGTAATAAGGCTATAACTGATGCCGATAACTGGTTCAGAAATATCATTTATACTGAAATTCAGCCCTTACTAGCAGAATACTGGTTTGATGAACCAAATAAAATTGAAGATGCCATAGAATTATTACTGTCTGATGCCAGCTAACTGTTATGAATCTGTCTAATCAATCAACAGTAAAAACCACCGTAGCCACTGTACCTATTAGAAACATTTGGCTGCTTTTACTCTATGCTTCTGATCTGTATCAGACACTTGGCGAACAGCAACGGGTACAACTGGAAAATAATCCGGAGGATCTGATCAAGCTGGTGGCCAAACTGTATTGTCAGGCCGTAGATAAAAGGCTGATGCGCTCATTATCCTGTGGCTATCAGCAACATACTCAGGTACTTAATCGTGTCAGGGGAAAAATAGATATGCTTGTCACAGCACGACAGCAATTACTGGAAAAAGGCCGAATTCAATGCCATTTTGATAATTTAACTATTGATACACCTAAAAACCGTTATATCCATGCGGCTGCACATGCCTTGCTGCTACAGTTACAGGATAAAATGCTAATTCGGCAATGCCAGAAAATCATCACCCGTTTTACGGCGCTGAAAATAGGTCAGTCAACCCACTATGACTATTTAACCGACTATTTCGATCAATCAGGCAAGCAGGATAAAACTCTGCTCACCCTGTGCCGGCTGATTTTTAATCTGGCCATTCCCACTGAGCTGGCAGGTATACATCAGGTCGAACAGGTAAAGAAAACCGATCACTGGTTACGGCGTTTATTTGAAAAAGCAGTAGCTGGATTTTGCCGGGCAAACCTGAATAGCAACGATTGGAAAATAAGCACAGGCAAACGGTTATACTGGCAGCAGCAACAGGCTAGCTCTGGCATAAAAAATTTTCTGCCTAATATGCAAACAGATCTGATTATTGAGCATCGCAGCTGCAATCATCGGCTGATTATTGATACCAAATGCACAAATATCCTAAAACCATCTCGGTTCAGCGAAAAAACATTTAGCAGTAATCATATTTATCAACTGTATGCTTATCTCAAAAGCCAAGAGAATACCACTGATTCAGCTTCTCTAAATGTTTCGGGAATGTTACTGTACCCTACTATAGACAGTGAAGTTAGAGAACAAGTATTCATTCAGGGTCATCACTTAAGCTTTAATACCATTGATTTAAGCCTAGACACAGCTCTTATCAGAAACAATCTATTAACCTTATTGAGTAAATGTGCCTGTTAATATATCGATTCGGATTTTTTGTTTTTTATTTAAAATATGGCAGCACGTAATAATTGATAAATTTTAGTTTACATTGATGTATTTAATAGTGACTAGAATAATGATTTTAATTTTTCCCACCAGCTCATAGATTCCAATTTTTGTAATTTAATTTGTAATTCTTTATTTATTCTTTCAGATTCTACTAACTTAATTTCTAAGGACTGACAGTTTTCATTTGCAATATTAAGCATTTCATTCATCTCTTTGTATTTATGAAGTAATTCCTGATTTAATCTGCTAGATTCTTCTAATTTATTTTCTGAACACAGAAAATTCTGCTTCTGAAAATTTAAATCTTCTTCTATCTTTTTGTATTTATCACTTATATCGTTCTTTTCTTGCTTGCATAGCTGAATTTGTTTTATATATGATTTAAGCTCTTCTTCTTTTAAATCCAATTGTTTTTGGTAATATAGATCTGAACTAGGATCTGAAACGATACGGCCATAAACCAGTTCAGTAAATGTTTTTGTTAAAAATTGATTGTAATTTTCTACATCCGTACTATCAAATATTTGTTTTTTAACTTCTTTTAAAAAACGAATTTTTTCTGATATATAAACTTCTATTATTGGTATATTATGGTTAAAGAAATCTTTTATTTTCTGAGGTTCGCATTTATGATTTACAACAACTTCAATTGCCACTTTACCATTCCATTTACTGGCTAGCTCACATTCAGAATCAAAATATCCTATCAGATCAGGGAAATAAAAATGCCCATTTTCAAACTGGAGCCGCGGCCCCTCTTGAAAATGTGAAAAATTTAAATGGTAACATTCTTGTCCTATTACAAATTTTATTTTTTTTAATTCCGATAAAACTGAAATAGCTACAGAATGAGAAATTGATTCATTATCTCCATTTTGGTTATTGCCACCTTTCATATTTTCAGTATATTTAAAAAAACCATTTTTAACTGGAGTCATTCTAGAGCGATTTGATTCATTTGTCTGAGTACTATAAAAAGTTAATTCATTATATTTTTCAGGAAAATTTTGTTTTATTTTCAAAACCTCCCATATATAAAATTTTCTCAGGCTTGAGTGTTGGCCTCGAATAAAATCGTTTTGTTTATTTTTAGCATATGCCCATATTTTTTTTACCATAAGCATACTCCTATATTACATACACAAAAATTTAGCAAACAAATTCCGTAGAAAATTATGCTGCATATTTAAGTACTTTATATTCAATCAGTATCATATTATTTAATGCCTCATGAGCTCCTTAACCGGAATGTTTGCTTTAGCCTCTCTGAATATAGATACGCTTTGGTGTTTAGTCTTCTTTCATACTTAAAACTTCTGTAAATTAATTAAAAAATTCCTAGTTTACTTATTGAAATAATCAGACGATATTCATTTATCAGTTAAAACAATATTTAAATTTTCTCTTATCATATCTTTCTGTGCTTAAATATTACTCATCCTCAATCAACGCATCCACAAACGCGCGTGCATCAAACGGGCGTAAATCATCGATGCCTTCACCTACGCCGATAAAACGTACCGGAATAGGGCGTTTGGCGGCTAAAGCGGCGAGAATGCCGCCTTTGGCGGTGCCGTCAAGCTTGGAAACGATCAGGCCGGTTAAGCCTAGGGCATCGTCAAAGGCTACTACCTGATTAATGGCATTCTGGCCGACATTGGCATCCAGTACCAGCATCACTTCATGCGGTGCTTCGGGCAGGGATTTTTGCACCACGCGTTTTACTTTTTTGATTTCTTCCATCAGATGCAACTGGGTTGGCAAACGGCCGGCGGTATCAGCCAGTACTACATCAATGCCACGCGCTTTCGCTGCTTCCAGTGCATCAAAACACACAGCGGCTGAGTCACCGGAAGCCTGTGCGATTACGGTAACGTTATTGCGCTCACCCCATTGCTGCAATTGTTCGCGTGCAGCGGCACGGAAAGTGTCGCCCGCGGCCAGTAATACGCTTTTACCTTGGCTCTGAAAGTACTTTGCCAGTTTACCGATACTGGTGGTTTTGCCTGCACCATTGACACCAGCCATCATGATGACAAACGGCTTTTTATCGGCGGGTAAAATCAGAGGCTGCTGTAGGGGCAGCAGTAATTCATACAGTGCCTCTTTCAGGGCACTGCGCAGTTCGTTACCGTTTTTCAGCCCTTTCAGGGTAACACGCTGGCGTACCTGTGCCAGCAGTTTTTCGGTGGCTTCGATGCCCATATCACTGGTGAGCAATACGGTTTCCAGCTCTTCATACAGGTCTTCATCGATTTTGCCACCGCCAAACACAGAAGCCAGCGATTTGGCCATGTGGTTACGCGATTTGCTCAGCCCCTGTTTTAAACGTGCCGCCCAGCCCAGCTTAGCTGGTTTTTCTGCTTCGCTACTGGTTTCTGCCGGCTCTACTGGGACAACAATGGTACTTTCGCTTGCCTCTGGCGTCTGGGCTGGTGCTGTTTCTGTGGTGACGGCAATGGCTGCCGGTTCATCCACCACCGTCGGTACTATGATGTCTTCTGTTATCTCCGCAGCTGGTTGGGCTGGAGCCTCCTCAGCCGGTACTGGTTCTGCTGAGATATGCTGAGCTGTTTCCGATTCTGTTTTTACCATTGTTTCAGCCGGCGCTGATTCAGTAGCCGCATCCTGTGGCTGTTCTACTCTCTCTGGCTGGCTGGGTGTAGACGCTGGTTGTTCTACTGCTGGCTCAGTATTTTTTTTTCTTCTGAAAAATCCAAACATGGGGTATTCCTGATGCTGTGGTAGACCAAAGTTTAATAAAACCTGTCTTTGGCAATGAATTAATGGTGCTATTGTAGCCTACAGGCGCTTATTTGATAATGTGCTACAGTAATATTACTTCTGGTTCAGGCGGTTTTACTTATCCGCGTAATTATCTTATCTGTTTCCATTCACAGATATTCACACCACTGTATAATCATGCTTATTTACAACAATGGCCTGATGATTATTAAAAGGTATTAATTGTAAATGATCGCTATACTTTGCATAGATCTGCTGCACTGATTCAACAAAAGGTTCTTCTATATAATGCGGCAATGGATAGAAGTCGATGATGTTTAAAGCAGTATAGTTCTCCAGCTCAGGAGCCAAACTGCTGTCATCCATACTACTACAATATTCTATATCTGCGGCCAGAATGATTGTGCCAGCTGATTCCCCGATATAAATACAGCCTTCAGCAACTCTCTGTACAAGCAGCTTATCCAGATTTTTTCTTTTCAGCTCCTGTAATAAATAAAATGTATTACCGCCGGCTATGCAGATTATTTCCGCGGCAGCAAAGGCTTGGTGGCACTGCTGGATATCGGTACTGGCTATATCCAGTAATTCAAGCTGAAATCCAAGTTGTTGCAGTGCTGCTTTGCCTTCATCTATATATCCGGTATAGCTTTCAACATTGCCAGCAGTAGGAATAAACAGGATATTTTTACTGTTTATTTGATTTTTCTGAATAAAATCCCCAAGCTGCCGGATTGTTCCGGCAATATAGGAGGTTAAAAATATTGTTTTCACTGCTAGTCTCCAATCTTTCTATTTATTCTGTATGGTCATTATTGCAGTAATTCAGACCAGGTTTCCGGTTGCGACCAGTTTACTCGCTTCAGCTTGGTCTGGTCTCGATTGTAAGGCTGATCATAAATCCAGTGCTGCCATTGCGGGATCAGGCTACCGCTTATCTGTGGTTTATCATCAATCAGAATATCGCCGCGTACCCAAGTTTTGTCTTTGGTTAAAATAATGCGCTGTAGCCATTCCTCTCCCAGATGCCGGCCTATCCAGTCGAATTTTTCGGACACACAATAATGATAAGCCTGTATGGGTGAAGTACAGATACGTACATCATGGCCAGCTTCCAGTAAGCGTTTGGCCGCAGCAATACCATCTAACATGGGTGGTAAAGAGGCAAAAAAGCCTTTGCTGCTGTAAAGCTCATCTAATTGATGATGAAATTGGAGCGCCATATCATCACGCAGGTAAAAATGCCGGCGCTCAGCCAGTGGCAGTGGTTGCTGATAAGTCTGCTGCCATAATTGCCGCACTCCCTGCTCAAAGTCGGCCAAAACACCATCCTGATCAAGCAAAATCAATTTTGATGCCATACAATTTCCTGTGGTGCCTTGTGTAATTATAAAACAAATATTTATAGCATATTTTTTAAGGCCAGCCGTACACCTTCACTGATTTCGGTGCCTGCCGGTATATCTTTACAGGCAGTACGGGCTTCTTTGTCGGTATAACCCAAAGCAAGCAGTGTATTAATAATATCTTCGTTATTACCGGCCGCTTCTGAGGCAAACAGGCCGGCAGCATCGCCACCACCAGCAAGCTTGCCACGCAATTCCAATACCATGCGTTCGGCTGTTTTTTTACCGATACCGGGAGCGGCTGTCAGGCGTTTAATATCTTCATTGGCAATAGCCGTAGCCAATTCATCACTGGAGAGTGCGGATAAAATGCCCAAAGCACTTTTAGCTCCAATACCGCTTACTTTTACCAGTGCGCGGAATGTCTCCCGTTCTTCGCGGGTGCCAAAACCAAATAGTAAATGGGCGTCTTCACGTACCACAAGCTGTGTATACAATGCAGTTTCTTCGCCCACTGCCGGCAAGGTGTAAAAGGTTTGCATGGAAACCTGCGCCTCGTAGCCTACGCCATGAACATCAAGTACGACTACAGGCGGATTTTTTTCCAATAATATGCCACGTAAACGACTAATCATTTTGTTCCTTCTTTTCTCAAGTACCGAATATACAAAAGCCCGTGCATGATACCACGGGCTTTGCTCTGGTCTTGTAGCAGGCTTTATAGTGAGGTTAGCATTGATTTTTTCGCTTCATCGGCGCGTTGCTGCTGCTTGAAAGGACCCATACGGACAATATAGCTGTCTTTAACTTTCACTAGCTTGGCCTGCTGTTCGCTTCCGGCTGCCTGTAAATGCTGTGAGGTAGCTTTCAGATACTGTTGAGCTTTTTCTTTGTTGCTAAACTGTTGCAGGTCTACATAAATACTGCCACCTGTGCCAGCCGGTTGCATACGTTCACCGGGCAGAATCTGTTCTACCCGTACCTGAGCAGTACCGGCACGGACAAAACCCAGTTGTTTCGCTGCGGCATAGGATAAGTCCATTACGCGGTTAGCATGAAACGGGCCGCGATCATTGACACGTACTACTACTGTCTTACCATTAGAAAGATTGGTTACCCGAGCATAACTGGGAATAGGCAGAGTTGGATGAGCGGCAGTCAGCATCTGACTGTCAAAACGCTCACCGGAAGATGTGCGCCGTCCATGAAAGTTCTGACCATAATAGGAGGCGCGACCCACCTGACTGAAGCTGGCCACTTTTTGCAGCGGATAATAACGTTTGCCCGCTACCTGATAGCTAAGATTAGCTGTTTTATGCAGATGTTCTGCAGGTACTACTTTAAGATTAGATACTGATTTTTTAGCATGATAAACCGGCGCTGACAAATTACTGGCTTGTTTGGCATAGGCCATATTTAAACCAAGCATCATTGCAACGCTAACAAATAATACTTTAATCCTGATCAAACCGTATTTCCGTTTCTTTGAGTAATAGACGCAAAAACCAGACGTACAACCAGTGTTGTTCACAATAACACTTTATCTGGTAAAACTGAATTTATACTAAGACAGCAAAAAACAGCGGCAGCCACTTTAAAATGTGGCAGGAGAGGCAGTAACCTCAATTGGCAAGAACTAACACCAGCTGTTATTTAGTACAGCACTTTGGCGGGTTCAAAAAGTTGCTTACGAACTGGCAAAATGCCAAAATTGTAATGCAGTTAATAATTGAATCAGTTATTTAACAGGGCGACACTATGCCAAATAGCCTTTTTTCTGTCAAAGATTTTTCATTCCGGATGCGCCAGAGTCCAGACATAAATCCGTGAGACGCCCGATTTTTTAAGGGTTTGAGCTAATTCGGTAATTGTTGCGCCTGTGGTCACAACATCATCAATTAACAACAGGTTACGTTTTTTTACTGCATGATTAAGACGAAATACACCGCGTACATTGCGCTGGCGTGCCGACTTTTTCAAAGTTGATTGTGGCGGCCGGTAGCTACGTTCTACACAGTCTGGTTGCAGTACAGGCAAAGCGTAATGTCGGGCAATGATTGCAGCAAGCAGCTGGCTCTGATTGAAACCCCGTTCAAACAGACGTTTGCGGCTCAATGGCATGGCCAGTACAGCATCTATCTTTACTTGCTCTAGCCATTGCGGTGGCTGTGCCAGCATCAGTGCTGCCAGTGTATCCAGCAAGGCAAGCTGGCGCTGATGCTTGAATGCACGCAGCATCTGCTGTAATGGTGCCGCGTAGCGATAACTGGCATATAAAGAGGTAAACGGCCATTGCTGCTGGCACTGTTCGCAAAATCCGGCCGAAATCTGGCCGCCACAGTAACGCGGACATATATCTGTATCCGTACGCTGCAAGGCTGCCATATCATTCCAGCACGCTCGGCACAAACCTGAGATATCTGCATAATCGTGGCATAATAAGCAATGGGGCACACCGATACATGCGTGCCAGAATGAAGTGAGTAATGAAATTATACCCATGATCACACCTCCTCATACCTTACTGATTCACGGCTGGGGCGCCAATCATCATATATTCGACCCCTTACTGGCACATCTGCCGGCCACATGGCAAAAATTCTGCTATATACCGGACTTGCCCGGCCATGGCTGCGCACCATTTGATGGCACTTTTAATATAGACAGCATTGCCGACCAACTGGCCACGCAACTAACCACCCGTACCCATTTACTTGGCTGGTCACTGGGGGGCATGGTGGCATTGAGTTTGGCAGCACGCTATCCAGAGAAAGTAGCCTCGCTATGTCTGACTGCAAGTCTGGCCAAACTGATGGCCGACAGTGACTACCCACAAGGTTTACAGCGTGCTAGCCTCAATATGATGTCCAGCAGATTCAGTGAAGATTATCCCAAATACATGCAACAGTTTCTACAGTTGCAGATGCTGTATGCAGATACTGGTGCGCGCGCATGCCTTAATAGTCTGGTGACGGCTATCTGCCAGTATGGAGCGCCTGCTGCTCTTAACGCTGCTTTGCATGCGTTGGAACAGGCTGATTTACGCCCTTTACTCAGTAGCATAAACTGTCCGGTATTATTGATTTATGGTGGCCGCGATGCCATTACCCCGCCACGCATGGGTGAATATCTGCATCAGCAGCTGCCACAAAGCGAATGGTGTCTGCTGCCGCAGGCTGCACACACACCATTTTTAAGCCATCCTGATGAATTTACCCGGGTACTGGGTCAGTTTTGGGAACAATATTCATGACAATTCTGCCACACCAGCCAGACTGGTTTCTTCATGCACATCTCGCTGCCACTCTGGACGAACGCCTGAGTATTCTGAGACAGCCACCGGAGCATATCCTGCTGGCCGCAGCAGATGGCAATGAAAGCTACCGGCTGCTTAAAATGCGTTATCCACATGCACAGTTTCAGGAATTCGACAGCCGCGATACCTATTTACAGGCAGCTCTGGCTATTCGCAAAACCAAACTAAGCTGGTGGCAAAAACTCAATGCCAGCCTGCCTGAACAGATTGTTTCTGATCAGCTTCCCAGCAATCAGGCTGCCGATATGGTATGGAGTAATCTCGGCCTGATTCATCAGGCTGACCCCATAAGCGTGATTAGTAACTGGGCGGGAGCTCTACGGCCAGATGGTTTACTTTTTTTCAGCCATTTCGGACCGGATACCCTGAAAGAAGTGCTGACACTGTGGCGCGCAGAAGGTATAGTTGTTAAAACGCCATGCCTGCTGGACATGCACGACCTTGGGGACATGCTTTATCAGCACGGCTTTTACGATCCGGTGATGGACATGAACATGCTTACCCTGCAATATACCAAGGCAGAGCGTTTTATTGATGACATGCGCACGGCCGGCCTGTGGCAAAGTTTACAGTTTGATAATGAAATCGATGCAATACGCATTCTGGCCAAAGCATGGCAAGACAATGATATCCATAATATAACTCTTGAACTGGTGTATGGACATGGTATTAAAAAACAAGTACTCCCAGACAATGCTGCACCAATACAGTTTTACTCTTCATCTTCAACTAAAACACCCGTATCTTAATATCATATGAAATTCACAGCACTGCTGCGCAATAGCGTACTGATTATTACTACATTGGCCACCATTACTGCCTGCAAAAGTACTGCTCCGGCCACTCCAACAGCTCCAGCCAAGCCTCGTGCCATCATTGGGCTGGCGCTTGGTGGCGGTGTTTCCAAGGGTTTTGCTCATATTGGCGTAATTAAAGTTTTACAGGAAAACCATATTCCGGTGCATATCGTTACCGGCACCAGTGCCGGAGCACTGGTAGGCAGTATGTACGCTTCCGGTATGAGTCCCGACCGGCTGGAACTGGAAGCTGAAATACTGAATAAATCCGATCTGGTCGACCCGGTACTGTCTACTTCTGGCTTTATCAAGGGGCAGAAACTGCAAGATTACATCAACACCAAGGTACGTAATAAGCAGATTCAGCAATTTCCTATCCGCTTTGGAGCAGTAGCCACTGAATTTGGAACCGGACGCATGGCTGTTTTCACCAGTGGTAATGCAGGGCAGGCTGTGCGGGCTTCTGCCAGTATTCCCAATATTTTTCAGCCTGCCGTTATCGGTAACAAACGTTTTGTAGATGGTGGTCTGGTTGCGCCCGTACCAGTTAGTGCCGCTAAGCAACTTGGCGCCAATGTGGTGATTGCTGTAGATATTTCTGCCAAACCTGCACGCCTTACCAGCGAAGATTTCTTTTCTTACCTTGACCAGAGCCTTAATATCATGAGTGCTTCCGCATTAAGCAGCGAACTGGGCAAAGCACAGGTGGTTATCCGCCCACAGGTACAGAAACTGGGCGCTGTTGGCGGCTTTGACCAAAAGACTCAGGCTATCCAGCTAGGCGAACAGGCCGCCCGTGCCGCTTTACCACAAATTCGTGCTGCTTTATCTAAATATCAGGTTAACTAAGGTATATAGATTAAAATAATCTGCGCAGGCTGCGCCGTGTGGCAGTCTGTGTTTTTATTGTGGTTAATTTAGTTAAAATTAGTGCAAGATAAATATTTAAAATTTAATAAATACTAATTAGGACAATACTTTATTACTTATATATCAATATGCGCCCATATTGATGAAGAGTCTAATAAACCAAGACAGCTTATAGAGAAAAACCTAAGCAAATATACGATTTATAAAATTGTTTGTGCAGCAATGAGTAAAGGTGATCAATGCTGATACAGATTAAAATCACCATAAAAGCTGGATGATGAAAATAACAGTAACCATGCAATAGCCAGACAAGGTGAAGATAAAATAATGAGCTTTAGCAATATTTTTTTCATAAACCACCTATATAAAATGATTTACTGTAATTTATGATTACGTATAGTTTTAGAAAAATCATACCCATCTAGCCCATGATTTGTTGGGCAAATAAAATTTCCTTCCATTCCTTCTTCATCAGGAAAAGCCATCATATCAACCAATGATTCCTTGCCAATATAGTCAAAGTAGGATACCCTCCACAACTCTTCTCCCTTTTTATTATATAAAACAGTGAAGTATTTATTGCCTCCCAGTATTTGCACTATAGAAATAGGTGATGTGGGCAAATGTTTATATATATTGGCATAATACTCGCCACTGTCGCTCCTTATTGTTTTATAAAGATTAAAATCTCCATAAAAACTGGATGATGAAAACAGGCATAACCAGTAAAAAAATGCAAAATAGCATATCCCTTTTATGATTTTTATCAATTTTTTCATTATCTAAAACTCCACTACCTGATGATAGGCTGGCTAAATCCACTGCTAACCATCTATGCTGATTTCCTTATTTTTTACCGTTTACTTGATTTATTTTATCCGTTAAATCAATTGCTTCCCATCCTTCATTACTTGAATACCTTAATAAATTGTTTTTTTTAGTAGGAATAGCCATACCAGATATATCATCACTTAAATAGGCATAATAAGGTGAATGCCATATCTCCTTGCCCTCTTTATTATATAAAACCCAAAAATATTTGTCGTATCCATCTATCAGCTTATAGACCGCAATCGGTGTGGTGGGCAGATGTTGATACATATTTAAGTAATACTCACCATCATCGCCCTCTTTGGTGTAATACAAATTAAAATCACCATAAAAGCTGGATGATGAAAACAACAGTAACCATACAATAGCCAGACAAGATGAAGATAAGATAATGAGCTTTAGCAATATCTTTTTCATAAACCACCTATATAAAATGATTTACTGTAATTTATGATTACGTATGGTTTTGGAAATATCATACCCAACTAGTCCATGATTTGTTAGGCAAATAAAATTTCCTTCCATTCCAACATCATCTGGAAAAGACATCATATCAAACACTGATTCCTCATCAATATAGTCAAAGTAGGATACCCTCCACAATTCTTCTCCCTTTTTATTATATAAAACAGTGAAGTATTTATTGCCCCCCAGTATTTGCACTATAGAAATAGGTGATGTGGGCAAATGTTTATATATATTGGCATAATACTCGCCACTGTCGCTCCTTACTGTTGTATAAAGATTAAAATCTCCATAAAAACTGGATGACGAAAACAGGCATAACCAGTAAAAAAATGCAAAATAGCATATCCCTTTTATGATTTTTATCAATTTTTTCATTATCTAAAACTCCACTACCTGATGATAGGCTGGCTAAATCCATTGCTAACCATCTATGCTGATTTCCTTATTTTTTACCGTTTACTTGATTTATTTTATCCGTTAAATCAATTGCTTCCCATCCTTCATTACTTGAATACCTTAATAAATTGCTTTTTTTAGTAGGAATAACCAAACCACCTACTATATCCCTTAAATAGGCATAATAAGGTGAATGCCATATCTCCTTGCCCTCTTTGTTATATAAAACCCAAAAATATCTGTCTCCAACTATCAGCTTATAGACCGCAATCGGTGTGGTGGGCAGATGTTGATACATATTTAAGTAATACTCACCATCATCGCCTTCTTGGGTGTAACGCAGATTAAAATCACCATAAAAGCTGGATGATGAAAACAACAGTAACCAGACAATAGCCAGACAAGATGAAGATAAAATAATAAGCTTTAGCAATATTTTTTTCATAATCCGCTTATATAAAATGCTTTACTGTAATTTATGATTGCGTATGGTTTTAGAAAAATTATACCCATCCAGTCCATGATTTGTTGGACAAAAGAAAGTATTACTACTTTCATCAGGAAAAGCCATCATATCAAACAGTGATTCCTCACCAATATAGTCAAAGTAGGATACCCTCCACAGCTCTTCTCCTTTTTTATTATATAAAACAGTGAAGTATTTATTACCTCCCAGTATTTGCACTATAGAAATAGGTGATGTGGGCAAATGTTTATATATATTGGCATAATACTCGCCATCGTCACTCCTTACTGTTGTGTAAAGATTAAAATCCCCGTAAAAACTGGATGACGAAAACAGGCATAACCAGTAAAAAAATGCAAAATAGCATATCCCTTTTATAATTTTTATCAATTTTTTCATTATCTAAAACTCCACTACCTGATGATAGGCTGGCTAAATTCACTGCTAACCATCTATGCTGATTTCCTTATTTTTTTACCGTTTACTTGATTAATTTTATCTGTTAAATCGATGGTTTCCCATCCTTCATTACTTTTATATCTTAAGAAACTGTTTTTTTTAGTAGGAACAACCAAACCACCTACCATATCACTTAAATAGGCATAATGAGGTGAATGCCATATCTCCTTGCCCTCTTTATTATATAAAACCCAAAAATATTTGTTGTATCCATCTATCAGCTTATAGACCGCAATCGGTGTGGTGGGCAGATGTTGATACATATTTAAGTAATATTCACCATCATCGCCTTCTTCTGTGTAACACAGATTAAAATCACCATAAAAGCTGGATGAGGAGAAAAAAAACAACCATATCAGCATAGCTATGGTTAAAATTATAAATATTAATTTTTTAATAAATTTGCTATTTTTCTGCAAGACAGTTGTAATAAATACAGCAAAAGCATTGCCTTTCACTTTTTCTTTCCTATGGTTTGATTTAATTTTCAAATCTATCAGCACAATTATTACCACCATATTAATAATTTTGCCTTGTCTGGTTTTTCTGTTAAATCAATATAATCAGATCTATCTTTAGGAATTACATGGACAAAACCATAATTCTGCTGGTCTAAGGGGCAGTGCAGAAAATAACAAACAACCCAAAGAGCTAAAACCAGCAATAAAACCAAAGAATATTTAAGATTATTTCTTCATAATTTAACAATTCTATCCCCAGATAAAGGAGGCATCCAGAGAATATCTGAAAAAACAATAAAATCAATACCCGTATTCCTTATTTGCTGCCATTGCCTGAAATCCTTATTATATACCGGCACTGTCCATTGCATCCCCATATCATATAAAAGTTTCCACTTTTTCAGCTCATAGGCATTCATATATAGCAATGCCTGTTTTTTGCTGAGTATGCCTTTTTTATTCCAGATACCGAGAAATTCATCACCGAGAAAATCATAGCTGTCTTTGATATAAAATCCGATGGCCTCGGTAATAAAAACATCTTTGCCCTGAAATTTATCCTGATACCCCTGTGGTGCAACTTTTAAATTTGCCTTACCTATTGCGCCGAAATAATCATTAATGGTTTCTCCAAAACCCCATAGATAATCGCCTATTTTAGTTGAATTTACTACAGTTAATGTATCAATCTCCCTCACGTCTCTGTAATGTCTGAGAATACCATTGTTTTTTACAAGTTGCTTGCGTAACTCTTCACGTCCCTTTTCACTTGCCCAGTTTTCTTTTAATTTTACAAACCCTTTTTGCACAGGTTTATATCTCAACGCCCATTCCATTTTCACAATAGAATCATTTACATGCTGTAATGGAATATTTATTGCCGATCCCGTCATATAGGTATTTTTTGTGGCTTCAGTAAAACCTTTGGCCGGCTTTCCGCTAAACCAGTGCCGCATGAGTTGCGGAGCTACTTTCCAACCCATATTGTCCATCGCGGCCGGAATCTGGTCTATGGAAAAAATATCTGCATTCAGGGTAATTCTGGGCGCAGATTTCATGGTATGGGTAATCAATTCCGGCATAGTTAAATTCCTAATTTAGTCTGAATAAAATAGCTTACTTCCACCGACTCGGGCTGTGGGGTTTGTATCGACTCCAGATAGCCATCCCGGCTTGATTCACCTTCTACCAGACGTGAAGAGGTTTTGATGGCATAAGCCACACCATAGGTTTTAATATTTTCTGGCGATTGAATATAAAAGCTGCGTGAATACGGCATGCTCTCAACAACAGGTTTGGACATTGTTTCATCAATATAACTGTCGGTAACTGTTGGAATAAAACGTGCATTACATGGGCAGGTACTGATGCTGCTGATTGAGCCGGCTAATTTTCTAGCGGGACTAAACATATTGCTTACACCACCTGATATGCGATAGGTTCCGCTATGTTGTCCACAGGTAACCTTATCTCCTTCCCAAGCGGAAGCAACTCCATGCCATAAAATCATGCTGTCGCCACTGATTATTTTGCCACCACAAGTGGTGCGATCTCCAACCCTTAAAAAATATCCCTTAGCCAATTTTTTTCCTTTAAATAATGGTTAAGTATAAAATTTCTCCATAATAAATTATGGCTTTGTAAGGCGCTTAGATGAATCTATTCTTTATGTAGCTGTTTCTTTATTTCTTAGATATTACTGTAAATATAGTCCTTTGCCAAAATTATATCGTCAATCAATTACTATTCTGCCACACTATTATTTTAAGAGCTGAGCTGTAAGCATTTAATATTTGTCTAATCGATATTAATTAAATTTGTAATTACACTATGGCTAATCGCGGCGGTAATAGGATGCTTTGGTCAGAAAACTGCAATATTTTCAACTGGCAATAATATAATTGTGCACTCTAGATAGCCTGTGTATATGCTGGTTTGTTTGCTAGTAGTATGAAAGCGGCTTGCATTCAATCTAAGCAGAGCTGTATGTTCCGTTTTTGTTGCAGCTTTACAGTAAATATGCAACAGACTACATGATTATTGTGGAAATATGTCTGCTTAATATAGGGGCTTTTATATGTTCATTTTAGTCTTATGGAATTATTGAGTTAATTATTTATTGGTATTTTCCTGAACGTTAATTTAGCAAGCGGATACAGAAAACCGCCTCGGTTGTGCCGAGACGGCTGAATTGTGCAGGACTAAGCGGGGTTTAGGCATTTAATTCGTCGCGCAGTTTTTTGGTTACTTTTACCATCACTTGTAGGGCGGCGGTGGTTTCTGGCCAGCCGCGGGTTTTCAGGCCACAATCCGGATTTACCCACAAACGACGCTGGTCGATTACTTTCAATGCTTTACGCAGCAGGTGTTCTACTTCTGCCTCGGTAGGTACACGCGGGCTATGGATATCGTAAACACCGGGGCCGATATCATTCGGATAGCTGAATTTAACAAAGGCATCCAGTAATTCCATATCGGAACGTGAAGTTTCAATAGTAATGACATCAGCATCCATGCTGGCAATGGCTGGCAGAATATCGTTGAATTCTGAATAGCACATATGGGTATGAATCTGGGTGCTGTCATCGGCATCGGTTGAAGTAAGGCGGAATGATTCACATGCCCAAGCCAGATATTCATCCCATTGAGCGCGTTTTAGCGGCAAAGCTTCACGAATAGCCGGTTCATCAATCTGGATAACACGGATACCGGCTTTTTCCAGATCCAGTACTTCATCATTCAGTGCCAGTGCAATCTGCTTGCATACCAGACTTAATGGTACATCGTTGCGCACAAAGCTCCATTTCATCATGGTTACTGGTCCGGTTAGCATACCTTTCATCGGCCGGTTGGTCAGTGATTGGGCATAGGCAGACCAGGCAACGGTCATGGCTTTGGGACGTGCCACATCACCAAAAATAATCGGGGGTTTAACACAGCGGGAGCCGTAACTTTGTACCCAGCCATATTGTGTGAAGCAATAGCCATCCAGCTGTTCACCAAAGTATTCCACCATATCGTTGCGTTCGGCCTCACCATGCACCAGTACGTCGATATCCAGTTGTTCCTGCTGTTGAACACAGTAGGCAATGTCTTGTTTCATGGCTGCTTCGTAATCAGCTGCGCTCAGCTCACCCTTTTTAAAGGCGGCACGTGCCTGACGGATTTCCTGAGTTTGTGGAAATGAGCCAATGGTAGTGGTTGGCAGCAAGGGCAGATTCATCCATGCCTGCTGTTTTTCAATCCGCTGTGCAAACGGGCTATGGCGCTGGTCGGCATGAGCGCGCAGGCCGGCTACGCGCTCTGCAACCTTATTATTATGAATCAGTTTGCTGGTTTTGCGTCCGGCAGCCGCCGCATCGGAAGCGGCAAGCGCATCCTGTACGGTGTCTTTACCGTGTGCCAGTGCCTGTTTGATAATGCCCAGTTCCTGTAATTTCTGAGCAGCAAAGGCAAGCCAGTTTCTGATTTCGGGGTTAAGTTTCTCTTCTACACTTAAATCCTGCGGGCTGTGTAACAGCGAGCAGCTCGGGGCAATCCATAAGTTGTTGCCTAGCTGGGTAGCAACCGGTGCCAGCAAGTCAATCACTTCACGCAGATTGGCACGCCAGACATTGCGCCCGTCAATCAGGCCAACAGACAGTACTTTATTTTCCGGCCATGCATTGGCAAATTCAGCCAACTGTTCCGGTGCACGTACACAATCGATATGTACGCCGTTTACTGGCAGGCTTTTCAGTAAATTTAGGTGTTCGGCCACACTGCCAAAATAAGTACCAATAATGATACGTGTGCCGGTGATCGTCAGTTCCTGATAGGTTGGTGCGAAAGCATCCAGCCATTCACGGGCAATATCTACTGCAAGAATGGGTTCATCAATCTGAATCCAGTCGACACCAGCATTAGCCAGCTCACGCAAAAGTTTCTGATATTCAGGCAACAGGCGTGGCAATAATTGTAGACGGTTATGGCCGGCATCTTTTTCTTTACCCAGCCATAACAGGGTAAGCGGGCCTACCAGAGTTGGTTTGATATCATGCCCAGTGGCTTTAGCTTCTTCTATTTGGGCAATGAGGTTAGCTGCATTGGCTTTGAAACTGGTGTTCTGGTGCCATTCAGGTACGATGTAGTGGTAGTTGGTATCAAACCATTTGGTCATTTCCATGGCTACCTGAGTGGCATTACCACGTGCCAGTTCAAAATACTGGGTTAGTGTCAGGCTGGCTGCATCAAAACCGAAGCGTGCGGGAATCGCTCCGAGCGCACACAGGGTATCCAGTACATGGTCGTAATACGAAAAATCGCCTACAGGTAGCAAGTCTGCACCGGCGGCAATCTGGGTGGCCCAGTTTTTCTGGCGGATATCGGCCGCAGTCTGGCGCAGCTCGGCTTCGGTTTTGTTGCCTTTCCAGAATGCTTCAACTGCAAATTTTAATTCGCGTTTAGCTCCAACACGTGGATAACCGGACAGATGGAATGTGTTCATTCTTGTTTCTCCTTATGTGAATGATGGATCTCAATAATTGGCAGTGTGCGTGAGTTATGACATGACTACAAGCGATAAATTTTGCAGTTATACATGAATATTTTTAATACTGTATTTCAGTACAATGCAATGCGAGAATATGATATGGTATGTGAGTGTTTAGTCTTAAAACAGATAAATGGCTGTCATTAAAGTAATAATTATGTTAGCCATATAACTTTCATTTATAAACAGTGTGGCTGTTTATGAATTCTTTAACTTATATTCGCAGTAATAATGTTAAGCAAAGGTGGAAAACATGGAGTCGATTATTGAACTGCGTCATTTACGCACTTTACTGGCTCTGGAAGAAACCGGTAGTGTATCAATGGCTGCCAAGCGGGTTTTTCTAACCCAATCTGCGCTGTCACATCAGATTCGTGTTCTGGAACAATTCTACGGCACACCTCTGTTTGAACGTAAGTCCAACCCAATCCACTTTACACCGGTGGGTATGCGTCTATTGCAACTGGCACGCGAAATTACGCCGCTGGTCAAGGTAGCTGAGCTGGATATGGTTCAGATTATTGAGGGGGAAGCAGGGGAGCTGCGCGTGGCGGTGGAATGTCATACCTGTTTTGACTGGCTGATGCCGGCTATGGATGCTTTCCGGCCTTTATGGCCCAAAGTGGAGCTGGATATTGTATCTGGTTTTCAGGCAGACCCTGTGGGGCTATTGCTGACTCATCGGGCAGACCTGGCGATTGTGTCTGAATATGCTCCGCAGCCGGGTATTATTTTTCAACCACTGTTTGCCTATGAAATGGTGGGTATTTGTGCTCAGAATCATCCGCTGGCCGCAAAAAGTGTATGGCAGGCACAGGATTTTGTGGATGAAACGCTTATTACTTATCCGGTACCAGATGATATGCTGGATTTGCTGCGCAAGGTATTAAAGCCGGCCGGTGTGCAGCCGGCGCGCCGCAACAGTGAATTAACCATTGCTATTATTCAACTGGTATCAAGCCGGCGTGGTATTGCTGCCTTACCTTACTGGACAGTGATGCCTTATCTGGAAAAGGGCTATGTGGTAGCACGACAGATTGGTGATATACCGCTGCAAAGTGAGCTGTATGCAGCCATGCGTGAATCTGATGGTGATAAAAGCTATCTGGATAACTTCTGCCAAATTGTACGCGAACGCAGTTTTGCCGATTTACCCGGACTTAGCCCGCTTAGCACACCAGATTAACCTGTACTGGAGACACTGGTATGCACAAAAGGAAGCAAGATGGGTTATCAGAAACTGGCTGCCTCTTTGCTACAGGCGTATAAACAGCATCAGCCATTGAGCATGCTCAACTATACCGAAAGTGTGCGTGATATAAATAATGCTTATCAGATACAGCATGTGTTTACTGCTGGCAAGTCTACGCCTTTGGGCGGCTATAAAATTTCCCTGACCAATAAAATTACTCAGATGCTGTTCCGAATGGATGAACCATTGTATGGGCAGCTAGAACATAGTCATATATTGTATGCGCCGGCCACGTTGTCGCTGGTTCAGATGAATGAACCATTAATTGAAGCCGAGCTAGGCTTTATTGCCAAAACCGATTTAAGCTACGGCATAAGCGATGCAGATTTATTAAAGCATGTCTGGGTAACTGGTTGCATAGAGATTCCCGACTCTCGCTTTGCACACTGGTTTCCGGCTCTGAACAAATACCTGATTATAGCTGATGGTGCAGTAGGTGGTTATATTGTCTGCGGTGAACGTATTGACGGCCATGATTTACAGGTAGAGAACTTAAGTGAGATTCAGGTGGAACTCACTCTGGATAATCAGACTGTGATTACCGGTCAGGCAAGAGCAGTGATGGACAATCCACTGTCTGCCCTGCAATGGTTACTGAAAAAACTGGCTGAGCATGGCCTGAGTTTACATACAGGTGAAGTGGTATCTTCCGGTGCCTTTTTTCTGACTCATAAACTTGTTGCGGGAGAATACAATGCCCATTTTTCCGGTGCTCTCAGCCAGAGTTTAACATTACATGTATTACCCTGATTCGGCCAAGTACACCTGAACAGCATGGTAATCATTATTATTCAGCCATTTAAGTACTTAATTCATAGGCTTCAGGCATATTTTTCCCAGCGATTTTTCAGCTTTAATCAGCTACAATAAGCACTATGGAAATTTTATCTTCTGCCGGCTTACTGGCCGGCCTTAATAGTGAACAGTTAGCTGCCGTAACCTGGCCTGCGCAACCTGCGCTGGTACTGGCAGGAGCAGGAAGTGGTAAAACCCGGGTCTTAACCACCCGTATCGCATGGTTATTGCATACTGGTCAGGCCAGTGTGCACAGCATTCTGGCCGTTACTTTTACCAATAAAGCGGCTAAAGAAATGCAATTGCGTCTGAGTGCGCTGTTACCATTTTCAGTGCGCGCAATGTGGCTGGGTACTTTTCATGGCCTGTGTCATCGTTTTTTGCGCCTGCATTATCAGGAAGCCGGTCTGCCGAAAACATTCCAGATACTTGATATTGGCGACCAGCTAGCTGTAGTAAAGCGTTTGCTCAAACAGTTGAACATTGCCGATGAAGTGATTGCACCGCGCAGTTTGCAGGGATTCATCAATGCGCAAAAAGAAAATGGTCTGCGTGCTTCCCAGTTGACGACACGCGACCCGCATGAGCGGCAGATGATTGAATGCTATGCTGCTTACGATAGCCTGTGTCAGAACGAAGGCGTAGTGGATTTTGCTGAGCTGATGTTGCGCAGTTATGAAATTCTGCAAAGCAACAAAGTGCTGCGCAGCCATTACCAGAATCGTTTTAATCATGTCTTGATTGATGAATTTCAGGACACAAATAAATTACAGTATGCCTGGTTAAAACTGCTTGCCGGAGAACATGCGGCAGTTTTTGCTGTCGGCGACGATGACCAGAGTATTTATCGCTTTCGCGGTGCTGAAGTAGCAAATATGACGCGTTTTCTGCATGAATTCGGTGTAAGCGAACCCATCCGGCTGGAGCAGAATTATCGTTCCGCAGGCAATATCCTTACCGCCGCCAATGCCGTGATTGCGCATAATGCCAGTCGTTTGGGTAAAAATCTGCGTACAGAGGCAGGCAGTGGTGAAAAAATCCGCGTGCTTCAGGCAATCAATGATATAGAAGAAGCCCATTTTATAGTCGATGAAGTAAAAGCTTTACATCGTGAAGGGCTGAATTACATGCAGATGGCGGTACTGTATCGCAGTAATGCTCAATCTCGTGTTTTGGAACAGGCACTGTTTCGCGCCGGCATACCTTACAAAATCTATGGCGGTTTACGCTTTTATGAGCGTCAGGAAATCAAGCATGCACTGGCTTATCTGCGCCTGGCCGCCAACCCCAATGATGATAATGCATTATTGCGGGTAATCAATGTACCCGCACGCGGTATCGGCGCACGCAGTATCGAAAATATTCAGGCAGCGGCTAATGAAGCCGGCACATCGTTATGGCAGGCTGCTACCAGCCTGTCCATCAAAAACAGTAAAATTGCCGCTTTTGTGCGCCTGATTGAAAATTTGCAGGCACAGGCTGAGCAAGTTTCTCTGCCGGAACTGATGGCCGCTGCCATTTATGATAGCGGCCTGATGGAACATTACCGCACTCAGAAAGGTGAGCAGCAGGAGCGTATTAACAATCTGGAAGAATTACTGAATGCCGCTGTAGCATTCAAACCGCAGGAATCGGGTTTTGACATTGAACCAGAATATGATGAAAACAACCCATTATTCGCCGTACTGTCCTTTTTAAGCACAGCCTCACTCGAAGCAGGCGAGCATCAGGCCGGGCAGGGTGAAGATGCCTTGCAGTTAATGACAGTTCACGCGGCCAAAGGACTGGAATTCGATGGTGTATTTCTCACGGGGCTGGAAGAAGGTTTATTCCCGAGCGAATACAGTATGGCAGAGCGAGACGGGCTGGAAGAAGAACGGCGCCTGATGTACGTAGCCATTACCAGAGCGCGCAAACGCCTGTATTTAACTATGGCAGAACAGCGCCTGTTGCACGGGCAAACTCATTTTGCCTTGCCGTCACGCTTTGTGGATGAAATACCTGAAGTAGTACTGCAATATCTGTCTGCACATAAGAGCACACTGGTCACCAGACAACAGACCACACAGCGCACAAACCCTTTTCATAGCCGCAGCAAACTGGCAGAAACACCGGCCAGTAGTGATTTTGACGGATTCCGGCTAGGCCAGAATGTTCACCATGAACGCTTTGGTACCGGCGTGATTATAGACGCCAGCCACAAAGCGGAGGGAGCACGTCTGACAATTAATTTCGGCAAACAGGGGATTAAAGAACTGGATACCGTATTTGCCAAAAGCAAGTTAACCATCATTTCTTAAACAATTGCTCAGGTAACAGCAAGCAGGCAAACCTGAGAGGAGACAGCTAATGCAACAATACGACCGTAACAACATTTTTGCCCGAATTATCCGCGGTGAAATTCCCTGCCATAAAGTTTATGAAGATGCACAGACACTAGCATTTATGGATGTGATGCCACAAGCACGTGGCCACGTGCTGGTCATTCCGAAATGCGAAGCAGTAGAATTAACCGATGTACCACAAGACTATCTTATTGCGGTATTCAGCGCCGCCAAGAAAATCATTGGAGCACAACGTAAAGTTTTACACCGCGATGGCATTGTTCAGTTACAGCTCTCTGGTGAGCAGGCTGGTCAGTCTGTATTTCATTATCATATACATTTGATTCCCGGCCATATTCACGAACTGGGAAAACACGAGAGTGTGGCTGCGGATCAGGCACAACTGGCACAACTGGCGGCACAATTACGCGCAGAACTGGCCTGAAACAGTGATGTGATTTAAAAGTTATCCACAGACTTACACACAGAAAGTCAGTAAAATAAACTAAATCATTCATGCTATAACCATTGTATTATAATGGCTTAACCGTATAGGATAAATTTTATTCAGCCAAATACATTAAATTTGTCCACAACAAGTTATCCATTATGTCAAACCTTTTGCATCACTCCTGTGTCATTCAGACAGAGGAGTGATAACTTTATTTCCTAATTAATATCCAACTACACTCATCAGTGACTTTCAGCTTAAACAGTCTTGCCATTTCATACCAGTCACACCCCGCGTATTTAGCAAACTTTAAACTGCTCAAACTCGGACTTACTCATTTTCTCAACAATAAAGCGACAAATCATCACCTGTCACCAACACAATCGAGATAAGTTTCAGATTACTGATATCTGTTCTCTGCATAACAAAATCCCGTTGATTACACACAATCAGCGGGATTTTGCAGAGCATAACCAGCATTAATCATTTACATATCTGGAATAAATACTCCTGAGCCATGCTGTTTTAACTGTTTTATTCAAACAGATCACGTAGCTTGTCCATAAATGATTTCTGTCGCGGCGTTTGCGCCCGATCCATACCAGTAGAGATTTTCTCAAACTCTTCCAGCAATTCACGCTGGCGCTCAGTCAGATTCACTGGCGTTTCCACCACAATGTGACAATATAAATCGCCCACCGCAGCTGAACGCACTGATTTAATTCCTTTTCCACGCACCCGCATGCGACGGCCGGTTTGTGTTTCTTTCGGAATATTCAGTTTAACCTTACCATCCAGCGTTGGCACTTCAACTTCACCGCCAAGCGCAGCTATAGTGAAACTAATAGGCAATTCACAGTGCAGATCCATACCGTCACGCTCAAATACCTGATGCGGACGTACATTCACCATCACGTATAAATCACCTGCCGGTGCACCATGCTTACCCGGTTCACCTTCACCGCTCAGCCGGATACGTTGGCCATCATCAATGCCGGCCGGAATAGACACCTCAACCGTCTTGCGTGTTTTTACCAGCCCCTCGCCATGACATTTAACACACGGGTCTTTAATCTGCTTGCCACTGCCGCGACAGGTAGGACATGTTTGCTGAAGCTGGAAAATAGCCTGCCGTACATGCACAACCCCACTACCGCCACACATACTACAGGTAGTAGCAGAAGTACCGGTCTTGGCACCACTGCCATGACAAACATCACATTCCTCATGAGTAGGAATAGTGATTTTCTTCTTGATACCGCGCGCCGCTTCCTCCAGACTGATTTCCACATGATATTGTAAATCAGCACCCTGATGATTCTGCTGCCTTCCGCCAGCGCTGCCGCCGAACATCTGGCTGAAAATATCCCCGAAATCAAAGCCACCGGCAAAACCACCGCCACCAGCGCCCATATTGCCATCTACACCTGCATGGCCAAACTGGTCATAGGCAGACCGTTTTTGTGCATCAGACAATACATCATAGGCACGCTGTACTTCCTTGAATTTCTCTTCGGCGCCTTTATCGCCCTGATTACGGTCGGGGTGGTATTTCATAGCCAGCTTGCGATAAGCTTTTTTGATTTCCTCATCCCCTGCAGTACGGGTTACACCCAGCACTTCATAAAAATCTACTTCAGTCATAATTTTATTCCAAATGTTTGCAGACAACCTGCTCCTGTACAGCAGGCTGTCTGAAAAGCAAAACCGGATAATAGAAATGCAACCCATATATGGGCTGCATGTATAAAAACAAGGTTTTAAGCAAAAGTTATTTCTAAATGAAGCAAAACCAGCCAACCAGCTTATACACCGCTAAACAGCACAGACCACAGCAGCGTATTTATTCTGCCAGCAAAACAGTGAACCAAATTATGACCAGTCACCCCGCCAATCATAAAATCTTTCACCAGATTCATCCCGACAGTCAGGTTCCGGCTACCGGTACCAGAGCATTCACATAATTGAGCCCAACACTGACCTGTACCAGATCAATTCCGGTTATCGATGTCCTCATCCGGCATTTAGGCATCGCATCAATCGGCACCCCACTGACACGGCTAACCAGAGGTAGCCCCTCAATGCGCACCAAATCATCGCGTATTAACTGGGCAGTCAGTTCCTGCATCTGCTCCTGCTGGATATATATCAGACTCCAGTAGGCTTCCATATGCCGTTGAAAATCATTATAGACAGCGTAAGCCGATTCAAAATCGCGCAATACCGCAAACAGCATGGCATCCTGCGGTTCAAAGCGGGGCAGGGCAGCCGAATCCAGCAAACTAATTAACTGTTTCTGATTAATATAATCAGTAGCACGCCGCAACGGCGAAGTAAACCAAGCATAATGTTTCAGCCCCAAACCAATATGCGGTTCAGACTGAGTACTCATACGCACCCTGCCAGTTGGCTGCACCCGGAACAAACCAGCCATACCCGCCTCATCCAGCATCTGTGCCCAAGTACTGTTGGCAAAAATCATCAGCTCACTTACTAAAGTATCAATCGGGGCGCCACGTTCACGTACACTTATGCGCACCTTATTATCTGCTTCCAGCTTAATTCCATAATCATACTGGGGCAAACGTTCCGGGTCATATTTACCCCGTGCCTGCATTCTGGACACAGCAAAATCATACAGCCAGTTCATTTCATGCTGATGAGCAAAATCTTCAATATCCCCGCGCTCCTGTTGGGGCTGAAATACCTGCTCAATATTCTCAATGCGGATATTACTGTCTATATAAACCGATTCAATTCGAGATTCACAATGCACAACCTCAAACTGCGGATTAACTTCAGCATACAGGCTGACTGCCGGCCGTGCAGCACCTTCATCCAGACTGAAAGCAGCCACCCAGTTATCAGGCAGCATCGTGATTTTGCCACCAGGATAATATACCGTACTCAAGCGTTCAAATATCAGCTTTTCCAGCGAAGATTCAGCAGTAATGGCCAGAGCAGGAGCAGCAATATGAATTCCGACCAGTTTATTACCATTAGGCAGATCGCGTACACTGAACGCATCATCCACTTCACTGGTTTCAATATCATCAATAGAAAATGCCAGCACTGCTGTATCAGCAGCAGGCAGATTATGAGGAGCAGGCACAGGATAATCACCACCGTCCACACCCTTAGGAAACTGGGTCAGCAAAAAACCATCAAGAAAATATTCAGGCAGTGGCGGCACAGCTCCAACACTCTGGAGCAGGGCAAACACCGAAGTTTTTTTCTGGTCAGCAGCCTTTATCACCGCCTTGTAACTCAAACTCTGTTTATCAGGCGCATGCAGAATCATTTTAGCATCAGCAGCAATAGGGGCAGGCAGACTGCCGGCCAGCAACTCCTGTATCCAGCTATTGATTTGTGCTTCCTGCTGTTTGCGCCGCTCAATCGCCGCCAGAGCCTGCTGTAAGATTTCTTCTGGTGCCGCCTTAAACACACCTTTATTTTTCTTGTAAAAATACATGGGTGCGGCATACAGAGCCATTAACGTGGCCGCCACCTCAACATTACCGCTGTTACTGCCAAAATATTCCGCAGCTGCGCCAGTTGCAGTAAATTCAGCCTCACTACCCACCGCTTCCCACAATAAACTGATATCAATATCGGCGGCAGCATCAGTGGCCTGCTGTAAAAACTGCGCAGCATCACCATCAAATACCAGAAAAACATGGCTGGTCTTGATTTTTGCCCGCTTACCGTGCTGCGTATTAACCAGAAAAGTAGCATCATTTTCCTGTACCACCTCCGCTACTTTAAACTGACCAGACTCCTCATAAAAAATATGTTTACCCATAACGCCTACTTAAAACCAAAGAAACTACCCAAGTAACTACTAAAACAGATTGAGCAACCACCCATTATTCGATTATAAACGAATACTCGGCATTGCAAATTTCATGCCGGAATGATCATTCTGCATCAATACAGCTATACCAGTACAAATAGTTCATCACCACCTCCCCTCAGGTTGTCCTGTTTTTTCATATATTTAACCATCAAAACATACAAATTAAATAATTCCCTGTTTTAATTTTCAAACAAAACTATCACACTAAGTTAGCACAACATAATTATACCTTAAACAATATTATGCTTTAAAACCAGATAAATAAACAGCAAAAACCCTTTCCATCTGACAATATTCATAAAAGCGGACAAAATTTATACAAAACCGAAGAAAATAATTAACTAAAACATCATAAATAAAATGCTACCATACACAAGTAGATATATCCGGATATCAAACTATTCCATTAAATATATGCCATTAATATAATCACATAACCAAATCTTTACCAGCTTTTATATATTAGAATTTATTCCTATTTTTACCATCATCAAACCCATAATCAACAACAGAAAATAATTAATTTCCATATAAATAAATAGCTATTTTCCAGTAATATTTTAAATATATTTATTAATATTCAAACAAAATATAATATTAAAAAACAAAGTAAAGAATAAGAGCAATCTAACCATTCTAAAGAAAATACCTTTATAGAAACAGCAATTTATCTAAACAATATGAATAAATATTATTAGTATTGTTAATATCTGTACTCATTTATACACACATCAGTCCCGTTATCCCTGTACAGTCCGGATAACATACCTGCCGGCATCCACAGCCTATAAGCTGTCGCCACTTCTACAGATATCCACAGCAAGAGCGGCGGTGCGAGTGTTACAATAGTCAGAAATTCGCCAGAAGAACCAAGAGATGAAGAAAATAACCCCCAAAAGCTATGAAGAAGCCATCCAGCAACTGGAAAAAATTACTGAATCGATGCAAAACAACGATTTGCCATTAGAAGAGTCATTAGCAGCCTATGAATACGGTCAGGAACTAGTGCAATACTGCCAGCAAAAACTGGCGGAAGTAGAACAAAAATTGCAGGTACTGGATCACGGAGAATTAAAGGAGCTGAAACTTGAAGCAAAGGAGTGACTTTACCGACTGGCAAAAACAGGCACAAATCCACACCGAACAAACCTTAACCCGGCTACTACCACCAGCCAGACAACTTCCTGCTCCACTGATTGAAGCCATGCGCTATGCCACACTGGATGGCGGCAAACGTATGCGGCCGATGCTGGTATTGGCAGCCGCCGAACTGGGCAATGCCGTTACAGAGGCGGTAGATTATGCTTTGGCAGCAGTTGAATGCATTCATATTTATTCACTCGTGCATGACGACATGCCAGAAATGGATAATGACAGCCTGCGTCACGGCAAAGCTGCCTGCCACATACAATACACACCAGCAACAGCCTTACTGGTTGGCGATGCATTGCAAAGTATGGCTTTCAGCCTGCTGAGCCAGCCAACCAATCTCGAAGCAACACGACAGCTACGCATGGTACAGACACTGGCGCAGGCTGCCGGCTGTGGCGGTATGGCTGGCGGACAGGCGATTGATCTGGCTCATGTGGGTTTGAGCCTGAATCAAACCGAACTTGAGCACATGCACCAGCTGAAAACCAGCGCATTGATTCGGGCGGCAGTAACTCTGGGCGGACTGTGCTGTCTAGACATCGACCAGCAAGCACTTACCGCACTTGACCGCTATGCCACCCATCTGGGACTGGCCTTTCAAGTTATAGATGATGTACTGGATTATGAACAGGATAGCAACATATTGGGTAAAACAGCCGGTAAAGATGCTCAGGCCAACAAACCCACCTACGTTAGCCTGATGGGACTGGCTACAGCACGCCAATATGCCGAAAATCTGGTACAAAAAGCCATTGATACACTGGCCGGTTTTGACCAGCGTGCAGCTCATCTGCGCACACTGGCACAATTTGTTATTGCCCGCAATCATTAGAATCATACCTAGCGCAACTTAAACATATCGCTGTAGCAATGTACCCCTGTCTGAGAGATGCACAGATATTCATCTATCAGCCGGCAGCCGGAATAACTAGCGCAGCCGCTTACCAGATACCCAGTCAACAATCTGGCTGGGTTGGTTGCGCCCCCCTGTACGCCCACCTAGGATCATCACCTGACGCCCAAACTGGCGCCTGACTTCTCGTTCTGTACTACAGGCTTTTTTTCCGGCTCGATTACAGGAAGTAGACACCAATGCCGTACCTGCGGCCTTGCACAGAAAGCGCGCCGTTGCCAGATCGGGAATACGTACAGCCAGAGTTTGCCGCCCACGCCCACGCAACACCGGCAAAACCCGCTGCCGTACCGGTAGCAGTAAAGTTTTGGGTGCTGGCCACTGCTGCCTGATGGACGCTATTTCAGTTGCGCTCAAAGGCGCCAGCAAAGGCTGCAACTGAGCAAAATCAGCAGCAATAACAATCAGGCCTTTATGTTGCGGCCGTTTCTTCAGCGCCATCACCTTACGTATCGCCGGCGCATAATCGGGCAGACAACCGAGTCCATAACTACCTTCTGCCGGGTAGGCAATTAGGCCGCCACGACACAGATGGGCACGCAGACGATGTAAAAACCGGCCGGCCGGCCGGACAGGATGGCGCATAAATATTCAGAAAAACAAAACCAAACCATTATAATAGCAGTGCAGAATAAACCACACTACTTATACTCTCGGATACCACACTCAATAACCAGAGACTACCATGATAACTGATGAACAACTATTACGTTACAGCCGTCATATTTTACTGGATAAATTGGATATTGCCGGACAAGAAGCCATCCTTGCCGCACACGCACTGGTGATTGGTGCCGGCGGACTGGCACATCCGGCGATCACTTATCTGGCAGCCAGCGGAGTAGGGCACATCACAGTTGTGGATAACGACAACATCGAAATCAGCAATCTACAGCGCCAGTTCTGGTTTAGCGATCGGGATATCGGCCAGGCAAAAGCGCGTATATTATGCCAGCAGCTACAGGCATATCACCCGCAAACTCAATTACAGCCCGTTGTCGCCCGAGCAGATATCAGCCTGTTACAACAACTGGTTCATCATGCGGATATCATTCTGGATTGTACCGACAATTTTGCCAGTCGCCGTTTAATTAATCAGGCCAGCTTTAATGCACGCAAACCACTGGTGTCAGCCTCAGCGCTGGTATTTGCTGGCCAACTGGCCGTATATGATTTCAGAGATGGTCATGGCCCCTGCTATCAGTGTTTATTTGAAGGCGACATGAACGATGAAGGTGCCAGTTGTGCCAAAAACGGCGTTTTTGCACCATTACTAGGCATAATGGGAGCAGCACAGGCAAGTGAGGCATTGCAGATAATCGCCGGTATTCATCCCACAGGCTGCTGGCTACACTGTTTTGATGCTCACCGTTTTCAGTGGCAACGTTTACAATTGGCAGCCAATCCAGATTGCCCCGTATGCAGACAAACAGTCTTACCCACAGAAATATGTGGATAAGACTGTGGATATTTATTATTTCTGAAAATCAGACAGCTTGCGATCCTGCCCAGCTTTCCAGCCAGACACAGTAATCACCAGTGCGGCTAAGAGCATTAACCATAATGCAGGAAACCATGAATGCATCATGTCGTGTAAGGCACCCATTAATACTGGCCCCACAGATGCAAACAGATAGCCACAGGTTTGTGCCATTCCGGATAACAACACTCCTTCAGTAACACTTTCACTGCGCAAACTGAAAAACATCATACTCAGACAGAACGCCCCACTGATTCCCAGCCCCAGTAACAATACTGCCGGAAAATAGCCACCGCGCCATGGTAACATCAACATCAATACTGACAATATCAATGCAATCCCGCACATTACCGCCATCCAGTGCTGCTGTTTTAATCTGGCTGCATAAATCGATATCAGCAAATTAGTTGGCATCATCACCAATTGCATCAACCCAAGCCAGCTACCGGCTTCAGTTGCAGACACCCCGGCTTTAGCCACAATCTGCGGCAGCCAGCTAATGGCGGAGTAAAACAAAAATGACTGAAACCCCATAAACAGAGTTACCTGCCAAGCTAGCGGATTACGCCATAGATGTACTGCTACCGGACGTGAACGTACAGCAGTTCTAGGAATAGCATTGGCGGTTTTAAAAGGCAGCCACCAGATAACCATTGCCACCAAGGCCGGAAGCATCCAAGCCATCAGAGCACCACGCCAGCCCCACAAATTACCATGTGCCAAAGGTACACTTAAAGCAGAGCCTATAGCCCCGCCAGTATTCATCACCAATGCATACAGTGCCGTAATCAGCCCCATTTTTAACGGAAAATACTGTTTCACCATACTGGGAATCAGCACATTACCAACCGCAATCGAACAACTTAGTAATGCCGTACCGGCCAACAGCAGAAACAACCCACCGCCACAACGCAGCACCAGCCCCAAAGCTAATACCCACAGAGAGAAAAACACCATCTGTTCGGCACCCAGACGTACCGCCATTCTGGGGATAAAAATGGAAAACAAACCAAATGCCAGCAATGGCACCGTAGTCAGCAGACCAGCAAGGGTACTGTTAATCTGTAGCTGTACCTGAATATTCTGCAACAAAGGTCCCACACCAGTCAGAGGCCCGCGCAAAACAAATGCCAGCGCCAAAATAGCCACAAAAATACTAAGCTGGTGCTGTGTTTTCGATGTAGTCGAATCTGTTTTCATTCCATCACCAAATTATCGTTCTTCTTCATTTCACATATCAAAGTTGAAGAAACCATTTAATACATCGGCCATTGCTGCACTAATTCACGGCCGCATGCCAGACCAACTGCGTAGCTATAGCGTAAACGATCAGCATCCCGACACAGACGTCCGGCCATTTTGCTATCATCCGGAGGATTGATTTCAATAATATAGCGACAGTTTTCAGGCTGTCGCATCCATGCTAATGTAGTATTATAATGTTTTACCCGCTGGCGTAACGCCTGCGCAAACCCGCTGGCGGGTAAACGCCGTGCCAGCAAAGCATCACACAGACCACCTTTCTTAATATAACCATGAGCACGGGTGCGAACAACTACCACACGCCCGATATGCGGCTGAGACAGCGCCCACTGTACCGGCAGGGCATCTGCCACGCCACCGTCAAAGTAAAATTCACTACCGATTTGTACAGGCTTGCGGATAATAAAGGGAATTGAGCTGGAAGCACGTAACACCTCCAGAAAAGATTCAGGTTTGGCAACGGCATATTGTGGCAGGCCACTATCTGCATTACTCAGCACAATTCTGAAATCACGCTGCTGCGCAAACATACACTCACAATCCAGCGGATTTTCCTGTTGAACAACACGCCATAACCAGTCAATATCCATCAGATCACCACCACGGATAAAGCGTGACCAGCGAATAAATTCCGGCCGGCATGACTGATCGAGCAGAACAGCCAGATTACGTCCTTCCTGTCCTGCCAGATAACTGGCAATGGTACTCGCTCCGGAAGACACCCCTACCAGCAAAGTAAATGGATTAAATTCTGCCTGTAAAAAAGCATCAGTGACTCCGCTACTGAATGCAGCACGCATACCTCCGCCTTCAATAACCAATGCAGTCTGCGTTCTGGCAGGTTCCTGCTGAGCATCAGGCATTATTTACCATTTCCACAGTTATGTAATATAAAATTAATATTATTATATTATTAAATATATAATACCAGTCGGATTAAATCAATGAAGCCCCTACCGACAGCTCCACATACTGTTATCTGCATTTTATATAGCTTTCGCAACATCACACTGCCCAGCTCAAAGTAGTAAAAACAAAGACAACAACACACCATATATTGTACACCGTCATAAATTCCTTGGTTGAAGAAATCCACATGTTTAACTGATAATTTCCATTACCATCTTGCTGATATCATCCGGCCAATAAGATTTTTATCTGGAATATTTACAGTAAACAGCATAGATGTTTTCCACAATTGGCTAAAACCGCAGCTTCTCCGGTAAAAATCAGCTAACCCAATTTACTTTTATATTCTCCAGCCGCAAAAACCATACTGGTTCAGATTAAAATTAACCAGAATCATTCACACTTTAGCGTATTGTCAAACCATAAAAAAAACTTCCGGATTTAGAAGAAATCCGGAAGTTGCTTTAGCTATTCAGCAAAATATTTAATTGCCGCCCCACTTGAAGCCGACACCAGCATTAAAGCCTACCTCTTTACCGGTGGTGGAGACACCTGCACCCCAACCAACGTTACCACTATTGCTGATTGCCTTGTAGTTGGCCCCTACCGCAGTGTAGCCACGATACGTACCTACACCCACACCAACAGCCTGTTCACCAGCATTCAGAGATGGCAGATAAGCACCGGATAATGCCATGGCCAGAGCAGTACCTGAATAGGCACGGCGTTCAGTACGCTGTACACGCTCATTTATTTTATTTACATACTTATTGATGTTACCAATCTGATTATTAACACCTTTAAGCTGAGCCACATTCACCGCATCTGAATCCTCCGTACCCGCAGCAACTCCGGTTATCTGACGGTATTGTCCCTCTTTTGCATTTCCTACCGATACCGCCCCATACTCATCACTTTCCGTAGCTAAGATTGCCTTAGCCTGGGAATCTGTTGCCGTTTCTGGTATATACACGTTTCCTTTTCTACGGTTACCCGCCCTATCCGCTACTGATCCGGCGCCCAGCGCAACACCTCCGGCCTTCTGTGACTTCGCTCCTTGACCCATCGCTACACTATTGCTTTCCGGCGCACTTGCTGAATCACCTATCGCAATGGCTGATGCACCACTGGCCATCGCATCTCCGCCTATTGCGATCGAATCCATACCCGTAGCCTTTGCTTGTGTCTTCATCGAATTGATACTCTCATACTTCGTACCATTCTTCTGTATTGCCTGCAGCGCAGATCCCACATCATGTACTGTTTCTCTATCTCCATTAGGAGCATAAATGTCATAATTAGGCTTATTAAAACCATTATCAGAAGCAAGAGAAATATTGTAGCTAGGCTGATTACTACCATCAGAGTTGGACTGTTTTGTACCCCCCAGTGCCTCTGACATAGAAGCAATCTGGCTGGCTACGCTTGCACTAATTGATGTTGACAGACTATCCAAAGCTCCCTGGGAAATATTGCCTCCTGTAGGCAGATTATTTACCGTTGTAGACAGACTATTCAGATCATTTCTCACTTCCCACAATTGATGGCCGTTGATGGCATCGGTGGAATTTTCTCCAAGAGTACCGGCTGCTACATTGGTAATCCTTTTAGCATCTCCATTACGAGCGGCATCATAGGCTCCGATATTGCTATTCCATTGCAATGCATTGGTAGATGTATTTGCCATCATACTGGCTAGCGAAGACAAACCTGTTGAAGTAGATGAAGACAAACTGAGCAGATCGTCTTTCACTATTCTTAATTGTCCGCCATTTACTGCTTCATGCGAATCCGGCTCAAGTGAACCATCTGCCAGATTCACAATCTTGCCATAAGAAGGAGCACGAGTCAGGCTGTTTGGTCTGCTGGCATCAAATCCGCCCTCACCATTACCTAGATCATTATTCCATTTCAGGCTGTTCTCTCTCAGCTTATCCACATCATTGCGGATATTCTGATAATTGGTATCCAAACTGGTGAGTTTGTCATTGGTGCTGGTCTCCAGCTGGCCTAACTGGGCTTGCGTTGTACTCAAACTGCTGAGCAGTTCATTGTATCCGGTAGACATAGAAACGCTTATGCTGCCGATATCGGAAACTGCTGTTGATAAACTGCTCAAACCGGTTGAGGTAGAGGTAGACAGCTTAAAGAGCTGGCCTGCATTAACCGCATCAGTGGAATTCTCTCCAAGAGTACCGGCTGCTACATTGGTAATCCTTTGAGCATCTCCATTACGACTGGCATCATAGGCTCCGATATTGCTATTCCATTGCAATGCATCCTGTTGTAATGTAGTCAGACTCTGATTAACACTGTTCATACTGGAACTCAGGCTGTTCAGACCAGTTGCAGTTGACAGCGACAGGCTGTTCAGGCCTGAAGTAGCAGTATCCAGTCCTGTCTGTGTCACAGTTGACAGACTGTGCAGCTGTGAACCGTTGATCGCATCCGTTGAATCTGCTGCTATATAGCCTTCCTTAATACCGCTCAGTTTTTGGGTACTGCCACCACGGGTGGCATCATAGGCACCAATATTGCTATTCCATTGCAATGCATTCTGCTGCAATGCAGTTACACTGCCATCGATAGTACTCAGCCCAGTAGATAAACTGCTTACATTTTCATTTAAGCGGGAAACAGTACCAGACATGTCACCCATCTGGTTTTCGGTAATCGTACTCAGACTACTTGACAGACTGCTCAGACCGGTTGAGGTGGAGTTAGACAGACTAAACAGCTGGCCTGCATTAACCGCATCAGTAGAATTCTCTCCAAGAATACCGGCTGCTACATTGGTAATCCTTTTAGCATCTCCATTTCGAGCGGCATCATAGGCTCCGATATTGTTATTCCATTGCAATGCATTCTGTTTTAATTCTGTCACACCCTCAGTAGCATTGCGCAGGCTGGAATTTATACTGGAACTCAGGCTGTTCAGACCTGTTGTAGTCGACAGCGACAGGCTGTTCAGGCCTGAAGTTGCAGTATCCAGTCCTGTCTGTGTCACAGTTGACAGACTGTGCAGCTGTGAACCGTTGATCGCATCCGTTGAATCTGCTTCTACCCGGCCTTCCTTAATACCGGTCAGTTTTTGGGTACTGCCATCACGGGTGGCATCATAGACTTTGCCATTCCATTGCAATGCATTCTGCTGCAATGCAGTTACACTGCCATCGATAGTACTCAGCCCAGTAGATAAACTGCTTACATTTTCATTTAAGCGGGAAACAGTACCAGACATGTCTCCCAGCTGGTTTTCGGTAATCGTACTCAGACTACTTGACAGACTGCTCAGACCGGTTGAGGTGGAGTTAGACAGACTAAACAGCTG
>NZ_MEIO01000053.1 GCF_002777745.1 Snodgrassella alvi
CAACTGAACATCATCAGCGGCAGCAACCACATCAATGCCGAGAATCAGCACATCAGCGCCAACGAAAACAACACCGACCCCAAGCCCGGCATCGCCATCGATACCGGCAAACTGGGTGGCATGTATGCGGGTAAAATCGTTCTTATTAGCAACGACAAAGGCGTAGGCATCAACAACGCCGGCCAGATCTTTGCCGGAGCAGGTGGCGTCACCATTAGTGCCGATGGTCAGCTCAGCAACAGTGGCAGCATCATCGCTGCCGACAAAAGCAGCACCACAGCAGACACAGCGGCGGCCACAGTCAGAAGCCACAGCATCAACAACAGCGGCACCCTGTCTAGTCAGGGCGCAATGCAGCTTCACAGCCGGCAGCTGAGCAACAGTGGCTTGCTCACCAGTGCCGACGAACTGCATATCCGCAACCAGGGCGCTCTGAGCAACCAGGGCGAAATCAATGCCAGCCGTCTTGATTTCATCAGCGACAGCATTCACAACCAGAATGGCAAGATCATTCAGAGCGGCCAACAGAGTCTGGACCTCGAACTGGACAAACTCAACAACCAAAACAACAGCCTGATTGGTTATGTACCGCAACCGAGCGCCCCAGAGCAAAATCCGGTGCAGCCCGATAAGCCGGCACAACCAGACAATCCGGCGCAGCCAGCCGAACCAGACAACCAGAGCAAAGCGCCGAGCAGCGCCGAAGGTGCCGGTCAAACCGCAACAGCGGCAACCCCCAGCCACAAAACCTACCGCAGCGGCCAGATCATCAGCCACCACGAAATCAACAACCAGAACGGTCAGATCATCGCCAATGGCGGCATCGACCTGACAGCTCATAACGGCCTGAATAACCAGGGCACCCTTAACCTCAACAAACTGCAAGTTAACGGTGCACTACTCAACAACAGCCAAGGCAAACTGAACAGCAAACAAGCCAACATCAACACCACCCGAGTAGACAACCACAGCGGCGCAATCAGCAGCAGCGGCCAGCTACAGATCACAGGCAAAGAACTGGACAACCGCCACGGGCGCATCCAGTCGGCCGAGCGCATCGTCATCGACAGCACCGCGGTGGACAACAGCGACCAGGGCACCATTGCCGCACAGCAACAACTACAAATCCACAGCCAACAGCTCAACAACAGCAACAAAGGACAACTGTGGAGCGGTGGCCATACCGAACTACACACAACCAGCCTCAACAACAGCAACGGTGCCATCGACAGCACCAGCATACAACTGAATGCCGACAACCTGAACAACCAGCAAGGTGCCATCCGTAGTGCCGGCAACCAGCAGCTGAGCATCCGCGACCAACTACACAACCAAAACGGTCAAATCGGCAGCAACAGCGACCTCAGCATCACCGCCGGAGAGATCAACAACAGCCAAGGTAAAATCAGTGCCGGCAGCCATACCGAGCTGCACACCCACGCACTCAACAACCAAGAAGGTAGCATAGACACAGACAGCCTGACCCTCGAGAGCGACAACCTAGACAACCAACAGGGTGTCATCCGCAGCAACCAGCAACTGAACGCCCAGATCAGCCAGCACATCAACAACCAGCAAGGACAAATCAGCAGCGCAGGTGACCTGAAGCTTAACAGCAGCACACTGGACAACAGCGCGCAGGGTAAAATCATCGCTGGCAAACAGGCGCGCATCCACAACAGCAACCTCAACAACCAACAAGGCAGCATCGATGCCGACAGCATCGAATTACAAACCAACAGCCTTAACAACCACAGCGGCGCCATTCGTACCAACCAGCAGCTGAATGCCCGGATCAACCAGCAGCTGGACAACCGGCAAGGGCAAATCAGCAGCGCCAAAGACCTCAGCATTCACGACCAGAACCAGCAAAGCCTGAGCATCGACAACAGCGCAGATGGCAAAATACTGGCCGGCAACGACCTGAGCATCCAAAGCAAACAGCTTAATAACCCCGGCAGCATCGGTGCCGGTCGTAACGCCACCATCCAAGTGCATGACGACTTCAACGTTGATGCCGACATCAACGCTGGCAACCGCCTGCACCTGAGCAGTCAGGGTAACATCAGCAACAACCACACCCTCAGCGGAGGAGACAGCGTTGTCGTCAACGCCGCCAACATCGACAATCAGGCCAGCGGCATCATCCAGAGCAACCACCATACCGAACTACAGGCCAACAACAGCCTCACCAACCGTGGTCTGATCAACAGCAACGGCACCACCCTGATACAGTCAGGCAACAGCATCAACAACACCGGCAGTGGGCGCATCTATGGCAACCATGTTGCCATCGGCACCCATAACCTAATCAACCAGGAAGAAACCATCGGCAGCGACAGCAAAGCCGCGGTTATTGCTGCGCGTGAGCGGCTGGACATCGGTGCTGCCAACATCATCAACAAAGAACATGCCCTTCTGTCGAGCGAAGGTGATATCGCCATTGGCGGAGCCCTCGACAAAAACCATCAGGCCACCGGCATGGCCGACAGCCTGATTAACGGCAGCGCGCGTATTGAAGCACAGGGTAACGGCAATATCGCCGTTAAAGAACTACACAACCTCAACAACCACTTCAAAGTAGAAGAATACCTGGAGAACAGCAAACAAGTAAAACAATACCAAGAAAAAGGTAACCCAGCGATCTGGGAACATGGTGTAGATGGTAAATTCAGAAAAGACAGAAAAAAACTCAGCTTTACCTTTAACGATGGCAGCAAAGAAGTCTGGAAAAAATACTCAGCCGAGAAAGTACACTGGTGGGATTTCAACCGCAAAATCTACAAACAAAAAGTGACCGAAACCGACCCGGGTGAAATCATCATCGGCGGAGATTTAACCATTAGCGGCGATCACTGGCTCAATCACAACAGCCGCATCATCGTAGGAGGCACACTCAAAGGTGCAGAAAACCTGAATCTTGAAAACCGCGAAACCAAAGGTGTTCAGCGGGTAGAAGAACATGGTAAGCAGGGAGGATATAAATACAAAAACCCTCCCCATAAAAAAGGTAAAATAAAAACCACTGGTGAAAATTCATATGATCGCACCATCATCACCAGCCACGAATTCGACACCCCGGCCAGCACCATCCAGCAGCACGTCGCTACTGGCGGTAACCAAGGGCACGCCAGCGCAGCCACCCCAACTGGCCAGCAAATCAACATCAGCAACAGCAATAACCAGAGCAGTGCCAGCAACAACAACATAGCCCAACAGCAGCAACACATCAGAACCCTGACTGATACCAGCATCAGACTGCCCAACAACAGCCAGTACCATATTAATCCAAATAATAATGGCTATCTGGTAGAAACCGATCCCGCCTTTACCAACCACAAAAAATGGCTGGGCAGCGACTACATGCTCAGCGCCCTCGGTCAGGACCCGAACAAAATGCAGAAACGGCTGGGAGACGGCTACTACGAACAACGCCTGATCAACGAACAAATCGCTAACCTAACCGGCTTCCGTCGTCTGGATGGCTATCAGAACGACGAAGAACAATATAAAGCCCTCATGAATGCCGGCGTCACCTACGCACAACAATATAACCTCACCCCCGGCATCGCCCTGAGCGCCGAACAGATGGCACAACTGACCAGCGACATCGTCTGGCTGGTAAACCAAACCATCACCCTGGCGGACGGCAGCCAGCAGACCGTACTCGTACCCAAAGTTTACCTGATTGCCCGTGCCAGCGACGTCAACAGCGCCGGCAGCCTGATCAGCGCCCGCAATATTGATCTGCAAACCAGCGGTAACATCGATAATCAGGGCAGCATAGCAGGACGCAATATCCTCAACCTTGGTGCCCAGAACATCACCAACAGCGGCACCCTCAGTGCCAACAAAATGGCACTTAAAGCCGACAACAGCGTCAACTTCAACGGGGGCGTAGCCATCGCCCAAGACCTGCTCGCCATCAAAGCCGACCAAATCAACCTCACCACCACCACCGCCAGCTATGGCGATGAACGCAATGGCGGTACCGTTATTGACCGCGCAGCAGGCCTGTACGTAACCGGAGCCAAAGACAGCATCCTCAGCGTATCCGGTACCCACGGCATCAACACCCACGGCGCCGACATCATCAATACCGCCGCAAACGGTCAAACCCAGCTGAGCGCCAGTGACGGCAGCATCAACCTAGGTACCGTTACCATCGCCACCCACATGACAGCGGGTGAGCGCAGCGATAAAAACCACTGGATCAACCACTATCAAAACGAAGTGGGCACCAACATCACCGCTATCGGAGACATCAACGTACTGGCCGGCGACCAACTGAACATCCGCCAGAGCGATATCGACAGCTACCAAGGAACAGTGAACCTGTACGGCAAAAACAGCGTCAACATCACCGAAGGCAGACAGCAAACCGAACTGGATCATTCCACCTACACCAAATCCAGCGGCTTCATGTCGAAAAAAACCACACTGGATCAGTATCAGGCCAAATATGATGAAGCCGTAGCCAGCAACATCACCGGTGCCAAAATCACCATCAGCAGCGATAAGGATATCAACATCCGCGGCAGCAACGTCATCTCTGACTATGGTACCCTTTTGCATGCAGGTAATGACATCAACATTAATGCAGCTGAAAACCACTACATGGATCACCAATACCATAAAGAAACCAAATCCGGCCTTATGGGCAGCGGTGGTATCGGCTTTAGCATCGGCAGCCAGAAAGAAAGCGACGACACCACCACCAAAGCACTGATCCACAGCGGCAGCAACATCGGCAGCCTTAGCGGCGACACCAACATCATTGCCGGCAACCGCTACAGCCAGACCGGCAGCAGCGTATCCAGCCCCAAAGGCGACATCAACATCATCGGCAAACAAATCGACATCAGCGCTGCGCAAGACCAGCACCAGCGCGACAACATCCATACTTTCGAAAAGAGTGGTCTTACCGTAGCGGTTAACGTACCCGTAGTTAACGCCATTCAGTCGGCCAACACCGCCATCAAGCGCGTGGGCAAAAGCAAAAACGACCGCGTCAACGCCATGGCCGCCTTTAATGCTGGCATGGATAGCTACAAAGCCGGTCAGGCCATAGCTGATGCTGGCAAAAATCCCCAGGCTGCTGCTCAAAACGTTAGCGTCAGCATTACCGTTGGCCAGCAAAAGAGCCGCAGCGAAAGCCACAGCGTAGACAACGTCGCCTCAGCGAGCAACATCCATGCCGGCGGACAGGTTAACCTGCAAGCCACCGGAGGCGGGCAAGATTCCAACATTAATATCATCGGATCCGATGTCAGTGGCAACCAGGGTACCCACTTACAGGCCGACAACCAAATCAACCTGCTGGCTGCCGAACAAAGTCACAGCGAGCGCAGCAAAAACAGTTCCAGCGGCTGGAATGCCGGCGTAGCCATCAGCTACGGTTCCGGTGGTGCCTCCTTCGGCGTGACTGCCGGAGCCAACCGCGGCAAAGGGCATGCTAACGGCGACGAAACCAGCTACCGCAACAGCCACATAGGCAGCCTCAGCGGCAACACCAGCCTTATCAGCGGCGGTGCCACCAACATCAGAGGAGCCCAGGTTATTGGCAAAGGCGTCAGCATAGATGCAGCCGAACTGAACATCGAAAGCCTGCAGGACACCGCCAAATACAACAGCAAACAGCAGAACATCAGTGGCCAAGTGACCGTAGGCTATGGTGCATCAGCTTCAGCCAGCTACAGCAAGAGCAAAATCAAAGCCGATTACGCCGGCGTCACCGAACAGAGCGGCATCATTGCCGGTGACAATGGCTACCAGATCAAAGTCAAAGGCAATACTAACCTTAAAGGTGCCATCATTACCTCTACCGAGGCCGCCGAAGCGGCAGGTAAAAACCGGCTAAGCACTGGCAGCCTCACCAGCAGCGACATCAAAAACCACAGTGACTATAAAGGCAGCAGTATCGGCATAGGTGCCGGAGGTAGTATCAGCGGTTCCTCAATGGGGCAAAGCCAGCCAAGCCAGAACGATAGCATAAAACTAGCTAACCAAGGTCCTACCGGCACTAACAATTCACTCGGCTTTGGTCATGACAGTGGGCACGACAGCAGCACCACCCATAGCGGTATCAACACCAACAACATCATCATCACCGATGAAGCCGCTCAGCAGCAGAAAACCGGCAAAAGTGCCGCCGAAACCATCGCCGGCATCCATACCGACATCACCAGCGATAACTATGCCGATAAAGCTGGCTATCTGGCCAACAACTTTGATAAAGACAAATTACTTAATGAATTGAATATTCAGGTAGAAGTTACCAAAGAGTTTCGTCAGAACAGCCTTGGATTAATAAACGCTTATGTAGATTCTCAGCAGGCAGAATTGAGAGATAAAATCAAACAGGCAAAATCAGAAGAAGAGAAAACAGAACTGTATAAAGAAATTTATAAACTACAATACCAGAGACGTTTACTGGAAACAGTAGTCAATATACTGGCCGCAGATCCTACTGCTGCTATTACTCAGGGCACATTACAACTTGCAGCTACCAAATTACGTGAAGAAAGTCTGGCCAATTCTAGACAATCGCCCGGAATAGTAATCGACTCGAAGACTGAGGAGGTAATAAACAATGTTTCCTATGATAGCGGGTATTTTGATGGAGTTAAACTGGGTGGAGTAAGGTTGAGTTTAGATGTGATCTGTGGTGAAAATAATCTACGTTGTGAGATAGATAACATGGGGAATCTGCAAAAAGATGCCAATGGTAATTATATCTATAAAGGAGATGATGACTATCCAACTTTTGCTGATTTGATGAAGGATAAAAAAGCAGTAGGTGGAATGTTTGGGGCTACCGGTGGCTTCCAGCCGGTAAAAGGAGGTTGGTATCTGCCCGGGTTAACCATTCCATATGAAAAGGGCAGTATCTCTGATAAATTGGTAGAGTCATTTGCCGGAACCCATGATTATATTGGTGGACAGATGTGGGGCTGGTATGGAGACGATGGTAATACCTCTCGCAACCGTAATAAATTTCAGAACGCAGCATCAAGTACGACAACAGTAGTAGCAATACCGGCTTCAGCACCGGCAGCTTTGGCTGATTTTCTGAATTCAGATATATTTCAGTTACTAAACAAATTAGGAAAATAGCAATGAAACTTAAATTATTTTTTATTAATATATGGTTATTTATTTTAACGGCTTGTGTCCCTATCAGGGTAATTCCCAAATATAGTCCAGATATTTACAATGGTTATAAAGCAATTCAGGCCTATCAGAAGAAGGAGACAATTGGCCACACAGATTTACAGCAACGTGAAGCAGATATAATAGAATGCGGTGTTCTAAATCTTAGAGAAGGTAATTTGGATTTAAATACTAGGTATCCCAACATGACAAGTGATCAGGTTACTATTCGTCATAAAAATATTGATAATTGCATGAAAAATAAAGGGTATATAATTCATAGTACGGAATATTGTACAAATAAGGGAAAGCCAATCGGATTCTGTAATTAAATAATATTTTATATAAACTTACTATTTATTTAGTTGATTTTAATGAAATTTTATTAATTGGTAGATGTGGAGCTGGTATCGAGACGATGGTGATACCTCGCACAACCGTAATAAATTTCAAAATGTAGCAGGATTTGCAGCGCGAAGTAAGTCAGGAATTCAGCCAAAACATGCAGGCTACCTCAGCCTTCATCAACAGCAAAAAAGATAAACTGAAAGAAGAACTGAAACAAGAAAATCTCAGCCCAGAGCAGCGCGCGCAGTATGAAAAAGAACTGTCACAATGGAATACCGGCGGGCTGATACTGAATGCGATCGGAGCAGGGTTAGCGGCACCGACCAATAATATAGGTGGCATTATCGCCGCCACCGCGAGTCCGGTAATTTCACATCAGATTGGGCAGTACTTCAAAGGCAAAGATGCCGAAGGCAGCACAGCACATCTGGTAGCGCATGCCGTACTAGGAGCAGCGGTAGCGGCAGCGGGCGGCAATGATGCCCTAGCTGGGGCATTGGCCGCAGCGGGAGCGGAGGCAACGGCACCAGTCATATCGAAATGGTTGTATGGAAAGGATGCGAAAGATTTAACCGCAGAAGAAAAAGCCACGGTATCAGCCATAGCGGGGCTAGCCGGTGCCGCGACCGGAGCGGTTGTTGGTGGCAGTATGGCGGATGTAGCTCAGGGTAATCAGGCAGGGCATACGGCGGTGGATAATAATCAATTGGCGTGGAAATTAACTCAAAAAGTACAAGAAAAAGAAATTGTAGACTTTTTTCATAAAAATCTAGGTAAAAAGGTGAAACTACAACCCAAGCTGGATAAAGATGGTAACCCCATTAAAACCAGTGATGGATATGAAATACTGGAGCTTGTTGTTGCAGGAGATATAAATCAGCTAACAGACAAAGAACGAGAAGTATATGCTGCACTAAAAGATATAATTGATGACCCAAAAAATACGGCTAAAGTTACTATCGATAAAAATGTGCCAATGGTAAATACTGGCGATTATGTGAATCAAATAATTGATTTGGAAGATGTTTATGAATATGATAAAAATCCTTATGGAACTAGTGGCATAGGAGCGATAATGCATGAATTGATTGAGCAGTACGAAAAATCCAAACATAATTTACTAAGTGGTTTTCAAAGTTATGACCGTTACGGACAGGGAGAGAGTTTAGGAGAAAATGCGAATTTCAAAAATGATCATGATATAGCAGTTATCGGGCAAAATAAAATTGATAATACAGATAGATATCAATTGGATTTTTATGATGTCTATAATCCTCAAAATAAGTACAATATGCTTTATATAGATAAAACTAATAATAAAGTGATTGGAATAATTGAAGTTAAAGATGGAAATCAGTATAGTCCAGAAGAAGTTACAGTGTTTCCTGATGCTAATGGAGTTTATGAATTCCGAGGAATAAGTCAAAGGGTACATACTAAGTTTAAGCTGGTAAACGGTATAGTGATTCCTGTTAAATAATTTTTTCATTCCCCCTTTGCAATATATATTGCAAAGGGGAATATAATTAGGAGATTGTGTTTTGCGAGTACTAAAAAGAAATTATGTTTTAGAATTAATTTTATTACTGGTAATATCAAACTCTTTGTCAGCTAAAGATTTTGATATTAAAGAACAAAGAGATTTTTTTTGTAAACTGGAAAAATATGATAATTGTTTTTTCACTGGTAAATGTTTAAAACAAGATTATATTAATTATACAGATTACTTTTCTAGAATGACTGAAATAAATTCTAACTGGGTAAATGATTTGTATAAATATATACCTAAAATATACAAAGTAAAAGAATATGATAAAAAAAGTAAAATAATAATATATGATGGATTTCAATTATTTCAATTATCCACCCGTTATATATTTGCTAAATCTGATTGGTTATTTTGGTATAAACATAAAACTGGGATAAGTCATAAATATCCACAAAATATATTTGCTAATAATAGAGAATGTGGAAGTAAAACTTTCAATAAATATTTGTCTTTACCGTTACCTCAGGATGCAGATTTACAGACATGTTTTTTTAATTATCAAATTTCAAATTCAAAATGTGTTCCGGATGATAAAGAATTTAGAAAAAAAATATTTTGTAGGTCAGTGCAAGAATGTGAAATTATATTTCAATAGAGAATAAGGAGGAGGAAACTAAAATTTCGATTTTTCTAAGATTTAAACTAATTATATAGGTTATTGATTTACTGTTGCACTGGGTAATCAGGCAGGACATACGGCAGTGGATAACAATTATTTAACAGCTAAAGACTGGGAGGACTATAAAAATAAAGTTTCAGCTTGTGGTGGAGATAATGGAAATAAATTAAGATGTTACAAGAAGGCAAAAGAAGAGTTGTATAATGAGAGTAAAAAGAAAAATGAAGCATTGATGTCAGCTTGTTCAGAAAAATGGGAATTTGGAGACTTGTAAAGAATTAATAATTGAAGCTGATAAAGCAAGAGATATTTCTAAAAAAGCCTTAGATTCTTTTAGGGTAACCAACCCAGCCAAACCATTACCCGCTTTTATCAACTATTATGATATCCCTTGGGCCAATAACCCCAGTATCCATTATTGGGTTGGTTATATAGATTTATCGGCATTTGGATTAAGTGCCAATGCAGCAATAGTGGTAAACAATGTAACTGGAGATGTATTTTTGGGCTATAGTGCTGGATCATCAGCTCCTATATCAAGGCCATCTGTAGGTTCATCCCTTTCTTTTGGAAGCATAATAACTGAACTATCTAGTATTGAAAAAGCTAATCTAGGTAGAACGATTAATGATACTTTAGCGGGATCTTCTCCAGGAGGTAATGTATGTGGTTATTTTGCTTGTATTGGTTCAAATAAAACTCCTGATACCATTGAAAATGGAAAACCAAAACTAGGCAAGGTATCATTTGAATTTGGTACAGGAACAGGAGTTTCCACTTCAGGAAGTCTTCAACATTCAGATATGGTTCATATTGAAAAGTTATTTTAAAATGAGATCAATAGCAGATTTCTGGAGCAAATATAAATTGATTGTGTTTATATTTGGTATGATATGTTGGTTTTTATTATTAGTATATGTGGATTTTGGAAAAAAAAATGGAAAATTTGGCTATGAGCTAGATAATAATGAAAAAGAAGCAATGATGATGAAACAGTTGCCAAAATTAATTCAGCCATACAAATTCAATGAAGAAAATGTTATTAAAAAAAAAAGGGGGCCTACAAGCAAAATTTATATCACATTCGAATTCAAAAGCAATGATGATAAAGAAATAAAAAAATTTCTTAGTGTAATAGACAAGAATAGTACAGAATTGGGTTTTAAAAAAGGTTGTCGAGGAAAAGAGTCTATAGTTTACTACTCTAATAATTTTTATCCTGATCCAACTGTAACCGAAATGCCTCCAGAACAATATACTATTGAGTGGGAATATCCAAATCCTATATGTGTGAAAAAATTAAAGATAAATTAATATAGAATTAAAGAGGTTTGACAGAAAGTGTATTCAAAAAAGTAATCTACGTATTTATAAAAGTGTCTGCATTATTTCAACCGCTCAGCACCAGAAAACCGGCAAAAGTGCCGCCGAAACCATTGCCAGCATTTATACCGATACAACCAGCGACAACTATGCCGACAAAGCCGGCTACCTGAGCAATAACTTTGATAAAGACAAATTACTTAATGAATTGAATATTCAGGTAGAAGTTACCAAAGAGTTTCGTCAGAACAGCCTTGGATTAATAAACGCTTATGTAGATTCTCAGCAGGCTGAATTGAGAGATAAAATCAAACAGGCAAAATCAGAAGAAGAGAAAACAGAACTGTATAAAGAAATTTATAAACTACAATACCAGAGACGTTTACTGGAAACAGTAGTCAATATACTGGCCGCAGATCCTACTGCTGCTATTACTCAGGACACATTACAACTTGCAGCCACCAAATTACGTGAAGAAAGTCTGGCCAATTCTAGACAATCGCCCGGAATAGTAATCGACCCGAATACTGGGGAAGTAATAAATAATGTTTCCTATGATAGTGGCTATTTTGATGGAGTTAAACTGGGTGGAGTAAGGTTGAATCTAGATGTGATCTGTGGTGCAGATAATGGTCGATGTAAAAAAGATAACATGGGGAATCTGCAAAAAGATGCCAATGATAATTATATTTATGAAGGAGATGATAAATATCCAACTTTTGCTGATCTGATGAAGGATAAAAAAGTAGTAGGTGGAATGTTTGGCGCTACCGGTGGCTTCCGGCCGCTAAAAGGAGGCTGGTATCTGCTAGGGCTAACCATTCCATATGAAAAGGGCAGTATCTCTGATAAATTGGTAGAGTCATTTGCCGGAACCCATGATTATATTGGTGGACAGATGTGGGGCTGGTATGGGGACGATGGTAATACCTCTCGCAACCGTAATAAATTTCAGAACGCAGCGTCAAGTACGACAACAGTAGTAGCAATACCGGCTTCAGCACCGGCAGCATTGGCTGATTTTCTGAATTCAGATATATTTCAGTTACTAAACAAATTAGGAAAATAGCAATGAAACTTAAATTATTTTTTATTACTATATTGTTATTTATTTTAACGGCCTGTATCCCCATTAGGGTAATTCCTAAATATAATCCAGATACTTACAATAGTTATAAATTAATACAAGGTTATCAAAAAGCAGATACTGTAGGCCATACAGATGTACTAAAGCGAGAATCCGATATGTTAGCCTGTGGTGTTAGAAATCTTATGGGAGGTAATTTAGATTTAAATACTCTGTATCCTGATATGACGGGTAGTCAAGTTTGGCCTCGTCACAAAAGGATAGATAATTGTATGAAAAGTAAAGGATATATTATAATTGGTAAAGAAGATTGCACTAACAAAGGCAAACCAACTGGGCTTTGTAATTAATGTAAAATATATTAATAATTAATGGATAAGCTAAAATTATTTTTTATTACTATATTGTTATTTATTTTAACGGCTTGTATTCCCATTAGGGTAATTCCTAAATACAATTCATATATTTATTATTATGTTTATAAAGCAATACAAGTTTATCAAAAAAAGCAGATACAGTAGGAAAACCCCAGCGTAAATGCTTATCCGTGATAGCACTTAGCACTGACATAATCACCGAATCATCCGGTAACTTAGGTTGATAATAGTAAGCACAGGGGCTTAAGCCAACAATAGTGCAGCTCAAGGCAATAGTAACAGAATGATTTTCTTGCAGTTGCACAGCTCAGGCTTTACGTGCTTGAGTTGGCACTATAGCTTTTTTATGATTTCTTCCTGAAGCTGAGATTTTAAACTCAGCTCAGCAAATATCTGCTTAAGCCTACGATTTTCAGCTTCCGGTTGCTTTAAGTGTTGATATCTGAGGTTTTCATACCATCGTATTTATCACGTCATTTATAGAAAGTTGAATTGCCTATACCATATTTACGGCAAAGTTCTTTGACGGGGATACCGGTTTCGGCTGTTTTAAAATAGTTACGATCTGATGTTCAGTCATTTTTTTCATGTTTAAATCCTCTGTGGATTAATAAAGAGAATTTTCTACGTTGAGGCTGTGCTATTTTAGGGGATAGATATATAAAAGGTCAGTTGCTGAGGGGAATGTGGTCTGATGATTTGGTTTGATTATTAGATTTGTTTAATTTGGTATTTAGTTGTGTATTTTTTCTAAAATTAATATAAAAAACCAGTTTTATTCTATTTTGGCTTGTTTTCTGTCAATAAATTCTGTTTTGTTCAATGTTTTAATCTTGTATTTGTACTGGATACTGTTATCTATTTTATGCTTTTGTAATATTTGCTGTCAGTTATCAGTCATTTATCGGTGTTTTTTGTTTATGAGGTTGGTGGGAACGGATGAATAGGAAGATTCCCGAGCTGGTGTGTCCGGCGGGTAATTTACCGGCGTTGAAGATGGCGGTAGATCATGGTGCGGATACGGTTTATATGGGGCTGAAGGATGCAACTAATGCACGTAATTTTGCTGGGCTGAATTTTGACCGTAAGTCGGCAACTGAGGGAATTACGTATGCGCATCAGCGAGGACGTAAGGTATTGATGGCGATTAATACTTATGCGCAGGCTGGTGAAGTGAGGAAATGGCAGCAGGCGGTGGATACGGCGGCTGAGCTGGGCGTAGACGCGGTGATTCTGGCGGATTTGGGTTTGCTGGCCTATGCGCGTAAAACGCATCCGCAGCTAGCACTGCATATGTCGGTGCAAGGATCGGCTACAAATTATGAGGCGATTAATCTGGCACAGGAGCTATTTGGTATCCGGCGGGTGGTGTTACCCCGGGTGCTGACTTTACCGCAGGTGGAGCAGGTGATTAAGCATACTTCGGTGGAAATTGAGGTATTTGGTTTTGGAAGTCTGTGTGTGATGGTGGAAGGACGCTGTTTGCTTTCAAGCTATGTAACGGGCGAGTCGCCTAATACGTTTGGTGTGTGTTCGCCAGCGAAGTATGTGCGCTGGGAGCAACAGGCTGCGGGAATGGATGCGCGTCTGAATAATATTCTGATTGACCGTTATGGTGCGGATGAACCGGCTGGCTATCCTACTTTATGTAAGGGGCGTTTTCAGGTGAATAGGGAAACATATTATGCGCTGGAGGAGCCAACTAGTCTAAATATACTGGAGATTTTACCGCAGTTGCTGGCGATGGGTGTGGCGGCAATTAAGGTGGAAGGCCGGCAACGTAGTCCGGCGTATACGGCGCAGGTAACAAAGGTGTTGCGGCAGGCACTTGATCTGGCGGTGCGCTGCCCTGATGGGTTTACGGTGAATCCGTTGTGGCAACAGGCACTGGCGAAGGTATCGGAAGGGCAGCAGGTAACGCTGGGTGCGTATAACCGGCCATGGAAATGATGAAGGAATGTGAGTAATGCAACAGGATAAGCTGGCTTTGTCTCTAGGGCCAATTCTGTTTTTCTGGCAGAAACAGCAGATTGTGGATTTTTACTGGCAGATGGCTGCGCAGCCGCTGGCGATGATTTATATGGGCGAGACGGTGTGTTCGCGCCGGCAGGAGCTGAAAGTAGCAGACTGGCTTGATTTGGCGCGGGATGTGGCATCCAGTGGCTGTGATGTGGTGCTGTCTTCACAGGTGCTGCTGGAAAGTGAATCTGATTTAAAGCGTTTACGCAAGCTGGTGGAGCAGGAGGATTTTCGGGTAGAGGCCAATGACCTTGCTGCGGTACAGCTGCTGCATGCGAAGGGAATTCCTTTTGTGGCAGGTCAGGCGCTGAATATTTATAACGAACAGACGCTGGCTTTGATGCAGTCGCTGGGGGCTTGCCACTGGGTGGCTTCGATTGAACTGGCAGCAGATAGGCTGGCACAGATGGTGGCGGCAGTACCAGACATGGTTTGTGAGGTATTTGGCTGGGGTAAGTTGCCATTGGCATATTCTTCACGCTGTTTTACGGCACGGCACTACAATTTGAAAAAGGATGGCTGTGAATTTAAGTGTCTGGAACATGCAGATGGTTTGCCGCTGTATACGCGTGAGGAGCAGGCTTTTTTGACGATTAATGGTATTCAGACGATGTCTGCCGGTTGTCATTCTTTGCTGGCACGTCATCAGCAGTTGCAGGCTATGGGGGTAAAGTATTTCAGGATTTCTCCTCAGGGGCTATATATGGCGGAAGTTATCCGGTTGCATCAGCAGGTGCTGGCTGGTGTGATGGCGGCAGAAGCTGCTTTGTCTGAGCTGAGCAGGTATGCCGGTGGTACGCTGGTAGATGGCTATTGGCAGGGGAAGGCTGGAATTAATCAATGTGAAGGGATGATGCATGCAGGTACCTGATAAGGTAGTGCCGGTGTTTTTGAAAAAGATGGTTGGGTTATTACCGGCAAAGCCACCAGCATGGCTGCTGGTAAATACGCTGAATCAGTTGCTGAAAAAGCAGATTTTGCTGGCAGATATGTCTTTGCTGGCTGGACGCAATTTTCGGATTGTGGTGGCAGATTTGGGTTTGAATTTGTGCTTCAGTGCTACTGAGGAGCGTTTTGTGGTTGCTGATGCTGTAGCTATGGTAGATTTGTGCTTAAGCGCAAATACGGCTGATTTTCTGAAGATGCTGCTGCGGCAGGAAGACCCGGATACGCTGTTTTTTAATCGCAAGCTGATCATTGAGGGCGATACAGAGCTGGGACTGGTGGTAAAAAATTTGCTCGATAGTATTGATTGGTCGACTATTCCTGTGATGAAGTTGCTGGTAGGGTAGTGAGGTTTATTGCTTGCGGTAAATGAGGGTGTGCTGTTGCCGGTATCGAGTTGATACCGGCTTTATTGCACTGTTTTCTGGCTGTTAGTCCAGAGGACGGCGGCAGGCTATCATGTAGTTGACGTCCAGACTATCGGTAAGGTGATAGCGTCTGGTTAGTGGGTTGTAGGTGAAGCCGCTGCTGCCCAGCCATTCGAGGCCTGCCTGTCGGCACAGGCGTGCCAGTTCGGCTGGTGTGATAAATTTACGATGATCATGGGTACCGTGTGGCATTAGTTGCAGGATGTATTCGGCAGCTATGATGGCTTGCAGGTAGGATTTGGTGTTGCGGTTGATGGTGGAGAAGCAGACTACGCCACCGGGCTGTACCAATTGGGCACAGGCACGCACTACGCTGCCGGGGTCGGGGACGTGTTCGAGCATTTCCATGCAGGTAACAGCACCAAAGCCAGCCGGTGTTTCTGTGGCTAAATCTTCTACACTCACCATGCGATAGCTAATGTTATCAATTTGTTCTTGTAAGGCATGCAATTGGGCAATTTTCAGGGATTTATTGGCTAAATCAATACCGGTAACGCTGCTGGCTCCGGCTTTTGCCATAGCCTCGCTCAGTATGCCGCCTCCGCAACCTACATCAAGTACATTTTTGCCGGCCAGATGGGCATAGCTGTCGATAAATTCAAGCCGTAATGGGTTGATGTCATGCAATGGTTTGAATTCGCTGTTTTTATCCCACCATTTGTGTGCCAGTTGGCTAAATTTGTTGATTTCTTCAGAATCGACATTGGCGGGTGTGGCCGAAAGATTTTTTTGTTCCTGTGCTTGGGTATTCATGGTTGTTAGTCCTTCGTTGCGGTGGTTTTTACCCATAAGGCGATAATGTTGTTTTTTTCGCGTGGGCGTGCACCGGCCCAGATTTCGTGCCATTGAGCTGGTGGTGTGGCTTTGGGGCTGCGGGTAATTAGGCGATATTCACAGTCGGGATTATTGGCCTGTAGCGGAATCCAACTATATTGCTGCCAGGCGATGCGGGTGCTGAAATTCTCATGATTAATGCTGATGCAGGCACGTTTGTCGCTAAAGGCTTTTAGCTGTTCTTCACTCAGGCTGTTTTGCATTTGCTGTACTACCGGACGGGTTGATTTGGCTGCATCCAGCCATGGTAGAAATAGGGTAAGTAGCAGCGACCACACTAGTAAAACGCCGGCGGCCCAGTTGGTGACAGCCTGCTGGCCACGAATGTGCTGGCGAGTAATCGCCCATAGCCATAGCGGTGTCAGTACGCAGGCTACGATTACTGGAAAGTAGTTTACGTCGTAACGGTAGTACGGGCTGAAATATACTGCTCGTTGTGCTAGTTTGGCTGGCCAGCCGTAGTTCATGGCGATAAAGCCCAGCCAGAGAAATATGGCTAGAAAACCAAAGGCCATGATGCCAAACCAGTTAAGGAATGCCACGGCACCGCGCCGCAGGGCATCAAGCTGTGCGGCACCTAGTACGACCAGTGGTGGCAGGGTAAATACTAGTAAATCCTGATATTTTTGTGGCATTAGGGCAAATACAGGCAGGCACAGGCCTAGCCATGCAATAGCCAGACTACCCCAAGACTGGTTTTTCAATTTACCACGCGACACTGTCCAGATGGCCAGCGGCCACGCTGGAAAGGCAAACCAGATAAGATTTTTGAGGTAATAGCCGAGAGAAAAATGTGTCTCAAGATGGCGGAAACCGCCGAAAGGTGCTAGTGCATGATATTGCCACCACAGATTAAAAATATCCGCAGCAGTTTGATGTAAGGCCAGTGGCCAGATCAGCATTAATGGTAATGCATATAACAGGGATATGAGCAGTACCAGATGGTAACGCTGATACCGCCACTGCGGATACAGAGGCAGGCTGAATGCCAGCAGTATCAGTAGTAGTGGCCAGAGCAGACTTCCGGTTAGTGATAGGACTGCCCAGCCACCGCCCAGCATCATGCTGGCCATTATGATGCGTTGGTTGGCGAGTGAGAAGCCATACCAGCACATGGCTGCACCCAGGCAAAGAATTATACTGTCGTTGATAAAGTGTGCCGGTATTAGGATGCCGGTACAGCCTAGTAGTATCAGTACTGCAATCCGGCCATAACTGTGTCCGAGAAACTGGCGGGCGGAACCGCCGATGCAGACAAAGGTGCATACTATCAGGATGGCATTGGTTAGACGGGTGGCTTCATAAGCATCCATCTGTTTTGGGCTGAACAGGTGCTGACACAAAGCGGCCAGCCATATATAGAGTGGGGATGCCTCCCAGTTGATTTCACCAAAAATGGTGGGAACTGCCCAGTGGGCTGTCTGCCACTGGCTGACTGTAGCAAATAAATATGGTTCGCCCGGTGTCCATAAATCATGATGCAGTACGCCCGGCCATAACCATACAAATACCAGTAACAGCAGTAGCCATGAACGTTTTTTATTTACGCTTTTGGGGCTGGGTTTGCTGGAGGTGTAGGTGAGCATAGGGTTCTAACTGCAATAAATGGAGAGGAAAACGGGTTTATGTTAACGGAAAATGCAGCAGGCAGCCAGATGTGGCTGCCTGTAGCAGGGATGATTAATGGCATGTATTGGCTTTAATCAATATGTTTGCTGAGATTCACTTGTTCCAGTGGTACTTTACGGGTACGGTAGCGTAGCTTGTGGTACAGGTAGAATGCGGCAAATACTGGCAGTCCCATATAGGTGATGGCAAAGCGCTGCCATTTGAAATCGCCATGCAGTAATAACTGGCTGTCTTGTCCGATAATTACCAGAACACATAGTAATAATGCCAGAATCGGTCCGAATGGAAACCATTTGGCGCGATAAACCAGTGAGTTAATGTCGTTACCTTGTCGTACAAAGGCACGCCGGAAGCGGTAGTGGCTGATGGCAATGCCCAGCCAGGCAATAAAGCCGGTGAGGCCGGAGGCGGCCACGATATATTCGTAAGCCCCTTCATCTACACTTTCAAGCAGAAAAATCGCTAGTACTACGATTGCGGTTGCGAGCAATGCCTGTACAGGTACACCGCGACGGTTTACTTCGGAGAAAGTGTGGTGTGCCATGCCATCTTTACCCATGGCATACAGCATGCGTGTGGAAGCGTACAGACCTGAGTTACCAGCAGACAAAATGGATGTGAGAATAACTGTGTTCATCACGGCAGCGGCAAAGGCCAGTCCGGCGCGTTCAAATACCAGTGTAAAGGGGGATTTGGCAATTTGATCTACGTCAGCACCAAGTAGGGCATCGCTGTTATAAGGAATCAGCAAGCCAATCACCAGCATGGCCAGAATATAGAAAATCAGAATGCGCCAGAATACCTGTTTAATTGCTTTGGGAATGCTTTCCTGCGGATTTTCTGATTCGCCAGCGGTAATGCCGATAAGCTCTGTACCCTGAAAGGAGAAGCCGGCAATCAGGAATACGCCTAGTACGGTAAAAAAGCCGCCCGACCAGCCATGCCCGAGTATCGGTGCATCGCCAATGGTGAAATTACTCAAACCCACATACTGGCCGCCCAGAATACCGAAAATGGTAAGTACGCCCACGCCCAGAAAAACGATAACAGTAACTACCTTGATTAGGGCAAACCAGTATTCTGATTCACCATAGGCACGCACAGATAAGATATTGAGCAGAAACACCAGTGTAAAAAACAGCAGGCTCCAGCACCATGCCGGCATAAAACGCAATGGTTCCCAATAGGTAATCACTAACGAGGCTATGGATATATCGGCGGCAACGGTAATCACCCAGTTAAACCAGTAGTTCCAGCCTAGTGCAAACCCTAGTGACGGGTCGACAAAGCGGGCGGCATAGGTGGAAAATGACCCGGAAGTAGGCAGATAGGTGGCCATCTCACCAAGTGAGGTCATTAGGAAATACACCATAATCCCAATAGCCATATAAGCCAGCAGGGCACCACCCGGCCCGGCATCGTGAATGGCACTGCCACTGGCCATAAACAATCCTGTACCAATACTGCCACCAATGGCAATCATAGACAGATGGCGGGTTTTCAGATGGCGTTTAACTTGGTTGGAAGAGGAGTTGGCGTCTGTCATTCTGATATTGAGTAAATATAAGCTTTAGTATGCCTGTAATGTTCATCTGTACCAGCTAAACATTCATTGCTTGAGCGACTTAAATAGTATTCCAAGTGTGGCTTACAAGGTGTTCTGTGACATATCTAAAGTGGATTGCGGATTAAAGTATAAACAGTATTTGCTGGAAATATTTATCCTTTTTGCATATGCTGTTTTGTTGTAAAACGCTTATTATAACAAATTGTGTTGTTTACCGGCATGATTATTCAGTGAGAACGTTTACTCGAGTAATATTTACCATTATTTAGCATTATCAGTTTTTCTGGCCACCGCAGAGCGGCCAGATGCATTTGGCTGTTTGCAGGTGTTATTGCTTTTTTGCGTTCACGCCAGCGTGCGCCAATGGAAAAGTCAACGCAGTATACTTGTTGTTGTTTGCCCAGCCAGTGGGTGGGTGGTTCCTGAAACAGTTCTTTGCGGTGTTCTGCTACTCCTGTGCCGTACCAGCTGCGCCAGTAGTGCCCGATAATTACTGCCACAGGATCGTTATATTGCTGCCACCATGGCTTTCGTACTGTGAAGCGCCAGCGGCCATTAATATAGAATGGCTGCTGTGTTATGGCCTGAATGCCGCTGGTGAGTGCGCGTATCGGGTTGTGACAGCTGCGCAGTAAATCGTAATGTGCTACACCTGGCTGAAATGTCATGGGGTAATGTTCATTTTGCAGTTCTGCATCCAGTTGCTGCTTTTCCTGCATATAAGGTTCGTACCACTCAGTTTGGCGGAAATCATCGAAAAAGCGGTCTTCCCAGTAGTGATACTGTTTAACCAGTGAGGTTTCGCTACACTGGAAAAGTTTATTGATACTGTCTGGCAACCATGCGGCATGGACAATACGCAAGTCATCTCGTTGCAGGATTAATGGCCATTGTGACAAGGTTTCCTGCAATTGCTTGCGCTTTGCTTTGCTGTAATGTTGCCAAGGGGCGAAACGTGCTTCATCCTGAGGCCGGTTATCAAAATACCAGCCAGAACCATCTTTGGGATCGTTAATTAATAAATTCAGTTCGTGATTGCCGATAATGGTAAAAGCGTTTTCTGCGGCCACTGCATTAGTTACCCAGTCCAGCACCGCCGGGCTATCGGGACCTCGGTCACACAAATCACCTACAAATACCAGCTTACGACCATGTTTATGCTGGCCAGATTCATTGTAGCCGAGAAAATGTAATAATTGCTGTAAAGCTTCCCATTCGCCATGTACGTCGCCAATCACATCTAGAGCAGTATTGACGGGCAATGGGCGGATAAATGAATGTTTGTCTGAGTACATAATGTTGGTGGCCTGTTTAACAGACCTGATAGCTGTCTGTGAATATACTTATTTGTTATTGAATAATATTTAATGAACTAAAACCGTTAAACATAGCACAAAAATTTTACGTATGCCAATTTGGGCGCTATAAATCTCTATTTTTGTATGAATATTGGTAGTGTCTATAAAATTATTCAATTTCAGTAAGTTATTTTTTGTGGTGATTGCTGTGCTCTGTTTTCGTGTGTTATGAGCGTGGATAGCTTTTGCCAAACTGACTGATTTGGGCTAAAATCTGTAATTCTCTATTCGTATTGCACCTATAGCTCAGTTGGAAGAGTGTCGGTTTCCGAAGCCGGAGGTCACAGGTTCGATCCCTGTTGGGTGCACCAGATATATATTTAAGGGTTTCAGCTTGGCTGAAACCCTTATTTTTTGCAAAAAATATCATGTAAATGCTGTAATCGCTACTTCAAATGCAAATCAGAAGTTGCATTGTGTAGTTGATTGGCTCGTCTGTTATTCAGCTCAGTCACACAAGCTAAACGTTGTATTTCAAGTGCATTGCCTGCTGCTGCTCCGCCCAGAGAGGAGGCAAATTTACACTGGGTATCACGATATCTGGCGAAATCTTGATTTGCAGCTATTAAATTTGCTTTGGCCAGACTAATGTACTTGGGTTTTTCATCCCACTTGGAAAGTGTGTTAAGCGCTTTCTGCTCAGCCTTTTGTAAAGCTTTCTGACTCTTTACGGCTTCCTTCTCCAGACATTCCCGCATTCCTGCCTGCGAAAAGGCGCTGCATTCCTCGCGCAAAGTCTGTTCGTCAAGAATAGTTGTAGTGGAGGTAGCCAAGGTTGTGATTGGTAATAAGGCTACCAGACATGATCCGATAAATTTTAGGCAATTCATTTCTTAGCCGTTTCTTTTTAAATGTTTTAATACATCATTAAGTGTTTCTGCGTATTTCTTATCACGATTTCCATTATATCGACTGGTTATCACTGCTGTAGATATGCTTTACCAGCCAGAGATGAGCGTCGTTTTGATGCTTGTTGATATTTCAATACCTGCCTCAGTTTAAGTTTACGCCCATCAATATCTGGATTGAGTGTTCTTAATACATCAGTTGTGGTATTTTTCTTCGCAATTGTTTTCCTGAGTGCCACCGGCTTCGACCGTAACCTGATAGATATTGGTATCAGTGTCTGAAATGGTTTGGTATGCAAATTTGGCCAATCGCTTAAGAAGATAGGCAATTCCTGCACGTATATTATGAATAGATTTGTTTTATAAATCACCAGATACATTTATCTGAATACTGTATTAAATTTTAATCATAACGATTTAGTTTGTGTTTTATTTCTCAATGAGTAAATTCTTCGATAATGTTATTGATATTTACTTTATAATGCAGTTATTGATTACTGGCAAAGATTTTTAATAGTATTTTATTTATGTGGATTAAGAGAGTTTTTTGTGGCGATTTCAAAAAGGGCCCAAGGGCATGTAATTGCACTGATCACTGTGTTTATCTGGGGAACGACTTACATTTCTACTAAAGTACTGTTAGCAGACTTCAAGCCGATAGAAATTCTCTTTTTCCGGTTTGTGCTGGGCTATTTTACGCTCTGGATTTTATCACCTCATTTTTTTGCCTGGCAGGGAATCAGGCAGGAATTGTTGTTTCTGGCTGCTGGGTTTTGTGGGGTAACCAGTTATTTTTTATTTGAAAATATTGCATTAACTTATACGACTGCCTCTAATGTGGGGGTGATTGCCAGTCTGGCGCCGGTGTTTACGGCCATTTTGGCCATATTCTTTTTAAAAGCGGAAATACCTCCTGTGCGCTTTTATATTGGTTGCCTGCTGGCTATTTTGGGGGTTGTATTGATTAGTTTTAATGGTAGGTTTGTGCTCTCTCTTAATCTGCTAGGCGATTTGCTGGCGGTTGTTGCTTGCCTGTTCTGGGCTGGCTATTCGATTTTGACTAAAAAGAGCAGTAACTATGATTACAATATTATTTTGCTTACCAGACGCTTCTTTTTTTATGGTTTGATTTTAATGTTGCCTGCTTTGTATATATTTGATTTTGAATGGGGACTATGGAGATTTGCTAAGCCGGACAATGCGTTTAATATTTTATTTTTGGGTTTGGGGGCTTCGGCAATCTGTTTTGCTTCTTGGAATTATGCAGTTAAATTAGTGGGTGCGGTTAAAATCAGTATTTATATCTATCTGGTACCAATTATTACTATTATTACTGCGATGCTTGTTTTAAAAGAATCTTTTACTTGGATTGCTGCGGTGGGGACATTGCTTACGCTTAGTGGTGTGCTGTTATCGGAAGGTAAGATAAGAATTAAAAAGAAGTAATCTGAATTTGATGGCAAGGAATTTAAATAGCTGAATAAGATATTTGTTCTGGCAATGTTTTTATTTTCTGAGCTTATTGTTTTTGTAATTAATTCAGCACAGCATTCTTAGCAGTACTACTCTTGTGGAAGCTGCTGAAATGCTGTGGTGTGCAGGTTTTCTTGGATGTCTTACTTGAGACTTTTTGCTGGAAAAGTGTATTGCAATAAGGTGTTGCTGATTCAGGGGTATGCAGGCTGGTAATTAATATGTAGGTACGCTGGCGTCAACTTCGCGCGACCATGCATCAATTCCTCCAGTAAGATTGTAAAGGTTTTCGAAGCCGGTTTCTTGTAGATACAGGGCTACCTGCATGCTCCGCATACCATGATGGCAGTACAGAACAATGGGTTTGTCGTCCGGTAATTCATTGTGACGCAAGGGAATCATGTTCATGGGGATATGGTTGTGACCCGGTATGGCTGCATACTGAACTTCGTTGTCTTCGCGTACGTCAAGTAATATAAAATCTTGATTCTGCTGTTGCCATTGCTGTAATTGGGTGGCGCTTAGTGTCTGGATGGTCATGGTGATAAATTGATGATGTGGGAAATTGATTTATGGTTTGAGTTGTGGAACCGGATTTGCTGGTTAGGTTGTAACAGTTCTGCTTTAGGATGCGAATGATACCGGTATTAAGCTGAATATTACAATGGTCGTCACGGGTGATAGGTGCAGGCTATTTGCTACACACTATTCTGACCGTGGTAGGTTGGATTGGTGGTGTGGCGACGATGGCAGGCAGGTTATTCTGCTTATTTAGGCTGCCATTTGCCATCACTGCCTTTGTGGTACACCTTTTCTACTGCTGCCCAGGCTACTTTAAATGCAATGGTTTCTGCATCGCTGTTGTCACGGCGTTTTTTCGGATCTTGATATTCTTCAATGGCATGGTTAAATGCTTCTTTAAAGATATCCTGTGCATGTGCGGGTAATGCCTGTCGTACTGCTGCTGGCAGGTCGGTGCGGGTTTGATAAGGCATGATTCTGTTCCTGCTCATTGGTTTATGCTTTAGTTAATACCAGAGTGATGGTTTAGGCAATAAGCTTGCTAAATATTATTTTGATTTTAATATATTTTAACTGTGGTGTTGCTGGTTTGTCGTTGGTTTAGGTGTGATGGTTGCGGACGATATTATTCAGGTTGTCGATATGTGGATTAAATAATTGATTTGTTTTTGTTATTTGTGTGATAGATCAGGATATGGAACTCAGATTATTTTGAGGCATTATGTATGACGGGCTGAATAGTTTGCTTAATACTGGTTATAAAATAAGTAGATATGAGGCAATATTGCTGATAGTGGTGGCTCTTAATATTTACAACCGGTAGTGAGTATGCTGTAAACAGGAGAAGTTGCACAGTTTGCAGGCGCAGCACAATTTGTGGCAATAACGAATTGTGCTGCTGGTATAAGTCTGAATTTAATCAGAATTTAAATCGGTTTGGTGCTGGTGCTTCTATGCTGTGCAAGGCAGGAGCTACTGTGTCAAACAGTATGGTTTCTTTGAATTGATTGTTTTGACGCTCAAACAGAATGGCACGCATTACTGGAGCTTCGCCAATAATGGCTACTATGCGGCCATCTTCAGCTAGCTGGTCGAGCAAGGTAGCTGGTAATTTTGGTAAGGATCCACCGACATAAATGGCACTGAAAGGTGCACCGGGCAGTTTGTCTGCCAGCCCATCGCAGGTTTTGTAGCTGATGTTGGTATAGTCGAGATCGCTAAGAACGGATTGGGCGCGCTGCTGCTGTTCGGCATCGATGTCAACGGTAATAACTTTGCCTGCTATTTTTGCCAGAATGGCTGTAGCATAGCCGGAACCGGTACCAATTTCTACAACGGTATCGGTTAGATTCAATTTCAATGCCTGAATCATCCGTGCTACTACTTTGGGTTCGAGCATTTTGCCGCCGTTGGCCAGTGCAAGCGACTGATCGGTATAGGCTACTTCCTGCTGCTGTGGCAGGACAAAGCGTTCACGTGGAATGTCGGACAACACATCCAGTAAATCGAAATCTAAAACGTCCCATGGACGGATTTGCTGCTCAACCATGTTGTAGCGGGCGATATTAAAATCCATAATGGCTCCGAATTGGTGTTGTTAGCCAGCGATACATATAATAAATCAGATAATAGATGTTGAGCTGGCCGAAGCAGATGCTTAGATAATCAGTTATGAATTATAAAACGATTTACATACTTACTATAATTTAATTTTGGTATATTTGCTTAATCAAGGGAACTTGGCAGGATGGAATTTTGGTTGAAATTGTTACACCTATGATAAAGATTAGTTTTTTTCATTGCTGCTACGAAGGTTCAGAGGATATCTATACTGCTCTAATTAAAAAGTGATTTCTATAATACAATTCTAAATTTTAGTATTATTTGTTTATATTGTTTGATTAATGGATAGTTTGCTGTATTCAGATAAATGATGATTCAGGCTGAAAATATGGGCTGATAAGCATTGAGAGTGAGGAGTTAGTTGATATAACCTATCTTCTGCGGCCAGTAGTGAGGTTTTTTCTTTAATCAAGGGTGTATCTGCGAGTACCGGTTTTAGAGAAATATGTTTGTATAAGGTGACTCTGCGTCCCTTTTGAATGATTGCTGAAAATTCGGTTTTTATGGATCTGAGGTGTCCATAGATGCTGTACCTTTAATTACTAATTAATTTAGTATCCATTAATTGCTCTGTCGCATGGTTACACATGCTTGCAGAGGAGGCTGGCGTAGTCTAAGTTGGCTAACCTTTGGGCTCCGACGCGTTATGATGGTGCTCAAGCTCAGTACAGAATGTATCAGTCCGCCAAGTTGTGGCTGCGTCCGCAGAAATTAAGTCAGACTATTGATGCAGTGACTGCTAACAAGGTTTTGCATAATCTGATAATGTATGAATATTGGATTAAAGGGTGTTCAGTTGATATCAATATCTTTGTAAATTCGTTTCGGTTTATTATTACGGGTCTTGATTGCAACTGAAGTAGCAAATGACTGCATTTATTTGGAGCGGGTACGCATTGAAGTTCTAGAAGACGGGGGAATTCGGTGCGTATAGGGGAGTGAGTATATCTACCTTATTTCGTTACTAAAAAGCTCAAATCTGAGTTCGGTGTATATCGGTTATATAAACAATAAATGTTATAAACTGGATGAATTATCGGGACTATCCAGAACAAGTACTTTTATCGCTATTTGAATCATTGTTCGGTTTTAGTCTATTAAAAATATTTATGGCTATAAAAAACTGAATGCTCAATCATATTTGGCCGGTAGTATGGGAGTGTCAGCTATTATGCAGTTTAGTCTGTGTGGTTATGGTGGCGACAATGATCAATAGTCTGTTTTAATACAAGGCTTATGGGTATGAATCAAGGAACTATTAGTATGTGGCAACAGAAATGGGTAATCGGTAACTGGAAAATGAATGGCAGTAATGTGGTTAACCGACAGTTACTGCAAGCGTTGCTGAAACCTGTGGATGCAGCAGCGGCGCATGTATATTGTGGTGTGGCTGTGCCGAATGTTTATCTTTCTGCGGCCAGTGAGTTTGTTGCGGGCTCAGCATTGGCGATTGGGGCGGAAGATGTGAGCCGTTTTGCTGCCAATGGTGCTTTTACCGGGGAGGTAAATGCACGAATGCTGGCGGATGTGGGGGCACAGTTTGTGCTGATTGGTCATTCGGAGCGGCGGCAGTATTTTCAGGAAGACAATGAAGAATTGCAGTCCAAGGTACAGAATAGTGTTGCGGCGGGCGTGCTGCCGATTCTGTGTGTGGGTGAAACACTGGCTGAACGCGAAGCCGGGCAGGAGCAGCAGGTGGTTAGTGCGCAACTGGCACTGCTGGCGCAACTGGGCTTGAAAGAAGTTGTGGTAGCGTATGAACCAGTGTGGGCGATTGGTACGGGTAAAGTTCCTGCTGTGGCACAGATTGCGGATATGCACGAGTTAATTTATCAGCAAATCTTGTCTTTATGTGGAGAAGATGTTAAAATCCGCGTCCTTTATGGCGGTAGTGTCAACGCTAGCAATGCGGTCGAAATTCTGGCTGTGTCACATGTTGATGGTGCTCTGGTTGGCGGTGCCTCTTTGCAGGCTGACAGTTTTACCGCTATTATTCAGGCTGCATATGCGCCTGCTTGATAAAAGTTGATATCATGGAAGCATTTAAAACCCTTATTTTAATCGTGAATATTTTCGCGGCGCTGAGTGTCATTGTGCTGGTGCTGATGCAGCAGGGCAAAGGTGCGGATGCGGGCGCAGCATTTGGTTCCGGTAGTGCTCAGGGTGTTTTTGGTGCAGCGGGCAATGCAAATTTCCTTAGCCGCAGCACCGCAATTGCTGCCACTATATTTTTTATTACTTGCTTGGCTCTGGGCTATATTTCTACACATCGGCATACTGGTTTGGATTTCAGTGATGTGAAGCAACAGCAGGTAGTTGTACCGGCTGCGGCCAGTGCACCAGCTGTGCCAGTTAAACCAGCACAAAAACCGCTGATACCGGAATAGAGAGTTTTTACAGTTAATTGCCGACATGGTGAAATTGGTAGACACGCCATCTTGAGGGGGTGGTGACCACAGGTCGTACGAGTTCGATTCTCGTTGTCGGCACCATATTTAAGATCAACAATTTTACTTCAGCATAAGATGATGTGTATGCCAGTAAAAATATGTTGTAGACTGCAATTTATATTGTTGGTTTTATTTTGATAATAGGGCAGCCTAGAAAGGCTGCCCTATTTATTTGTTTTTATAATAAATACGGCGCTGGCATGAGGTATTCGGCAGGCTGGTATAGGTAAAGTGTTGGTTGTAACTTATGCTGGTGCAGTGGCTTGTCTGGCTGGCTGATTATTGATGGTGTAAGTTTCTGGAAATGAGTTTAGATGACGAATACTGACCCTTTTGTATATTTAGAAGAGCTTGATAGTGAGATAACTCAGGCTTTTATTCAGCAGGCAGATGCTGCTGCACAGGCTGAGTTTGCTACGGGTACTGAGTATGCGGCAGTGCGTGACGATATCGTGACATTATTGCGAGATGAGCAGCAGATTCCTTTTTGTCAGGAACATCGTGCGCGTATGTATCATTTTTATCAGTCGGCTGAATTTCCGAAAGGGGTGTACCGGGTTTGCTCTGCGGCTAGTTATCGTGCGGGTTTGCCGGAGTGGGAGATTCTGTTTTCAGTTGCTGATTTTGACGCTCTGCTTAATGATGATGTGTATTTGCAAGGGGTGGCTCATTATGTGCAGGCACCAGAACATGTGTTAATCAGTTTGAGTGCCGGAGGTGCCGATGCTGCATATACAATTGAGTTTAATCTGGCTGAAGGTAAGGTGGTTGAAGGCGGCTTTCATTTTCCGTTAAGTAAAAGCATTATTAGTTGGCGGGATTCGGAAAGTGTGTGGGTATGTCCGGCATGGGACGAGCGGCAGTTAACTCAGGCAGGCTATCCGCGGCAGATATGGCTGATGCAGCGCGGGCAGTCTTTTGCTGAGGCGGTACCAATATTGGAAATACCCGCTGATGGTATGATGGCTAATGCCTGGCGTTATCTGGATAGTCAGGGGTCGCCGATTGATTTACTTGAAGCTGCGAGTGGGTTTTATCACAAGCAGTATTATCAGGTAACTGCGGATTTGGGGGTTAAGCCTCTGGCGTTGCCAGATGATTGTGAGCTGATGGGCTATTTGTATGGGCAATTGCTGGTGCAGTTACGCAGTGACTGGCGGCGTGCAAATAAATGTTATCCGGCTGGCAGTCTGGTGGCAGTGAGATTGCATAAAGGTGAACTGGGAGCGGCTGAAGTGATTTTTCAGCCAGCTCCTACTCAGGCGATTGAAAGTATTGAAACCACAAGACGTTTTGTACTGGTGTCGATACTGGATAATGTTCATAGCCGTTTGCTGGCTTGGCGTTTTGCGGAAAATCGCTGGCAGGAAGTTGTTTTGCCAAATTTGCCAGCTGGGGCGCTGGAAATTACTGATCAGCCATGGGGTGGCGATGTGGTGTATCTGGCCATCAGCAGCTTTCTTGAACCTCTGACACTATATACATTGGATGTACATCTGGGGGAGCTGTGTGTTATGCGCCGGCAGCCGCAGCAGTTTGACCCTGCGGGAATGCTGGTACAGCAGTTTAGTGCGGTTGCTCAGGATGGTACATTTATTCCTTATTTTCATGTTGGCAAAAATATGGATAAGGATACGCCAACGATTGTTTATGTGTATGGCGGCTTTGGTATGCCACAGCTACCTTATTATTTGGGTAGTATTGGCCGGCACTGGCTGGCGAAAGGTTATGCTTTTGTGCTGGCAAATATTCGTGGTGGTGGTGAATTCGGGCCGGCATGGCATCAGGCTGCTTGTGGGATTCGCAAGCATGTGAGTGTTGATGATTTGTTGGCAGTACTGCACGATTTATATGCTCATCATCGCGCCAGTGCGGTGCATACAGCGATTCAGGGAGGCAGTAATGGTGGTATGGTGGTGGCAGCAGCTTTCTGTCGTCAGCCGCAAAGTATGGGCGCAATGGTGTGTGAGGTGCCGTTAACGGATATGTTGCGCTATCCTTATCTGTTGGCAGGGTCTTCATGGATGGATGAATATGGAAATCCTGATGATTCTACTGAGAATCAAGCATTAAGACAGATTTCTCCCTATCATAATCTGGATAATTTGCTACATTATCCGCCGGCTCTGATTACGACTAATCTGCATGACGATCGTGTGCATCCAGCGCATGCATTGAAATTTTATGCCCGCTTACGTGAATTAAAACAGCAGGTATGGCTGGCAGCGCCGGATACAGGTGGGCATACCGGTGGCGGTACGCAGGAAAATACGGCGGCAGAACTGGCTTTGATTATGAATTTTTTATATAAAACTATTGTTAATAATGATTGAATATAAATCATATAGCTTGTGGCAAAAAATCAGGCTGTGCTAATATGGCTGCCGCTTGCTGTTTAATTTGCATCGGGTGATAAGTAAAAGTGCGCTGAAAATCGCTGAAAACCATGGAAAATACGGCAAAAGACGATTTGAATGGAAAACTCTATTTTTATTAGGTACAATAATATCAACAACTAAAATGTTGATTAATTCAATTAACCCTGTCCGCACTAGTGCCGGGCAAAGTAAAGAAAGATCGGACAATGGATAACAATATCGAACAACGTGTGAAAAAGATTGTTGCAGAACAATTGGGTGTGAGTGAAACTGAAGTAAAAAACGAATCTTCTTTTCAGGAAGATCTGGGTGCTGACTCACTGGACACCGTTGAATTGGTAATGGCACTGGAAGAAGCCTTTGGTTGCGAAATTCCAGACGAAGAAGCGGAAAAAATTACTACTGTGCAGCAAGCTATTGACTTTGTTAGCGCTCACTTGAATTAATTCCGTGTAGTGTTGGTCAAATTCAAATTCCTCTGTCGAAATAAGGTGTATTTTTTCGCCTGATTCGGTAGAGGTTTTTTTCTTACGAGCAAATTATGAGTAAAAAAAGAGTAGTCATTACCGGCCTGGGTCAGGTATCTCCTGTGGGTAATGATGTAACCACAGCATGGCAAAATCTACTTGCAGGTAAAAGCGGCATTGGCACTATTACCCATTTTGATGCTTCGTCTTTAGCTTGCCGGATTGCCGGTGAGGTTAAGAATTTTGATGTTACCCAGTACATCAGCGCTAAAGAAGCACGTAGGATGGATTCTTTTATCCATTTTGGTGTAGCGGCTGCTTTGCAGGCAATTTCAGATGCTGGACTGGATGATATACCGGGTCTGGATAAAACTCGGGTAGGGGTGAATATTGGTGCCGGTATTGGTGGTTTACCTGCAATTGAGGCTACTGCTCGGTCTGTTGTAGAGCACGGTGTGCGCAAAATAAACCCATTTTTTATCCCCAGTTCGCTGATTAATCTGATTTCCGGCCATGTTACGATTTTGAAAGGCTATCAGGGGCCAAGCTATGGTATGGTTTCTGCCTGTACTACCGGTGCACACAGTATTGGCGATTCTGCTCGTTTGATTAAGTACGGAGACGCAGATATCATGATCGCCGGTGGTGCCGAAGGCGCTATCTGTGAGCTGGGTGTAGGTGGTTTTGCTGCAATGAAAGCGTTGTCAACCCGCAATGATGACCCGACTACAGCGTCCAGACCTTGGGATAAGGATCGTGACGGCTTTGTTATGGGTGAAGGTGCTGGCGTGATGGTGCTGGAAGAGTATGAACATGCCCGTAAACGTGGCGCCAAAATTTATGCTGAGCTGGTTGGCTTTGGCATGAGCTCAGATGCCTATCATATTACTGCACCAAATACTGAAGGTCCGGCACTGGGCGTGACGCGTGCACTGAAAGATGGTGGCCTGAATCCGGAAGATATTGATTATGTGAATGCACATGGTACGTCAACACCACTGGGTGATGTGAATGAAACCAATGCATTGAAACTGGCTTTAGGTGAGCACGCTCAAAAGCTGGTTGTGAATTCAACCAAATCTATGACTGGCCACCTGTTAGGCGGCGCCGGCGGCGTAGAAGCTGTATATACGGTAATGGCTATTCACACTCAAAAATCTCCGCCAACCATTAATATTTTCGAGCAGGATGTTGAGGCAGGATGTGATTTGGATTATTGCGCTAATGAAGCGCGTGATTTGCCGATTCGTGCGGCTATTTCCAATTCATTTGGCTTTGGCGGTACGAATGGTTCGCTGGCGTTTAAACGCTTTGAGGATTAATCATTCTTAGAATCTGCTATGGACACAGGTTGTCGATGAGTAGGCAGCCTGTGTTTTTGTATCGGCTGATTACGCTTAAGTTGCATGGTTTACTGTGGTAACTGCTGTTTGCTGTGTGAGTATGTTGTGTGCAGGTTTGGCTGATTTGGTGTGTATTCTGTCTGGGTTGATTGCGGTTATGCAATATCGTGCAGCCTAATACTGAATTTTTGGATACAATGTGCTGCCAGTAGCTATATTTAATCTAGAGGTGATGCTCCTGCCTGATATTTTTAAGGTGGTATCACATTTTGCACGTGGTTTAATGTTAGCTAGTGGTCAAAGAAATAGGTAGTTATCTGCCGGTAGTTTGTTAAAGGGAATCTTTGTCATGAATATTGGTGTACTGGGTGCCGGTGCATGGGGAACAGCACTTGCTATTCATTTTGCCTTGCATTCGCATAAAGTATGGCTATGGACACATAATGCCCAGCATGTACAACAATTACAACAGGAACGGGTAAACAAACGATATTTGTCTGATTTCGTTTTACCGGAAAATCTTTCTGCTGTTGATAAGTTTTCACCGGCAGACTTGATTATTATTGCCACACCGGTGGCCGCATTGCGTGAAAGTGCGCAGAAACTGGTGGCTGCCGGCTTGGGTGAGGTGCCGGTAATTGCTGCCTGTAAAGGTTTTGAACAGCAAACCGGCTTGCTACCGCAGCAGGTATTGGCAGAAGTTATGCCGGCGAATCGGTGTATCGGGATATTATCCGGCCCGAGCTTTGCGCAGGAGCTGGCGCAGCAGTTGCCTTGTGCGGTTACTTTGGCTTCGGAAAATTTTGTCTGGATTCAGGAGCTGGCCGCTACGCTGAATAATACTGTTTTGCGCCTGTATGCTAATGCTGATGTAATTGGTGCGGCAGTTGGCGGGGCTGTGAAGAATGTTATGGCTATTGCCACAGGAATTGCTGATGGGCTGCACTATGGCATTAATGCCCGAGTGGCGTTAATGACACGCGGAATGGCAGAAATTTTACGTCTGAATCAGGCTCTGGGTGGACAGGCAACTACGTTGATGGGTTTGTCAGGTATGGGGGATTTGATTCTTACCTGTACTGGTTCATTGTCGCGTAATCGCAGGGTAGGTTTACTGCTGGCAGAAGGAAAATCGCTGCCTGAAGCGTTAACTGAGCTTGGACATGTTGCCGAAGGTGTATATACTGTGGAAGAAGTGTGCCGGCAGGCTGCTTTACTGGAAGTAGATATGCCAATTGCCAATATTTTGCAGCAACTGTTTCAGGGGCGTACTGAAGTACAGGCGATGGCGGAAATATTGATGGAACGTGCGCCCAGAGTGGAATAAGAATTAAGTGTTATGACAAAAACAACTTAACTGGCGGATGGTAAATCAGGCAACCATACTGCGTATTTTAAGGATGGAAGCGGGTAGGGAATGGAAAATCAATTAGAACAATTGGAAGACTACGTCAAACGGCTGGTAATACATTTTAATTCTCTTTTAGCTGAAAAGCATCAGTTGACCCAGCAGTTATCAACTGTAAAAAAACAGTTGCAACAACAGGGTGAAAATTTTCAGGCAGAGCGTGAACGAGTACGAAAGCAGCATGAGCAGGAAAAATTTCATTTACAGGAAAGCATGCAAACTACGATTGATGAACTGATTGCTGAAAAAAAACGCTATACTACGGTGTTAAAAGCATCCAGTGATGAATTACAGCGATTGCTGCAACACTTACCACAGGTGCAGGAGGATTTTAATGGATGAAATTCAACAGGTTCGTGTGGAAATTCTAGGACGTCCTTTCAATATAGGTACGCCTAGAAGTGAGCATGAAACGTTGATGCAGGCGGTAAAGATGCTGAATGAGAAAATTACTGCCATTCAGAGCTCTGGACGGATTGTTGAAACAGATAAAATTGTGATTATGGCTGCCCTGAATCTGGCGCACGATTTACTTAAACTTACGATGAACGGAAATTTGGCAGTCGGAGATTTCGAGCGTAAAATACAGGACATGATCCAGTTGTGTGAAAGTACACTCACACTTGTGGTAAAATAATCTTTCTTTCCCCTGCTGTGTTCGTAAGGACATATATTCCTTTGAACCAATAATTCGCTTTTTTTGGCGGTTGGGTAATGGTGGGCGTGAGCATTCCTTGTGAATGAACCCGAAACCATTCGATACTGCCAGCCTTGTCCTCAAGGTTCAAGCGGATGGCGTCCAAAGCGGCACATGTGGGGGATACCTGTTTGAACGGGCTGCCTGATGATTTCAGGCAGCCTGTTTTTCATTGTAGGAGCATTTAGTGTATTGGATGCTGTGGTATTGTTCTTGGTGATGGCATGCTGATTACGAAGCTTGATTGATATTTATTGCACTTGTTTAATACTGCTAAAGGATGATTTTCTTTATAAAAATCCAGATTAACTGGAATTTTCCTGTTTTTGGAAAATGCAGTTTGTGCTTATATTAAGCGTTGATGCGTAAATCTATGCTAGTTGTCCTGTATGCTTGTGATGCTTATTCAGTGATGTTTGTTTTGTGATTACTAGATAATAAATCAATCAGTTTTAAACCAGATTATAGCTGTGTGATTGACCAAATCAGGTAGAATTAGTGCTGTGATGATGTGTTTGAGCATTGGCTTGAATGCGCTGAATATTGCTATTTTATTTTTCCGTGTGTGTTGCTGGTGAGGTTTCCAGCTTGGCATGCTTGTTTTATCTCTTTTTTATTTCCGATAAGCCAGACAATCATTGTTCTGGCATGAAAAGTGCTATGTCTAATAGTTTTCCCTATATTCCGCTGCGTCTGCATACTGAGTTTTCTATTGAAGATGGTATTGTGCGGATTAAAGAAGCAGTTAATCGTGCCAGTACTCTGGGAATACCGGCGCTAGGTATCAGTGATTTGATGAATGTGTTTGGCATGGTGAAGTTTTATAAGGCCTGTCGTAATGCTGGTATCAAGCCTGTCATGGCGGTAGATGTGCGTGTGGAAAATCCGGAACAGCCGGATAAGCCTTTTCGCCTGATGCTGGTGGTAAGAAATCATGCTGGTTATCTGCGTTTGAATGAATTGCTGACTGATGCATATGTAGGTGAAGACCGGCATCCGTATCAGCCTCTCATCCGGCAGCAATGGCTGGCAGAAGGAGATAACAGTGGACTGATTTGTTTGTCAGGCGCGCAGTATGGTGAAATTGGACAGGCTTTGCTGGCGAATAAACCAGAATTGGCTGCACAGGCATGTGCCAAATATCAGCGATGGTTTGGTGACCGCTTTTATCTGGAAATTCAGCGTTTGCCGGAACGTCCGGAATGGGAAGCAGTGGTGGCAGGCAGTGTGGCGCTTGCTACTGAGCGACAGTTGCCAGTGGTGGCTACGCATCCGGTACAGTTCATGGACGCGGATGATTTTCATGCACATGAAGCAAGGGTGTGTATTGCCAGTGGTTATGTGCTGGCAGACAAGCGCCGTCCGCATGATTTTGTACCTAGTCAGTATTTTGTGACACCGGAAGAAATGGCCGCGCGCTTTGCCGATATTCCTGAAGCATTGGCTAATACGGTGGCGATTGCGCAGTGTTGTAATTTGACGCTGACTCTGGGTAAACATTATCTGCCACTATTTCCGACACCTGAAGGGATGACGCTGGATGATCTGCTGATACAGCTGAGTAATGAGGGATTGCAGGAACGTATGGCATTTCTGTATCCGGATGAAGCCGAGCGGGCACAAAAAATGCCTGAATATCAGCAACGGCTGGATTACGAGCTGGGAATTATTGTCCAGATGCAATTTCCGGGTTATTTTCTGATTGTGCAGGACTTTATTAACTGGGCCAAGCAGAATGGCTGTCCGGTTGGTCCGGGTCGTGGTTCTGGTGCCGGTTCGCTGGTGGCGTATTCACTGAAAATTACTGATTTGGATCCGTTGCGTTATAACTTGCTGTTTGAACGTTTTCTGAATCCGGAGCGGGTTTCAATGCCGGACTTTGATATCGATTTCTGTCAGGAAAACCGTGGCCGTGTGATTCAGTATGTACGTCATAAGTATGGTGTGCCTGCGGTAAGCCAGATTGTGACTTTTGGCACGATGTCATCTAAATCTGTGGTACGCGATGTTGGGCGTGTGCTGGATTTACCTTTCGGGCTGTGTGATCGTTTGTCCAAGCTGATACCGGTTGAAGCAAATAAGCCTTTGAGTCTGACCAAAGCTATGGAGGCGGAACCACAGATTCGGCAGTTATTGCGCGAAGAAGAAGCAGAAGAATTGATGACGCTGGCGCTGAAACTGGAAGATTTAACTCGCGGTTTGGGTATGCATGCCGGCGGGGTGCTGATGGCACCCGGAAAAATTGCCGATTTCTGCCCGATTTATCAGGCAAGTGGTGATGATGCCTCTCCGGTTTCTATGTTTGATAAGGATGATGTTGAGCAGATTGGTCTGGTGAAATTCGACTTTCTTGGACTGCGTAATTTAACGATTATCGAGATGACGCAAAAGTTTATTTTCGAGACTACCGGGCAGAAGGTTGATGTAAATCATATTCCGCTGGATGATGCCGCTACTTACGCCAATATTTTTGCCAAAGGCAACACTACGGCAGTATTCCAGTTTGAGTCGGTAGGGATGAAGAAGATGCTGGTGACAGCACGTCCGACCAAATTTGAGGAAATTATCGCGTTTGTGGCCTTGTACCGCCCGGGGCCGATGGATCTGATTCCCGACTTTATCCGGCGTATGCACGGTGAAGAAAAAGTGGAATATCTGCATCCCAATCTGGAACCGGTACTGGATTCCACTTATGGGGTGATGGTGTATCAGGAACAGGTGATGCAGGCGGCACAGGTTTGCGGTGGTTATACGCTGGGTGGTGCCGATTTACTGCGGCGCGCCATGGGTAAGAAAAAGGTGGAGGAAATGGTGAAGCACCGTGCCATTTTCGAAGCTGGTGCCGCAGAAAAGGGTATAGATAAGCAAACAGCCAACGAAATTTTCAATTATATGGAAAAATTCGCTGGTTACGGTTTCAATAAGTCGCATGCTGCGGCTTACGCGCTGGTATCGTATCAGACTGCCTGGCTTAAATGTCATTATCTGGCTGAATATCTGGCGGGTACGATGTCCAGCGAGTTAACCAATACTGACCAGCTGAAAATCTTTGTTGATGACGGTATTGAAAATGGTATTACTTTCCTGCCACCCAGTATCAATGAATCGTTTTATCGGTTTACACCAAATAATAATAAGCAGATTCGTTATGCACTGGGTGCGATTAAAGGTACGGGTGAGGGGGCGGTAGAAGCAATTGTGCGTGCCCGTGAAACAGGTGGTGCGTTTACTGATCTGTTGGATTTCTGCCAGCGCGTCGACCGCCAGCATCTGAACCGCCGCACTATAGAAGCTCTAGTACGAGCCGGTGCATTTGATGAGCTGAATCCGAATCGTGCCCAGTTGCTGGCCAATATTGGACTGGCGATGGACAATGCAGAACAGGTGGCAGCCAATGCTAATCAGGGTGGCTTATTTGATATGGTGGAAGATGCCATAGAGCCCTTGCAAATGGAAGAAGTGGCTCCGTGGTCACTGGCGGTAAAACTGGCGGAAGAAAAGCAGGCAATGGGCTTCTATTTTTCCGGACATCCTTTCGAACCTTACGCTGATAAGGTACGCGCACTGGTAAGTAGTAAACTGGCGGCACTTAAGCCATCCAATAATAAGCAGAAAGTGGCCGGTTTTGTAACTGCGGTGCGTTATATTATGGGTAAACGCGGTAAATTTGCCGTCGTGCAACTGGAAGATGGAAGTGCCAAGCAGGAAGTAGTGGTGGCTGGGCAGGCATTGGAAGAATATGGTGCCAGTCTGAAGGCTGATCAGGTATTGATTATGGAATGCAAGGTTGCGGTAGATGAATACAATGGTGGCGATGGCTTGCGTATTACTGCTGATGATGCGTTTACGCTTGCTGAAGCCTGTGCCCGTTATGCGCGCAGTCTGCAATTGCATATCGCTGCGGACACACCAGTTAGTCAACTGGCGGCGCTGTTACGGCCTTATTGTGAGCAGCAGGCGCATGTGCCACTGAAATTCTGCTGCCAGTATCAGCAGGCTTATGGGGAATTGCGCGCGGATAAAAGCTGGTTAATCAAGCCAGAGGCATCTTTATTCGACAGTCTGTATGCTTTACTGGGTGACGAAGCAGTGCAGGTAAGTTTCTGAGTGTGATAACAGACAGTAGCTGGTGTCAGGAGTGAGCACGGCTACTGTTGTTTTGCTGATATTTTTAGCAGACTATCCTGAATAGTAGCAAAATTATCTTTTATTATTGATGGCATTATCCAGTTCCTGTTGCCGAGTTCTGACCATATCTTCGAGTCCTTTGATACGTTCCTGATAGTGTACATAATTGCGTTCATTGCCTAGGCGTATTTTTTTGCCTTCTTCTAAAGCTTTCTGAGCATCAGCAAGATTTTTTCGAGCGGTGGCAATGGCGGCGTTGTTGGACTGGCTGCTGGCAGTCGTGTCTCTGGTACTATCTGTGCTATTGATTGTGGCGGCTTTATAGGCGGGAGTTGTTGAAAAATTTGCGCCCAGATTGCTGGCTGGATGACAGTTTTTCCCTTTAGGAATTTCTGCATAGCTGTGGTTGCCACGGCTATCGATACATTCGTACACTTGTGCTAGCGCGGAAGCACTCATCAGGGCGCACATTGCTGTCATTATTAAGCGTTTTTTCATAATTTATCCTTTGTCTGAGTTTTACATACGGCCAAGTTCTCGCTGGATAGCCTGAATATTCTGCTGTCGGTCGAGTACAACACTTTGCAGCTCAGTAATGTTACCGCCTTTGCCGGTACGGCTGCGGTTAAGAGCCTCTTGTGCCTGCGCTAAAGCGTTGCGTTCATTGGCCAATTCCTGTTGCAAAATAGCACGACGGGTATTGTCGCTGCCTTTAGGAATGATGTTAACTGTGGGTTGCGGGCCGCTGTAGGCAGTGGCTACACGGGTTGCAGGACGCGGGCGGCTACGTATTGCGGCTGAAGAGCTGCTGCGATAGCTGGAACGACTGTTGCTGTAGCTGCCGATAGGAGGCAGATTGGCGACTGCACAGTTACCCTTTAATTTAGAGGTATAGACGATTTCGCCATTTTCAAGACAGGTATAGACTTTAGCACTGGCACTCTGAACTATGAGCAGGCCGCTAGTGAGTATCAGCAGAGGGAGAAATTTGTTGTATGTCATTATTAGACCTTGTACAGCATTAATTAGTTGTTCAGGTTGATATCTTCTACTTGTTGTTGCCATTCAAGCCATTTTTCTTCAGTTTGGGTTAATTTTACTTTGAGCTCGGCTAATTGGGTAATGATTTGTTGCAATTTTGTCCGGTTTTCGTCAAGGTAGGCTTGTTCGCTGGCTAAAAATGCTTCGCATTGTTGCTGCTGCTGTTGCCAGTTTTGCATGTCGCGCTCGGCTTTTTCGATGTTTTTCAGTAAAGGTTTAATTAAACGGGCGCGTTCTTGTCGTTGTTGTGCTTCAATGCGTTTTTGTTCTTTACGGTTGGGGGTGTTATTGGAACTCTGTAGCTGTTCGTTGTTGTGCTGTTCCTGCGTTAAGCGCCACTGACGGTAGTTGCTCAGATCGCCATCAAAATGTTTGAGCTCGCCCTGATTGAGATAAATTAAGGCATCGGTAGTGGATTCGAGCAGGCTGCGGTCGTGGGAAACAACGATCAGTGCCCCCTGAAAACTTTGCAGGGCAAGTGTCAGGGCATGACGCATGTCCAGATCAAGATGGTTGGTTGGCTCATCCAACAGTAACAGGTTGGGCTTCTGCCATACAATCATGGCCAGTGCCAGACGTGCTTTTTCACCACCGGAAAAAGGTGCAATCGGCTGTAAGGCCATGTCACCGATAAAGGCAAAGCTGCCGAGAAAGTTGCGGATTTCCTGTTCGCGCACTTCGGGTGACAGTTGCTGAATATGCCAGACCGGGCTCTGGTCGGCACGCAGGGTTTCGAGCTGGTGTTGGGCAAAGTAGCCGATTTTAAGTTTTTCAGCGCGTATAATCTGGCCGCTTATCGGTTGCAGGCTGCCGGATATGGCTTTGATAAGTGTGGATTTACCGCTGCCATTCACGCCCAGAAGACCGTAACGGGCACCAGATTCTACAGACAGATCAATATTGTGCAGAACGGTATTGTTACCATAGCCAATATTGATATGTTCCAGTTTCAGCAGGGGATTAGGCAGATGGTCGGGCTGGGAGAATTCAAAGGAAAATTCGCTGTCCAGATGTGCAGGTGCGATACGTTCGAGCCGTGCCAGTGCTTTGATGCGGCTTTGTGCTTGTACAGCTTTGGTGGCTTTGGCTTTGAAGCGGTCGATAAAGGATTGTAGATGCTGGATATGCGCTTGTTGCTTGAGATAGGCTGCTTGTTGCTGTGCCAGTCTTTGTGCACGTTCCTGCTGGTAAAAGTCATAGTTGCCACCATAGAGTGTAAGTTGCTGTTGTGCCAGCTCTACGGTTTGGGTGGTAGTGGCGTTGAGAAAGTCGCGGTCGTGCGAGATGATTATCTGGGTGGTATCTAAACTGGCCAGATGCTGCTCGAGCCATAAGACTGTTTCCAAATCCAGATGGTTAGTGGGTTCGTCCAGCAGAAGTAAATCGGTACGGCACATCAATGCCTGTGCCAGATTCAGGCGCATGCGCCAGCCGCCACTGAATGATTTTACTGGCTGCTGCTGTTGCTGCTGTGAAAAACCAAGGCCGTTGAGTAGTTTGGCGGCACGTGCTGAGGCACTGTAGGCACCGATTTCGTCCAGTCGTGCATGATATTCTGCCTGTTTGATACCATCGTTGCAGATTTCTGCCTGTTGCAGTAGTTGTTGTAGTTCCTGTAATTCACTGTCACCCTGCAAAACGTAATCCAGAGCAGGAGTATCTAAGGCCGGAGTTTCTTGTTTGACGGTAGCCAGTTGCCAGTGTTTGGGTAGGCGTATGTCTCCGCTGTCGTGGCTGATTTTACCTTCAAGCAGGGCAAACAGGCTGGATTTACCAGTACCGTTTTTGCCAATCAGGCCGATGCGTTGGCCGGGATAGATGGTCAGGTTAGCGTTATGCAGAAGTTGTTTACTGCCACGCTGTAAGCTGAGGTTTTTGATTTCAATCATATTAATCAGTGCGATGGAATAGTGTGCTATCAGGGCTTGGTATTACTGGACAATCTGGCTTAATGGCCAGCGTGGCTTTACGTTGAAACTGGCTGCTGGCTGCGCACTGTCCAGATGCATGGCTCCGGCAAAAGCAATCATGGCACCATTGTCGGTGCAGTAGGACATTGGAGGAAAGAATGTACGCACTTTGGGTAGGCTGCTGAGGCTCTGGCGCAACTGCCAGTTGGCGCCTACGCCACCAGCAACAACCAACTGCTGGTAGCCAGTCTGTTTTAGTGCTTGTTTGGCTTTACTGGTGAGTACGTCTACTACGGCATCCTGAAATTCGCGGCAGATGTTATTGCGAATTTGTTCTGGCAGCTTTTCGCCGCAACCGGTTTCTGCACGAATTTTGTTTACAGCGGTCAGTACAGCAGTTTTCAGACCGGAAAAACTCATGTTCAGATCGTGTGAATGCAACATCGGGCGTGGAAAATGCAAGCTATCTGGTTGTCCCAGTCTGGCCAGTTCTGACAGCTTTGCACCACCTGGATAAGGCAGACCAAGCAGTTTGGCGGTTTTATCAAAAGCTTCTCCGGCGGCGTCATCGATACTTTCTCCAAGCAGGGTATAGTCGCCGATACCTTTTATCGCCATAAACTGGGTATGTCCGCCGGAAACCAGCAGGGCAACAAAGGGAAAGGTCGGTTTTTCTTCGCTGAGCAGCGGCGATAACATATGGCCTTCAAGGTGGTGTACTGGAATGATGGGTTTGTTCAGAGCAAACGCCAGTGCGTTGGCAAAGCTGGCACCAGCCAGCAAGGCGCCGCCCAGACCCGGTCCTTGTGTATAGGCAATGGCATCGATGTCTTGGTAGGTTTTGCCGGCCTCTTGCAGGCAGGCATGAGTAAGCGGGGTGAGACGGCGGATATGGTCGCGACTGGCCAGCTCGGGTACGACGCCACCATATTCAGCATGCATGGCAATTTGTGTATGTAGCTGATGCGCCAGTAGCCCATGCGTGCTGTCATAGAGAGCAACGCCGGTTTCGTCACAGGATGATTCGATTCCCAATACCAACATGTTTGAATACTTGAATTTTAAGCAGTAAAGCGGGTTATTTTACCTGTTTTGTACGCTTTCGTGGTCAGACTGGCAGTATGGGAGAGCAAATGTTTTATAATAAATGGCTACGTGGTTCGCAAACTTCCCACGTCAGGCGGCTGGAAAAAGGGTTTTCTGGTTGGTTCTGAAATCAAAACTAAGGAATCTGGATAATGAAACAACATGCTCGAGCGCTGGTGATTTTTTCCGGCGGTCAGGATTCGACTACCTGTTTATTGCAGGCGATCGCGACTTACGGACGCGAGAATGTACAGACGATTACTTTTCAGTATGGCCAGCGTCATGCGATTGAGTTGAAAAAAGCGCGCTGGATAGCGCAGGACTTAGGTGTGGCGCAAACGGTGATGGATTTATCACTGTTACAAAGCATTACCCATAATGCGCTGATGGATGAGCAGCAGGAGATTGAGGCACCTGCTGAAGGGCTGCCGAATACCTTTGTTGACGGGCGCAATGCACTGTTTTTACTGTATGCAGCGATTTTTGCCAAGGGGCAGGGTATTCATGATGTGATTGCAGGGGTATGTGAAACCGATTTTTCCGGCTATCCGGATTGCCGTAATGTGTTTGTGCAGTCGATGAATGTAACGCTGAATCTGGCGATGGATTATGAATTCAGACTGATTACGCCACTGATGTATCTGGACAAAGCGCAGACGTGGGCGCTGGCTGATGAGCTGGGATATCTGGATTATGTGTGTGAACATACGCATACCTGTTATAACGGGGTGGAGGGCGGCTGCGGTGAATGCCCAAGCTGTGTGTTGCGTGAACGGGGTCTACAGACTTATCTGGCGCAAAAAGCTGTTGTTTAACATGAGTTTGTTACTGCTGTTAGCTTTGAATTAAATTTTTTTACGCGAATAAGCCTGTTTTGCATGGGGTTTACATGGTACAAACGCGTGCAGACAGAAAAGGTATAAATATGAGTGATAATCTGAAAACCAGTATTATTGAATTTCCACTGGATTTCCCGATTAAGGTAATGGGTGCGCAGCATCCTGAGTTTGCGGCCACGATTCTGGAAGTGGTACAGCAACATGCGCCGGAAACGGCCGCAGCAGATATTAATACCCGCCCGAGCAGTAAGGGTAATTATATTAGCGCAACGGTCATTATCCGCGCGGAAAGTCAGGTGCAGTTGGACAATATTTATCGTGCTTTAAGCAGCCATCCCATGGTGAAGGTTGTATTATGAAGGTTGTGCAACTGGGCTTGCGCGCTTATCAACCGGTTTTTACGGCGATGCAGGATTTTACTGCGAATCGCACAGCCGAAACGGAAGATGAATTATGGGTAGTGGAGCATCCGCCGGTATTTACGCAGGGGATGGCTGGCCGGCCGGAACATATTCTGGTGCATGATGAAATTGAGGTGGTGCAGATTGACCGTGGCGGACAGGTGACGTATCACGGTCCGGGACAGTTAGTGGTGTATACGCTGATTGATTTTAAGCGGCGCCATATTACGGTACGGGAACTGGTGACTCGGCTGGAGAACAGTATCATTGCCACGCTGGCTGATTACAGCATTGCCGCGGTGAACGATCCTAAACGTCCCGGTGTTTATGTAAACGGCCGAAAAATTGCTTCGCTGGGGTTGCGTATCAAGCAGGGCGCGGTATATCACGGTCTGGCACTGAATGTAAATATGGATCTGACACCGTTTACTCATATCAATCCGTGTGGCTATGCCGGTTTACACATGACTCAGATTGCTGATCTGACAGAGCCCTGTCCAGCGCTGGCTGAAGTTGCCGAACGTTTAACCGGCTACCTGCCTTTGCAATTGAATGCACCGCCGCCTGAGCGGCCATCTATACAGAAAGTTGTATTATGAATCAAGATAATAGCCAAGGAGTAAAACACAAAGGTGCGGAAAAAACTGCGCGTATTCCGATTAAGGTTGTACCACTGGAAGAAAAACTGAAAAAACCAGAGTGGATTCGGGCGCGGTTGCCCAGCAGTCAAAAGTTTTTTGAGATCAAAAACATTGTTCGTGAGCAGAAGCTGCATACGGTATGTGAGGAAGCCAGTTGCCCAAATATTGGTGAGTGCTTCAGCAAGGGCACGGCAACGTTTATGATTATGGGCGATATCTGTACCCGCCGCTGCCCGTTTTGTGACGTGGGGCATGGCCGTCCGAATCCGCTTGATCCTCAGGAGCCGAAACATCTGGCCGCTTCGGTGAAAGCGATGAATCTGCGTTATGTAGTGATTACTTCGGTAGACCGTGATGATTTGCGTGATGGTGGGGCACAACACTTTGCAGATTGCATTAGTGCAATTCGCGAATCCAGCCCGCATACCCAGATTGAGGTGCTGGTACCGGATTTTCGTGGCCGTCTGGATACGGCGCTGGATATTCTGGCACAAACTCCACCAGATGTACTCAACCATAATCTGGAAACGGCTCCGCGACTGTATAAACAGGCGCGACCCGGGGCAGATTATCAGCATTCGTTGAAGTTGCTGAAACAGTATAAGGCGTTACGACCTGAGGTGGCGACGAAATCCGGTTTGATGGTGGGGCTGGGTGAGAGTGATGAAGAGATTCTGGAAGTGATGCAGGATCTGCGTGCACATGATGTGGAAATGATTACCATCGGCCAGTATTTGCAGCCCAGTAACGGCCATTTGCCGGTATTGCGCTATGTTACGCCGGAACAGTTTAAAGTATTTGAAAAACGCGCCTATGAAATGGGCTTTAAGCATGGGGCAATCGGGGCGATGGTACGCTCCAGTTACCATGCTGATGTTCAGGCTGAGCACGCTGGTGTGGTCAGTGAATAAAATGTAACGGGGGAGATGCTTGCATCTCCCTTTTTTTATCTATAGGCAGTATGGGAAAAGAAAGATGACTGGATAATGGACATTATTACTTAGGTGTCTGATGTTGAGGTGAAGCTCTCGGAAAATATGTTTTCCGAATGCAAAAGCGGGAAGACATGACAAGATTTTGGACGTACTGCCAGTATTGCAGCCATAGGGTAATAGCTGGCAGGATTTTAAAGATAGCGAAACTTTTTAGGTTGCTTGCCGGCGAATTCTTCAAGGTGAGGGGAACTCAGAATCCTGTTTATCTCGGTACTTATGATCAGGAATAAATTTATTTGAAAGATTGTCTTAAATATCGTTGAATTAAAATATTAACTGATTATTATTCTCATACAAGTGGCTTGCAGATGGCATGATTTGTGCCTTCTGCAAATTTTTTTGCTTTTTAAAGCTTGATTGCCATAAATGTGTAATTTGGTGAAATATGGCATCTTTTCAGCCGAATGCCGTTTTAATATGCACAAATCTGGGTATATGTAGTGATTTAAACTAAAATTCAATGAAATTATAGAGTTTTTTTTGTCGAGCTGAACAAAAAAGCTTTTGACGCTTATAGGTAAATTTTTGTATGTTTGTTATCTTGACTAATCAATTTGTGCTTTGCAGTTAGTGCAGCAAACGAGGTTTCGTGATGTCTAGCTTATACGACCACTCTCTGGTAAAAGAAAACTGCGGTTTCGGATTAATTGCCAATATTGAAGGCGAACCCAGCCACAAGGTGGTGCGTACCGCAATATTGGGGCTGTCGCGCATGCAACATCGCGGGGCAATTTTGTCGGATGGCAAAACCGGTGACGGTTGTGGCCTGTTACTGCAAATGCCGAAAAAATTCTTTCAGGCGATAGCGGAAGAAGCTGGTATTACACTGGCGAAGAATTTTGCCGTAGGGATGATTTTCTTCCCGCGCGATGAGGCATTGGCACAGGAATATAAGGCCATTATTGAGGAAGAGCTGACGCGTGAAACGCTAAATATTTCTCTGTGGCGGTCTGTGCCAACTAATCCGAAAATGCTTGGTGCCATTGCGCTGGCAGATATGCCTTATATTGAGCAGGTATTTATCCATGCGCCGGCTGGTTGGTTGCCGCGTGATTTGGAGCGACGGCTGTTTATGACCCGCCGACGCATTGAAAAGCGCATTAATCACCGTGATTTTTATATTTGCAGCCTTTCTAATCAGGTGATGATTTATAAAGGGCTGTGCATGCCCAAGGATTTACCACGGTTTTATCCTGATCTGGCTGATTTACGTATGCAAAGTGCAATCTGTTTGTTTCATCAGCGTTTTTCTACCAATACGTTACCACGCTGGCAGCTGGCGCAACCTTTCCGTTATCTGGCGCATAATGGTGAAATTAACACCATTTCCGGTAATCGGGCTTGGGCACGAGCACGCTCATATAAATATCACACCCCGCTGATTCCGGATTTGCAGACAGCAGCTCCATTTGTGAATGAAACCGGTTCAGATTCCAGCTCACTGGATAATATGCTGGAGCTGTTTGTGAATGGCGGTATGGATTTGTTTCGTGCTATGCGCTTACTGGTGCCGCCCGCCTGGCAGCATAATCCGGATATGGATGAGGATTTGCGTGCCTTTTATGATTTTAATTCCATGCACATGGAACCGTGGGATGGTCCTGCGGGAATTGTGCTCAGTGACGGTCGCTATGCAGCCTGTACGCTCGACCGCAACGGCCTGCGGCCTGCTCGCTACGTAATTACACAGGACAAGCTGATTACCATTGCATCGGAAGTGGGTATCTGGGATTACGCTCCGGATGAGGTGGTGGAGAAAGGCCGTGTTGGCCCGGGTGAACTGCTGGTGATTGATACGCGTGAGGGCAGGCTGATGCAATCGGCTGACATCAACACCGAACTGAAAACGCGTCATCCGTATAAGGAGTGGCTGGACAGAAATGTTCTGTCGCTGATTCCGTTTGAGAAACTGCCAGATGAAGAAGTAGGCGAATCCAGTTTTTCAGCAGACAGATTGCTGGTGTACCAGAAGCTGTTCGGCTATGACTTGGAAGAACTCGAAAGTGTGGTGCGGGTATTGGGTGAAAATGGTCAGGAAGCGGTAGGCTCGATGGGAGACGATACGCCGTTTGCGGTGTTGTCACAGCGACCACGGGTGCTGTTTGATTATTTCCGCCAGTATTTTGCCCAAGTAACCAATCCGCCAATAGATCCCTTGCGTGAAAAGCATGTGATGAGCCTGAATACTTGTATCGGGCGTGAAATGAGTGTGTTTTTTGAAGCTGAGGGAATGTCACACCGGGTGAACTTTAAATCGCCGGTACTGCTGTACTCCGATATGCAGCAGTTGCTGCAATTATCAGCCGAATACTATCAGCATCACCATCTGGATGCAGTGTATAACCCGAATGAAACCAGCCTGAAAGAGGCACTGGTGCGTCTGTGTGATGAGGCTGTGGCCGCAGTCAGAAACGGGACAGTACTGTTGGTGGTTTCAGACCGTAATGTTAGCCGTGATGCCATGCCGATTCCGGCTGTTCTCAGTGTTGGCGCGATTCAGCAGCGACTGGTGGAAACCAATTTACGCTGTGATGCAAATATTATTGTTGAAACCGCTTCAGCGCGTAACCCGCACCATTTTGCTGTACTGATAGGCTTGGGTGCCACGGCAGTATATCCATATCTGGCCTATGAGAGTCTGGCCAGAATGGTGAGCATTGGCGCGATTACCAAGCCACTGCGGCAGGTAATGATAAATTTCCGCAATGCTATCAATAAGGGCTTATATAAAATTATCTCTAAAATGGGCATCTCGACAATTTCTTCCTATCGTTGTGCCTGTTTGTTTGAAGCAATCGGCTTTCATCATGAGGTGATGGAGCTGTGCTTTAAAAATATGCTTAACCGGATTGAGGGAGCAACATTTGCTCAGCTAGACGCAGAACTGCGCTGGTTTCATAAACGCGCCTGGCAGAAAAGCCGCGGACTGGAAATCGGCGGTTATCTGAAATACAAGCCACAGGGTGAATTTCATGCCTATAACCCTGAAGTAGTCAATACTTTGCAGGCAGCCGTCAACAGTGGCGATTATGCCCACTATCGCCGCTATGCCGATGCTGTAAATAAGCGACCTCCCTCTATGCTGCGCGATTTACTGCGTCTGAAAACCGAAACCGCTACACCGGTAGCACTGGAACAGGTGGAAGCGGCGGAAAATCTGTATAAGCGCTTTGACAGTGCAGCCATGTCGATAGGAGCATTAAGCCCGGAAGCACATGAGGCACTGGCCACAGCGATGAACCGGCTGGGCGGTTTTTCTAATTCTGGTGAGGGCGGCGAAGATCCGCACCGCTATGGAACTGAACGCGTATCGCGGATTAAGCAGGTGGCTTCCGGCCGTTTCGGTGTTACACCGGCCTATCTGGTGAGTGCCGATGTAATTCAGATTAAAGTGGCGCAGGGTGCCAAACCGGGTGAAGGCGGTCAGTTACCGGGAGACAAGGTTACCCCGTATATTGCGCAACTGCGCTTTGCGGTGCCCGGTTCTACCCTGATTTCGCCACCACCGCATCATGATATTTATTCGATTGAAGATTTAGCACAACTGATTTTTGATTTGAAACAGATTAATCCGCGTGCATTGGTTTCAGTGAAGCTGGTGTCTTTACCGGGTGTTGGCACTATTGCCACCGGCGTAGCTAAAGCTTATGCCGATCTGATTACCATATCTGGTTATGATGGTGGTACCGGCGCCAGCCCGATTACCAGTGTGAAATATGCTGGCAGTCCGTGGGAGCTGGGGCTGGCTGAAGCTCAGCAGGCACTGGTAGAAAATAATCTGCGCCATAAAGTGCGTCTGCAAGTGGATGGTGGCCTGAAAACCGGTATGGATATTGTTAAAGCAGCAATTCTGGGTGCTGAAAGCTTTGGCTTCGGTACTGGGCCGATGATTGCACTGGGCTGCCGCTACCTGCGCATCTGTCACTTGAATAACTGTGCTACCGGCGTGGCCACTCAGGACGATACCCTGCGCCAAGAACATTTCCATGGTTTACCGGAAAAAGCGATGAATTACTTTAAATTCATTGCACAGGATGTGCGTGAAATCATGGCACAGCTTGGGGTAACCCAGTTAACCGATTTAATCGGCCGTACCGAGCTGCTGGAAGTCATATCCGGCATTACGCCGAAACAAAGTACGCTGGATTTAAGCAAGTTGCTGTATTCACCGAAAGTTCCGGATGGCAGCTCGCGCTACTGTACCCAGACCAATCCACCGTTTGATAGAGGCCACCTTAATCGCACCATCATGCAGGATATTGGGGATGCAGTGCAAAGCGGGGCTGATGTAGATTTAAGCTATGACATCAATAATACCGATCGCTCGGTAGGTGCTACTTTATCCGGCCAGATTGCTGCTGCTTACGGCAATCGCGGCCATGCACCACAGCGCTTTGATATATATCTGAACGGTACGGCCGGACAGAGTTTTGGTGTATGGCTGGCCGGCACCGTGAATCTGTATCTGACCGGAGATGCCAACGATTATGTCGGCAAAGGAATGGCCGGTGGCAAGATTGTAATTCATCCGCATGGTGGTACAGCGTTCCAGCCGGAAGACACTACGATTATTGGCAATACCTGTCTGTATGGTGCTACCGGTGGCAGGCTGTTTGCTTCCGGTAAGGCCGGTGAGCGTTTTGCTGTGCGCAATTCCGGAGCCACAGTTGTGGTGGAAGGTATTGGCGACAATGGCTGTGAATACATGACCGGCGGCGTGGTATGCGTACTGGGCAAAACCGGAATCAACTTCGGTGCCGGTATGACTGGTGGTTTTGCCTATGTGCTGGATGTGGACGGCGGTTTCCGGCAGCGCATCAATCCCGAGCTGGTAGAGGGGCTGGATATCAGTACACTGACTATGCATCAGGAAAATCTGCGCGGTCTGATTGCCGAGCATGTGGAAAATACCCACAGTCCGCTGGGAGAACGCATTCTGGCCAAATGGGACAATTATGTTAGCCGCTTTGTGCTGGTTAAACCGAAAGCCAATGATGTAAATGCGCTGCTGGGACATAAACCGCGTACCGTTACCGAGTTGCGCGCTGTTACCCAGTAAGGCTGCCGGACAATGCAGGAATAATTAGAAATAGTGCAAGGAACACCAGATGAGTCAACGCGAAAATGTTTACCAGTTTATCGATGTCCCGCGTGTCGATCCCCCGAAAGAGCCACTGACCGTGCGTCAGCATGAATTTACGGAAATCTATCAGCCGTTTACTACCGCGCAGGCGATTGCGCAGGCCGACCGCTGTCTGGCCTGCGGCAATCCGTACTGCCAGAACAAATGTCCCTTACACAATAATATTCCCAACTGGCTGCGGCTGGCGAATGAAGGGCGAATTATCGAAGCGGTGGAACTGGCGCATACCACCAACAGCCTGCCGGAAGTATGCGGACGTGTGTGCCCGCAGGATCGTCTGTGCGAAGGTGATTGCACTCTGAATGCTGAATTTGGTGCAGTTACTATTGGTGCTATCGAAAAATACATCACTGAACAGGCTTTTGCGCAGGGCTGGCGCCCTGATATCAGCGCAGTAGAAAAAGTGGGCAAAAAAGTGGCCGTAGTGGGTGCCGGGCCGGCCGGTCTGGGCTGTGCCGATGTGCTGATTCGCAATGGTGTAGACGTTACAGTATACGAACGGGCGACAGAAATCGGTGGCCTGCTCACATTTGGTATTCCGGCTTTCAAGCTGGAAAAAGAAGTGATGATGCGCCGGCGCCATGTACTTACCAGTATGGGTATTGAATTCAGACTGGGCGTGAATGTTGGCACAGATATCACCCTGCAACAGCTAGAACAACAGTACGATGCTGTATTTTTAGGCGTAGGTACTTATCAGGGGCTGCGTGCCGGCATTGAGAATGAGGATGCCAGCGGCGTCTATCTGGCCTTGCCGTATCTGATTGGCAATACCGAAAATCTGCTGAATATTGCCAGTAAAGATTATGTTTCCATGGCCGATAAGCGCGTAGTGGTACTGGGAGGCGGTGATACTGCCATGGATTGTGTGCGTACAGCTTTGCGTCAGCAGGCAAAAGAAGTTATCTGTGCCTATCGCCGCGATGCCGCCAATATGCCCGGCTCCAAAAAGGAATTCAATAATGCGCGTGAAGAAGGCGTGCAGTTTAAATTCAATGTGCAGCCGCAGGCCGTAGTGACCAATGCAGAAGGTGCCGTTACTGGTATTCAGGTGGTGAAAACCAGTATGGGCGCAGCGGATGAACGAGGGCGCCGCCGCGCTGAAATCGTTGCCGGCAGTGAAGAAGTAATTGCCTGCGATGCCGTGATTTTGGCGTTTGGTTTTGCTCCGCACAGCATGCCGTGGTTAAGCACTGTCGGCGTAACCGTGGATGAACGTGGCCGCATTCAGACTGGCGGCGAATATAAACAGCAAACCGCCAATCCAAAGATTTTTGCCGGTGGCGATATTACCCGCGGTTCGGATCTGGTGGTTACCGCCATAGCTGAAGGGCGCGATGCGGCACAAAGTATCATGGATTATCTGGAAGTCTAATGGCCAGATTGCCAGATAAAACTGCCTGTGACCAACTGTATGGTCACAGGCAGTTTTATTTTTCCGAGTATTGATTATTGTTGTGCCAGTATCTGTACTGCTGCACGCTTGCCCCAGTAACACGCTTCCTCAAAAATTGAATAACCGGATAAATCACTGTGAGCAAACTGTAAACGTCCAGTATAAGAGCGCAGTGCCTGTAAGCCCTGATTGGACAGATAACCCGGCTGCGGTACCGCCATGGCGTGACCGCGCAGACTTAATCGTGCCTGTAACATGCGCTGGCGCAGTGCAAAGCCGTAAATCTGTTCCAACTCTGCTGCTGCACGCAGGTAAATCTGCTTAGGAGAGGCAGACAACATCCAGCGGCGTACATTGGCTGGTGTATCCTGATTCAGCGCGGTGTAGGCAGAAAAAGAGGTATAAGCCGGTGGTCCTTGCCGGATTTGCTGATGGGTGGCTACTACATAGCCCAGCCCCGTACCCTGATACAGAATATTGTCCCATGCCAGCCTGCTGCTCCTGCTTTCTGGTGGCATTCCGCGTAACAAGAAATTAGCCACGATCCACGGTGCATACTGCGGCATATGGCTTTCTGGCTTAAAACCATACTGTTGAATATTCTTAATCACATGCGCGGCAATATACAGCGGCATGGCGCAGATGGCATGGCGCACTTCAAGCCAGAAATATTTCTGCTGGCCGGTACAGACTAACAGGCGTACGCCTTGTGCATGTTCTTCAATCGAGGCCACAAAGGCATTCATACTGTATGGTTGCTTAAATGGCTGGCTGCTTTCAGGCCAATTTCTCAATGGTTGCAGACGGCAGAACGTGCGTATCCGCTGCGATAGCTCGTGTAGACCATGTGGCCATGTCAGCACTGAACCATGCTCATTTTGTTCATTACCGCGTGCACAGAAGTAGTGCAAACCTGCCCAGGCACAGACTTGGCTGATACCCTGTCCGTAATCATCACGGCAGCAATAATCCAGATACCATAATAATGTTGGCGAATGATAACCCTGCTGTTGCAGCCAGTGGGCAAACGTTATTTTTTCCAGCCGGCGCCAGTGGCTGTCTGTACTGGACAAATCCAGCGGAATGGTGAACAAACGTTTGCCATCGGTACCGCGCTGATTACTGAGCTGATGAACAAAGCGAAAAAAACGTTCGCTATCGGCATCACGGCGTGGCAGCAGTTCATTCTGCCAGTGCTGCTGATAAAATAGGCGCTCATTAGGTACTTGCAGCAGGGCACGCTCATCATACACACCATGCTGGTAAAGCTGTAAATCGCCTAGTAATTCACGAATGTGTTCAGACTCGGGCGAGGGCAGGGGCAGGTAATGAGCGCCGGTTGGGTAATCCACGCCAAACTGACTTTCGCCGCGATTATTGCCATTACGTTCCGCACCATCAAGCAGGATATAGTCTTGCATACCCTGTCTAGACAATTGCCAAGCGGTAGATAAGGCCGCAGCTCCACTGCCGATAATCACCGTATTGGCGTAGCGTGTGGGAATATTGGCAGGCGGCTGTATTTGTGCATCACGAATAGCATGGCCAATTGCCTTGCCCGGAAAATCCACACTAATTGGCGGTCTTCCGGGCACAAAATAACGCCACGCCTCGTAGCTGGTTAATCCCACCATGCTGACACCGATTGCATGGCCGAGAAAGCGGCGGCGACTGATTTTCATCCTTAATACTCCCTTAGCGCATCACCGCACGCCAGTCTGCTTCAAAGTATTCCACCAGCTTTTGCGTATTCAGATGATTGGCTTCAACCGCACGTCGCTGCATATCTTTCGGAAAATTAAACATTTCGCGTGTACTGTTGGCATCCAGATACCGAGTTGATACACGATAATCATCGGGAATCAGAAACTTACCTTCCTGACTGGCCATTACATAGCCCCACTCACCAAAGGAAGGAACATAAACATGATAGGGCAGGGTTTTCAGTCCGGCTGCTTCCAATGTAGTAACAATGCACCAGAAAGCGTTGGGAGCAAAATAGGGTGAAGTGGATTGCACCACAATATTACCATGTGGATTTAGATGCCTTGCCACCATACGGTACATCGGTACCGAATACAGCTTACCCAGAGAAAAATTGGCAGGGTCGGGAAAATCGATAATAATTACGTCGAATTTTTGCTGATTATGTTCCAGCCATTGTGCAGCATCGGCATTGATAATGCGCATTTTCGGATGATTGAGTGAATTCTGATTGAGTTCGCGCAATTGTGCCGACGTGCGGAATACTTTGGTCATGCTGGCATCCAGATCAACCAGCGTAACCTGTTTAACCTGTGAATATTTCAGCACTTCCCGCGCCGCCAGCCCATCACCGCCGCCCAGTATCAGAATATTGGCAGCCCTTGGATTCTGCTCCATCGCTGGCAACACCAGTGCCTCGTGATAGCGTGCTTCATCTACTGAAGAAAATTGCAAATTACCATTAATAAACAGTCGGGTATCATTATGCCACTTGGTAATTACCAATCGCTGGTAAGGAGAAGCCGTGCTATACACCACTGGGTCACCGAAATAATGCTCTTCAGCTTTGTTGGTAATCTGATTGGCGTAACAGAAAAAAAGCAGCAGTATAAGCAGTACTATATTGCCACGCAGGCACAAGTGCCGATAACGGCGCAAATCTTTCTTAAACAGGCGTGCAGTTAATAGCGCAACAATCGTATTCAGAATCCCGAACAGCAAAGCACTTCTGGCCATGCCCAGCTTGGGCGCCAGAATCAGTGGAAACAGCAGCGAAACGGCCAGCGCACCCAGATAATCAAAGGTGAGTACCCGGCTAACCACTTCCTTAAACTCAACTTCACGCAAATTGAGCACCCGCATTACCAGCGGCAGCTCCATACCGGTGATGATGCCAATAATCAGCACCAGCCCATACAGCACCGAACGAAACGGAGCAGCGGAAAAACCAAACAGCACAAATAAAAGCAGTGCAGAAATACCGCCGACAATGCCCACCAGAATTTCAATATCAATAAAGCGGCTTAACGCATCTCTGTCATGTATATAGCGGGTTAAATGAGCGCCAATACCCATGGCAAACATATACACACCAATGATTGACGAAAACTGAAGTATCGAATCCCCAAGCAGATAGCTGGCCAGTGCCGCCATAATCAACTCATAGGCCAGCCCGCAACTGGCTACCACAAACACCGACACAATTAATGCAGGATTCACAATTTATCCTTTATTGATTTCTGATATTGCAGGTACAGTGATTTGTACCAGTTTCACAGGTTAAGCCCTGCCATTACTGTAAAGCGGCCTTGCTAACCCATAATCACAGCCTGAATCCAAGCCACTCCGGCTACAGAATAATCTGTACAGATTCAATTGTTAATTTATTGCTGGTTAAAGTAAAAAACATACTATACAAAACTATTATTATACGGTATGTTTAAGAGTAGAAATAATCAGGAAAATGAAATATGGCAATTACCTTATGGCAGTACTTGCAGTATTTGAAATACTTCGCTGTTGCCCTGCTTTTGCTAATTGGGTTTATTGTTTTCTACCTGCGCATCACTCCTGTAGCCGAACTGAAATTAATCAAACAGGGCAATATAGCCTGTGCTACTTCGTTCAGTGGCGCCATGACCGGTTTTTGCATCACCCTGATTTCAAGTATGCTGCAATCAGTAAGCCTGATCAGTTTTATTATCTGGGGCGTGGCGGCCATGATTGTGCAGATTCTGGTGTATTTTATTGCCATGCTGCTTATTCCCAAAGCCAATCAGGAACTGGCAAACAATAATATCGCAGTTGGCATCCTATTTTGTGGCTTGTCGATAGCCATTGGTATTCTCAATGCTGCTGCATTAAGTTAGTAATCAAACCTTTAAATTTGGATACGCATAATGGTACTGAACTCAATTTTTGGCAGTAATGGTTTTGGTGGCTTCATCAAGAAACAATTTATCGATGTTATCCAGTGGGAAAATCCCGACCCGGATGTTTTAATGTGGCGTTTCCCGTTACAGGATCAGGAAATCCAGAATGGCGCTGCCCTGATAGTACGGGAATCCCAGAATGCCATGTTTGTGGATGAAGGAACTATTGCCGACCAGTTTGGCACCGGCACGTTTACCCTGAATACCCAGAACCTGCCGTTACTCACCAACCTGAAACACTGGGGTAAATTATTTCAGTCGCCATTCAAATCTGATGTGTACTTTTTCAACATGCGCCAGCAGCTATCCAGACGCTGGGGCACAGCACAGCCGGTTACCATTCGCGACAGTGATTTCGGCGCCGTTTCCGTGCGCTCATTTGGTATGTATTCCTTCCGTATTGCTCAACCGGCGGTGTTTTTTCGCGAAGTGAGCGGCGTATGTGAGGAATATCGCACTGAAACACTGGAAGAGCAGTTGCGTAATCTGGCTGTTACCCAGCTGGCCAGCGCTTTTGGTAGTTCTGATATTCCTTTTCTGGATATGGCCGCCAATCAGCTGATGCTGTCACAGCAAATGACTACTCTGCTGCAATCGGCATTTGCCGCCATCGGACTGGAGCTGGAAAACTTTACCGTAGAAAGTATTACCCTGCCCGAAAGCCTGCAACAGCGTCTGGATGAACGCATGGGTATGGGTATAGTTGGCGATATGGCACGTTATACTCAGTATCAGACTGCACAGGCCATCCCCTTGGCTGCCCAGAATGAGGGCGGTGTTGCCGGTATCGGCGCTGGGCTGGCGGCAGGAATGAATATAGCCAATGTCATGACCTCAGGTATTATCGGTGCCACAGCCACACCGGCTGCACCTGCTGGTGGTGCTGAAACCGCTGCCACAGACCTGACTGCCAGACTGGCACAACTGAAAACCTTACTGGAGCAAAACCTGATTAGCCAGAATGATTACGATACAGCCAAGGCTGAGATTATCAAAAAAATCACTGGTTAACTGGCTGTATGAACAGTTCTTCCTATCTACTGCATAGTTCCTGTCCCAGTTGCGGGGCTGAAATCGGCATTCATTCAGCTACCGCTGTAACTGCTGTTTGTGGTTATTGTCATTCTGTTTTATTAATTAATCAGAATAAACTGGTTCAGTCTGGCCGCCATTCTGCGGTTTTAAATGATTTGTCGCCACTACAAATCGGTACCACCGGTGTGTGGCAGGGCAAACCATTTACCCTGATCGGGCGCATGCAGGTTAATTACGATGCCGGTTCGTGGAATGAATGGCATGCACTGATGCATGATGGTAGCAGTGCGTGGCTTTCCGAAGCCAACGACCGCTTTGTTTTCACCCGTCTGCAACCAGCACTGCCTGATCTTCGTGCCTTGCCTGAATTCAACAGCCTGAAAATTGGTAATACCTTTTTCAAATACAAAGAGCGCCGTTATGCCGTTGCCGATATCCGGAATATCCAGCGTGGCCAGTATGCTGCCGAGGGGGAGTTACCTATACCCTTGCCGCGGTCTGAAACTGCCCGGGTAGCCGATTGCCGCAATGGTGCATCTTTTATCACGCTGGATTATTCAGACGGAGAGGCTCAGCCACAGGTATTTGCCGGTAAGGGTATAGCATTAAAATCACTGCGTTTGCAAAATACCCGTACACCCGAGCAGATTCGCACCCGTGCGGGTCATGTTAAGGGCAGCACCAAAAGAGGCAAATGCCCTAATTGCGGTGGCGAAATCCGCTGGGTAAGCGGCGTTGCCGATTATGTTGTGTGCCAGTATTGCCGTAGTCAGCTGGACATGGGTGAAGAAACTGCCCAGCTGCATGCGACTAGTGAAATGCGCCAGCAACAAGAGAGTCTGTTGACCATTAAAATCGGCAGCAGAGCGCGGATTGGCAATGAAAGCTGGTGGGTACTGGGCGCGATGGTGCTGTATGAAGTACCTGTTAATAAAGTCATGCAGGACGTACCTTTATATATTCAGGTAGCCGAGCATGAGGAAACTGAAGCAGAAACGCTCGGCTGGACGGAATATCTGCTCTATTCCCCCAAAAAAGGGTTTTTATGGCTGCTGGAGCTGGAAAACAATCAATGGGCACTGGCTTCAACACTTGATGACTGGCCTGCCTTAAACAGGCCATTAGAGCCAATTGATTTCAGAAAGGATGAAATTCCTTTTCTTTATGATTATGCTGCTCAGGTTCTCTATGCTGCTGGTGCTTTTTATTGGCAGGTAGCACCGGGCGACAGCATGTATTACGTCGATTATGGCTGTGAACAGCGTAAATTATCCACAACGCTAACCCGTAACGAACAGTCGTGGTCGGTTGTCAGCAGTATTCCGGCCTCATTGGTAGCCGCATGGTTTCAGGGTAATAAAAATATCAGCATCAAGGCAAAACCACTGCCAGCTGATAAAGCTGTTAAAATTGTCCGCGAACATCAAAGCATCAAGGCAAAAGATTTTACTATAGGTAATATCAGAAAATGGCGTTTGCAAACTGTCATGAAGCCCGATATTGATGTTCGTACTGCCAACTTCTGGATGGCTTTATTTATTGTTTTGAATTTTCCGATATTTTTTATGATATTTGTAGGAGGACTGGCTAATAATAATTTTGGCATCACGCCATTAATACTCCATTTTATCACTTACGCATTGCTGGTAAAAATTCCTTATCGGAAATGGGGTATATTTGAATCTACAGATAATACCAAAAAATATAACCTTTATTTAGCAGCCCTGATTGTCATCATATTTACTTGGGGCAATTATGCTGCATTTAATAATCAATCAAACTCAGTAAATTCTTCACATGGCGGCTATTATGGCAGCGGCGGTCGGTGGCATAAATAATGCAGCTTAATCATGCTATAGGGCAGCATTGTCTGCTAGATGTATATCAACTGAATAGTAACTGGTTGCAGGATGCCATTGCTATTGAAAAGGCATTGCTTCAGGTGGCGCAGGTGGCGCAGGCGCATATTTTGGCCAGCCATTTTCATACCTTTGGCGGCAGCGGCGGCGTAACTGGTGTACTGTTACTGGCAGAATCACATATCAGCATTCATACGTGGCCGGAACACCATTATGCTGCCATTGATATTTTTATGTGCGGGAAGTTATTGGTAGAAGCCGCGGTAGCTGAATTACAACAACTGCTACCCAATGCACAGATGCAGATTCGCTGGTTAGCACGTGAATATGTGCCAATAGCATGAAAATTATTTTCCGGTCTACCACAACATGGGCATTCGGCTTGGTCAGCCATTATTTGGTTACTCTCCTCACTTATAACAGATTATGAAAAATATATAAATCTGATACTCCTGTGCGATACGTATAATTAAAACGTGCAATTTATTTGTTTTGGTATAGGTTGCCTGCTTGAATAAAATCTAGGTTTATACTATGTGACTTTGCTTCGTCGATAAATGTTTTTCCAGTACATTCCGATCTATTATTTACCTTTACCTTTATCTTTATCTTTAATGTATAGCCTTGGTATTTCGCTGTAACTATCCCCTAAAATAGTAAAGCATAAAAGTAGAAAATTCTCTTTATTAACCCACAGAGAATTTAAACATGAGAAAAATGACTGAACATCAGATCGTAGCTATTTTAAAAGAAGCCGAAGCCGGTATCCCTGTCAAAGAACTTTGCCATAAATATGGTATGGGGAATTCAACTTTCTATAAATGGCGTGATAAATATGGTGATATGGAAACTTCAGATATCAACACTTAAAGGAACTAGAAGCTGAAAATCGTAAGCTTAGCTAAGTTTAAAATCCCAGCTTCAGGAGGAAATCATAAAAAAGCTATAGTGTCAATTCAAGCACGTAGAGCCTGGGCTATGCAACTGCAAGAAAATCATTCTGTTACTATTGCCATGAGCTGCGCTATTGTTGGTTTAAGCCGCTGTGCTACTATTATCAACTTAAGTTACCGGATGATTCGGTGATTATGTCAGTGCTAAGTGCTATCACGGATAGACATTTACGCTGGGGCTTTCCTAAGCGTTTTAATCGTATCAGAAAGCTCGGTTATAAATGGAATTATAAACGTGTTTATCGAATATACTGCCAGTTAAAGATTAATCTCAGGGTAAAGCGTAAACAACGTATTCCTCCGCGCAGCCCAGAAAAACTATCAGTACTGAATAAGCTAGGTGAATGTTGGTCAATGGATTTTATGAGTGACAGCAGTCGCCATCAACGCAGGTTCAGAACTTTCAATGTCATCAATGACTTTAATCGTGAGGCATTAGGCATTGATATTGCGGTCAGTTTGCCGGCTGGCAGAGTTACTTGTTATCCGGATAAACTGGCCGGATATCATGGTTCCCCACTTACAATACGAGTAGATAACAGACCGGAATTTACCGGAAAAACATTCATCGGCTGGGCAAAATAACACGGTATAAGCATAGATTATATTCAAGCAGTCCATATCAAAATCGATATATTGAACGACTTAATCGCATCTATCGCACAGAGGTACTGGATTTATATCTATTTAATAATCTGGAACAAGCAAGAAAGGTAACCGAAGAATGGCTAACTATTTATAACACGGAAAGACCTCATGAAGTATTAAATAATATGACGCCGAGTGAGTATATAACTCTAAAACAAACAGTGTAATTTTCTATCTGAATCTTGTACTAGCTTTGGGGTATTTACAGTTAATCTCTACATATTATCTTAAATTGGTTTTGAAAAACCGTTCAAATTTATCAGATGGTATTTTACCGGCGGCATTGTTATATAAATCGACATGATTTGCCTCTGGTACAATTACCGATTCTTTCTCTTTACTGCCGACTAATTGAATTGTTTGATGTTGTGCAACAGCCGCCTAAACTCGCCAACCAGTACATTACCTTGCTGGATATGATAATAGTGAGAGAAAATATTATCAATGCCATATTTGCTAAATAGGTATCATCCAAGCACATTGCTTATATGGTAAGCAAGCGTATATATTGGTTTATTCTTCAATATGATAATTATATAAATTTTATATAGATGCAGGATTTATCTAATGAAAAAATACTGGTTCTACTATTTTGTTTGTTATTTCTTGCAATGCCCGTTCATGCAACCACTAAGAAAGATGAATGTGTTTGTATCAAACAAAAGAAAATCACGCGTGAAGCGTGCACCAGTGATAGATTCTATTCAGTAGGTTTTGATTTTGTTTTTAAAAGTAAAAAATACAATAGCTTTATGGCTGCTTATAAGCCTTGCCAGTAAGGTTATATTGCTGAGCTGAATTCAATTTCACTCTTATAAGAGACTCAGTTTGAAATCTGACTTTTAGGATAGATGATTTCAATTTAGGAAAAGTATTACTATCAATATCTTAAGATGATAAAATGAAATAAAAATTAAGATAGCAAAACTGTAATATTCAATTCTTAAAACGGCGCTGATGGATAATCTAAACTTTAACGACTTAGAAAAGTAGTCCCCGTAAAATGAAGAAAAATTAGTATTTGTTACTAATGAAATAATAAAATATGTAAAGGAAAATAAACAATCCAGAATAGCTATGAAAGAAACAAAACAAGGTCTAAATAGATTTTCTATAGCTGTTTATTTATAAGTTTAGAAAAATCATTAGCTCAAATGAAGTTATTTTCTGTGAGCAGTGTAGTTTACCTGTCACCATAGCAAATGGTTGCATGGGTGATAAAATATCAGACCAATACTGCGGATATTGGTCTGATAGAGTAGGATTAATCTGTTTGAGATAGTGATGCTTGTATGCTGACAGAGTCTTTACTTCCAGTAACGCCACCACGGGATGGTATTTTGGTCTTGCCAAGATGTCTGTAAATAGGGGCTGTTCGGAAAGTTCTGTGCCAGTACACGTTTTGTGTCGTCACTTAATTTCTGTTCGCCTAATTTTGAATATGCTGAAATCATAATAGCCAGCGCTTCTTCAACATTGGGCGTATTCTGATATTGGGAAATCACTGTCTGGGCACGTCCTACCGCAGCCAGCCATGCGCCGCGTTTCATGTAATAGCGTGCCACTGAAAGTTCATTGCCGCCAAGTGCTTCCAGTAGTTTCTGCATCTTGGCGCGGGCATCGTCCGCATATTTACTCTGTGGGAAGTACTGTACTAGTTGGGCAAAGGTGGTATAGGCTTCGCGATTGGCTTTTGGATCACGGTCAGACCAGTCTTGTTTTGCCAGTTTGCTGACAAAGGATTTGTCTTCGTTAAGCTGAATCAGTGCTTTCAGATACAGCGCGTAATCCATGTTCGGATGCTGTGGATACAAGCGTTGGAACTGCTCGATTGCAGCCAGTGCCTTGTCGTTCTCATCGTCTTTATAATAGGCATAGGCTGTATCAAGCTGTGCCTGTTCTGCATATGAACCATAAGGGAAGCGTGCCTGCAGAATTTCGTATAATTTCTCTGCATGGGTATAATTACGGTGCATCAGCTCATCGTGTGCTTCATTATACAGACGCTGAACAGACCAATCCTGGGTAATCTGGGAATCTTTATCGACCGTACTTGTGCTGGCACAGGCACTCAGTAACAGGCCTAAGGCCACCGCCAAAAACGAATTTTTCATGAAAGACACTTCTTTGTTAGAGAATGATGACGATTATAACGATGATTTGCACTTTGCGGCAGATGATGGTGCACAAAGTTATAAAAAATGGACAGTACCTAATGAACTGGCCGGCTTGCGTCTGGATGCAGCGCTGGCAAAACTGGCACCGGAATTTTCCCGCAGCCGCCTGACTGCATGGATAAAGGATAGCCATGTTACGGTTAACGGTAGCGTGGTACCACCCAAGTATAAATTAATCGGTGGTGAAACTATACAGGTAGCCATTCAGCAGGATGAGAGCCAACTGGCCTTTACTCCCGAGCCTATGCCGTTGGATATTATATATGAAGATGATAGCGTGCTGGTACTGAATAAACCTGCGGGACTTGTGGTACACCCTGCTGCGGGCAACTGGCAGGGCACGCTGCTTAACGGGCTACTTGCTTATTGTCCGGCGCTTGCACAGGTACCACGAGCAGGGATTGTGCACCGTCTGGATAAGGACACCAGTGGTCTGATGGTGGTAGCAAAAACTGTGGCGGCACAAACACAGTTGGTGCGTCAGTTACAGGCACGCACAGTAAAGCGTACCTATCGTGCTGTTGCTGATGGCATCGTACCCTTTGATGGCAAAATTGAAACTTTGATCGGACGTGATCCGCATAATCGCACTCGAATGGCTGTTATACCTTTCGGTGGCAAGGAAGCGATTACTCATGTAAAGGTGTTGGAACGTTATGCTGATTTCAGCTATATCGAGTGCCAGCTGGAAACCGGCCGTACCCATCAGATTCGTGTGCATATGAAAGCCGCAGGTCATCCGCTGGCCGGAGATGTGCTGTATGGTAACCCGCGCCATCCGGCAACGGCTGAAGTTAAGGCTGCGGTTAAAGCGCTGGCACGTCAGGCACTGCATGCCTACCGGCTACGCTTTATTCATCCGCAGACTCAGGAAACTGTGCAGTTTGAAGCACCATTGCCTGCTGATATCTATCATTTGCTTTCTGTATTGCGCTTACAGGCGGGCATGGACTCTGCCATTAAAACCGCAGATGAGTGGCAGCAACGTCTGGATAGTGAAGCCGAAGATGAAGACTGGGATGATGATGACTATGATGTGGATGTTATCTATGTACGCGAATAAGGCAGTACAATGAACCAATGGGATATGAATCAGGCGCTTGGGCTGAATCAGGATAAAAAATCCTTTTTGGATGCAGAATGGCCGGCACCAGCTAATGTACGTACTCTGATTACTACACGTCAGGGTGGTGTGAGCCGGGCGTCATTTGCTTCATTAAATGTTGGTGCACATGTGGGTGATCATGCTGAGGATGTGCAGCATAATCGCGCACTTGTGCAGCAGCAGGTGGCAAAACCGTTGGCTTATTTGAATCAGGTACACAGTGCCAGGGTAATCAATGCTATGTCGGCATTAACTGCAATGCAGGCTGGAAAGCCAGAAGCTGCTGATGCTAGTTTCTGCTTTCAGGGCGAAGCGGTGGCCTGTGCTGTTATGACTGCGGATTGTCTGCCGGTATTGTTGTGTGACCGTGCCGGTACGGTGGTGGCCGCAGCGCATGCCGGATGGCGCGGGCTGGCGAATGGGGTGTTGCAGAATACGGTAGATGCGATGCAAGTCAATCCACTGGAAATTCTTGCTTATCTGGGGCCGGCTATTGGGCCGGAAGCTTTTGAGGTTGGCGCTGAGGTGTGGGAGGAATTCTGCTTAAGCCAGCCCAAGGCACAAACGGCCTTTACTGATATTGGTAATGATCATTATCTGGCGGATATTTATGCGCTGGCTCGGCTGGCTCTGGCTGATGCTGGTGTTCATCAGGTCTATGGTGGTACAGAATGCACGGTATTGCAGCGTGAGCGCTATTTTTCCTATCGGCGTGATGGGCAAACTGGGCGTATGTTGAGTGCAATCTGGCTGGATTAGAATTGTGATAACAGGCGAATATATTGCGCAGAAATCAATGCCTGTAACTGAAATTATGCATATGTAATTGGTATTGCATTGTTATTGGTGGTAGGCAATGTATGTATTAAGGCAGGCTAACAGTTATTTTTTGCGGGTTAGAGCAGGCAAATTTGCTTTGGTCTGGTGATGTGAAAGCAGGCCAGAATTATTAGTTGGCAGATGGCTGTTAGGCTGAGAGGTCGTGATTGACCATTGTTCATTATTTTTGAATAGTGAATTTTCCTATGCGCTGAAATGGCGTTTTTCTAGTTGATAAATTTGAGACTTATGGCTTGATAATCCAGTTAGCGGCCATTGATACTGAAAAATGCTGGTAAATATGTGCCTGTCGCTTGGAGTTGGCAATTGTACGCATTATGGTTGTCATTTTATCGTTTAGTGTAACCAGAAATCGGCGGTGTATGCTTGTGCATGGCTGGCTAATGGTTCGGAAAACTGCTGTTCCATGTCATTAAATTATGTCTAACAATAAATATCTGTATCTGTTTATCTGTATTCTGGTATAAATGTGCAAATGCTGGTGTTTATGTCGATGAAGTAATAACGGAAATCTGATAGCGTTTTGCTTTACGATGATATATTTCTATGTAATTCAGATGATTATAATAATAAGATTGCATGAATGTAGGCGATTATTGCCAGTGTGGTTGCTGGTATTTGTACAGACGAAAATGATGGTACTGCGCTATGTGATACATGATGTAATGTGCTCAGTGCTTATTCAGTGAGAAGTTAATAATTCCCCCACAAAAACGGTTCCTTACTTATTACACTACAGGTGAATAGTACATAAATCAGGGAATTGTAGTCTGTTACAGTCATGAATATATAAGTTATGTATAGTTAAATAATTAAATTTTATTAATTTTAGTATATGTATAATGGTTATTGCTGTATGTGGTGATATTGTATATTGTTGATATTAATTGTATTTTAAATGTGGTAGCATTTTTTTAATTGTATATATTAAATATATTAATTTAAATGTAATTATATTAACTTGTAAAAAAATAATTTAATTGTTTCATGTTGTAAATTTACATATAATGTTAAGTTTATTGGGTTTTATACAGATATATGAAGTTTGCAATATCTGCATGGCGTGCGGTTAGTCCTTTCCACCAGACGTTAGCAGACTGGCAGCAGTGGGTGGCACAAGGGAGGAGCATCAGTGGTTTAGTAGCCAGAGATGTTGATGTATCTTTTTTACCTGCCATGAAAAGGCGTCGTTTAAGTTCGGCTGCTCGTTTGATGTTTGCAGCATCATGGTCGCTGTTGCCCGAGAATATATCCTGTCCGGTGGTTTTTGTGTCTCATGATGGTGAAATTAACCGCAGTTTTCAATTGTGGCAAAGCCTGATAAAGCAAGAAGAGTTGTCACCGACTTCATTTGCTTTGTCTGTGCATAATGCTATTGTCGGCCAGTGGTCGCTGATGCGCGCAGATATGAGTGAATGTATAGCTTTAAGTGCACGATATAACGGTCTGGAGGTGGGTGTAGCTGAGGCAGTGGGCTTGCTGGAAGAGGGCGCATCGCAGGTGTTGTTGGTGGTGGTGGAAGAACCGCTGGCGGCTGAATATAACGTGGCTGCGGTGCGTGCGCCATTTCCTCTGGCGTTGGGGTTAATCCTCACCGCAGGTGAACAGACAAGTCTGACATACAGTCCGATGATGGCAGAGGCTACAGATAAACCACTTGCTGGCGCGCCGAATTATTACAGCAGCACGCTGGAGTGGATTGTACAGCAGATAACAGCGCAACCTGTGCGCAGGCAGCCTGCTGAGCAAGGAGTCTGGCAGTGGCAGATTGGCTGATGGGCTGGTGTAATTGGGTGTGGCGCTGGTGTGCAACGGCACTGGGTTTTGTGATTTTTGGTGTATTCGGGCTGTTGTTTAAAGTCATTCTGTTGCCTTATACCTTGCCATTGGCAAGGAACAATACATCCAGTCATATACGGGCGCGGCGGTTTGTTGCACGTATCTGGGCGGGGTTTATCTTTTATCTGCGTTTCACCGGTGTTATTTCTGTCCGCTATCATGGTTTTGAGCGTCTCGGGCAGCCCGGTCAGCTGATTCTGGTCAATCATCCGTCCTTGCTGGATGTGGTGTTTATGCTGGCTAAAGTACCTACGCTTAATTGTATTGTTAAAAAGGATCTGTTGCATAACCCGGTAATGAAAAGCCCGATACTTGCCTGTGGATTTTTACCGAATGATGAATCACTGCAAGTTATTGAGGATGCTGATGCAGTGTTGCGCAGTGGGCAAAGCCTGCTGATTTTTCCTGAGGGCACGCGTACCGGATGGGATAACAAAATCAGTTTTAATCGTGGCGCTGTGTCTATTGGGCTGCGCAGTGCTCGTGTGATCACCCCTGTGGTGATTGTGATGAATCCGCCGGCACTGAAAAAGCACCAACCTTGGTATCAGGTACCGAAACAGAAAATTCATTATGATTTTTATGTTGGTGATGATATTGATCCACAACAGTGGTTACAACACAAACCTTTGCCCATAGCGGCAAGAAAACTTAATCAGCAGTTGCAGGAATATTTCCAGCAGGAATGTAATAAAAGAAAGTTGTGAATGAGTGATTTAGTTATTCAGATTAAAGAATTGATTATTGATAGTTTGGGGCTGGAAGACATCACGGTAGATGATATCGGTGATGATATGGCTTTATTTGGTGATGACGGCCTCGGGCTGGATTCTGTAGATGCTCTTGAATTAGGACTGGCGATCCAGAAAAATTTTGGACTGCAAATGGAAAACGACAGCAGTAAGCTGCGTGAGCATTTTTTCAGTGTCAATTCATTAGCCAGCTATATTCAAAGTAAACACTGATAACCTGTTTTTATTTAAAGGGAAAACCGGCATATGACTGAACAGGAAATTTATGCCATTCTGGCAAACGCATTGGAAAATCTGTTTGAAATTGCACCTGAGCGAATTAAGCCTGAAGCTGATTTATTCACGGATTTAGAGATTGACAGCATTGATGCCATTGATTTGATTGATTACATCAAACGCCAGACCGGGCACAAATTACAAGCAGAAGATTTCCGCAGCGTGCGTACGGTAGCTGATGTGATTCAGGCTGTCATGAATAAGGCCAGACAGGCCGACAATGCCTAAGCTATATACGGCTATCAATGCAGTACTTGTGCTGGTTAGTATTCTGTATCCGTTTATCTGGTATTTTGGCCAGAAATATACGGGAGCTATTCCGGTTGCTGTGCTGATGGCCATTATCTGGCTGTTACGGGCTTGGTTTAATAAAAAGCCATTACAGAAGATATTTTCGTGTGCTGTTATGCTTCTGTTTGTGCTGCTGGCCTGGTGGCATTCTGCTACTGCCATGTACTGGTATCCGGTGATGATGAATATGTTGATGCTGCTGGTGTTTGGTGCCAGTTTGTTCAGCAGGCAATCAATCATTGAACGCCTTGCCCGTTTACAACATCCAGACTTGCCTGAGACCGGAGTACATTATACGAGGCGGGTTACCCAGATTTGGTGTGGTTTTTTCTGTATGAACATTCTGCTTACTACAGGCTTGATTCTGGGCAAGTACTGGTACGCCTGGACTGTTTATACCGGTGTGATTTCTTATCTGCTGATGGGAATACTGTTTGGCGGAGAATTTCTGTACCGGCGGCTAAGATTAAAAATGTAAATATGATGATGGCAGAGCAATTCTGGACTGAACGTATCCACAGTAAGGATTTATTTGCTACTGGCGCAGATAATCTGAGCTGGCAGCAGGCTATGCAACAAATAGCTGCATTAAGTCTGTATCTATCCGACAAGTCAGTGAGGCGTGCTGGCTTGTATTTTGATGATGCGGCTAATTTTGCTATTGCTTTGCTGGCCTGTGTGCAGGCTGGTGTTGATGTTTATCTGCCAGCTAGTCTGTCTGATGACAACTGCTACTGGCTGGAACAGACTGTAGATATTTATCTGGCTGATGAGATTACTAATAAGCTTGCCATACCCGCACTGTCAGTATCTGAGTGGGCTGCACTTGGCTATGCAGCAGCAGATTGTAATTGTGTAAATAATATTGCTGTTGTCCTGCAAACGTCTGGTTCTACTGGTGCGGCTAAACAGATTAATAAGGATTGGCACGGGTTATGTCTTGAAGCACAGATATTGGCCACAATGCTACCGGACTCAATGCTTAAAGATCGGCCGGTTGTGCTGGGCAGTGTCAGTGTGCAGCACATGTATGGCTTGTGCTTTCGTATTATGCTCAGCCTGTATCTGGGCTTGCCTATTTACCGGCAGCGTTTGCTTTTTCCTGAAGTGTTGCTGGTAACCAGTCAGACTTTCAGAAATGTTATTTGGATTAGTAGTCCAACTTTGCTGCATACCTTGCGGTTGTCCCATGATGTGTCTTTGGCTCAGGGACATGTTGTTGCAGTTATTTCTGCTGGCGGGGTGCTGGCACAAACCAGTAAGGCTTTTCTACTTGAGCATATTTGTCCCAATGTGGTGGAAATTTACGGCAGTACAGAAACAGGGGCAATAGCCTATCGAAGGGATCAGTCTTACTGGCAGTTTTTTCAGGATGTCAGACATAGAGTTGATGAAACTGGTTTGGCTATTCAGTCTCCGCGCTGTACGACGGAGCAGACTCTGGCTGATGCAATAGTCGAATATGAAAATGGTTTCGAACTATTGGGACGGCTGGATCGTATCATTAAGCTGGCTGATAAGCGCATTTCCCTGATGCAACTGGAAAATAAGCTCATGGCACATGAGTGGGTGGCTGATATTCACATTTTGAAGCATCCTGAGGGCAGTCATTTGGCCGCGTGGGTGGCTTTGAATGATGCCGGTATTCAGGCATGGCGTGAGCAGGGGCGCAAACAGCTGATCCTTGAGTTGAAAGAATGTCTGGCTGGAAGTCAGGAAAGAATTGCACTGCCTCGCCACTGGCGATTTACAACTGCTTTACCTCGCAATGCTCAAAGTAAGCTGAATCCGGCTGATGTACAGCAGGCTATTTTACAGCCTGTTACTCAACCCATCGTTTTGGAAAGTAAATTTATTTCGGCTAATGAATACTGGCTACGCATACAGGTTCCGCTTGATCTCGTGTATTTCAGAGGCCATTTCGATGTATTTCATCTGGTACCGGGTGTAATCCAGATTAAATGGATTATAGAGTTGCTGCAACAGTGTTCATGGTTAGTCCAGATGCCATTACAGATGGAAAATCTAAAATTCCAGCATTTTCTGCGGCCTGCAGATGTGGTGGAAATGGTGTTTAAACGTGATTGTGTGCGCCGGAAAATATCTTTTCAGTGCACAATGCATAATAAAAAAATTACTTCTGGCCGGCTGGTGATTCCCAATAGCGAGAGTAATGCGTTATGAAATTGCTGGCAGTGATTCCGCATTACAACCATGTGCATACTGTAGGTAAGGTGGCACAGGCAATACAGGCTTTCGGGATAGACTGCCTGATTGTGGATGATGGTTCTGATGATTCGGCGATAACGGCACTACAACAATTGTCACAGCCTGATATTGAGGTGATATATCGTGCCCAGAATGGAGGCAAGGGTTCAGCGGTAAAGGACGGGATAAAGTATGCTGCCCTGCATGGCTATACCCATGTATTGCAGGTAGATGCAGATGCGCAGCATTGTCTGGCAGATACACAAAAACTGGTGGCAGCAGCCATGACACAGCCGCAGGCTGTAATTTGTGGCCAGCCGGTATATGGTACGGACACACCCAAAGCACGGCTTTATGGACGCAAGATTACTAATTTCTGGTTAGCAGTGAATACTCTATCGCTGGATATCAAGGATGGTATGTGCGGATTCCGTATTTATCCACTTGCACCGACTGTTGATGTGATTAACAGTGAATATATTGGCAATTACATGGATTTTGATGCTGAGATTCTGGTACACCTGCATCGGCGCGGTTGTGTTTTTGTCTGGATTGATACGCCGGTGACTTATGCATCTGACGGTGTTTCACATTTTCGTGTCTGGCAAGACAATATCCTGATTTCCAGAATGCATGCGCGTTTATTTTTCAGTATGTTATGGCATGTACCCGGCCTGTTGTGGCGCCGCTGGCAAAGGAAAATACATGACTAAATCCAGCCGTCATTGGGCAAACCAGCAGGAACGTGGCAGTAACACGGCTTTGTTGCTGACTCGCTATCTGGTTAAGTACTGTCCGCACTGGATTTTGTCGCCGATAGTTTGTCTGGTAGTAGCGTATTTTTATCTGACTGCGGCGGCGGCACGCCGTAATGTGGCTCGCTATCAGCATTTACTCGCACAAAACTGTGCTGAACTGGCACCAGCTTTAGCCAGAAAAGGTTCGGTTTTCCGGCAGTTTTATGCTTTTGCTCAGGCTATTGTAGATCGCTTTGCAGTCTGGCAGGGGCGTATCAGTTATGAAGACTTAATTATTCATGACTCAGATAATCTTTCTCAGGATATTGAACAGCCGGTTGCAGGGACGACTGGACAGATATTTGTTTGTTCGCATCTGGGGAATACGGAAATTTGCCGTGCTCTGGTCAGAAAGCACCAGAATCTGGTGCTAAATGTATTGATTCACAGCGGTCATGCAGTGAAATTCAATCAGGCATTACAAGATGCCGGCGCTTGTCGGATTCGTCTGATTCAGGTGACATCGCTGGATGCAAAAATGATGATGGAGTTAAATGAGCGCGTGCAGCGTGGTGAGTGGCTGGCTATTGCTGCTGACCGGGTACCGGTACGCGGTGAAAAAACTGTGGCCGTACCGTTTTTGCAGCAGATGGCACGCTGGCCGCAGGGACCTTGGTTATTGGCAGGATTGTTGAAAGTTCCAGTTAATACGCTGTTTTGTATCAGGCAGCAGGGTAAATACCATTTGTACTTACAGCGTTTTGCTGCCAGTGTTAGCTGGCAACGGCAGCATCGGGAACAGTGTATTGAGCGGTATGTCAGACAGTATGCGCAATTGTTGGGTGCTTATTGCATGAAGGCGCCAAGACAGTGGTTTAATTTTTTCGATTTTTGGAATCAGGATGACAGGACAGCATAAGCAGTTGCGTCACAGTACGGTGCTGGAAGTACCTTTCTTTGATGTTGATTCAATGGATATTGTCTGGCATGGACACTATGTCAAATATCTGGAAGTGGCGCGCTGTGCTTTTTTAAGTGCTATCGGCTATGATTATAATGTCATGAAAGCCAATGGTTATGGCTGGCCGATTGTGCAATTGCAGCTAAAGTATGTGCGGCCAGCTATTTTCGGACAAAAAATCCGCATTGAAGTTATTTTAAAAGAATATGAAAGCTGCCTGAAATTTGATTATGTGATCAGTGATTGTATCAGCGGTGAAAAACTGACCAAAGCTTCCAGTATGCAAGTGGCCGTGTGTATGGTCACGCGGGAAACCCAGTTTCAGACACCGGATAGCTGGTTACAGGCAGTCAGACACGCTATGCAGAATGGCTTGAAAGGGGAAATTTAATATGTTGAAAAAATGTTTATTGGTGTGCTGGTGCTGGCTGCTAAGCGGTATTTTATGGGCATTTGATTTAACTGATTTACAAAATCAGTTGCAACAACCGCAAAGTATTAAGGGCGATTTCACCCAGCAACGTTATCTGCGCGGTACCGGCAAGCCGATTGTAGCGCAGGGACAATTTGTGCTGGTACCAAAAGCCGGTTTGTTATGGCAGATGAAAAAACCTTTTGCCGATACTATGCGGGTGCGTAAATCTGGTATTGAGCAGCTTACTGCGAATAATCAATGGATAGTCAGCAAGCAGTCGGCCAGTGCGCAAAAAAATCAGGTGAAGCTGTTTCTGGATCTACTCGCCGGGCAAACGGGTGGTTTACAAAGCCAGTTTACCCTGCAATTAGAAGGTACTGCGCAGAACTGGCAATTGCATTTACAACCGAAAAGTGTATTGATGAAACAGATTTTTACCAGCATCGATATTTTGGGTGATGGTGTTGTAAAAAAAATCACGCTGTCTGAAGTGCAGGGCGATCGTACAGAGATTACATTTTCTGCTCTGAAGGTGAATGCAACTCTGAGCAAGTTTGAACAAAATGCCGTTTTACCGTAAACGTATTTGGGCATGGCTGTATTTGCTGCTGATTGTTTGCGTAGCAGCTGCATTATTGTGCAGTTGGTTACAACGGAATCGTCTGGACACTGATTTAACCAGCTTGTTACCGGCAGATGGGCAAAGCATACAGGCACAGCAGCTAGCTAAAATGCGCATGAATCAGCGCATGAACCGTGACATTGTGCTATTAGTGGGCAGTGATTCGCCTGATAAAGCAATGGCAGCGGCACAGACACTTCAGAAAAAATGGCATGATACTGGTATATTTGAGTCTGTTACTGGCAAAATTGAGCCCGATGTGACGGCATTGCAGGCCAATATGCAGCGTCTGCGTCTGGCAGTGATATCAGAAGACAGCTGGCGCAATATCATGAATCAGCCCAGAGAAGCTTTTACCAGACAGGCACAGGCTTTGGTTAATCCTTTTGCTGAACGTAGTGTATTGCCTATTGAACAGGACTGGCTGGGGCTGGGCAACATCATCATGCATCAGGCCAGTCAGGATAGGCCAGTTTTTTATAATGTCCAGACTGGCTGGCTGAATATTGATGATGATACTACAACATGGATTTTGTTACGGGCGCGTTTACCGGAAAAAGCCGGTCTGATTAATATACCTGATGGCCTGCTTACTTTGATTCATGATACGCAGGCTTCTTTAGTACAGCAAAATGTGCAGGTGCTGATGGCAGGTGGCGCTATATTTGCTGCAGAAAATAAAGCCACCGGTGAACGGGAAAGCCAGTATATGAGTACGCTGGGCATGGGTTTGACTTTTCTGTTGTTGTTGTTACTTTTCCGTAGTCTGCGTATTTTGTATTTACTGCTACCTCTGGCTGTGGGTATTTTGTTTGGCATTGCGGCAACTGTGACCTTATTCGGACATATTCATATTTTGACATTGGTGGTCGGAACCAGTCTGATGGGTGTATTACTGGATTTCCCTCTGCACTGGCTGGCCAGCGGTGTGATTCAGCAACAATGGCAGCGTTGGCAAGCTTTACATATGGCCAGTAAGGCTTTTTTGTTGAGTCTGATTATTACATTACTGGGATATGCAGCTTTACTGATTACGCCACTGCCGATATTGCAACAAACGGCGATATTTTCTGCTGCTGCGCTGATTAGCGCATTTCTATTCAGTTTGCTGTGTTTACCTGTACTTTTTAACACTACTCAGGCACGTATTCATCCACGGGCTTTGTATGTCATGCTTACTCTGGGCAGTATGATAATCAGTTGTCGTGAGATAATAATACAGAAAAAATGGCTGCCATTGTTGGTGTTATTGCTGCTGGCCGGTGGTCTGCTGCGGTTGGATACCCATGATGATATCCGTCAGTGGGTGAATCTGTCGCCAGAATGGATGGCACAGGCACAGAAAATTGGTGTACTTACCCAAACTATGCCGTCGGGACAATATTTTGTGCTACAGGCAGATAATGACGATGAATTGTTAGCCAAAAGTCATGCTCTGGGACAATCGTTACAGACCGAGATTGCACAAAAGCAATTATCCGGTTTTCAGTCTCTGGATCAGTGGATTACGCCGCTTAGGGTACAAGAACAACGCCAGCAGGATGTAGGTCGGTTAATGACTAATACTGAAAGCTGGCAGGATTTAATCCGCCTGGGTATAGATGAGCGCAATATTCTGGATTATTTGTCCGGTTTACAGCAGCAGCCACTGCAAACTATTTCCCAGAGTCTGGATAATGATCTGGCTACTGCTTGGCAAGATTTATATTTGGGCAAAATGGCCAATGGGCAGGTTGCTGCTATTGTCAGTTTGTCAGGAGTAAACCATGTTTCTGCCTTGCAAAAGCTGGCTGATGAAAATAACGGTATTTATTTTGTCAATAATTTATATTCATTAAATCAGTTATTTACGCATACTCGTAATCAGGCCATCGCGCTGAAAGTGGCCTCTTATCTGCTGGCTATTGTGTTACTGGCTTATATTTTTGGCTGGCGTAAGGGCGTGCTGCTTTTGGCTGTACCTATTCTGTCTTCATTGTTTTGTCTGGCGATATTTGCTTATGCAGGCTGGTCGTTATCTTTGTTTGCGATTTTTGGTCTGTTTCTGGTAACTGCTATTGGTATGGATTATGCCATTTATGTGTCAATCAAACAGATGGCTGTTGCTGAACGTCTCGCCGGTGTGTTGTTAGCCGCAACTACCACAATGATTTCGTTTGCCATTCTTGGTTTCAGTGCGACACCGGCTATTGCCAGTTTTGGTCGCAGTGTTGCTTTTGGCGTATTTTTTAGCATGATACTGGCTCTGGCTTTGCTGCCCAGAGCATCAACAAGGGGTTGTGATGAATCAGTTTGATGTGGTGATTATTGGAGCCGGGCCGGCAGGGGCGATTGCCAGTGCTTTATTGAATAAAAAAGGTTATCGTGTTTGTGTATTGGAAAAGCAGGCTTTTCCCCGTTTTGTGATTGGTGAAAGCCTGTTGCCACACTGTATGGAATTTATTGCCGAAGCAGGAATGCTGGAAGCTGTGAATGCTGGTGTCAAGGATGGTTTCCAGTTTAAGAATGGCGCTGCATTCAGTTGGGGTGATCGCTATACCACTATAGATTTTACGGATAAATTTTCATCAGGTCCGGGCACAACTTTTCAGGTAACGCGTACCCGTTTCGACCATATTCTTATCAGTGAAGCGCAAAAGCAGGGGGCGGAGGTTCGTTTTGAGCATAGTGTGAATGGTATTGAATTTGAGCAGGATGTGGCTGTGCTGTCGGTAACAGATACACAGGGTATGCCTTATCAGATTCAGGCGCAATTCGTACTGGATGCCAGTGGCTATGGGCGGGTACTGGCAAAATTGCTGAATCTGGAACAGCCGTCTTCATTACCAGAGCGCATGGCTTATTTTACTCATATCGATGACAACGTCACTGATACAACCTTTGACCGCAATAAGATTCTGATATGTACCCATCCTGATCTACGCGATGTATGGATCTGGTTTATTCCGTTCAGTAATAACCGTACTTCCATTGGTGTGGTGGGTTTGCCTGAACGTCTGAATAATCATGGTGCTGAAGGTGCAGAGGCAATTTTGCGAAAATTTGTTAGTGAAGTGCCGATGCTGAAACGCATTCTGGTTAATGCACAATGGCATAATGATGTACCGTTTCGGACTTTGCGCAATTACTCTGCCAATGTTAAAACTCTGTATGGGCAGCGTTTTGCCTTGCTGGGGAATGCTTCTGAGTTTCTCGATCCGGTTTTTTCTTCCGGGGTGACCATTGCTATGCATTCGGCCAAACTGGCTACAGATGTACTGCACCGGCAGCTTTCAGGAGAAGCAGTAAACTGGCAGCAAGATTATGCTGATGCATTACAGGTGGGTGTCAATGCATTTAAAACCTATGTCAATGGCTGGTACAGTACTGCTTTTCAGGATGTAATCTATGCTGAACAGGTTAATCCTGAAATCAGGCGCATGATTAGCTCCATTCTCGCCGGCTATGCGTGGGATGAAACCAATCCATATGTGATCAATTCGGAACGCCGTCTGGCGGTGCTGGCAGAAATATGTGGTCAGGCCAAGATATGCTAAAGATTGTTTTTTTCTGGCTGATTTTAATGTTTGGTTTGCATGGGTGCCATAGTGTTCCCGTAATTGACTCCTTACCAGTATTAAAGCAAACGCTAAGTTTACAGGTAACTGATGCAGATGGAAGTAACAGTCTGCTGTTAATTGAGCAGCTAACAGCACAACAATGGCGCTTTGTGCAGGTAAATAGTCTGGGGGCGCCAGTATCCAGACAGACTCTGCAACAAGGTAAGTGGCATAACGATGGTTTTCTGCCACCCAACCCCAAAGCGCGGCAATTATTTACTGCTGTTTATGCTTATCTTGGCCATCAGCATCACTGGCCTGTACCCGCTACGTTGAATGATGTCAGAATTTCTCCCAGTGCCGATGGTGCTGGTGCTGATATCAGCTGGCATAAACAGCATTGGCAAATCAGGGAGATGGCTAATGATTAAGCCGGTTTTTTTAAGCCGTCCGGCAATGGTCAGCGCGCTGGGCTGTGGTGTGCATGAGCATATGAGTGCGCTGTTGGCGAAGGAAGGCAACTATCTTACCAGTAGCGATTACTGGGTAAGCGGTCAATCGTATTTATTTGGTAGAGTGCAGTCTCCTCTGCGACCTTTACCGGCTGATTTAAAGCCTGATTTCTGTAGCCGCAATAATCAGTTGTTGTGGCATGCACTTTTTCAGATTGAGGACGATATCCAGACTGCAATTGCCGAATATGGTGCCGACCGTGTCGCTGTGGTGCTGGGGACATCAACAACAGGTGGTGATGAGAACCGAGCTGCGCTTGAACACGGTTTTATCCGGCAGGATTGGGCGAACAGTGGTTACAATCAGGCTTTGCAGTTAATGTCTTCACCGGCAGATTTTGTTGCTCATGTATATCAGCTAAGCAATGTACATTATGGTATCTCAACTGCCTGTACTTCTGGTGCACGGGCATTAATCAGTGCAGCCCGTTTACTGCGCATGGGTATGTGTGATGCGGTAATTTGTGGCGGGGTAGATACGCTGTCAGCGCTAACTATTAATGGTTTCCATGCATTACAAGTGTTATCACCCGGGCAGTGCCAGCCATTTACAGCCGAACGTAATGGCATAAATATCGGTGAGGCGGCCGCTGTATTCGTGATGACCCGAGATCCGACTAAAGGTTTGCCATTATTGGGCTATGGCTCCAGCAGTGATGCCTATCATATGTCCAGCCCGCGACCTGATGCTGCGGGCGCCAGAAAAGTGATTCAGCAGGCCTTACACAAAGCACAGTTGCCGGCCAGTGCCGTGGGCTGGGTTAATCTGCACGGTACCGGTACTATTCAGAATGATGCTATGGAAGCACTGGCTATTCACAGTGAATTGGGTGCAGAAGTTTCCTGTGCTTCAACCAAGGCACTAACCGGCCATACACTTGGTGCTGCCGGCGCCCTTGAAGCAGCTTTTTTATGGATGGTTATCAGTCAGCAAACCAATCCTGCTGGTGAGTTACCCCCGCACCGGGCTAATGCACTTCTCGATCCGGAATTAGCACTTATTCATCTGACTGGTTTTCAGGAAACATTTGTTGCCGACAGTCCGCGCATAGCCTTAAGCACTTCATTTGCCTTTGGTGGTAATAACGCGGCATTGATTATGGGGAGTAATGATGCAAACCCCGATTTATGATGTAGCCGCCTTGCTGCCACATAGTGGCAAGATGGTGCTATTAGATGAAATTGCTGCTTACGATGAGCAAAGTTTGACAGCATATGCTTGTGTAAAACCACAGCAGATACTGGTTACCGATGGTTACTTACCTTCTTGGGCTGCCATGGAAATCATGGCTCAGGGCGTTGCAGCATGGGCTGGAGCGATAGCTCATGATGCTGGTGAACCGGTGCGGCTGGGTTTCTTGCTGGGGACAAGAAAATTACAGCTTTATTTTTCTACACTACCGGTGCCGGCTGTATTGCAGATTAAGATTCAAGCATCTTTACAGGATACCAATGGCTTTGGCGTTTTTGATAGCCAGTTATGGCTGTGTGATGAAAACAAAGAACCAGATCAGTTGCTTGCAGAAGCAGCACTTAATGTATACAGCCCTACTGAGAACATATTAACGCATGATGATGAATAACGATAAAACCATTTTGGTTACCGGTTCTGCCCGCGGTATTGGTAAAGCCATAGCACTGACTCTGGCGCGGGCAGGCTGGGATATTGTGTTGCACTGTCGCAGCCAGCGTGCTGAGGCTGAAAAAGTGGCGGCAGACATTGCCACATTTGGTGGTCGTAGCCGCATACTGACTTTTGATATCAGTGACCGGCAGGCATGTCAGGAAACTCTGCTGGCTGATATAGAGCAGCATGGTGCTTATTATGGTGTGGTATTGAATGCCGGTATTACTCGCGATAATGCTTTTCCTGCGCTAAGTAATGAAGACTGGGATCAGGTATTGGGTACGAATCTGGATGGTTTTTTTAATGTTCTGCACCCACTGATGATGCCGATGATACGCCGGCGCAAAGCAGGGCGGATTGTTTGTGTTGCTTCTGTTTCGGGGATAACCGGTAATCGGGGACAGGTAAACTACAGTGCTTCCAAAGCTGGCCTGATTGGTGCTGCCAAAGCACTGGCAGTAGAACTGGCCAGACGTAAGATTACTGTTAATTGCGTGGCACCCGGGCTGATTGAAACAGAAATGATTGATGAGCATGTACCTGTTGCCGAAATTCTTAAAGCTATCCCTATGAATCGAATGGGGCAGGCAGAAGAGGTAGCCCATGCTGTGGCTTTTCTGGTATCGGAACAGGCCGCTTACATTACCCGGCAGGTATTGGCTGTGAATGGAGGATTATGTTGAGACGTGTTGTGATTACAGGCATGAGCGGTGTCAGTGCACTGGGGCATGACTGGCCGACGGTAAAAAACGGTCTGCTGGCTTACAAAAATAAGGTAGTCTGCATGGATAGCTGGGAGCGGTATAAAGACCTGAATACCAGACTGGCTGCGCCGGTTTCAGATTATCGTCCGCCAGCTCACTGGACGCGCAAGCAGTTGCGCAGTATGGGGAAAGTGGCCCAGATGTGTACACAGGCGGCAGAAGACGCACTGGCGGATGCAGGATTGCTCGGAGAAGAATCAATAAAAGATGGGCGTATGGGTGTTGCATGTGGTTCATCTACAGGTAGCCCGCAGGATATTCGTGATATCAGTGAACTTGTTCTCAATGGCAGTTCTGCGAATTTTAATGCCAATACTTATGTGCGCATAATGCCACATACTACTGCTGCTAATCTGTCAATTTTCTTTGGTCTTACCGGCCGGGTAATTCCTACATCCAGTGCATGTGCCTCTGGAAATCAAGCCATCGGGTATGCCTATGAAGCAATCAAATATGGCAAGATTGATATGATGCTGGCAGGAGGAGGAGAAGAATTATGTGTTTCCGAAGCTTTTGTATTTGATTCTCTGTTTGCCACTAGTTTGCGTAATGATACGCCGGAACTGTCACCATGCCCCTATGATGCCGGCCGTGATGGGTTGGTTATTGGTGAAGGTGCAGGTATTCTTGTGCTGGAAGAATATGAAATGGCCAAAGCCCGTGGAGCCAGAATTTATGCTGAGATAGTTGGGTTTGCCTGTACCAGTGATGGTTCACACATTACTCGTCCGGAACGCACTACCATGCGCCGTTGCATGCAGATGGCGCTTGAAGATGCTCATCTGCCGGCTGCTGAGGTGGGATACATTAATGGTCATGGTACGGCAACTGAACAGGGTGATATTGCTGAAACTCTTGCAACTGCGGATGTTTTTGGTTATGTGCCGATAAGCTCGCAAAAAAGTTATCTGGGACATACATTGGGTGCCTGTGGTGCACTGGAATCATGGTTCTCGATTCAGATGATGAATGAAGGCTGGTTTGCGCCTACTCTGAATCTGAATCAGATCGATAACCGTTGTGGCGAACTGGACTATATAGTCAATAGTACACGTACAATTGATACTGAATTTGTTATGAACAATAATTTTGCTTTCGGTGGCGTAAATTCTTCTCTCTTATTTAAACGGATGGGCTAACCGGCCACTGATGCCAGTTAAAGGCATAGTTATGCCAATGGCCAAAGCCATAAGTACAGTTTTGTGCTAATACCGAGCAGCTAGCAGGGTAAACTACACTAATATGCCAGTGCTCATCAATGACACAGCTATAGGCCTGCACAGGAGAATTTAAAGCTGGAATATGGATTCCATCATATCCGGTTGGTATCAGACACCAGCGGCGCATGTCAGTTAACTGGCCATGACTGATTTTGATAAACGCTTCTTTAAGCGTCCATAACTGGTAAAAAGCGGTGGATAAATCCGGTTGCTGTGCTAGCCACTGTTGTTCATTATCAGAATAGCAAAGCTGTGCCAGTGCCAGAAAATCGCGTTCCTGTGCATACTCCATATCAATACCGGGTATATGCTGTACAGAGGAGCAGGCAATCAAACCGGCGTACCCTTTTTTATGAGTCAGAGAAAAACGGCTATAGGAAGCAGAAAGCTGTTGTTTTAAAAAACGGCTGCTTTGCCAGTCAATACGCTGAGCTAATCGTGGGTATTGTTGCAAACGCTGTTTATCTGCCTGATCCAGTTTCAGACTGCTGTACTGGCCGGACACATCAGCAGAAGCTAGCAGAATTAGGCAGTCATGGTTCATCATGTAGTACACTTTTTATTTATTAAAGGAGTAAGGAATGAAGAAGATTTCTCAATCAATTGCATTGGTGGCACTGCTGGCTTGCGTATCTGCTGCTTATGCACGTGATGACAAGTTGCTGTTGCCCATTCAGGATGCCCTTAATGCACCAGAAGCAGCACAGGTGCTGAATCCAAACGTAAAACTTTATTTTGCTACAGGCTCAGGCCATGTAGTGAAGTCTGGTCTGGTCACCAATCGTAAAACTAATAGTGTTGGTAAGTCAGACGAAGCTGCTTGCCGCTGGGCATTTTTAGCGGCGGTAAAACAGTTGCAGGAACAGGCAAGTGCCCAGAATGCCAGAAAAGTAACCAATATCGTCAGCTATTATAAGAAGAACCGCATGGCCAGTACAAAAGTATATGAATGTCATGCCGGTGGAGTGATTGCTGGTGTGGCTCTGAAAGGAGATTTAGCAAATTAGAAGTATGAGTATCTGCTAGATAGCCGCTGTTTATCCTGCACCGGATAATCTGGCGGCTTAATTGTATATATTAAGTTATTGTAGTTTAAAATAAATTATTATTTTAAAAATTTGTACAAAATGTCTAAAAGGAGTGACTTTAATAAAAAAAATACATAAATTTAGCTTGTTTTCCTGTCTAATTTTACGTATATTAGCTTAATAGAATATATTGTAGCATGATGAAATGAATGAATTGGACAAAAGGTCAGTTATGCAATTGAATATAGACCGCTTAATTGCCTATTTCGGTGGCGTAAACGCTTTGGCGGAAGCGCTCAAACAACATTATCCTGATAGCGCTGCTTCTACGGCTGCTATCTATAAATGGCGCAAGCGTGGTTCATTGCCATTAAATCAGTTACAAAAAATTATTCTGATGGCTGAGAAGCAGAATAAGCCTTTGGATATTAATGCGTTTATGCAACATAATACCACTACCCTGGAGAGACCAAGAATGACCAATACTAATAATCGAGTCATCATATTCGATACTACTCTGCGCGATGGGGAACAATCGCCGGGGGCTGCTATGACTAAAGAAGAAAAAATCCGTATTGCCCGCCAGCTAGAGAAATTGGGCGTGGATGTGATAGAAGCTGGTTTTGCTGCGGCCAGTCCGGGGGATTTTGATGCTATTCACAGTATTGCAGAAATTATCCAGAATGCTACTGTATGCTCATTGTCACGTGCCAATGAGCGCGATGTACGTAAGGCCGGCGAAGCAGTTGCACCGGCTAAACGCAAACGTATTCATACCTTTATTGCTACCAGCCCATTGCATATGGAACATAAATTGCGCATGAAACCGCAGCAAGTTAAGGAAACTGCGGTTAAAGCAGTGAAAATTGCACGTGAATATACTGATGATGTAGAGTTTTCCTGTGAAGATGCACTGCGCAGTGATATCAATTTTCTTGCTGAAATCTGTCAGGCGGTGATTGAAGCCGGTGCCACTACTATCAATATTCCTGATACAGTGGGTTATGCCATTCCATTTCAAACGGAAGCATTCTTCCGTGAACTGATTCAGAAAACACCGGGTAGCGATAAAGTCATCTGGTCGGCACATTGCCACAATGATCTGGGGCTGGCCGTTGGCAACTCACTGGCCGCAGTAAGCGGCGGTGCACGGCAAGTGGAATGTACCATCAATGGTCTGGGTGAGCGGGCAGGTAATGCCAGTCTGGAAGAAGTGGTTATGGCATTGAAAACCCGCCACGATATTTTTGGGCTGGAAACCAATATTGATACTACGCAGATTGTGCCAACCTCGAAGATGATTTCTACTGTTACCGGCTATCCGATACAGCCGAATAAGGCCATTGTTGGGGCTAATGCATTTGCGCATGAATCCGGTATTCATCAGGATGGTGTACTGAAATGCCGTGAAACCTATGAAATTATGTCTGCTGAATCGGTTGGCTGGAGTACCAACCGTTTAACTCTGGGTAAGCTTTCCGGTCGTAATGCTTTCCGCACTAAATTACAAGAACTGGGCATTGAGCTTGATAGTGAAGAAACGCTCAATGCTGCTTTTGCCCGCTTTAAAGAGCTGGCAGACAAGAAACGTGAAATTTTTGATGAAGATTTGCATGCGCTGGTTTCTGATGAACTGGTGAACCGTGCTCCCGACCGCTATAAATACGTATCACTGAGTATTCGCAGTGAAACTGGTGAAGAACCAGTGGCAGAAATCGTCTTTAATCTGGACGGTAACGAAAAACGAGCCTGCGGACATGGTTCGGGTCCGGTTGACGCGGTATTCAAAGCCATTGAGTCTGAAGCGTGCAGCAGTGCAGATTTGCAATTATATTCTGTTAATGCCATCACAGCCGGTACTGAAAGTCAGGGCGAAGTTACCGTGCGTTTATCACGCGAAGGTCATTTAGCGAGCGGGCAGGGTGCCGATACCGATATTATTGTCGCCAGTGCTAAAGCTTATCTGTCTGCCCTGAATAAACTGGATAGTAAGCCACGGATTAAAGCCCAGGGTGTGATATAAATAAACTAAATCAGCTAATACTAGAGGTTGATTAATCTAAAAGTGCCTGTTCTTTGGTTTTCCAACCAAAGAACAGGCACTTTTTATGTAAAAAAAACTTTAGATTTTGCTATACAAACTAACTATATTAAGTTTATGATATTTTATAAACTTATTAAATTTCAGTCATATCTGATTTACACAAGGGTTTTAAAAATTGAATTTCCCTTTATACGATTAGTTTGAAGCCATGACATATATTAAACAGTTTTTGTGGGTACTATCTGTATTTGCTTTTACCATGACTAATGCTTTTGCTGTAGTAGATGAAAACAGTACTGCTTACCAGCAAGGCAGAATGATTGGCAAGATTTTCACAATTATTTTTGTATTACTTATTATTCACAGAATTTATAAATATTTTAAAGAAAAATAGCTTTGTATAAAGTAGTTTAGATTATCAGGCGCAGTAGTGTAATTCATTAATTGACTATTTATAGAGAAAGTTATGCATTTAACCAGTCGTGAGCAGGAAAAATTAATGCTGTTTGTTGCGGGAGAACTGGCTGCCAGACGGCGTGCTCGGGGAGTGAAACTGAACTATCCAGAAGCCATCGCTTATATCAGCAGCCAGCTACAGGAAGCGGCGCGGGATGGTATGAGTGTAGCCGAATTAATGCAGTATGGCGCTACATTATTAACCACTGCTGATGTCATGGAAGGTGTAGCCGAAATGGTGCATGAAGTGCAAATTGAGGCCACTTTTCCCGACGGCACTAAACTGGTTACCGTACACCAGCCTATCCGCTAAAGCATGATTCAGTTACTGTAAACATTCGCTATGGGCGAAATGATTATTTAACAGCAAATAATATTCGCACCATACCTATTCAGGAGAAACGGTATGATTCCGGGAGAATATATACTGGCCGCAGATGACATCATTGCCAATCAGAACCGCCGTACCCTCACCATTACCGTGGTTAACCGTGGTGATCGCCCGATACAGGTGGGTTCGCACTATCATTTTTATGAAACCAATGCCGCGCTTGAATTTGAACGGGCGCAGACATGTGGCATGCGTTTGAATGTTCCATCAGGTAATGCTATTCGTTTTGAGCCCGGTGAGGCCAAAACAGTAGAATTAACTGAATTTGGTGGTTATAAAAAAGTATTTGGCTTTCATAATGCTATCAATGGCAGTGTAAGTAATAAATGATTTATCTGCTTTTCTAAATATAAAGTTTTGATATAAAAACCTGATTAAAAGTTAATAATCAAACATTTCCAATTGCTACAAATTATTTAGATAGAGAATCTGGTCATGAGTCTGAAAATTTCCCGCCAGCAATATGTTGCTACCTATGGGCCAACTGTGGGTGATAAAGTACGTTTAGGTGATACCGAGCTTTTTGCTGAAGTTGAACGCGATTTACTTACCTATGGTGATGAAGGCAAATTTGGGGGTGGCAAATCTATTCGTGATGGTATGGCACAATCAGCTACAGCACCACGCAGCAATAAAAATGTACTCGATATGGTTATCACTAATGTGCTGATACTGGATTACTGGGGAATAGTAAAAGCCGATATTGGCATTCGCGATGGTAAAATAGTAGCTGTTGGTCAGGCAGGAAATCCCGATACCATGGATGGTGTGAGCCCGAATATGATTATCGGAGCCGCTACCGAAGTCCATAATGGCGCCAATCTGATTGCCACTGCGGGTGGTATTGATACCCATATTCACTTTATCTCACCACAGCAGATTACCCATGCCATTGAATCCGGTATTACCACCATGATCGGAGGTGGTACAGGACCGGCCGACGGTACCAATGCCACCACAGTAACCCCGGGTGCGTGGCATATTCAGAAAATGTTGCAGGCTGCCGAACAGGCGCCGGTTAATCTTGGCTTCTTTGGTAAAGGCAACTGCGCTACTCTGGAACCATTGCGTGAGCAGATAGCTGCCGGTGCACTAGGGCTGAAAATCCACGAAGACTGGGGGGCAACGGCTGCCGTAATCGATGCTTCACTGCAAGTTGCGGATGAAATGGACGTGCAGGTAGCGATTCATACCGATACCTTGAATGAAAGTGGTTTTCTGGAAGATACCATGCACGCCATTAACGGACGGGTAATCCATACCTTTCATACCGAAGGTGCTGGGGGTGGTCATGCTCCAGATATTATCAAAGCTGCGATGTATCCGAATGTATTGCCGGCTTCTACCAATCCCACCCGTCCGTTTACCGTCAATACCATAGACGAGCATCTGGATATGTTAATGGTATGTCATCATCTGGATAAAAGCGTTCCCGAAGATGTGGCTTTTGCCGATTCGCGTATCCGTCCAGAAACTATTGCTGCCGAAGATATTCTGCATGATATGGGCGTGTTCTCAATTATGAGTTCAGACTCACAGGCGATGGGCAGAGTAGCTGAAGTGATTATACGAACATGGCAAACCGCAGACAAAATGAAACAGCAGCGTGGTCGTCTGGCTGAAGAAACCGGTGCTAACGATAACTTCCGCATCAAGCGTTATCTGGCCAAATACACCATCAATCCGGCTATTGCTCAGGGCATCAGTGAATATGTCGGTTCAATTGAAGCAGGTAAAATTGCTGATTTAGTATTGTGGAAACCTGCCTTTTTCGGCGTAAAGCCGGAAATTATCATTAAGGGCGGTACCATCAGCTATGCACGCATGGGCGATCCGAATGCCTCTATCCCCACGCCTCAGCCTGTTATCTATCGCCCCATGTTTGGCGCACTTGGCCGTGCTGTGCAGGATACCGCTGTCTTGTTTGTATCACAGGCTGGTGTGGATAATGATATCCGCAGCCAATATGGCTTATGTAAACAAACTTTGCCCGTACATAATTGTCGTTCAGTTGGCAAAAAAGATCTGATTCACAACAATGCCATGCCGGAAATCAGTGTCAATCCGGAAACCTATGAAGTACGGGTGAATGGTGAGCATATTACCTGTGAACCGGCTGAAAAAGTGGCACTGGCACAGCGGTATTTTTTGTTTTGATTAAAACAATTCGTGGTTGCATATATATGAAATATATTAAATGTATCAAAGACTTTATTTTTCTAGTTATTGACGAATTAAAAAATATGTTACTGCTGTCATGTGTTTTAACAACGGGATTTTTCGTTTCAAATTCATTTGAGCAAACCAAAGATGGCGTACATTTTTTTAGTGATTCGGATTTGTTTTTCGAAAGATGGCATACTGCCAGTCAGGGTATATATTCATTTAATTACATCATGATATCGGTATTCATCTGGTTTATTATTTCGGTATGTTATCTGCGGTTACGCAGTAAAAGAAATTTTGCTGACTGGTATTTTTATGTTGATAGTCGCATCACCCAACGTACAGTAGCTATTATATTTGGATATTTTGCTCTGGGTACATCTCTGATCATAGATATAATGCTTTGGCTATTAATTAATCCATCCCACGAAGATTTTAAATTAGAAGTATTTAAAGGAATGTTTTTTATACTAGGTGAATTTAGTTGGTTATTTATTATCTGTGTTTGCCTTTTAAAATATTTTATTCAAATTGCTAAAATCCAAAATGAATCTAATCATCCAAACCATCCTCGGCAATCTGCAAACGCTTAAAGAAAAGCAGCAGATTACTACTCAGAAGCTGGATACCGTTAGCCTGCAATGGTTTGAAGCAGACCGGCGCATTATCCGTACGACGACGACAGGCGGACGTGAAATTGCTTTTCGTCTGCTGAGAGAAGGGCAGCGCCTGCACCATGATGATGTGGTTTATCTGGACAAGCAGTTGGCAATTGTGGTGCAGATTGAACCAAGTGAAGTAATGGTGCTGGCGCCGCCAACCTTGCGGGAAATGGCGCGTGCCTGTTATGAAATCGGTAACAAGCATACACCATTATTTCTGGATGGAAACGAATTACTGCTACCGTTTGATAAACCCTTGTTTGAATGGTTACAGGCGGCTGGCTTTGCACCAGAGCGTCAGCAGCGGCGTTTAAGTGAACAATTGCGCGCTAATTCAGCACCAGGTGTTGGCGGTGGTCACAGCCATGCTCATAGCCACAAACATGGCGTTAGCGCGCATCATCATTGAAATTGGCAACATATCATATGTCCAGTTCAGAACAACAGCTTGATATCGAAACACTGACACGTACAGGATTATTGCTGCAACTGGCTGATCCTACACTACCTATTGGTGGCTTTAACCATTCCGGAGGGCTGGAAACTTTTGTCCAGCAGAGCGTTATTCATGATGCTGCCACACTGAAATCGTTTGTGTATACCCAGTTGCAGCAAAACTGGTTGCATAATGATGGTGCTTATGTGTCACTGGCTTTTAGTGCCAGCACCGAACAAAATCTGGATGCACTAGTATTGCTGGACAAACAGATAGGTGCGGCAAAAGTAGCGCGTGAGTTACGGGAAAGCAGTTATAAACTGGGCGTACGCCTGCTGAAGATTTTTGCGGCGCATACCAATTCAGCGATTGTAACTTCTTATCAAACTGCACTGGCTGCACGACAGGTGCGCGGATTTTATCCACTGGTGTTTGGATTACTTGCTGCTGTTATGCAACTGGATAAAGCTGCCACACTACAGGCATTTTATTACAACGCAGTGGTAGGCTTGATTACCAATGGTGTTAAGCTGGTACCGTTAAGCCAGATAGCCGGACAAGAAATATTAATTGAGCTACATGCAGCAATTGCACATGCAGTAAAAGCCAGTATGCAACCACAATTACAGCAGCTGAGTGCTACCACACTGGCCACAGACATTCGGGCAATGCAGCATGAACGTTTATATACCCGCCTGTATATGAGTTAGATTTATCAATAATGGAGAAAATCATGAAAAAAATATTTGCCTTGTTCCTGTTAAGCCCCGTACTGGCATTTGCCCATCCCGGCCACATTACCGAGGGATGGCTGGCAGGTGTACATCATCCGCTCAGTGGCTGGGATCATATGCTGGCCATGGTGGCAGTAGGTTTATGGGCAGCTACCTTTCAGGGTAAAGCCCGCTGGCTGATTCCCTCTACCTTTGTCGGCGTGATGATTGCAGGTTTTGTACTGGGCGCACAGGGTATACAGATACCGATGCTGGAGCAGGGGATTGCTGCTTCTGTGCTGGTGCTGGGATTGGCAGCCGCTTGGCTGAAAAAAGTACCGGCTAGTGCAGCTATGTTTCTGGTTGGCCTGTTTGCCCTGTTTCATGGCGTAGCGCATGGTGCAGAGATGGATTCACATGGCATATTAAGCTATGCCTGCGGTTTTGTTATGGCAACAGCAGCTTTACATGTAGCCGGTTTTGCGCTCGGCTCCGTTATGAGCAGGCACCAGTGGGTATTGCGTCTTACCGGTAGCCTGATTGGTTTGATTGGTTTCAGCATGCTTTTTACTGCCTGAAAAGATGAAGCTAATAAATTTATTATAGACAGGACTGGCTTGGCAATTGGACTGCCTGTCTGTAAGCGGCGAACAATCTGAGCAAACTGTTAGCGGCACAATAAATAACGAAAAGCTGCATTAATCAATACAAGCGCACTAAAGGCAGGGGAAATACCATGCGTCAATACATTAAAATCGGCGTTGCTGGCCCAGTAGGTTCAGGAAAAACCGCCCTGATTGAAAAACTTACCCGCCATATGGCTGAGCAATACAGCATTGCGGTAATAACCAACGACATTTACACACAGGAAGATGCCGAGTTTCTAACCAAAAACAGCTTACTGCCATCAGAACGGATTATGGGTGTCGAAACCGGTGGTTGTCCGCATACTGCCATTCGTGAGGATGCCAGCATGAATTTGGAAGCGGTAGACGAAATGGCTGCCCGTTTTCCAGATATCCAGATAGTGTTTATCGAAAGTGGTGGCGATAACCTTTCCGCTACCTTCAGTCCTGATTTAGCCGATGTAACCCTGTTTGTGATAGATGTGGCACAGGGCGAAAAAATTCCGCGCAAAGGCGGGCCGGGAATTACCCGTTCGGATTTACTGGTGATTAATAAAACTGATTTAGCCCCATATGTTGGTGCCAGTCTTGAAATAATGCAACACGATGCGCAGCGTATGCGTAAAGGGCAGCCATTCGTATTTACCAACCTGATGGCAGAAGAAGGTATCACCACAGTAATAGACTGGATTAAAAAATACGCTTTACTGGAGAAAGTGGCTGAACCCGCTGGTTTAATACGTTAATGGACAGCCGTTTACATCTCTCCACCCAGCTAAATCAGTATGGGCAGACTACATTTGGCAACTGTTTTTATACGCCACCACTGAAAATCCTCACCTTACCGCGGATGGCGACACCAGTGTGGCCGCAGGCACTGCCGGCCATCCAGATGAGTTCATCACCGGGTTTACTGGCCGGAGACCGGATAGATATACAGATTGAGCTGGCGCAGCAAACCCAGTTGTATTTATTTACGCAGGCATTCACCCGCGTACAATCTATGCCTGTAGCGACCGAAGCGCAACAGCATACCCGTATTTATCTGCACGAGCACAGCAGACTGTGTTATCTACCCCATCCACTTGTACTGCACCGCGATGCTGCCTTAACCCAAAGCATACATATTAGTCTGGCAGACAACTGCCAGCTAATATTGGGTGAAATCATCGTCTGCGGCCGTGTTCTCAATCGGGAAAGCTGGGATTTTCGCTACCTGTCATCACGGATTAATATCGATTACCAGCAACAACCACTGCTAAGTGATAATATTTTCTGGCAGCCACAACAGCAGCCACTCAATGTATTGGGACAGATGGAACAGTATACCCATCAGGCCTGTCTTTACTACATCAACACCGCAGCCAGTAAAGCAGAGATGCAGCAACTGGTTAATCATGTATATACCGCTTTACTGCCAGACTGGCCGCTGGAAAATAATCAGTATCTGTGGGGCATTACACAGGCTGCTGATTGCGCTTTATGTGTACGTGCGCTGGGGATGAGTGCAGAAGTTTTACAGAATTTCATGTATCAAGTGACAAGATCATTTTAAATTAAGATAAAATTTTAGAAGTGATATATACTTAATAGTGTCAATATGAAACTATAGTAAATTATAATTTAAATTGTTGTTTAATTAAATTTTTAATAATTAGTATTCAGGAATTGAACCTTTATCTAAATCTGTGAATATATAATTCAATTCTCTTTGGTACGCTGGTAAAGGCAATTACTGGTTCTTATTTCGGCGTTTGTTGAAACAAATAATAATCTTCGATTCGGGATTGAATTTTAGATTAAATAAATTTTTTATCGGAAAATAAACTTCTAATTCTGTATATAGTATCTTCTTTAATAGAATTTAAAAAAAATGTTCTGAAATAATTAAATTAGTTTTTCTATCAAAATGAGATTCAATACTAATATTTTCAAAATAAACATTTGATAAATAGGATATTATTTCCTTACGCAGCTGTTTAAGCTCGTTGCGTAAGGCAATCAATTCATTTTGCTCTGGAGTACGATTATCTTTAGACTTAAATGAACCACTTTTACTAGATTGATTTATCCAGCGGTCTAAAGCAGATGGTGTCAGATCATATTCTTTGACCAAATCACTGCGTTATTTCCCTTGCCGATAAAGTTTCGCCATATAAAAATTCAGGCTAATTGTACCGGTAAAAAATTGCTAATAGCTGCTATGTACGATTAATCCATCATAGGCAGGAGCACAGTTTTTGGGGCAACGCTGTTTCAGATTATGGTATTCCTGAGCATGGGTCATGTGGATAAAGTAGGTTTGTTTGGCACTGATTCGTTCTGCGTAGGCAAAGGCCTGTTCGGTGCTGAGGTGGCTCGGGTAAGGAGTATCCATCAGACAATCCAGAAACAGGTAATCCAATCCTTGTAAATGCGGGAATATGGATTCTTCGATGTGATTAAGGTCGGTAAACCAGGCGATATTGCCAATGCGAAAAGCACTGGTTGTCCAGCTACCGTGTGGTACGCCAAATTGCCATACAGGTACGTTATTAATATTGAGAACACTATTTTGTCCCTGATTCAGTGGCAGCTCATGTGCACGAAGTACTGGCCGGTTCCAGTGCCTGTTCTGTTCCAGAAAGGCGTAATCGAAACGATTGCAAATATTAGCCAATGTATCATGATGGCCGTAAATGGGAATGGCTGCCTGTTGTTTGTAGCAAAATGCGCGCAAGTCGTCAATGCCATTAAGGTGGTCGGCATGAGGATGGGTGTAAAGTATGCCATCAATGCGTTGGAGTTTGTGCTGTAAGGCCTGATGATAAAAATCGGTGCCAGTGTCGATTTGCCAGTGCTGTTCACCAATCTGTATATGGGCACTGCAACGGGTACGCCGGTTTTTCGGATCGTTGCTGGTGCAGGTGGGGCAGTCACATGCAATGACAGGTGTGCCAGAAGAGCTGCCACAGCCAAGTACTGTAAGAGTGAGCTTGGTCATGGCCTAGTTATTAAGCAGCGGAAGTTTGTTGAAGAGACGATAGGTATTGGCAGTAGTGGCCTCTTCAATTGTGGCTAAGCTGTCACCACGTAGCTGTGCTACAAATTCGGCAGTGTAGCGTACATAAGCCGGTTCATTGGGTTTGCCGCGTTTAGGTACGGGAGCCAGATAAGGAGCATCGGTTTCCACCAGTATCCGGTCCAGGGGAACATAACGGCATGCTTCCTGTATCTGTTGGGCATTTTTGAAGGTTACGATGCCTGAAAAGGAGATGTAAAAGCCCAAATCCAGTACTGCTTTGGCAAAGGCTGTATCTTCGGTGAAGCAGTGAATTACGCCTTGCTGAGCATGGTTTTCACGTAGCAGACGTAAAGTATCAGCGCCAGCATCACGGGTATGGATTATCAGAGGCAGACCAGTATGATTGGAGGCTTGAATATGGGTACTGAAGCGTGCATGCTGCCAGGTTAGGTCGCCGCTGCACCAGTGATAGTCGAGGCCGGTTTCTCCGATACCCACTACCTTGGGATGCTGGGCGGCGGCAATCAGTTCGTCCAGATTCATTTCTGCTGAGTTCTGGTCTTCAGGATGAACACCAACACTGGCAAACAGATTGCTATGCTGCTCTGCCAGCGCCAGAACTTCGGCGGCGCTGGTTTTGTCTACGCTGATGGCAATAGCCTGTTGTATATCCGCCTGAGCCATATTTTCCAGTATCTGTGGTAGTCTGGCCGCCAGCTCAGGCATGTTTAAATGGCAGTGTGAATCGATAAGCATGATTATAGGGTATAGGTACTGCGTTCGCTCAGCAGCAATCCGGGTAAAATATCTTCAATAGCCTGTTTTACCACAAAGCTGTCTTCATCTTTACAAAATGCCAGTCCGATTCCTTGTGGCTGACCGGTAGAGGTAGGTGCAGTGTTAATCCATACTACTTTGGTACGCAGATATTTAGCTTCGTTGAATACCGGCAGAGTAATGGCCAGTAATACCTCTTCTCCCATTTGGAAGCTGTCGGTTGTGGGCGCAAACAGACCACCATATTCTAGAAAGGCCATGTAACTGCGGTATAGTTCTGGTTTGTCGGGGATGGTTAGGTTGAGCATTTTGCCCGGTAAATTGGTTGGAGCTTCAGCCATAAGTTGCCTTCATGATTTTGTGTTTTTGTGCTGCCACACATTAAGATAGTCTATTAATAAATCTTCTAGCTGCATTTTAACATTGAGGGTATGTTTACCGTAAGGGGCTAGTGCATTTACTCTGTCGATTAGGGCAAACAGAGACAATGGGTCGATTAGCCTAGTAATCTCGTTTAATGCATTTTGCCATGCCGGATAATATATGGCACTCATGTGTTGCTGTGCCAGTGACATATCAAGTAACCATTTAGCCAGCCAGTCCAGAAAGGTGGACAGTGCCAGTTTTTGTTTGTCAAATGCAGTGGCATAATCCATAAGCGCAATCAAACGAGGCTTAACCAGTAGGGGAATAAGTTCGTTGCGTAGCTGGATATGGCTGTCGTTATCAGCAAACAGGGGGGCTCCTCCGTGAAAGGCAAGCAGGTCAGCCGCTTTATCGCCATGCTGTTGCTGCACATAGGCCAGTGCCTGTGTGTGTGCTGGCATGGTTAAAGCTACCTGACGGCAACGGCTTTTAATCGTTGGTAACAGGCGGTCTTTCTGATGGCTCACCAGTATAAAAACCATGCCTGTGGGTGGTTCTTCCAGAATTTTCAGCAAGGCATTGGCGGCCTGAGTATTCATGCTTTCGGCTGGATAAATCAGGGCAATGCGTTTGCCTCCGCGATGGGCACTCAGATGAGCAAAATCCAGTACATTGCGTATGGTTTCTACTTTAATTAGTGCCTGTCTGCGCTCGCCGCCTTCGCTGTCAGTTTCTTCTGGCGTTACTAATAAGAAATCTGGATGGCTGTGCTGGCTGTATAAATGGCAGGACGTACACGCACCACAAGGCTGATGATTGGTATGTGGCGATTCGCATAGCAGTGCTTGTGCCAGATATTCGGCAAATTCGAGTTTACCAATTCCTGGATGGCCGTAAAGCAGCCATGCATGTGGTTGTTGCTGCCAATGTCGGGCAATTTGTTGCCAGACAGGTTCGAGCCATGGATAAATCATGAATTTAATCCAAACTGTTGTGCTAGAGCCTGATTAATCTGCTGCGCTACTTCATTAAGATCTAAACTGCTGTCAATAATGGTGTAGCGTTGTGGTGCAATGGCGGCACGATCCAGATAAACTGTACGCGTGTTCTCAAAAAATGCTGTATCAAGCTGCTCAAAACGATCGGGGTTGTTGTTCTGACTTAGTCGTTGCTGTGCTATAGCTAGTGGTACATCTAGCAGTAAAGTTAAATCGGGTTGCAAGCCTTGCTGTACCCAGTTTTCCAAAATAGCTATATCGGCTAGCGGCAGACCACGGCCACCGCCCTGATAGGCAAATGTGGCATCGGTAAAACGGTCACTTACTACATGTATACCTTGGGCCAATGCTGGTTTGATTACTTCATCCAGATGTTGCTGACGTGCAGCAAATATCATCAGGGTTTCGGTGCGGGCGTTGGCGCGGGTGAGCGGATCAAGCAGCAGCTTGCGCAAAGCTTCGCCAATGGCAGTGCCACCTGGTTCACGGGTAAAAAGTACTGGCAATTGGTGTTTTTCAAACCAGCTGCGTATGGTATTGAGATTGGTTGATTTGCCGGCACCATCAATTCCATCCAGTGTAATAAATTTTGCTTTCATCTATACAAATCCGATTAGCGTTTTTTCAGAATATATTGGCGAACCGCAGCATTGTGTTCATTCAGGTTGTGACTGAACTGGCTGCGGCCAGTGCCATCGTTACGCGCCACAAAATACAGATAATCGTTACTGGCCGGATGAGCAGCTGCTTCCAGTGCTGCTTTGCCCGGTAGTGCAATGGGACTCGGCGGCAGGCCTGCGCGGGTATAAGTATTGTACGGTGTATCACGGCGTAAATCGGCCTTGCTGATTTTACCTTTATAACGGTTGCCCATGCCATAAATTACACTGGGATCGGTTTGTAAACGCATATGCCGATTAAGCCGATTGACAAACACTGCTGCTACATTGCTTCTGTCTTCAGCATGGCCGGTTTCTTTTTCAATAAGGCTGGCCATAATCAGTAATTCGTAGGCAGATTGGTAAGGTAATTCGCTGTGCCGCTCTTTCCATGCAGCCTGCAAATGTTTTTGCATGGTGTTATAAGCCTGTTTATACAGGGATAAATCGCTGCTGTCTGAGCTGATATCATAAGTAGCCGGAAAAAAAAGACCTTCTGCCTGTGTATAATTGCTATCGGCACCCAGTTGCTGTAACAGTTTGCTGGCTGGCCAGCTACGCGTTGTATGCTCAATATCAGGTGTGTTATCGATAATTTTGCGCATCTGCGCGAATGTGCTGCCTTCAATGATTTGTACGGTAATGCTGTCTGGTTTTCCGGTACGCAGCCTTTGCAAAATCTGCCAGCTTGAAACTGAGTGCGGCAGGCGATAATTACCCCGGTGGATTTTATCCCCCATACCCAGAATATGTGCGGTGCCGACAAACACCCAGCGGCTATAAATTACATCGTTAGCAGCTAGAGTACGGCTTACTCCGCTGATGCCATAGCCTGCTGGCACTTTTAAACGATAGCCCGCATTACTTTTAGGTAAAAATAAGAGTGTTACCCACACCAGCGCAAATATCAGTAAGCCTGTAAATAGCAGAAGTACAGCCTGTCGTTGTCTGCGCCGCATAGAAGTGTTCCTGTCTTAGCATGAATAATCTGAATCAGCTTGCAAGTATAAATTTAATTGTCAGGTGCGACTACTCTTGTTACTAATCCATGCTTATGGAAGAGCTGAAATAGATAACCGGCAAAAAAAATTTTGCCGGTTAATAGCCATATTTGTACTCGCATTGTTAGAGATTAAATCAGGGCTTGCAAAATTCAGTAGTTCAGGTAAAATGCGCAGCCTGTTCAGCAATAATTAGCTGAAAGCAGTTGGGGGTATAGCTCAGTTGGTAGAGCGCTTGCATGGCATGCAAGAGGTCAGCGGTTCGATCCCGCTTACCTCCACCAAATAAAATATTGATTGGTAAAGATAATTATGTACTAGCGGGCGTCTAATTTTTTATTTGCTAAATCTATTGTGCGGGTTTTGTGCGAGTCATGCTGCTTTCTTCCTTATAATGGTGAGGGATTTCCTTTGCTGAGGATCAGTTTCCAATACTTTATTTGCCAACTCAATCATGCGTTCAAGCGCTGGTGCTGAGTAGTGTGTAGTTACACTTGTGTCGGATTTATGCCCCATCAAATCTTTTCTATCCTCCTCATATACACCTGCAGCTCTTAGTCGATGGCCAAAAGTGTGCTTGAGATCGTGAACTCTCAAATTTTTAAAGCCCTTATTGGCTGGCGCTCCGGTTATTCGCTCATATTCATTTGCTGCACGCCTCCTAGCATTCTTCCATGCGCTATTTAACATTTCGCCAACTGCCTTCCCGTTACATGGAAATACGTATTGAGGATGCAAGCCGCGTTGGGCTTCTATAATTTGTTTGGCAGCGTCATTGAGTACAACTATCCTTTCGTCAGTATTTTTTACACCACCTCTGCCGGTGCGGCCGCCAAAATCAGCCGGTATTATAAAAATACTGGTATCAAGTTCAGGCACTTTAACCTCCCATTGCCAATTAAGCTTGCATACTTCCTGTTCGCGGGTTCCTGTATTAACCTTGAAAATAGCCATATTTAGTAAACGTCCCTTCAGTTCCTTAAAGAAAATTCGCTGCTCAAGCCACGATAGTGGATAAGGTGGGCGCTGTTGCTTTTTCTCATCCAGTTTTGTAATCTTTGGTACAGTTTCTAGCCAAGTTAATCCATTTTCATCGCGCCACGACCTTGCGGCACAATTTAGTATTGCGATTACATAATTAAGGGCAATATTAATCGTCCTATTTTTTACCCCATTTTTTGCCTGCCTACTAAATCCGATTGTTTTTCGGTGCTGTATAAAAGGTTGCAAGGTTCCATCATGTATTTGTGTTAATGGTAAATCTCCTATAAAACCATCCAGATATTTGAGCTGCAAGGCTAATAAGTCTATACTTGGCTTATCTTTGCATTCAAGAAGATATTTAGTTGCTGCTTTCCGCCAAGTATAAACAGGGCGTTCTTTAAAGTCTTTTGCCCTATCAATTTCAGCCATAAGCTGTATTAAGACAGCTTCCGCCTCTTTCCTCTTACTTGTGTAAGTGCTGCGGCGAATTGTTTTGCCTCGATACTGTTTGTTAATGTGCCAGATTCCGTTGCGGAGTGTAAGTCCTGACAATCCGTTTGCGGCCATAAATTACTTCCTTTCTTTAAACAAAGCCGCTTGCCACGTGATGTATTCTTATTCTTTTTAACGTTTTCGGCAAGGTTTTCAGTTTTTTTATCTTCTATAAACTTGTCTATGTCGTGCTTGTCATAAACAGATCCATTTTCAAATAACCAGTTTTGTGCTGGTATATATGGCGCAATATGAGCCTTAAAGTGATTAATGCTACAGCCACAATAAGCGGCCGCTTGCGCAACTCTAAGTAATCGTGGTTGCATTTTGTCGTCCTATTAATAAAAAACCGGCTGATTGCCGGTGTGTGTGTTGTTACGTTTGCTTAGGGTTATTTAGGTTGCGATGTGTTATGCCAGTCGCAGGATAGGCCTGAGGCTTTTTCTTGGTTATTACTTTCGTAAAGCTGTTCGTTGTAAACAATGCAGGCGATTTTGCGCCCATCATGTAACACAATCTGTGTTTCTATAATACGTTTACTAGCCCGTTCTGCTAATCTGGCGTTCCGCTCTTCTGCGGAATCACAACCAGCAATAAAAAAAGCCGCAGTAGCAGCTATAATCAATTTAGTTTTCATGTTATCTGTCTTTGTGGCCAATAAAAAGCCTGCAAATGCAGGCTATACATAATCTTCGGCAGGGACTACAAAACCACGAGACCCATTAACAACTTACTTTAACGAGTTATCCTAAAGCCGCATAAAAGCGGCTTGTTGTTTATCTAGTCACTAGAAGTCTAATTCAAGCACTTGCTCGGGGATAATTTGTCCTGTTCCGTCCCGTGAAAACCATTCAGACAACTTATGCTTATTGCCATCCTCGTCTTCAAATTCAAAATCTGGACTAACTAGTTTATAGTTACCATCATCTATATCTTCTAGATGCTCTTTTGCCCAACCGCCCTTTATAAGCTTTTCAAGATATTTTCTTACGCTATCTATGTCATAAGCAGGGATGATTAGTTCATCGCCAATCTGAAAATATTTAATTTCTAAAGTTTCATTACTCATTTTCAAGCTCCAATAAAAAACCAGCTAATAGCTGGCAGATTATGTATAAGAGAATTCTATAGAATCAGCATCCATATATATCTTTGTTAATACGGTTATCTGGGGAAAATGAATCCTTGCAGTCTTCTATATTTTTTATTTTAAAATCAAAATACTCAGGCCATTTAGGGATTTTAAATTTGCAAAGTGTAATTCCCTCTTTACCATCTAGACGTAGCTTGTGTCTTCTAAACTGCCATGAAATAATATCGTCCAAATCCATCGGGGATATTTTGTATGAAGAAAAGTCTGCCGCAACCATTTGCAAAAAATGCTCTAAAACCCGCTCAGAAATAGCCCCGTCATGTGGATAGCCAGCAAAAAAGGTATCAACAATACTAATAATCCGATCTTTAATACCGGGGAAGTCCCAATCAATACCAATCTGAATGTAAAAATCATCGCGGTACCATACTGTATATAATTTTCGTCCTGTCATTTTAAACTCCAATAAAAAGCCAGCACTAGGCTGGACATGTTGTTAATTATCGGTTTTAGAGGTGGGTAGGTTATAGTCTATTGACTACTTCGGCATTTATTTCATCAACTCTGCCATTTTTACTGAGATTAAGTACTTTGCAGGTTGCAATGCCCTTGATACAGCCGTCGAATACGTTAATTTCATCGCTATTTGCTTCACCGAAGATCATCCCGCGATTAGTGACATTAATTTTTTTGCCAGTCGCTTTACCCCAGATCACTCCCCCGTAGTCCGCACCATCTCCACTGAGGTCAATTTCATAAGCTTCTACATCGCCCGAAATCCCGCCATAATTACCATCCTTATCACTACGAACGGTAAGCTTTCCTTTTACATCTAACCTTTTAACAAAAATCCTGTCGGCTGTATCCAAATCACCATTAACAATGACTTTGCCGGGATAAACAAATACAGGCTCCTGAGGTGCTTTATTAATTACTAAAGGTTCAAGAGTAAAGTCAATATGCGTAAGTATGCACGCGATTAGGCTATCACCTAGGGTGAAATTCCTGATCAATATGCACCTCCTGATAACATCCCAATAATCTGCTTCACCAGATGGGAAAAGTTTTTTAAATAGAAAAATATCATGGGAAGAAGCATCTTTGTCGTCCAATTCTTGAAGTGTGATGATTGTAGTTTTACGTGGTGTTGCGGTTTCCATAGTATTAATCACCATCTGGGCAGTAAACATTATTCATAACGTCAGCTAAATCATCCTCAATATAAGAACTCGCTTCACAGTCTTTAATAACTACTTCAAAGTCCATACGAGAGGGAAGTCCTATAGTCGAAAAGTTGCAGAGAGTAACTCCATCCGAGCTATCAAGCTTAAAACTATACTTTTCATAGAAATGCTTTAGGCATTGTTTGAGGTCTCTTTTTTGTATGATATTTACACAAAATTCTTCTGCAATAAATCCCAAGAAGGAATTTAAAATGTTGGTAAAAGCTATATCATTTGCATAGTCTGGATATTTAAGCGCTTTTTTTACGGTTTTCTCAATACGCTCAACTATATTAGGATGACTATAATCTATTATGATTTCTACAAACATTTTATCTTGTGTCTCATCAAACCAGTCACACCAAATTTTGTATGTTTCTTTAGTCATTATTCATCTCCAAAATAAAACGCCAGCTACTAGCTGGACGGAAATTCTTTTTTTAAAAATTCAATAGCTTTTTGGCATCTATCAATGCCAAACAAGCTAATATGGCACAGTCTATAGCGTATACCTAAGTGCTTTGCCAGCTTTCTGTAAACATCTCTTCGTCTCATCTGTTTAGATTTCCAGATCGGATCTAGTACGGAATGCGCAGCTTGTCGCCACATTCTTAACTCAGCATTAGCAAGACTGCCTAACGGTAATGTGCCATCACTTTCCCCAATTGCGGGAACATTTGCGCCTTTTTTATGACAGCCTACATACGCATCGCAGGGGGCACACAGCCAAAAGCTAAGAGCGTATAAATCTGGCCGGTGTGGGTAAATTCTTTCCCCAGTAACCAGCTCCGCGTTGTTACCACAGTATATGCATTTAATCATTTCAATCTCGATAATTTGTTTTGAATAACGACCGCTTACGGCGGTCAGTCGGCACATACGGAAGTAAAGGAGGACTAACTATGTGCTGCGCGCTGTTATTAATCCCGCCACCTGCGCGCTGGGCGGGTCTGAACACACCTACACCAAAAACTGATTACTCCACGCGTAAGCTGCTTCCCATCCATCCAATGTTTTTTCTGCGATATTTTTTTTGACAGATTTGCATTTACCGCGACCTAAGTCATTTGCTCGGTTACTTTTTTCTTTCTTCATGACTGTACGGAAGACAACAACATGAATACCTGCTTTTACAGGCGTGTAAGTTACATTATTCATTTGTATATCCTTGAACTAGATACTAGCTGTTTAATTATTTAAATTTCTATCGATCCGGATCATACTTTTATATAATCTATCAAGCATACCCTCAACACTGTCCCCAGCAACAAAGTTCAATGAACTGAAAGAAAAATGTGGAGAAATCGATTTAAGGGCTGAAAAGCTATCTCTGCTTGATTTTAATAAATCAAGCAAAAAGCTGAGGTTTTCCTTGACATGATCGCCGTACAACAATTCAAAAGGTTTTGTATTAGGTATTATTTTGGTGAATACCTGCTTGTTATAAATAATCCCTACGCCTATATTTAATAGCTCGCCAGTAGCTAAATCAGGCGAAAGCCTAATTACAAACCATCTTGCAGAAGTGTCCGACATCAATCCCTCCGACCCCGAATGTAATAGTCAAATACCATCATAGTTTTCAATTGTCTTGCTTCGTGAATCGCTATTAACAACGCCCATCTATTGCTACTTGATGCTCTAATTTCCCCACTGGAAGTTATTCGGGCATAGTTATAATTGGCATATGCAAAACTATTTAACTTATCAATGACTGCTTCTGGCATATTCCATCCACGGTGAGACAAGGTCATTGCGACGTAATTGTCATCCGTTAATTCGAACTCCTCATCATTAACAGTAAGAAAAAGACAAAAGTTTTCACCATCCACAATCTCGTATGGAGAAAAAAGCAGAATTCGACCGTCATCGCGGCGTTCAATCTCCCAAGAGTCTTCTTTTAATGTTAATTCTTCATTCTTAGTCATATTAAAACCTCCTTAATTAGGGGCACCTAAATACCATAGCGCGTGCCAACTTTGCTGCGTCCTCGACGGCTTTGTGCAATAGATTTAAATCCTTGTGCTCCGCTATGATTTCACCGCAGGCTTTAACTTGCGCGTATTTAATGCCGTGCGTATTATTTAATTCATGTATTAATTCTTCTGTTAGGTCTAATTCTCTATCAGCGACGTACATGGAAGTTCGAGCACCATCCGTCAACTCAAAAGATAATTCGTTTCCACTGTAAATATCCAACATAAGGCGCACCCCATCGCCAAGCTCAAATGGGGATATAATTGTCATGTTGCAGCTATTAGCATCCACAACAGTCCATTTGGGAATGGTTGATACAGCCTCTGCAAATTTAAACATGTACATTTTTTCTGACCTCTCAATATAAAACCTCAGCATCACCGCGTAGCCGTTCGTCATCACTCATCCGCGCATATGCATCAGCTATCCGTTTAACTTCTAAATCTGCTAACCGCTCTTTTTGTTGCATTTGTTTGGCGACATATTCGCGCTGCATCTGTAGCTGCTCTGTCTCAGTAGGTACAGGTAATATCATCATTGAAGCAGTCATAAAAAAAACCGCAATAAATGCAGTTATCTGTAGTTTAATCACCATCTATCTCCCTAAAATAGTTATCTTTTACTTTCTAACTTGAATGTATTCATCAGTGGTCCTTTACTCCAATAAAGGTAATGTTCGTGGCTAGGGCAATCTTACATATTTGTCATACATTTCATCCCATACCTTAAGCATATTGTCTATTTCATAAGGTTCTAATGGTTTATTGCTATTATTGAATTGGATAGCAGCAAAAGAAGTATCGTATACTTGCTTAACATCAATATAACCATTAGTCTCATTACTCAAATACATAGCTTCATAAATCGTTAACCAAACTTCCCAAAGGAATTGAACTTCCTCGTTATCGTATTTCTCCTCATTAAGATAACGAGCACTGAAGGGATAACTCATATAAATGTCTGGCGTGAGAAATATCCAATCTTCAAAAAAACTTCTCTGGATATTAATTTGTTTCTTAGTTAGAGTGGTTCTCATTTCAATCTCCAAAAATAAAACCAGCTATTAGCAGGCATTGTCTACTCATCCACGCAAATGCACTCATTGAATGCATTTGAATTGATAAGTTATCCGGAAATATGTATGTCTACAGGTTCCCACGTGTTTTCATCCATGCATGAGATTAATCCACCACATGTAAACCCAGCGGAGGGGCGGGTTTCACCGGGAAAAACAACAGTAGCACGCTCTTCTTTCCAAAAGATAAGAATCGACCCATCTATCTTGGATTTTCTACCTACAGGATATTTGATTTCGGGTTCTGCTTTTTTTGTAACTTCAATCATGATTAACTCCTTTCAATTTGCATTGTCTGTGAGAGATAAAATAAAACCCGCTGGTTAGCGGGTATTTGAACTAAATTAATTTTGCGGTATTGCTTGTCTTAATTTTTCCAACCTTGCGGCGATCCGCATTTGCTCATCCGCGTGTTGCTCAAAAAATTCAAACGCCTGAGGAGGCAGAACCCCACCCACATCTTCTGCCATTTGTGCAGCTAAATCCTCTTGCCCTTGCAGAAACGCCTCATATTCATCAATCATTTTTAAAGCTGATTCGAACTCCTCATTACTAACAGCTTCTGCAATTAACGATAAGCTTGGCTCATCAAAATATTCTAAAAGCATCTTT
>NZ_MEIO01000054.1 GCF_002777745.1 Snodgrassella alvi
TAGCCATGATATTCGGCCAGTTTATCTAGGTAACGGGTAATCCTGCCAGCAGGTAAACTAACCGCAATATCAATGCCTAACGCCTCACGATTAAAGTCATCTATCACATTGAAGGTTCTAAAACGCTGTTGATTGCGACTGCTGTCACTCATAAAATCCATTGACCAGCATTCACCTTGTTTATTGGGTGCTGATAGCCTTTCTGGGCTTCGTGGAGGAATGCGTTGTTTACGCTTTACCCTGAGATTAAGCTTTAATTCACAATACACCCGATACACACGTTTATGATTCCATTTATAGCCGAGCTTTCTGATGCGATTAAAACATTTAGGAAAGCCCCAGCGTAAATGCTTATCGGTAATAGCACTTAGTACCGACATAATCACTGAATCATCCGGTAATTTAGGTTGATAATAGTAAGCGCAGCGACTTAAGCTAACAATAGCGCAGCTCATGGCAATAGTAACAGAATGACTTTCTTGCAGTTGTACAGCCCAAGCTTTACGTGTTTGAGTAGGCACTATAGCTTTTTTATGATTTCCTCCTGAAGCTGAGATTTTAAACTGAGCTCAGCAAACATCTGCTTAAGCTTAAGGTTTTCAGCCTCTAGCTCCTTTAAACGTTTGATATCGGACGTTTCCATACCACCGTATTTATCACGCCATTTATAAAAAGTTGAATTGCCGATGCCATATTTACGGCAGAGTTCTTTGACGGGGATACCGGCTTCGGCTTCTTTTAAAATAGCTACGATTTGATGTTCAGTCATTTTTTTCATGCTTAAATCCTCAATGGGTTAATAAAGAGAATTTTCTACTTTTATGCTGTACTATTTTAGGGGATAGTTACAAAGAGATTGATCTAAATATTAGTTCTAATTGACCTAATGGAGATTGTGATCCTAATGATTCTAATTGCAAAAGAGAATTTAAAAAAAGAATTCCTGATCAGTCAGGTAAAGAATCTGCTAAGGATACTCCTGACTGGGCTAGAGAAAAACCACTATATAAAGGAGAAAATCCTGAAGAATATGCCTATCAATTGATTAGAAAAAGATATGGTAATAAAAAATTAAAAAAAGATGAAAAAGTTTCAGGATCAGAGTTTAGTCGGATTAAAAAAGCATGGAGAGGTTACAAATAGACTTAATCTTGAAAAGAGTTATATAATTCAGACATTAAAAGTATTATTATAGATATAAATCAATTTAATTTAATAAGGATATTTATAATGACAATATTATTTCAGGTATGTTATGTAACCTATTCTTATCATGGTAATAAGGATATAGCATTAGAATCTCCTGATTCAGAAGATTTTGATACTGAAATAGGTCAAATATTAGGGTTTTATAGTACTTATGAGAAAGCTTTGGAAAGGAAAAAATTTTTTTCAAAGAGTTATTATCTAAGTAATTTGAAAAGACTAGAAATTTATGATACTACTTTAGATTCGGATTGGTGGCGTGATGGATTTGTCACTATATAATCAGATTACAGAAATTTTAAATGGTGTTAAATATGACTGAAAACAAAGTATATACTTTATTTCATGTTAAGGAAACAAAACAGAATGGCATATCAGAATTCAAAATCGGCACTTTTTCCACTTTAGAAAGAGCACTTGAGGAAAAAAAGAAACGGGAAAATGTCTCAGGTTTTAAAGATTATCCTAAAGGTTTCAGAATAGAGGTGTTTATAATCGATAAAGATTTTTGTCAAGAAATCATTTATCTATAGGCAAAAGCTGATGTTGAAAAAGTTTAGCAGGTTGACCGACTGGATTGCTTAACTCTGGTAAAACCAGAACAGGAAACCTCGGAGCAGCGTGCCAAATCTTAAAGCTATGATGTCATTGATAACCGAACCGGCAGTGCCTGACAGGCAGGAAAATGGCAATATAATCAGCAGAATCAACTGATGAAATGGGGAGTAGGACAAGAACAGACCAGCCTGACCTATACTACTAATAGCCTGCTACCAATACGACCCGTTTGGCCGGCGTATCAGCAAAACTGTAAACGGCGAGACCACCTACTATATCTACAGCAGCGAAGGCCTGCTGGCCGAACTGGATCAGAATGGCAGAATGCGCGTAGCGTATGGCTGGAAGCCAGACAGCGACTGGGGTACCAGCCCCTTATGGCAGGCCAATCTGAGCGAAGGGCAGAACCTGAAAAATGCCAGCTATCACTACCTGATAAGTGACCATCTGGGCACCCCGCAATTGGCCATAAACAGCACTGGAGAACAGAGCTGGAAAATCAACAGCGATGCGTTTGGCAACAGTGAACTGGACGCAAACAACCAGATCACCATGAACCTGCGGTTTCCGGGACAGTACTACGATGCAGAGACCGGCCTGTCATATAACTGCTTCCGTGATTACGATGCGAAGACAGGGCGGTATATCCAGAGTGATCCGATAGGGTTGGAGGGAGGAATAAATACCTATGGTTATGTAGGAGGGAATCCACTATTGTATCTGGATATATATGGTTTATCGTATTGGGATTGAGTACTAAAAAATCTAATTCTGGGTCTGTGTTAATGAGTATACGGAAGATGAAGGTTATTAAGGTGTCTTAATCTAATTTTGTAATTATTCGTTTTTTTGAAAAATTGCTAAGAAAGTAAATCTCATCAATATGCTTTTTCTAAAAAGATAAAGATGAGATTTTATTAAATGAAAAATTAAAGGTAAATCTTAAATATAAATTAATAACTATTTATAGTAAATAGTTATTAATTTATAAGAATATTTTAAGAATTAGTTTTATATAATTTGATTAATTACAAAATATATAACTTAATGTAGCCAAGCAGATTGACTATATAGTAGTATTATATAAATAATAGTTTAGAAAAAATAATTTTTATTTTTTTGTCAAATTTAATGATTTATTTTTTTATAGATTGGAATGATTGATGTGTGAAAATTTAATAGGTCATTGTCACTGGGATATATTAGGATTGTGCACAGGAGAGAATGAATTCTTTAAATCTTTTATTATTGATGTAGAGGATGGCAATCAAAAAAACAATCTGTATATCACTATTGTAGTTTTTAGGTTGGATACTTTTGAGGCTTATTCATATTTTTATATTGAAGCCGTTAATAAGAATAAAAAGGACAAAGAAGAATGGTATATTAAAACACTAGAATATCTTAAACAGTTAGGTCGACCAGTTGACTGGCAAAAACCGCATCGCTACTGCATTGCTCGACATGCATTTATAATTTTAAGAAATGAAAAATTTAAAATAGATTTAGAGAAAAATAAACTAAATAGCAATGATATTTATCGTTATACGCTAATCTCCCAATTTAAAGAGGCTGCATTAATAAAAAAATTAAATAGGTTGTCTGATGAAGAAAAAATTCAATTATTTACTTTGAAAGATTGGGAAATAAAACTAAAAGATAAAGAATTAAGTAATTACAGTAGAAAAGATATTTTATTTAGTATTCATAGGCGAACATATTTGTATAAAAGATTATTGGATAAAGAAAAATTTAAACAATACTATATAGAATACAATAAAAAAATAGATCAGCTTTATGGTGAAAATTAGATATGACAATGATTTTGATAGGCAGTCTTTATACTATGTCATACTCTTTTTAGAGGATAGTTACATAATAATTTGGATTTTTGTTTAATAAGGATATTGAAAGTTGATTATATATAATGAATAATCTGTAGCAATAATTTTTTAAACAAAGATTATATTGTGCAACTGTCGTAGTTGCAGGTGATGCGATATGTTTAATAATGGAACCACGTGTTGCTATAATTGGAGGTATTGTCACAATCGTAGTGACTGTTGGTGTGCTTTAGTAAATATTCACATCAGGAATATCCGGCTATAATCAGCGTATGGTACGCTTAATAGATAAAAGGAGTTTATTGTGAAAATTTATAGTGAAAAAAAGTTAAGTAAGCTTGAAAGTACTGCTTCAGAGGCTGAGACTGAAAAAAAATATAAAAAATCATTTTCTATCAACTATATGCTAGCCAGAAATAAGGTGGCTTCTAGTATGTGGGAAATAGGTCGTATGTGTGGTAATTCTGAGTTTCTGCGTCAAGACCTAAATAAAGCATTAATCTGGGAAGTAAATGCGAATTTAAAAGATAATAGTTATTTATCCAATATTGCAGTAACTTATCGGCAGATGGGAAATTTACAAGCTTCGAAATATATTTTATACCAAGCGTTAAAAGAGGGAGAGGATGAGGCTGCGTTGGATTTGGCCAAATTGTACAATATAAGTAAAAAAGAACATAAAAGGGTAAGAGAATTACTTAATGTGGTTTTAAATAGTGAGAATGTTTCTGAGTATGCTTTAGAAGAGTCGCGCTATATTTTAAAAAATATTGATTTAAAGAGAAATATCGCTAAAACTTATGTACGATTAGGCAAGCCAATAAAATTAAATAATAAAATTTTTGAGAAACTGGTTGGTGCAGAAATAAATTTTAATTTAGAAAATTATAAAAAAGCCTGTAAGCAATTTAGAAAATTAGCTTATGAAAATAAAAGTTATACAGCAATGGATTATTTAGGAAAAATATACCAATATGGCTTAGGTATTGAGGCAAATTATAAAATTAGTATGTTTTGGTACAAAAAAGCAATTCGTTCAGGTGGTATTGATAGTTTAATAAATTTGGCTTTTTTATATAGGGATACTCAAAAAATAGATTTATATTTCGCTTATTTAAAGCAAGCACAAAAGCATGGTAGTGATAGGGCTACTTTGTTATTAGCAAAACTATATAATATTTCTGCAAAAGAAGATCGAAGGGTAAAAAAATTACTTAAGCAAGTTCTTAAAAGTAAAACATCAACTATAGATCTTATTTATGAAGCAAAAACATTATTGAAGCAATTACAAAAAAATAGTTAGAGTTATGCTGATAATGAGCAGCAGCAAGCAGTATTGCAGAATGAAACAATTTGCGGGATTGATGGTGGAATCGACCTGTTAGCCTTATTTATTCGAATAAAATAAAGAATAACAGCAATAATGCTATCGACAACCATACCGGCAGTGTCCAGCAAGTAGGAGAATGGCAGTACAACAACCTCACCAGCTAATCAAATGGGGATAAGGCAAACAGCAGACCAGCCTGAGCTATACTGCTAACGGTACTACAGCTACAATGCAGCTGAACGCCTGAGTAAAGTCAGTAATGATATCTGTAAACTGAATAGCTACGACCGGTGTATCAGCCAAATTGTAAACGGTGAGACCACTTACCATATTTATTTACGGCAACGAAGACCTGCCAGCCAGACTATAGAATGGTGGTGATGAAGCCTGTGTAGACAAAAGCTGTAAGAGCTGCACATGTAGAACAATATACACGTAAAGCTCTTGGATTTGCTAAAAATCTCAGGAGTGCAAAAATAGTTGAAAGTGTTGATTGTATAACTAAGAGCATTTATCGGTGGGGAAAACGGTAAATATATTGATATGATTTCTGATAAAGAATGATATCTTGTGGGTTAAGACTTGAATATAAGAGAAGGGAGTTGTGTGGTTTATCTTTTGAATGCCTGTATTAAGTCAGATAATGGCTAAGTTTCTGGTAGAAGGGAATAGTTTTGAATTAGGGAAAATTTTTTGGGTTGAGATAGATTGATTTTCAAAAGAAAATTATTCTTTAGTACTAATGAAATGGAGAAATGAATAAAAGGCTTTAGAAAACACAATTGGGAATTTTATTAAGTTATTAATTCAATTCATATTTAAAGAGTTGGACTTAGACGATATATAATGTTTGGAAGAAGAATTTTTCTAATATTGTGATTAAAATTAAACTATGATTTGATAAATAATATTCGGGATATGGTATGGTTGATAATTTAAAATTAAAAAGTCCAATAGAAGCGGTTGTTGCTCAATTTATTGTATGGATGCCAGTTTTACCTTTAGGTAGGATGAAAATTACAATTACAAAAGATACGGAGGGATTTGGAATAATAGATGTTGATAAATGCAAATATATTGGTACAACCGATTTATGTATTAAACGTAAATTTGATGGATACCCAGAATCTGCGGTAGGTAGGGGAAGTACGATTGAAGAAGCTTTAGAAGATACAATAAAATATTCCTGTGAAATGTTAAAATAAGATAATATTAATAGATTAACATCTAAACAAGTTGAATATGCAGAATGGTCAGATTTTTAATACGCTAATTCTGTTAAATTAAAACAAAATTTATTGATTAATGATTTCAAATTTTATGTGATTCTATTATTAATTTAAAGAGGTAATTATATATGTGGCGTAATATTAAAATTGAGAATGTTAGAATTGAGAGGTTAGCAGGCGATTATTTTGTCTGGATGATTGACATAGTGCCTTATGCAAAAATGAAAATTAGAGTATATGAAAATGCATCAGGTCAATTTAGAGGATTGACAGATTTGTGTGTTAAACGAAAACATAATGGAAAATTCGAGAATGCATCAGGTAAGGGCAGCACTATTGAAGAAGTCATAATAAATACGATTAAAAATTTTGAAACTATTTTGGAAGAAGAAAATATCAAGAGTCTGGAACCGCAGGATATAGATTATTTGAACTGGACTGATTTTTGATATTTAAAATTTAGAATATAACTGTGTGGCCGCAAATCCCATAGAATTTGCAAATTCATTGGGCTAAAAATAGCAAGACGAAGAGTATTTGAGACAGAAGGGGGGATTTTTAAATTATTAATAGAATGTGCTGATCAGTGTGCTAATCCATGTTGCGTGATTTTTACGAGGAAGTATTAGGTATTTAATATGAGGTGGAAATGTTGGTACTAAATAAATCAGTTTCACGTATAGAAAGTGATGTGAATGTTGAGATTATCTTTCTATGGTTATAATCGTTTTCAGGAATATTTATTTTTATATACTGGAGTAGTCAAAGAGGCTGGACTATTTGGAATGGTGTAAAACCAAAGCAATTTAGCATTAAGGAAGACGGCAGAATGTATTTAAAGCCGTTTATTTCTGAGTAGTCCAAGGTTTGGTTTGCATGGATTATTTAAATTGGTAATCGAAGTTTGTCATAGGTTGTTTTTGCAATTTATGTTTTTATGGAGATGAAATATGAAGAAGATAATGTATATTTTTTTTGAGAAACTAAAAATTTATACAATAAATTTTGTAATATTTTTTTTACTGATAAAGATTTTTTTATATTTAATTTCATATTACGATATGAGATATGCTGGTAAGGAAGATCTACACGGTGATTTTACTCTAGTCGTATTTGATGATGAGACTTTTTATCCATTAAGGTTAAGTAAACTTAAGGATATTCAAAAGGAAGACTTTTCTTTTATTTCTGAAAAGAAAGCTGATCGTAAGGAATGGCATACAGGTGAAGATACGCCGACAAGTTTTTCATATAGTATAAAGAAAATCGAAAATGGTAATCAAATTGAAACTGAATTTAAAGATCCAGAGAGAACTGTCTGGTCTACTTATCAAGTTGTGGATAATAATATAATACCTATAAAATCCAGACTATATGCTTTTGATTATATACTGCTGGCGATGGTACTGGCTTTTCTGACAACCTATGGATTAAATCACATCAGGAAGTATTTTAAGATTCAATTAAAAGTTAATTTATGAAATTTAGTCATCTGGGCTTAATTTGGTTAGTAATTTAATTAATCTTTTCTTCTTATAAATAGCAGAATTTGTCATTATCATTGTTTTCTGAGATTGTACTTTTCAAAGATGCAGATACGGGGCTATTATAATAAATAACTGCTTCTGTGATTATGATGTGTAGAAAGGATGATATATCTAAGGTGTTGGATAGGATTGAATGACGGGGTAGTTATATACTCTCGCTATGTTAGGCCAATATTTGATGGAGATATGGGCTAATTAAGGAAAATATATGGATTATGCTGCTGGTGAAAAAGTTGAATTAGGTGATGTAGTCACTTTTGCAGGGGGACTTGAAGGAATCATTATATGTTGTTTTGACACAAAAGAATATTTTCCTGATTTTGAGTACGAATCATTTACTGATGTATGTAAATCGGGAGTTATGATTAGAACATATGGTGGTGGGTTAGTCCATTATTCATATCCCGATTACGACTTAATTTTATTAAGCAAAGCTGATTCTAAGTCATAAGATTGGATAAGAATGATAGAATAAAGGTGATATATGGCTTGATTTTATTATTGGTTGGATTACCAGATGGTGATGAAATAAGAGCGGGAGATAAACTTAGTTTAGAAGGAGGGATGACCGGTATAGTATTATGTTCTTTTGATTCAAAAGATTATCTTCCTGAATTTAATTATGAATCATGGATAGATATATGTAAAACTGGAATAATAGTAGATACTGATGTTGCTGGTTTAATTCATTATTCTGAACCAAATCCTGAGTTTGAATTATTAGAAAGAAAAAGGTTTTAATAGATTAAATAAAAGTTGAAAATTTAGCGACAACACAGCCGAACGCCTGAGCAAAGTCAGTAACAACACCAGCGAACTGGCCAGCTACCAATACGACTCGTTTGGCCGGCGTATCAGCAAAACTGTAAACGGCGAGACCACCTACTATATCTACAGCAGCGCAGGCCTGCTGGCCGAACTGGATCAGAATGGCAGAATGCGCGTAGCGTATGGCTGGAAGCCAGATAGCGACTGGGGTACCAGCCTCTTATGACAGGCCAACCTGAGCGAAGGGCAGAACCTGAAAAATGCCAGCTATCACTACCTGATAAGCGACCATCTGGGCACCCCGCAACAGGCAATAAACAGCACTGGAGAACAGAGCTGGAAAATCAACAGCGATGCATTTGGCAACAGCGAACTGGACGCAAACAACCAGATCACCATGAACCTGCGGTTTCCGAGACAGTACTACGATGCAGAGACCGGACTGTCATATAACTACTTCCGTACTTACTATGCGGAGACTGGCGGTATATTCAGAGTGATCCGATAGGGCTGGCGGGAGGAATAAATACCTATGGTTATGTAGGAGGGAATCCACTGGTATATAGTGATCCGACTGGGGAGATTGCTCCAGCGCTTATTCTGGCACTAGTTGCAGGAGTGAGAATTGGAATAGCAGGGATACGATTCTGTTCCTCAAACTTTAGGCGTAGAGCAGCAGTAATAGGAGCATTGCCAGAAGGTTTATTTCCTTCAAAAATTAAAGAAAGTGAATTGAATAAAAATAATGCGTCATGTTCAGATAATGTATATTTGGCTGCACCAGTAAAAGTTTCTGATGCTGGAATTGAAGAAATGGTAGGTGAAAGACAAAGTGATGAAGTTGTAAATGGTAATAAAAGACCAGATCGATGCGATGCATTAAAGATGATGGTAAATGAAGGTATAATTTCCAAATTAGAGGCTAAATCCACTGACAAAGCATGGGGATGTAGAAATTCAAGAGCCTCTAAAGATAAAAAGCGAAAAAGACAGGAGTACTATAATGGCAATATCAGTATACAGTAAAAAGAAAGAGGACATTGAGTTCCAGTATTGGGAACGATGTCGAAATTTACCTGAAGAAAAATTAATAGCTTTACTTGGGCATAATAATTTCAAATTAAGCTTAGAGGCTGCAAAAGTATTGCAGTTGAAAGGAGGAAGTAAAGTCATCAAGCTTGCTCAAATGGATTGTTTTAGTAACAGCTATAAACGCAGAGTATTGGCAGCTTTTATTTTAGGGCAAATCAGTTTAAATTCTAATGAAGAAAAGGTATCTCTAGATATACTTTATAATTTAGCTTTGACTGATAAATCTGCAATGGTACGCTCTTACGCGGTGTCGTCTTTTGGTCATCGGTGCAATAGGACTAAAAAAAAATACTTAGACTCTTTATTAGCACTTGCTAAATATACAGTACTGGATAAATCCGTAAATGTAAGAGAGAGTACAGCTATTGCATTATCTATGTTTGATAATAAGGCATCAATACCATTATTGATTAAGCTTTTAAAAGATACTAATAGCGATGTAAAGGATTGGGCTGCATTTGCAGTAAATGCTAATGGGTATGATACACCAGAAATTCGAAATTGCTTTGTTTCATTATTGAATGAAAATAATTTTGAGGTACGATATGAAGCCATAATTGGACTGTCTAAAATGAAGGATAAGCGAGTTACTCAGGCGTTAATTAAAGAATTAAGTAAAGACATAGTTTATGATGAAATGGTGCAAGCAGCTGCATACTTAGGCGATGTTGCCTTATTACCTGTACTCTATGAAATAAAAAAGAAATGGGAACCTTTTGATGAATTAAATACTTCTATAAAAGTATTGGAGCATTTGAAATCGACATTATAGTTTTCTCATATAATATAAATTAATAATAAAAATTGATTATTATTAATTATTTCTATATGTACATCAAAAGCCATATTTTATTATACTCTTTAAGTAAAATATTAGAATATCCTTATATGTACAATATTAAACAAAAAGAAAATTATATAAATTTACTTTAGAATTTTTTCTGAATTAATATTTATTTAAATATTTTAGAAGGTATAAATAATTGCATTTAACTTGAATATAATCTATGGTTATACCATGTGACTTTGCCCAGTCGATGAATGTTTTTCCGGTAAATTCCGATCCGTTATCTATTCGTATTTTGAGTGAATAGCCATGATATCCGGCCAGTTTATCCAGATAACGAGTAACCCTACCTGCTGGTAAACTGACCGCAATATCAATGCTTAATGTTTCACGACTAAACACATCGATGACATTGAAAGTTCTAAACCTGCGTTGATTGCAACTGCTGTCACTCATAAAATTCATTGACCAACATTCACCTAGCTTATTCAGTACTGATAGTTTTTCTGGGCTTCGCGGAGGAATACGTTTTACGCTTTACCCTGAGATTAAGCTTTAACTGGCAGTATATGCGATAAACACGTTTATGATTCCGTTTATAGCCGAGCTTTCTGATATGATTAAAACACTTAGGAAAGCCTCAGCGTAAACGCTTATCCGTGATAGTACTTATTATCTACACAATCACCGAATCATCCGGTAACTTAGGCTGATAATAGTAAGTACAGCGGCTCAATCCAACAATAGCTTAGCTCATGGCAATAGTAACAAAATGATTTTCTTGCAGAAGCATAGCCCAAGCTTTACGTTTTTGAGTAGGCACTATAGCTTTTTTATGATTTCCTCCTGAAACTGAGATTTTAAGCTCAGCTCAGCAAACGTCTGCTTAAACTTATGATTTTCTGCTTCTTTTAAAATAGCTATGATCTGATGTTCAGTCATTTTTTCATGTTTAAATCCTCTGTGGGTTAATACAGAGAATTTTCTACTTTTATGCGTTACTATTTTAGGGGATAGTTACATTATCCATTTTCAAATATTTTTATACATATAATATCTCCTTTTTATTTAAATTTATAGATATTACTCTCTACAATATTTAATAATCTTAAATCCCAATCCAACTAATAACCACGGAATACAACCAAAATCAATTAAAAATCCCAGATAAGGGTATTGGTTATATGGATCAGGCAAATTTGATATGCCTATATACAATAATATTCCTCCAATAAACAGTCCATATGATGAGCTTTTATTTTTTAAAATATCATTGTTAATAAATATCAACCAGTTCATACATGAAACATACAGTCCAATTACAATGATAAAAGTATTTATCAAAACCATAATCTTAACATCCACAATTATCTAAATTAGATCTGATTTCTTAGTAAGCAGCACCAGCAGAAGCACTTTTGCCTACATCTAAAATCCACCTGAAGCACTTGGGTTATACATTTTGAATTAAAGGCAAATTCTTTCCAAGCTCCAAGCAAGAAAACAGATTTGGGAGGATATCTTAATACATTAGTTGAAACAATAAAAGGCAGACGCAGCAAGTGCATTGCAATCAAGTTATCCATTGTATATAACCAAAGGGATAGGCAATACTTTTCCACTTTTCCTATCCTCTTACGTTTACCGCCCACTGTTGGATTAGCAAGATAATCGGTTATCAAGTAGTTATAGTCTGTGTTTAGAATAGGATTATTGTCCAGACCGGCTGGCAACAATGGGCTGGTTCACCACACTGTATCCGGCAACCAGCCATATGCTACCTGCATTGTATCACGCTGATTCGGCACAGCTATCAGGTTTTCATCGCTGTATGGATAATAAGTTGTTTCGCCTAGATAGTCTTACAGGTATGGCTGCCAAACTCGTTCGAAGCAAAGTGCAGTAAAAAACTTTTAATCAATAGGAACACCTTATATACTAAATATATAAAAAAATCATATAAAACTAATTATCTTCATACCTTGAGTTATAAGGTTGTATGTAAAACTACAACTAAATAATTTATTGGCTCTAATAAATTGAGATATTTAAAATAAAGAGTTTTAGCAAATTTTAAATCTTAAATTAAACGTAATTAAAAAAACACCTCATTCAAAATTGAATTTTTACCTTTATTCAAATTTTTGATAAAGAAATCCATGACACTACAATCTATCCATAGTTCACCACTATAGTCTAAATTATGATTAAATTTATTTACATTAACATTAACTCTGAATTTTATAGATGGTAAACAATCATTAAACTCTAGTTCTTCAAATATCATATCTATCGGATAATTTAGTTTAATACTCATTTAAACTCTCACTTAATTTATCGTGCAGGAGTTACCATGTATGTTCACATATATGCAGTTTACTATAAAATAAAAAAGCCCAGTATTAAACTGGGCTTTTGGTTTACCTATACATTACCTATACATTCTAGGAAAATACTCGCTAATTTTATCATTATCGAATAATCTATCTTTTGTAAAATCAACTGTATCAGATACAGCAATTGCTGGCCGCAGTTCTTTTGGAAAATCTTCGATAGAAGCATAAATTGTAGGTATTAAATATCTGAAATAATCCCCCATTTTGGTTTCACCATCATATCCAACTACAAAATCATGACCTGGCTTGCAGCCTTCTACTGCGTAATATACAAACACGCCTTTTTGAGCAGGCAATCCCTCATCAGTAATGACATTTTCACGTTTAGACTCTTCAAATACTTCTTTCTCAATTTCTTTTCTATTTGTATATGCCTTATAAGTAAGACCTGAATATAAATCCAATATAGTTTCTCCATGCTTACTATATGAATACTGACTAAATTTATCTATACCTTCGGTAATGTGTTCCATAAAAGGGTCTAATAATAATATTGAATCATAATTTGATAATAGAGCCTTAGGTAAATCCCCCCAGCAGTTATTTACCATTATCGCAATTTTTCCAAATTTATCCATTGCAGGCCAGTCAAATATTGTTCCAAAGTCGGGCCGCCAATTTGCATTTAAATCTTTATAACTCATCTAAAATTTTCCTCCGGCCATGTTGCTTTACAGTTATTACAAGTATCAACTACAGCTCTTTCATTATACGTATTTTTTCCGTATACATGTCTTGGTCTCAATGCTTCTGTGAACTTAATTCTTTCTATAGGTACTCCTTTTTCGACTAATTTATTAGCAGCATCCACTTCTGCACACACAATGACCTATTTTATTATCACATAAATTAGTTTTTCTCCAATTTTTCCTCAACACAACCCTTGGTATAACTACCCCTAAAATAGTACAGCATAAAAGTAGAAAATTCTCTTTATTAACCCACAGAGGATTTAAACATGAGAAAATGACTGAACATCAAATCGTATCTATTTAAATAAAACTAAAGCCAGCTTTCCTGTTAAAGAGCTTTACCATAGATATAGCATGGGCAATTCAAATTTTTATCAATGGCGTGATAAATATGGTGATATGGAAACCTAAGATATCAACACTTAAAGGAACTTGAAGCTGAAAATCGTAAGCTTAAGAAGTATTAAATAATATAACACCGAGTGAATATAAAACCCTAAAACAAGCAGCGTAATTTTCTACCTGAATCTTGTACTAACTTTGGGGTATTTACCATCAGGATCAGGCGGATTTGGTGTTACTCCTATATTTGCATCATCTATTTCAATATAGTAGTAATCAACAGTCCCACTTTTTTAAAAAAGTGGGACTGTTGATTTAATAATTTGTGAAATGCATATTTTTATCAGTATACATTAAAATCTATATCAGCACTGATACTTGCTATGAATTTCAATACATCGGATTTTAACCGCATTACAGGATATTCATCATTTTCCAAATGGATAACCACATCAAAAAGCATATCAATATTTAACTCAGACCTTATTCGATTTAGAATATCTTCTTTACCTTGTATTAAACCAATTTTTTTTAATTGAATATTGATATCATCTGATTTTTCATAGTCAGTTTCTATACACCATATTGTCGCTATTGCTGGCCGAGTTCTTCCTATAGGAATAATCCCCTTGATTCTTGTACTATTTGAAAGAATATTTAAAAGATCAGTTATAGCATTCGGTTGAAAATGTTCACCATAAATCAAAAAAGCAACGTTTACGGATGTTATTTCCATATTTAAATACCTTTATAAAATATAACCTGTAGTGATACCATTTTCTTTTTTCCTTAAAATCAGCATCTGTTCAGATTTTTTATCAACATCTATCATAGTGTTTAATCTCTGCTTTAGGTTCTAAAAATCCCTGTTTTATTTATTATTATCATGACTTTAGATAAATGTCCTAAAGATGATCCGGAAGATATCTAAGAACTGATTGATGCTGCTAATTAAAGCTATAAATAAACACGGATTATTTGTGGCTGTAAGAGGTCTTGCTAAGCATTCAGGAAGACCGGGCGGGACATTTGAACCTTTAAAAGATAATGTGTCTCAAAAAAATGCAGCGGCAGAGAATGTTGTAAAATATGCATTAAAAATAAAAATACTGTGAAAAACAATTTGTCTAGAGGCGGTACAGAATATCGTTTACCAAACGGTAAAGGAGTTCGCTATAATAAAGATGGTTCATTTTCTGGTGTATTAGATCCAAAATGGGAGTAATATTCTATGAAATCAAATTTTCAAATTGATTATTTTAGTGATAGTAAATACGAATATTTAACTATTGAAATTTCTTTCAAAGGACAAGTTCTATGTCATTTAAATAAAGATAAGGGGGTTAATAATATTGAAATAGAGTTCTTTTATGATTTTCGGTTACTTGAAGAAGAAGTTATATTTAAATTTCCTTTAGATGAATTTCTTGATGTGCTAAATATAGTTAAAAAAGATCTTATCTCTATAAAATAATATGTAATACAAAAATCGAGATAAAACCAAGTAGTCACGAATTTTTCAGGATATCTTATAAATTAAATATAAGATCTAAGAAAAAAGTATTATTATAGATGCAAATAAATTTAATTTAATAGGATGATTATAATGATATCAGTATTTCAGTTATGTTATGTAACTTATTCTTATCATGGTAATAAGGATATAGCATTAGAATCTCCTGATTCAGAAGATTTTGATGCTGAAATAGGCCAAGTATTAGGGGTTTATAGTACTTATGATATAGCTTTGGAAAGGAAAAAAAATTTTTCAAAAAGTTATTATCTAAGTAATTTGAAAAGACTAGAAATTTATGAAACTGTTTTAGATGAGGATTGGTGGCGTGATGGATTTGTCACTATATAATCTGGTAATAGACATTTTAAATGGTGTTAAATATGACTGAAAACAAAGTATATACTTTAGTTCATGCTAAGGAAACAAAACAGAGTGGTTTAACAGAATTCGAAATTGGAACTTTTTCCACTTTAGAAAGAGCACTTGAGGAAAAAAAGAAACGGGAAAATGTCTCAGGTTTTAAAGATTATCCTAAAGGTTTCAGAATAGAGGTGTTTATAATCGATAAAGATTTTTGTCAAGAAATCATTTATCTATAGGCAAAAGCTGATGTTGAAAAAGTTTAGCAGGTTGACCGACTGGATTGCTTAACTCTGGTAAAACCAGAACAGGAAACCCCAGAGCAGCGAGCCAAACCTTAAAGCTGTGATGTCATTGACAACCGAACCGGCAGTGCCTGACAGGCAGGAAAATGGCAATACAATCAGCAGAATCAACTGATGAAATGGGGAGCAGGACAAGAACAGACCAGCCTGACCTATACTACTAATAGCCTGCTACCAATACAACCCGTTTGGCCGGCGTATCAGCAAAACCGCAAACGGCGAGACCACCTACTATATCTACAGCAGCGCAGGCCTGCTGGCCGAACTGGATCAGAATGGCAGAATGCGCGTAGCGTATGGCTGGAAGCCAGACAGCGACTGGGGTACCAGTCCCTTATGGCAGGCCAACCTGAGCGAAGGGCAGAACCTGAAAAATGCCAGCTATCACTACCTGATAAGCGACCATCTGGGCACCCCGCAACTAGCGATAAACAGCACAGGAGAACAGAGCTGGAAAATCAATAGCGATGCATTTGGCAACAGTGAACTGGACGCAAACAACCAGATCACCATGAACCTGCGGTTTGAGGGACAGTACTACGATGCAGAGACCGGCCTGTCATATAACTGCTTCCGTGATTACGATGCGAAGACTGGGCGGTATATCCAGAGTGATCCGATAGGGTTGGCGGGAGGAATAAATACCTATGGTTATGTAGGTGGGAATCCGCTGGTATACAGTGATCCGACTGGGGAGATTGCTCAGATAATGGTACCTGTGGCAGTAGCTGCTGCATTCGTTGCAGCAGCATGTATACTGACACCTGCATGTAATAAATCATTGCCAAATGTGCAATTTCCCAATGTAGGTAGTGGAACTTTTGGAGCTGTTGATGAATTACCATATCTTAATGTAAGGCATAAAGGAGAAGATAATTTACTTGAGAGGTGTGAAAAGAATAAAGGGTTAGGGCATGACCCCTTTGACCCAAACGATCGATGTCAAAAACTAAGAAATGCAATATTTTATTTATCGATGAGGGTAAGAATAAGAGCTGGACAGTTAATGGAACATCAAGGAGGAGACTGGGGACATAATAAAAGGTATAATCGGGTTTTAAATGCCTTGAAAAAACTGGTAGCAGAGGCACAACTTTGGGGTTGTGAATATGACCCTCAGGCAGATGAAATATTAAAATCATCAAAACAAAAAATAGCAAAAGAAATGAAAGTTCCCAAAGATATTGCAAAAAAATACAATTAGATTTCGTTTTTTAAAAGGTATTGATATGTTAAACACTTGTTTGGTTAAGAATAATTACTTTAAAGCTATAGTTGCTTATATTGATGATGCAGGTGTATATATTATCATCTATAGATTAGATACATTTGAACAATATATTTCTTTTAGTATTGATGGTATAGATAAAAAATCTTGGATTTTAGAAGCGAGTAAGGTTATTAGTGAATTAGATGTACCAATTGATTGGAAAAGACCACATCGTTATTGCCTAGCTCGTTATGCTCGTCAGGTTTTAAATGATGATTCTTTTTTTGGGGAGTTATCTTGGAAGTTATCTTGTAATATGTTAAGCAATGAGGATATAAACCGTTATATGCTTATCTCCAGATTAAAAGAAACTGTATTAATTAAGAAATTAAATCAATTATTTATAGATGAGAAGATTCAATTATTTATCCTAAAGGATTGGGAAATCAGAGGTAGTATAGGAGAAGATGTTCATTATGCTATTTATGGACGTGAATATCTATATAAAAAATTATATGATAAAGAAAAATATGAGACTTATTATAAGAAATATTGGGAAAAAGTCGAAAGTGTCTTTGGAAAACTTGATGAAGATGAATAATTTTAATTTAGTAAATATTTTAAATTGAATTAATTAAAAATTAGAATTATATTAATGGAGTTTAAAGTATGAAAGACTAAAAATGTTTATTTTATAATCTTTAAGCTTCTGCGATTTGATTTCAGGTACAGAGCGAAACAATATTATCAGAGAACTAAAGAGTATATAATGCGGCTAGACAAGTCCGAAAGCTAAAAAGAATTCACCTCTTTTTTTGGGTTATCAGGTTTTAGCTGATATTTATTTCAGTGTAAATTTAGCTTCTTTTGCAAGAATGGCATATTTTACGCTATTCTTAGCGTCTATTATATTGAATTTTTATTTTAAATTAATTCAAATTATAAGTAATATATAAGAAACAAGTTTATAAACAATAAAATTATATTTCTATAGGTGACGCGTGTGAATAGATCATTATATATTAATAATAATGACACTAACCAACGAATAAATATACAGCAAAGCGAATGTACTCATAGTTATGATTAAAGAATAAAATATAAAGATATAAATAATCCAATACAGGAATAATTCGCATATAATGGATGAAGAAACATACACAATAAATACCAAAAGTTGAAGACTTCAAAAAAAAATGGTAGAAATAAACAATATTTAAAATTGGTTGACGTGCCATGAATGATAAGGTAAATGAGTTGCAAACAAAGTATCTGGCGAAAAATAATTATTTTGCTGTTTCTACCTCTGGAACAGTGTATAGAAGAGATACATGGGAATCTTATGGATTTTGTGGAAATTTTGTCAGATGGCGGGATATTGTTTCTGATGCGGATCGCAAGCAATGGCTTAAACAAGCCGAGAACTTTATTAACCAGTTAGATAAGCCGGAAGACTGGCAAAGACCGCATCGTTTTTGTCTGGCGCGTTATGCCAGAATGATTTTGGAAGATGACAATTTTCGGGAAGATTTAGTTTATAATAAGGATATTGATGATGAATATATCTATCGCTATACCATTATTTCGCAGTTAAAAGAAACTGCCTTAATCAAAAAACTAAATTTGTTACCAGATGAAGAAAAAAAACAGTTATTCATACTTCGCGATTGGGAAAGAAAAGCATACGCCTGCGAGGATGTATTTTATTCTGTTAATTGTCGTGAAATTTTTTATGATTTCTTATATGATAAAGAAATAGTAAAAAAAGATTATGAGAAATATATGAAAGAACTGGAAAATTTTGAAAAAGAATATAAATTATTATAGTTAAATATTATTTAGGATTGGTTGGTATGTCATGAACAATAAGCAAAATAAGTTTACAGGACTGTGTCTGGCGCAAAATAATTATTTCGCAGCCATTGTTTGTTATATTAATAAAGCCGGAGACAATCTTTATCTACATGTAATCGTGAAAAGGAAAGATACATGGGAGTCTTATAAATCTTTCAGTTTCCAAATTTTAGACGCCGATATAGAGCGTAAGCAATGGTTTGAGCAGGCCGAGAAATTTATTACTCAGTTAGAGAAACCAGAAGACTGGAAAAGTCCCTATCGCTTTTGTCTGGCTCGCTATGCCAGACAGGTTTTGGCTGACAATAATTTCCGTGAAAATTTAACTTATAGTAAGGAAATTGATAATGAAATAAAAAGGATATATATATGGCATTATATTACGGACACTCGTGCTCAGGAGATTATATTAATCAAAAAGCTCAATATGCTATCAGATGAAGAAAAGAAACAGTTATTTATACTTCGTGACTGGGAAAAAGAGGGATTTGCTCATAAAGATATAAATAATGCCATATATGGACGAGAATATCTTTATAAACGACTCTATGATAGAGAAAGATTTAAAGATTATTATGAAAAATATAATACAGAGCTAGAGCATTTTTGTAGCTGTCCCTTAAAATAGTACAGCATAAAAGTAGAAAATTCTTTTTATTAATCCACTGAGGATTTAAATATGAAAAAAATGACTGAACACTAGATTGTAGCTATTTTAAAAGAAAAAGTCACATGATATAAGCATGGATTATATTCAAGCAGCAGCCCATATCAAAACGGCTTTATTAAACGATTTAATCGCATCTATCACACAGAGGTACTGGATTTATATCTATTTAATAATCTGGAACAGGCAAGAAAGGTAACCGTGGAGTGGCTAACCATTTATAACACGGAAAGACCTCATGCAACATGAAATAATATGACGCTGAGTGAATATAAAACCCTAAAACAAGCAGCGTAATTTTCTACCTGAATCCTGTACTGACTTGGAGGTATTTACAAATAGGCGATAAAGAATCAAAAGAAAGATAGAAAACTACTTCCAAATAGTCCTATGGGTAACGCACATGCAGAAGTAGGTGCATTACAACAGGCTGCGAATAAAGGCTTAACTGAAGGTGCTGATGCAGTTATGAAAGTGACAGGAAAGGATATTTATGGTTATTGTCAAAAGGATATAGTTGCAATGGCTAAAGCATCGGGATTAAAGTCTTTAAAAGTGTATGCAAAAGAGGATAAAACCCACATACCAAAAATTTATGAATGGCGAGCAGGCATGGATAAATTTGCTGAGAGAAAGGTGCAATAATGAAAGTTAAATTTGAGTTTGGTGGATTTAAATTAAAAGAACATAAGCGTATTCAATTACCGTTTAAGAGTAATCCTACCATAGATGATATAAATAGTTATTTAGATCTATTTTTATTAAGTGATGGTGTTCTTGAATTAGAACAAAGGGAAGAAGAAGGTAATATTCCTTTTAGGTTAACGCTTTATGCAGAAAATCAAAAATATCTGGTTATGTTTGGAAAATCAAATCCAGAAGTTGATGATGGTGTAGAGGTAAGAACTTTTTATGATAAGACGCGTACACCAGGAGAATTATATCTCTTGGGAGATTTATGGGATAATTCAATAATCACTGAAGATTTTTCTTTGGTCAGAAAAGCTTTTAATGAGTTTTATCTGACAGGAGATATTGACCCAAATATAGTGAGTTAACCCTAAAGCTCCGGATTGCGATTCGGGGATTTTTTACATGAATAAATCAAATTCTAATCCAATGGCTTGGAGTGCTCAGTCAAAAAGGAAAGGTTATTCTGATAAATCAACTTTGATACGGGATAAAATAGGCGATAAGAAATCAAAAGATGGGAGACCACTTCCAAATAATTCTATGGGTAACGCATATACAGAAATAGGTGCATTACAACAGGCTACAAATAAAGGCTTGAAAGTGCTGATGCAGTTATGAAAGTGACAGGAATAGATGTTTGTGGTTATTGTCAAAAGGATATAGTTGCAATGGCTAAAGCATCGAAAATATTTGAAGAGACAAAAAAAACTATAAAATGTATTGAATAGGAAGCTGGTATGGCAAATTTTAAGGTGACGGAGACTCTAGAATGATAAATAGATTTAAATTCAATGGACGCCTTTATGGTGAGGTATTTTATACTGACACAGTAATTTTTAACCTTAATCCTATAATAGAAGATATAAATAATTCTCTAGATTTATTTGTATCAATTACTGGTGTTCTTTATTTAGAACAAAATAAAGAGGAAGGTAATATTCCTTTTAGGTTAACGCTTTATGCAGAAAATCAAAAATATCTGGTTATGTTTGGAAAATCAAATCCGGAAGTTGATGATGGTGTAGAAGTAAGAACCTTTGGGGATGATACACGCGCTCCTGGGTTGATAAGTTTACAAGGTGATTTATGGGATAATAGAACTATAAGCGAAGATTTTAATCTAGTCAGAAAAGCTTTTAATGAGTTTTATCTGACAGGAGATATTGACCCAAATATAGTGAGTTAACCTCAGTGCTCCGGATTGTGATTCGGGGCTTTTTTACATAAATAAATTAAATTCTAATCCAAATGGATGGGCTACATTAATTCATAAAATTTCTAAGGGTAAAATAAGTTTGAGCTAGTACACCTGAATCTTGTATTAACTTTGGAGGTATTTACAATATTCTTTTGATTCAAAACAGCATAACATGCCTATTGTCATCCCTTTCCAAATACTTAGTTTATCTTCTACCTTTGTTTTACTACCATCTAAATAATTCGTTATCACTATTTATACTAACTTAACAATATTTATAAAAAATAAATAGTTATATATTAAATTAATATTCAATTATGTTTAACCCGATTTCTTTTACTATCCTTTCGATTTTTCTTTTTAATAAAATTTTGTTTTTTTGAATCAAAAATTGGTGTGTTAAATCATATCCAGTAGTAGTGACACAACCCAATGATGGGTAAGTGAATATACATAGTTTTTTTTCTTTAAGTATATTATTTATTAAGTATATATAATTGTTAAATGATTTAATTTTCCTTGGTCTTTCATCAATTATAGCTATAACATTTCCTTTTGATAATTTAAACAAAGTTTTATATATAAAAACAAATTTTCTTTTTATTTTATTAAACAGAATTTTCTTCTCTATATTGTTTTTAGTATCTGCATAGGAGACTAAATGTGCATTAATGTATTCGTCTTCATTCAGAATATGATCAAAAATAGAGATACTAAAAATAAAATAATCTTTTAATAAGAAATCAAAATTTTCAAAATCAAATTTTATTAATTTATTAATTACATTTTCCATTCTCTTAAATATTTCCCTTCTTTACTAAGTGTACCAATTCTAATACCTCTTTTATTATACAGCTTCCAATAACTTCCATCATGCCTTCTATCTCTTGCATTGTCTGGTGAAATTTTCCATTTTGTTTTCGAGTGAGTATGTTTATTAACTCACCGAGGATTAAAAGCATTTAAAAAGAACTAATCAGAAATCTGCACCAGTATTGTGGGTGTGGATAAAAATACAGGAAGATATGCTTTGGGAGCAAACGGCGATATCACAGAAAAAGTAGCTCCCGAATTAAAACACATGGCGAACAAATTGGTTTGGGAACAAAAACTGAATGTGATAACATATTTGGTGATTGTGCCGAATTTCATGCTGCTAATGATTTAATGCTAAAAAGCTCTCGGCTTAAAGCAAAGGATATTGATATTTTAGGAGCTTGGCGCCCTAGAAGTAATAAGCCAGTGGGACGTTGTGATAATTGTACAAATATGTTTGGATCTGAACTATGAATATGGAAATTATAGGAAATTCTGATGATGGATGGCATGGATGGGATATATGGGATTTAGATTGGTATGCTGTATTTAATAACAACTATTTAGCCCATTTTACTTCAGGAGGTACATGTGCAGTTCCTAAAAAAATAAGAAAATCTAAAATTAACTATGATAAATTATTTGATTTTTTTGATAATTTAGACAATCATTGTAATGTCGATATTATAAAAAGTAATCTACCTGATTTTACTGAACCTGGTGCATTTTTATCTAGAAATTTAGAGGAGAGAAAAAAGGATTATTTGCATTCGTTTGTTGGAGCGGCAACAAAAGGTTTGTTTAGTTATAATATTGACTTTGAAACAAATACTTATTTTTTAGTAGCGAAACCAACTACTCCATTAACATTGTTAGAATTACCAATGGATGTGAGACATATAATATATAAATTGCCAGCAACAATTCAACCAGGAGCACTTACTATATCACAAATAGAATGACATCAGAGTTATTTAAAAATTAAATCTTAATACATGTCTTATGCAGTTGAAGGTTGCAGGCCTAGTCATGATTTTGTAGTTGGTTATGATGGTGAAACCAAAATGGGGGATTATTTCAGATATTTAATACCTACAATTTATGCTTCTATCGAAGATTTTACAAAAGAATTGCGACCAGCAATTGCTGTATCTGATACGGTTGATTTTACCAAAGATAGATTATTCGATAATGATAAAATCAGCGAGTATTTTCCTAGAATGTATAGTTAATGTATCGGTAAAGCAAAAGTCCAGTTTAATACTGGGCTTTTTTATTTTATAGTAAACTGAATATATGTGAATATACATGGTAATCCTGCACGATAAATTAAGTAAGCGCATAAATTAGTATCAAACTAACTTTTCCAATGGATATATTATTTGATTAATTAAAATTAAATGATTACTTATCATCAATAGATATTTATTTTGTAACTATCCCAAATTTAGTATAGAACTCACGTAAAAAAAATTAAAAGGTTATTCAGATAAATCAACTTTGATACGGGATAAAATAGGCGATGAAAATAGTTATATGGATAACGTACATGCAGAAATAGGTGCATTACAATAGGCTGTGAATAAAGACTTGACTGAAGGTGTTGATGAAATTATGAAATTGACATGGCGTTATCTTTGTGATTATTCTCAAAAGGATGTTGATGCAATGGCAAAAGCATTGAAGCTTAACTCATTGAAAATATTTGCAGAGACAAAAACAACCTATAAAATATATGAATGGGAAATTGGTATGGCAAGATTTAAGATAACGGAGACTCTAAAATGGTAAATAGATTTAAATTCAAGGTGTAACTATTTCTTAAAATAGTACAGTATAAAAGCAGAAAATTCTCTTTATTAACTCACTAAGGATTAAAAGTATTTAAAAAGAACTAATCAGAAACCTGCACCAGTATTGTGGGTGTGGATAAAAATACAGGAAGATATGCTTTGGGAGTAAACGGCGATATCACAGAAAAAGTAGCTCCCGAATTAAAACACATGGCGAACAAATTGGTTTGGGAACAAAAACAGAATGTGATAACATATTTGGTGATTGTGCTGAATTTCATGCTGCTAATGATTTAATGCTAAAAAGCTCTCGGCTTAAAGCAAAGGATATTGATATTTTAGGAGCTTGGCGCCCTAGAAGTAATAAGCCAGTGGGATGTTGTGATAATTGTACAAATATGTTTGGATCTGAACTATGAATATGGAAATTACAGGAAATTCTGATGATGGATGGCATGGATGGGATATATGGGATTTAGATTGGTATGCTGTATTTAATAACAACTATTTAGCCCATTTTACTTCAGGAGGTACATGTGCAGTTCCTAAAAAAATAAGAAAATCTAAAATTAATTATGATAAATTATTCGATTATTTCGATAATTTGGATAATCATTGTAAAGTCGATATTATAAAAAGTAATCTACCTGATTTTACTGAACCTGGTGCATTTTTATCTAGAAATTTAGAGGAGAGAAAAAAGGATTATTTGCATTCGTTTGTTGGAGCGGCAACAAAAGGTTTGTTTAGTTATAATATTGACTTTGAAACAAATACTTATTTTTTAGTAGCGAAACCAACTACTCCATTAACATTGTTAGAATTACCAATGGATGTGAGACATATAATATATAAATTGCCAGCAACAATTCAACCAGGAGCACTTACTATATCACAAATAGAATGACATCAGAGTTATTTAAAAATTAAATCTTAATACATGTCTTATGCATATACCAGTTTAAAACTGGGATTAATATGATATAGGCTATTTAAAATTATTGTCACAGAACTTTATATGAGCTTTTATCATGAACAACTCTAATGAACGATTAGTTGATGAATGTTTTTCTGGTAAATTCCGGTCTGTTATTCACTCGTATTTTGAGTGAATAGCCATGATATTCGACCCGTTTATCCAGATAATGGTAAACCCTGTCAGCCAGTAAACTGATTACAATATCAATGCCTAACACCTCACGACTAAACACATCGATGATATTGAAGGCTCTGAACCTGTGTTAATTGCGACTGCTAACACTTATAAAATTCATTGACCAACATTCACCTAGCTTATGCGGTACTGATTGTTTTTCTGGGCTTCGTGGAGGAATATGTTGTTTACGCTGTACCCTTAGATTAAGCTTTAACTGGCAATATATCCGGATATCCATTTATAGCTTATAGCCGAGCTTTCCGATGCGATTAAAACACTTAGGAAAACCCCAGCGTAAATGCCTATCCGTGATAGCACTTAGCACTGATATAATCACCGAATCATCCGATAACTTATGCACAGCGGCTTAAAACAACAATAGTGCAGCTCAAGGCAATAGTAACAGAATGATTTTATTGCAGTTGCACAGCCCAGGCTTTACGTGCTTGAGTTGGCACTATAGCTTTTTTATGATTTTCTCCTGAAGCTGAGATTTTAAACTCAGCTCAGCAAACATCTGCTTAAGCTTACGATTTTCAGCTTCCAGTTGCTTTAAGCGTTTGGGGTTAGTTACAATGGAAAACCCGTAAATGCATATCATTTATCTTAAAATTCGAGGGGGAGCAATTGCTGAAGTGTCTGGCACCATGCATAAAAACAATCACAAAGCCTTACATATAAATTATAATACTAAATAGCCAACTCGAATTGATAGAAATAAATTTGATAGTTGGAGAGAAGGGTATTGGAAAGAAAGAGCAAAAAATGATCAAAGGTAAAATGATGAAGCATATATCAAAAAATGATGTAATAAATTTAATTGAACAAAATCAGGATTTAGTTGACTTTGGAACAGCCGAAAATGCAGTTAGTGCACTGCATATTAAAAAAGCAGAAGATTTTATTGGGCTACCTTTTACTGATTCATACAAATGGTTTTTAAATCATTATGCTTACGGATTAATTTGTGGAGATGAAATATTTAGTCTTTATGAAGGTTTTGATTACTACGATTCCTATGAATTTAATACAGATATAGCATATGCTGGAGATATAGTTTATAACTATATTGTAGATTTAAAAAATAAGCTTACAACGGATAAACAATTATTTATGTTGCATTCAGATATTGATGGTGAATTTTTTTTTGATTATACAAAATATGAAAATAATGAATGTCCAATATATATTTATTGGTCAGAGGATGAGTCTATGTTTTATGCACAAAATTTCTTAGAATTTTTGTATAAGAGGATAAAGGAATGTCAATAGATGTACTTTGATTATGCTTTAAAAGCTGAACTGGATCAGAATGGCATAATGCGGGTGGCGTATGATTGGATGCCGGATACTGTATGAGGAAGCAGCTCAATATGGCAGGCCAGTCTGGCAATAACCGAGCTTTAAAAAACGCAGACTATAACTACCTGATAACCGATTATCTGGGTACGCCGCAGTAGGCAGTAAATTCAAGAGGGCAATAAACGTGGAAAGGCATTGCTGATTCTTTGGTAATACTCAACTGGACTTGGATAACCAGATTATGCTGAATCTGTGCCAGTCTGGGTAGTATTATGATCAGGAAAGCGGCCTATATTACAACTTAGCCAGACACTATAACCCGAACATAGGGCGCTATATAGAAGCTGATCCGCTGGGAGGATAGGTGAACTGAATTTGTATGGTTATGCCAATTCATTGATGTATGCCGACCCATATGGTTTATGGAGTATGGATAAGGCATGGGGATTTATTTACGATACTACTGGTTGGGTGCCCTCTCAAGGACTTGTAAATTGTCTTGCAGGATATGGGGACTACATGAGCTTTGGGGCAACCGAATGGTTGAGAGATAAAACTAATGTAGGTGGTGTTGATAAATGCTCAGATGCATATCGATATTGTACTTATATTGGTATGGCACAAGATGCAGTTACGTTGGCAAGAGCAGCTATAGATTTTGCCAAGGCATATAAAGGATACGCTGCTGCCAAATTTGCTAAGCATAAAGGTATTACAGGTGCGGTACGAGATGATATAAAAGCAGCACAGCCTGTTATGCCAAAAGCAATGGCATACAATGTTGCTAAAGATTTTCTTAAAAACCCTCGAGGTATTTGGGGAAAGACAGCCGAAAATATTGTCGATGACTTTATTAAAGCTGGTAATCAAGCTACAATCAGACCATCTGTTAAAGGATCAAAAAAAGCCGAAGTTGTAGCTGTTAAAAATCATCCAAATATTTCTCAAATACAAGTGCATCCAGGTGGGGGGCCATGTAGGAGAATATTACAAAGTATCTACTACAACTGATGGCACAATTAAAGTGGTTGATAAGGCAACATATAAACCAACATCTGGAGAAAAAGAAAAAATAATCTATAAATAAGAAAAAATTTTAAAATTAAATCATTTTAGAATTAAGATTAAATTAAAAAATATATAAAATATAAAGGTTTAATATGAAATAACTTTTGTCAGAATGGCAAAATTTTATTGGTTCAGTATTATTTTTATATTTTAATAATAATTTTTTTTCAAAGATTAAATTGAGTTCTTTATTTTATTTTATTTTTTATTTGTGGTAGTATTAATTGAAAAATATAAATAGATTTAAAATTTAAAGGATATAGTATGAAAAAATTAAAAAAACTTAAATGGCTTGCTCAAGTAATAGCTTTGCCTTATGAAGTTCAGAGAAGTTTGTTTCCCGATTTTTCTAATGTGGCTGAAGAACTAGCAGTTGATTGGGGCATTGAATATGAGATTTTAGAAGACGTGGAAGTATCTTCAAAAATAAATAATGAGCAACGTGCAGCCTTTAAAAAACTGGATGACTATATGGGGTCAATTAGCGGTCCTGAAAACATCCAATATTGGGATAATGAAGCACTTTGCAATTGTGCCGAATGGGAGATAATGAGAAAAATGGGTCTTGAAATATTAAATGTCATGAATTGGGATAATTCAATACCACATGAGTCAGATGCAATTTATATAACAAAAGATGGTGTGTTTTAATTACGTTTAATTTAACTTCCTACTAATTTTAGTAGGAAGTTAAATTAAATCCATTATTCAAGATTTGAAATTTGTTAAATAAGCTAATTTTTTAATTCAGATATTTCAATCTATTTTAATTAATAAACTTTAATTGTAATATTATACAAGTAAGTTAAAAAGTACTATTTAGTCTGCGGTTAGCTATAATTAGAAATATATCCAGTTGCAGTCTGGTAGGGGATCCATTACAGGTGAATACAAATCTTATAGATTGATGAGGACTAATTGATGATTACTTTTAATGAAGCTTTAGATTTAGCAAAAGGTTATATAGCTACAATGGATTGTTCTTTTGAAATTACTCATGTAGAAAGATTTTCTGAGGGATGGTATTTTTGTTATCAATCTCGACAATATTTGGATACAGGAAATACCTCTTATTTATTAGCAGGTAACGCTCCAGTTATAATTGACAAAGATAACGGAGCAATCATCGATACAGGGACTGCTTATCCGATAGAAAAATATCTTAATGAATATATAAATGAAAAGAAAATGAAATGTAAAAATTAAAATTTATTTAAGTTTTTATAAAAGAAAATTTCATCTATAGTAGAAAAGCTATTTGTTTGATAATGCGGTGGCGGTGGTAACTTTTAAAATTATAAAAATAGAGTTTGTTTAAGGAAAAGGATTTATGACAACCAAAAAATTGCAATAAGTCTTTGCTGCTTATGCTTATTGGTGCAAGCATAAACGGTTATATGTAGGGTTAGATGATTTGTTTTCGGTTGAATTTAAATAAACGCCAATCTTTTAATTTTGTTGTCTGAATAGGTGTTGTTGTTCTATTTTTTTCGATTTTGGTTAGGTTATATGGTAGATATTTATTTGGTGTGGTGATAGATAGTTGTATTGTGTGTAGTTTTGATAAATGTTTATGTATTAACTGATTTGCAGAAGATTATGGAAATGATTATTATTTTATTTTCTATATTTGTGATTTGTTATATTTTTCAGTGTGTGATAGATAAAAGTCATCGAAAGAAATATCTGAATAATTTAAAGGATACAAGAAAATATTTATCTGATGCGGAGATTCTGTCCTTCTATAAAGATAGTAATCTATCTGAAATAAGTATTTTGGAGTTATGGAATGAAGTTGCAACTAATTTTGATATTCCTTCTGGCTATTTGAGACCAGAAGATTGTCTGGCTGAGATGGGAATACTGCAAATTGTTGTAGACCACCCTAAATTGCAAGCTTTAACAGATATCGCAATAGAACGAGAAAAAGAATTAAATAAATCGATAGATCTGGAGAATATTTCAACGCTTGATGATTATATTAAAGCATTTGCTGTATATTTAAAATAGTTTAATAAAAAATCGGTTATTGTTTAGTTTCTTTATAATGAGGTTGGTTTATTTCCAGGGAGGAGGCGTGCCATTATATTTAGGTGTAGTAGTCTCTTTTAATCGGACATTTAGTGTATTTTAAACCATCAATGGAGTGTTATTAGTGAATCAGATTGTAAAAAATTAAACTGAAATTAGGATTTTTAGTGTAAATATTCCAAAGTCAGTACAAGATTCAGCTAGAAAATTATGCTACTTGTTTTAGGTTTTTTATATTCACTCGGTAAATCCATTGGCCAATATTCACCTAGCTTATTCGGTACTGATAGTTTTTCTGGGCTTCGCGGAGGAATATGTTGTTTACGCTTTACCTTTAGATTAAGTTTTAACTGGCAGTATATTCAATAAACACGTTTATAATTCTATTTATAGCCGAGCTTTCTGATGCGATTAAAACATTTAGGAAAGCCCCAGCGTAAATGCTTATCGGTAATAGCACTTAGTACCGACATAATCACTGAATCATCCGGTAATTTAGGTTGATAATAGTAAGCGCAGCGACTTAAGCTAACAATAGCGCAGCTCATGGCAATAGTAACAGAATGACTTTCTTGCAGTTGTACAGCCCAAGCTTTACGTGTTTGAGTAGGCACTATAGCTTTTTTATGATTTCCTCCTGAAGCTGAGATTTTAAACTGAGCTCAGCAAACATCTGCTTAAGCTTACGGTTTTCAGCCTCTAGCTCCTTTAAACGTTTGATATCGGACGTTTCTATACCACCGTATTTATCACGCCATTTATAAAAAGTTGAATTGCCCATGCTATATTTATGGTAAAGCTCTTTAACAGGAAAGCTGGCTTTAGTTTTATTTAAATAGATACGATTTGATGTTCAGTCATTTTTACATGATTAAATCCTCTGTGGGTTAATAAAGAGAATTTTCTATTTTTATGCTGTACTATTTTATGGGATAGTTACAGGGATGATTTTTAAGTTAAAAATGTTTTGTTTACTATGGTGTTGAGAGGTATTAATGGAAGCTGGTTCAGTAAGTTTTATTTTTTTGATTGTAGAAGATGGAACAAGATTGGAAGAACAGTGTGAATTTATTCTGGAAGAGGAATACTACTATTTTAAATTCAGGGATAATGATGAACTCAGGGAAAAGGTAATGGCAAAAATAGATTTTCTTAAGCAACAAAATCAAAGAACTATTATTTGGCAGCATAAGAAAGTCAGGAAGGTATTACTTGGTACTAGAAAATTTTGTTCGATAACAACTAAAGTAGATGGTGTTTTCGATGGTGTTTCAGATAGTGGTTGTGAACTGGCTTATTCATTATTTTATGCAGATAGTCTGAAAAATGCGGCAAGGTTTGCGCAGGGCGATGAGGTTGAGTTGGATTATTATGATTATGGTAATGGTTATCTGGCCAAAGCAATGGAGATGATGTAATGGGGTGGTTTGTGATTGATATGGTTAGTACTATGTTAGCTACGGAAGATAATAAACAGCAGAAGGATTTTTCTATTGATGAGGAATTTTGTTTGATTTATGCAAATAGCAGAAGACAGCTTTATCAACAGATAAAAAAGAATGTGAACTGGGCTGACGGGCTTGGATATGCATTTTTTAATTCGGAAACTCGAAGAGAAATTAGTAATGATTCTTCTGGTGCATATGAAAGATGTTGGGATGGTGATGGTCCTGGGAAATGCAAAGTATTGGGAATAAGGAAAATATTGCCTTTATCGTGGCAATCATCGCAAAGGAACGATAAGGAGAAGGTACCATTTGAGGACGGAGATTTGATAATAAGCTCTCGGTACAAAGTGAATTCATTTGATGATGTAAAAAGATTTATGAGAGGTGAAGTTGTCAGGTTTATTTACTTAAAAGATGAAAATATAAATTTAGCCAGAAATAAGAAATTTAAGTATTTGTATTTATCTAATAATGAAAATGAGGATGAGTTATGAATATATGGTTATTTTAAGATTTGCTGGCAATGATTTTTCAATTTTTAGTTATGAGCTTTAAGTTATGGCTATGTTTTGGGTTGTGATGAATATGCTTTATAAAGTTTATGTTGTTAGATAAAAATTTAGTTTGATATGTTGTGTTTATTGGTGAAGATTGGGCAAAGTTAGAAATTAAATTTTGTGCTTATGATGAAATACGGGATTAGAATGTGTTGTAAGAGTTTGGATTATTTTAATGGCAAGATCTGCTTATAGCAAGAAGAGGATATTGAGTTTCTGTATTGGGAGCGATGTTGAAATCTGCCCGAAGATAAGTTGATTGTTTTGCTGGGTTATGATGATTTTATGCAGGCTATAGAAAAGCTGCAAGAAAGTTACAGCTAGAGGGTAGGCAAGGAGATTCGCTTTTGCCGGAATGGTTTTCTTTTATACAAGAGGTTCTGGATAATTGATTGGATGATAAATGATTATATTTTAGGAGGGTAAATGTGCGGGTGCTTGATGTGTAAAACAGGTTGAGAATTTATAAATTCTCAACCTGTTTTGTGTTGTCAAGGAGATTAAGGAATCAGTACGGCTCTGCCTTTTATTTGTCCTTTAGATAGTTTGTCGTATATTTCTAAGGCTTGGGATAGGGGATAGGTGGTGTATTCGATGTCGATGAGGCCTTTTCTCTTCATGTCCAGTACTTCCATTAGTTCGACCCGCGAGCCCCAGTAAGGTGTACAGAGCGATGCTCCCCATGGCTGGTTTATGCTGTGCCAATCAAGTTTTCCACCTCCCAGCCCGACTACTGTCCAATCTCCGTTTAAGCCGACTGTTTGTGCACCTAAGGCCAGAGTTGGGGTATTACCAACAAAGTCGAGTACGGCGGCACATTTTTTTATGCCGGTAATCTGGGTAATGTCTTTAACAACGCTGTCGGTGTCTCTGTCTGTACGCACTAAATAGTCTGCACCATATTTTTTGGCTAATTCTAGTTTGTCATCGGCAATATCACCGGCAATGATGGTGGCTGAATATATTTTTTTCAGGATTTGTACGGCCATATGTCCTAAGCCTCCAATGCCAATGACAAAAACGAAGGAGGATGGTGTTATTTTGCTGGCTGAACGTTTGATCGCATGGTAAGGGGTTAGTGCTGCATCGGAAAGTGGTGCAACTTGTTCTGGTTGTAATTCATGCAGGCGAACCAGTAAACGGCTGGAAGGTACAATCATGTATTCGGCCATGCCGCCATTGGTGCCTAGACCGCCGCCAAGGATGGGTGATTCGGGCTGGTGTTCGCAGTAGTTTTCCATGGATTGCTGACAGGGTGCGCAATGACCACAGCCCCACGGTCCATAAACCATGACAGCTTCTCCGACTTGAAAATCGGTTACGCCTTCGCCCAGTTCTGCAATCCAGCCGGCGTTTTCGTGTCCAAGGGTAAATGCCGGTGCTCCGTCAGGTATGCCCATATGAATCAGGTGTAAATCGGAATGACAAACACCTGCTGCGCCGATTTTAATTAGTATTTCACCAGCTTTGGGTTTTGGTTTTTCGATTTCGTCTATCCGTATATCGTTTTTGGCATGTAGTCTGACGGCTTTCATGGTTTCTCCTTTTGAAGTATCAAATTTTGCTAATATCAAAGTTAAACAATTTATTTAAATTTAGTCAAGGTATAAATAGTTATTGATGAAGTATCCAAACATATTGTAGAAATGTGTTGTTTTTGATATTATATATGCAGCAATTACTATTATTTGTGAATAGATAATAGTAATGGGCTTACCAGAACATAGGTTCTGAGGGTTAATATTTGAATCTTAAGCGTAAAGTTTATTTCTATACAGAACATAAGGTTTAAGCCATAAGATATTATTAACATGGTTATTATATCAATTTAATTATCCGTCGCGTTCTTCGTATAGAACAGATTGCATTCAAATGAATGCAAATTTAACGTGGTGGGGGGCTGTAGATGGACGGGATCAAGCCCTCACCCCTTAATAAATATCTTTAATTTTTTTACCTTTAATATCATGTCAAAGGAAAAAATAAAAAATTTAGATTTGAATTATTCTTGGTTTAAACCTAGGCGTTATTTGCATTTTGATAAGCCATTAACTAAAGGCTTTAATAAAGAACAGAATAATGTAAATCTAAACAATCATTTTTTTCACTTGATAGGCTTGGAATCTACTATTCAATCTAAATCAGATATCTCTTCAAAAGTAGTAGCCCATCAATTTTTGCCTTTTATTCAGTTTGAGACTAAAACTCCAAGATTGCAACGATTGAATGATTGCAGAGCTGTAAAAAAACTACCTCCTAAAATTAGAAATATTTCTTATGCTTCACATAAAGATAGTTTTATCTATTCATATTACGCCTATATTTTAGGTAAAAAATACGAAGATAGATTGATTAGAGAAGAATTACAAAATAATATACTAGCTTTTCGTAAAATCCGACTTGATGGAGATAGTTCAATCGGTAAGTCGAATATTCATTTTGCTAAAGATGCCTTTGATCTTATTAAACAACAGGAAAGTTGCTTTTGTTTATGTCTTGATATAAAGAAATTTTTTGATAATCTAAATCATGATGTATTGAAAGACGCTTGGCTTAATGTTTTGGATATTTACAGTGGTAAGCTTCCAGCAGATCATTATGCGATTTACAAGAGCCTTTCTCGTTACTCATATGTGAAATTGGATGATGCATTACATGCATTAAATATTTCACGGACTATGTTGCGAAGAAGAAAACAAAAAAGGGCTGGTCGATATGTAAATGAGCCTTTAATTTCCCTTTGCAAGCATGCAACAGAATTCAGAAACCGAATTAGCAATGCTAATCTAATTCGAGTTAATTATCACAAAGGCATTCCGCAAGGTTCTCCATTGAGTGGCTTACTCGCAAATATTTATATGCTGGAGTTTGATATTGCAAGTAAAAGATATTTGGAAAATTTTAATGCAATGTACTTCAGGTATTGCGATGATATTCTTATAATTATTCCTGGTGATAATGTTCAATTATTAAAAGATATTCAAAACTACATTTCTCAATTGGTTAAAAGTCAAAAATTGCAGATTCAAGAATCTAAAACGGAAATTGTGTTTTTCAAAAAAATTGATAACCATATTAAAATTGTTATGCCTATGTTAGAAAAAGATAATATTATGGGTATGAGCATAAGTAAAAAAGGTTATCTACAATATTTAGGGATGATATTTGATGGTGAGAGAGCTATTATTAGACCAGGTTCAATATCACGATTTTATAAAAAATTGCATAAAGCAAAGAAATTAGCTATTAAATCTAAAGATAAAAATAGAGATGATATATTATATAAACATAAATTATATAGTAGATATTCTCATTTGGGACATAGAAAATTTGTATCTTATGTTAAACGTGCTTCTCAACATTTTGAAGATCATAGAATTAAACGTCAGGTTAGAAATCATTTTAAAAAAATTTAATACATCATTGAAAAAATTAAATAAGCAGAGCTATTTATATATTACTTAATAGCTCTGCTTATTTAACTATATTATTCTTAATAGTTACATAACGGCCTGATTTTCACTGGCTTTATCCCGCTGCCCTAAGATGATTTGCTGATTATGGGTGAGCGGATAGCGACCTAAGGACAGCCAGCCCAGACAGCTTGCCACGGGTCCGACAGCCGCTAGCTCGGTCGGGGGCGCGGGCAATGGGATTGGCGTTAACTTCGGTATTGAGGAATAACCATTATTTATCGCTAATAACGGATACCAGTAATAGCCGTTATCGCTCTGATATTGATAGTCGATATCAAGGGTAATATTTGCCCCATTCATCAAATACCCAACATATTCCCCTCGGGGACGCCGGCGAATATGGACGCCATGGGTCAGCGAATCTTGACCACTTACCACCTCGAACTTATCATTAATTGAATACGACGGGGCGACGTAGTCCATCTGCAATAAATGGCGAATTAAGGTAAATCCACTGGAGTAAAACGCCACTTTTTTATCCGGTTTCTCTAACCGCAAGTAGTTATCATTGAGCCGATAGGCCACCACTTCCCCTTCTGCCATGCATTTGACTGCCACCTTATCGGTCAGTTGCAACTGGTTTAGTACCTGAGCATCGACATGAATACCCCCATGCCATTGCTGATTCTTTCCCAGTAGATAATACCCTGACTGCGCCTCGGCTAAGGCGGTGAATAGTTTACTTAGGCTGTATTGCTTGTCACCCACCGGAAATTGCCAGTCGGTGGCATTGTTTAAGCTCATATTTATTCACCATTATTTTGAAAATATCCATTGCGTTTTTTTCAACGTTGTTTTTAATGCTACATTTAGTTTTTGATGTGTTATGTTTGCACTGCTGGCTAATAGGTTTTTGGTGCTCATTTTTTGCAGGCTCTGACATCTTAATATCACGTTTTTTCCTGTCCCTAATTCAATCCCTTGCTGGCTGAGTTTGATATAGCTGCCGCCACTGATTTATTCTCTGGTTCTTAGTAAACTAAATCGAATATATTGTTATGCCTTTAGTGGAAATAATTCAAACTGTCCACCAGCAAGTATGAATTGAATATATTTTTGAGAATAAAGTTGATCCGCATGTTTTTTAAAACGTTCTTGCCAATCAGGTAACCACCAAAAATAACTAATTATTCCATAATAAGGATCAGGGCTTATCACTTCTTGAAGCAAGCGTTTGTTAATAATGCCTTGCTCATAAGCCTTATTAGTAATATCCATAACACACAGATAATGCTTTACAGAAAGATATTTCATAGGAAATATGGCAGACATTTTTTGATTTTCATCATATTTGGATGAGCTAATCACTTTTAGAACATCCCCTAAATAAGTAACAGGATCTTTTCTCATTTTTTGAGTAATAGAAAATTGAAATATCTCATCCCGGTGTTCTATTGTCTCCCATAAAAGGGGATTAGTAGCATTTATAGCTTGCTGATCAATAAAATCGAAAAAATCTTTATTTATATCTGTTTTTGCTAACTGTTGTCGGCAAAAATCTACATCAACCTTAACTCTATAAATATAGTACCAGAACGTTGTTAGGCTAAAACATAGTAATAAACATAAAGAAATTATTTTTATTATTATCATTAATTTATTTTTAATTATCATTTAATGGTCCCTTTATATCGGCGAAATACGGTAAAATCATGGTCATTACTGGTTGCCGTCCTGTTTTTATGTCGAAAACCAGAATCATTTACTTCGATGCGTTCCCAACTATAACCTTAATCTAATGCTGATAGCCTTTATTGTATTTTTTCTCCAGCGATGAGAAGAACCAGCTTAGGGCTATGGTCATAATCAGGTAAATGATGGCAATTGTGTAAAGTGGGGTGTCGTAGGTAAGGTAACGTCCGGCTGCGGCTCGGGCGGCAAAGGCGAGCTCGGCAACGGCGATGGCTGAAAGCAGGGAGCTGTCTTTAAGTAGGGTGATGAATTCGTTCCCAATCGGTGGCAGCATGCGGCGGATGGCTTGAGGCAGGATGACGTAGCGCATGGCTTGTGTGTAGCTGAGACCAAGGGAGCGAGATGCTTCAAACTGGCCGCGATCAATTGATTGGATACCTGCGCGGAAGATTTCGGTGATGTAGGCACCAGAGTTAACGGAAAGTGCCAGTATACCGGCAATGAGTGCACCATAGTTGCGGCGCAGTTCGATGGCGAGATCGCCGCTGATAATCAGGCCGTCGGTGGGGTTGATAAGGAGCGGAAACCAGACGAAGTACCAGATGAAAATCTGTACGAATAAGGGGGTGCCACGAAAGATGGTGACATATAGTAGTGAGATCTGCCGCAATACCCATACTAGGGCTCGCACGGGTAAGCCGCCTTTTTCTATGCGGATTACGCGGGCAAGGGCGAATATCAGGCCGAGCAAGGTGCCCATGATTGTGGAAATCAGGGTGACGCCAAGGGTGGTTAGCGCACCGTAATAAAACATTTCGCGGTATTCGTAGATGATGTCGAAACGAAAGGCCATTGTGTTACCTAATGTAGTTTTTGAGGTGTTGCAGCTGGCTGTGGTAAGCCTTAGCGTTCAGTAGCCGCTATTTTAGCAAGAAATGCTGTTGTAACTGTATCAAATTTTGTTTGCTATTGAGAATCAAGCGGATTTGTTAGTAGATGGGGTTGAAAATGCTGATTATTTACTCTGGCTAAGGTTGGCTGAAATGTTTACAATGATATGTTTTATTATTTGATTCATTCAAGAATTGTATGCAAGTTTGGTTGGGGAGCGGGCAGCAGCCGGATTGGTCTGGCGGTACAGCGGTAACAATTGGTAATTTTGACGGGGTGCACTGTGGGCATCAGCATATTTTACTGCGTTTACGTCAGGAAGCCAGCCAGCGTGGGCTTGGTTCGGTTGTGATGATATTTGAGCCGCAACCTCAGGAGTTTTTTGCGCAGCAGTCTGGAAAGGCTTTGCCTTACCGGCTGACGCCCTTGCGTGACAAGCTGAATCTGCTCGCTGAAAGTGGCTGTGTAGATGCGGTATATGTTTTGCGTTTCAATCAGCGGTTTGCATCGATGCAACCGATGGATTTTATTAGACAGGTGCTGGAGGAACAGTTATCTGCTCGCTATTTGCTGGTGGGTGATGATTTTCGGTTTGGCGCACACCGTGGCGGCGATTTTGCTTTGTTGCAGGCTCAGACTAGTTTTGTGACGGAGCGTACACCGTCTGTATTGGTTGAGGATGTACGTGCATCCAGTACGGCGGTGCGGCTGGCACTGGCGGCTGGTAATTTGGCCTATGCGCAGTTGTTGCTGGGGCATGAGTATACGCTTAGTGGCCGGGTGAAACATGGTGCTAAACTGGGGCGCGAATTGGGCTGCCCGACAGCCAATATACATTTGCCAGCTTTGCATTATGCTTTGAATGGGGTATTTGTGGTTGATGTAGTTGGTGCTTTCGGACGTAAGCGGGGTGTGGCGAGTTTTGGTAAAAATCCGACGGTATGTGCAGGCAGTGAGCAGAAGCTTGAGGTACATATTTTTGATTGTGCTGATGATCTATATGGACAACGTTTACAGGTGCATTTTTTGCATAAGTTACGTGATGAGTTGAAGTTTGAATCGTTGTCTGCGTTGCAGGCACAGATTTTTGCTGATATGGATGCTGCGCGAATATGGCAGGCTACCTGAATTGCTGGATGGTATTCGGGTGGTCGTAAAAATTGTTGAATTGTATTGTTATTAGATTATTAGGTAATTAGATTTTTGTTAAAGAGAAGGTCATGACTGACTATAGTAAAACTGTAAATTTATTGGATACGCCGTTTCCGATGCGCGGTAATCTGGCTAAGCGTGAAGGTGGCTGGTTGAAATCATGGTATGAACAGAAGCGTTACGAGAAGCTGCGCAAGCTGGCTGCCGGTCGACCGAAGTTTATTCTGCATGATGGTCCTCCGTATGCTAATGGTGATATTCATATTGGTCATGCTGTGAATAAGGTGTTAAAGGATATTATTATTCGCAGTAAGACGCTGGCCGGATTTGATGCGCCGTATGTGCCGGGCTGGGATTGTCATGGTTTGCCGATTGAGCTGATGGTTGAGAAGAAGCATGGCAAGAATATTCCGGCAGCAAAGTTCCGTGAGTTATGCCGTGAATATGCGCACGAGCAGATTGCCCGGCAGAAACAGGATTTTATGCGTCTGGGTGTGCTGGGTGACTGGGAACACCCTTATCTGACTATGGACTATCAAACTGAGGCAGATATTGTGCGTACTCTGGGCCGTATCCAGCAGGGTGGCTATTTGTATCGTGGTGAAAAGCCGGTGCAGTTCTGTCTGGATTGTGGTTCTTCTCTGGCTGAGGCTGAAGTAGAGTATAAGGATAAGGTGTCTTTTGCGATTGATGTGGCGTATCAGTTTAAGGATAACGCTGCTTTGGCGCAGGCTTTCGGATTAAATGAGGTATTGGGTGAAGCTTATGGTGTTATCTGGACGACAACACCATGGACTTTGCCGGCCAGTCAGGCGATTTGTGTTGGGCCTGAGGTGGTTTATCAGCTGATTGATACGCCAAAAGGTATGCTGGTACTGGCTAAAGAGCTGGCAGAAGCTGCATTGGGTCGTTATGGTTTTGGTGCTGATGATACGGCGGTACTGGCTGAGGTGACTGGGCGACAACTGGAAAATCTGCATTTGAATCATCCATTTCTGGATCGGGACATTCCGGTCTTGCTGGGTGAGCATGTGACTACTGAAGCGGGTACTGGTTTGGTTCACACGGCTCCGGCTCATGGTCTGGATGATTATTTTGCCTGTCTGCGTTATGGAATCCAGTTGTATAACCCAGTGAATGCTGAAGGACGTTATATCAGTGATGTGCCACGATTAGCTGGTATGACGGTCTGGGAGGGTAATCCGGTGGTGATTGACTGGGTGGCTGAAGAGGGCAAGTTACTCTCTAACGGTAAAATTACTCATAGCTATGCTCATTGCTGGCGTCATAAAACGCCTTTGATTTATCGTGCAACTGGTCAGTGGTTTATCGGTATGGATAAGGAAGGATCAGATGGTAAGACGCTGCGCAGTAAGGCTATGGATGCGGTTGATGTAACTGAATTCTTTCCGGTCTGGGGACGTGCGCGTCTGGAGGCGATGATTGAAGGCCGTCCTGATTGGGTGGTATCACGCCAGCGTTATTGGGGCACACCGATGGCGTTTTTTGCGCATAAGGAAACCGGTCAGTTGCATCCGCGTTCGGCTGAATTGCTGGAAGAGGTAGCTAAACGGATTGAACAGCATGGGATTGAGGCATGGTTTGCTCTGGATAAGCATGAGTTATTGGGTGCAGACGCGGATGAGTATGATAAGTTATCCGATACGCTAGATGTGTGGTTTGATTCTGGCAGTACACATTATGCGGTACTGCGCCAACGTCCGGAATTGACCTGGCCGGCTGATTTGTATCTGGAGGGCTCGGATCAGCATCGTGGCTGGTTCCAGTCTTCGTTACTGACTGCCTGTGCTACGGTTGGTAGTGCTCCCTATAAACAGTTGCTGACACATGGTTTTGTGGTGGACGGTAATGGGCAGAAAATGTCTAAATCTGTGGGTAATGTGGTCGCACCGCAAAAAGTGAATGACAGTCTGGGCGCGGATATTCTGCGTTTGTGGGTAGCTTCTACGGATTATTCGGGTGAGCTGGCAATTTCTGATGAGATTTTGAAACGGGTTTCGGAAAGCTACCGTCGGTTGCGTAATACGTTGCGCTTTCTGCTGGCTAATCTGAGTGATTTTAATCCGGATACTGATGCTGTGGCTGTTGCTGATATGCTGGAAATGGATCGTTATGCTCTGGTACTGGCTCAGCAGCTACAGGAGCGTGTGGCTGGTGATTATTTTGCTCGCTATGCATTCCATTTTGCGGTTCAGGATATTGTGCATTTCTGCTCTGAAGATATGGGTGCTTTCTATCTGGATATTCTGAAAGATCGTTTGTATACGATGCAGGCTGATAGTCATGGCCGTCGCAGTGCTCAGACTGCGCTGTATCATATTACGCGTAATCTGGTGCTGTTACTGAGCCCGATTCTTTGCTTTACTGCTGAAGAAGCCTGGGCGGTATTGACGGGTAATGATGAGGATAGTGTGCTGTACCATACTGCGCATGTGTTCCCGTCTGTGTCTGAGGCCGAGGTAGCTGGGCTAACGCAGAAATGGCAGGCAATTCGTGCGGTGCGGGATACGGTGAATGTGGCAATTGAGTCGTTGCGCGCTGATAAGAGTGTTGGTTCTTCATTGCAAGCCGATGTGACTATTCAGGTGCCAGCGGAAATTCTGCCTTTTGTTAGTGCATTGGGCGATGAGTTACGTTTTGTGTTGATGGTTGCTTCGGTAACGGTGGAAGAGGGTGCTGAGCTTTCTGCTACTGTGGCTGTTGATCAGGGCTCTAAATGTGAGCGTTGCTGGCATTATACTGATGATGTGGGTACAGATCCGCAGCACCCAACTATCTGTGGCCGTTGTGCGCTTAATATTGATGGTGCTGGTGAACAACGGCTGTATGCCTGACAGGATGATGGTTCTTGTGTTGCCGGTTTTTCTGGCATGATTTGAACGATTCAGGCGTGGCAGATTTGGTCGGCCACGCCTGTTATGGTTTTAGGGAAAGTTATGCAACGAAAAAAAATGTTTTTATGTGGTGCAATTATTATTCTGGGCTTGATAGCTGACCAGTTGTCGAAATACATGGTTTTGCACCATGTGCAATATCTGGAACGAATTACGGTAATACCGGGTTTTTTTGATTTGACTCTGACGTATAACCCGGGCGCGGCGTTCAGTTTTCTTGCTGATGCGGGTGGCTGGCAAAAGTTCTTTTTTATGGGGCTGGCGCTGGTGATTTGTATTTACTTGTTGCGCGCTATTATCCGGGATGAATTCGGGAAGATGGGTAAGATTGCTGCTGCGCTGGTTATCGGTGGTGCTACTGGTAATGTGGCTGACCGGATAGTTCATGGGCATGTGGTTGATTTTCTGTTGTTTTACTACCATAATTGGTTTTATCCGGCATTTAATGTTGCTGATAGCCTGATTTGTGTCGGCGCGGTGTTGCTGGTGCTGGAAAGTATTTTTCATCAAAAGAAAAAGGCGGTCTGATTTTTTGTCTGTGGTGAAATCAGCTAGGTAACGGGACGTTTAATGAGTGACAAAAAGATTTTGCTGGCCAATCCACGTGGATTTTGTGCCGGTGTTGACCGTGCTATCAGTATTGTGGAACGGGCACTGGAAGAATATGGTGCGCCTATTTATGTGCGACATGAAGTGGTACATAATAAGTTTGTGGTTGATAATCTGCGCAATAAGGGAGCGGTATTTATTGAAAGTCTGGATGATGTGCCGCCGGATGCTACGCTGATTTATTCGGCTCATGGTGTATCGCAGGCTGTACAACAGGAAGCAATGGCACGTGGTTTTCGCATTTTTGATGCTACCTGTCCTTTGGTGACCAAGGTACACAAGGAGGTGTCACGGCTTGATGAGCAGGGCTATCAGATTGTGATGATTGGCCATAAAGGCCATCCTGAGGTTGAAGGGACGATGGGGCAATTGCCGCCAGGTGCGATGTTACTGGTGGAAACAGTTGCTGATGTGGCCGGTTTACAGGTTCGTAATGAGGAAAAGCTGGCTCATGTGAGCCAGACAACGCTCTCGGTTGATGAAACCAGTGGGATTATTGCTGCGCTGAAACAGCGTTTTCCTAATATTAAAAGTCCGCATAAAGAGGATATCTGTTATGCAACCACTAATCGTCAGGAAGCAGTGAAGAAGCTTGCTGCAATCTGCGATGTGGTAATTGTGGTGGGTTCTCCCAATAGTTCGAATAGTAATCGTTTGCGTGAGGTTGCTGCTTTACTTGGTGTTGATGCCTATATGGTTGATAACGCTGAATGTCTGCAAACGCAGTGGTTTAGCGGGAAGCAACGAGTAGGAATTACTGCCGGTGCTTCAGCACCGGAGGTACTGGTGAACGATGTTGTACAAACTATTGTTTCCTGGGGATACCCAACGGTTACTGAAGGTGCTGGTGTGGAGGAAAATATTATGTTTGTTCTGCCGAAAGAGCTGCGTGGTTCATCATGATTACGCCTGTTTTATCTGGCGACGGTGTATGTCAGCGTGCTCATGATGATGGCAGGATGTTATTAAAGGATATCGATTTTCAGCTTATGGCTGGTGCGCGGGTAGCTATCAGTGGTGCGTCAGGAGCAGGAAAATCGGTTTTTTTACGTACAATTTCTTTGCTGAATTTGCCTGCTGCGGGTACGTTGTACCGTCATGGCAAGCCTGTGCATTTGAGTTCGTCTTGTATTGCGCAGCATCGCAGCCAGATTGCTTATGTAAGACAGCAGGCTGTGCTGATTCCGGGTACTGTGCGGGATAATTTAATGTTGCCTTTTACTTTATATCATTATCGGCATGTGAAGTTTCAGCCAGATTATGTGCAACAGATATTTCAGGATTTGGGCAAAGAAGAGGATTTTCTGGAACGTGACGCAACAGATTTGTCAGGAGGTGAAGCACAACTGGTATGTTTGCTGCGTATAGTGCAATTAAACCCGCCGGTTTTGTTGCTGGATGAACCAACTGCTTCACTGGATGAAGGTTCTGCTCGTGCAGTACAAAGGTTGGTTAATCAGTGGCAACAGGCTAATCCTGAGGCTGCTTATATATGGATTTCGCATAGTGAGCAACAGGTTATGGAGGTCGGCGATGAAATCTGGTATCTGGATGCCGGTAGAATCACTCATACCAGAAAATCATCACAAGCTGGGATGCAATGATGCAAGGGACTAATTATATTAGTATTGCAGAATTAGTCTTAGCTTCGTTACTGATTCTGGTGAGTGCCGGTGTTTCATTGTGGCTGAAGCTAGGGCTGACTAAACGGATTTTGATTTCTGCTGTGCGGGCTGTGGTGCAATTATCCATTTTAGGTTTGTTACTTAAATGGATATTTGCTGCCGATCAATGGTACTGGGTACTGTTGATTATTGTTGTTATGACTGTGATAGCCGGATTTTCGGCGCGTTCGCGTGGTAGCTATGTTTACCATGGTTTGACTCAGGATGCTTTATCCTCTGTGTGGCTGGCTTCATGGCTGAGTGCGGCAGTGGGGTTATATGCGGTACTACATATCCGGCCGTGGTATTCGCCACAGTATGTGATTCCTATTTTAGGTATGGTACTGGGTAATTGTTTAACGGCTGTAGCGTTGTGTCTGGATCGGTTAACGCAGGATTTACGCCAGCAACAGGCACGGGTAGAAGTGATGCTGTCTATGGGTGCCACGGGCTGGGAAGCCTATCGAGATACTGCACGGGCAGCGGTAGTGGCTGGGATGTTGCCAACGATAAATCAGTTGAGTGTGGTAGGGCTGGTAAGCCTGCCGGGTATGATTACCGGGCAGATTCTGGCCGGTGCTCCACCGGATCAGGCGATTCGTTTTCAGTTGCTGACCATGTTTCTGATTTGTGCTGGTTCTGCTGGCGGTTGCTTGTTATGTGCAGTTTTGGTGTATCGTCGTGTGTTTGGCCGTTGCTGGGAGTTTTGTAACTGGCGTCTGCAACGCCGAAAAATAGAAAAAATTTAGATTTTAGTTTTTAATCAGTAAAATCTGTTGGTAGTCATAAATAGATGAATTTTTTATTTGTAATCTAAACTAAAGCTGATTTATCTGTACCGCATGGGGAATCACTTGGGATATTCTATCATTTCGATTTTAGCATTAATTTTTTAGGGTAGATTTCAAAGAACTAACTGTTGATTTAGTCAGCACTAATTTTTCACTTTAAAATATTATCTATGTGATTTAGATGGTTAAATTGTAGCTATAGTCTAATAAGCTTATTATTTGTTCTAAAGGTACTGACCCGTCCAGCATTATTGTTAGCCAGTGATTTTTATTCATATGATAAGCTGGATATAGTCCAGAGCTGTTTTTTATTGTGGAAATCAGTTCTGGATCGGATTTTACATTAATTATTTCCACCATATTATTGGAGTTAATGCCCAATTTATTTTTTTCAACTACCATAATTAAACCAAACCATTTGCCATTACTTTTATGTCGAAGTACTTTATAATCAGGAAATTGCTTAAACGGATGATCAATTTGTACATCATTCAAAGTATGAGTGTATTCAATTAATCTGTTTTTAAGGCTCATGATTATTTCCTTTTTTCGATTCACTAAAGCTAATGTTTACTCCGTAAAATGGTCAACCGGTTTGGTAGCAAATAGTTGAGTACTGTTGCCGAGTTTAAATTGTTTCTGGCATCTTGGTGATTTGATGTATATAGGCTCAGGCAGTTTCGTCAATCCATGCCTGTTGAACTGCTTCGAGTATGCGCTCGCCACAGTGTTCAGGCTTGTCATCAAATTCTGGTAAGGCCAGTATCAGCTCACGCAGTTGGGTAAAGCGAATGTTGACAGGGTCAATGTCTTCATGGCGGTCTGCCAGTTCTTCGGCAATGTGGTGTATATCAGTCCACTTCATAGTGTAAATCTGTATTTAATGAGGGTGATTGGCAAAAGAATATAAAAAAGCTTTAGTATGGTTGATCAGTACTGTCTGGTATTAGTGCTCTTCACGCGCGTGGTTAATGGTGTATTTGGGAATTTCGATAGTAACATCACTGTCAGCCAGTCGTGCCTGACAGCTCAGGCGTGAATCTGCTTCCAGCCCCCAAGCCTGATCAAGTAAATCTTCTTCCTGCTCGGTAGGTTCCGGCAGGCTGTCGTATCCTTCGCGAATAACAACATGACAGGTTGTACAGGCACAGGATTGTTCGCAGGCGTGTTCAATTTCAATATCATGCTCAAGTAATGCATCACAAATGCTGGTTCCTGTGGGAATATTGTCTAATACTTTTCCTTCAGGACAGAGTTGAGGATGAGGCAGTACAGTAATTTTGGGCATGGTGGTTCCGTATTTCTAAATAATGCAGGCGTGGCTGGTTTTAAGAAGTGAAATCAGCCACGCCAAGGTTGGTATTAAATCAGTCTTTGAGCTTTCAGTACCGCAGTTACGCCGGCGTCTGCTTCTACGCGCTGATAAAATGCATTCAGGTTATGGTATTGGCTCAGGTCAATTTTACATCTTTGTGCCCAGCGCATTTCTATATAAACGTAAACATCGGCAATACTGATGCTGTTACCGGTTAAGTAATCCTGTTGAGCCAGAACTGTGTCAACCGAAGCAAACATTTTTGCTACTGCGGCACAGGCATTGGTCTGAAGTTTGTTTTGTACCTCTTCGCCATCAATCATTCTGGCGGCACCAAAAATAGGCTTAAATCCTGAATGCAAATCACTATTGGCAAAAGCTAACCACTGGCGTGCTTTGGCACGGGCTTTAGGATCATTGTTAGCCGTGGCACCATAAATGCCTTTGTTGGGTGCAAGGTCGTTAATGTAATCAATAATGGCTATGTTCTGGCTAAGTGTCCAGTTACCGTCTGTAAGTAAAGGTACTTGCCCTTGTGGGTTCAAGGCCAGATATTCTGTTGATTTAACTTTGTCGCGACCTATTTCTTCAGCAGTATATTCCAGCCCGCTCCATTGCAGGGCTACATGTGGTACGAATGAACAGGCACCAGCTATGTAATATAGTTTTAACATTTTGTTATCTCCTGTGTATAGGCAAATATTTTAATGTGCCTGTGGTTGAAATTTTAAATTTCACTGACGTTTTTACCTTGTAAGGCACGCTGGATATTGCGGTTCATGCGTCGGGCAGCAAATTCATCAGTTGCGTGATTCAGGCTATGTATGGCATCGCGGATATCTTGTGCATTGCCACGCTCAATCTGGTGTTGGGTTTGTTCTAGTGCAGTCTGAATGGCATGCTGTTCATCGGTGCTGAGTAAATCCGCATCCAGTGTAAGGGCGCCGCTAACTGCTGCAATAATACTTTCTGCTTCTACTATGGCTTCGGCACGGGCACGCTGCTGGGCATCAGTCTGCGCATGGGTAAAGCTGTCTTTCAACATCTGGGTAATAACGGTGTCGTCTAATCCATATGAAGGCTTAACTTCAATATGAGCTTGCACGCCTGTGGTTTGTTCGCGGGCAGATACAGATAGCAGGCCATCAGCATCTACCTGAAATGTAACTCGTATGCGAGCTGCTCCGGCCGCCATCGGCGGAATACCACGCAAGGTAAATTGTGCCAGACTGCGACAATCTGCTACCAGCTCACGTTCTCCCTGTAACACATGAATCATCATGGCCGTTTGCCCGTCTTTGAAGGTAGTGAAGTCCTGCGCGCGCGCGGTTGGAAGGGTGCTGTTACGCGGAATCACTTTTTCTACCAGCCCGCCATAAGTTTCCAGACCCAGTGATAATGGGGTTACGTCCAGTAACAGCCATTCATCATCATTTTTGTTGCCTGCCAGCACATTAGCCTGCATGGCAGCTCCTAGTGCCACTACTTCATCAGGATTGAGGTTATTCAGTGGTGTTTGTCCAAAGAAGGTGGCTACTGCCTGCTGTACATGCAGCATGCGGGTAGCACCGCCTACCATGATTACTCCTTTAACGTCAGTTTTACTGATATTGGCATCACGCATGGCCTGTTTAACCGGTTCCAATGTTTTGGCCACCAATGGCTGGGTTAGATGATGGAAGGTATCACGACTGATGTCGGTAAGAATCTGCTGCCCATTGGAAAGGGTAGCACCAATGGTGGTTGAGGTTTCGATGGTCAGGGTTTCTTTGGCTGCTCGAGAAAGTGATTGTAATAATGCACTATCCTGCGCATTTAGCTGTGATAATTTATTCTGTTCCAGTAACCAGCAGAACAGGCGCTGATCAAAATCGTCACCACCTAAGGCGCTATTGCCGTTAGTTGCTTTAACTTCAAATAGGCCGCGGCTTAGGGTTAAAACTGAAACATCAAATGTTCCGCCGCCAAGATCATAAACTATGAATGTTCCTTCTGCGGCATTATCCAGACCATAGGCAATGGCAGCAGCAGTGGGTTCATTGAGTAAGCGCAGAACATGCAAACCTGCCAGCCGAGCGGCATCTTTGGTTGCCTGACGCTGTGCATCATCAAAATAGGCTGGTACGGTAATAACGGCACCGGCCAGTTCTCCACCAAGGCTGTTTTCTGCCCGCGTTTTCAGTACACGCAGGATATCAGCAGAAACTTCTATCGGGGTTTTATTACCGGCTCGGGTGTGAATACTGATAATGCGTTCATCATCAGTAAAATGATATGGTAAATAGCGGGCTTCAGACTGATTTCTGATATCGTCAAGGGTGCGGCCGATCAGGCGTTTAGCAGAACTGATGGTATTGGTGGGATCAATGCGCTGAGCTTTTAATGCACCTGTGCCTACTTCCGGAGGGCAATCCTGTTGATAACGTACAACTGAGGGCAGTGTAATCTGTCCCTGTTCATCTGCCAAACATTCTGCATGACCACTGCGCACGGTGGCTACCAGGCTATTGGTTGTGCCCAGATCGATACCAATGGCGCGGCGGTGTTCATGCGGGGCGGAGGATAGTCCGGGCTCGGCAATTTGCAATAAGGCCATAATCTGAATTTTGTCCTGATTTTAAAAATTACTTATCGATTTGATGGTTTCTCAAATCATGTAGCTGCTATAAAGTTTATAGTATCAGGGCAGTGCTGCCTGAATTTCTGTGTGTAATTTGTGTAAAAAACGTCCCTGACGCACTAGTTTGGCCGCTATTTCTAGCTGATTCTGCATGAAAGCTGTATTCAGTTCCTGATACAATTTGTCTTGTTCCTGCTGAATCGTAGCGTCCAGCTCCTGTAGTGTTACTGCATCGGCTTCAGTACGGGCATCTTCTAGGGTTTCGCGCCATTGCATTTGTTGCATTAAAAAATTGGCTGGAAAATGGGTGTGTTCGGGTGCATCTGCATCAATATTTTGTTGTTGCAGTAGGTATGCCGCACGATCTAATGGATTGCTTAGGATACGATAAGCTTCGTTTACTGTAGCAGCCATCATCATTGCTTGCTTTTGTTCAAAAGTACTTCTGGCGGCAAATTTATCCGGGTGGCACTGTGCTGCCAGTAAACGATAATTTTGTTCAAGCTGCTTATCATCAATATTAAACTGCTCGGGTAATTGAAAAAGTGCAAAGTATTGGTTCATGCAGTTCACCTTGTGGTGACAACAGGGTTGAAGCAGAAATGGCCAGACGATGTAAAAGGGTTTTGCCGGTATTCTGCTTTTCCAGAAAAAAATTTGGCTGCTTTACCCGTGTCTGTGGCATTTACCAGCAAATTTACTGACCTCAGGTAAAAACGGTTACTGCTTAAACATGAAAGCTTTCGCCACAGCCGCATTCGTCTTTGACATTGGGGTTGGCAAATTTAAAACCTTCCTGCAAACCTTCTTTGACAAAATCTAGTTCAGTGCCATCCAGATAGATATGGCTTTTGGGATCCACAAACACTTTGACACCATATTGCTCAAAAAGTAAATCTTCAGGTTGGATATGGTCGACAAATTCCAGAGTATAAGCCATGCCCGAGCAGCCACTGTTTTTGACACCAAGGCGGATACCTTCGCCTTTACCACGTTTGGTCAAATAGTTGCTAATGTGCTGGGCTGCTTTTTCAGTCAGAGAAATCATGTTCTCTCCTGTTGAAACTTCTCCTGAATTCAGCGCAAGGCATATTCAGGATTTGTTACGGTTAAAACGACGTTTATATGAAGAGAGAAAAAAGCGTTTGATTTCTATTTTCTCTTCACAATTAACGCAAAAACGTGTGCCAGAATACTTAAGTTGGCGCTCAGGTAATATAGGTTCACTACATTCCAGACAAAACTGTCTGGTACACATCTTGATATTATTTAGGCGTACTGCATTAACCTGCTGATTATCATTTTTTTCAGTAGTGGATTCATTATCATTTGCGCTACTACCAAAAATCTTCATGTTAATCGTGATGCTTTTTTCGATAATCAGCTATAGCAGCCTTAATGGCATCTTCAGCCAGAATAGAGCAATGGATTTTTACAGGCGGTAAGGCCAGCTCTTCTGCAATAGCACTATTTTTAATAGCCAATGCTTCATCCAGACTTTTACCCTTTACCCATTCGGTAATCAGGCTAGAGGAGGCGATGGCTGAACCACAGCCATAAGTTTTGAACTTGGCATCTTCAATAATACCGTTGTCACTTACTTTGATCTGTAATTTCATAACGTCGCCACAGGCTGGTGCCCCCACCATTCCTGTGCCCACATTTTGATCACTTTTCTCAAAAGAGCCAACGTTGCGTGGATTTTCATAATGATCAATGACTTTATCGCTGTAGGCCATGATATGTTCCTTTTACAATTATTCTGATGCACGAGAAAATAAAATCTTTTCTATCTACGCAGCAAATAACTTATTTTATATTGTGATGTACCACCCTGCTTAAACAGCAGGGCAGAAAATTTGTTTCTATATAGTTGGGTTAATGGGCTGCCCATTCTACACTGTTCAAATCGATACCTTCCTGATGCATTTCCCATAGCGGCGATAGTTCACGCAATTTACCAATTTTGGATTTAATCAGTTCTGCGGCGTAATCTACTTCGGCTTCAGTGGTGAAGCGTCCAAAGGTAATTCGCAGTGAGCTGTGAGCTAGTTCGTCATTGCGTCCTAATGCACGCAGTACGTAGCTTGGTTCCAGACTGGCTGATGTACAGGCAGAACCGCTGGAAACTGCAAGATCTTTAACAGCCATAATCAGGCTTTCACCTTCAACAAAGTTGAAGCTGATATTCAGATTCTGATAAACGCGATGTTGTAGGTCGCCATTGATGTATACTTCTTCGACATCTTGCATGGCATTTAAAAAGCGGTCGCGCAATGCTTTGGCGTGAGCATTGTCCTTATCCATTTCCAGACGCGCCAAACGAAATGCTTCGCCCATACCAACAATCTGGTGTGTGGCCAGTGTACCAGAACGGAAACCACGTTCATGTCCGCCACCATGCATCTGGGCATTCAGGCGAACACGTGGTTTACGCCGTACATATAAAGCACCTATACCTTTAGGTCCGTAAGTTTTATGTGCTGACATGCTCAATAAACCAATCTGATTGGCTTTTACATCAATATGTACTTTACCGGTAGCCTGTGCTGCATCAACATGAAAAATAATGCCTTTTTCAGCACAGATGGCACCTATGCCAGCAATATCCTGAATCACACCGATTTCATTATTTACCCACATGACGCTAACCACAGTCGTATCTGGGCGAATAGCTGCCTGTAGTTCAGCCAGATCAATCAAGCCATTTTCCTGTACGCCCAGATAGGTAACTTCAAAACCTTCGCGCTCAAGCTCACGCATGGTGTCCAGTACTGCTTTGTGTTCGGTTTTGACCGTAATCAGATGTTTACCTTTGCTGGCATAAAATTGCGCCGCACCTTTCAGAGCTAGATTGTCAGATTCAGTTGCGCCAGAAGTGAAAATGATTTCTTTTGAATCGGCTCCGATCAACGCTGCAATTTCATGACGCGCATTTTCTACAGCTTCTTCTGCCTGCCAGCCAAAACTATGGCTATTGGAAGCAGGATTGCCGAATAGCTCAGTCAGATACGGAATCATTTTTTCTGCCACGCGCGGGTCAACCGGCGTTGTAGCAGAATAATCCAGATAGATAGGAAGTTTTACGGTCATTGTCGTGTTCTCTTTAATTTAATATTCATGGCAGCGCAGGAGCTAGTGCAGATTAATCAGGGTAATTGGCTGCTCAAGGCTGCTTTTTTGTTCGTCACTGTTATTACGGTAGATTTTCTGGTTCAGAATACATTGCAAAGTAATTCCACGCAGATAACCGTCTATGGTTTTATTCAGGTTGGCCCATAAGTCATGCGTCAGACAGGGCGTGCCATCCAGACAATCAGCATGACCGCCACATAATGTGGCATCCAGAGTGTCTTCTGCAGCAGTAATAATGTCGGCAATATTGATTTGGGCCGCATCATGACTTAAAACATAGCCTCCACCCGGGCCACGAATACTTTCTACCAGCCCGGCACGGCGTAATTTCCCAAACAACTGTTCAAGATAAGACAGGGAAATACGCTGACGCTCGCTAATTGCGGTCAGGTTTACCGCACCGGATTGCGCATGCATGGCTAAATCCAGCATGGCAATAACAGCAAAGCGTCCCTTGGTGGTTAAACGCATGACAAAACCTGAGATAGATTGACAATAGGTGAATTATCTAATACCCGACAATTTTAGTCAACTTTATTTAAGGTTAAATCAAGGAATTATGCCGGAATTGACTGCATCAAAAAGGCAGATAAACTAGTTAGTAGCCATAGGCTAAATAATGATTTCCAATCCGGGCCATGCTTGGTGCCTGACAGGGGGTAACATTATCCACACAGGCATACTTTTAATAAGCGATATTGATTTCTCATTGCACTTAGATATAGATTGAATTTATGCCAAGTTGCTTAATCATAGTAGGGGAGAAATAACAGCTCATAATAAGCCTCTTTCAGATTATTATGCAGTTTCACTATTGTACTGAAGACGGATAACAACAATCAGCGAAACCACTTACGTACAACATCAAGACCACCAAAGCGCACACTGATTGAGGTAGCCGCCTGTGTTTTTGGTTTCGCATGATAAGCCACACCAAAACCGGCCTCCTGTAACATGGGAATATCATTAGCACCATCGCCCATTGCTACAACCTGCAATTTGCCCAGTCCAAGTTTATCCCTATATTCAGCCAGTAAATCAGCTTTGGCCTGTGCATCAATAATCCTGCCGGCTAGTTCGCCGGTTAACGCATCATTTTTTACTACTAATTGATTAGCAAAAGTATAGTCAAGTCCGTATTGCTGCTGTAGTCGTTCAGTAAAATAGGTAAAACCACCTGAAACCAGCATAAACTTAACGCCATACTCATGACACTGCTGTAACAGCCATTCCGCACCCGGTGACAGTTTTAGTACATTTTCGTATACATGCTGTAGTTCAGTAAGCGGTAAACCTTTCAACAGTGCTACGCGCGCACGTAAGGACTGCTCAAAATCAATTTCACCGCGCATAGAGCGTTCAGTTATAGCAGCAACCTGCGACTGCAAACCTACACCAGCAGCAATTTCATCCACACATTCAATTGTAATCAGTGTGGAATCCATATCACTGATAATCAAACCTAAATCAGCAAAACTCTGGTCTGGCACAATGGCAAAATCAATTTGCTGTCTAAGTAATTGGGTCTGCACTAATTCAGTTAATTGAAAATCTGCACTTACCGGCAGACGCAGTACAGAATCATTAAATGTATACTCTGGTGTTGGCGGGATAATCGTATGTAAAGCGGATAAATCACACTGGCGCAAAGAAGCGTTTTGTAAAACCAGAACTAAAGACATGACAAATACACAGCCTGACAAAACTATTCAGTATAGACACCAGCATGATGGTTGACAATAAACAGCCGGAAAAGAAATTTTCATCACAAATAAGAAAATCGTCTGAGTAAAATTAATTAACTTAAGACAAATTAAAGAAAAATTAATTTACATTATATTCTTAAAATCTAAAGAAAAAACACAAATCAGTTTGTACAATGCAGCTTTTTGTCCAAAATGGCGGTCATGCAAGGATAAATTAATATCCAGAAATTTTAGTATTATTGCTATCATTCTGGGTCGCAACTTTATGGAGTTATTACATGCAACACCCCTCAACCACCTCATCGGCGGTCGATCAATACCGGGAACTTACCATTCGCGGTATGATCTTAGGAGCGTTAATCACAGTAATATTTACGGCATCTAACGTCTATCTGGGGCTGAAAGTTGGCCTGACATTCGCATCATCCATACCTGCTGCCGTGATATCCATGGCTGTACTGAAATGTTTCCAAGGTTCAAATATTCTTGAAAATAACATGGTGCAAACACAGGCGTCAGCTGCCGGTACCCTGTCGTCAATAATCTTTGTTTTGCCAGGCCTGTTAATGATTGGATACTGGCAAGGATTTCCATTCTGGCAAACAACCCTTATTTGTGTTGCCGGTGGCGTTTTAGGTGTTATTTTCACCGTTCCATTACGCCATGTACTTGTAGTTAATAGTAAATTACCCTATCCAGAAGGGTTGGCGGCAGCTGAAATTCTTAAGGCAGGTGACCATAATCAGCCGCATGAAGGCGAAGGTGATACACCACAAAGCGGAGTTAAACAGATCGTTAGCGGCAGTATATTGTCGGGTATTTTCAGCTTTCTGGTTAGTGGTTTGCGTGTAGTCAGTGAAAGTGCCAGTGTCTGGTTTAAAGCAGGTAGTGCAGTATTTCAGGTGCCGATGGGATTCTCTCTGGCTTTATTAGGTGCCGGCTGGCTAGTTGGTATTACCGGTGGTATTGCCGTACTGCTGGGTATGTTTTTCTCATGGGGAATAGCTGTACCGTATTTTACCAGTACCACACCTATGCCCGAAAATACTGACATGGTAAATTTTGCTATTAATCTATGGGTTACCAAGGTTCGCTATATCGGAGCCGGTGCCATAGCTGTAGCAGCAATATGGACATTAATAACCTTGTTTAAACCCATGCTTGAAGGCATGAGATTATCTTTTCAGGCCTTTAGCTCCGGCTCAGATTCCAGCGAGTCGCGGGAGAGGGTAAATCAGGATTTATCACCCAAAACCATGTTGCTAATAATGATGGTAACCCTGATTATTCTGGTAGCTACTTTCTACAGCTTTATCGCTAGTGCACCCATTTCTTTTGGTCTGGCCTGTGCTCTGGTGGCCTGCGCCACGATTATGGCATTTATCATTGGGTTTCTCGTGGCCGCAGCCAGTGGTTATATGGCAGGTCTTATTGGTTCCTCTTCCAGCCCGATATCCAGTATTGGTATCGTGTCCATCGTAATCATCTCATTGGTATTTATGGTGATCGGTCAGTCCAGTGGTATTTTTGCCATGGCTGGTGGCAATCAGTTTATGACCGCACTGGCTCTGTTTACTGCTTCTGTTGTAATGGCTATTTCCACCATTTCCAATGATAACCTTCAGGATTTAAAAACTGGTCACCTAGTGCAGGCTACGCCGTGGCGGCAACAGGTAGCTTTGATTATTGGCAGCGTTGTAGGAGCCATTGTTATTTCCCCAGTATTGGAATTGCTCTACAACGCTTACGGCTTTACCGGAGCTTTGCCACGATCTGGTATGGATGCCTCTCAGGCACTTTCTGCTCCACAGGCAACCCTGATGACCACTATTGCCAAAGGTATCTTTTCGCATAATCTGGAATGGACATATATCATGGCTGGTGTATGTTTAGGTATATTCCTGGTTATTCTGGATATAGTAGTAAAACGTCTTCGTCCGGGTTGCAGCGTACCTCCATTGGCTGTTGGTATGGGTATCTATCTACCAGCTTCCGTAAATATGCCTATCTTTATTGGTACCGTACTTTCGTACTTTTGTATGCGTCATGTCAGAAAACGTTATACAGATCCGAAAACTCAAGAACGCGAACTGAAAGCCACAGATCGCCGTGGTACATTATTAGCTGCCGGCCTGATAGTTGGTGAAAGTATCGTAGGTGTAGTAATGGCCATGCTGATTGTAGTTTCCATTGCATTGGGATCAGGCGAAGCACCATTAGCATTGAATCTGGATCACTGGGATAAAATTGGTCAAGTATTAGGGCTGGTTTTCTTTATCTCAGCCATAGTGATTCTGGTTAGACAAATTATGAAAAAATAATTGTATTATTTAAAATAAAAGCAGCGCTATTAAAGCGCTGCTTTTATTTTATTGCTACTTATAAGAATATTAATTCAGGCTTATATTGAAATAAGAACATTTAAAATATTAATTTATATATTGCTCTATACATTTACAAAAATATTGTTATAAATGAATTAGTTTTAGCTTTAAAGAAATAATGATATTTGGAGAAAAAATCCATTTTCATTCGATCTGGCACGCCTACAGGGATTCGAACCCCGGTTGCCGCCGTGAAAGGGCGGTGTCCTCGGCCGCTAGACGATAGGCGCATAAATATTCGATAAATGTGAATCATTTCTGAGTGTAAATATAGTTGTCAGTTCAGATAAGTATATCTACAGACTCCACACTGAACGGGCAATTTTAGCAGGTTTAAATATTACAATAAATAGCTTTCTGTTGAATTGCTGTATTGCTCAAGCTTTGGTTTTATTTAGTGCTATCTTAAGATGGAATTTATAATTATTAGAGTTTCATTAAAATAAATTATGTTATTAACAATTTATTTAATCAAAGTAAATAAATATAATTGATAATTTATGTTAATTAAAGCTTGGCTAAAGGCCTAACTGTTATTATGTGTTTGTTATTACAATAATAACAATTTTAAAATCTGAATTCTCAAAGGTGGAAGGTATGGTTTATTTTACGGTTACCGCAACTGATGGTAATAAGGCAATTATTAACGGTAATATGCTTAATAAAGTAATCGATTATGGTTCCTATCGTGCTATATATCAAGGGAGTGACACTAATCATTATGCAGTTCGGGATAGCCTGTCTACCATTCAAAGCGCTTTGAACAAGTAAAAAGCTATATAGGTGTAATTTTTACCTTTTTGATAAGGAATAAATAAAATGAAAACAGAATTAACTTATATTGTAATGGCATTATGGTTATCTTTTGCAATTAGTAATGCATTTGCATATAAACCTTCTCAGTTTGATAAAATAAGCCTAAAACAGAATTGTAAAAACGAGCAGGAGTCATCGTTTAAAGATTTTGCCGGTACGCCCAGTTGTGACAAGTTGAAAAAAATTGAGATTGAGGAAAATCAGCCTATTTACCGGGTAAAATATGAATAATAATTCTTCAATTGTTGTTGGGATGTTAAGTATTAAAGTTGCGTGATCAGGTCAAACACGCTACCAAGCTGACAGATAATATACTACCAAAAGCTGCACTGGATTATCAGTTTCGATGTAGCTTTATCATTAAAAATGTTGATGGTTTCAATAGAGTACCGGTTTGACAGCCCAAAGAACTAGCTAGATAAATCGTTAATAGTTTTGTGTATTATGCGGTTTTTATTTGCGTATGCTTTTGATGATTTTTTTAATGCTGAAAAATTACAGAGAAGTTCGACCAGCCGGTTTTAGTTTCGGTTTGTCAAATTAGCTATTTTGCCCCAAAAAAATTAGCAGTTGTGCGGTGTTGAATCGTTCTAGATACCATATATTTTATGATTTTCTTATGAGTTTGATAATCTCATAAGTTCGACTGATAAGTTTAAGTTATTTTATTGATTATGTGCTTATTGACTCGGGAATATATAAGAAGTCAGTTGTTTTCTTAAAATAAATTTAACTGCATGTGTATGGGATAATTAATGTTCTTGTCAGATTTATTTAGTTATGTATCTCTACTTGCAATCCAACCCTTTGTCCCAGTTTATTCTTAATATCGTTAATTCCAAATTTTAATCCATGCAACTGTGCAATACTATCAACAATAGATAACCCAAGTCCACTACCGCGGGCTTTCTGTCCTGCTGGACGGAAAAAGCGTTCGCGCAGGCGTTGCAGGTTTTCAGGAGCGACACCGTTGCCGGGGTTGGTAATAGTGATATTTCTGGCAGCCAGTATGAGGTTAATAGTGCTGTATTCAGGACTGTAGCGGATGGCGTTATCAAGCAGATTGCGGATAAGGATGGTAAGCAGGGTATGGTCACCGGATAATGGTAGCACGGCTGCTGGCTTAGTCTGAAACTGGCGCCGGACGCGGCAATGGCGTTCACGTGCATACAGTTTTACGCTTTCTATGGCCTCGCTGCTAATGTCTGTCCAGTTTACTGTAGCGGTATAAAATGGTGCGGTAAGGTGATCAAGGCGAGAGAGGGTAAAGAGCTGGTCGACCAGATGAGAGGTGCGGTCTATGCTATTCAATATTGCGTACGCGCTGTTGCTGGATATCGTCCAGATTGGTTAAGGCGAGGACTTCAGTTTAAACTTTGAGTGCTGCCAGCGGGCTGCGCAGTTCATGGGCAGCATCGGCAGTGAAGCGCAGTTCGCGTGCGCGTGTTTGTTCGATGCGCTGGAATAAGTTGTTCAACGCATTAATCATAGGCCGGATTTCAGTTGGTACGGCACTAGGTATGGGAGTAATGCTATGAGGGGAACGCTGGTAAGTGCTATAGCTAAAGCCTGTAGTGGTTTGGTTCCACGGCGTACACCTTATGCGATGAACCATAGTAGTAAGGGCAGGGCAAGAATGGATACAGCTAATTGTGACCATACGGCGCGTAATACAATTTGCAGACGTTCATGCATGCTGAATGATACGGCAACTTCGAGTTGCAGCTGGGGATAATGCAGATAAAAGATGCATCATGCATGGCTTTGCCACCAATGACCATGATTGATAAAGCCCTGATAATTGCTTTTGTACGGAATGGTCTGGCCAGTTTCATCGGCATTGATTAGCTGCCCTTTATACCAGATAGCATACCCGGATTCTTTATTGTCGATAAGACCACGCTGTGATTTGGGTATGGGTGGTAGGCTTAAGGCGTGGTTGCTGTTAAGGTTGATTGGGATATGCATTAGCGGTTGTGCCAGTTGGCTCATCTGGGTATCGCTAGCTTCATTTATTTCATGCATGACTGCTGCTGCGCTGATAAAAGCAGTAAGTATCCACAATATAGGTAAGGTGATGCCAAGATAGATAAGTAAACGCCGGCTAATGGCTGTAGTTGATTTCATGGTGCTTCTCCGAGCTGATAGCCAAGACCTCGGCGGGTACGGATGAAAGTGACACCGATTTTTTTGCGTAAATGATGTATGTGAACTTCTATAGCATTGCTTTCGATTTCCTGCTCCCAGTTGTATAGCTTGTCTTCAATCTGGGCTGAATACTTGCTGCGGATGAGTTATCAGTAATTGTAAAAGTAACCATTCACGTTGGGTAAGGTTGAGGGGCTGGCCGTGCAGGCTGACGCTACGATCGTTCAGGTTAATGTTAAGCTGGCCAAAGCTGATTTCGGCATGGCTGATGCCCTTACTGCGGCGGATAAGGGCATGCAAGCGGGCAATGACTTCATCGAGAGCAAAAGGTTTACACAGATAGTCATCAGCACCGGCATTAAGGCCGGCCAGCCTGTCGGGAAGGGCATCGCGTGCGGTAAGAATCAATATAGGTGTATTGATACCTCTATTACGTCAATGACTGAGTACGTCCATACCGTCTGTTTCTGCTAGATTTAAATCGAGTATTACAGCATTGTATGGCGCTACACTTAAAGCCACCTCTCCAGTCGGCCAGACGCAAAGATATCACAAGCCATGCCATGCTGGCTTAGGCCGGCATTGAGGCCATCTGCGCTATCGCAGTCGTCTTCCAGAATCAGTATAGGCATACTTTTTTTCAGATAACTATCCCGATAATCCGGCCTATCATACTGGTAAATGCCAAAGCAAGAGCGCCCAGTATTACTATTCGGATTATGGCTGGGCGTTTAGGCGCTCCGCCCAGATGGGCTGATATGCAACCAAGTATACCAAGGCCAACTACGGTGGTGATAGCCAGTATGCTCATCAGCCATACAGTTGAGCTTAATAAAGATAGTAATACTGGTAATAAGGCGCCACAAGCAAAAGACAAGGCAGAGGCTAATGCTGCCTGTAAAGGATTGGCTTTGCTTACCTCAGTGATACCAATTTCCTCACGTGCATGGGCTTCGAGGGCATTATGTTTGGTTAACGCCACAGCAACCTGTTGTGCTAGGTTTTTGTTTAATCCGCGTTGACGATAAATATCGGTGAGTTCTTCCAGTTCCATTTCCGGATAGCGAATGAGAGAATCTTGCTCCTTGCGTAAATCGGCTGCTTCAGTATCACGCTGGCTAGAAACAGAAACGTATTCACCAGCTGCCATAGAGGCTGCGCCGGAAACCAGTGCAGCTATGCCAGATATAAGTAAGGTATGCTGATTCGGTTCGGCCGCAGCCAGTCCCATAAGCAGGCTGGCAGTAGAAATCAGGCCATCGTTTGCGCCCAGAACACTGGCACGTAACCAGTTATTACGATTGGAAAAATGCTGTTCATTATGCCATGATTGACTCATTTCAGGCTCCTGATAAGTACAGAATGGTACTTTACAGACATATTCTGCTACGGTATCACAACGTTACAGGCTGGTGGTACGCTTTACCTTAAGCTTCACTTAAGGATTTTTTTTTTACACTTGTTACTGTTTGGTTAACAAGGCCTAGTGATGCCAGTCGAAATGGGTATTAAGCGGTAACCGAGTAATGTTATTGCTGAGCTGTTATATATCAGTGATATTGAATATGGGCTTCTGGAATTATTTGATTCAGCATGTGAATCTGAATAATGATGTCATTTTCTGGTTAACTGAGCCCATATTGATACTGGCCGCGATGAATTTCTGTATGCAGTTGCTGTTCTGGCCATATTTGCACCGGCTGATGGTGCCATTGCTGCTATTGCTCAGTTCTGCGGTAAGCTATGTAGAAATGATGCAGAATATTTATTTTGATGCCAATAGGCTGCAAAATATTATTCAGACTAATCCAGGCGAAGCCAGTGCGTGGTTAACTCCACAATTCTGGATGTGGTTGGTAATGACAGGTTTGTTATCTGCACAGTGGTATTGCTGGAGTGTGCATATCAGCTATGCACAGCCATGTGGGGCAGTGTATGCTGGCGCTATTATTGCTTCCCTGACCTTAGTTGTTGCTATTATTCTGCTTGCCTATGGTAGCTATATTTCTTTTTTCCGCAATAATAAAGCTGTTAATCATTTAATCGTGCCAACAAATATTATTGGTGCCGCGTTGAAAACTGCTTATAACACATATGATGCACATCGGCCTTTACCGCGTATCGGATTGGATGCGAGCCATCAACTCCATGAGCAAAAGCGTTTGCTAGTATTGGTAATAGGTGAAACTACTCGGGCACAAAGCTGGGGTCTGAATGGCTATCAGCGTCAAACCACGCCGGAACTGGCAGCGATGGGTGATAACGTGATTAATTTTCCTCAGGTAACTTCCTGTGGTACAGCTACAGCAATTTCTTTACCTTGTTGTTTTCCAATATGCCACGTCAGCACTATAAAGCTAATCTAGCCAAACATCAGGAAGGTTTGCTGGATATTTTGCAGCGAGCGGGATTGGATGTGCTCTGGCGTGATAACGATGGCGGCTGTAAGGGTGTTTGCGAGCGTATTCGCCATGCGGAGGTGCAGGATTGGACGCCTGATTTAAACTGCAATGATGATGGTTGTGTGATGAAAGTTTATTGATTGATTTGCGTGCCGTAATGGCCAGATTACCTGATGATGCAGTGCTGGTGTTGCATATGATTGGCAGCCATGGCCCGGCTTATTACCAGCGTTATCCAGATGCATTCCGGTGCTTTATGCCTACCTGTGATACCAATCAGATTCAGCAGTGCACAAATAAACAATTACGCAATACTTATGATAATACAGTGCTGTACACTGACCATATACTGGCAGAACTTATTAGGTTATTGCAAACTGATACCAGTTTGGCCAGTGCGGTATAGTACTTTTCCGACCACGGTGAATCACTGGGAGAAAATGGTATCTATCTGCATGCCACACCTTATGCGATTGCGCCTGCGCAACAAACTCATGTACCCATGCTGTTCTGGGCTAATTATGACTTTGCCCGTATAAGTAATCTAGATATGAGCTGCCTGCGCCAGCATGCCCGGCAGCAAGCGTTTTCACATGATAATATTTTCCATTCAGTATTCGATTTTGATACTAGCTGCTGGATGGCAATTTTGGCGGTGATGCCGACAGTAGATACTCATATTTGGGTAAGCCCAGATTTTGTATCTGCAAATTGCTGTAACCATTTTTGGGTTGCCGGTATATCAAAGGCCTGACTTGCATATCCCATTAATAGCAGATTTTCAGGCAGGTAAGAATCATATTTTTCCAGTTTTCTTTCTGGAACAATTTCTGCAAGTATCCAAGCCTCACCCAAATGAGCTTGAGAAAGCTGTTGCAATATTGCCTTCACTTGTTCAATGGAAGTATCAGCTATTGCAATGATTCCTGCATTTATATCTGCCGATAGTTTCTCCCGCAGTAATAAGGCAAAAAGAGTATTAACAATTTTGTCGCCTTGCCACGGTAATAAATAAACAGTAGTCCCAAACTGGATTAAATTTTCTGTTGCCAGTTTAAAAGCCTTGAATATATGGCAGCTTTCATTGAATAGCTTTTTAGCATTATTATCAGTAAAGTCTACTTTTTCATGTGCGATCTGTATTCTGGAATCTTCATCACATAATATTTAATACATTTCCTCCCGAGTAACATTATGAATATTTAGGCTATGATTGCTAAAATCATAGCTCCAAATCATTTCAATAATAGCAGCAAGTCTTCAATGTATGATTCACTTCACACTGCTGCTATCTGCTATTTGTTTCTTTGTGTGTGAGTAATGAATTTTTGTTACCTTTTCTATAATAAATTATAGCCATATCTTATATTGATAATAAAACAGAAATTTATTCGGTATCAATGAATTAGTATTATCTAAATTCAACTAGATCATCAATTTCTTCACTTACTAATTTCATAAGTTCTTGTATTTCCTCATCACCATTAATAAATATGTAAAAAGTATCTAAGCGTGGATAGTATTTTTTTAAGGATTTGCCTTTTGATGTTGTGGAAGGGCAAAGGTTAAATGAAAGTACAGTAGAATTTGCCATAATGCACATAAAGTCATGCCAATAAAAAACGCCTTCCATATCGTCAGATTTAATTAAAATTCCTTCTGCAAAAAAAGCACAGTAGCTTTCTATCGGCCATTCTAAATTATTGTATAATTTTTTTAATCTTCTTATTTCAAAAAAGGTTGCGATATAATGCCTGATAATCGAAATTATAAGTACAATAATTACCATTAGTATTGTTGCAAGTATTTGCGAGGCATTTTTACTGGCCATAATGTTTTGCCATGTAAGGAAAGTAAATACTCCAAAAAGTATTGGCAAAGAAATCAATAAACCGATTAATAGTTTTATTCTTTTTTTTGGAAAATAAAGATGGCGCACCATTGCTGGAATTTGAGATAAAATAGCGTCTTTAGATTCCAATTTAATATTGCGTTCAAACAAAAATGTCGCCTCTTGGGGATCAAAAGCAACATATGCTTCCTTAACATATTTTTTTAAAACCATAACATGCATATGTTTATTTTAATAAAATATAGACACAGTATAAAATATATTAGATTTTTATGTAAAATTTATCATATTAATGATAATTAAAGTATTGCCATCTAGCTTGTTGCACATAAACAAATTTTTCATTCTTCTCATTAATTTGGAATAAAGGTTTTTAGCTTGTCCACCAGTTGCATGCATGCACCGGTCTGGGGATAAGTCTGCATGCAAAGTAACAGATTTCTGTTCTAAAGTAATCGCCCGAACCACACTCATAAAAAGCGTTTTACCAGAACTATAATCTCCAACAATCAGCCTGAACGTGGCTCCACTATCTGCGATGGGTTTGTTATCCTGTATCATGGCTTTCAGTTCATTTTATGCTCTACATGCTATCAAATTTTTGTTCGTAGAGAATATAACCATAAAAATACCAATAGACATCAAACAAATAATAAATCTATGCCATATTAACTCGCATGAAAAAAATAAATCAATGAGACATAACAGCCTGATAAAAAACTAACTTTAAAGTACAAAAATTTGTGAAAATATCTTCAGATAGTACGATAGTATTTATATATAAGCCAAGAGGCTTATGGTTTTCAAAACTGAAAATTGAATATTTCATTAGCCAGTGTTGTTTTCTGAACAAACCAGTTACATAACCAGAAGCATTAACTTATCAATATTATTAACTCCAATAACCCATAAAAAGTGTTAAATACATTTAATACCAGTGATCTAATCATTCCGATAAATGATTATAGATTCTGCTAAGCAGTACACTTATACTCAGGCTGCCGTATAATCTCTTCTTTCTCTGTTGGACGTGAAAGAATAACGCATGTGGTTTAAGCAATTAAGCATTTATCCGCTAAATAAAGAAAATCTGCCGGATCTGGAAACGCTGGTTAACAAACTGGCCGAAGCCGAATTCAAACCCTGTATGGGTCTAGACTGGGACAGTATTGGCTTTGCCAGTCCAGTATCGTTTAGTCCAGAAATGGTCTTTCCGGCGCAAAATACTTGGCGCATTGCGCTAAAAAAAGAAGAAAAAGTATTACCGGCAGCAGTAGTACGCGATATTCTCGAAGAAAAAATTAACGAAATCCGCGAAGCTGAAGGCCGGAATGTTGGCCGCAAAGAAAAAATGGAGCTGAAAGAAACCATCACCGATGACTTATTACCCCGTGCATTTACCAAAAGCGGCAAAACTGAAGCAATAATTGATACCCAGCGCGCTCTGCTATTAATTAATCAGGCCAATACCAATCGCGCCGAAATGCTGCTTACCAAATTGCGTGATGCACTTGGCGGTTTGGAAGCAAAATTACCGCGTACCCAGCAATCGCCGGGAAGCCTGATGACCGAATGGCTGCTCAATGGCGCCGCTGCCGGTCATTTTGAGCTGGATAGTGACTGCGAGCTCAAAGGCCTTGGTGATGCTGCACCAGTAGTACGTATCAGCCATCAGGATTTAACTGCTGAGGAAGTAGTAAATCTAGTGAAAAACGGTAAAGTAGTAACTCAGTTGGGGCTATGCTGGCAGGATAGAGTACGCTTTGTGCTGACACAGGATTTTACCCTGAAGCGGATCCAGTTTTTAGATGTCATTCAGGAAGAAGCAGCCGGACAAGGCGATGATATGCAAAGCATAACATTTGCTTCCCAAATACTCATGGCCGAGGCATTGGGTGATTTACTGGCTGAGCTGGTACATCATCTGGGTGGCTGGCTACCTGAATAATCGCTTAAACAGGCGTAAATTGCCGCAATTTGCCTGCAACAGCAGCATAGGCTTAGGTATAATGCGCTAAATTTATCAAAGGTATTGTCATGAGTATTAAATCAGACAAATGGATACGCCGCATGAGCGCAGAGCACGGCATGATTGAACCGTTTGAACCGAATCAGATTAAACAGGTAAACGGAGAGAAAATCATTTCCTATGGTACTTCCAGCTACGGCTATGATATTCGCTGCGCCCGTGAATTCAAGATTTTTACCAATATCAACAGCACCATAGTTGATCCAAAAAATTTTGATACACGCAATTTTGTTACCGTTGAAGATGATTTCTGCATCATTCCACCTAATTCTTTTGCACTGGCACGTACTGTAGAATACTTTCGTATCCCACGTAATGTTTTGACAGTGTGTCTGGGTAAATCTACCTATGCGCGCTGCGGTATCATCGTGAACGTTACCCCGTTTGAACCAGAATGGGAGGGCTATGTGACACTGGAATTTTCCAATACCACACCACTGCCCGCAAAAATTTATGCTAATGAAGGTGTAGCACAAGTATTGTTTTTTGAAAGTGACGAAGAATGTGCCACCTCCTATAAAGACCGTGCAGGCAAGTATATGGGGCAAACCGGCGTTACCTTGCCCAAAGCTTAATGGCCATTATAAAAAAAGGACGCCGCAGCGTCCTTTTTCTTATTGGGATTAGCGTTTAAAAGCAAAATACACCGCACCAAGTATAAAGCCAAAACTAATAAGATAATTAAAGCGAAATTCATCTTTCAGATAAAGAAGAGCAAATAAAGTAAATACCACCAGCGTAACGATTTCCTGAATAATCTTCAGTTGAAATGGCTTAATTCCCCAGTGAGCACCTAAATGATTGGCCGGTACAGCCAGACAGTATTCAAACAGAGCCATTCCCCAGCTAATCAAAATAATTTGCCAGAGCGGAAAACTGAAGTTACTCGGTTTAATGTGCCAGTACCACGCAGTAGTCATCACCAGATTAGAAACACAGAGCAAACCAATAACAATCAAATAGTGCATACTTATATTATAAAAACCATAGCTAACTAAACTTATAAATTACTAATAGACAGAAGCAATTAACTGTAGCCATTAAAAAATTCCAATACCTTATCCTACAGCAATCAACACTTTTCCGAAAGATAAAATAAATCAATATATAGAAAATTAAACGGAGCATAAATACTTGAATAATGACCAACTGCATAATAGCTTTGTGGCAAAAATACTACTTCTAAAAATATTAATGCTCATCCACTAGCCAATAGTCTTAATCAAAGATTTAAATATATCAACAACACCATATTTACCTGTATTTCTCGGCATTATCGTATAGACAAAGAACACCCATATTTACCATATATAACAGAGTATCCTAATTCAGATTAGCAAAAAATCCAGAAAGAACAACATAAAAGCAAAATAATAAAATACAATATTTGCTTGAAAAAAATCTTAATATAAATTATTGTTATAATTTTTAAACATAAAATTAAATTTTATTAGTGATTAACTACAAGTGTTTACTTATTGTAATAAAATGCAAATAATTTATCGAACCTGAATAAATTATCGGCTAAAGGAGTAGAGCTAATTGGTTATTTACATCATCTACACACCTTATCGCATTATAAAATATTTAGAAATAAATGTTTTCAATAGTTTACCAGCATTAAACTCATCGCATTTCCCAACTTCCTGTTGACAACACAGCTTATACAGAATTTTTTTCAGCATAGTTAGCAAGTAGAAGCAGTATCCAAAACAACACATCTACCAACCAAGATTTCAAATCAACAAATCAGGTACAAAAAATGAACAAAAACCGCTACAAAGTCATCTACAACAAACACCGCGGACAAATGGTAGCCGTAGCCGAAAACACCACCAGCACAACAAAAAGTACCGCCGAACACAGCAGCAGTGGCAGCAACATCATCAGCAGCCTGCTGGCCAAACTACCCCTGTTAACCGGTTCCATCCTGCTCGGATTTGGATTATGCATATTGGTTCAAAATAATGTCATAGCAGCCGAAATTCATGCCGACCTGTCTGCCCCTAAAAACCAGCAGCCAACCATCCTGCCCAGCGCCAACGGCACCCCGCAGATTAACATCCAAACCCCGAGCAAAAGAGGCGTTTCCATCAACCAGTACCGGCAAATGGACATCGACCAGAAAGGCGCCATCCTCAACAACAGCCGCAAAAGCACCCAGACCCGTCAGGCAGGCTGGATACAGGGTAACCCATGGTTAGCCAAAGGCGAAGCCAGCATCATCGTCAACCAAATCAACAGCAGCAATCCCAGCCGTCTTAACGGCTACATCGAAGTAGCCGGACGGCGTGCCGAAGTCATCATTGCCAATCCGGCCGGCATCAACATCAACGGCGGCGGCTTCATCAACGCTGCCGGCGTTACCCTCACCACCGGCCGCCCCCAGATTAACGATGGACAAATCAGCGGCATACAAATCAACCGCGGCAACATCAGCATCAGCGGCCAAGGTTTAGATAGCAGAGACAGCGACTATACCCACATCCTCACCAAAGCAGCACAAATCAACGCTGGCATCTGGGCGAACCAACTGAACATCATCAGCGGCAGCAACCACATCAATGCCGAGAATCAGCACATCAGCGCCAACGAAAACAACACCGACCCCAAGCCCGGCATCGCCATCGATACCGGCAAACTGGGTGGCATGTATGCGGGTAAAATCGTTCTTATTAGCAACGACAAAGGCGTAGGCATCAACAACGCCGGCCAGATCTTTGCCGGAGCAGGTGGCGTCACCATTAGTGCCGATGGTCAGCTCAGCAACAGTGGCAGCATCATCGCTGCCGACAAAAGCAGCACCACAGCAGACACAGCGGCGGCCACAGTCAGAAGCCACAGCATCAACAACAGCGGCACCCTGTCTAGTCAGGGCGCAATGCAGCTTCACAGCCGGCAGCTGAGCAACAGTGGCTTGCTCACCAGTGCCGACGAACTGCATATCCGCAACCAGGGCGCTCTGAGCAACCAGGGCGAAATCAATGCCAGCCGTCTTGATTTCATCAGCGACAGCATTCACAACCAGAATGGCAAAATCATTCAGAGCGGCCAACAGAGCCTGGACCTCGAACTGGACAAACTCAACAACCAAAACAACAGCCTGATTGGTTATGTACCGCAACCGAGCGCCCCAGAGCAAAATCCGGTGCAGCCCGATAAGCCGGCACAACCAGACAATCCGGCGCAGCCAGCCGAACCAGACAACCAGAGCAAAGCGCCGAGCAGCGCCGAAGGTGCCGGTCAGACCGCAACAGCGGCAACCCCCAGC
>NZ_MEIO01000055.1 GCF_002777745.1 Snodgrassella alvi
GATTCGCGCGCTAAATATATGCATACGCTGCTCGGCGACCGTGAGCCGTTTACCAGTTATTTTGCCCACCGGTTGATATTTAGTGGTTCTTTCTCGAATAAGCCGCTTACGCCGATGATGTTGCAGGATAATCTGGTGGGTCTTACCGGGATTGCGCGCAGTGCCTATATGTCGGTGCGGTATGGTAATCCAGCCTATATTCTGCTGGGGCTGAATAATCCGGAGCTGTTTGTTACTGATGCTGATCGTAAGGCTATGGAAGGGCTTAAAGGCGGTTTTGATGCTATTGTGATTGATCCGGATACGGGCAAGGTGTTGATGGATGGTAAAAATCTCAAAAATCTTGCTGAGCTGTTAAAAAATTCGCAGAAAGCCATGCAGCAGCTACAGGATTCGCTGAATAAGGTGCAGCCGTGGGAAGGCAGTGAGTTTACAGACAAGATATTGCAGGAAATTGCCAAAAATGGGGATGAAACGATTAAGAATCTGGAGCAAATCCGGGAAATGTTGCTCCAGCAGAAGCAGCAGCTGGCTAAATTAGCGCAGGCGGCTACTGCCGGTGCCAGCACCAGCTCTCAGGCAGCCAGTATGGCTGCTGCTGATGAAGCCAGTGCGTCTGTGGCTGAAGCTGGCGGCGCTGAAACGGCAATGGCAATGGAGCGGCAGTTGGATGCCATATTGAAAAATGTTGAGGCGAGGATTCAGCAGCTACAGGCCGCGCTGGATCCGGCCACGCAGATTGGTGATGGTAGTGTGGCGGCACGGGCGCAGAATCTGCTGGCACAGCTGGATATTAAGCCGGCTGGTGGTCAGAATTGGCTTAATGCTGCTGCTGGGCAGCCAAGCCTGCCTGTGAATGCGCTGGCTTCTGGTGGCAATGGGGCTGTGGCGGAGATATCGGGCATTCAGGCGCATATACTGCCTGTTCGGCAGCAGCTGGCGGATATTAATCCTCAGTCAATGGCTGATTATTTGCGTGCGCAGATCAGTGATTATCAGCAGAATCTGCAACAGCAAACGGCATCTGCGATGTCTATGCTGCAAGAAGGTGTTGATGATCCGCAGACGCTGGCGCAGGTATTTTATCGCAATGCGCAGGGTGATATTGCGGATCAGGCGGTAAATAACATCAGCAGAACTACGCTTGATAGGCTGGGTATGCAGGAGCTGGAGCTGAATGAATTCTTGCCGGAAAATATTGCCAACCGCAGCCAGCCTGAGATTGCGCAGTTACTACAGCAGCTGCGCAGCGGGCAGGTTCCGGCTGAATTCCAGTCTTTGCCGCAACACCGCCTGCAATTGATGGTTCGTGTGCTGGAAAGCTGGCTGGTTTAAGTTCTGAGGCTGGCAGGGGGATGCTTTTGCCGGCCGGATGAAGTAATTCAGCTACTGTACTAAATACTGTTGATAATTTCTTTCAGTATGGCAATTTTTTTCGGAGCCCCCTACTCTGCTCTGCAATTTATTTGTGTCTAATATAGCTGTAAATGCGCTTAAATCCTGAACATTTAGGAAATGTTTTTGCTAGCCATTTGTTTAAGGCAGTTTTATTTTTGATTTTCTGGCAGAAGCTTACTACCAATACCGGTTACATGCTGCTATTGTTTTAGTGATTTGATAAAAACAAGGCCATGTAACTTTGGTTTACTCAACCGAAGCGAATTAGTGTGCAAGGTATGAATTATGCAAATGTACATGGCTGTTTAAATACTATTTATTTGTGCATATCTGAATCATGCCAGTTATCAAATCCGCTACCCGACGGAATATAGGCTATTTCACTACTGATATCTTCTATATATACAATGTCTTTTTCTTTCAGATTAGTTTTAGTAGTTATTAGTAAACGAGTGCCTTCTATACTAGTCCTACTATCTATATATTTAACCTGAAAAAGATTATATTTTGAAAAAAGTACCGGATTGATTAACAGCATTTTGCTATGACAATAAATCAGCATGAATCCCAGCATACCAATTACATACATAAACATGTATTTTGCATTTAAAGACGACATAAATAGTAGCGTAAATACAGCATATGATATTAGATATACAAATTCCCAAATGACTATTTTTCGCTCAAATTCTGATTTTATTTCATGTTCTTTATCCGTTTTTTTAGGCCATATCCGAAATATCCACGGTATATGCTTTTTTTCTGATTTAACTTCTGCATCTGTTTGAACATCTTTTTTAGCTTTTTTGAACAATGGCCAGTAATAAAATATAAGTATGCATACTAATGCAAAAAAAAGAACAGATGGTAGCTTTGATTTTGTATCGTTAAAAATTTCACAATAAAAACAAAAAATAAGTATTAATATTGAGGGATCAGCCATGAATGATTTTTTTATCTGCAAAATTGTTACTTTATTCTGGAAATACTCTTTTTTATAGCTTAGTTTTTTCAGATAAGAATAAGTATTAAGGCTACCAATCACCGCAAGAAATAGCAGAATGGTAGCCAAGCCAAAATAGTGCAGATAAGTGTCAGTGATATAATCTGCACTCCAGCCAGCCCAGCTCAGATAGTTGCTATATTCACAAAATTGCCAGATTGAAAGGCATAGAAACATCGGTGTATAAGCGATAAGAAATAATCCGATACGTGTTGTAAGTTTAAGCCCGTATGTAGTCATTCTTTCCTCTTTTAAATTGAACGTTTGCTTTGGCTATCAATAGACCAAGTTATTCAGAGATAGATTTTACAGATTTAATACTAATTTAGTTAAAATTATATTATATTTACTTATATATGAATATATTTAGTTTAAATCACAAAATGGCTGAATTTTTGTGTCAGAAGTACTATTAAAAATTTATCTGGTTACATTCTGGTGAATTTATTACAGCGATTTGATGATTTATAGATGACTGGCTACCAGCGATTACAGCAAATGTGTCTGTCTGCCAGCAGCCAGATTGTCAATTTAGTTTACTTGTACGCAATCGCAAAGCATTGAGTAACACAGAGATGGAACTCATCGCCATGACTGCGCCGGCGATAACCGGGCTAAGCCAGCCAATAGCGGCCAAGGGTATCCCAAGAATATTGTAGAAAAAGGCGAAAAACAGGTTTTGTTTCACCACACGTACGGTGGCATGGGCTAAGGCAAGGGCATCGGCTACTTGGGTTACGGAATGGCGCATTAAGGTGACAGAAGCGGTATTGGTGGCGATATCTGCGCCGCCATACATTGCAAAGCTAACGTCGGCTGCCGCCAGTGCTGGTGCATCATTAATCCCATCACCCACCATTGCAACTACTTTCCCCTGCTGCATCAGCCTGTTAACTGCATCGGCTTTGGCGCGCGGATTCATTTGTGCCTGATAATGGCTGATACCCAGCTGTCTGGCAATATGTTCAACTACACTGTACTGATCACCACTCATCATCTGAATGTCGATACCTTGCTGCTGTAAACGTTCAATGGCACTAATGGTATCTTCTTTTAATGCATCAGCAATGGCCAATGCACCGACCACATTTTCATTGATAGACACAACCACAATACTGGCAATCTGCCAGATTTCCTGTTCCATCAGTTCCCGCGGGATACTAAAGCCACAATAGGCCGGATTACCCACCCTAACATTACCATAACCCGCTACCTGTGCCTGTGTACCCTGCCCGATATCGCTATGGCTGTTACTGGCAGCTAATGCGGGCAGTTGCTGCTGTTGAGCAGCCTGTATGATGGCCTGTGCCAGCGGATGGGTGGTGAGCTGTTCAACGGCTGCGGCTAATTGCAGAATTTGCTGGCTGCCAAATTTACTGTCTGGGACACACCACTGCGCAACAATCTGTGGTTTACCAGTGGTAAGAGTGCCGGTTTTATCCAGCACAACAGTATTTACCTGACTGGTACGCTCAAGCGAAGCTGCATCTTTAAACCATACACCATAACGTGCTGAGCGTCCCATACCTACCATTATGGCAGCCGGTGTGGCCAGCCCAAGAGCACATGGACAGGCGATAACCAGTACTGCTACGCCACGGGTAATGGCTTCATTAAAATTACTGGTAAACCACCAGTTGAGGATAAAAGTTAATATAGCTATAGCGACCACGGTGGGCACAAATATCATGGATACTTTATCAGCCAGTCGTGCGATTGGTGCTTTGCTGCCTTGTGCCTGCGCCAGTGCCTGCATCATATCACCCAGCAGAGTTTGGCTGCCTAAGGTGTGTGCCTGATAGGTAATGCTGCCATTACTGAGCAGAGCACCGGCAAGTACTTTATCACCCGTCTGTTTTAATAATGGTTTAGATTCGCCGGTGAGATAGCTTTCATCACACCACGCTTCACCGCTGGATACGACACCATCGGCGGCAATGCGGTTACCGGCGTTGGTTTGTAGGATATCGCCCGTCTGTATCTGGCTCAGCGGTACTTCCTGCCAGCCATCAGCAGTCTGTCTGCGTACCATTTTCGGGGTGAGTTGCAGCAACATGCTCATACTGTTTAAACTTTGTTTTTTAGTGCGCTGTTCGAGATATTTACCCAGCGACACAAAAGCAATCACCATCACACTGGCTTCAAAGTAGATGTATTGGTGTGCTTGGTTATGATGGTTAAACAGCATTACACTGGAGTAAAGCCAGATGGCAATAGTGCCCAGAGACACAAGCACATCCATATTTGCTACACCGCCCTGTAGGGATTTGATAGCACTATTGTAAAACGGCCATGCAAAGCCAAGCTGGATAACAGAAGCAAGAACAAACTGCCATAACGGTGGCAGCATCCACTGCTGCCCCAGTAACATGCCCAGCATGCCAATGATAAACGGAACGGCAATTATCCAGATGATAATTAAACGCCATATTATGCCTGTATGTTCAACAGTGTGAGCATCGGCCAGCGCTTCGATACTGGCATTGCTGGCTGCTGTGGCTTTAAAACCAGTTCTGGCCACCATCTGCACAATATCATCTGTATTTAGAAGGTTGCTGTCAAAACGGGTCTGTAATTCATCGCTGGCAAAATTAACATCGGCAGCAATAATACCTTGCTGCCGGCGCAATACTTTTTCAATGCGGCTGGCACAGGCCTGACAGTCCATACCTTCAATGGCAAAGCGCGCTGTTGCGGTTTTGTTGCCGTTTACAAATTGATTTTCGTCCATTGTCCTGTCCTCCGCCTGTTCAACCGCACCGCCTGACAGCTAAACCACATCAAAGCCGGCAGCTTCTACTGCGGCTTTAAGGGTATCTACATTAGTAAGGCTGTCATCAAAGCCAACATCAGCAATGCTGGTGGCAAAATTAACGGCCACAGTTTCTACACCCGGGCTGCCCTGTAATGCTGCGGTAACACTTTTGGCACAGCCTTCGCAAGACATGCCGTCAATTTTAAATTGAACCATTTGCATTTTTGCCTCCTATTAGTTTGTGGTTTAATCAAAAATCTACACAGCACAGCTTAAACCTTAACACTGTAATAGAGTCAAGTTTTATTCAGATTAACAATATCTCTAAAAATGCAATGAATATTAGTACAGCAGCAAAATTATCCGATTTATCCTGTAAAACAATCCGCGATTATGAAGTCGCCGGTTTAATCCAGCCACTGCGGCAGCATAATGGTTATCGCAGTTACAGCGAAGCAGATATTGCAACTCTGTGTTTTATTAAACATGCGCGAGAAGTGGATTTTTCACTAGCACAAATTGCCGAGCTACTGACGTTACGCAATAATCCGCAGCGTGCCAGCGCAGATGTCAAGGCGCTGGTTGGTGTGCATATTCAGCGCCTGAATCAGAAAATCGTGGATTTGAACAATATGAAGAATACGCTGGAAAGCTGGTATAACCTCTGCGATGGCAATGCCTCACCTCAATGTGCAATTATTGACGGACTGGATAAACACAGCCATATCAATAGCAGATATTAAACCCGTTCACCATTAACTGTATCAAAGTGTAACAGGCTGTTGTAACTTGTAACTAAAACTGGCTTTTTGTTTAAAACCGGCTAAAATAGTCGCTTTTTGGCACTCCTGCCTGTGTTTATTGTTGCTATGCGTCTAACCCACATCAAGCTTTCCGGTTTTAAATCTTTTGTTGACCCCACCACCATTGCGGTACCGGGCAGGCTGGTTGCTGTCATCGGACCAAACGGCTGTGGTAAAAGCAATGTAATAGATGCAGTACGCTGGGTATTGGGTGAGGCCTCGGCCAGACAGTTACGCGGCGAAAGTATGCAGGACGTGATTTTCAATGGTGCCAATACCCGCCGTCCAGCTCCGCGTGCCAGCGTAGAACTGGTGTTTGACAACAGTGACGGCCAGCTTCAGGGCGCATGGGGACAATATGCCGAAGTAGCGATAAAACGTCAGCTTACTCGTCAGGGTGATTCCACTTATTACATTAATAATCAGGTAGTGCGCCGCCGTGATATTACCGATCTGTTTCTCGGCACTGGTGTGGGTGCGCGTGGTTATGCGGTAATTGAACAAGGCATGATTTCGCGCATTATTGAAGCGCGGCCGGAAGAACTACGCGCCCATATCGAAGAAGCCGCAGGCGTATCCAAATACAAGGAACGCCGGCGTGAAACTGAAAACCGGCTGGCTGATACGCGCGAACACTTACAGCGGCTGGCCGATTTACAAAGCGAGCTAGACAGACAAGTAGAAAAATTACAGCGGCAAGCCAATACTGCCAGGCACTATCAGGAGCTGAAAGCCCAGATAGCTGATAAACAGGATTTATTTGATTATAGTCAGTGGCAACAGGCACTGCATCAGGCCGACAATGCTACTCTTCTGTATCAGCAGCATGACAGCGCACAGGAAACACTCAAGCAGCAGTTAGAAGCGCTGGAAGAAATACTGCAACAATTACGCGAACAAGAACAGCAGCAGCAGCAGCAGGTACGCGAAGCTGAAATGCAACGTGCCGGACTGCGTGAACAATGGGCACGGCTAGAAGAGCAAATTCGCCACCGGCGTGACTGGCAGCAGCGCATTGCACGTGAGCAATCACAGGCACAAACAGAGCTGCAACGACTGCATAATGAAGACCAGCAGCAGCAGGAACAGCTCGAAACAGCCAGTATAGAGCTGGAAGAACAGCAACTACAGCGCGAAGAATGGGGCTTACAGGCTGCCGAACACGAAGCACGTATGCCTGAGCTAGAAGAGCTGGCTCATCAGAGTGAACGCACGCGCCAGAATCAGCAAAACGAGCTGGCACGGCTAGAACGCGAACTGGCAATCAAACAACAGCAACAACAACATGCAACCGGCAGTATCACCCAGTTACAACAACGCCAGCAGCGCCTGCAAGCAGAACTGGCACAACTGGCTTTACCGCAAAATGAAGAACTGCAACAGGCACAGGAAACCGCGGCAGAGCTGGAGCAAGTTGTGGTCACACTGGAAGAAAACCTGCTGCAATATGAGCAGCAGCGTGAAAGTACGCAACAAGCGCTTATTCTGGCACAGCAACAGCACCGGCAACTAGACAAACAGCAGCTCACGCTGAACGCACAGGTAGCCACCTTAACAGCCATGCTCCCGCAGGCAGAGCGCAGCAGCATAGCAGGCATTACCGATACAGATATTCCATTACTATGGCAGCACATACAGGTTGCACCACAATGGCAACATGCCACCAGCGTTGTTCTGGGATACAAACTAAAAGCACAGCATACCGAACAACTACAACTAGCCGATAGCCAACCCGAATGCACAACAGTATGGGTAAATCAAACCAGTGAGGCAGAAAAACAGCCTCTCGCCACTAACTCCTTGTTGCAGCACATAGAAGCACAGGCACCTTTTACTCAGGCCATACACTATTGGCTTGGGCAAGTATTGTGTGCAGAAACACTGCAAGCTGCCATGCTGCTACAAACAGGCTTACAGGCACAACAACTGATTATCACACCGGAAGGCCACTGTGTTGATGCGGTTAGCGTAACCTTATATACAGAAGACAATGGCATCAGCCTGCTACAACAGCAACAACAACTGCAAGAGCAACAGCAGGCACTGACAGCGCTGGAAAAACCGTTGCAACTGGCAGCAGAAGCTGTGCAACTGGCACAGCACAATCTAGAAAATACCGTAACTCAGCTAAATCAATGCCAACAGCAACTCAAACAACAGCAACAGCGCAGGCAAACAGCCTCAGCTCATGCCACTGAATTAATGGCACGCACCAGTCAGGGGCAGTTACGGCGTGAGCATATCCAGCAGGAAAGCGCGCAGATAAACAACGAATTAACACAACAGCAGCATTTACAGCAACAGACACAGGCCGATATTGAAAACTTAACTCTGGCTATTGAGCAGCTACGTCCGCAACTACAGATTTACACTACCAGCCAGCAAAACCAGCAGCAAACATTAAAACAAAGCCAACTGGCATTACTAGAAGCACGGCGGCAGCAGGGTCTAGTTGAAATGGCCATTGTACGTCTGCAACAGCGCATCCAGAGTGCCACTCAGGAACGCCAACGCATTGCCCGCGAAACCGAACGCTGGCAGGAGCGCCAGAGTGAGCTGGCTCTGGGCATTGCCGAGCAGGAAATGAACGATGAGCAAACCCTGCAAACTGAAGAACTGAATGCACAGATTGACATGGCCAGTGAGCAGTGTGCCACCGCACAGCAACAGCTCCAGCAGCTTCAGCAGCAATTACAACAGGCGCAGCAGCAGCAACACACTTTAAATAGCCGCCTACCGCAATTACAGGCTGATACCCAGACAGCCCTGCTACAGCAACAAGAAGCCTTACTCAATGCCAGACGCTTTCATGAAACGCTACTGCAGAATAATGCCAATCTGACTGCATTGGCCGAACAATTCGCCCACTCTGCCCAGACAGTACCGGAACTAAGCGGGCAAATCGCTACACTGGCACAGAAAATCAATGCACTGGGTGCAGTAAATCTGGCTGCATTACAGGAGCTGGAAGAAGCGCACGGGCGCGCCGAATATTATCAGCAACAAACCACTGATGTACAGGCTGCCATTGCCCTTTTGGAAGAGGCCATCAGCACCATTGATGAAGAAACCAAAACCCGCTTTAAAACCACTTTTGATGCAGTAAACGAAAAAGTACAAAGCTATTTCCCTACCCTGTTTGGCGGTGGTGAAGCGCGGCTGGATATGGTGGGCGATGATTTACTCAGCGCCGGTGTGTCTATCATGGCACGACCGCCCGGCAAAAAAAACAGCACCATTCATCTGCTTTCCGGTGGCGAGAAAGCTCTAACCGCCATGAGCCTGGTCTTTGCCCTGTTCAGCCTCAATCCGGCACCATTCTGTTTGCTGGATGAAGTGGATGCACCATTGGATGATGCCAATACCAGCCGCTTCTGTAATCTGGTACAACAAATGTCGGCACACACCCAGTTTGTGTATATTTCGCATAACCGCCTGACCATGGAAATGGCCGAACAACTGGTAGGCGTGACCATGCAAGAAAAAGGCGTATCGCGTATTGTTGAAGTGAATATCCGTCAGGCACTCGATATGGCAGAAGCGTAAGCGTAAACAGGCATATCCGTTTCTTTACAGCACACTTACCAATATATCTGCGCGGCTGCTTATGCAGCCCGGCAATAAATACTGATAATCAAGCCAGATTTTTAATTTATAATCGCCTTGAAACAGGCTTCTACAGTTAATTCATATGCTACTGAATCTCTTATATCAATTTTTATGGCTGCTGGCACCACCCTTTTTACGCAGATATCTGCGCCGTCGAGCCAAACTGGCACCAGCTTATGCACTCAACTGGCCTGAACGCTTTGGCAAACCTTATCCCAATCCAGTAAAACACGCAATCTGGATTCACGTGGTATCAGTAGGTGAAACCCGCGCTTCCCTGCAATTTATCCGTGCCCTGCAACATCTTTTTCCAGATACCCCATTATTAATGACCCAAACCACGCCTACCGGCCGGGCTACTGCACAACATTTTTTCCCTGAAGCACAATGCCGCTATCTGCCCTATGATAAAAAATCGTGGGTTAGCCAGTTTATCCGCGAACACCAGCCCTTATTCGGTGTTTTAATGGAAACAGAAATCTGGCCTAATCTGATGAATGTCTGTGCGCAGAATCACATCCCTTTATTTATGGCCAATGCACGCTTATCAGAAAAATCCCTGCATGGTTATCAGAAAGTACGCTCACTGGTTGCACCACCACTGACCACCCTAACTGGCTGTTATGCACAAACCGATGCCGATGCACAGCGGCTAAATAACATCGGTGCCGCCAATATACAGGTTTGCGGCAATACCAAATACGATATATCACCGCCAGAAGAAATGTATACATTGGCACAGACATTTAAACAGCGCATTGGCAACCGGCCAGTAGCAGTGTGTGCGAGCACTCGTTTTTACCACGGTACAGACGAAGCACAATTACTCTTAGATGCATGGGCGAAACAAAAATTTGGTAATACTTTGCTGGTAATCATCCCGCGCCACACAGAACGTTTTCAGCCTACTTATGAATATGCTAAAAAATTGAATTTTATTACCCAGAAACGCAGTGATAATCAGGATATTGCAGCAGAAACGCAGATATGGGTTGGCGACAGCATCGGCGAACTCTTTGCCTACTATCTGTGTGCCGATATTGCTTTTGTAGGCGGCAGCCTGGTGGATAGTGGCTGCCACAACATTGTTGAACCCATTGCCTGCAAACTCCCTACCCTGTTTGGCCCATCTACCTATAACTTTGCCGACGCCGCCCCTAGAGCAGTCGCTGCGGGTGCTGCGCAACAAATCCACTCCGCCGATGAGTGGGCAAGCACAACACTGGCCTTACTTGCCAGTCCGCAGCGAAGACAATACATGTCAGACAATGCAGAGGCTTTTATTCAGCAACATCAGGGAGCAAGTGAACGGATAGCACAGGTTATATATAAAAAATTAAGCGATATTTGATTCAGAAATATTTAGTAGATAACCAACTGATAATTCATCTTATTTACCCAACCCAAATATTCAACATATAGGGCGAATATTTTCCAAAATATTAGGCTCAAAGCTCATTAATTAAAATAAACATAACGGATGTAGAGGAGAAAAAAGCCTATCGATCGTAATGTATTGTTATCCATCTTAGCTTTTAAACTTTCAACTTTATGGCTTTTGTTTTCTTCTATGTGACATGGATAACCTGCATATAAAATTTCTTTTGCAACAAGATTCACCAAAATTCATGGGCATTTTACTGTCATCAGGAATATATTTTACTTTTATATTATATTCATCATTAATAAATTGATATGACTATAGTTATTAAAAGTAAAATACATCACAACAACTTCCTTTTATAATAACAAGATATAAGCATGATAATAATAAACTTTACTTGACACAGAAGAAGCCACACAAGGTGGCTTCTATTTTATTTAAAAATCAAATAACTGTATAGAAATAATGATTACAGATATGCTTTAGGAATGTATTTGTCTTGCATTGTGGATGTATCATTCTTGTGAACTGAACCATTTTTCAAGACATCCAACACCAGTGTTTGGCCAGAAATTGATGAAGATACACCAGTAGTATTTACTGTGTATGTAATTGTACATCCGGTAGGGGTATTAGGCTGAAGAGTACCTTGGTTCGGAACTGGATTACCACCAATTACAGCAGTACCATACTTACCTTCTTGTTGATCAATAGTATTGACACCACCATTAACAGTATCAGAAGTACATTGATTGTTCTGCATATTATCAACAACTTGTGTTTTCAGACCAGCAGCAAGGCTAGATGCTTCAGAAGCCTGTGAACGTGCAATGTAGTCAGAGTATGCAGGTACCGCAATAGCTGCCAGAATACCAATAATCGCAATAACGATCATCAACTCAATTAATGTAAAACCTTTTTGTAATGCTTTCATTTTAATCTCCTGTTAAAAAACTGTGGAAGAGTTACATAATGTACATAAGCAATTACCGTGCCAGTTTTTATTAAACTTACTGAATCTAATTTCAATTATATAATTTCAATGCCAATGAACCCGATTACTCGTCACAAAAGAGATTACTCTGTTAATTTTCATAACACTTTACATAAACGCTTCGGCTATATACCTATTAGGTGTGTTGCAAGTGGAATTTCTACGTAATGATCCATTTTTGAGTATCTCTGAAACAACTTTGGTATTGGCAATAAGCGGTGATACATGAGTACTATTAACCTGATAGGTAATCGGACAACCTGTTACTGAATAAGATGATGTGCCTGAATTGTGTATTGGTGAGCACGCAATTATCGCTGTCCTATATTTACCATTTTGTACATTAATATTGTTATTTAAAGTATTCAAAGCAATAGCAATACAGGTATTGCTGTGTAGATTGTCAAAAATCAGTATTTTTATATTTTCAGTTAAATTGGATACTTCAGTTATCTGATAACGAGCAGCAACCTTAGCCTATGTTGTCACTCCAATATCAGCTAATATACTAATAACATACATTAATTAAATTAAACTCTTTTTGTAAAGCGCTTGTATACTTTTTTTGTGTACTGCCCATTAAAGCCAATATATTTCTTGATACAAAATATCAATCTGCATACAGCAAAATCAAATTTATATATTTATTTATGCTTAACACTTAAAAAACATATATAATTGAATTTTAATTATATTTTATAAATATCAATCTTTATCATCTTAATAACCCAACTATGCCTAGAATTAAGATTAAGAATTTCTGATATTCAGTGGTATGGTACTTATAAAAAAGATTTTACATAATCAAACAATATGTACCAAGCTTGTATCTAAGTAAATTTCCGCTACTTTTCAAATAATATTTACTTATCCCACCGCATTCTTCTGTACCATTATTTTTACGTAATAACCTTTCTACAATACTTTATTTACCAAATAAAAAAATTATAAATTTCAATAACAATTGTTTTCAAATAGTAGCTTTATTTCATATACCCATAGATATAAGTTACTGATATATAATTAATTCTTATCACAATTCCACCTCAATAATTATATATAATATTCCTGTATATACGCCCACACCGCCGCCAGCATGGCTATCTGAGCAGCTGAGTGTTCTATCCCTGCTTCAACATTGATATAGTCAATATGCTGCTGTGCCGCCCATACAGACAATGAACCATCGTCGTGAACCTGCTGATTATTCTGCAATACCACATTGAAGTTATGGCTGGCCAGAAAATTAAAAGCCTGCTGAGTAGTGACATAGAAGAAATCGTGTGGGTTGCTGTCCGAGCTGATGGCAATCTGGCTCATCGCCGGTGCCATAGTGCCGTCAGCCATATAGTTACGTACAGACAGACCATCCGGATGATTATTATGTACAGCAACAATAAGCTGAGCATGAATCATATATTGATTTAGAAAATTGGCAGCAGCCTGACCTAGCTGTTCCAGAGCAAAAGCGCAGCTACCTTGGTGGCATTTTAGTGCAGCCTCGCGCCCCAGCGAAGTGAAAATCCTATTAGGATCAAATTGATAGTTTATCTGATTGTTTTGCACCTTGATTTCCCTGCTGCCACTATGACGCAAATCCAGTAAACATCCCTGCTGGATTTGGTTCAGGGCTTGCAGAGCGGTCTGGCGGGCGGTTTCTTCATTATCATGCAGATGTACCCATACAATATTTTTCCATGGTGTGCCTGCGCAAGTCTGAGTGACCGGTAATGCCATTATTGGGCTATCAGAAACCGGAATGCCTGAAGCTAAAGTTGCTGCATCAGCCGGTAGTGTACTTACAAATACCAACAATAGCGCGATATATGGATAAAGATAAAGAGTTATTTTTTTCTTCATGATGTTTATTACCTGTTTTAATTAAGTTTTATATACTCACTTGCCCAATACGCTGAATTGTCGTTCTTTTACCTTTTAATTAATCATTATTGAACTACAGATACAGGAAAAAAGCTAATTAGCAGAATTTCATTTTAAATAAAATACTTATTTTATAGTTAAACCGCTGCTAATATTTGATGAGATCTAATATTTTGCTGAATGTGTCAATTTTTGTCACATTGAACTTAATTATGTAACTATAGGGAAGTATTATACTAAATAGGTATTTATTTGTATTTTTTAGTTAGTTAAATGCAGCTACAATTGAAAGTAATAACCATTTTAATTATCATTAATATTAGTAACAAACTCTCTTTGATATTCTGATTGATATGCCTCAACACCCTATTCCTGCTTTTAAACTGACTTTATTTCCGTTGATTTTCGCTGCTAGCACTACATATGCTCAGGATGGCACTGCCAGACTGGAAGATATTTATGTGACGGCTGAGCAGCAGGTTAAACAGTCTCTTGGTGTTTCTAAACTTGATAGTAAAGATATTGAACGTAAAGCGCCGGTGAATGATATTTCCGAACTGGTGCGTACTATGCCGGGGGTGAATCTCACCGGCAATACTGCTTCCGGTCAGCATGGTAATAAACGCCAGATTGATATTCGCGGGATGGGGCCGGAAAATACCCTGATTCTGATTGATGGCCGGCCGGTCACTTCACGCAATAGTGCGCGCATGAGCTGGCGCGGTGAGCGTAACACTATTGGCGACAGTGACTGGGTACCGGCAGCAGAAATTCAGTCGCTTGAGGTGATTCGTGGGCCAGCAGCAGCGCGCTATGGTTCCGGTGCTGCCGGCGGCGTGGTTAATATTGTGACAAAAAAGGTCAGTAATCAGTTTCACGGTGCCATCAATGCATTTACGAACTTACCAGCTGATAAAAAAGAAGGCGATACTCACCGTATAGGTTTTGATTTAACCGGACCAATCATTAAAGATATTCTGGGGTTTCGGCTATATGGAAATGTAAACAGTACTGATGCCGATTCACCGTTCATCAACCAGCGTTCAAATGATGAAAGCAGTAAATCTCTGGCTGCCGGACAGGAAGGTTTGATAAATAAGGATGTGGCCGGACGTTTGGCATGGCGCCTGTCTCCGGCTCAGACATTGACGCTGGATGCCACTTACAGTCGGCAAGGCAATCGCTACAACGGTGACGGTCCGAATAATGTTCAGACCGATTACACTCAAAGCTTATATGGTAAGGAAACCCGCCGGGTATACCGCCAGAGTTTTGCGCTGACACATGAAGGAGTCTGGGACTGGGGCGACAGCAAGGTGGTAGCACAATATGATAAAACCACCAATAGCCATTGTTCAGAAGCATTGTCTGGCGGACCGGAAGGTCTGTGTCAGGATTTAGGCAGTAAGGAGCTTACCTATGCTGACAGTACACTAATCACTAAACGTCTGGCAGGTGAAATACACGTCCCTTTCACTCTGGGTGTGCCGCATGTCTTGACTATGGGTGCAGATTATCAGCACGATAAGCTGGATGACCCAGACGGCCTGCGCCGCATTCCTTTACCCAATGCTGTTTATCCGGCACCTGCCAATCATACGCCCTCGTTAAGCAGCTGGGCTGGTTATGTGGAGGACAACATCAGCCTCACTGACCGGTTTAATCTGGTGCCGATGCTGCGCTACGACCACAATAACAAAACTGGTGGAAATGTTAGTCCCGGTGTCAATATAGCCTGGCAGTTGCATCCGAACTGGCTGATCAAGGGCGGCATTGCGCGCGCATACAAGGTTCCGAATCTGTATCAGAGTACAGAAAGTTATATGCTGTACAGCAAAGGTAATGGTTGCGCCACTTCTTCCGGCAGTGGTCGTGGCTGTTACCTGATTGGTAACAGTAAGCTGAAACCGGAAACCAGTATTAATAAAGAATTAGGCTTTGAATTCAATAAAAATGGTTATCTGGCATCACTGGCTTATTTCCGTAATGATTATAAAAACAAGATTGAGGCTGGCCGGCAGATTATTTTTACCGGTAGTACTGATACAACAGCACGCTCAGGTGGCTACGACTATTTTGAGTGGACCAATACCCGCAAGGCATTAGTAGAAGGGATGGAAGGTAATTTGACGCTGCCGTTTTCTAAAGAATGGAAATGGGTAAACAATTTTACGTATATGTTTAGCTCTAAAAACAAGGAAACCGGTAACCCTCTATCTATTATTCCTAAATATACGATAAATTCATCTCTTGCATGGACTCCAACTGAAAAATGGGACACTCTGCTATCTTATACTTATTATGGTCGTCAAAAGCCACGTACTGTCCCAGTCAATCCTGTTGAAGCCGGAAATGGTAATGGTGGACAAGGTACAACAGGTCTGAGCGGAGAGGAAATCGGCAGCTATGGTATCTGGGGTATTTCTGCTGGTTATGCCGTCAATAAAAATGTTAATGTTCGGGCAGGAATGTCGAATATTTTTAATAAACGTATTTACGCTTCTACCTTACGTGGTACTGCCTATACTTATAACGAACGTGGCCGCGCAGTCTGGGGCAATATGAAAGTATCTTTCTGATATTTTGTTCAGACAGGTTGCCATTCTGGCAACCTGTTAGGTAACGATAATGATGTTTTTACCGTGACTTAAACGCAAAAATCAGTTATAGTAATAAATAGGAATGATTATTATTCACATAAAATCCAAATAACGGCATCAAACAGATTAAACATGATTTATTTATTGGTCATATGCTTTAACTAATGCGGCTGATTTGGCAAATTTTTTAACAGCTCTTTCATCGTTTTTTGCAATGCAGCAACAAAACCTTACCTCACTGTCGTCCTGTTGTCTCCATATGTTCTGTAGAACCAGTCAACTGATGGAAAGATTAAAAATGCGCCAGATTATTATTTTTTTATTAATGTTTCTTACGGCCTTAATCTTGCACAACACAGCCAAAGCCCAACCAAATCTTAATGCAACTGCCAATCTTGCTGTCCTACAACAGCAGCACAGCGGTTATCACTTTACTACTTTACCGCTTATATCAGCAGACGGGCAACGCTCTTACCGCATTTATATCGCGATTCCAGACCAGAAAGCACCCGCCGGTGGTTTTCCTGCTTTTTATGCACTGGATGGCAATGCTGTGCTGGATTTCCTTACTCCGGCAAATATGCAAATCTTGGCCAAACAGCCTTACCCTCCGGTGCTGGTGTTGCTTGGCTATGCTACAGATAAACGTTTTAATGCACAGGCACGTGCCTATGATTACACCATTGCACCAGATAATGACAATATCGACCCACTGGATTCAAGCAGAATAAACGGTGGTGCCAATATATTTTTGAATTTAATCCGACATCAGATTATGCCCGCAGTACAGCAGATGGTGCCGATAAATATTAATGCACAAACACTGTGGGGACATTCATATGGCGGACTCATGGTATTACATACCCTGTTTACCCAGCCTAATCTTTTTCAGCACTATATTGCTGCTGACCCATCTATATGGTTACACGGTGATTTGTTACAACAGGAAGCAACTGATATGCTCAAACATCAGATTGCTTTGTCCGGCAGTAGTTTATGGATACTAAACAGCAAGCTTAAGGCAGGTAAAATTCCCAAAAATCCCCAGATAGCGGCACGAATCAGAATACGTAATGAGCTTACTGCGAAACAAGACAGTCTGGGGAAAAAACTGGTTTATGAACTACAGCAACATACTAATTTAACTATTAAACATGAAAATTTCCCTGAGGAAAATCATGGCAGTATGTTTGGCAAGAGTTTACAACTGGCACTCTTTCACCCCATAGTCAGGCAATAATAATGAATAAACGTTCACCACATCACGCGTATCTGGTACGCGTACACGACATCATTGATTTAAGCCCCAACCTGCGCAGGCTGGTCATGCATAGTGCAGAACTGGCCGATTATCCGCACCAGTTTAATGGTGCTCATATTAAGATTTTTCTGGCACGCTCAGGGCAGACAACACCACAATTACCCCAATTTTCAAATCATGGATTTAACTGGGTCGAACCAGATAATAAACCAATTGTGCGCACATACACTATCCGTGATTATGATGCCAAGGCCTGCACGATTAGCATTGATTTTGTAAAACATGGTGACAATGGCCCAGCTTCCGCCTTTGCTGAGCAGGCTCAGCAAGGAGATGTACTCGGTATTTCCTCACCCGGCGGTCCGAATCCGATGCTGAAAACGGCTGCGCGTTATTTATTTGTAGGTGATATCACCGCCCTACCAGCCATTGAATCACTACTTGCCACTATCCAGCCGGATGCAAGTGGCAATGTGGTGCTGTTGCTGCCCCAGGCAGAAGATTTACCAGTCACCCTTTCTCTGCCCGCCGGAATGCGTCTGCATACCTTTTACGGTGATTTAAGCCTGATTCCGGCATTGGTGAAGTTTATCACCAACCTTACACCACTTGCTTGTGATGATTTTGCCTGGATTGCGGGCGAAGCTACACTAGTTAAGCCACTACGTGAATTACTGCGTACACAATGGCAATTACCACCTCAGCGCCACTATGCTGTTCCCTATTGGCGTCAGGGAGAAAATGAAGAAAGTTATCATGAGGCGCGGCACAAATTCATCGAAAAATAAACACTGTACTCCAGAAAAGTGACCTTACCTTTGCTAAGGCAGTATAATTATTGCAAACGATAATGATAGGAAATTCTAAAAATGATTAAATTTTGCTGGAAACCTCTTACTCTGTCCGTGATGGCACTGGCTTTACTCTCTGCCTGCGGTCAGAAAAGTAACGAAAACAATAATACCAGTAGTGCTTCTGCTGCTGTTTCCACAGCTGCGGTTAGCGAATCAACAGTTACTGTAAATACAGCCCGTGGTGATATGACAGTACCGGAAAATCCATCCAAAGTTGTGGTATTTGATATGGCTACGCTGGATGATTTACAGGCATTGAAAGTGCCCGTTGCCGGAGCACCGAAAAAAGTATTGATACCGTATCTACAACAGACTCTGGAAACAGTAAACAATGTTGGCACACTGTTTGAACCGGATATGGAAGCACTTAATGCCCTGAAACCGCAGTTGATTATCATCTCAGGTCGTACTGCGCCAAAATATGATGAGCTGGCTGCGCTGGCTCCTACTATGGATATGTCTGACAGCGGGCAAGATTTGATTGGTGATGGGCTGAAAATGCTCGATAACTATGGCAAGCTGTTCAAGAAAGAAACAGAAGCCAAAAAACTGCATGATGATATCCAGAATCTACTGACTGAAACTCAGCAAGCTGTTAAAGGAAAAGGTACCGGCCTGATTCTGATGGTAAACGCTGGTAAACTTTCTGCTTTCGGAGCCTCTTCACGCTTTGGCTGGATTCATTCTCAGGTAGGCGTACCGGTAGCAGATACCAATATACCGGCCTCTCCGCATGGCCAGTCTGTATCTTTTGAATATGTACAGAAAATCAATCCAGACTGGTTATTTGTTATTGATCGTACAGCAGCAATTGGTGAAGAAGGTAAAACTGCTCAGGCCGTACTTAATAACGATTTAGTACGCCAGTCTAAAGCATGGAAAGAAAATCATATTATCTATCTGAGCAGTGCTTCCTATCTCGCTGCCGGTGGTGTACAACAAATGAAAACCGACCTAACCAATATCAAGGCTGCTTTCGCCCACTAAACTGCGCATTATCCACCCACAGTAATCAGGTTTCGCTTTGCCACACAAATTTGTGGCAATAGCGTAAACCTGTTGTCTGTATCCTTTTCTGCCTTATGTTTCGTTCTTCCCAGATTAATGCAATCAATCTGTTGCTGTTGCCATTATTACTGATTATCAGTATTAGCATCGGTGCAGCCACTTTTCACTGGAGCGACCTGTTCAGCAGCAGCGATACACGCTCCCTATTGCTGTATAGCCGATTACCACGCTCTCTGGCTATTATCCTTACCGGTGCCACTCTGGCGGTGGCCGGCATGGTATTACAGATTGTATTGCGCAACCGTTTCCTCGAACCTAATATGGTCGGTGCTACCCAAAGTGCAGCACTTGGCGTATTACTGGTATCCATCTGGTTGCCACAAGCTACTCAGCTGACCAAAATGAGCTGTGCCAGTATTGCCGCATTGCTGGGCATGACCCTGTTTTTACTTTTGTTTCGCCGATTGCCATCTCACAGACAGATGATGATTCCGTTAATCGGTATTATTTACGGCAGTATCATTGAAGCACTGGTAAATTTCATTGGTGTGGAAACCAATACCCTGCAATTGCTGGCTGTGTGGTTTGCCGGTGATTTTTCCGCTGTGCTGGCAGGTCGCTATGAACTGTTGTGGCTCACCGGACTGATGGCTCTGCTTATCTATTTTCTGGCCGACCGGCTTACCATTGCCGGGCTGGGACAGAATATCAGTACCAGTCTGGGCATCAACTATGCACAAATGATGTGGATTTCCCTGATTACAGTAGCCATGATTACCGCCATTGTTGTGGTAACCGTTGGCCAGATTCCGTTTATCGGACTGGTGGTACCCAATATCGTTTCCCGATTGGCAGGTGACCGTTTACGGCAGAATCTGCCCTCAGTTGCATTTCTGGGTGCCAATGCCTTACTAATATGTGACATTATTGGCCGTACTATTGATCCGCCTTATGAAATACCGGTATCCCTGATTTTTGGTATCGTCGGAACCATGATTTTTCTGTATCTGCTGTTTAGAAAGCCTTCCATACATGCAGCTTAACCCTACCATGCCGTCATTTCGTTCCGGTGCACATTTTCTCAGTGTGCTTGGTATTCTATTAATCATTGCCAGTATCCTGTTTATGACCTACGGAGTAAAGGGAGACTGGGATTTTGTTCTACAGTTGCGTGGCAAGAAACTGCTGATGCTGCTTACCGTAGCGTATGCCGTTGGCGTATCCACACTTCTTTTTCAGACTCTTACCCATAATCCCATACTAACCCCGGGATTACTTGGCTATGATTCACTTTATCTGCTACTGCAAACCGTTATCCTATTTATATTTGGTGCAGTGGGCTACACCAGCATCAGTGCACTGAGTAAATTTATTATCGAAGCACCATTAATGATGGTTGCGTCCTTATTGCTGTTTCGCACACTAACCAGAAACAGCAATGGTGACCTTGCGCGCCTGATACTCACTGGTATGATTTTTGGAGTAATGTTTCGCAGCTTTAACAGCCTGTTACAACGCCTGATTGACCCTACCCTGTTTTCCGTTGCCCAAACCAGCTATTTTGCCCAATTTACCTCAGTGAACATCAGCATGCTGATAATCGGCATGGCAGTAATGCTTATCAGCACCTTATGGATATGGCAGCTACGCTATCAGCTAGATGTCCTTATGCTTGGACGCAATGCATCAATTGCACTGGGGCTAAACTATGCGCGCTTAAATCGCAGCATCCTGCTGTGGATTGCCCTGCTGGTTTCTGTTTCCACTGCACTGGTTGGGCCTGTGAGCTTTTTTGGTTTACTGATATGCGCACTGGTCAATACCTGTGTTCCCAATATGAAGCACCAGCTGCGGATTCCAGCTACATTTCTGATGGCTGCGTTGGTACTGGTCAGCGGCCAGCTAGTATTTGAACACTTACTTGGCATGCAAGGAGTATTGAGTGTCGTCATTGAATTTTGCGGCGGCATAGTCTTTCTGTGGCTGGTATTGAAGCGCAAACACTAAAGCATACAGCTATTTGCTTATTATATTAACTGTTTTTCCGCCTACCGATCTAACCTGACAGCATTATGATTACCATAAAAAATGTTAACCACAACATCAACGGCACAGCAATTCTGCGCGATATCAATCTCAACTTACCTGATAAAAGCATTACCGCACTGATTGGCCCCAATGGTGCAGGTAAATCCACCCTATTTTCCCTGATTGCACGGCTACAGCCACTACAACAGGGCAGCATTCATATTGACGAACTTGATGTCAGCCACAGCAAATCCACCGACATTGCCAGAAAACTGGCGATATTGTCACAAGAGAACAACATTCAAAGTCGCATTACCGTACGCGATTTATTGCTGTTTGGTCGCTATCCACATACTCAGGGACGGCTAACTCCTGAAGACCAGCAGATAGTCGATCAGGCATTACAGCGCTTTGAGCTGGAACCACTGCAACAACGCTATCTGAGTGCCCTTTCCGGCGGCCAGCGCCAGCGCGCACTTGTGGCCATGACTTTCTGCCAGCAAACCAAACATGTTATTCTAGATGAACCGCTCAACAATATGGACATGTATCATGCCCGCGAGCTAATGCGCCTGTTGCGCCAGCTCACCACCGAACAGGGGTTGTCGACCATCATGGTTGTCCACGATATCAATATGGCCGCCGCCTATGCCGACCATATTGTTGCCTTGAAAAACGGACAGGTTATCATGCAGGGCAGTCCTAAAGACATTATTACCATAAACAATATACAAACCATATTTAATCTGGATACCGAAGTTGTCAGCCACAAAGATAGACCTCTCGTTATCCACCATCTCTGACAGGTTATATCATGCAAAACAACAATCCTCCCCAACCCCGCAAACATACCTCTCTGATTACAGCTGCTGTTATCCTGTTTGTCATACTGGCCTCTTGGTTTATCTGGCTGTTTATGGGAGATAACGCCGCAGTACGCATGTCCATGGCACGTATCATGTTTATTTTTTTTGGACTGGTGTGCACATTCCTGTTTGGCATATTCATCATGGTTGGTCTTAAAATCTGGCGTCAGCAACACCCGCATAACTGAAGATTTCATACATTTCCAGCACAACACGGTACCAGAATTCACACAAAATTGCCTAAACACACCAGTTCAGCACTGACCTACCATCCAACCGAATTATCAGGCCATTTTCTGCATAATGGCCATTCATCCATTGACCAACAAACCAAGCTGTCAATTATCAGCTTGTTTGTATTCTGAATTTTCCAACCAACCACATAAACCCACCACGAAATGCCAACAAAAAGCATTTTGAATAGATTTGTTATAATACGCATATCTACTAATTTTCCGGCAATATCTGTGCCATGTCTGCATACGAACTTAATCAAATCCTGACTAAAGACCGCTTTTATCTGCAACGAGCCTGTAAAAATCCCGCCCGTTATGGCGGTGACGAGAAAATAAACAGCCGTTATCAGCGCTCCCATCAGACCTATCTGCAACGACTGGCCAAACTACCGGTACCCGAATACGACAACACCCTGCCCGTACATGAAAAACGCGCAGAAATCAAACAAGCCATCAGCCAGCATCAGGTAATTATCGTCTGTGGTGAAACCGGATCAGGCAAAACCACCCAGCTGCCGAAAATCTGCCTCGAACTAGAGCGCGGCGTGGCCGGACTGATTGGCCATACTCAGCCACGACGGCTAGCAGCCCGTTCAGTAGCCGAGCGCATTGCCGAAGAACTGCATAGCCAGATTGGTCAAAGCGTAGGCTATAAAGTACGCTTTAACGACAAAACTGCACCCGAAAGCTATATCAAACTGATGACCGACGGTATCCTGCTGGCTGAAAGCCAAACCGACCGCTTTCTCAGTGCTTACGATACCATCATCATCGACGAAGCACATGAACGCAGCCTGAACATCGATTTCCTGCTTGGCTATCTCAAGCAGCTACTACCTCGGCGACCTGACCTGAAAGTTATTATCACCTCGGCTACTATTGATGCCGAACGCTTCAGCCAGCATTTCACCCTGCATGGCACACCAGCTCCTGTAATCGAAGTATCCGGCCGCACTTATCCGGTAGAAATCCGTTATCACCCCTTGCACACCAGAGATGAAGACGAAGCCGAAATAGAAATCAACGACGCCATTGTCGATGCTGCCGACGAGCTTGCACGTGAAGGCAATGGTGACATCCTGATTTTTCTACCCGGAGAACGAGAAATCCGCGAAGCAGCACATGCATTACAGCAATCACCATTGCGGCGCAACGACGAAATCCTGCCCCTGTTTGCACGCCTGTCTGCTGCCGAACAACATAAAATTTTTCATCCAAATGGCCGTCAGCGACGCATCGTACTGGCCACTAACGTTGCCGAAACCTCACTTACAGTACCCGGAATCCGCTATGTCATTGATACCGGACTGGCTCGGGTAAAACGCTATTCAGCCCGTGCCAAAGTAGAGCAATTACACATCGAACCCATCAGTCAGGCTGCCGCGCGCCAGCGTGCCGGTCGTTGCGGCCGCGTTGCTGCTGGTATCTGTATCCGCCTGTATAGCGAACAGGATTTCAATCAGCGACCAGCCTTTACTGATCCCGAAATTATCCGCAGCAATCTTGCCGCCGTTATCCTGCGCATGATTAGCCTCAAACTGGGCGATGTAAACGCCTTCCCTTTTCTGCAAGCTCCCGACCAACGCTATATCAATGACGGCTATCAAGTACTGCTCGAACTCGGTGCAGTAGACGAACATAACCAGCTCAGCAAACTGGGGGAACAAATGGCACGCCTGCCGGTAGACCCGCGCATCAGTCGCATGCTGCTGGCCGGCAAACGCCTGCAATGCGTTGCCGAAATGCTGGTTATCGTAGCCGCCCTGTCGATTCAGGATCCACGTGAACGACCGCTGGAAGCACGCGAAGCTGCGGCCAAAGCGCACGAACGTTTCAATGACAAACAATCCGACTTTCTTGCCTACCTGAATATCTGGGATTCTTACCAGCACGAACGTGATAAAGGCCTGTCCAATCGGCAGATGATACAATGGTGTCATCAATACTTCCTCTCCCACCTGCGCATGCGCGAGTGGCGTGAACTGCACCACCAGCTAGCACAGATTGCCATCGACATGGGGCTTACCGACAAGGCCAGCGCCTATCGGCAAACACCAGACAACCACGCCATCCAGCCAGCACCCGGCAATAGCGGCGATCAGGATTTGGCAGCCAAACTCAAACAGCAGCAAATTGCCCGCCGCCAGCAACGCCAGAACCGGCAACAGGCCAAAGAAGCCAGCTACGAACAGATTCACCGCGCACTGCTCACCGGCCTAATAGCCAATGTCGGCCTGAAAAGCCCTGAAGGGCATGACTACACCGGTGCGCGTGGCATTCATTTTCATCTGTTTCCCGCCTCCTCACTGTTCAAAAGCAAGCCCAAATGGGTTATCGCTGCCGAACTCACCGAAACCACCCGTCTGTATGCCCGTGATGTTGGCAAAATCGAACCAGAATGGATTGAAAACGAAGTACCTCATCTACTGCGCTATCACTACTTCGAACCACACTGGGAACAGAAACGTGGCGAAGTTGTAGCCAGCGAACGCATCACACTGTACGGTCTCACCGTCCTGCCGCGCCGACCTGTGGCCTATGGGCGCATCAACCCCAAAGAAGCCCGCGAAATTTTTATCCGTAGCGCATTAGTAGCGCAAGAATGCAACCTAAAAGCAGCTTTTTTCCTGCATAACCACAAACTGATAGAAGAAATCACCGAGCTAGAACACAAATCTCGCCGGCAGGATGTATTGGTAGACGAAGAAGCCCTGTTCAGCTTCTACGACCAACGCCTGCCTGCCAATATAGAAAACAAAGGCCGCAATCTGCCACTGGCCGATATCCGTACCTTTGAAGCATGGCGCAAACAGGCTGAAGCAGAAAATCCCAAGCTGCTATACCTGAGCCGAGATGACCTCATGCAACATGCGGCCAGCAACATTACCGAAAGTCAGTTTCCCGAATATCTTGACACCAAAGATGGCCGCTGCAACCTCAGCTATCGTTTCGAACCCCATCATCCACTTGATGGTGTGACCGTAGCAGTACCCTTGCCACTACTCAACCGCATCAGCATGGCGCGGCTTGAGTGGCTCGTACCCGGCATGATTCGCGAAAAACTGCAATTACTTATCAAAGCCCTGCCCAAACAAATCCGTCGCATCTGCGTACCCGTACCTGATTTCATCACCACCTTTCTCAGCAACAATCCCGACATCAATGCCCCGCTGTTGCCGCAGCTAGCACACGCCATTGCCCGGCATGCCGGCGACATGCGTCTGCTCAGCCAGATAGACATCGAACACTGGCATACACAGCAATTACCAGCACATTGCTATTTCAACATTCAGGTAATTGATGACAGCGGTACAGAACTGGCCAGCGGTCGCGATCTCAATATCCTGCAACAACAGCTCGGACAAGCGGCGGCAGTAACCTTCCGTGACAACAGCAGCGAATTTGAGCGCGACAACATCACCAACTGGGATATCGGCAAACTGCCGGAAAGCATCAAATTTGCCCGCGCCAAACAACAGCTTACCGGCTATCTGGGGCTGCAACAGCAAAAAAATGGCAGCATCTCCTTACGCCTGTTTGATACAGCCCCAGCAGCTGAACAGGCACACCACAGCGGCATTCTTGCCCTTATGAGCCTGCAATTAAAAGAACAAGTTAAAGATCTCAACAAAGGCCTGCCAGACTTCACCCAAATCGCCATGCTGCTCAAACATCTTGGTGCCGATATCCTGCGCGAAGACCTTACCCACGCAGTACTCGACCGTGCCTTGATTGGCGAAGACGAACTGCCACGTGACGAAAAATCCTTCAAAGAACAGCTCAAGCGAGCGCGCAGCCGCCTGCCTGCGGTAAAAGAAGCCGTCAATCACTATGCTTTACAAACCGCTCAGGCCTATGCCGAAGTCAACAGCCATCTGGGCAAACATCCCTTAACACAGCTTTTGCGCCAGCACCTTAACAGCTTAATTTATCCCGGCTTCGCTAGCGCTACCCCGTGGCAGCAATGGCCACGGCTGCCTGTGTATCTGCAAGCCATGCTCAGACGTATGGACAAATATGGCAGCAATCCTGCACGAGACAGTGCACGTGAAGCCGACATTCAGACACTTACCAATACATGGCATGAAAAAGTACAGCAATATCAGCAACAAAACCAGCCAGTACCTGCGCCCATAGCCGAATTTCGCTGGATGCTCGAAGAACTGCGTGTTTCCCTGTTTGCACAAGAACTGAAAACCCCTTATCCTGTTTCCGCCAAACGGCTGAGCAAAGAGTGGGACAAACGTACAGCCCTATAAAACCCATAAACCATAATAGCCCCGTTCATCAGAACGGGGCTATTATTTTATTCACCTAACCACTACAAGCCAGTATTTTAATTATCTACCAGCTTCTGAAAATCCTTATCAATATGTTTAAACAAACGAAATCTTACCTCAGCTGGTGGCAGCGTAATCCCCAGTTTTTGTGCCAGCAACTGTCCATCAACATACTTATTCTCATAAGGCGACATAGCCAGTGCATTGAAAAAAAACATCAGCTGCTCCTGTGTCTGAAAACAAATTGTACACCAGTATTCACTATCCATAACCCGCTGGCGTAACTGCTGAGGTACTTGTTTAACCTGTTCAAATTCCTGCTTCAGCGCTCCCAGCTGCGCTAATGCTTCCTTATCCGAACGGTGTCCGGCACGAGCAGAACATGCCGGAAATGACACCGGTTCAGAAATATTCTGTGTATTACTACCCAAATCAGATTGCGCAGACATTTCAGTCTTTACACCGTTCTTATCTTTTTCCATGAGCACACTCCCAACGATAAATTTCCAGATCACACAACGGAAAGAACTCCAGAATTCTCTGATAATCACGCGGATAAAATTTCCTGATGGGTAGTAAGAAACGCAGATCCAAACTATCAAAAGAACAGCCAAATACCTTGTAATCACTTCCAAGCTTGACATTATGCTGCGTAAAACAGCGTAGCAAATCCGACTTTTTCCAATCCCATACTGGATAATACTGACACTGGCTTTTCACAATTGAGCCATGTCGCAACATACTCAACCGCTGCTTTGGATTTTTCTCCACTCTGGTGCCATTCGCCACCAGCGTATCCAGCGGTAAATCAAACATCCCGCACATTACCTTTCGAATATCGGAATAATCAAAATCTACCAGTTTTGCCTCATCAATTACCGCCACATTGCATAGTGGCTGAAAGACATGCGTCCTGAGCATCTGATACAGAGCGGGATGCGGCAAACGGGTAATCCTGATACCAAACTGACGCTCATACAAATCAAGCTGTTCTTCCACAAACTCCAGTTCTGGTACCAGATACAAATAATAAGGATAAACATGAGCAAAGCTGTCCTTAATCGCCAGATAAGCAGCAACTGCATTCTTACCTGTGCTAAATGCCAGAATACTTTGCCTGTGTTCTCTAGCTACTTTCTTAACTGTCTTCGTTCCAGACAAAATAGCCATACATTCACAATTCCAAATAAATTATAAAATACATTTAACTAGTATAACCAAAATAAATTTAAATGCATAATGTATTACAATCAATATTAATTTAAAAACAACAACAAAATAAAAATAAAATTTAGCTTTCTATATATATAATGAATTTTTATATCAAATAATCATCATATTATGGCAATAACTACCTATTCATATCCCATATGTAAAAGTTAGTTTAATCTATTCAGACCGCACATAGACAAACAGCAGCAACTACCCTTAACACATAGCAAAGAACAATTTCCTATAAAAAGCAAATAAAACAATAACAAATCCACCAAAATCATAAAAATTACCACTCTCTTGCCAACACCATTCAACCTATTTGGCCCACCAATTTTAACTTAAAACTGCATCATCATAGCCTTACCTACATCAAAATTTTCATCTGTAACTGTTTCTTAAATTTCTCAAACTGGCTAAATAATTATCTGAAACCACTCATTAGAAAGTAGTCTGAATATTATTACGACACTGCATTCTGAACTATGAAATCAAAAATATTAATAAAAATCAAATGTATATATAATATATAATGCATATTTAAGTTAAATTAAGGAAATATTTGTATAATTCTAAAAAATTAACTATCAATATTCTTATCCGAATATCTAAGCCATACATTCTCATAACTAATTAATTTATATTTAAACTTTACCTTCTATTCAGACTCATAAATTCTTAATTGCAAGTTCTTTTTTTGTACTAATACCAAAACCGAACATTAAAAAACTGGCTAATCTACCAAATCGCAATCTGTACTTAGCCATTCCATCTTAAGCTGAAAAAATTAGCAACTTAACTTCGCCTATTCCAATTATTGTGAACTCCATCATTTACTTTACCTATTAACCCATTTCCAGTAATCAGATACAGTAAATTTCGATTGCTCTAAATAAGTACCACAAACTTCAATATACACTTCAAACTCATCCTAACTGGCAAATTCCTTCTCAGATCAAACATTTTGCATAGGTATAAAACTTTCTTTTTTCAAAAACAAAAATATTGCATTATTTATCTTTGTGAATACATATATGCCGGGCCATTCATAGCGCGTATTATTCCAGTCTGTTTTTTCATTCACAGATTTTGAAGTAATCTCTATGAAATGTTTGCAGAACCTTCCCTCTTTCAACAAATCACAAAATAAATCATACTGAAAATTAACCCTAAAATGACCATCAACATGTCCATACCTGTGCCCACAATCACTTTAGTCTTCAACCAAGCATAATAGAAATATAACAAACACAATATTTATAATATGAAATTACAGTACAAAACCGGACAACCCAACACTTTAATATTAATTTCAATAATCAAATTAACATTTAACTTAATAAATATACATATATTTAATATTTATAAATAAAATAAACATAAATATCGTATATTAATATAGAATTAACCATAAATTATTCAAAATATAATAAAACTTACTTGTATAGAGTTTTATTTATATCAAGCTATCACTTAATCTAATATTTTGTATATTATATTTTTACAGCTACCAGTTAATACTGACATTAAATTTTAAATAAATTGATTTATTCAACTTCTCCATCCAAAAGTCGGCATTACCCACATTCATGATATTTATCACATCATCACTTGAGCAGACATGCACTTCTTGAAGAGCATGAAGTATTACATAGCAATAGAGGCATAAATCGTTTCACAGATATTTTGCGGGAAAATAAAGAATGAACTGAGATTATGGGACAAAGCGTCTACTGAGCTGTAATACACAATGTTAAAGACCAAATATAGACCGCAAAATAATTACCACAATACACCACAGACTTAAGCCGAAATCGCGGACGAGTTAACAAATCCCAACTTCGACTGGCGACCACATACTCATAATCAAGTCATTTCCCCCTTATTGCAGAAAACAGGCTTTTACTACTGTCCAGAAATTTTTGACTACAATTCATTAAAATACACTATTGTTTGTATTGTGTTCAGAATGAATCATTTCCACACTCAAAAAAAATCAGGAAATTAACCTTGTACAATCACGTAAGATTTATTATTATAAAAGAATAAATTTAATTCTGGAGTATAGCTGTGTAGGGTTTTGCGAGTTTTCTATTAACAATAATTATACTTACTCGCGTGATGCACAGTGGTTGTGTTGTCTCCTATCAAATTTTGATAAATTTCTAAATGCATTGCTTCACGCTGTAATTTTCTTTTTCTATCAGTGGTGATTAAAATCAATGCAATCTTTATGTAAAGAATGGTTTTCAAATATCAGAAATGACGTTCTGTCCGGGATCGTTGTGGCTCTTGCTCTTATTCCAGAAGCAATTGCTTTTTCAATTATTGCGGGTGTTGACCCCAAAACAGGACTATATGCGGCTTTTTGTATAGCGGTAATTACCGCATTTGCGGGCGGTCGTCCTGGTATGATTTCGGCAGCTACCGGTGCCATGGCTTTATTAATTGCAGGTCTGGTTAAAACACATGGAATTGAGTATTTACTGGCCGCAACCATCCTATGTGGTGTTTTTCAGATTATTGCGGGTTTTCTTAAATTAGGAAACCTGATGCGCTTTGTCTCCCGCTCCGTAGTAACCGGTTTTGTCAATGCATTAGCTATCTTAATCTTTTTAGCACAACTTCCTGAACTAACCAATGTAACATGGCATGTCTATGCAATGACTATTGCAGGGCTCGGTATCATTTATCTCTTCCCTTATATTCCCAAAGTAGGAAAAATTATTCCTTCACCGCTCCTCTGTATTCTTATCCTCACGGGCATCTACATGTACTTTGGTATGGATATACGAACGGTCGGTGATATGGGCACACTCCCCACCAGCTTACCTACGTTTTTACTCCCTGATGTCCTTTTTAACCTTGATACCCTATTAATTATTTTGCCCTACTCCATTTCACTGGCAATTGTCGGCTTATTAGAGTCGATGATGACCGCAACGATTGTAGATGATATTACCGATACACAAAGTGATAAAAATCGAGAGTGCAAGGGGCAAGGTATTGCCAATATTGTCACTGGCTTCTTTGGCGGTATGGCTGGTTGCGCAATGATTGGTCAGTCAATGGTTAATATGAAATCAGGCGGGCGGACGCGTTTATCCTCACTGATAGCCGGAACAGTACTTTTATTGTTAGTTGTCTTTTTACAAGACTGGGTAAGCAAGATACCTATGGCAGCATTAGTTGCTGTCATGACCATGGTTTCAATTGGCACCTTTAACTGGGACTCAGTTAAAAACCTCAAATCATATCCACTTTCAACCAATATAGTAATGATCGCAACAGTGGTTGTGGTCGTATTTACCCATAACTTAGCCTACGGCGTATTTGTAGGCGTATTACTGGCATCATTGTTTTATGCCAATAAAGTAGCCCATTACCTTCAAATTAACACTGAAGAACCAACTAAAGAACAGCGTATTTATACAGTGTGCGGACAAGTATTTTTTGCATCTTCTTCAAAATTTATAAATTCATTTGATTTTAAAGAAATTATACAAAAAGTAACAATTGATCTTACTCAAGCACATTTTTGGGATATAACAGCTGTAGCAGCCTTAGATAAGGTTGTTATCAAATTCCGCAAACAAGGCACACAAGTAGAAGTTTTAGGACTGAATAAAGCCAGTAGTACAATTGTTGACCATTTTGGTGTTTATGATAAGCCTAATGCTGAACATAATTTAAACAATCACTAACATAATAAAACAATATAAACAATGACCTGCATTGATGGCACGAAATCAGTATTTATTATTTCAAGTATGTGACTTCGCGCATTATAATAAACTAAACTTGCCCACGTTATTACTGCACAAGTACACCTTTGCCACTGCAGGTCATTAAAGCAACATAAACAGCAATCACCATCGATTTAGACATTAAGACTGATATCTTATAAATTTATGTTTTTATTAAAATAAATCAATAAAAAGTATTAAATTCATATCTTATTATTCTGATCCCCATAATAAACGCTGCCTATATTATTCGACTCGGAATTTGACACTTAAGCAGAATACATTTGCTAAATAGCTGCTCTACTCATTTATGTACATTAGTACAATAAGATTTTATTCATAATATCTAATACCCTGCGGTATTAAGTATATTTACTTGTATTGATAAATTATAAACTTACATCTAAAAAGTGCATTACAACTTTATTCTGATACTTTATATCAGCTTGGTTCTATCTGAAATTCTGAATGTCCTTGCGCTAAACTTATGATTAGAAATCAGAGCATATATACAAATAAAACAATAATTCTGTGAGATATTTTGCTTATATTAGAAACATTTATACCAAAATAATTAATCTTATTTCACCATAAATATTAAATATTAAAATTAAAAGCATCTAAATATACATTATGCAATTATATTCATCCAACTATTACTTACATTAAAAATAATTGCATAGACAACAATTTACGTCATCAGCTACCTTACAAATGGAACATTTGACAACAAACCGAGATCTATTCAAATAAACCAAGGAGATAAACATGAACAAACGCAAACCACTAAAACGTGACATTAAATTCAGTACTACCGAAGAATTGCGAGCCAATGCGCGCAAAAATTATGAAGACGGGTCAGTAACATCAACCTATGAACTGGATGTAGAGAGAGTAATCGAACTGCTTAATATTGCTTTAGCTTCAGAATGGGTATGTGTTCTGCGTTATTTGCGTCATTACTATATGGCCACCGGCCTGTTTATGGATGCAGTAAAAGAAGAGTTTATGGAACATGCACAACAGGAACAGAAACATGCGGCCATGCTGGCTGAGCGCATCACCCAGCTAGGCGGCGAACCTGATTTAAATCCTGATATTTTCATTCAGCGCTCACCCACTGAGTATATAGAAGGTAAAACCCTACGTGATATGGTGGAATCAGACTTAATTGCAGAACGCATCGTCATTGATCTGTATCGGCAGACCATTATGTATGTTGGCGATTATGACACCACAACCAAACGCATGCTTGAACATATTCTGGCTGAAGAAGAAGACCATGCAGATGAATTATCGGACATGATGGAAGGTCTGGACGGCAAACCAGTGTCAAACAAAATCATCTAATTGTAAAAAATATCCGTGTTCAACCCACGGATATTTTTTATGGTCAAACCAACCACAGTAGTACATCTACTTAAGCAACAATAGCCTGACCATCACTGCAAACCGTTCATTATGTGAAAAAATATACATAGCAATAGCTGTAAATGGCCAAAATTTGAGGCAGATTAAAGATCAAACAAAATTTTTACTCAAACTGGCTGCAATAGCCAACAATAAAATCGTTATACAGGTATCTTTACACTACAATCAGTAAAGAACGTGATAATTCTGTTAGTATAGACATCTGAATGATTTTTTTAATAATTTTAAGGAGTAAAGAGTATGAAAGCAATGGTGTACTACGGTGCTGGCGACATACGATTCGAAGAGCGCGCCAAACCAGCAATTATCGAGCCTACTGATGCAGTTATCCGCCTAACCAAAACCACAATATGTGGCACAGATTTGGGCATCTGGAAAGGAAAAAATCCAGAAATTGAACAAACTGCAAGCCAAAAAGAGGGTAAATTCAACGGTCGTATTCTGGGGCATGAAGGTATCGGCATTGTGGAAGAAACAGGTAGTGCCGTTAAAAATTTCAAAAAAGGTGATAAAGTTATCATTTCCTGTGTCAGTCGCTGCGGTACCTGTGAAAATTGCCAGAAGCAGCTCTATGCTCACTGTCAGAGTGGTGGCGGCTGGATTATGGGCTATATGATTGATGGGACACAAGCTGAATATGTGCGCACACCATTTGCAGATAATTCTCTTTACCGATTACCGACGGATTTGAATGAAGATGTTGCTGTGTTGTTATCAGATGCCCTGCCCACTGCGCATGAAATCGGTGTGCAATATGGTGATGTGAAACCTGGTGATACAGTAGCCATTATTGGTGCTGGTCCGGTAGGAATGAGTTGTTTATTAACAGCACAATTGTATTCGCCCAGCCAGATTATCATGATTGATATGGACGATAACCGTTTGCATATGGCCAAAGAACTGGGAGCAACCCAGATTATCAATTCTGCCCGCGAAGATGCAGTGGCACGTGTACTAGAATTAACTGGTGGCCGTGGAGTAGACTGCGCCATGGAAGCAGTTGGACTTAGTGCCACTTGGGATATCTGCCAGCGAATTGTAAAAGAAGGTGGTCATCTGGCCAATGTTGGTGTACATGGTCAATCAGTTAATTTTGAACTGGAAAAACTATGGATTAAAAATCTCACCATTACCACTGGTCTGGTTAATGCTAATACTACCGGTATGTTGCTGAAAAGCTGCTGTTCAGGCAAGCTGCCTATGGAAAAACTGGCTACTCATCATTTCCATTTTAATGAGCTGGAAAAGGCTTATGATGTGTTTAAGCATGCCGCAGATGAAAAGGCCATGAAAGTTATTATTGATTACTAAGCAGAATCAGGCAAGCCATAATAGTTATATCTGATATCCACCAAAAAAGCAGCCGCAACGGCTGCTTTTCAATTGTCTATCTATTGTTTATTTTACTATTATATTAATATGAGTTAGTTTATTGGCAATTTAATCAGTTAGCTGGATAACACAGATATTACTTTGACTGAATAAACAATTGCATATGATTAAACCATCTGAAAGCAGTAAAGTATCAAACCGAGTTCAGATGCTGGCGTCTGCTCATTCCTCTTCATCTTCATTTTCCTGCACACTGACATTGTGTTCAATCAGACTCGGTACTACAAAAGAAGTATCCAATGTATTTTTATCCGCAGAAAGGCGTTGCAAATAAGCTTCATCCACATCACCAGTGATGTAACACCCATCAAAACACGAGCTATCAAAGCCTTCAATCTGAGGATTCAGTTTTAGCACAACTGTTTTTAAATCACTTAAATCCTGAAATACCACCGCATCTGCACTGATTTCAGCCGCCACCTGCTCTGCATCGCGCTGGTAGGAAATCAACTCTTCACGGGTAGGCATATCAATACCATAAACATTGGGAAACAATACCGCCGGTGCCGCAGATGCAAAATAGACTTTAGTTGCCCCTGCTTCACGCACCATCTCCACAATTTCACGGCTGGTGGTACCACGTACAATCGAGTCATCCACCAGTAAGACTTTTTTACCGCTGAATTCATAATTCATCGGATTGAGCTTCTGTCGTACAGATTTTTTACGCACGGACTGCCCGGGCATAATAAATGTTCTACCAATATAGCGGTTTTTAAATAGCCCTTCGCGATAAGGTTTATTCAAATGCAGTGCCAATTCCATAGCACTGGGACGGCTGGTATCCGGCACTGGCATAACCACATCAATATCCTCTAAATCCAGCGTCTGTTTTACTTTCTCCGCCAGTGTAACCCCCATATTCAGCCGTGCCTGATACACAGATACCCCGTCAATCACTGAATCCGGACGAGCAAAATATACATATTCAAACAGGCAAGGCATCAGGCGTGGATTCTGAGCACATTGCTGTGAAAACAGTTGTCCCTCATTGCTGATAAAAATGGCTTCACCGGGCGCCACATCACGTACCAGCTCATAATCCAGACTCGGGAACACTACAGATTCCGAGGCCACCACATAATCAGTATGTCCGTTTTGTACTTTCTTGCCCAGACACAGTGGCCGAATCCCGAATGGATCGCGAAAAGCCAGCAAACCATAGCCCGCAATCAGTGCTACTACTCCATAAGCACCATGCACACGTTTATGCAGTGTGGTCACCGCTGAAAAAATATCTTCCAGTGTCAGTGCAGTGCGATTACCTACTTGATTTTCCAGCTCGCGCGCCAGTACATTAAGCAATACTTCCGAATCAGAACGAGTATTGACATGACGTAAATCAGTAAAACAAACATTCTTGAATAATTCTTCGGTATTGGTTAAATTACCATTATGTGCCAGCACAATACCAAAAGGAGAATTAACATAAAATGGCTGTGCCTCGGCACTACAATTGGCATTGCCAGCAGTCGGATAGCGCACATGAGCAATACCAATATTACCAACCAATTCCCGCATATTACGGGTACGGAATACATCACGCACCATACCACGGCCTTTGTGCATATGAAACATTGTGCCTTCAGCGGTAACAATTCCAGCCGCATCCTGTCCACGGTGTTGCAGCATTTGCAGGCCATCATATAAAAGCTGATTTACCGGTTCATGCGCAACAATACCCAATACACCACACATCATTCACTCCATTCAAGACAAATAAATACGCGCGTTTTTATAATTAAAAACGCGCGTTGTATCTGATTACCTTTATCATACCCTTATACCAGTGGTGAGTTCAGCTTATCAGCAAATAAAGGCGGCAAATAGGGCACGGCCAGCATCGCCAGTTGCTCAAACATGCCCGCAGTAGCTGAATTACGCCACATCGGAGATTTCGGTAAATCGGTAAAAGCACATATCAGCACTACCAAAGAAACGATAATAGTGCCCTTAATAGCTCCAAAACAGGCACCAAGAATACGGTTGACCCCACCCAGCCCCAAGGTTTGCAACGCCGAGGTAATCAGAGTACGCAACAGACGTTGCACTATCCATAAAACCACGAATACCAGCACAAAAGACAATGAAACAGCCAATACTCGCGGCTGCATGCTGGTAAAGGCCATATCGGCCACTGGTGCAGCCAGTAACTTTGCCCCGATGAAGGCTACCACCCAACATAGTAATGAAGCTATTTCACCTATTAGTCCGCGCATCATCGCAACCAGCGTAGTTAACAGAATCAGGCCAAGCGCTAATACATCAAATAGGGTCATACCAATACCAACTTCCTATAAACCAATTACCAGCCCATCCAATCCCACTGCATGCACTTTCTCCAGATTCTGCAAAGCTTGATTGCGGCTATTATAAACACGGCTACGCACCCGATACAGTGTACCCTTGCTGGTCTGACTCGTGCTTATACTAGTGGGCACACCAGCAACAGCCAGTCTTTGCTGTACCAAATTGGCCTGTGCTTCAGTGGTATAAGCGCCGATCTGAATCACTGTGCGTTCCACAGTTGCTTTACTGTTGCTGGTGGAAGTAGCACTGGTGCCTTTCTGATTTGATGCAGAATTTTTGGTCACAGCGCCGGCGGCTTTATTTTCCAATATCTGCTGCGGTGTCAGCCTGCCTGCTCTGGTGCTGCTTTTTGCATCAGTTGCATTATTGACTGGTTTGTCAGTATTAGCCGGTTTTACCGGTGCCGGCGTTTTATTTATAGTTTTGGGTGCTGTTATGGTTTTCTTATCATTTTCGGCAATACCGGTTTTGGCTGTCGCACTTCTGGAAGTACTCACAGCCTCACTGTTTTTTCTGCTTTCAGCGGCCGCAGGCGCCTTTTTGGCTGGCTTCGCCACTGCATTTTTTTCTACCGTCTCTGCCGGTTTGGTTATGGCTGCATTAGCTCTAGAGTCCGGTACAGAATGCGCACTATGCTGCTGATTTTTTTCTATATTCTTTTTATCAACAGGCACACTGGTCACCACTCTGTTGTCTGCTGATGGCTTGTTATGTGCAGAATTTGCACCATTCTGCTGCGTAGCTTGTGCACGAACAGGTGTTCTTACCGGGATTGCGTTCGGTGCCGATACTGATCCAGATACAGTACCCTGAGGTTTACGTTCAACCCCGGCCAAAGGTGCCGGTGTAGTAGTTATACTGGTAGCAGGTAATGTTACAGCGGATGCTGGCGTACTGGCTATCGGCTCCAGTACTACCGCAGAAGTGGATTGTGAATCCATCGTGGCATTAGCCGAAGCATCCTCACTGGCCGCGCTACTTGCACCAGCAGCCCTAATATCCAGTTGCGGAGCTGATACCGGCTGTGGTGTACGGCGGCTCAACATAATAGCCAGCAAAATGGCAGCAATGACCACCATGATTAATGCACCTACCAATCGGCGTCGATTACGCCGCTTCAACTGTTCATAATTTTCCTGTACATTCATTAATCACTTACTCCTTTGTCCCATTCATTTCTATTTTCAAATTTTACTGCCGCGATATATCCATCATTTCTGCTACGGTATGAAACGAACCAAATACCACAATTCTATCATTCTTACCCGCTTGTGATAAAGCTGCCTTATATGCATTCTGAACTGAAGAGTATGCAGTTACAGCGGTAATGGTATGCTGGGTAAACTTCTGCTGTAATGCCTCTATAGTCATACCGCGCGGTAAAGCCAGTGGTGCAATCAGCCAGCAATCAAACTGATCTTTAACAATTTCCAGAACCGTATCAATATCCTTATCTGCCAGCATACTGAATACAGCCATGCGTTTTTCTGCATAGGGTAAAGCAATCAAACTGCTGCGCAATGCACGTGCCGCATGAGGATTATGTCCCACATCAAGCACAGTAAGCGGCTGGCCGGGCAATATCTGAAACCGTCCCGGATGGCGCACACGCAACAAACCACGCTTAATCGCACCAATGTCCAGCGGCAGACGTTCAGACAGACATTCCAGCACTGTTAATGCACAGGCTGCATTGTTAAGCTGGAAATCACCACGCAATACTGGTATCGGTAAAGCATGGCGAGCATGTCCATCTGTATACAAACGGCTGTACTGCGGATGAAAACGATACGACCACTGCTGCATTTCCAATTTTTGGTAATTAAAGTCGCGCCCAAGTAAAAGTAAATCCGCCCCCACTGCATCAGCTTGTGCTGCCAGACTTTGTAGCAACGGCAACTGGCCACATACCACCGGTTTACCGCAACGCATAATCCCTGCTTTTTCAAACGCCACTTTTTCAACCGTATCGCCCAGAAATGCCTCATGATCCAGATCGACACTGGTAATCACCGCAACATCAGCATCAAATATATTTACCGCGTCCAGCCGACCACCTAACCCTACTTCCAGCACCATTACATCTACTTGCTGCTGCATAAAAATATCCACCGCAGCCAATGTATTGAATTCGAAATAGGTTAATACTGTTTCTGCCCGTGCCGCCTCAACGCGTTTAAACGCACCTACAATCAGCTCATCAGTAACTGCCTGCCCATTAATGGCAATACGTTCATTAAAACGCAACAAATGCGGACTGGTCAGCGTACCCACCCGATAGCCAGCTTCATGATAAATCTGGGTTAGATAGGAGCATACCGAACCTTTACCATTAGTTCCAGCGACGACAATCAACGGGCATTGCGACCGTAAATCCATGCGTTCACGAACAGCATCTACCCGTGCCAGTCCCATTTCAATCTGTCCGCCAGCAACACCATTTTCCAGATATTGCAGCCATTGAGCCAACTCAGTTGCATCAAACTTTTCTGTCATTATTCTAATTATTATCCTTCAGCCTGAGCCAATGGATTACCTTATTCAAAATTGATTGCCTTAAAACAGGTTCTACCTTATTCGGCTGACACCAGCGCACCCATACCTGCAAACGTCGCCATGCCTGCGCATCCATCATATCGGGTAATAAAAGCTGATATACACTACCTTTGGCCGTTTGCCAATGCAAAGCCATCAGCTTTGCCCTAACCATACTGTCTGGGCACAAAATAGCCGGTACAGCAGTTTTCCAGTGCATAACCACCAGACTGGCCTGTCCATACTGATTGATTTCAATTTTTTTCACCTTCGTCTGACGCAGACCACTGCATGCCCACAAAACAGAAAATATCCACGCCAGTACCCACAATAAACATTGCCAGCCAGCGCTATACAATGCAATGGCACACAATGCCAGCCCGTGCATACCTACAGCCAGACATTGAGCACCCAAAGACGGTCGCAGCCGCACAACACAAGCAAACATCAGAAAGTGCGCTTATGCTTCCCCATAAACCGGCGATATCTGTAAATCATCATCAACAAGATCCAGCACCATATCGTGTACTTCAACCGTGAAAAAATTCCAGAATTGATTAATATCCATTGCAGGCCACAGCTTACGATCAACTTCCCAGGCAGACAGCTCTGCTTCAAAAATCAGCATAAAGCGCTCGCCAATATAACCAATAACCTGTTCCGGCGTTTCAAATTCCGGCACCAGCAACGTAGTACAATTACTCTGTAGTTGTGACAAAGTTAACTCGGGCAAATCATCACTGGTATTTTGCAGCCAGTCGAGAAAAGCCTGAGCAGGTTTCAGCACCACTGCACTGCGATCAACAAAATACATGCCACTTCCTTACTAATATAACTCAATAGCAATATTGTACTGTAAACATTGCCTGTTAGCGTATATTTACCATGCCAGCTGTGCCAATTGCCGTACAATCAGCTTATCTCGCCAATAAGATAATCACTATGCCAACCGTGACACACCTTGCCCGATTACGGCAGATACTGACACCATACGAAATCCTCACAGATAACGAACTCATTGCCCCATTCTGCACTGACCAGCGCAAACGCTACCATGGACAGGTATTTGCCGTATTACAACCCCATTCCGTCAGTGGTGTACAGAATATCCTGCGTTATTGCCAGCAACAGCGTATTCCCGTTACTCCGCAGGGCGGCAATACCGGATTGTGTGGCGGCGCTACACCTCATGCCTCTATTGCCGGTAAAGGCATTATCCTGTCACTAAGTAAACTTAATCGCATGCGCCAGCTCAATCTGGCTGATAACACCATCACTGTAGAAGCAGGCATGATATTAGCTGAAGTTCAGGCCGCAGCCCGTCAGGCCAACCGCTACTTTCCACTAAGTCTGGCTAGCGAAGGCTCCTGCCAGATAGGTGGCAACATTGCCTGTAATGCTGGCGGCTTGAATGTAGTGCGTTATGGCACCATGCGCGATCTGGTACTGGGACTGGAATATGTACTGGCCGATGGCGAACTGGTAAGCCACTTGTACCCACTACATAAAAATACCAGCGGTTACGAAATGCACCAGCAAATCATCGGTAGTGAAGGCACACTGGCCATCATCACCGCTGCAACATTGAAACTATTTGCTCCTCCACAAAGCATATTAACGGCTTGGGTAGGCGTAGAAAATATCCACGCAGCCACCAGTCTGCTATCTGCTTTGAAAAACCACTTTGCCGAGCGCCTCTCCAGCTATGAATTAATCAGTCAGGCTGCCCTCAGCCTGTCGGCCAGCTATAGCCAGTTACGCGAACCCACCAGCGCCAACTGGCATATCCTGCTAGAATTGAGTGACAGCCTGCCTACACAGGATTTAACCGAACCTTTAATCAGCGTACTCGAACAAGGCAACTGGCTCAATACCGTAATTGCTCAATCAGAAAATGAACGTCAGCATTTATGGACATTACGCGAAAACATATCCGCCGCACAGCGCAATCTGGGAGCCAGCATCAAACATGATATCGTTGTACCGATTGAACATGTTGCTGATTTTATCGAAAACTGCCAGCAACAACTGTCTAATACCTTTCCGCAAACCCAAACCATCCTCTTTGGCCATCTTGGAGACGGCAGCCTGCATTACAATGTCTTTATTAACAACATTCTGAACAATGAGATCTATCACTACGAAAACCGCATCAACCAACTAGTGTATGAACAGGTGTTACACTATCATGGCAGCATTGCTGCCGAACATGGCATTGGTCAGTTAAAAAACCAGTGGCTGCCACGAGTACGCAGCAATGCAGAAATCAGATGGATGTGGGCACAAAAACAAAACCTCGATCCACAGGGTATACTTAACCCCGGTAAAGTTTTACCACCTCAGACATGATATAGTCAGCACTTTTTAAAACAGCCTATGAATATGAGCGAAGTTACCCTGTATACCGATGGTGCCTGCAAAGGTAATCCCGGCGTGGGTGGTTGGGGTGCTTTTCTGCAATCCGGCCACCACAGTAAAGAACTCTTTGGTGGCGAAGCCAATACCACTAATAATCGCATGGAACTTACCGCAGTGATACAGGGACTGGCCGCACTGAAACGCCCCTGCATCGTCAATATTTACACGGATTCCCAATACGTTAAAAAAGGCATGCAGGAATGGATCCATAACTGGAAAGCACGCGGCTGGAAAACAGCGGCCAACCAGCCAGTTAAAAATGTTGAATTGTGGCAGGCGCTGGATGCTGAAGTGAATAAACATCAAGTACACTGGCACTGGGTAAAAGGACATGCCGGCCACTCGGGTAACGAAAAAGCCGATGAACTGGCCAACCGCGGTGTAGAACTGGTTAAATAATTATATAATTGTCATTACAGCAAACTGCTTTACTATCCATATTAAGGACAGATATAAACTAACTTTCATAACTTAATTGCTTACCTTATGTGTCTTTCCACTGATCGCTTAAAATATTAATTTCCATCATAATTGGCACCATCCCCTAAAATAGTACAGCATAAAAGTTGAAAATTCTCTTTATTAACCCACCGAGGATTTAAACATGAAAAAAATGACTGAACATCAAATCGTATCTATTTTAAAAGAAGCCGAAGCCGGTATCCCCGTCAAAGAACTCTGCCGTAAATATGGCATCGGCAATTCAACTTTTTATAAATGGCGTGATAAATACGGTGGTATGGAAACTCCGATATCAAACGTTTAAAGGAGCTAGAGGCTGAAAACCGTAAGCTTAAGCAGATGTTTGCTGAGCTCAGTTTAAAATCTCAGCTTCAGGAGGAAATCATAAAAAAGCTATAGTGCCTACTCAAGCACGTAAAGCTTGGGCTGTACAACTGCAAGAAAGTCATTCTGTTACTATTGCCATGAGCTGCGCTATTGTTAGCTTAAGTCGCTGCGCTTACTATTATCAACCTAAATTACCGGATGATTCAGTGATTATGTCGGTACTAAGTGCTATTACCGATAAGCATTTACGCTGGGGCTTTCCTAAATGTTTTAATCGCATCAGAAAGCTCGGCTATAAATGGAATCATAAACGTGTGTATCGGGTGTATTGTGAATTAAAGCTTAATCTCAGGGTAAAGCGTAAACAACGCATTCCTCCACGAAGCCCAGAAAGGCTATCAGCACCCAATAAACAAGGTGAATGCTGGTCAATGAATTTTATGAGTGACAGCAGTCGCAATCAACGCAGGTTTAGAACTTTCAATGTCATCAATGACTTTAATCGTGAGGCATATTGTTTTCTAACTATTTTGATTATTTCATAGGCATTGATATTGCGGTCAGTTTGCCGGCTGGCAGGGTTACTTGTTATCCGGATAAACTGGCCGAATATCATGGCTCTCCACTCAAAATACGAGTGGATAATGAACCGGAATTTACCGGAAAAACATTCATCGACTGGGCAAAATCACATGGTATAAGCATAGATTATATTTAACCAGGTAGCCCATATCAAAACGGATATATTGAACGATTTAATCGCATCTATCGCACAGAGGTACTAGATTTATATCTATTTAATAATCTGGAACAGGCAAGAAAGGTAACCGGAGAATGTGGTAACCATTCATAGCACTAAAAGACCTCATGAAGCATTAAATAATATGACGCCGAGTGAATATAAAACCCTAAAATAAGCAGCCTAATTTTCTACCTGAATCTTGTACTAACTTTGAGGTATTTACAATTATTTTCTAACTATTTTGATTATTTCAATTGAACCTGCACTCACCATCCTCATTTGTGTTCCACGCAGGACAGAATAGCCATCATCAAATCAACTCTTTCCCCTGACAAGAAAATCCAGCGATGCCCTCCTCAGTCTTGGGTCATGCAGTTCCATTAGCAGTACACTCTGGTAACCTATCTGGCTGGCACTGATGCACAGAAGCATCCTTTTTGAAATCATCAAACTGGCCAGATTCAAACCTGTGCTGCCTTGTGTGAACTGAAGGGTCATGAAAAGAGACCATAATTTGCAATAATTCTGCACTGAGTAGACTTTAACTCAAATCAGTGTTGAAAATATTCATCAATATCTACAATATTTCCAACAGCAAATCGTCTGTTTAGAGGAATAAAGCTACAGAAAAATTACTGATATCGGACATATACCAATCTCAGCATTAAATTTTTTGCAATGAATAGCCCCAGCACATCATAATAGCTAAATACTTCAGCCAGTTCCAATATTTACCGCCTCACACTGGCTATTTCGATGCTTAAATCAATACTTCTGTTAACTAACACAAAAGCCGGATATCAAATATATCCGGCTTTTGCCTTACTAAGCAGAGTGCTTAAAGCAACATTACATCATGCCGCCCATACCACCCATACCGCCCATGCCACCCATATCAGGCGCAGCTGGTTTGTCTTCCGGTAATTCGGTAATCATGCAATCAGTAGTCAACATCAGACCAGCGATAGAAGCAGCATGCTGCAAGGCAGTGCGGGTAACTTTAGCTGGATCCAGTACACCCATTTCCAGCATATCGCCGTATTCACCAGTACCAGCGTTGTAACCGTAGTTACCAGAACCATTTAACACATTGTTCACCACAACGCTTGGTTCATCGCCAGCATTGGCAACGATTTGACGCAAAGGAGCTTCAACTGCTTTCAGAACGATTTTCACACCAGCTTCCTGATCAGCATTGGCACCTTTCAGATCTTTGATCGCAGCACGTGCACGCAACAGCGCAACACCACCACCAGCTACCACACCTTCTTCTACGGCAGCACGGGTAGCATGCAGGGCGTCATCAACGCGGTCTTTTTTCTCTTTCATTTCAACTTCAGTAGCAGCACCAACCTTAATTACCGCTACACCGCCAGCCAGTTTAGCCACGCGTTCCTGCAATTTTTCTTTATCGTAGTCGCTGGTAGCCACTTCAATCTGTTTGCGTATTTCAGCAACACGAGCTTCAACAGCAGCCTTGTCACCCAAACCATCAATTACAGTGGTATTTTCTTTACCAACTTCTACACGTTTAGCCTGACCCAAATCTTTCAGAGTAGCTTTTTCCAGAGACAGACCAACTTCTTCAGCAATAACAGTACCACCGGTCAGGATAGCAATATCCTGCAACATGGCTTTACGACGGTCACCGAATCCCGGAGCTTTAACAGCAACAGTTTTCAGAATACCGCGAATATTGTTTACCACCAGCGTAGCCAGAGCTTCACCTTCAACATCTTCAGCAATAATCAGTAATGGACGGCTGGTTTTTGCCACCTGTTCCAGAACTGGCAACAGGTCACGGATATTAGAGATTTTTTTATCGAACAACAGAATATATGGACTATCCAGACCAGCAATCTGTTTTTCTACATCGGTAACAAAGTAAGGAGACAGGTAGCCACGGTCAAACTGCATACCTTTAACCACTTCCACTTCGTTTTCCAGTGATTTGCCATCTTCAACGGTAATCACGCCTTCTTTGCCTACTTCATTCATGGCTTTGGCAATGATTTCACCGATAGATTCATCAGCATTGGCAGAGATAGAAGCAACCTGAGAAATCTCTTTAGATTTTTCCGGTACTGGTTTAGAAATGCTTTTCAGTTCAGCAATCACAGCTTCAACAGCTTTATCAATACCGCGTTTCAAATCCATTGGGTTCATGCCGGCAGTAACATATTTCATGCCTTCAGTTACAATCGCCTGAGCCAGTACAGTAGCGGTAGTTGTACCATCACCAGCTACATCATTGGTTTTAGAAGCCACTTCTTTAACCAGCTGTGCACCCATGTTTTCGAATTTATCTTTCAATTCCACTTCTTTAGCAACAGACACACCATCCTTAGTGATGTGCGGTCCGCCAAAGGCACGGTCTAACAGCACATTGCGGCCTTTAGGGCCTAAAGTTACTTTTACTGCTTCAGCCAATACATTGACACCAGCAACCATTTTCTGACGGGCTTCATCAGAGAATTTCACTTCTTTTGCTGCCATTTGTAACTCCTAATCTTTAATAATTAATTACCAATTAAAATCTGAAATCTGGATAAATAATTTATTCAACAATACCGAAAATATCTTCTTCGCGCATTACCAGCAGTTCTTCACCATCCACTTTAACAGTCTGGCCGCTGTATTTGCCAAAAATCACTTTATCGCCAACTTTAACATCCAGTTTCTGACGGTCACCATTTTTCAGCACTTTGCCATTACCTACAGCAATTACTTCACCCATATCAGGTTTTTCAGCAGCAGAACCTGGCAACACAATGCCAGATGCAGTTTTTTCTTCAGCTTCCAAACGTTTCACGACAACGCGGTCATTCAAAGGACGAATAGTCATAATTATCTTCTCCACATCTTTAGTGCTCGCTGCACTGCAAAGTTGGTCAATACAAACCCGCATTTCCTGCGGGGCGTAAAATTCAATTAGGTAGATAAGGTAAGGTTAGCTGCTCACAATTCAAGAGTAAGTAGAATAATTTTTTTCCCAATTCTTACATACGCTTAGCAAAATTGACAGATTAACTCTGTTATTACAGCCATCTAGCAAAAATTTCAATCCAGATATATTTGTGCCAGCAAAATCAGTTCAGCTCATATATGACGCCAACTTCCAGAACAATATTGCTGTTTTCCAGATGAATAGGCCAGTTGCAAATAGCACCAATCCAATCAGAATCAATATCGATAATCAGCAGCCGCCCTATTCCCTACAGACAAATGCCGGCTATCCCAGAATATTTCGAAACCAGTATTTATTCACGGTCGAATCTTGCTTTAATTTGTGCCGATAAAACTTCCCGGGCTCGCGCAATACGTGAACGCACCGTACCAACCGGACAACCAATTACCTGAGCAATTTCCTCATACGTCAAACCATTGACTTCCGACAATATAATCGGCTGACGCAGATTAGCCGGTAATTGATTAATCGCTTCATCCACTGCATCAATCAGTTCGCGATTTAGCAGTTGTGCTTCCGGCGTTTGATAATCAGACAAATATTCCAGTATATCAATCTGTTCCCCATCATCGTCCACAATTTCAGTAATCATCTGAGGTTCCCGACCGTAAACAGCGGCCATCGATTTGGCTGTATTCATGCCAATACAACATAACCACGTATAAAACTGACTACCGGCACGAAACTGTGGCAAAGCCTTATAAGCTTTGAGTAACGTTTCCTGCACCACATCCGGCGTTATTTGCTCATCATGGGTAAAACGATGCAGAAAATGATTCAAGCGATTTTGATATTTATTGACAAGCAAGCTAAAAATCTGCGCATCACCCTGCTGAGCTTTACGCACCAACATCTGCTCTTCAACCTGTCGTGTACGGTTATCGTGCATACTGCCATCCTCTAGTTATTGTTATTGCATTAATCAGCAGCTGAATCTGCGATAAATCATAGTATCAATCTACCGGCTTTTTAAAGTCTGATGGGCAAATTCTCCATAAACGGCATCCAGCCATCAACCACACCAATATCAGTTGCCACAGCCACATTAATAACCGCAACACACTGATTGTCCGAATCACATAAAACCGGCCAGACTGCACGCATAAAAGGAGGGATTTTCCGCTCCTGTAATAGTTTCTTAACCTTTTTTCTTCCTCCCTGCAAAACAATTGTATCCTGAACGTGCACCTGACGCACCGTCCACTCAGCAGCAATTTCAGCCAAGCCTAAACCATGCCGGTTCCATTGCAGATAGTGGGCAGCAGTCAATTGCTGACAAGTGGCAGGCAGCAACCCGAGCCACAACCATTGACTGTTTGCCTCATGTTTATCTATCCATAATCTGGAATCATAATAGATGACACATGCGCGGGGCAAAGACCATTGTGCACCACTTTTATTTTCCATCAACTGTCGTGCAAATTCTGTTAGTGCTGCCGCGCTTGACATCCCCAGACAATTTTTATGTGCAAACAAACGTAACTGCTGCCGGCGCCGTGCCGAACTCAAAGTGCGCCACAAAGGTATCTGAAATCCCTGCTGTTGTGCATGCAACATTGCCCAGTCAGCTTCAGCCACCTCATCCAACAAAGACAGCTCATCCTGTAACCGTCCTACCGCAGCCTCAATCTGCGTATCCAGATGCGGCAGATGCTCGCGCCAATGAGGCAACCCTTCCAGTCGCAGCCAGTTACGCAAATAGGCACAGTCGCTGTTACTGTCATCTTCAACATGCTTCAGCTGCACCGCATCAGCATAAGCCTGTAGCTGCTGCCGCGAAAAATGCAACAACGGCCGCCACAGCACTGTGTGTTTATTTAATTTCCGCAATGATGGCATGGCCGAAAGCGCACGTAAACCACCACCACGCAATGCCCCCAAAAAGAAAGTTTCTATCTGGTCATCCCGATGATGTGCCAGCACCACTGCATCCGCCTCACTATCAGCATAAACCTGATAACGCGCCTTACGTGCTGCCGCTTCAACGCCCTCGCCAGCGGCACACACATTTACCTTAACTACCCTTAGCGGCACCGACCAAGATGCACACAATTCATGGCAGAAAGCAGCCCATTCATCTGCATATGGGCTTAATCCATGATGCACATGAATAGCAGACAGCTCCACCGGTAAACTGTTGCGCAAAAGAGTCAGAGCATGCAGCAGTACCACCGAATCCAGCCCACCGCTTAAGCCTACAGCCAAAACACAACGGTCAGCCATAGTGGCTGACCATTGTTGCGCAATACTGTCACATAAACTGACACATAATTTATTTACCGTTGAACTGACCATAACTCATCAAACGATCAAAGCGACGCGTCAATAAAGTAGACAACTGCTTACCTTTAGCTTCATGCAACTGCCGGGTAAGTACAGCTTTAACCCGCTGCATAATTTCCGGATAATTACGATGCGCTCCGCCCAATGGTTCCTCTATCACAGTATCAATTAGCTTCAGATCATGTAAGCGTTTAGCAGTAATACCCAATGCCTGAGCAGCTTCCGGTGCTTTTTCAGCTGTTTTCCACAGAATTGAAGCACAGCCTTCCGGAGAAATTACTGAATAGGTAGAAAATTGCAGCATATTGACATAATCACCCACAGCAATAGCCAGAGCACCACCAGAACCACCTTCACCAATTACTGTACAAATCACCGGTACCCGTAGTCGTGCCAGCTCGTACAGATTGCGGCCAATCGCCTCAGACTGACCACGTTCCTCAGCCCCGATACCGGGGTAGGCTCCCGGTGTATCGATGAAAGTCAGTAAAGGAATCTGGAATTTTTCTGCCAGCTTCATCAAACGCAAAGCCTTGCGATAACCCTCTGGCTTGGGCATACCAAAATTACGGCGAATTTTTTCCTTGGTATCACGGCCTTTCTGGTGGCCGATTACCATGACACTTTCACCATTAAAGCGTGCCAGACCACCTACAATAGCAGCATCATCAGCAAACGCACGATCACCGTGCAATTCCTCAAAATCTGTACACAGCGCATCAATATAATCCAAAGTATACGGACGCTGTGCATGACGGGATACCTGCGAAATCTGCACCGGCGTCAGCTTAGCAAAAAGATTTTTGGTTAAATCATCGCTTTTCTTTTTCAGGCGCGCGATTTCTTCGGAAATATCCACAGCCGATTCATCCTGCACAAAACGCAGCTCATCAATTTTCTGTACCAATTCGGCTATAGGTTGTTCAAAATCCAAAAAAATCTGTTTCATTGTTAAGATATCCGCAAAAACATGTGGCAGCTATGATACGCGAAGAAGTGAAGCTATGCAGCCCCAAATAGCAAAAACCTAATGTCTTATATCAAGAAAATTAACATAAACACTGGAATTTTATAAGAATAATTATAAAAAAATACCTGAATAACCGGCAACACATCCTGATAACATAACCACATTCCATTAAATTTTTAACCATATACAGCAATAGCTTAACCTGACAACATCATTCAAAACACCAGAAAACAAATATCTGGTAACAAACAAATCCATAGCAGTATATATACAACAAATATGCATTAACAGCTTGCCAAGACTGGGAATTACCAACTAAAATTAGCGATTTTCTGTTATCTTGGCAGAATAAAATTACTTCGATTTTTTCACTAAGGAATACACTATGGTAGTTATCCGTTTGGCTCGCGGTGGTTCTAAACACCGTCCTTTCTATAACATCGTTGTTGCAGACTCTCACAACCGTCGTGATGGCCGCTTTATCGAACGCGTTGGCTTTTACAACCCAGTTGCCAATGAAAAACAGGAACGCGTACGTCTGAGCGCAGACCGTTTAAACCACTGGATTGGTCAAGGCGCGCAATTAAGCGAAGCCGTTGCCAAACTGGTTAAAGAGCAAAAGGCTGCGGCCTAATTCAGCAGTAAAGCAAATGAATAGTACACAGCCACAATGGGTAGCAATGGGCTATATTAAAGGCGTATTTGGCGTAAAAGGTTGGGTGAAAATTCATTCCGATACCGAATATACCGACAGCCTACTTGACTATCCGCAATGGCAGCTGAGTAAAGATGGCCAGACCAAAACCGTAAACATTGCCGAAAGCAAAATCGTCGGTGATGAATTACAAGTGAGGTTTGATGGAATAAACGATCGTGATAGCGCAGCACTCCTGCGTGGCTTTACCATCGAAATAGACCGTGCCAGCTTTGCCGAAACCGATGATAATGAATATTACTGGACAGATCTGATTGGCCTGAACGTACTTAACCGTACTCAGGAAAATCTGGGCACTGTCAGCTCATTAATGCAAACCGGTGCACACGATGTACTGGTAGTAGATGGTGCTTTTGGCCGCAAATTGATTCCCTTTGTCGCCCAGTATATTGACGCAGTAAACCTGTCACAGCGGCAGATTGATGTCGACTGGGGCAGTGATTACTAATGCAGATTCAGGCCATTACCCTATTTCCGGAAATGTTTACTGCCCTCACCGACAGTGGCGTTACCGGACGTGCATTACGGCAGGGCATCTGGCAGTTTGCCGCAATTAACCCACGGCAGTTTGCCGATAATCCACTGGGGCACATTGATGACCGCCCGTTTGGCGGTGGCCCGGGAATGATTATGATGGCTCCGCCTTTACAGGCAGCCATAGATATGGCTAGACAAAACTGTCCACGTGGACGAGTGATTTACATGAGTCCGCAGGGTAAGCCACTGAATCATGCACAGGCAGCAAGTCTGGCCAAAGAACCGGCTCTGATTGTACTGTGTGGTCGTTATGAGGGTATTGATGAACGTATTCTTACCAGTAACGAAGTAACCGAAATCAGTATCGGCGACTTTGTGGTTTCCGGTGGTGAATTACCGGCCATGATGTTAATGGACGCAGTTATCCGCCTATTACCCGGCACACTCGGCGATGCACGCTCAGCAGTAGAAGACTCATTTGCCAATGGTTTACTTGATTGCCCGCATTACACACGTCCGGTAGAATTTCGTCAGCAAATTGTTCCCGATGTTTTACGTAGCGGTAATCATGCCTTAATCGCACAATGGCGATTAACCCAAGCGCTCAGGCGCACACTAACACGTCGCCCGGATTTACTGGCTAACCGTGTATTAACCCCAGAGGAATCCAGACTCTTGCAGACCATCCGACAAGAGGAACGGGATATCCCATTATAATAGGAAGCTTAACATGAACTTGATTCAACAATTAGAGCAGGAAGAAATCGCTCGTCTGAATAAAGAAATCCCAGCCTTTGCGCCAGGTGATACCGTGGTTGTTTCTGTACGCGTTACTGAAGGTAGCCGTACCCGTTTGCAAGCCTATGAAGGCATCGTAATCGCCCGTCGCAACCGTGGCCTGAACAGCAACTTCATCGTTCGCAAAATTTCCAGCGGTGAAGGTGTAGAACGTACATTCCAATTATATTCTCCAGCCGTTGAAAAAATCGAAGTTAAACGCCGTGGTGATGTACGCCGTGCCAAACTGTATTACCTGCGTGGCTTAACTGGTAAAGCTGCCCGCATTCGTGAAAAACTGCCTGCTCGTAAAGCCTAAGCAGTATACACATACATTAGCTGCTCATCGCAGACTAATCCTGAGGCCGAATTTACTGATTCGGCCTTTTTCTTTGATCATAACCTTAAACCACACAGAATTTGTATCTGCCACAGTCATATCAAACCCCGCAGCAAATCATAAATATCTAGAAATTTCAGCCAGCCATCTTCAGAAATCCCCCCTCTTCTATCAAATATTAAGTTAATAATTGGGCAAATATTTACCTGCTTAAAGCTGTAAGAAAAATATCAGCCAGACTATATTCCAATAATAAAGCTCGCCAATTTAAACACCGAAAAAAGATGAAAAATGTTAAAATTGCCCAGTTTTTGTCTATTCCATCTCAATTAGCTTAGTTCTTGTCCAAAGGAAGCGCACTAATGAGCCAGTCCCTGAGTTATCGTGATGCCGGTGTTGATATTGACGCTGGCGATTCACTGATCGAAAAGATCAAACCATTTGCCAAACGCACCATGCGGCCTGAAGTATTAGGCGACTTGGGTGGTTTTGGCGCACTGGTGGAAATCAGCCAGAAATACCGCCAGCCAGTACTGGTATCAGGTACTGATGGCGTGGGTACTAAACTAAAATTGGCTTTTGAATGGGATCAGCACGATACAGTTGGTATCGATCTCGTGGCCATGAGTGTCAATGACATTCTGGTACAAGGAGCAGAGCCATTGTTTTTTCTGGATTACTTTGCCTGCGGCAAATTGGATGTCGAACGTGCAGCAGCAGTAATTAAAGGCATTGCCGCCGGTTGTGAACAATCAGGATGCGCCCTGATTGGCGGTGAAACCGCCGAAATGCCCGGCATGTATCCAGATGGCGAATATGATCTGGCTGGCTTTGCTGTAGGTGTAGTTGAAAAAGAACAGGTCATCAACGGACGCAGTATTGTGGCCGGTGATATTGTACTGGGACTAGCCTCTAATGGTATTCATTCCAACGGCTATTCATTAGTGCGCAAAATTATTGAGCGTACTCAGCCAGAACTGGACGCGGAATTTGAAAATGGCAAAACCCTGCGGCAGGCCATCATCGCCCCTACCCGTTTATACGTTAAGCCCATTCTGGCTGCATTAAAACAATTTACCATCAAGGGTATGGCACACATTACCGGTGGTGGCATTAGTGAAAACGTACCCCGTATCCTGCCGGACAACACCGTAGCAGCAATTGATACTCAGTCATGGCCACTGCCAAAACTTTTTCAATGGTTGCAACAGGCAGGACAAGTAGATATGCAGGAAATGTACCGCACCTTTAATTGCGGTATTGGTATGGTAGTGATTGTAGATGCCGCAGACGCTGTTGCGGTACAGCACTTTCTACAACAGCAGGGCGAAACTGTTTACCAGATTGGTACCATTCGTACACGTCAGAGTGATGAACATCAAACACAAATAGGCTGAAAAGTTACATCTACAGAATACAAATCAAAAGCCCAGTATCAGCTTCCGCTAATTTCTGGGCTTTTTTCAAATTAATCTGGTCAAATAATACTGATAACTAATCAACTTTGGAGTAAAAAGCACTGTTGTCTAGAACATAACTACCCCTTAAAGCAGTACAGTCTCCAAAGAGCATTTAAATATAAGAAATGGCTAAGCAGCGTATTTTCATACATTTTTCAGAGGTTTTGTACGAGTTGTTTGTTTTTGGATTTCAGCTCCCTTGTATTTCTGCTTTGCTATTGTATGTCAAAAATCATCACCCTATTCTTTCGAAACATTATTGAGCTACATCTATGGCATTTTCATCAAGTAGTAATTGCAAAGTTCCATCTGTATTTTTTTTAATACGCATATGTCTAACCCATGATTTCCATTCATCATTTATATTTTCTGTTGATGTAAAACTGATCGCATAGGGAATATTATTTTGAAAATTATAGTTAAAGTAAATGCATTCTTGGGTTTTAACATAATATGGCTTTGAGGGGTCATAATAATATTTCGACGATAATTGTCCAACACCAATCTGAACCACCTCTGTTGCCATGACATTAAACCTTTTATTTTTCTTAAAAAAATCTTTCTTCGATGGTATACTGATACATGGTTGACCACTGTCTTTTAGAATAATATCAGGTGTGTCAAACACATCACGATGTACAAAACACCCTGTTATTGTGCTTAAATGCAAAGTTATCAGCAGCCAGTGAATATATTTTTGTTTCATCCGAATAACGCCTTTTTATCTTTTGGATTCTTTAAAAATAAATGCAGGGTATTTTCATACATTTTTAGCCACAAATCTTGTACGAGATATTTATTTTTAGCATCACCTCCTTTGTAGTATTTCTGCTTTGTTTTTCTAAACCAATCGTCATAACCAAAATCTCTTAGAATATAATAATCAGCAATAATTGATGCCTGTTGCTCCATACCATAATCTGATAATACTTTGTCGCCTGTTAATGCATAGTGATAACCTGCAAATAAACTACACGCTCCCCGGGCAACCACCCACATGCCCATCTGATATTGCCAGATATGAGCTATTTCATGCATAAAAAAACGCTTAGTGTCGAACAGGTGCCGTAGAATAATCTACTAAAGAATATTTTGTCGGCCAGTATATTTCACCCATTGGAGTTACTGCATATTCGCCTTGAAGAGGCAGGATAGGACCTTTGCGAATCCGTACTTCTGTCAGCGTAATCGCCGCTTTAAATACCGAGGTCACCATTGCCATCTCACCTAATGTTAATAGTCGTGGCTTTGCTTTTAGATAATTCCCTATTATTTCACCTGATAAATATCCAACAAACAATACGGACCTTAAATTATATGGTATTCAAAATCATCCAGAACCAGCCTGCTGCTAGTGATTACTATCAGCCACGGACGATTGAACCATGGCAGGTAATATATGCTGTACACAGAGTAGTGAATCAGCAGCAGGTGATCTGATTACTTACCTGTGCTCTGGCAAATCAGCCCCTCCTTCTCAGGCTGTGGATTTCCCGAACAAATATGAATTATTTTAGTGCTCAATTGTTAATATCACATACCTGGCACATAAATCAATTATAAAATTCGCTATGTGTTTCATTTCCCTATCTTCAATTGATGTAATATATTATTAACCACTCTGCCAAATCATACAGGCACGCTAATCCCCTTTTGATTTTATATGTTTGTTATCCATACCTGAACGATAGCCCAGCCAATAACAGGGCCAATGGGTTCCGGTTCCGATATTATTGACTATTAAAGCGACAAGAACTAACAGAACTGAACCTATCAGTACGGGTGTCAACAAAAATGAATAATCAGTGATTCCTGATATCATAATAAGAATGGGATTTGCACCCGCAGGGGCATGAACTACCCGTAAAAATTGCATTAAAGCAATGGATATTCCAACCGCTAATGCTATGGATAGGATTCCATTACCAAATAAATTGATGAACAAAATCCCTACTAAAGCGGAGATAAAATGCCCTCCTATAACACTTCTTGGCTGTGCTAACGGTGCTTTAGGTACTGCAAATAGCAACACACATGTTGCACCAAATGGAGCCATAATTAGCAAAGTACCACTCCAATCGCTTATCAATAGCAATACGAAGATTCCTAAAGTGCCACCAACAAAACCTCTTAATATTGCTACAGCATCAGGTCTAGGCAGCATAGTTTCTCCCCCTTTAATTTTTTTTAGCATAAGTTTTTCCTATAATGATAATGAATAAATAAACATGATTGTTTAAATAAATACAATAAGTAAACGAAAACGTTTACTTATTGTATTTTTAAACCCATATATAGTCAAATATTATTAATAATTAACCATTATAGATTATTGTGATAAAATTATAATATTTGCTAAAAACATTAAAAAAAATGAAATCTGAAATTATTGATAAGATACTTGTGGCTGCTGAAACATTGTTTAATGAACATGGTTACTGTCCTGTTAGCTTAGAGCTCGTGGCAGAAAGTGCAGGCGTATCGAAAAGAACGTTATATAAATATTTCGGTGATAAAAACGGACTTATCAGTAAAGTATTACATAGAAGAAATGCTTTTTTTAAAAAATCACTTACAGATGTGATTGCCGTATTTTCGGAGAAAAAAGATAAAATCAATGCAATAATTTCATGGCATATCAGATGGTTTAATGATGTCAATTATCGTGGCTGCATGTTTGTACGTGCTCAGGCTGAATATGGTAATAGAAGTGAAGAGATATGCTCTATTGTTAGAGAACACAAACAATGGATTCAAGATTCAATTTCTCAATGTTTGGGAGGAACCCAATCAAGTGAACAGGCAGCCGGCCTGATTATGTTAATACTTGAGGGCATGATTTCCTACACGTCGGTTTTTGGTATTGAAAATCAGGATTTTGAAAGAGAAAAAAATTATATTTATAATATTATTGATGATATTAGTAATGCTAATTTATAAATAGCCAATAAGGCTTTATTCATCCAAACCTGTAATTTATCATTTTAAATCTGATTTTATAAATCTGGAATAAACTGGCAGCTTGCGCTTTTCTGGTTGTATATTGACTTGCCCATTTTGAACTATTTGCTATATCGTTGAATCGGTGCTCTTGCTAATGTTATATTCATAGCAAGTAAATTCTAATTTACCCTGAACAGCATTGTAAAAATGTACAAAATTATATTTACTAACTATTCAGGGCAATAATATTTTATTATTCCCGCAATAACGCAGGAAACAGCCGCTCTATCCACTGGCGCAGCAAAATCAACTTACCGTGGAAAAAATGCCCGGAACTCGGCACAACCAGTACCGGCAAGTCCTGCGCTTCTGCCCAGTTCATGCTGTTTTGCAGTGGTACGACTTCGTCTTTTTCACCATGAATCAGTAAGGTTGTGGCTGGATTATAGGCATTGGGCACATCGACAGGATACATACCAATCGCAGGCCCCATCAGGAGCAATGCATCCGGACGGGCTGTTAAGGCGCTGAATAAGGCAACATAGCCGCCAAAAGAAAAGCCGGATAATACCAGTTTGTTTACTTCTGGATGCTGAGCACGGGCAAAATCAACAACGGCAAGGCAGTCTGCTACTTCGCCACGACCATAATCATGCTCGCCATCACTGTTACCTACACCGCGCAGATTAGGTAGATAACAGTGAAAACCCAGCCCAGTAAGCGCCTTGGCCGCAGTTTGCACTACTTTATTGGTATTCAATCCACCCTGTAACGGATTCGGATGATTAATCACAGCCACTCCGCGGGCAGTGCCCTGCGCGGGTAAATAGATGGTTTCCAGCCGTCCCACTGGCCCATTAATCCAGATATTTGGTTGTTGTTTTAACATCGTGTTTACTCACTACTTTCAGGTTTATCCATTAATAAACGGGTAACGACACGATCGTTAGCCAGTTCTTCCTCAAGAATTTCCTGTAAATCATTTTCATCCACATAGGTATACCAGCGTCCCTGTGGATACAGCACCATAACTGGTCCTTCATCACAGCGTCCGAGGCAGCCTGCACTGCTGATACGCAGTTTACCTATACCCATTAATCCCATTGCCTTGGCATGGCATTTAAGATAATCCACAGCATCGGCACCAACACTGTCGTCACCACAGCTCTGGCGGCAAGGATTATCACGACGATTGGTGCAAACAAACAAGTGTTTGGCATAATAACTCACGGGGTTTCCTTTATTCTTTTGCCTGTATACGCTGGCCATGAGGATTGTCGAGCCAGCGTGAGGTTACTTAATCATTATCATTAAATGTTAACAGACGATTACTGTGTGTCTGCTGAGCTTTAATCGCAGCCAGCATGGCAGGTAAATCCAGAGCAAACTGGGTTGCGCGTTGCTCAGCACGTTTTTTCAGCTTATCCCAGTCGCGCAGGGCTGGTGGCTGCTGAAAAGCCATAACCGCCACATTGCCATGTGTTTCTGCCGGTACCATCAGTACTCGGTTTTCAAATACTTCGCGTAGGCGCCGTACAAAGGTTTGAAAACGTTTGTCATTCTGCCACCAGTTGGTAACAAAGATACCATGCTCTCTGAGTGCCTGACGGCAATCAGCAAAAAATGGTTCAGCTACCAGACTGTCAATAATCTGTTCGCCATCGAAGCCATCTACTAAAATAATGTCAGTATTGCTACGTAATACTTTGATGTATTCGGCACCATCGTCTTCGATAATTTCAAATTTTTCACCTTCAAACGGCAGTTCAAACATGCTGCGAGCAATGCTGATAACCTGAGGGTTGATATCGACGGCTGTTTGACTGGTATCTGGCAAATAGGCATCAATCCAGCGCGCAAATGAACCACCGCCTAGCCCAATCTGAGTAATGTGCTGTGGCAGCTCATCAACAAACAGCAGCCAAGCCATCATGGCATGGCTGTATGAGAGTACCAGTTCGGCCGGATTATCTACATTCATTGAGCTTTGAATGATTGGCGTACCTAGATGCAAGGAACGGATGTTACCTGATTCAGATATACCTACTTCCGGTAATTCATGGCGTGCAGGACGTAAACGGCGATAAGGATGTTGTGGCATGGTGGTTTCCATCATCAGATAACATGGGTTACCGGCGCCTGCTTGATTACAGAATAAGCGCCTGACTATATGTGTTTGTCCACAATGGCTTTTAGGCTACAAAGCATCAGGAAGCTGCTGAATAAACTGTATTGTGGATAAATAAGCCAGCCCTGTATAGAAGTGCTGGCAAAAATATAAGCTTCACAGGGCAGACGGTATTAACAATACCAATAATGAACCCTGTACAGGCGTATTATATATGTATGGCAGGATTTATGTTTTGTTTAGCAGTCACAAAAAACCTGTTTGTGAATAGTGGTCAATAATCATTATATTTGTAATATTTCTGTGATAACGCTGGCTATCTGGGTATACGCTGGTTACTGTTATGCTGATTATAATTGGCCGGCACAATTTCATCGTATTCTGCAAAATCAGCCAGATTAAAGGTGTACTGATAATGGCTTTTGAATGAGTGTTTTAGATTGCCATATCAGGCAGATGTGCGGGAAAGCCAATCTGGATGGCTACCAATGGAAAAATCAGCTTGGGCAGATACAATATCAGAATAATCGGGAAACTATCATTTTGAATGCTACCCGGATATGTATTACTTTATCTGATGCTTTGTATTGCAATCGATGCTTTGTATTGCAATCATGGTATCTTCCATGCCCTAAATAAAAATATCGGTATTAGTTAATCATCACCGGCCAAACCAAGCTGGGCATAGATGTAATGATTGCGATATATGTCAATATGAAAGAGTAAATCGCCATGAGCATTTTCATACTCTAGCTGACTGATGGCGTAATCTCTCAATTACAGATCGGTAATGGGGATAATTAAACATTGCTGTAAAAATCTGATATAGATGCTCAATGCGCTATTTCCAACGAATATATATTGCACGGTTGTGAACAATCGGTGCTTGAAATAGTGATGATGCCTGTCTGGATTACAGTGATGTTTCCTTCTGAAAAATCTGTAATGTTTGATTGGCTGTTATAGCTGTTAATTTATCCGGCATATAATATGCGCAAGCATTATATTCTAACCGCTGCCTGTTAATGTTGTGTGCGCTGTGTTTGCGTACTGATACGGATATAGTCCAGCCAGTATATTTCTTTTGCTATTTCTGATTAAAACTATTTCAGATTACAAACAGTTACTGGCTGGGCAGTTTACCTGCAATTCTATAATTAATATTTATACTTCTGCGAGTAAATGCAGTGCTTCCTGATACTTTGCCAGTGTTTTAGCGATAATTTCTGCCGGTATATGCGGTGCTGGCGGCTGTTTGTTCCAACCGGATGCTACCAGCCAGTCGCGGATAAACTGTTTATCAAATGAAGGCGGATTGGTACCGACCTGATAATTATCTACTGACCAGAAACGGCTAGAATCCGGAGTAAGCACTTCATCCATTAAGGTTAATGTGCCATTTTCATCCAGACCAAATTCAAATTTGGTATCAGCAATAATAATGCCTTTGCTGCGAGCATAAGCTGCTGCTTCAGAGTAAAGCTCAATGGCTTTGGTACTTACTTGTCTGGTGAGTTCCTCTCCCAGTAGCGCGGCGCATTGTGCCAGACTGATGTTTTCATCATGGTCGCCTACAGCAGCTTTGCTGGACGGAGTAAAAATTACTTGCGGCAATTTTTCGGCTTCGCGCAGACCAGTTGGTAATTGAATACCACAAACAGCACCAGTTTGCTGATAATCGTGCCAGCCACTGCCAGAAAGATAGCCGCGTACGATGGCTTCGATTTTCAGTGGTGTCAACTTCTTTACTACTACTGCACGTTTGGCAATTTTATCAGCCTGCTGGCGCGGCAGCACATCATAAACTGTATCACCGGTAAAATGGTTTGGCATGATATGTTGCAGTTTTTTAAACCAGAAATTAGATATCTGGGTGAGAATTTCGCCTTTTTCTGTTATAGGTTCAGGTAAAATTACATCAAAAGCGGATAAGCGATCGGTGGCTACAATCAGCATGCGCTGTTCATCAATTGCATACAAATCCCGTACTTTACCCGAATATATTTTCTTTAATGCCAACTCACTCATTATCCATTCCCATTAAACGGCCAATTGCCAAATTATTAATATCTGTGCAAAAACATATCCTTGTGCTAAGGTTGTTTTTGTGTAACAGATGTTAGCAGTCAATAATTATTTTAACCGATATTGCAACACGGCAGATAATCTGTTTTGCTGCACGATATGGGTTAAATTGGCTGCTGATTTTGATATCGTTGATATTTTGATGCCAATTGTAAGGAGAATTACCATGGCTGATTTTGATTCACAAAAAAAAGATTTGATGAAAGAAGTACGCTCTGTGCTGGATGAAGTTGAAGATTTATATGAAAGTGCCGGTGACAACGGTTCTGAACAGGCTAAAGAATTGAAAGACCAGCTACGCAAAAAACTGGGTAATACCAAATCTAAATTGAGCGACTTGGAAAGCACACTGGCCGACAAAGCCCGTGCTACAGCCGAGCGCACTGATGAGCTGGTACGTGAACAGCCATATTACGCTATGGGTATTGCCGCTGCGGCTGGCTTTATTACCGGACTGATGCTGGGACGCTGCAAACACTGAACGTTATCTGTACAGGTTATATTCAGGCAATCCGGCAGATATACAGATTGCCTGAATAATTGCCTGAATATGATTCACTCTTTAACGGATACCATTGCATGAGTATAGGTAATCTTGGCCGTGATTTGCGCAAGCTAAAAATTTGGCTGACATACGGCAGCGAGTTATTGTGGGTTCGTGTACGTATGCTGCGTCTGGATGCCATTGCCCAACTGCAAAGTATTGTTGTATTGATGGTGCTTGTGGTGCTGGCTGGAGTGATGTTTTTTCTGGGATTTATCAGCCTATTATTCGGCCTGAATACCCTGCTCACACCACAGACCAAAGTATGGGTATTTTTTGGCATTGCCATTCTGTTTCTGCTTTTAATTCTGCTTATGACGGTTCTGATTATTAAATTATTGCGCAAACAAAGCCAGTTTATGACAGAAACACTGACCGCTATAAATGAAGATATAGGCTATCTTAAACGTAGTAACAATGCTAAAGCTAATGGAGAACACAAAATATGAGTAAATCCAGTAAACTGAATATAGCACAGCAACGCGAGCTGCTTGACTTAAAGGCGCAGAGTGCACGATTAAAACTATTAGCTGAACAGCTTAAAAATGGTAAGAATGTTACTAAATCAAACCTGTGGCAGCGTTCACTAAATATTGTGGACAAAATTCCTGCAGGTGGTTTAGCGCTTAAACTGGCCAACAAACCGAAACGTTGGCGTAATAAGCTCTTGGTAGGTGCGTTATTAACCACTGCCACTCTGATAGCCAGTAAAATCAATCAATCCATGCGCCGCCCTTAAATTAGTATACTAAATACTGTGAATTCTTCCAGATACTCAATCTGCTGCATTCAAAAATAAAAGCCTCCTACTCGCAGTAAGAGGCTTTTATCCATTCATACAGATTAAAGTTTAAATGCCACGTAATAATTCATTCACACTTGTCTTGGCACGGGTTTTGGCATCCACTTTTTTCACAATCACAGCACAGTACAGGCTATGGCTGCCATCTTTGGCTGGCAGACTGCCAGATACAACTACAGAACCAGCTGGCACGCGGCCATAAGTGATTTCACCGCTTTCACGGTCGTAAATTTTAGTGGACTGACCAATAAACACGCCCATGGAAATTACACTGCCTTCTTCAACAATCACCCCTTCAACAATTTCCGAACGGGCACCAATAAAGCAGTTATCTTCAATAATGGTTGGTGCCGCCTGTAAAGGTTCCAGTACGCCACCAATACCCACGCCTCCACTGAGGTGAACATGTTTACCAATCTGAGCACAGGAACCCACAGTCGCCCATGTATCTACCATAGTGCCTTCATCAACAAATGCACCGATATTCACAAACGAAGGCATCAGCACTACATTTTTACCTATATGGCTGCCTGCACGCACCACTGCACCCGGTACGGCACGAAAACCAGCTTGCTGAAATTCAGTTGCCCCCCAGTTGGCAAATTTAGTGGGCACTTTGTCAAAATAGCGGTTTACTGCGTCATCGGTAATTACATTGTCACTGATTCGGAATGACAGTAATACTGCTTTTTTTGCCCATTCGTTTACCTGCCACTGATTGCCCTGTTTTTCAGCCACACGCAGACAACCACTATCTAGTTGCTGCAAAGTTTCTGCTACTGCTTCTTTTACTTCAGCAGTTACAGAAGCCGGAGTAATTTCAGCACGATTCTCAAAAGCAGTTTCAATCACTTGTTGTAAAGACATAAAGTATTCCTATAATCAATGATTCAGGTGAATATTATCGCAGGGTAAGGGAACAACGCCATGACTCGCAAGTATCTGTGGCTTAAGAGGTTGCGGCAGCGGCTGTGCATTAAACTGATACAGGCTGGCAGCAAAATCAGTGAACGGGATTTCCCGTGCACCGAAACTGGCCAAATGACTGGTATAAACCTGACAATCAATCAACGGTACACCCTGCTGTTGCAAATAACGCACAGCGTGTACAAAGGCTATTTTGGAAGCATCGCCAGCCTGAGCAAACATGGATTCACCATAAAATATCCGTCCGAGCACTACGCCGTATAAACCGCCGGCCAGAAAGGTTTGTCCGTCTGCATTCTGATACCAGCACTCAAATGAACATGCATGCTGTTGCTGATGCAGCGCGTAATACGCCTGTTGCATTTCTGGTACCAGCCATGTGCCGTTCTGCCCATTACGGGCCGTATGCGCACAGCAGGCAATCACCTGCCCGAAAGCGTAATTCATCGTTACCGCATACGGCTTATTGCGCAGATTTTTCGCCAGTGAGCGGCTGATTTTCAATTCGGCCGGAAACAGAACCATCCGCCGCGCAAAAGCCCACCACATGATTGGTTCATCAGGCGCGTACCACGGAAAAATACCCCGCTGGTAAGCTGCCAGTATTCTTGCCGGACACAAGTCACCACCAATGGCTACCAGCCCATCACGCTGACGCTGTGCCTGCACAATGTCTGGAAAATCCAGACTTTCGCAGCTCAGTACTGGAATACACGGCAGATATTCAGCCTGACTCATGCGCGTATTCCCTACTCGCTATTCAAAGGTATTTACTGTCAAACTGTTGACACTCACTACATACACCATACATATACAGCGCATGGTCAACAATACGGTAGCCGTTATCATCGGCAATTTTCTTTTGCAGTTTTTCAATTTCTTCGCTGCAAAACTCTGTTACTTTGCCACATTTAATGCAAACCAGATGGTCATGATGACCACCACGATTCAGTTCATAAACTGCCTTACCGGTTTCAAAATGATGGCGCAGCAGAATATTGGCTTGTTCAAACTGGGTAAGTACACGGTAAATGGTGGCTACACCGATTTCAACCCCTTCATCCAGCAGGCGCCGGTATACGTCTTCTGCACTCAGGTGCTGCTCGGGCTGAGATTCAAATAGCTCCAGAATCTTTAATCTGGGGCCTGTCACCTTTAAACCGTTATCTTTCAGCTGAGCTACATTGTTATTCATGATGCTTATTTCACCACTAGATGATAATACTCGCTATAATACGCACTTTTAAGGCAATTGCCCACTGGGTGTCATACAATGTCGCCATCGCCATTGCTTACTATTTCGTCCCAGCTCCGAGGTATCAGCATGAAAAAAATATACTGCCTGCTGGCAGTGGCCGTTCTAGGCCTGAGTGCCTGCTCTACAGCCAAACTGGCACAAATTCCGTCGTACAAACTGAAAATCATTCAGGGTAATGAACTTGACCAGAATGTGGTGAACTCATTACAACCCGGCATGAGCCGTGAGCAGGTGCAAATGCTGCTTGGCACACCATTACTACGCGATCCGTTTCATGCCAACCGCTGGGATTATTTGTTTGTGGTTACGCGTGCCGGTGAGATTCAGGAAGAGAGAAAACTCACTCTTTATTTTGATGTCAACGGTAAACTGATTCATGCCGAAGGCGACGCTCTGACCGCGCAACCGCAACCCATATCTGCTACTGTTCCCAGTAAAACGGAGTAACCCTATGTCTACATCTCGCTTGAGAGTTGCTGTTGCCGGTGCCAATGGACGCATGGGTCGTGCCCTCATTCAAAGTATCAGCCAGCGGCATGATTGTGTATTAAGTGGTGCACTGGCACATGATGCTTCGCCAGCTATCGGACTGGACGCCGGCTTTGCCATCGGACTGGAACTCGGTGTCAGCATTTGTCACGACCCTGAAAAAGTGCTGGATAACACTGATGTACTAATTGATTTCAGCAAACCAGAATCCACACTCAGCAATCTGGCTATTTGTGAACAGCTTGGTGTTAACGATGTTATCGGCACTACTGGTTTTGATGATGCAGGTAAACAGCGCATTGCTACAGCAGCGCAAAAAATCGGTGTTGTATTTGCCCCTAATTTCAGCGTGGGCGTGAATCTGACCTTTGCCTTGCTTAATACTGCTGCACGTGTGCTAAACGAAGGCTACGATATTGAAATCATAGAAGCGCACCACCGACACAAAGTAGATGCTCCTTCTGGCACTGCGCTGCGTATGGGCGAAGTAATTGCCGATGCCCTTGGTCGCGATCTGAAAACCTGTGCTGTTTACGGCCGCGAAGGTCATACCGGTGCCCGTGATCCGCAAACCATCGGCTTTGCCACTATTCGTGCTGGTGATATTGTAGGTGACCACACTGCCCTGTTTGCTACAGATGGCGAACGCGTAGAAATTAGTCATAAAGCTTCCAGCCGTGCCACTTTTGCCAATGGAGCCGTCCGAGCAGCAGTCTGGCTACGCCAGCACCGACAGGGACTATTTGATATGCAAGATGTACTCGGCCTGAAATAAGCATAACCAGAACATCTTTATACAAGGTTAGTCATTAATCCAGCTAACCTTGTAATGCTTTATCACTTATACAAGCCGCTATTACCAGAACTTAACCAATTAAGATCGCAGGCTGATTTATTTCCGAAAACCATTTTCTGTAATAATGGCTGCATAATTTCTAAAATACTCAGGCAGCCATGGCCATGCATTTGTCTGCACAGACATTGCAGGCTTCGGCACAGCGCTGGCAATGCCCCATATCAAAGCGCCCGCATTCCTGCGCACAAGCACGGCATACTTGAGCACATAGCTGGCATACCTGTGGAACAAAAGCACTGTTCTTACACATAAAATTAACTGCAAGGGCACACATTTCAGCACATTGCAGATCCAGACTGATACATTTAGCCATCATTTTGACATCATCTTCCTGTAGACAGGCTGTTGAGCAATACTGACACAAGGCTATACAACAGTTACATGCTTCTACACATTCCTTAAATTTCAGCGCATCCATGATTCGCATCCTTTTTAACAATATTTTGATTTAACAAGAGAAATCAAAATCAGTCTATAAAACCATAGCGCATATTGCAATCTAGTCAGATGTAAATAAATACATGATTTTGCTATATTAATTTAATATTAGATAGTAAATAATCAATATATTCCAAATAACTAATAATAGCTACCTATTACCGTAAATCAGGCAGCAAAAACTCAGCAATGATTTTAAATTTTCTGATTGAATGATGATTTTAGAAATATATTATATTTGTCTGATTAACCTGACCTATTATCAATGGATTACATAATTCACAGACACTGTTTCTGTATAAAGTAAAACAGTAATACGATAGTCAGTAAAAAATATGGTTTAGCATCTTTATATCAAACTCTATTCTATATAGCTGGTACACGACCTTAAATTTCGCACAAATGCGTTTCGCCCTCGTTGCTTTCAACTATAACAATAGTTGTTTTTGTGTCTCTATTTCAATAATTTTATACTCATCATCACCAGTCATTAAAATAATGAACGTCCTCTGTTCTTACTACCAGCATTCACGCTTAGCTTATGTTTTTTTCTACATAATTGAGACAACCAGTGTATTTAGTCATCTAGTCCTAAAATAATCATGTTTTTCAGCAGCATATTGAAAATTCAATGAATAACCCCCATTTCAACATCCTGATATTAGAAGGAATTTATTATGGCTAGTGGATGGGCTTCAGATGATGCTGTGAATCAACAAATAGAGAGCACGATAGCAGATGCCCTCAATCATGTGCGCCAGCAAATGGATCAGGCAGCAGAAAGTGCAGAATTTTGTGAAGAATGTGGTGAAGCTATTCCATTAGCACGCCGTCAGGCAATCCAAGGCGTACGCTTTTGTGTGAGTTGTCAAACAGAACGCGATAAGCAAATGCAGAAAACATTTAGTTTATATAACCGGCGTGGCAGTAAGGATAGCCAGTTGCGCTAGGTTATCCAGCACAGATTGAATGGTCTACGCCATGTAAAGATTGATGTAATTTCAAGGTAAATGATAAATACTTATTGGAAAAGCCGCTGAAACGGCATGAATTTAGCGCTTTGAATTCAGTATGGGTATTTAGGTTCAAAACCAGTTTGTAATCGTTATTTTTGTATTTAGATCTTAGAAGTTTACTCAACATAATTAGTTCGATATACCGAAACCAGTAAATCAGCCTGATAAAAAATCAACTTGATTATCATCACTAATCATACCACTTAGCGTATTTTTAATACTGGTATAAAAATCGCTTTAAAACCGGTATTAACGGTTTTAGTTTTACTAGCTGCGATATACACAGCCAGATATATCTTATCTTATTCCTTCAGGTTATGCTGTTTAGCTCAAATTTTACGACCAAACCACTCTACTTTGCCTATAATTTCAAAATTCTGTTCGGTATCAGCTAAATCGATAGTGAATGGTTCATACACACTATTAGCTGATGTTATCAGCAACTGATTATTTGGTTTGAGCTGTGTGCGTTTTATCAGAATATTTTTTCCAATACGCAAAACATACAAACCATCACCGCCAGCTTTTTTACTGTGATTAATCAGCACATGGTCACCATCATTAAGCACGCCGGTCATACTGTCATCTTTGACAATCAGGGTACTAAGTTTTTGTGGATCTACATTCAAAGAATTTTCCAGCCAGTTGCGGTTAAAGGCAATGGTACATATCGCTTTACCTTCAGTGGCTGCAATATCATTCGGATCTTGTGTTGAATAGACTGGAATAAAGGCATAATCACCAACATAAACCGTATGGAGAGGATTGTTATAACCACCAATGGCTTCACCAATGTCATTGGTATTTGTAGCCTGCGGATTAGACACTTCTGCATGATAGTTGACTATTCCATTTGCGCTTTTCTGGCTAAATTTTGGTCCTTTGCCGGTTGCAAGCCATTTTATTTCTACCTGTGCAACATGAGCTATTTTAATCAGATTGGTAGTACTAGGCTCAGCTCCTTCTTTAACCCATTTTGACGCCGTTGGGTAAGCTACCTCCACTCTTCTGGACAACTCAGAAACACTTCCAAGAATATCCACAACTTCCTGCATTCTTGAGGCAAAGCCAACATTAAAATTTTCCATATTTGAATTACCTTCAAATAAAAATAATATAAGGTCTAATTTAAAATTTATTATTAAACAATCATTTACAATTCAAAACTTAAAAAATACAACAATTACCTACATAAAATTAAATTAAACCTTGCTAAAAATAACTTTTGATATATAATTTAGCAGGTGAATATATTAGGAGTTGTAACTCAACACATTAAACATATTTCAAGCTAACATTATAAAATTAATCCAAAGTTGCTATTTAAGCTTACTCGTGTGGCATTAACTACTAGGGTTATACTACAACTGCTCAATCCGATATCACTATCGGGTAAGCGTTGATGATACCATGTCGTCATGTGCAATGAAATGCTTGAACATGAGTTAAATTGCGTCTGAATCACAGCATATGTGATCAGAAATTTGCAAGTTAACAAGTAATATAACAATTATTGGTAATTTATCTTTTATCCAAAAAGACAAGGTGTGAACATATTATATGTGAACTTGTGTTAAGTTTATAGCTTTTTCAAACAAAACGAACATAAGTAATTCCTATAATTAAACCTTAATAGTTCACTGGTTTAATTAACATTTATTCATTTGAAACTACTTTTATGAGTTTTCTTTTGGTGATAAGTCTCCTTTCAGTTCATAAAATTTTACGATATTTCAAATATAAATTCAATTAATACCATAAAAACCATAAATTTAGTTATATAAATTAATTTGTAAATACATGGCACAATCTCATTAATTTTTTATCAAAATTTTCAGCCATCTTAATGTCATTGACATAAAGTTAAATATATTTTTAAGGTTTAGTTATTATTCCTTATACAAATATTTATAGGTATAACTATAAATATTTACTTTTGAATCAAATCCATTTTCACAGCCACCCAATGCCATAGAATGAATATTCACAATATAAATCAATAAATTAATTATAAAATCTGTTTATCATACTAGTAATACAGACTTAGTACCTATCTTCATTTATACTAAAAATTAATATTTAAAAGTAAAAAAATTGGGCTGAATATTAATCAAGAATAGTCAATACTTTTTAGCAAAAACTAAAAGATTAAACAGTTTTTCCTGTCGCACAACATGTTAGTTCCACTAAAATATCTGTATTAACTGCATCATTACCAACGGAGACAGCCAATGGTAAACACTGGCTGTAATAGAAGATACATCTTTTAAGGCTGACGCTGCCAGATGCCAGACTGACCACCTTCTTTATGTTGCAGGCATATCTCACTGATAACCATGCTGCGATCTACGGCTTTAAGCATATCGTAAATTGTCAGCAAACCAATACTGGCTGCGGTTAAAGCTTCCATTTCCACGCCAGTCTGGCCTGTATTTTCTGTTTGTACGCAGATAGCTATCCTGCGATTATCATCATCCAGACTGAAATCCACATTTACCTTAGTCAGTGCTATGGGATGACACAGAGGAATTAAATTACTGGTTTGTTTTGCCGCCTGTATTGCTGCGATTCGTGCTACGCCAAGCACATCACCTTTTTTGCTGTCTCCACTAAGTACTTTACTGTAAGCAGTATCATTGACACTAATCATGCCGGTTGCAATAGCAACACGTTTACTGTGAGGCTTGTCACCTACATCAACCATATGTGCTTCACCGCGGCTATTAAAATGGGTTAATTCATCTGAATTCATCTTGCTTCACTGACAGGCTAAAAGGTCTATATTACAATAATTGCCTTTTTGATGCTGGGGATGGTCTGAATATGAGTACACTACCTTTATTAAAAATCGGTCTAGTTTCTATTAGTGACCGAGCCTCTACCGGAGTCTACGCTGATCAAGGTCTGCCGGAACTGAAAAAATGGTTGCAGCGGGCAGTATTGAATCCGCTGGAGTTAGTTGAGCATCTGATACCAGACGAGCAAGCACTGATTGAAAACATTCTGACTCAGCTGGCCGATGAAGAAGCATGTCCGCTTATCCTCACCACCGGCGGTACAGGCCCCTATCTGCGCGATGTGACACCAGAAGCAACGCTTGCAGTAGCCGATCGGGTGATTCCCGGCTTTGGTGAATTGATGCGGCAGATTAGTCTACACTTCACGCCTACAGCTATTTTATCGCGTCAGGTAGGTGTATTGCGTGGTAACAGTTTAATTCTGAATTTACCCGGTAAACCATCTGCAATTGCTGAAACATTGGGCGGTGTAAAAGATGAACAGGGAAAAACGCTGATTCCGGGGATTTTTGCTTCGATACCGATTGCAGTGGATGCTGTTGGCGGCCCGCTGATTCAGACTGATGCTGATTTCTGCCCCGTAGTGATGCCTAAGCGCTGATTTTCAGACAGCATCTGCACCAATATGCAATCAAAAACATGCCAGCTAACGTTATTCTGATGTAGTTAGCACAGAATAAAGACCATTTAATCTGTCATACCTACCTTTGCAACACACCAGCAAGTGCATGACAAGACCAAAGGTTATATAGGCTCAAAGCCCGTTTAATAATTGAATGCGTTAAAAATAATCACATGGAAACAGATATTTCTTATGTGCAAACGCTTTAAAGCTATTACGGTGCAGTACAACACAGTAGCTGAGGTTGATTATTTCAGCAATAAAAAACAGTCTGGATGCCTTCCAGACTGTTTTTTTTAACTATCACTTAAATATTTTTATCTACTTCGTCCAATGTGGTTTTGGCATCACCAAAACACATCTTGACATTTTCTTCATAGAAAAGCGGATTATCCACACCCGCATAGCCAGATTGCATGGAGCGCTTAAATACAATCACATTTTTGGCTTCCCATACATGCAGTACAGGCATACCGGCAATAGGGCTATTCGGATCAGTAACTGCTGCCGGATTAACCGTATCATTGGCACCAATCACCAGCACTACATCAGTATCACTGAAATCATCATTGATTTCGTCCATTTCCAGCACTACATCATAAGGTACTTTGGCTTCCGCCAGCAGTACATTCATATGCCCAGGCAGACGACCCGCTACCGGATGAATGCCAAAACGCACATTCACACCTTGCTGACGCAATTTGGCAGTAATGCTGGCTACAGCATTCTGAGCGTGTGCCACCGCCATACCATAGCCGGGAGTGATGATAACACTATGTGCATTTTTCAGTGCTTCAGCTACCTGTTCCGGTCTGATTTCCTGCACTTCACCGGCAGGAGTATTGTCGCTACTGGTAGCTATAGGTGCGGAACCAAAACCGCCACCGATTACAGCCAGAAATTTGCGGTTCATCGCCTGACACATGATATACGAAAGTATGGCACCGGAAGAACCCACCAGTGCACCGGTAACAATCAGTAAATCATTGTCGAGCATAAAACCGGCAGCGGCAGCAGCCCAGCCTGAATAGGAGTTGAGCATGGAAATTACTACTGGCATATCCGCCCCGCCAATTGAGGCGACCAGATGATAACCAAAGGCCAGTGCAATCAGGGTCATCATAATCAGGGCAAAGCCGGAACCGTCCGCACCCACAAACCACAGCATCAGCAGGAAAGACAATACGAGTGCAGCCAGATTAAGCAGATGGCGATGTGGCAGTTGCAACGGTTTACTGGCAATTTTGCCATTCAGTTTCCCCCATGCCACCAGAGAACCGCTAAATGTTACTGCACCGATAAATACACCCAGAAAAACTTCAATCAGATGAATGGTGAACATATCCGAATCTACATCGTGCGGGTCGATGTAGCTATTAAAGCCTACCAGTACAGCAGCCAGCCCAACAAAGCTGTGCAGCATGGCTATCAGCTCCGGCATCTGGGTCATCTCTACTTTTTTAGCCTGTTGCAAGCCAACTGCGCCGCCAATCACCATGGCAATAATCACCCAGCCCAGCCCGTGCGCATCCTGACTAAAAATGGTAGCAATCAGTGCGATAGCCATGCCAGCTATCCCCATATAGCAGCCACGTCTGGCACTTTCCTGCTGCGACAGTCCGGCCAGACTCAGAATAAACAATACGGCAGCAACAATGTAGGCGGCAGTTACGATACCTTGAGACATCCTGTTTCTCCCTTACTTACGAAACATATTGAGCATCCGGCGGGTAACAGCAAAGCCGCCGAAGATATTGATACTGACAATCGCCACTGCAATAAAGGCCAGCAACGACACAAAACCATGTCCCTGCCCGATTTGCAGCAGTGCACCCAGCACAATAATGCCGGAAATGGCATTGGTTACCGACATTAATGGTGTATGCAGGGCATGGTTAACATTCCATACCACAAAGTAGCCTACTACGCAGGACAGTACAAACACCATAAAGTGATTGAGAAATGCCACCGGAGCCACGGCACCAACCCATAACAACAGAATAACTGCAATTGCCGCCCAGATAATTTTTTTCTTTGTTGTATCTGGCTGTATTGTCGGCGTGGTGGCGGCAGACGCTACGGCTTTTGGTGCCACTTTTGGCGCAGCAGATACCTGAATAGGCGGTGGCGGATACATGCTGTTGCCTTCATGGGTAACAGTCATGTTACGAATAATCACATCCTCAAAGTTTAGAGCCAATTCACCATCTTTATTAGGTGTGAGCAGGCGCGCCAGATTCACCAGATTAGTGCCATAAAGCTGTGAGGACTGGCCGGCCAGCCGGTTGGCCATATCGGTATAGCCGATTATTTTTACTCCGTTGGCAGTAGTGATGATTTTACCCGGCTCTGTATATTCGCAATTACCACCAGTAGCAGCAGCTAGGTCAACAATTACTGAACCTTCGCGCATACTGTCTACCATTTCGCGGGTAATTAATTTTGGTGCAGGTTTACCCGGAATCGCGGCTGTAGTAATGATGATATCAACCTGTTTTGCCTGCTCGGCAAACAATTTCATTTCAGCTTCTATATAGGCGGCACTCATGGTTTTGGCATAGCCATCACCACTGCTGCTTTCCTCTTCCTGATAGTCTAAATGCAGGAAATTACCACCCATGGATTCAATCTGATCGGCTACTTCCGGTCGGGTATCAAAAGCATTGACTATGGCACCAAGCTGACGCGCAGTACCAATGGCAGCCAAACCAGCCACCCCAGCACCGATTACCAGCACTTCAGCTGGCGGAACTTTGCCGGCAGCTGTAATCTGACCAGTAAAAAAACGGCCGAAATTTTCCGCAGCTTCGATAACGGCGCGATAGCCGCTAATATTGGCCATCGAAGACAAGGCGTCCATCGCCTGTGCGCGCGAAATGCGCGGAACCATATCCATAGCCAACACAGTTATCTTTTTTTCCTGTAACTGTTCAAGCAGTTTGGGCTGTTGTGCCGGCATAATAAAGCTGACCAGAATCGTCCCTTCATTCATGGCTGTGATTTCATCTGCATTAGGGGCATTTACCTTGAATATCAGCGGGCACTGCCAGACAGTGGAGGCATCAGCCACAGTTGCACCAGCTTCTTGATACAACCCGTCAGATAGACTGGCTGCTTTACCGGCATCATGCTCAATAATAACTTCATGCCCCAATTTAATCAGCTGGGTAACGGTTTTCGGCGTAGCCGCTACTCTGGTTTCACCGGCAAGAGATTCGCGTGGGATACCTATCTTCATTTTTATTCCTTTCCGAGGAAGGTGCCGTAAAAATAATTTTTTGACAGTAAGTGATATGCCATCAAGCCACTGGCTGGCGAGATTAGCAATATTCTATGATTTCTTTACAACCGTTATAGTATCGAAAACATGGCAATAAAGCCGCAATAATGGCGTTATTTCTGCCTGATTTAAAAAACTTAACAATAACATCAAATTGGCATAGACAAAAGTCATTAATATCCGCTCCAGGACATACGGAAAAGCACCAGATAAAAAAAACCAGCCATCAAAATTAATGACTGGTTATTGCTTAACAAAATGTAATGTTAATTAACTTTTTTTCAATGATTTCACAACTTCATCAATCTGCCGGTTCAGGCTTTCCAGTCCATTACCAGACAGATACCATAAGTCGGCACTGAGATAGACTATTTTTGTACCGGCACGCTTCAATACTTTGTCATCAAAATAATCATTGCGTATCGGCGTATTTCCGATGGCTTTGCTGCGGTCAACAACATAAACAATATCTGGATGGTATTGGTTGATAAACTGGCTATCCACCATTACAGGGGCAGGCCTGCCATTATCACCGATAACAGGTGTGGGCAGTGCATCCGCGGCCACAGCACGTTTAATTTTCAGTTCATCGAAAATCAGTGCCGGATAGGTGCCCTGATTCATCAGCATGACATGGCCGTCATTATGCAACACCACGATGGCTTTCTGGCCTGAATGTTGTGCCAGCTCGCGGGCCGCACTCATTTTCAGATCTAATGCTTTCACTTGCTGTTGCACCTGCGCTTCCTTGCCGGCAATTTTACCCAGCAGACGGATTTGCTTTTTCACATCCTCATAATAATGCCCATCTGCGGCATTAACTGAATAATTCAGGGTAGGAGCAATGGTACTTAAATCTTTATAGAAAGCATTCTGGCGTCCGCTCATAATAATCAGGTCTGGTTTGAGTGCCTGAATAGCGGCTATATCCGGCTCTTTCATCTGGCCTGCATTCTGTACCTGATCATTATGATATTGTTGCAGGTACGCAGGAATATTGCTTACAGGTGCCGCTTTCACCCGATTGCCGACACCCAGTGCGTCCAGCGTATCTAGTGCACCAAAATCCATCACCACAATTTTTTGTGGTGCCGCTGGCATCTTAATTTCTTCACCGGCCTGAGTAACATGCACCGGTGCACTTTGACAGGCACTCAATCCCAGAGCCAGCGCTGATAAAACAGCCATTGTTAAGATTTTTTTCATAACAAATTACCTTTTTATATTAAATAATGATAATTATTATTATTTAATATAAAAAGGTAAAAGTCTAGCCTGCTAATTGCTATTAATGGATATAACAAAAGATTTTAAGCAGACACTGCACGCAGCCGAATACTGTGATGCTTTAGTGAGCACCAAATTTCAGGCCAATAATACCAATGATAATCAGTCCCAGACTAATCAAGCGCATGGCACCGGCCGGCTCTCTGAACACGATAATGCCCACAATTGTTGCACCCACCGCGCCAATCCCAGTCCATACCGCATAGGCTGTTCCTACTGGCAAGGAGCGCATCGACTGTGCCAGTAACAGAAAGCTGCCTATTAAAGCTGCCAAAGTAATAATGCTGGGAATAAATTTAGTGAAATTCTGTGAATATTTAAGACCAATGGCCCAAACTACTTCCAGTAATCCGGCCAGAAATAATGACAGCCAAGCCATAATTGTTCCTGTACAGGCTAATGCAGGCCGTCCTGCATAAGAATTTACCGGCTAGGCCGTCCCAGACCGGATGCATAAGCATGTGAAACCACATCATAGTAGGCAGACAAAGCCAGCGTCAAGCATGGAAATACCATGGCTATACAGAAACAGATGGCAACACTGCCATCTGTCGGAATATCAGCATTTATGGCAACGTTTTAGCCTAAAACACAGCCGGCGCAATTAATTATGCAGATTTCTTTTTCTGAATGAATTCAATTTTATAACCATCCGGATCTTCCACAAACGCGATTACTGTTGTGCCATGCTGCATAGGTCCGGCCTCTCGTGTTACTCGGCAGCCCTTAGCCCGCACAGCATCACAGGCAGCATAAGCATCATCAACTTCAATGGCAATATGGCCGTAGCCGGTACCCAATTCATAGGCATGAGTATCCCAGTTATAGGTTAATTCCAGCACAGTGCTATCAGATTCTTCACCATAGCCGACAAAGGCCAAAGTAAAACGGCCACCGGGAAAATCTTCGCGCCGCAACAGTTTCATACCCAGTACATCCTGATAAAACGCCAGTGATTTATCCAGATCGCCTACGCGTAGCATAGTATGTAACATTCTCATGGTCTGTTCCTTTATTTTGTTTTTACTTGCGCCAGATTACCTAGCAGCATGGCATCGCCATAACTAAAAAAACGGTATTGTGCTGCAATGGCATGCTGGTAAATGGCACGGATTTCATCATAACCACTAAAGGCGCTCACCAGCATCAATAAAGTTGATTTAGGCAAGTGAAAATTGGTAATCATGCGATCGATGACCTTAAACTGGTATCCGGGTGTAATAAATATATTAGTATCCCCTTGTCCAGCCTGCAATTTTCCACTGCGTGCCGCTGATTCCAGTGCACGTACTGCTGTGGTACCCACCGCCCAAACTTTATTACCGCGTGCATGAGCAGCTTCAATTTCTGCGACTACCACTTCACTTACGTCATACCATTCACTGTGCATGTGGTGTTCGGCAATATTCTCTACCCGTACTGGCTGAAAAGTACCAGCACCCACATGCAGGGTTACCTCAGCCAGATGCACGCCTTTAGTTTGCAACTGTTGCAAAATGGTATCAGTAAAATGCAAACCGGCAGTAGGTGCAGCCACCGCACCTTCATGTTTGGCATACACCGTCTGATAACGTTCATCATCGTCATCATCAGCCGAACGGGTAATGTATGGCGGCAAAGGCAGATGGCCGTGAATAGCCAGCAATTCCCAGACCGTCTGGCTACCAGCAAAATGCAGCACAAACAGTTCACCCTGACGAGCTTGCATCTGTGCATGCAAGCCACCTTCAAAAATCAGTTCTGTGCCCGGTTTGGGGGATTTGGATGAACGCACATGCGCCAGAGCAGTATGTGCATCCAGCACGCGCTCAATCAACGCTTCAATCTGACCACCACTGGCCTTGTGACCGAACAGGCGTGCTTTCATTACACGGGTATTGTTAAACACCAGCACGTCACCTGCTTCAACATAGTCGGCCAACTGTGCAAATTTGCTATCTACCAACTGTTGCCCGGGCAAAGATACCAGCAAACGACTACTACCACGTTCTGCCGGCGGATGCTGTGCAATCAGTTCTGGCGGCAAATCAAAATCAAAATCATTAATATGCATGTACGAGTGCCTGAAAAAGGCAAAAGACATATTATATGCCTGCTGGTGCAAGCTGCGAAGCAGCAGTATATAAAAGACCGCTGGACAGAGATCAATTATCAGATTTATTGAGAATCAATGTTATCTTAAATTTTATAATTAATTTAGTTACAATAACTAAATGCAATATTAAATCAGAACTTTATTTTATCTACCCTTGTTTTTATTCTTTTAAGTAAACTGTTGTTTTAAATCATCTGTGAAAAATACCTGCAAATAATCAATTATGCTGTCAATAAAATATTTTGATGTTGCTATATTGTTGCGGAACAAATACTGCCAGTGCCTGTGACTAATATTACTGTTTTTTCCAGATGTTTGATTTGCATTGCAATACACAACATTTATTTTTTAATTTTTCTAAATATCAATACGGCCAGTCAACAAGCTGATACTTTTTGATTTAGCTAGTGTGTTTTTACGGAATCAGCCTCAAATTGCTAAATATTATTTAATTGATTTTAGTTAAGATGAAACTTCAAGCTTTATTTGGCACGAAGATAAAATATGTGCACATTTATTAAACCATAAAAACGTTGAATGTTTATAACCTAAAGAATTATGTGTATCCACGTGGCAGTGATAGTGGTAAGCACGCAAAATAAGGCTGCCAGAGTACTCTAGTACAGAAAGACGCTATTTACAAAGTGAAATAAATACGAAAATACTGGACATCTGCACGCATTTTCGGCAAAAATGACGCAATTTTGCTATAACCAACCAATCTATGAGTGCCTCTATTCTGGTTTTACACGGCCCCAATCTTAATCTTTTGGGTGTACGTGAGCCGCATATATATGGTCACACCACACTGGCAGACATCAATCAGAAACTGCTGGGACAGGCACAGGCAGCCGGTATGACACTAGAAACACTGCAAAGCAATGCTGAACATATTCTGACCGAACGCATTCAGGCGGCTTTAACTGATGATACTCAGTTTATTATCATTAATCCGGGCGCATTTACCCATACCAGTGTGGCCATTCGCGACGCTTTTGCTGCCGCAGGCAAACCATTTATAGAGGTGCATATTTCCAATGTACATGCCCGCGAAGCTTTCCGGCGCCATTCCTATCTGTCCGATATTGCTATGGGAGTAATCTGTGGTCTGGGCATATATGGTTATGAAGCGGCATTACATCGGGCAATTGAATACATTCAAGAGACCAGCCGCCAACACTAATACCTATTGCGGCTAAGTCCTATCACACAGGGGTTCATAATATGGATTTACGTAAACTGAAAAAACTTATTGATTTGGTAGAAGAGTCGGGTATTGCCGAAATCGAGGTTACCGAAGGAGAGGAAAAGGTACGCATTACCCGCACTACTGCTGCAACCCAGCCAATATATGCAGCACCGATGCAGCAGCAACAGCCTGCTGTTGTGACTGCACCGGCAGCGGCCGCAGAACCTGCGGCAGCACCGGCAGCGGCTGGCCCCGACCTGAGCAAAGCAGTAAAATCACCGATGGTCGGAACATTTTACCGGGCAGCCAGCCCTAATTCCGCACCATTTGTTGAAGTGGGTCAGACGGTTAATGCCGGTGATACCTTGTGTATCATTGAGGCTATGAAACTGATGAATGAAATCGAAGCTGACCACAGTGGTGTGGTGAAAGAAATTCTTATATCCAATGGGCAGCCTGTTGAGTTCGGTGAACCGCTGTTTATTATTGAGTAATCCTCAGTATCAGTAATATTTCCCGTTTCTTACAAGGTATTGCCTTATGCTAAAAAAAGTTCTTATTGCCAATCGTGGCGAAATTGCGCTGCGCATTTTGCGCGCCTGCCATGAAATGGGCATTGCAACCGTAGCTGTGCATTCTGAAGCCGACAGTGATGCCTTACATGTGAAGCTGGCAGATGAATCTGTGTGTATTGGCCCGGCTAGTTCTGCTCAGAGTTATCTGAATATTCCTGCTCTGATCTCCGCAGCTGAAGTAACCGACGCTGATGCCATTCACCCAGGCTATGGTTTTCTGGCTGAAAATGATGGTTTTGCTGAACAGGTGGAACAGTCTGGTTTTGTATTTATCGGCCCGCGCCCAGAAACCATCCGCCAGATGGGGGACAAGGTTTCTGCCAAAAAGGCCATGCAGGCTGCGGGTGTACCCTGTGTACCCGGTTCAGACGGCGCATTGCCGGAAGACCCGCATGAAATTGAAAAAATCGGTGCACAAGTTGGTTATCCGGTGATTATCAAAGCTTCCGGCGGTGGTGGTGGCCGCGGTATGCGTGTAGTAGAAAAGGCGGAAGATTTGCTGGCGGCGGTAGAAATGACCCGCACAGAAGCTGGTGCAGCTTTTGGCAATCCGGCTGTCTATATGGAACGCTATCTGCAAAAACCGCGTCATGTTGAAATCCAGATACTGTGTGATGAACATGGTAATGCCATCTATCTGGGTGAGCGTGACTGCTCTATGCAGCGGCGTCATCAAAAAGTGGTTGAGGAAGCTCCGGCACCATTTATCACACCTGAAGAGCGTGAACGTATCGGTACTGCCTGTGTGGCCGCTTGTAAGCGGATTGGCTATCGTGGTGCGGGTACATTTGAATTTTTGTATGAAGACGGCGAATTTTTCTTCATTGAAATGAATACCCGTGTACAGGTTGAGCATACCATCACTGAACTGATTACCGGTGTGGATATCGTGCAGGAACAGATCCGTGTTGCCTCAGGTCTGCCATTGTCCTATACACAAGATGATATCCGCTTGCAGGGACATGCTTTCGAGTGCCGGATTAATGCTGAAGACCCATACACCTTTGTACCCAGCCCCGGTCTGATTACCAGTTGCCACCAGCCCGGTGGAAACGGTGTGCGTATTGATAGCCACATTTATCAAGGATACACAGTACCGCCTTACTACGACAGTATGATTGGTAAAGTCTGTACCCACGGTCGTAATCGCGAAGAAGCCATTGCCAAAATGCGAGTAGCACTGCGGGAACTGGCTATTACTGGCATTAAAACCAATATCAACCTGCATCGTGACATTTTTGCTGATCCGGGCTTTATTCATGGTGGTGAAAGCATTCATTACCTTGAACAATGGTTACAAAAACACAAAGAAGACAAAAAATAATTTACAATACGCATACATTGCGCTTTTGTTTACAGGCAGCCGCAGTGGCTGCCTGAAGTTTTATAAAACATCCACATACGGTAAAAAAGCCATGCACTACCAACAAGTTGTTATCACAGTTACACAGGATCAGGTTGATAAACTCTCTGATGCACTGATTGAAAACGGCGCATTAAGTACCGCTATTGAAGACGCCAATGCCGGTAATGATAATGAGCAGCCAATTTTTGGCGAGCCGGATATGCCTACCGAGCAGGTGTGGCAACAAAGCAATATCGTGGCTCTTTTCGATGAGAATGCCGATATTGAAGCCATTGTATCTGCTGCTGCACGGGATTGCGCTATTGATATGCCGCATTATTATCTGGAAACCATTCCTGAACAGGACTGGGTACGATTGACGCAATCACAGTTTGATCCGATTCAGATTTCTTCTCGCTTGTGGATTACACCGTCGTGGCACAATCAGCCAACCGAGCCGGACATCATTAATCTACAATTAGATCCTGGGCTGGCGTTTGGTACGGGTAGCCATCCTACTACCCATTTATGCCTGCAATGGCTGGATAAACATGTGCATGGTGGCGAAACCCTACTTGATTATGGTTGTGGCTCAGGCATTTTAGCAATCGCAGCGCTGAAACTGGGTGCAGGCCGCGCTTGTGGTGTAGACATCGATCCGCAAGCCATACGCGCCAGTCAGGATAACGCACTACAGAATCAGGTAGATGCTGAGTTTTTTCTGCCAGACGAATTACCTGCTGAACAGCAATTCGATATTGTTATTGCCAATATTCTGGCTAATCCGCTGCGTCTGCTGGCCCAAATGCTTGCTGAACGTACCCGCACCGGTGGTGAAATTGTTCTGTCAGGAATTCTGGCTGAACAGACAGAAGAACTGAGTGAAATTTATCGCCAGTGGTTTGATTTGAATCCACCCAAAACACTGGATGGCTGGGTATGTATTAGTGGTCGGAAAAGAGCATAATCATCTGGCGCTGCCAATTTCTGGCAGCACTGATAAAACACACTAACGCAATCTACCAGCTATCCACTTTTGACACTATTAAATTTCCTCCTTCTTTAACTATTTTGGTTTGCTAAAATAATCATGTCTAAAACAATTACTGTTATTTGTCCTAAATGTCATGCAGAAAATACCGTAACGACACCACCATGCAATGGAGGACGGGTTGTGTGTCGTCAGTGTCAGCACGGATTTACCGTTGTATCGAAAATCCGCGCTAATAAAAACGCTACTCCGCAGGCTGCGGCCAGCAGAAATGGTATTTCTGCTTCTGACCAGCAGGTACCGAGTGCCGACGAAGTTATGGATATGCTGACCAGCGTACTGAATCAGACCAACAACTCAAAACGCACGCAGACACAAATCTATACCAGTGCACCCACACCAAAAAATACCGCATCTATCGACAAACGGCCAAATCTGAATACCCTGTTAAATCAGGTGGCCAACAAAGTTGAAATGCGCCTGCCTACAGTAGCTGAGCCGGAACCTGAACATTTATCAACGCCGCAGCCACAACTAGCCAGCAGTGAACTGCTGCTCAACCGTGCTGCTGCACAAAATCAAGTAAAAGAAAAACCAGCCACTACCAATATACCGGTACATGTACCTGAGGAAAACACTACCAATATTTCCATGAATAGTAATGTGAATAACTTGAATAATCTTGTTTTTACCTTATTGCCTAATGACAACCCAAATCAGGCAGATGTACCATTACTGCTCAATGATGCCATCGAAAAAACTGATGCCATCCATGCCAAAACAGAATTCCTGCACCATCAGCAGGACAAATTATCCAAAGAATTTAACTGGACTCTGGCGACAATTGTTGCGTTAACGGTACTGATGATGCAATTATTTTATTTAATGGCAGTAAGATGAACTTCCCTGTAGGTAATCAAGAATTTTTTCACAAAAACCAGTTTATTCACGATTTTCGTCAGGCTTCCCCTTATATTCACCATCTTAATGGCAAGACTCTGGTATTGGCCATCAGTAGCCATGTTCTGGTAAGCGACAAACTGGCGGCACTGGCTGCCGATATACTTTTACTCACCAGTCTTGGCATGCGACTGGTCATCATTCATGGTTGCAGCCAGTTTATCCAGGCCATTGCCGGGCGCAACACCGCCATCAGCATTGATGAAAATCCTATTACTGATGAAAATGCTCTTGAACTGGTTAAACAGGCCAGTGGAATAGCACGCTTCAATCTGGAAGCAACGTTATCTATGATACCAACACAGGTAATGGAACACAGCGCACCCAATGTACGTATCGCTGGAGGCAATTTTCTGCGTGCCAAACCACTGGGTGTGATTAATGGTATTGATATGGGTTACAGTGGCTGTGTACGTAAAGTAGATGCAGCGGCCATTGAAGAACGTCTGGCACATAATCAGCTGGTATTAATCAGCCCGATAGGCCACTCACTCAGTGGCCAATCCTACCGCTTACAGGTGAATGAAGTTGCTCAGGCCGTGGCCGAAGCGATCAGAGCGGAAAAACTGATTTTTCTGGGCACACAGCACGGCTTGTTGGATGAGAAGCAGCAAACCATCAGTGAACTGAACTGTATCGAAATCCGTCAGCTTCTGGCCAGAAACATTACTGATAAACGTCAAACTGAATTGTTACAAACGGCGGCGCGTGTACTCGAACATGGTGTACAGCGCGTACACGTTGTTTCCGGCTTGCAAGACGGTAGCCTGCTACAGGAATTATTTACTCGCGAAGGCAGTGGCACCGCCATGGCCAAGGCCCCGTTCATGCGCATCCGTCGGGCTGAGAATAAGGATATTGGCGAAATTCTGCAACTGATTGCCCCATTGGAGGCGGCCGGTATATTACTACCGCGCGACAGTGAATACATGGAAAACCATATACATGAATTTTCCGTACTGGAACAGGATTGCTATGTCTACGGTTGTGTAGCTCTGCATGTTTATCCCAAGGATAACGCTGGTGAGCTGGCCTGTCTGATTGTTTCCCCGAACGCGCGGGCACGCGGCTACGGAGAGTTATTGCTGGCACATGTCATCAAACAGGCACAACAGCTACAGCTACAGACACTGTTTGCACTGAGCACCCACACCGGCGATTGGTTTGTCGAACGTGGCTTTACCAGTGCCACACTGGAGCAATTACCGCCAAAACGGCAGCAGCAATACACCAGCAATAAACGCCAATCGAAAATATTTTGCCGCCAACTTTGAACGCAACCAGTAAAAAATCTTTTACAATCTACCCTTTTCCCTGATTGCCATAAAGGAAGTCACATGAGTCATATGGTGCATTGCGTCAAACTGGGCAAAGAAGCACCCGGATTGAAATTTCCGCCATTTCCCAATGAACTGGGTAAGCGCATTTACGATAACGTATCTCAGGAAGCTTGGGACGGCTGGTTACGTTATCAGACCATGATTATTAATGAAAACCGTCTCAGTTTGGCTGATCCGCGTGCCCGCCAGTATGTTATCCAACAAATGGAAAATTATTTCTTCGGAGAAGGAGCCGACCAAATCAGCGGCTATACTCCGCCACAGGAATAAAACCCAATAGCTGTTCGACTGTATGCAGATGAACAGCTATTTTATTTGCCCAATACTTTGTTACAGCTTTTATGGTTATACAGCTTATTAAAAGTGATTTATTTCGTTACAGTGGCCGTACTGACTGGCGTACATTCATACGCCACTATTTTTATAACCGGGGCTTTCGCTTTTCCTGCTGGCTCAGACTGGCTTCCGCACCGGGAATATGGCGTAAGCTAGCCTATCCAATGTATGTGTGGCAAAAACGCCGTAGCGGAATCATTATCTCTCCGCATACTCCCATTGGCTACGGGCTATATATCGGTCATGGCGGGCCGTTGATTATTAACAGCAGTGCCCGGCTGGGTAATAATGTCAATCTTTCACCCTATACAGTAATTGGTGCCAACAATGGATCGGCTGCCGTTATTGGTGACAATGTCTATATCGGCCCTAACTGTAATTTAGTTGAAAACGTCTGCATTGGTGACAATGCCACCATTGGCGCAGGCAGTGTTGTAACCAAAGATATTCCGGTTAATGCAACTGCTGCTGGCAATTACGCTAAAGTGTTGAATTATCAAAACCCAGGCCAGTTTATTCACAATCGCTGGCCGCCAGCAAACACTCATAACGCTTGACCTGTGTGTAAAACAATGCCAATGTTAATAACTTAACACCAAACAGACACGCCCTTACCCATAATGACAGTCAGAGGTATGTCCCATGTCCGAAATTCAGCCACACCTACTTTGCCGTGAACTTAGCCTACTGGCATTCAATCGTCGTGTACTGGCACAGGTACAGGATACACAGGTGCCCCTGCTCGAACGTTTACGTTTTCTATGTATTGTTTCTTCCAATCTGGATGAATTTTTTGAAGTACGGATGGCATGGCTGCGACGTACCCGTCAGCTCTCACCTCATATTCCGTTGGCCAATGGCGAACTGCCGGATACCGTTATCGCCCATGTAACCAAACAAGCACATGCCATTATTGCCGAACAATACCGTCTGTTTAACAACGAGCTGATTCCAGCTTTGCGCAGTGAAGGCATATCGTTTTATGCGCGCAGTGCATGGAGCGAGGCACAACGCCAATGGGTGGCTGATTATTTCCAGCATGAGTTGTTACCTATTCTTACACCTATCGGACTGGATCCATCTCACCCCTTTCCGCGTTTACTCAATAAATCACTGAATTTTGCGGTAGAGCTAGAGGGCAAAGATGCTTTCGGCCGAACCGGAGGCATGGCCATTGTACAGGCACCGCGTATTCTGCCACGGGTATTGAAGATGCCTAAAGAATTATGCAATGGACACGATGGTTTCGTATTTCTGTCTTCAATTCTGCATGCTCACGTCCATACTCTATTCACAGGTATGAGTGTCAAGGGCTGCTACCAGTTCCGCATTACCCGCGACAGCGATTTAAGCGTTGACGAAGAGGATTTGGAAAACCTGCGTACCGCCATTGCCGGTGAGTTACAAGGACGTCAATATGGAGACGGAGTGCGTTTAGAAGTAGCAGACAACTGTCCGGCACGTGTTTACGACTTCCTCCTCAGTCATTTCCATCTGGGACGTGATGAGCTATATCGGGTGAACGGACCGGTAAATCTAGTACGCCTGATGGCCGTACCGGATATGGTTGAACGCAATGATTTAAAATTTCCGCCATTTATTCCCGGAACGCCAGCCGTACTCAATAAAAATCGCGACCTATTCAGTATCATCAGCCAACGCGATATTCTGCTCTATCACCCCTATCAGTCTTTTGAACCAACAGTGCGTCTGATTCAGGAAGCAGCAGACGACCCTCAGGTCATTGCTATCAAAATGACTATCTACCGCACCGGTAGTAATTCTGATCTGGTGAAGGCACTGATGAAAGCAGCAGTGACCGGTAAACAGGTTACGGTTGTGGTTGAACTGATGGCACGTTTCGATGAAGAAACTAATCTGAACTGGGCCAGTCAGCTAGAAGCTGCCGGCGCTCACGTGGTATATGGTGTATTCGGCTACAAGGTTCATGCCAAAATGGCGCTGATTGTGCGCCGCGAAGACGGCAAACTGAAACGCTATGCGCATGTTAGCACTGGCAACTATCATCAGGGTACCAGCCGCATCTATACCGACCTTGGACTAATGACCTGTAACCCCGACATCAGTGTTGATGTCAACACTGTATTTATGGAAATTACCGGGCTGGGGCAGCCCAATCATCTGAATAAAATAGCTCAGAGCCCGTTTACATTGCACAAAATGCTACTCGACAGTATTGACGGAGAGATCGAACAGGCAAAAGCCGGTAAAACAGCACGTATTATTGCCAAAATGAACGCTCTGGTTGAACCCTCTATAATTAATGCCCTGTATGCAGCCAGCCAAGCCGGTGTACAAATCGAGCTGATTGTACGCGGTATGTGCGTGCTGCGCCCGGGTGTTAAAGACTTATCGGAAAATATTCGTGTTCGCTCCATTGTCGGCCGTCTGCTGGAACATGCACGCGTTTTTTATTTCGAAAACGGTGGTGACACTAAAGTATGGATATCCAGCGCCGACTGGATGGGGCGCAATCTATTTCGCCGTGTAGAAATTTGCACACCAATTGAAACGCCCGAGCTAAAACAACGTATAATCAAAGAAACTCTAATGCTCGCCTTGGCTGATAATCAATGCGCATGGCTGATGCAGCCTGATGGCCGATATCAGCGTATTAAAGCAGCAGAAAATGAATCTGTAACCAATATGCAGAATATGCTGATTGAGCGCTATCGCCAACAATAATGCGATACCAACCATCACTCTATGCGGCCGGTCAGAATGCTAAAGTAAATTTGTAATAAGCAGTTTAGCCAGTGCCATGGCAAAAAAAGCAAGGTTATCCATCTGGATACCTTGCTTTTCGTTTATTCAATACAAAAACTTACTGATGACCAGTACTACCGAAGCCCCCTTCTCCACGGTTACTTTGCGCAAACTCATCTACAATAGTAAAAGCCGCCTGCATCACCGGCACAATAATCATCTGCGCAATCCGTGCCAATGGTTCAATTACATATGCTTCCTGACTGCGATTCCACAACGATACTTTTAATTCACCCTGATAATCCGAATCAATCAGCCCTACCAGATTGCCCAGCACAATACCGTGCTTATGTCCCAGACCGGAACGTGGCAATATTAAAGCTGCGTAGCCAGGGTCTGCCAGATATACTGCCAACCCAGTTGGCAGCAGAAAGCTTTCCCTCGGCTGTAAAGTAACAGGTGCTTCAATACAGGCACGTAAATCCAGACCAGCCGAACCAATAGTTGCATATTGTGGTAACTGTTCCGCCATTAACGGATTCAATACCTTAATTTGTACAGATAACTCAGAAACACTCATAAACCAGTCTTTATATAATTTACAATTAAAAAATATCAGGACAATAAGCCCCAAATACACAAATACAGCCTTAATTACTGCTGCGCAAGCAATTGTGCCAGCCGAGCAACAATAGCAGTGGCCGTATCATCTTTACTCATCTGCGGCAAGATAGTTTCCTGCTCGTCATCAAGCAGTATCACCTGATTAGTAGCTTTACCCATTGCCTGACTCACATCATTGGCTACCAGTAACGGCACACCTTTTTTCTTTCGTTTGGCACGCGCATACTCCAGCACATGCTCACTTTCAGCAGCAAAACCCACACAGAACGGCGCATTAGGCTGGCTGGCTACGGTTGCCAGAATATCGGCATTCTCAGTAAGTTCTATCGTCGGTACAGTTTGCCCAGCCAATTTTTTCAGCTTTTGTTCACTGCGATTTTTAACCTTGTAGTCAGCTACCGCAGCTACCGATATAAACACATCCTGTTCGGGTATTAAACGCTGCACTGCTGCCAGCATCGCATCTGCGCTGACGGCCTGTTCAGTATAAGCCAGCCCGGGTGCCAGCATCGTCTGTATCTGACCGTACACCAGAGACACATTTGCTCCGGCAGCACGACATGCCCGTGCCAGCGCCATTCCCATTTGCCCGCTGGAAATGTTGGTAATTCCACGTACCGGATCAATGGCTTCAAAAGTGGCTCCGGTAGTAATCAACACCCTTTTTCCCGCCAGTACAGATGGTACCCAGACATCGCATAATAAATCAGCTAGCTCTGCCGCTTCCAGCATACGCCCGCTGCCAACTTCGCCACAGGCCTGCTCTCCAACTGCTGGCCCCAATATCTTTATCTGATCCTGCTGTAATAACGCCAGATTGCGCTGATTAGCCGGATTATTCCACATTTGCACATTCATCGCGGGTGCAACAGCCAGCGGACAGCTACGCGCGGCTACCAGCGTTGTTAACAGATTATCTGCCATACCATGAGCTATTTTTGCCAGCGTATTGGCTGAAGCAGGCGCAATCAGCATCACATCTGCCTGACGGCTTAAATTAATATGTGCCATACCATTACCGCCAGACCCATCATGCGTATCCAGCAACACAGGTTCTCCACTCAGCGCCTGAAAGGTAGTCGGGCTCACAAAATCAGCAGCGGCCCGCGTCATTACCACATTTACCTGATATCCTGACTTTTTTAGTAGCCGCACCAGCTCACAGCTTTTATATGCAGCAATACCACCACAAATACCCAGCAATACCTTTTTTTTCATTACCTATACCATCTATATAGCTACTAGGATAGCCAAAATCAGCCTGCAGCAGATAATCATATCCAACCCATATCACCAACACAGTAAAATGATGCAAACTATTTGATTAAATAGAAATTTTTTTGCATAATCAATCAGTATTGCATTAGTGAACAGACACAATGCAGACAAGTAACACAGTTCAGTTATCAGACAAAGCCAGACCGGCAAGTCAGCCCTGAACGAATATAACAGACAATTATTACATGGTACACTAAGCAATACTCAGTTTGCCAGACAGACTACAGCCTAAAAAACCGCACCTTAGTCTGCTCCTAACAAAAATTAATTCAAGTTAGAAAGCACACATAAACATATGATTATATGAATATTTATAGATAAAGAGGAGAATTTAAATGTATTAACACTTAAATTTCATTGCCCCACGCAAAATGCTTGCATACAATGCCCCCCCTAAAGCAGGAGCAGAATCGTTTTTGCACCGTTCTTTATACATTACAGTAAACATCCATATGCCGAGCATTGGCTGGAACGATTTTTCTGGAGTAACCCTTATCATGAGCGAAAACGCAACCACCAAGCCAAGCGCCGATCCCGCCGCACACTATCTACAGATCAAAGACATCGTCAAAACCTATGGTGACAACTACGCCGTTGATCATGTCAATCTTACTATTAAAAAAAATGAAATCTTCGCCTTGCTTGGCAGCTCCGGTAGCGGAAAATCCACCCTGCTGCGTATGCTGGCTGGTATGGAAACGCCCACTCAGGGGCAAATTATTCTGGATGGTGAAGACATCACCAAACTGCAACCTTACGACCGTCCTATCAATATGATGTTTCAAAGTTATGCCCTGTTTCCACACATGAGCGTTGAACAGAACATCGCTTTCGGCCTGAAACAGGACAAACTACCTAAAGGTGAGATCAGCGCTCGGGTAGAAGAAATGCTGCGTCTGGTACAAATGAGTAAATACGCCAAACGTAAACCTCATCAGCTTTCCGGCGGGCAGCAGCAGCGTGTCGCACTTGCGCGCAGTCTGGCCAAACGTCCTAAACTACTGCTACTGGACGAACCATTGGGTGCACTGGACAAAAAACTGCGGCAACAAACCCAGCTCGAACTGGTTAATACACTGGAAAAAGTAGGCGCCACCTGCATCATGGTCACCCATGATCAGGAAGAAGCCATGACCATGGCCTCGCGCATTGCCATCATGTCTGACGGACAATTGCAACAAGTAGGTACACCTTCTGACATTTACGACTACCCGAACAGCCGTTTCACAGCTGAATTTATGGGTGAAACCAATATTCTGGCCGGCAAAGTTACTGAAGATGGATCCGACCATACCATTATTCAGTGTCCTGATCTGCAACAGATGGTTTATCTTGGTCATGGCATCAGCGGACCGGAAGACCAGAACATCTGGCTGTCCATTCGTCCTGAAGACATCAACATCTATCGCGAACAACCACAGCAAGAATACAACTGGTCAGCAGGCATCGTGAAAGAAATTGCCTATCTGGGTAGCTTTGGTATTTTTCATATTCAACTCCCTTCAGGCAAAATCATTAAAAGTCAGGTTTTATCCTCCTACTGGGAACAATCCAACATTCCCATGCCTACCTGGGAAGAAAAAGTTTACATCAGCTGGCCGGACAATCAGGCCAGCCCCCTGACACATTAACAGCCGTGGGAGCTTAAACATGAACTGGTTTAACCGCCTCAAAGGTTTGCGCCCCACTCAGGGGCTGGTAGTTGGCATTCCCTACATCTGGCTACTGGTACTGTTTCTGGTACCGTTTTTTATCGTACTTAAAATTAGCTTTGCCGAGCAGGATATCGCTATTCCACCCTATACCCCGCTGTATCATATTGATGGCGATCTGGGACGGGTTAACATACTGGTTAGCTATCAGAATTATGCAGATATCTTCAACGATTTCTGGCAATCGCTCAGGCAAATGCTTATCGGTAATCGTGGCGACAATATTTACCTATTGACTTACTGGCTGTCGATTAAAACCGCTTTTACCACAACACTTATCTGCCTTCTGGCAGGCTATCCGATAGCCTACGCCATTGCCCGGGCACCAGAAAAAATCCGTAATGGCTTGCTGCTCACAATTATGCTGCCTTTCTGGACTTCATTTCTGTTGCGTGTATATGCGTGGATGAGCCTGCTCGGCCATAACGGCATCATTAACACCTATCTGTTGAAATGGGGGCTTATCGACCAGCCACTGGATATGTTCTACAACTCATTCTCTCTGAATCTGGTAATGGTATACGCCTATCTGCCCTTTATGATTCTGCCTCTATACACTCAGTTGGTGAAGCTGGATAACCGCCTGCTGGAAGCAGCAGCAGATCTTGGTGCCGGTCCGATTAAGACTTTTATTTCCATTACCTTACCCCTGTCCAAGGCAGGTATTATTTCTGGTTCAATGCTGGTATTCATCCCGGCAGTAGGCGAATTTGTGATTCCAGAGCTGGTAGGCGGACCAGAAAATCTGATGATTGGTAAAATATTATGGCAGGCATTTTTCGACCAAAATAACTGGCCACTGGCTTCAGCTGTAGCCGTAATCATGGTGCTGTTACTGGTGATTCCAATTACCTTGTTCCATCGCTACGAAACCCGGGAAATCGAAGAAGGAGCCGACCATGCATAAAAATAAATCATCCTGGTTTCTCAGAGGCATGCTGATTCTGGGACTGGCCTTTCTATACATGCCACTGGTCATTCTGGTTATTTACTCGTTTAATAGCTCGCGTCTGGTTACTGTCTGGGGAGGCTTTTCAACCCAATGGTATGGCAAGCTGCTACAGAACGAACAGATACTGGATGCAGCATGGTTATCCGTGCGCATTGCCTTGTGTTCAGCCGCAGCAGCCGTTATTCTTGGAACATTGGCAGGCTATGCATTAGCACGTATCAAGCGCTTTCGCGGCAATACTCTGTTTGCCGGCATGGTGTCTGCACCAATGGTTATGCCAGATATCATCACTGGCCTGTCCATGCTACTGCTGATTATTCAGGTGCAAATGCTGCTGCAAAACAGCGCTTTCAGCTTCCTGTATTTTGAACGGGGCTTCTTTACCATCTGGCTGGGGCACACCACCCTATGCATGGCCTACGTGACTGTTATTATCCGCTCACGCCTGTCCGAGCTGAATCAGTCGCTGGAAGAAGCAGCCAAAGACCTTGGCGCACGGCCATTAAAGGTATTTTTTCTGATTACTCTGCCTTCTATTGCACCGGCCATTGCCTCCGGCTTCCTGTTATCCATCACCCTGTCACTGGACGATTTGGTGATTACCTCGTTCCTGTCCGGCCCGGGTTCTTCCACCCTGCCCATGATTATTTTTTCCAAAATCAAACTGGGGTTAGATCCGCAAATGAATGTACTGGCCACCATCATCATCGCACTAGTGGGTACTTTGGCTATTGGCATCAACTACTGCATGATGCGGCAGAACACCAGACGTGAACGAGAAATGGCAGAAGCCTACCGCCAAAGCCAGTTACTCGAGGCAAATAAATAAAATTTTTACCACGGCAGTTATCTGATTTCCGATAACTGCCAATTTTTTATCCTTTTGTCCAGATTCTCACAGCACCCATGTCTACACCATTTCCACATACTGAACCCGTTCACAGCTATTATACTGCCAGCCGTAATGAGCACACCGACTACCCTCGCTTACAGGGCTCCGTAGAAGTCGAAACATGTATTATCGGTGGTGGCCTGAGTGGTATCGGCACAGCATTGCCACTGGCACAGCAACAGCGCAGCGTGGCGCTTATCGAAGCAGCACAGATTGGTTACGGCGCGTCTGGCCGCAACGGTGGCCAGGTAATTTATGGCTATGCTGCCGAAATGAGCAGCATAGCCAGCATGATTGGCCTGAAAAATGCCCAAACCCTATGGCAGTGGAGCCGCGAAGCCGTTGCTCTAGTAGAGCAACAGATTCAAACCTACCAGATAGCCTGTGACTGGCAGCGCGGCTATGCTCATGTTGCCATCCGGCCACGGCATCTGCATGCCCTAACAGAATGGGTGAAAGAAGCTGCCATACATTATCATTTTCACGATTATCAGATATGGAATCAAAACCAACTGCAACAACAGCTGGCAAGTGAACGCTATATAGGCGCAATTTTTGACCAACAGGCAGGTCATCTGCATCCACTCAACTACACGCTGGGGCTGGCTCGCGCAGCAGTCGAAGCTGGCGCATTATTATTCGAGCACTCACCCATGCTCACCTTAGAACCATGGCAACATGGCTACCGAATTACCACCCCGAACGGCCATATTACAGCCAAAAATCTTGTCATTGCCGTTAATACCTTTACCCGCAGTCTGCAACATGCACCTATTCGGCCATTGGCAGCCAAAATTCTGCCGGTAGGCACTTATATGATTGCAACAGCACCACTAGGCGAGCGTGCTCAACGCCTTATACCAAATAACATGGCCGTATGTGATACCCGCTTTGTGCTCGACTATTACCGTCTTAGTGCAGACAAGCGTCTGTTGTTTGGAGGCAAGGTTAACTATTCCGGTCGCGAGCCCAGTCAGCAGCAGTTAATTCAAGGCATGCGTCGAGATATGTTAAAAGTTTTTCCGCAACTGGCAGATGTACATATTGACTATGCCTGGGGCGGTCAGGTTGACATCAGCATGAACCGCATTCCCCATTTCGGTCGCCTTAATCCACAGCTATACTTTTTACAGGGATTTTCTGGACATGGCGTAGCTGCTACCGGACTGGGCGGACAGATTATTGCCGAAGCCATCAGCGGTGATGACAGTCGCCTGCGCCTGTTTGAGAAAATAACCCATCACAATTTTCCGGGAGGCAAGCTTTTGCGCCTGCCTGCACAATGGCTTGGCGTAGGCTATTACCGTCTAAAAGATTTATTACCTTAAATTTAAGAGCAATAAACTCAACTATAGTACAATCAATATTCTGTTTTGAATTTTAACAACAAGCTACATGACTGTTTCCGATTCCACAGCCTTTTATCAACATGCCTTACAACAATGCCTGCTTATACAAACTGACCTGATGCAAAGCCATACATTAGCAAATGGAGAAAGAGTATGGGTACGTAAGGCTGGCGCGCGCAACAGCGCTTGGCGTTATCATCTATTAAAACTAGCTCAGCAAATCAGTGGCATTCACATGCTTCAGCCTGTACCCAATCTGGGTGGTATTCCTTCCCTGCAAACAGAAGCAGCCCGTCTGCATGCGCTATCCATAGCAGGCGTTCAGGTACCGATCATTCTGGCACAACAGCCAAATGCACTGATGATTAGCCATATTGGTGAACACAATCTGGAAAAAGAATGGAAACAGCACCAATACCAGCCAGAAATTCTGCTACAACGCTGGCAGCTTGGTCTTAATGCTATCGAAGATGTACACAAACGCAAGCAGTACCTCAGTGAAACTTTTGCCCGCAACATGATTTACGTCAATCAAAACAGCATAGGCTTTATTGATTTTGAGGATGACCCACTGTCAGTGATGCCTTTACCAGCATGTCATGCCCGCGACTGGCTGTGTTACCTGCACTCAGGCGCACGCCTGATGCAAGATTATAGCGTAGCCAGTCAGGCCAAAGCCTTGTGGGACAATATGATGCATAATCAGCCCCATGAAGTTCATACCATCGTAGCCAACAGTTTGCGTAAAATCCGCTGGATGCGCTATTTAACCGCCGGATTTTATGGCAAAGACACTCTCAAATTGGCAGCTATGGCCAATTATGCCTGATATAGCCGAATAATAACACGTTAATAATGATACGGTTATATACAAGTACAGCTAAGCAATTAGCGAAAACAAAAGGCTGTAGCACAATTGTTCTACAGCCTTACTTCAGATCCGGACAAAATTTAACTCGCCGCCTTCTGGCAATGCATCACCATTTCCTGCAACATCCATGGTTGAAGTAACTGTATGTGCTTGTGTTCCACCTTAATCCAGCCCTCATGCTGAAATTTGGACAGAGTACGGCTTACTGTTTCGAGTTTCAGCCCCAGATAGCTGCCAATTTCCTCACGTGACATACGCAGAATAAAATCATTGGCCGCGAAACCACGGAAGCTCAGACGATGAGACAGATTAACCAGAAAGGCCGCCAGACGTTCTTCAGCACGCATATTCCCCAACATCAGCATTAGCTCCTGTGTACGCAGGATTTCCTGACTCATCAGACGATAAAAATGGGTTTGTAATGAAGGTAGCAGATTACCAGCATCCTCCAGATTATTAAACGGCAGCTCACATACCTCGCTGTCTTCCAGAGCCACTGCATCACAGCCATGAATATTATTACAAATACCATCCAACCCGAGCAGCTCGCCAGACATGAAAAATCCTGTCACCTGATCGCGCCCGTCCTGACTATTTACCATCGTTTTGAAAAAACCGGTACGCACCGCAAATATTGCACCAAAAGGTTCACCGGCTCGGAACAGATATTCACCCTTTTTCAGGCGACGACTCTGACGAATAATCGCGCCCAGCTCAGTTAATTCTCGTTCCTTCAGCATTACCGGCATACAAAGAATATGTAAAGAACATTTCTCACACAATTTCTGTACTACTTCACCCTGTTTATGCAATCTAATCATAATATATTTAATTAATTACCTGTTACACTTTGCCAAAGAACAACATATAACAAACATATTGATACAAATCAAATTTTCTCTAGACAACCATACCCATTATTGACAAAGTGAATTGAATTTTCTATCAGACCCTGCTATTAATACAAAATAGGCTTATTATATAGTCACTGTTTTACTTTACTGCTGCATGTGCTTATTCTACCATAAATAGTTATCACTCCCATCTATTTTCCCAAGACATTCAACAAGAATAATCATTATTACCCAATGAACACACCACGCATCAACATAGAATTTGACCGCAGTCTTATTGCTTCCTTACCTACTTCAGGCCCACGCTATACATCCTATCCTACTGCGGATCGCTTTAATTCCGCTTTTACAGCTTCACAGTTACAGACTACCCTACAGCGGCATATCAGCAACCAGCAGCCCGTATCCTTGTATGTACACATACCCTTCTGTAATACCATCTGCTATTACTGCGGCTGTAATAAAATCATTACCAAAGATACCAGCCGTGCGGATCGCTATATCCAGTATCTGGATAAAGAGCTGGCACTTCTGGCTCAAAACTGGCAGGGCAAGCCTCTGCTGGCACAACTGCATTTCGGTGGCGGCACACCTACCTTTCTTAACGACGACCAGCTAAGCCACATCTTTGCCAGCATCAGCCGCTACTTTACCCTGACCAGTCAGGGCGAATACTCCATTGAAATCGACCCGCGCAAAGTTACCGCCAGCACAGTTGCTCATCTGGGCAAGCTCGGCTTTAACCGCATGAGTATCGGCATTCAGGATTTCAACCCTACCGTACAGCAAGCAGTCAACCGCATTCAAAGTGAAGCTGAAACCCGTGCCGTGATTGAAGCAGCACGCCATAATGGTTTTCAATCAGTCAGCGTTGATTTAATCTATGGCCTGCCACACCAGACAGAAGCTTCCATGCGCTGCACCTTGGATCATGTATTGGAATTGCAGCCAGACCGTATTGCCATGTATCACTATGCACATTTGCCGCATCTGTTCAAACCTCAGCGGCGGATCGATACAGCAGCGGTACCAGACAGCAGTGTCAAACTGGATATCCTCCAAAATACCGTACACTACCTGTTACAGCAGGGCTATATCTTTATTGGCATGGATCACTTTGCCAAACCACATGACGAGCTGGCTATTGCCCTGTCAGAAGGGCGTCTGCAACGCAATTTTCAGGGTTATTCAACCCATGCCGACTGCGATTTAATTGCCATTGGTGTATCCAGCATCGGCAAAATAGCCAATATCTACAGCCAGAATGAAAAAGAATTAACAGCCTATTATCAGGCACTGGATGAAAACCGCCTGCCGGTTATGCGTGGCTACCAGCTCAACACAGATGATTTACTGCGCCGACAGGTGATACAAGACCTAATGTGTCGCTTCCAGCTCAGCTATCACGACTATAGCACAGCAATGCAACAGCCTTTTCAAACCTATTTCGCGGCTGAACAGGCCGACTTACAACAACTGGCACAGCTTGGCCTACTCCACCTTACCGACCAACAATTACAGGTTACTCCGAAAGGACGTCTACTGATTCGCAATATCGCTATGGTATTTGATCATTACTTGCGTCAGAAACGCACTGCTGCCCAGTATTCACGCACACTATAACAATTAAATGACAGAGTCAAACAGCCACAGATACTATTGCAAAGTAATAAATGGTATAACCAGTCATTATATTAGTATATTTCTTCACCTATAATATCAATAATTTGAAACTAAACCAGTTCCCATAATAAACCTCGCAGTTTATTGAACTGGTTTTAATTTATCTTTAAGCAGCGCCTGAATAATCTAATTTACTGCCTACATCTTTCTCAGACACTCCCCCATGTCTACAGATTATTCTGGTCATTTACGCTCAATCAATATATAAAGACATCAAATAGAAAATATTCTTACATATTAATATGTTTACCTCACCAGATAGCCTGAACCAGTTTCTGCATTATGCCAGTACCACCACTACCTCGGTGATACTCAGTCAGCGCAGAGAATCACTGCAACACCTACCTGTTACCTTTCAGCAGGCAGCAGTACTCATGCCCTTCGACTGGAATCATGGTACAACCCAAATCTGGCTAAGCCAGCGCAGCAAACAACTGCGTCAGCACAGCGGACAAATTGCCTTTCCCGGTGGTAAACTGGAAGAAAATGAAAACAGCATCACAGCTGCATTTCGTGAAAGCATAGAAGAAACTGGTTTGATTCGTAACCAGTGGCATCTGGCCGGCACACTACCATCATGCTATATTCCAAGCGGCTTTAAAGTCGTCCCAGTTTTAGCCTGGAGCAATGCACACCTGCAATGGCAGCTCAACCATGCTGAAGTCAGCGAAATGTTTGCTATTCCTCTGTCCATCGCTCTGGATAGCAGCCAATATCAGCAAAGCATCATCTATTATCAGCAGCGCCGGCTTCCCGTCTATCATTTATATTACCAACACTGGCACATCTGGGGCGCCACCGCGTGTATGTTGCTACACATGGCACAATGCTATCAGGTATGGTATCGGCAAATGCCATCAGCCCTGTAAATCAATACACAGCACTTCACCACATAATTGTTGAACCTGCGTCAGACAATGAGCTGGTTTCAATGCCTGAAAAGCATAAGTAAGCTGTGCCTGAAAACTGCCACTGGCCACTGTGTCCCCATCTCCAGCCACTCCACTGGGCATATCCAGCGCTACCCGAAACACATCAGCCTGAGCCACCGTAGCAAAACATTCTCCTACAGCTTGTGGCAGCTCCCCATGAAAACCAGTACCATACACCGCATCCACCACCAGCTGCATGGATGGCAGTACAACGTCCAGCTGTGCCATATCCACATAATTGATCGCAGCAGGTAGACGTACCTGATTAGCGGCCGCCAAAACAGACAATTGCCTCCCCTGCAACCACACAATAGTTACCGGCCAGTGCTGTTGCGCCAATATCCGTGCCAGTACCAGACCATCACCGGCATTATTACCCTTACCACAAAGCACCAGCGTATGCTGTGGATGCGGAAAACGCCGCATTAAATCCTCTGCAGCACGGCTACCCGCATGTTCCATCATTCTGGCATAGCTCAAACCAGCCAGATTCTGTTGATCTTCCCATGCTTTCATCCGTGCCACAGTCCAAACCGGCGTATGCATATCTCTTCCTTTTCCAGGCAAGGCAAACAATTATCACTTTTTAAGCCCGTTGTCGCTCAATTGATACACCCACCTCTTTGACACCAGCCAGAATCCCCGGCTTCACCACCTTCACCCGCACCCATAATGCCTCATAACGCGTCAGAATAAATTGCGCCACATATTCAGCCAGCGCTTCCAGCAACAAAAATTCCTGTTCAGCTAATGCCTCGCGCAAGTTCTCAGCTACTCTGGCGTAATGAATCGTATCGTCAATATTATCGCTTAGCGCCGCCTGCTGAAAATCAGTACCAATATCCAAATCCAGCAGCAAAGTCTGTTGCTGCTGCCGCTCCCACTGATATACCCCAATCAGCGTTTGCGCACTCATGCCATGTAAAAAGATAGTATCCATGTCCAACCCACTGGGCTAAAATGCAAACCCTAAGATTGTAGACCAAAGAAACCACTTTATGGCTAACTACTTTGCAATTATCGGTGCCTACTTGTTAGGTTCCCTGTCTTTTGCTGTTATTGTTTCACGCTGCATGGGTATGCCCGACCCACACAGCTATGGCTCCGGCAACCCCGGCGCCACCAATGTCCTGCGTAGTGGCAGAAAAAGTGCCGCTGCTCTTACCCTGCTTGGCGACGCATTCAAAGGCTGGCTGGCCGTCTGGCTAGCAGAGCATTATCAGGCCACATGGCAACTAGACAACAGCATCATTGCCATAGTGGCGGTAGCGGTTCTTATCGGGCACATGTGGCCGGTATTTTTTAAATTTAAAGGTGGCAAAGGCGTAGCTACTGCACTGGGCGTATTACTGGCCTTATCATGGCCTACTGCACTGATTTGCACTGCTGTCTGGCTTATCATAGCCTTTGGCTTCAAAGTATCCTCATTGGCAGCCTTAATTGCCACCCTGATCAGCCCATTTATCGCCTGGTGGTTTATGCCGCAAACAAGCTGGGTATTTGCCATTATTGTGATCGATTTGCTCGTACTGTATCGGCATAAAAGCAATATTAAAAATCTGTTCAGCGGGCGTGAAAGCAAAATCGGCCAAAACTAAAACACACAGTAATAGCCAATAAAAAAGACAGTTATCACAACTGTCTTTTTTATTAATACAAAAATTCCGAGGTTTATTTCAAACCTTGCTTTTGCTGTTTGCGGGTGCGGCGACGCTGGCGAATTTCAGCAATCTTACGTTTAAAAAACTGCACACGCTGACGTTTTTTCCACCAGTAATACACCAAAGCCAGCACACCAACACCAATAACAACATACACCACTGCCTGAAACTGATGTACCTTATGCATCAGCCAGTCGATATTCTCCGCACCATATTCACCCAGATATACCCAGACAGGTACCGAAATCATCGCAGCCAGTCCATCCATCAGTAAAAACTTCAGAATCGAAACCTTACCACTGATACCTGCCGTAATATAAATCGGCGTACGCAATCCCGGCAGAAAACGGGCGATAAACAGCACCCTACTACCATATTTATCAAACTTATCCTGCACCTGAGCATAACGCTTTGGCGTCATTACCCGCTGCACAAAACGGAATTTCAGAATACGATGGCCGAACACCCGCCCTGCGGTAAACATCAGGCCATCACCTACCAGCACACCAGCCATGCCTACTACAAACATCGTATGCACATTCGCGTGCCCCAGACCGGCAATCACACCACCAGTAACCAGCGTTACATCTTCGGGTATTGGCACGCCAAAGCCACAGGCTACCAACACCAGAAATACCGCTGCATAGCCATACTCAGTAAAAAAAGCTTCCAGCAATGCAAACATAAAATGCCCGTTCTTCTCTCATTCTGACCGAACAGATTTAATCCGCCAAACCCGCCACAATCGCATTAGCAATTTTTTCAGCTGCCTGCTGCGCAGTCTCAATCTGGCGTGCTTCCACCATTACCCGCACCACTGGTTCTGTTCCTGATGGGCGGAGTACCACGCGCCCATTTTCTCCCAGCTGTGCCGTCACCTCATCAGCCACCGGCGTGGCAATGCTCTGCCAGTCCTGACCCGGCTCAATATGAACATTAATCATGGTTTGCGGAAAAGGCTGCCAGTCAGTAAGTATACTGGCCAAATCCTGCTGTAAACCTTGCAAAGCTGCAAAGACCTGTAAAGCTGCAATAATCCCATCACCAGTATTATGCTTATCCAGACAAACAATATGGCCGGAAGCCTCACCTCCCAGCGACCACTGGTGCTGATGCAACTGTTCCAACACATAACGATCGCCCACCCGGGCACGGACAAAATCAATACCCAACTGTTTAAATGCCAGTTCCATTGCCAGATTAGTCATGGCCGTTCCAACCACGCCACCATTTAGACAACCGGCTGCGGCACGTGCCTTAGCGATAACATAAATCAGCGCATCACCATCATAAACCTTGCCAACCTTATCTACCATCATCAGCCGATCACCATCACCATCCAGTGCAATACCGTAATCTGCTTCATTCTGTAATACCGCAGCCTGCAACGATTTAGTATAAGTTGCGCCAATTTTCTGATTGATATTATAACCATTAGGCTTATCGCCAATGCATACCACATCAGCACCCAATTCATGGAAAACTTTAGGAGCCACATCATAAGCTGCGCCATTGGCAGTATCTACCACCAGCTTCAAACCACGCAAATTCAAATGGCTGGGAAAAGTAGACTTGCAAAATTCAATATAGCGGTCCACAGCACCATTAATACGCCGGGCACGGCCAAGCTGGCTGGATGGCACAGTCTGCACCGGTTTTTCCAGTTCTGCTTCAATTTCCAGCTCCAGATGGTCACTCAGCTTCACCCCACCCTCAGCGAAAAACTTAATCCCATTATCGTGATATGCATTATGTGAAGCAGAAATCATCACCCCACAATCCAGACGCAGCGCACGGGTTAAATACGCCACACCTGGCGTCGGTAATGGACCAGTAAGCAGTACATTCACTCCTGCCGCAGTAAAACCAGCTTCCATCGCCGCTTCCAGCATATAGCCAGATATGCGCGTATCCTTACCAATTAGCACAGTAGGCTGATGATCAGTTCCGTGCTGAACCAATACATGGCCAGCAGCATAAGCTAATTTCAGTACAAATTCAGGCGTAATCGGAAACTTGCCTACTTCACCACGTATCCCGTCAGTACCGAAATATTTCTTTGCCATCACCTACTCCAACCAATTAAAACAAGACTGTTATTTTAGAACAGGCATAGCTGTCCAGTCAGTAAATAAAATAGTATTTGCGAGCCTATTCGGCCAATATTCGTAAAATACAGCCTACTATTTCCATTAAAAACCTAAAGTCAAGCCCTGAAGAACAGGCTTATCCCGCCAATGCATAAACCGCATCTATCTAATATCCGAATACCTGTACATTCAGAAGATGCCCGAACAGCGCCACAATGACAAAAGCACAGCAGCAATTCTGGCAGAGAAAACAAATTCACTTTCATTGCACACCAGCACCCAAAGCAGCCCATACCTGCAATCCTTGGCGGGTCTCACGCACATCATGCACCCGTACAATCGCAGCCCCGCGCGCCACCGCAGCCACCGCAGCCACCACACTGCCAGTAACCCGTTGCCGTGGGTCTGTTTCAGCAGTTAGCAAACCAATCATCGTCTTACGTGACACACCAATCAGAGCCGGGCAGCCCGCAAGTACCTGCCATGCAGCAAAATGCTGCATCAAAGCAATATTATGCTCAAGGGTTTTGCCAAAACCAAACCCCGGATCTACCGTCAGACGCGTACGTTTAATACCGGCCTGCTCACATACCTGCACCCGTTGCTGTAAATACTGGCCAACCTCTGTCACCACATCCTCATATACAGGATTATGCTGCATATTCTCTGGTTGCCCCTGCATATGCATCAGACACACCCCCACATCCTGCTGCTGCGCCAACAAAGCTACCGCGTCGGCATCCTCTAGCGCCTGAATATCATTAATCCCGTCTGCTAGCTGCTGTTCCAGTAATTGGCGCATTACCCATGTACGCCGCGTATCCACCGTTAAGGGCACATTCCAAGTTATCAATTCACGCAGTACCGGCTCAATCCGTGCCCACTCTTCCTGAGGCGACACAAAAGCCGAACCAGGACGTGAACTTTCGCCACCTATATCCAGAATATCAGCCCCATCTTTCAGCAGCTGCTCTGCATGATTTAAGGCCACCGTCAGCGAAGCATTGTAACGGCCACCATCAGAAAACGAATCCGGCGTTAAATTGACAATACCCATAATCTTCGGAGCAGCGAGATCAACCTGAAACCGACCACACTGCCAGTAAGTTTGCATAGAACTATCCATAATCAATCATTATCTTTCAACAATAGCCAATACAGTTAATTTGCCTGTATTCACAACTGATACCACTGACTTAAACTGTAAAGTATCTCAGACCAGTCTATGGCATTTCACAATAAAAAATCTGTTATTAGCCATATCAATAAATAGTTTGCATTAACATAACCCAGTCAAAACCACATGCAAACAGTTATCCAGAAAAAGAGCAATACTAGACATTTAACATCAAGCATCAGTCCATTATTTTATAGAACAATTAACATCAGCCTGACACCAGAAATATCCTGTCTTTTGTTCCATAACAACCAGAATTCCGTATCCAATACAAAAACAGTACAATATCAGAATAACCCAGCAACAATATTGCTTTCAGCTACTATAACCCTATTGCCACTTGCATTGCCAAAAGCTACACCACCCCAGATAGCCTATACAGACACAGCATATACAGAATTAAATAGAAACCATGCCTTGGAAGCCATAATCGCTCTGGCATCATACCCAATATCGAAACAACATTAGATTTCTAGATTCAAACACTTACATTAACCCATACAACCGTCATACGCTTAATCAAACCAAATCGCAGCATGAATCACAAAATCAGGTAAATATTGATTGATCAATATAACCAAATCACCTGACTTTATCTGGATTGTAAACAATCATATTGCTTCTTTTTAGCATTCATGATTACCTGATTTAAGATGACTATCTTTCAGCAGCCAGTCTGCTTTTCACAGCTTATTTAATTACCTGAGGCATTTCACAAAGTGCATATAGATTATTAAAAAAATAATGAATAAAAAACATTCTAACTCCATATCTCTCTCATGCATCAAAAGCGGGTATAAAAAACGGCAGCTCTAGCTGCCGTTGAAAACTCAATTATATTATTTCTGTGATTTCTGCTCCGATTCTGGCGACTTAGTTGCAGCATCACTCACAGCTTCTGTTACAGAATCAGTTGAAGCAGTAGCAACCTCAGCAACTGGTTGCTCAACTTCAGCATCCTTGACCACATTTTCACTAAAATCTTTCGGTGGACTAGGCTGCTTACCAGCCATGATTTCCAACACCTGATCACGATCAATGGTTTCCCACTCAATCAAAGCATGAGCCATGGTATGCATCTTGTCGCGATTTTCATCCAGAATTTTGTAAGCAATAGCATATTGCTCATCAAGGATACGCCGCACCTCAGCATCAACTTCCTGCATGGTTTTTTCAGAAATATTTTTCGACTGGGTTACTGAACGTCCAAGAAATACTTCATTCTCATTTTCGCCATACACCATCGGCCCCATCTTTTTAGACATACCATAACGGGTCACCATATCACGCGCAAGCTGAGTAGCACGCTCAAAATCATTTGATGCACCAGTAGATACTCTACCGATAAACATCTGCTCAGCAATACGACCACCAAACATAATCGAAATCTGATTAAGCATCTGGTCTTCATACATACTAATGCGATCACGCTCAGGCAACTGCCAAGTCAGCCCCAGCGCTCGGCCACGCGGCATAATCGTAACTTTATGTACAGGGTCAGTAAAGTCCAGTGTTTCAGCAACAACTGCATGGCCTGATTCATGATATGCAGTAGCTTTCTTCTCATCTTCATGCATCACCATAGACCGACGTTCCGGACCCATATAGATTTTATCCTTGGCATCTTCAAAGTCACTCATATCAACCTTGGTCTTATTACGACGACCGGCAAATAGTGCAGCTTCATTTACCAAATTGGCCAGATCAGCACCAGAGAAACCAGGAGTACCACGCGCCAGAATCGGCAAATCGACCGACTTATCCAAAGGCACTTTAGCTGCATGTACTTTCAGAATTTGTTCACGACCACGTATATCCGGTAAAGGCACGACTACCTGCCGGTCAAAACGACCGGGACGCATCAGTGCCGGATCAAGCACATCGGGGCGGTTAGTGGCCGCAATCACAATCACTGTCGTATTGCTATCAAAACCATCCATTTCAACCAGCAGTTGATTCAGGGTTTGCTCACGTTCATCATTACCACCACCTAAGCCAGCACCACGCTGGCGGCCTACTGCATCAATTTCATCAATAAAAATAATACAGGGTGCATTCTTCTTCGCCTGCTCAAACATATCACGCACACGTGAAGCACCTACACCAACAAACATTTCCACAAAATCTGAACCGGAAATACTGAAAAACGGTACCTGCGCCTCGCCAGCAATAGCCTTGGCCAGCAGAGTTTTACCTGTGCCCGGACTGCCGCACATCAGAATACCACGAGGCATACGGCCACCCAGCGTCTGGTAACGCTGCGGAGCACGCAGATAATCCACCACTTCCTGTACTTCTTCCTTGGCTTCATCACAACCAGCCACATCGGCAAAAGTGATTTTATTAGCTTCCTTATCCAACAAACGGGCACGGCTTTTACCAAAAGAGAAAGCACCGCCCTTACCGCCGCCACCCTGCATCGAGCGCATAAAATAAAAAAACACCCCAATCAACAACAGCATCGGCAACATACTGTACAGCAGATTAGTTAAAAAGCTTGGCTTTTCCTCCGGAATCACATTAACCCGAACATTCTTCGTCAGCAGATTATTAATGAGATTATTTTCCAGTGGTGTAGGAGCATTAGTGACAAAAGAAGATTTATCATTGCGCACACCTTTGAGCTGAAAGCCATTAACTACCGAACCTTCAATATTTACGCTAGCAATCTCACCCTTGTTAACCTGCTGAATAAACTGAGAGTATTCAATTTGCTTTTTACTCTCTTTTTTCTCAGTTATGGCGTTGAATGCGGCCATTAAAATTAACGCCAGCACCAGCCAGACAAAAAGATTCTTTACGGTATTCCGCACTGTCAGAAACTCCTAAGGAGGTTAATTAATTGTTGTTCAGAATAGTTAGCATAGCCAACATCACCAAAGAACATTGGCCATCAAAACTATTTTTTACCGCGACCAAGCAGATAAATTTCACTGGAACGGTCTCGGGAAGCTTTCGGTTTGCGAATCAATACCTGTGCAAAGCTATCCTTCATTAACTGCTGAAACTCTTGCAGACCACTACCCTGAAACACCTTCACCAGAAAGTCACCACCCTGTTTCAGATGTGCCTGCGCAAATTCCAGCCCCAACTCTGCCAGATATAAACTGCGCGCCTGATCGGTAATGTTATTGCCTGACATATTGGGTGCCATATCACAAATTACAAGATCTAACTCACAGCCATCCAGTAAAGTTTCAAACTGCACCAAGACTTCATTCTCGCGAAAATCACCCTGAATAAAGCGCACACCTGCCACTGGTTCCATTGGCAAAATATCCAGCGCGAACACCTGCCCCTGCTTACCGGCCAGTTTAGCAGCAACCTGCGACCAGCTTCCGGGCGCACTGCCAAGGTCTGCCACCACCGCACCCGGCCGTATCAGATGATCCTTATCATTGATTTCCAGCAGCTTGTAGGCTGCACGGGCACGATAGCCTTCTTTCTGAGCCAGATGAACATAATGATCGTTAACATGCTCATTGAGCCATGCACTGGAAGATTTAGAACGAACACCCATGATGCAATTTCTTGAAAAAACCTTCACATTGTATCGTGAAATCGAAGTGGAATACAGAGTATACCAGTAGCAAAGCTGATAAATTTAACAGCCTAAAACAGCAGCAGATTACCTTAACCTGCCACCAAAACAGTCTGAATTCGCCGCTTCTACCTCAAACCTGAATCTATCTTCTTTGCATCATACTGCCAGCAGCGTTTTAAGCAAAAATACTGATTGACAAAATAAAAGTATAAAAATCTACTCAGCATACAGAACTGATTCAGCCGTTAATACTCAGCACTACAGCTCAACCTGATTTGATTTCTCCGAATCAGATAACGGATGAAATACTTCAACAACTGCACCACAACAAAAGCCGCAGCGGCAGAAGCTGGCATATAATCAAAAGCATATATTCTAGTGGTTAACGGCATAATCGAATCATGAGTTGCCACATAGGTTGCCCATGTAGTGCGCTCATCATCTTTAGAAACTGTCTGGATTAACTGCTGCTGTGGCTGCTGCTTAATCACCTGATAACTAAAAGAACTATATTCACCATACTTCTTATGCCCATTGGGTACAGGAGCCAGATAGGAGGTATTTTCAGGCCTGACATCCCTATCTGCCGTATAACTGATGTCTTCAAAAGAACCATCAGCTTGAAACACCGCCACCTCAAAAGGGAACATAGATTCTTTTCTCATACTATCCCGGGCTTCGGTATAGGAAAGAATCTGTATAAACAATCCCATTAACCAGTACCAAGCAAACAGTCTGAAAAAAATGGTGTCCAGCACCCACAATGTACCACTGTATATACGCTGAAAATTCATCATTATTAATTTAAAACAGCATCAATCAAGGTTTAAAATATTCGAAACAGAAACAGTTAATAGCCCATACATGGCAATCAGCCTGAAGCAACTTCAATAATTTAAACATATATTATCAAAAATAGATAAAATCAACACATATTTTAAACAACTATTCAGTTATACCCAACAGACAACTTCTGCTTACCAGTTGATCACATATACTCACCACCTGATTTTATAAATACAGCATATACTGGCGGAGTCAATTAACCAGCCATACACAAATATTATACGTATTACATAAAATCAGATTGATATTAACTATAAAAATTCGGCTGCCTCATTTAAAATAGCTCAATCTGAATTCAACCAGCGTATCCGTCAACCGGATAAGCAGGTTTTAGCAATATGGAAACCAAAATGGCAACTGATAAACTAAACAGTAAAGATAAAATAGCATTAAAAGCACGCGCACATCAACTGCATGCGGTCGTATTAATTGGACAGCATGGACTTACAGCCGAAGTAATCGCCGAAACCAACCGCAATCTCGATGCGCATGAGCTAATTAAAGTACAGGTTGCCGGTGACGAACGTGCACAACGTATTGCCATTGCTGAAGCATTGTGCGCAGCTACAGGCGCCGAGCTGATACAGCACATTGGCAAACAACTGGTGTTATACCGTCAAAAAGCTGAAACAGCTGAATAAACAAAAGCGATTCATTTCATGAATCGCTTAATTATTTTGCCTTTAGCGGTTTAGCTCAAGGCAACAGACAACTGATTAAAAACCATCTACTTAAATATAGAAAACCTCAAGAATTTCATATTCACGCACACCACTTGGTGCCTGAACTTCGGCCACGTCGCCTTCTTCCTTGCCAATCAACGCGCGTGCTATCGGAGAACCAACAAAAATTTTTGCCTGTTTAATATCGGCCTCATCTTCACCCACAATCTGATAACTAACCACTTCTTCAGTTTCCAGATCCTGCATTTTCACTGTTGCCCCAAATACCACTTTACCATCAGCATTAGTTTCTTTCGGGTCGATAATGTGCGCCAATGAAAGCTTGTGCTCGATTTCAGCAATCCGGCCTTCAATAAAGCCCTGTTTTTCCTTAGCAGCTTCGTATTCTGCATTTTCCGACAGATCGCCATGTGAACGTGCCTCAGCAATAGCCTCAATCACAGCAGGACGAGCCACACTCTTCAGTTCTTGCAGCTCCTGCTTCAGCAAATCGGCACCAATTACGGTCAACGGAATTTTTTGCATCATATTTCTCCAAGATACCGCAGCTAAATGCTACAACGGTATTTCGTATTAATAACAAAAAGCAAGCCGCCCGATTCTGGCGGCTTGCGCTGTTCCATAAGTGATATTTTATCAGACCAGTATAAAATAGCAATGCTTATTTTATAGGTGCAGAGACAAGCATTTTTACCTCCTGCTTAAAGATGATGTGACCTTTTTGCCATCATCAAATCCATTTGCTGATTCCAGTCTAATATCGACACTGTATTTAACCTATGAACTCAATATTATATTTTTAATATATAGCAAGCTTTCTTGTACCGATGATGAGCAATCTGACTACTTCAACAATTTAAGCAAAACACCAGAAAGCAGCATCATATGTAAAAAATTAGCAAATTATTCAATTAAGTCCAGATCATTGATTGCAAAACTTTTAATCCCTTACAAGCCTTCCTGCAATGCAGGTATACAGCTATGCTCCATATGAGCCAAAACCACGAATAGCAGAATTATTCTTCACTATCACCAATAATATTAAACAAACATACTGATCTATTGTATCCGGTAAACAATCTTCTTCATCCATGCGATGCTGCGGGGAGAAATACTCAACACAGTTACGCAGGGCAAACTTAAAATTTTCCATTACTTTATCACTCTTATTTTCTACCCTTGCCTTTCGCCAAAACAAATAATCCAGATAATTGCCCTCTAGATTGTTTTCAATCATGCCATACTTAATCTGTCTAAGTGCCGGCTAAATGTTCTTAGAAAATAACCACAAACGAACTGATTGGCAAACTGCTCTAGCTGTTGCAAATAATTATCAGCATTGCTTTCCTACATTAAATCAAGCGCAAACAATGCACCGCTAAGACAGTGGTTATAAACCAGAGTTGAGGTAGAAATATGCAGTGCACTGAGCTGCATTAAAATATACTCATTCAGGTTCTTTTCTTCCCCTTTATACCATCGCCGGTAATCAGGAATAATCAGCACTGATTTTGCTAAAAGCTCCCCAACTGAAATAATCTGCTTATTCAGTTTATGCATTATCCAGCCTGTAAAAAAATTAATATACCTAACTTTGCGGATGCTCAATGACAAACCAGCCAAACAAGAATTTAGTTAAAATATACTAACAATTTCATTAATTTACAAAAAACCAATTAAGAGATATACTCAAGTAAGTATTGATTTTAAAGTCAGATATATTCTGATTTTTTAAAATTTATTTAGTGATCCTAAACTTCTATTTATGAATACTATTAAAAGAACGGAAAGAATGGATATCTTCATAGAAGAAGACAGAAATACTATTCTTGTTCAGAAGAAATGGCTATTGATGGCGTTATTTATTGCTATGCTAGCAGCTTGCTTAACAGATAAAAAAACTTATTTCATAGTTTTTGTGGCTGGAATTGTAGCAATTATTTCACACAAAATTCCCTGGTGATTAGGAACAATTTATATTAATTTCATTTTGTGCATTTTTACCTCGTTTTTTACCTTGGGTAATTATAAATATAGGAATGCAAATTTATGTCAGAAATTAAAATAGCTATAGCTCAATTTACTCCTTTTAAAGACGATATTGAAAATAATATTGCCATTCATCTTAAATTAATTGAAAGCGCCATAAAAAAAAATGTTGAAATAATAATTTTTCCAGAATTATCCCTTACTGGATATGAACCAGAGCTGGCTTCAAAGTTATGTTTTTCTGAATCTTCTATTTATAATCTCCCTTTTCAATCTTTATCTACCCAAAATAATTTGATCATTGGTGTTGGAATGCCTATTGCTCAAGAAAATGAAAAGCCTAACATAGCCACAATACTTTTTTTCCCCGACAAAGCCCCTTTAATTTGCCATAAAATAAATCTACATGAAACCGAACAATCTTTTTTTTCACATGGTAAAAAAGTAGGCATATTTTCCTATTCTGGAATAAAATTTGGAGTAGCTATCTGTTTTGACTCATTAATAGAAACGTTCATTTATTCACTTAAAAAAATGGGAGTTAATTACTGTTTGGCCCCATCTCTTATTACTAAAAAAGGTTTTGAGCATGATATTAAACTTCTCCAGCAGTATGCAAAAAAATTCCAAATGGGCATGATTATATCTAACTATATAGGAAAAACAGGTAATATGTTTGGAATTGGAAAAAGTTTGATTATTGATAAAAATGGAAAATTACAAAAACAAGCTATGCAAATTAATGAAGGAATTATCACATCATTTTGCAATTAAAAAATATTACTTCCATATAACTGGTCTACCCGAGCTACTCCTTGGACCATAAGGGAAAAAAGAAAATTCCATCAATCGGCTGATATTCTGATTAGCAAAATTTGGGGAAATTATTTTAAGTTAAAAATTAGGGGGCTATCTAACTTTGCTGTAAAACATCAGAATAGTATTTTCACCGTAAATTTTGACATCAAATGGGTATTAACAAATCCTCACTGGACAGTAAATGTAATCAAAATAGCTCCGGGGGGTTTTGAAAGAAGTTATATAATCTGGGATCAAAGAATAATTAGCTTAGATACTGAAGATATTAAATCAAACTATAAGGGGTACTTTGGTTTTAAAGATTATTATCAATTTCCTATTGCTCATGAATTTGGGCACACTGTGGGAAATGTTCCGATCATTGGACATTCGGATGAATATCATGATGATAGCCGCATTAATGGAGGATTTAAACAAGATTACCCCAGCATAATGAATGTAGGAAATGAATTACGGAAACGTCATTTAGATTATATTCTGAATCAGCTAAACACCATGTTACCTAATACAACTTTTTATCTAATATAAAGTTATGAAGAAATATTTATTTATTATATTATTTATTCTGCTACTATCTTCGTGCAATAAAATTAAAGTAAGAGAAGAGAATAATCGGGAGAGTCACATAGCAGTTAATAAACAGTTAAATAGTGCTGATAGCGATACTATAGAAAAATTTATGAATTTTAATCAGATAGAACAAACACCGGTAGATAGTCTGATAAAAAAATATCCGCCCTTGGGGGATAAAACTTTTATTCTGGGTAAAAAAGACGGTTTTATTACCGAATTCAGAGCAGGACTATCCAAACAATTTACACCAAAAGAAATAAGGAGCAGAGATATAAAAATTAGAGAAGTAACATGGGCTAGCAGTAACGAAGAAAATCTCACTGTTTGGTTTGAAAAAAAAGACCATAAATGGATTCCTGTCGCACATTTCATCTGGGATAAAAATGCTGTGTTTTAATGTTTACTTTATTCTCCTATAAGGACTGTACTATTTTAGGGAATAGTGACATATTAGATACAATCAGCCTGATCAAGATACAGGTTTTAGCGTATAACAATATTGCATAGATACCAGTAAATGATGATTAAAGCTAATTACTATACTAATCGGTTACGATTCGGGTTCAGTTTGCAGTAAATAAAAAGGTTCATAAATTTCTAATCTGAGTATTAGCGTCTGTCCATATAAAACAAAACGCCCTTCAAATATACATCTGAAAGGCGAAAGATTACCAAAAATCAATTTATCCGGCTGATTCAGCCAGAAATTGATTCTTAATCAATTTTATATTATTAAAATGGAATATCATCATCGATATCATCCACCGGTGCCGGTGTGGGTGCTGGCCGTGGTGCCTGACGGCGTGGTGCTGCCGGTGGTGGATTGGAAGCAGCAGGTGCAGCATCGTAACCGCCCTGACTGTAATTACCGCCTTGAGTATAATCAGCACTACCCCCCGTCTGATCATAGCCACCACCGGCACTGGCACCATCATTACGGCTGCCCAGCATTTTCATTTCGTTGCCGATGATGTCGTAAGCAGTGCGTTCAATACCATCTTTACCACTGTATTTACGGCTTTGAATACGGCCTTCGATATACACCTGACTACCTTTACGCAGATACTGGCTAGCTATTTCACCCAGTTTGCCAAACAAGGTAATGTTGTGCCACTCAGTACGCGTCTGGCGTTCACCATTACGGTCACGCCACTGTTCATCAGTAGCTATGGAGAAGTTTGTTACTGCATCGCCGCTAGGCATATATCGCGTTTCAGGGTCTCGACCCAAACGACCAACCAGGATGACTTTATTAACAGACATGGTGGTTTCCTAATAATGAATACAGGTGGTCTTTCCAGACAACCCGTGTTGAAAAGATTATCTTTGTTACAAGATGTATTTGTTACGCCCATTGCCAGTGCCGTTGCCAAGCACTGATAACAGCATTTGAATAAGTAGTACGACCCAAGCTACCATTATAACGCGCCAGTGCTCTTACCATATTACCATTCTCTCGGTTTCGATAATAACGCAGGATGGTGCAGCCATAACGTAAGTTAGTGCGAATATCGAATAAGTTATGTTCTAGTCGACCAATCTGCCTTACCCAGAATGGCATTACCTGCATCAGTCCTCGCGCTCCTACTCCAGAAATAGCATATTGGCGGAAACGGCTTTCTACTTCTATCAGACCTAATACTACCTGTGTATCCAGACCAGCACGCATTGCTTCATACTGGATATTAGTTAGTAAACGCTTCCGCGCATGCTCATCCGGGACATATGGCGTTAGTCGTGCCGACATGGCTTTTAACCAACGACTAGCTTCTGCTGGAGAAGCAAAAATTAGTCGCGGTGGATTAACACTATTGACTGCATTGCGCATGATAGAAGCCACATCGTCAGAAAGGGTTTCTTCACGTTGTGCGCCGGCCTGTACCATACATGGCATGGCTACACCAAGTACGGCGGCGCTGCCAGATAGTAACAATTGGCGTCGCGATACAGTTTTACTCCTGTGCTGCATATGAATTAATTCCGATTATGTACGGCATATAACTAGTATTAAAGTTGATTGTATACAATTGTAGTTTAATATTTTAATTAATGTTATAAATATTAAAGATTATGCAGTTAATTTGCAATTTAACAGAATAATTTTTTAATGCAGAGTAATAAAAATGTATCAAACAACTTTTTAATACAAAAAAGCCGATGTTTAACATTGGCTTTTTTGGCAAAGGTAATAATACAGGTTTAATTCAGAGAGATTGGTACAAATGCTTCACGTGCCAGTTCTTCCTGTGCCAGATCAGTTATCACTGTTGAAATCTGTACACCAAACCAATCCTTAAAATTATCAAAGCTTAAAGTTGGCCATAAACCTTCATCTTCGCACCAGTCTGCCAGTTCAGCGGCAAAGATATCCTGATAACGCTGTTCAATTTCCGCCCACAGTTCATCAATATCTTCGCAGGCAGAAGTCAGATAGGCATTGGCATCCTGCTGCAAAACCTCTAGTGATAATTGCTCCAAATCAATATCAGGCAAGTTTTGCAACCATGCCCAAAATGGCTCAAGCGGAACAAGCAAAAATACGCTGCGGTTAACTTCATACATGATTGCATTCCTGTTTGTAATACAACTTGAATTTCAGTTACTGACTTAAATTTAGACTATGCCTGCACTAGTGCTTAATAGACATTCCAGTATGACTGATTTGCTGAGGCTGCCTCAGTAGGTAGGGTAGTGTCTGCAAATTTAGTCGGTGCAGGTTCAGTTGTTACTGGCGTACTGCCGATCAGCGCAGAGTTTATTTCCGCTGCCCTTTCAGATTTGACTGTCGGTACCGATGCCGGCTGTGCACTGGTGTTATTATTATCCGGTGCCACCAGACTATCGATATCATCATCATCGTCATCATCATCAGGAAATAATGTGCCACCCACTTGCTTGTTACGCAGTTTCATATACACATCACGCATATAGGTATAGCGATCCAACGCAGCATCATTCAGGCTGTCGGTTACATCCAGTAACGCCTCACGTGTAGCAATACCATTTAAACCGGCAACACTCCAGCGCACAGTCTTATCCTTGAAGATAGCATCTTCTATCGGAAACACATCTGTAATGGTGCTGCCAATGCTGTCGCGTACAGTTGAGGGCCCGAAAATCGGATAAACAAAGTAATTACTGTTTTTCCAACCCCATGAGGCAAAAGTATCACCAAGTGTATTTTTGTTATTTTGAATCTGGCCAGCATCAGCAATATTCAGCAAGCCGCCTAAACCAAAAGTGGTATTGATGCCAACGCGTACAAAATCTGTACTGGCCTTTTCAATATCCAGCCGCAGCAGATTACTGCCAAAGCTCACCACATCACGCAGATTATTGAAAAAGTTGTTTACTCCTGTACGTACGGGTGACGGTGTCACTTTCCGATAGCCACGCGCCACCGGAGTCATGATATAACGATCCAGATGATCGTTAATATTGAACATCACTCGGTTATATCCTTCGTACGGGTCTTTATAGGACTGTTCTTCGGCCCAGCCCACCTGACTAAGGAATAACAGCAGTGTTGCTGACAGCAACCTTTTTTTACTCATTGTAATGATTCCTCTACACCATAGAGTGCCATCAGGGTAATCAGTCCTGCTGGCACACCGGCGATGTGCAACATGAATTTCTGTCTGTGCGCCAATCGTTTCGCAGCCACTAATAAGGCTACACACGCTGAATCGGCTTCAATTACACCACTGACATCCACTTTTTCAATGTTCCCATTCTGGATACAGTCACAAAATCGTTTGTAATCGATTTCTTTTACTGTACTCACGGTGACCTTGTCGTGAATCATCAGGGTTTTACCCTGCACGGTGGTTTGCATAGTTATTTACTGTTTTTGGCACGCAAATCAGCTACCAGTCCATCAATACCTTTTTGGTTGATGGTTTGATTAAACTGATTACGATATACCGTTACCAGACTGGCACCTTCAACTGCAACATTGTAAATACGGTACATACTACCAGCCTGATACATGGTGTAATCCATGCGTACCGGTTTGCTGTTTGGTGTAGTAATATCCACGCGCACAATGATTTCACGCCCGTTTTTATTAACTACTGGATTACTATAAACGTTTGCTTTGGCATTTCTGAATTTCAGCATAGTACCGGAGTAGGTACGAATCAACAGAGTTTTAAATTCCTGAGTTAACGCCTGCTGTTGTGCGGGAGTAGCTGTACGCCATGGTGCCCCCACAGCCAGTGCAGTCATACGTTCAAAATCAAAATAAGGAATGGCATAATTTTCTGCTTGACGGCGCACTTGGTCGTCATTTTTGCCATTAGCTGAACTCAATATGTCCAATACCTGAGTAGCATTATCCTTTAGCTGGCTTACAGCCTGCTGTGGCGAAGCAAATGCCATGCTAATACTCATAATGCCAATGCTTAACACACCAAGTAGTGTAGATTTATTCAGTTTCATTGTGTAGTCCTTCAATTAAATTCATTGTTTGTGCAGCAGCCATCCCTGTTACTCAGTGACAGGAGCAGCAGTACTGTCTATTTTTTTGTTGTCGCTTTTGGCATTGCCTTCGGCGAAGCTAGTCATAAATTTGCCGATTAATTGTTCCAGTACTAAAGCAGAACTGGTAATAGTAATGGTATCACCATCCACCAGATTATCTGGGTCTCCGCCCTGCTCCAGCCCTATGTACTGATCGCCAAGTAAGCCAGAAGTCAGAATCTGCGCAGAAGTATCAGTACTAAACTGGTACTGCTTATCAATTTTTAAAGTCACTTTAGCCCAATAAGTTTTGGGATCAAGCACAATTTTGTCTACCCGTCCCACCACCACGCCGGCAGCTTTGACTGGCGCCTGTGCTTTCAGCCCGCCAATATCGCTAAATGAAGCTGATAAAGTATATGTTGGCTGGGAAGAGCCAATGCCATTACCACCAGCTACGCGAAAAGATAAAAATAGAATTGCTGCTATGCCTATTAGAACAAATAGACCAACCAGCATTTCCAGACTGTTTTTTTTCATATCAATACCCTGTTAATCCGTATCTTATTTGGTAAACATCAGAGCTGTCAGCATAAAATCCACTGCCAGAATGGTCAGGGAGCTGGATACTACGGTACGTGTATTGGCACGCAAAATGCCTTCTGAAGTAGGCTTTGCATAAAAGCCCTGATAAACCGCAATCAGAGTGACTACCACGCCAAACACCAGGGATTTAATCAGACCATTCACTACATCATAATAAAAATCCAGATTATTCTGCATTTGCCCCCAGAATACACCGGTATCCATACCAAAATATTTTACGCCAATCAAATAAGCACCATATACACCAGCCACATTGAATATAGAGGCCAGTAAGGGCATGGAAAGCACACCAGCCCAGAAGCGGGGCGCTACTACCCGTGCCACTGGATCAATAGCCATTACATTCATTGCTTCCAACTGCTCAGTGGTTTTCATCAAACCAATTTCACTAGTCATTGCGCCACCGGCACTACTGGCAAACAGAATCGCCGCAAGAACGGGCCCCAGTTCCCGCAACATAGCAGCAGCCACCATATAGCCAAGGATATCGGCTGATTTGAATTTGGCCAGCTGTGTATAGGCCTGCAAGCCCAGCACCATACCGACAAAGAGCCCAGATACAGCAATAATGATGATGGAGAGAACTCCGGAAAAATACATTTGCCGAACCATCAGGCCAGGGCGACGTAAAACTGTTCCACTACGCAACAGGGCGGCAAACAGGAACAATGTTGCACACCCTAGATGCTGGATAAAACTCAGGGTTTTTGCACCCAGTTGCTCGATTGCTTTCATCACGCGATATCTAAATCCTGTTGTAAGGTGGTGGTTACCGGATACCGAAATGCTACCGGCCCGTCAGCCTGACCATGAATAAATTGATTTACCCATGGTGAATCCAGTTCACGCATCTCATGGGGCGAACCAGAAAAAATAATCTCTCCATGTGCCAGAAATACTACATGGCTGGCAATCTCCAGAGATTGCTGAATGTCGTGTGTGACCATGACACTGGTGGTTTGCAAAGCTTTATTGATTTTACTTACCAGACTGGCTATCACGCCAAGTGAAATCGGATCTAGTCCGGTAAATGGTTCATCATATAACAACAACGCTGGATCCAGTGCAATTGTACGTGCCAAAGCTACCCGGCGTGACATACCACCAGACAGTTCGGATGGCATTAAACTTTCTACCCCACGCAAACCAACTGCATTCAGCTTCATGATTACCAGATCATGAATCATACTCTCGGGCAAATCCGTGTGTTCGCGCATCGGAAAGGCCACATTATCGAAAACAGATAAATCTGTGAATAAGGCACCAAACTGAAATAATACACCCATATTGCGCCGGTGATGATATAGCTCTTCACGACTAAATTTGGCAATATCGCGTCCATTAATCAGTACTTGTCCTTGCTGCGCGGTAATCTGACCTGTAATCAGTCGCAGCAGTGTAGTTTTACCACTACCGGAACTACCCATGATAGCAGTGAAGCTACCCTGATCCAGTTTAAAATTAATGTTTTTCAGAATGGGGCGATCGCCATAAGCGAAGACCACATCTTTCATTTCAATAAACGGCGTAGCCATATTGAGATTTCCCATGCCGTATAGCAATTTAGATTTTATGATGTCTGCCCGTATTTATCAAATACGGATGGCCATACTAATCAGACTTCCAGTGCCGGATCATATCAGCTGCGACATCAATAGCAGCAAACAGGCTGCTACTGGTAGCTTTACCAGTACCGGCAAGACTCAGAGCGGTGCCATGATCCACCGAAGTACGGATAAAAGGCAATCCCAAAGTAATATTCACACCCTCACCAAAACTTGCATATTTTAATACTGGTAAACCCTGATCATGATACATCGCCAGAACAGCATCAGTTTGCTTGAGCATAAAAGGCTGAAACAGAGTATCTGCCGGAAATGGTCCGGTAATTTTCATTCCTTGCTGCTGTAACCGGCAGATTACCGGAGTAATTATGCTGTTTTCCTCATGTCCCAGATGGCCACCCTCACCTGCATGTGGATTAAGCCCCGCAACCAGAATGCGTGGCTGTAGCAAGCCAAATTTTTGTTGCAAATCATGATGCAGAATAGTTAATACTTCAGTTAACAGCTCTGCTGTCAGGGTATCTGCTACATCTCGTAGCGGTAAGTGAGTCGTAGCCAGTGCCACTTTCAAACCACCGCCAGCAAGCATCATTACTACCCGTGACGTTGCACTTTTGGCGGCCAGATATTCTGTGTGACCACTAAAAGGAATACCACTGTCATTGATGATTCCCTTATGCACCGGAGCAGTCACCATGGCAGCAAATTCACCCTGCTGAATGCCGATGTACGCCCTGTCTAGAAGTTGCAATACATAAGTGGCATTGTGCGCATTTAATACTCCTGCTTGCGCTGCTATCTGAACTGGAATATGACATACTTCGAGTATCTCAGATACAGGTTTACAACAATCAGGCTGATAAGGCTGGATGGTGATATTTTTACCTAGTAGTGCTGCTCGCTCCTGCAATAGCTGCATATCCCCCAGTACCACTATGCGTACCGGTAAATCACAGGTTGCCAGATCCAGACAAATGTCAGGGCCGATGCCTGCTGGTTCACCACTGGTAACAGCAATAACTGGCTGGTTATTCATGTGATTCATATTCAGTATTCTGTCTGCCTTCGATACTGGGGCATCATATAGAAACATCGTTTGCAGCCAGACCTCAAAGCGTGATTGCGGATACTGACTGCAAATTGTGTGACCTAGTCTACTTCAGAAGCATTAGTCCAGAGGACGGATATTGATGTAAGCTTGATCATGCAACTGTTTCAGGAAGTTCTGTAATAAAATTTCGCGCTTTTCCTGTACCAGCACCGCCCGCATACCATTACGCTGGCGCTCTGCTGGGCTGTCGTTACTTCTCACGGCTACCAGTCGAATCACATGCCAGCCAAACTGGGTACGTACGGGCAAGGATACCTGTTCAGGCTGCAATGATTTCATTGCAGCTTCAAATGGTGGCACAGTTTCACCGTCAATAATCCAGCCCAGATCACCTCCATTTTGCGCACTGCCATCTTGAGAATATTGCCGTGCCAGCTGTTCAAATGAAGCGCCAGAACGTGCTTGCTGCGCAATCTGTTCAATCAATTTACGCGTGATATCGTTATCGTTTTTCAACAAAATATGTTGTACATGATAGGAATAGGCAGTAACTGGCGGCGGCAATTGCCGACCTTCCTGCTGTGCCCGGGCAATGGCATCATCAATTTCTGCATCACTTACCTGACTTTTACCCATTACTTCACTCTGTTCAATTTTCTGTGCCAGCAGGTTTTCAGTCATGGTACGACGTAACTGATTTTCGTTTATACCTTCTTTAGCAATACGCTGAATCAGCTCTTTAACACTCATGTTCCGTTGTGTTGCAAACTGTTCAATTGCTTCGTTTATATCAGCGTCACTCAGGCGGATATTGGCACGTTTGGCTGCCTGCACCAATAAATCTTTACGTATCAACTGTGCTAATGCCTGCTGTTGCAAATTAGCAGTGTTGATATTTTTATCTGCTGGCAATTGTGAACGCATCTGGGCAGTAACCAGATCCAGCTCCTGTCGTGTAATCACATCATCATTGACAACAGCAATAATGTGATCAACTGGTTTGATATCCAGCGCAAATGCTGATGGTAAGGCTACAGCCAGCATAGTTGCTGTCAGCCAGGAATGTATGGGTTTCATTAATGTTTTACCTCATAAGTATTGCTGTAACCGGGAATTTGCGAGCTGAGCTGATTGAGTGGCCCGTTACCTACTCCTGTCAGGTCGCGCAGCTGTAATTGAAATAATACGGCGGTTTTGCGTTTCTTGTAATCATCAGTATAACGTGTACCAACCAGACCAGCACTCCAGCACTGACATGGACTCTGGTATTCAAAACCAACTGTTTGGTTCAAGGTGATACTGTGATTAAAATCGTAGTTTTGTCTGGCAACCAGATAGTAATTATGGGTTAAAGGCCACTGCATGCCTACATCAATTGCACGTATTTTGCCATAAACATCATCATATAAATTTTCATCACGACCATATTTGTAGCGTACGCTAACGGTTTTACCCGGTTTTGGTGTATAGCGGATACCAAAATTATAACTTTCAGATGTTTTCAGATCCTGATTGTAATGCCAATTGGATTCAGCCGTAATGTGATTACTTAGTGCAGCACGACCAAAAGCCACTATATCCGAACGTTTACGTTCTTTATTTTTTGGGGTATTGTCATTCAGTTTAACATTATCATCATGGAAATAAAAACGCTGACCAATACCGGCAGCAAAGCGTTCAATACCATTGGTACTGTCGTACACACGTGATTGCAGTGCAGTAGTCAGAAAGTTGGCCGCATTGATTCTGTCCTGACCGGAATAGCGGTTTTCACGGAATAGCTGGTCGTAAGTAAAACTGTTTTCTGCAGTATCAAACAGCGGTATATCGTTCTGATTCCGTTCTGGAATATAGGTATAAAACAGGCGTGGTTCCAGTGTCTGGATAAAGCCTTTATGCAAACGGTGGGTTTTCCACAAACGTTCAAACGTCATACCCGAGTCTACACTGAGTACTGGCACAGCCCGATCCATACTGCGACTATCCTGATTATTTTGCCTGCTTATATCATAATGAGTGGCATGAAAACTCAGTTTTGGCCGAACGAAGCCCCAGTTGTTGGCATAGTCGGCCGTAAATGTTGGCAATAATACCAGACGAGTGCCGTTGGGATATTTAAACATCCAGTCTTGATGACCAGTTTCTCGACCTTCAAAACGGGTTGCCTCTGCATATACATTAACTGCGTAATGATTGCCAAAATAACGGCTCCAGTTAGCAGACAGGCGAGGTAAACGCGAATAGGGCTGATCTTTATAGCCACTGGTAGAAGCCAGAGTTTGGTATTTCTGTACCATTAAATTGCCATCAAAAATACCACCCCATAAATCCTGCTGATAATTCAGCCATGCCTGCCGGTTCAGATTAACGCTACCACTGTCACCATGCCAGAAATCACGCCGATAATCATCATCCGAAACCTGATGGTAATCGATACCTCCGGTTAAACCCTTTGCCAGTTGCTGGGTATGAGTGAAATCAACTTCTGCACGATTTTTATGGCTGCTTTTCTGATCACTCGGCACCCAATCGGCACTGAGCTGCCCCTGATATTTAGATTGAAGATAGCGAAAATCACCACCCAGCTGCATGCCACGACTACTGATAAAATGTGGACGAATAGTCGCATCATAGTTCGGTGCCAGATTCAAGTAGTAGGGTGTCATCAATTCAAAACCATCAGAACCACCCTTGATGGTAGGTGCCAGAAAACCACTTTTACGACTGCCGTTTAACGGAAAATCAATCCACGGTGTATAAAACAGAGGTACCCCGCCAAATACCAGCGTTGCATTACGCGCCACACCAACATTTTTATCGTAATCCAGATCAATACTGCCAGAACGGATATACCAGCTGTCGTCACCCGGATTACAGGTATTGAATTTAGCACTTTGCAGACGGTAGCGATTTTTACCCCCCATCTGTATCTCATCACCAACACCCTGCAGACGTCGGTTATCCTTTTCCATCTCAAAGCGGCCAGCGTCACCAACACCTGTACTTTTACCCATGTCATAAGTCACATGCTCGCCGGTAACACGCCCCTGACCATTATCCAGCGTAAAGTGATCGCCGGCTTTAATAATTTGGGTTTGCTGATCATAATCAGCCCAGTCTGAATTCAGAGTAACATCATTACGCTCGATAATGACATTGCCTTTGGCATGTACCTGAACCTGTGACTGGCCGTTGACATCATCAGCTACTACCCGTGTAACATCGGTGCCAGGGTAGGCTTCGCCACTGTTCTTAACTGGTTTGACAAAATTTTTAGGACGCTGCGGTGCTGTACAGACATTGCCTTCGCCCATAGACAAAGGAGAAGCTGCAAAAGCAAGTCCGGGTAAGACACAAAAAACCGTTGTTAATGCCAGAACCAATGGTTTGGGAGAGAATAAGTAGGACAATGTATCACCTTAACGGCTTTGCCAGTTAAAATAGCGTTTATTTTAACCTGAAAAATGCCATGCAACGAGAATTCGAACTAAAAAAATGGTTATATGCCTGCTATCCGCAACAGAATTTTATTCTAAGTTTCGCTGCCGCCGATGCCGATTTCCGTCGTTATTTCCGCGCCGAGTTTAACGATGGCCGTACAGTAATCTGTATGGATGCACCGCCGGACAAAATGAATATCCAACCTTATATGAAAGTACAGAAGCTTTTTCAGGCCATCAATGTTCCGGAAATTTATCATGCAGATGAACAACAGGGATTTATGGTACTGGAAGACTTTGGCAATATCCCCTATCTGACTGCATTACAAGCTGATAAACGTCCTGAAGTACATAAAGTATTATTGCTGGAAGCGATTGATGAACTCATCAAACTGCAAATAGCCAGTCTTCCTGATCAGCTTCCTGTGTATGATGAAGCTGTGTTAAAGCGTGAAATGCAACTCTTTCCTGAGTGGTATGTTCAGAAAGAACTTGGTTTGTCTTTAAGTGAAAAGCAGCAACAACTATGGCAACAGACAGTTACTGCCATTCTACCTGTTATTCTGGCGCAGCCACAGGTTTATGTGCATCGCGATTACATTGTACGCAACATTATGCTCACCCGTGACCGTCCCGGTATTCTGGATTTCCAGGATGCATTATATGGCCCGATCACTTATGATCTGGTATCGTTATTACGCGACGCCTTTATCGAATGGGACGAAGAATTCGTCCTTGATATAGTTATCCGCTACTGGGAAAAAGCACGGGCTGCCGGACTGCCGGTACATACTGATTTTGACCAGTTTTACCGTGACTTTGAATGGATGGGTGTTCAGCGTCATCTGAAAGTAGCCGGTATCTTTGCCCGCTTGTATTACCGTGATGGTAAAGACAAATACCGCGGTGAAATTCATCGTTTCCTGAAATACTTGCGTAAGACCAGCCGCCGTTATCATCAATTGCGCCCGTTACTGCAATTAATCACTGAATTGATTGGTGCAGAAGAAGTTCAAATAGGTTACACTTTTTGAATAATATAATCATGTCTGATATATCAGAAATCATTAAGGCTGCTTTATCTGTAAGCGGCCTTATCATTTAATCAACTGAGATTTGAAACAACTGTTTTAACTTCTGCCAAAATCCCATTGTTTTATAAAAATTTAACTTATTATTCAAACTCCATTCTCTTTGTTTCATTTGTTCCAGCAAGCTTTGCAGGTTAGACATTTCAGCTTTCATTTTTTCATATTTTAAATTTAAATGATTAAACTGCCCTTCTAATTTCAGCTTTTCTTCTTTATATAATTCTTGTCTACTCTCCAGTGCAAGTAATTCCTGTGCAAATGAATTTTCTAAACTGGCTACTTTATCTTTATAAAATTTATTTGATACTGGATCAGAACGAATTTTTCCAAAAACTTTTTTAGCAAATATTTTTTTCAGTGCATAATAATATGCTTCAACATCTGCCACGCAGAATTTTATTTCGCCACAAAATTCCGTTTCAAGCTTTAATTTTTTGGACATACTTACTTCAATGATAGGAATATGATTTTTTTCAAATGAATTTATTTTTTTAGAATAACAATTATTTGTAAAAACAACTTCTATTGCCAAACATCCATGCCATTTATCATATAATTCACAATCAGCAGAAAAATAACCAACAAGATCCGGATAGTACTTTTCTTCATCCTTATCAAAATGTTTAAACCGCAGACATGGTTCAACTAAAAATTTTGAGAAAGTAAAATAATAGTTATCATTATCAATAGTGAAATTGATTTGAGACATTTCCATTAATATCAGCATAGCTGTAGAATGATAAATTGATTCTTTAGTCTCTTCATCAATTTGTTCAGATTTATACCTAAAAAAACCGTGTTCAGATACAGTTAACTCTAGTCGGTTGATTTCATCAAATTCAGTAGAATAAAACTTAAGTTCTTTATATTCCTCTGGATTTCGTTCTTTTAATCTGAGAATATCCCAGATATAAAAGATTTTCAGCTGCTCTGATTGCTTTTCATAGATAAATTGATGATTCTTATCTTTAGCGTATGCCCATACTTTTCTAGCCATCTGTAATTGTTCCCCACGCAAAATATATTGCCAGATAAATAATTCTGATATTCAAAAAAGTATTTTTTCTTAATTTATAAAGGCAAATACCCATCAAATCGCGTGGTTTTGCCTAAATACTGAAATGCTGGTGTTTTTTCTGCCAGAACTACACCATTAGCCGGCCGTTTAACCACAACCCGCTTTCGGGCAAATTTTTGTGCGGCTAGCAGTAAAGCTTGATCATTATGCGCATCAGCAGTGCCAAGCAAATCATGAAAATAGACCATTTCCTTTTTTACTGCTGCCGATTTCTGCTTTTGCGGATACATCGGGTCCAGATACACCACATCCGGTAATGGTATCTGCTTTTGCTCCTTTTCCAACAAAACAATATTGCCATAATGCAAACTAATCCGCTGAGCTATCTGTGCTGTCTGCTCATCTGCCAGTGCGCGCTGCAAACCATCTGCCAGCAAGGCATGGACATAGGGATTGTGTTCAAACACCACAATCTCTAAGCCCAATGATGCCATTACAAACGCATCACGTCCTAAGCCGCCGGTTGCATCCCATACAACTGGCTGACTTTTAGCCTGAATCGCACGTGCCAATAACTCCCCCCCGCCAAACAGGCGCCGATGCCGTGCCGTACCCTGTACAAAATCCACACGAACCACACCCTTATGTCCCGCTTTAGCCAGAGCAAGACCGTTGTCTTCGTACAGCAGATACAATCCCTGAGCAGGTGGCTGCGGTTGATACTGTAGCTTTTCAGTAGTAAACAAGTTTCTCAAGGAAATGTGCAGATTCGCCATGTTTGCTATCTGACCAGTTAAAACCAGTGGTTGTGTCATCAGGCAACACCCAATCGTTCCATCCGGTAACGCATAGACCGAAAGCTGATACCGAGCAATTTGGCTGCCTGCGTGCGGTTATAGCGGGTTTTTACTAATGCCTGCTGTAAAATTTGTCGTTCCACGTCGTCCAGATAATCCTGTATCTGCGTATGTCCAAACTGAAAATCCTGTGACAATCCATGACTATCTGACAATAAGTTGCTGGTACTGTCTATAGATGCAGTACACTGTGCATCCAGCTGGTGGCTATGAATCTGTAGATCATCAACCTCTATAACATGGTTTTTTGATAGGGCAATGGCTCGTTCCAGAATATTTTCCAGCTCTCTAAAATTGCCGGGATAGCTATATTGCAACAGTGCTTTTTCAGCAGCAGCAGTCAATATCATGGTTTCATCGTGCAAAATCCGTTGTAACAAAACATGAATCAACTGCGGTAAATCATCACGTAATTCACGTAAAGGCGGCATGATAATTGATACCACATTCAGACGGTAAAACAAGTCCTGACGAAACTGCCCCGACTCCACCAAAGCATTTAAATCTTTATGTGTTGCACAGATAATACGGACATCAACATGCTTTTCTTCCATCTCGCCAATCCGGCGCACTGCACGTTCCTGAATGGCACGCAACAGTTTAACCTGCATCGATAATGGCAAATCAGCTACCTCGTCCAGAAATAAGGTACCACCATCAGCATGCTGAAAAAAACCTACTCTATCGGCATCGGCACCGGTAAAGCTGCCTTTTTTATAGCCAAAAAATTCACTCTCCATCAGAGCTTCCGGTATTGCTCCACAATTTACTGCAACAAACGCTTTATCTCTGCGTTCCGACTGCTCATGAATACTACGTGCTGCCTGTTCTTTACCACTGCCGGATTCCCCCGCGATATATACCGGTACATTACTTTTAGCCAGTTTACCGATAAGTTGCCGCACTTCAGCGATTAAGGGCGAATTACCCAGTAAGCGCTCACATACTGGTGTTTCGCAGATTTTGTCAGAAACTGTTTCATTTTTCAGTTTTTTCTCAGACTGCTTTGGAGCCGTTGCCATTTTGCTGGTTGGTTCGATTTCTGCAACTTCATTATTAATTGTAAGCACAGACTTAACCAAAGTACGCAGTTGTGCCAGAGTAATCGGTTTTTGCAAATAATCGAAAGCACCATTTTTCAGTGCCTCTACAGCCTGTTCAGCATTGCCATAAGCCGTGATCACAGCAATCGGAATATCCAGATTCTGGGCTGTAATATAATCAACAATCTCCAGACCTGAACCATCGGGCATACGCATATCCGTGAGTACCAGTGAAAAAGCATGGTTACGTAAAGCCTTTTTGGCTTCAGCCACACCCGCAGCAGTTTGTACGGATAAACCCATTTTAACCAGAGTTAATTCCATTAAATCACGAATATCAGCTTCGTCGTCTATCACCAGTACCGGCTTTTTTAAATCAATGTGACTATTCATCAACCATCCTTGGTAATGTCAGCTCAAATCCATTCAACTGCGAGCGATAATTTAATTGGCCATGATTGGCCTGAGCAAGTTCACGTGCTACATATAGCCCCAGCCCAGTACCGCTGGCTTCAGTTGTAAAAAACGGCTCAAATAGGTGCAATTGGTTTTCAGCACTTACACCAGCACCATTATCTATTACCGTAATCGAAATTTTCTGCTGCTCATGCTTGTGTATTACAACCCGAATAGCCTGTTTATCTTTCAAGCTGTGGCGCCAAGCATTATTCATCAAATTCCACATAATCTGTTGTAAATGTACTGAGTCACACCAGACAATCAAATGACCACTGTCAGCTTGTAACTGAATACAATTTACAGCCTGTGGCTTAATCAGCACAAATTCCTGCACAAATGCAGACCAGAAAACATGCAAATCAATTGCCTGTTTATTCTTTTTATCACGCTTATTCAGCATGTTGATATCTTCAAGCATTTTATCAATACGGCTGATGTTATTATCCACAATATGAAACAGTTTCAATCGTACCGGATCGCGTTCTTCTTCCTGCAACAATTCATTGGCCTGACGTACCGCAGACATCGGGTTACGGATTTCATGTGCCAGATTAGCAGTTAATTGTCCTAATGACGCCAGTTTGATTGCCATAGATTCCTGATCGATTTCCGTACGTGAGCGCATCGACAGCATCAATAAAGGAGTATTGGCCTCCTGTAGCAGTCGCGCATGTATCCGCATCGGCCATCCATTCAGCGTACAGTTCATCTCAAAAATATTTTTCTGCTCCGTGTGCCAGTAATGCATCACCTGACGAAATAATGCAGTGCGTGCATCCACTACCAGCATCGGGAAATAATTTTGCGCTTTACGGTTAATTAACCACACCAGACCACTTTCATCCAGTACTACCACACCCTCCTGTACATAATTAAAAGCACGATCAAGCAAGTGGCGGTAACTGTCCAGCATTTGCGATTGCTGATATTGCAAGACTTGCGAACGCGCCAGTGAAGTAGCAACATAAGCAGTCAGTCCGGCCACAAAATAGACAGCAGCTATCAGCATGATGGCGATGGTACATACCCGCATACTGATGTTTTCAAAATCATCGCGACTTATCTGCAACCATGTGATGATAATAATCAATAAAGTTACATAGCCTGCATAAATCATCGGATAACGGCCACGGCTGAATAAACAGGCGGAACCTACAAATGGCAACAGCAAAATACCAAAACCACTATCAACACCGCCACCCATGCTCATCAGCCAAGCAATCATAGTGATGTCTACAACCGCATTAACATTTGGCAGCGCATCCGGTTGGTTCTGCCAGCGCGGCACCAGCATGGAAAACAATATCAGCAATCCATACAGTATTGCCCAGCTATAAAGTTCAATTTTATTGAATATCGGTACGGCCAGATCCGGATCATCCATACTTCGGGTCAGCACGTAAAACGTCATGATGGAAAACAGCAGGCTCACGCGGGCAATATTGAGCAGGGCTGAAAGCCTGTCCAGATATTGCGGCCAACCATTTATGCGGGCATTCATACCAGCTTAATTTCCGTTATTCAAGTTGCCATATACAGCAACAATATCACCAGTAACGCTTAATTCTTTGCCTTTATGTCCACGCTTATTGCTGATATCCTGCACGCGTAAAATTTCCTGATAGCGCCCGCCGCGTTTACCCTGTGTTTCCAGCATAAATTCTGCTGAATCTGTCAGCACAAAATAATGCAGACTTTCATCAGCAGGCAAACTCATAATCTGCAAACCACGGCCTTTGGCCATAATTTTTAGTTCATGCAGCGGAAAAGCCAGCAAACGCTTAGCGCTGGAAACGGCTATAAGCTGTGTATTACTCGTGGTAGCCAGACAGTCGGCCAGTACTGGAAGTGGTGGCAACAATGTTTCACCATCATTGATGGTCATTACTACCTTACCGTTTTTAGTGCGACTAACCAGATCCTTGAATGCAACCACAAAACCATATCCGCCGCTATTGGCAAGTACATAGTGTTGTTGAGGTAACGCACTGATCATAGCCACTATTTTCGCTCCTTTACCCAGTTCCACCAACGAACTGGCTGGCACACCATCACCACGTCCACCGGGAATACTGGCTGCATCCACGCTGTAAGCACGTCCATGTGAATCAAGTAATATGACCGACCATACTGTACGTCCTTCCACCGCCTGCAATAGAGCATCACCTTCCTTAAAAGTAGTCTGGCTTAGATCCAGATTATGCCCAACTCGCGTTTTCAACCAGCCTTTCTGAGATAATACCAGCGTCACAGGTTCGTCAGCAGTAGTCTGCGTCAATGTGGCTCGTTCAGCAGGTTGAATAAGAGTACGCCTGTCATCACCATAAACTTTAGTATCTGCTTCAATTTCCTTGACAATCAGACGTTTTTTGGCTTTTTCGTCCTGCAACAATATAGTTAGCTGCTCATGCTCCTGTTGTAACTTGTTCAGCTCTGTTTCCAGCTTAATCCATTCCAGTCTGGCTAGCTGGCGTAAACGGATTTCCAGAATATCATCCGCCTGTACTTCGCTCAAACCAAACGTAGACATCAACTCATGTTTTGGTTCATCTGACTCACGGATAACCTGAATCACTTCATCAATATGCAAGAAAACTTTCTGCCTACCTTGCAGAATATGAATGCGTTTTTCTACCTGCTGCAATCGATATTGCAAGCGCCGGGTAACAGTCAGGATACGAAAATCCAGCCATTCGCGCAGAATCTGGTATAGATTTTTTTGTGCCGGTTTATTATCCTGCCCCATCATAACCAGATTTATCGGCACGTTATTTTCGAGGCTGGTTTGTGCCAGTAACGTATTCATAAACTCTTCTGGTTGCATACGACTGGATTTAGGTTCAAATACCAAGCGCACTGGTGCCTGTCCATCTGATTCATCACGTACGCGTTCCAGCAGTGATAACATTAAGGTACGTGTATTTTGCTGCTCCTGCGTCAGATTTTTTTTGCCGGTTTTGGGTTTAGGATTGGTTTGTTCTTCTATCTCTGCCAGAATTTTCTGTGCGGAAATGCCTGGCGGCAGCTCAGTGATAATAGCACGCCAATGTCCGCGTGCGAGTTTTTCAATTTCGTAACGTGCACGTACTCTGATACTGCCCTTACCCTGAGTATAAATTGCCCGAATATCTTCCGGTGAAGTAATGATCTGCCCACCACCAGCAAAATCTGGGCCAGGCAAATACTGCATTAGTGCAGCTGTATCCAGAGCTGGCTGCTTCAACAACGCTACAGCAGCAGCACTGACTTCACGTAAATTATGTGAAGGAATTTCAGTTGCCAACCCCACTGCAATACCAGAAGCGCCATTGAGCAATATCATTGGTAATCGCGCTGGCAATACAGTAGGTTCAACAAAAGAACCATCGTAATTGGGCATAAAATCAACCGTACCCAAGTCTATTTCCGACAACATTAATTCAGCAATTGGCGTTAACCGCGCCTCGGTATAGCGCATTGCGGCAGCACTATCGCCATCACGTGAACCAAAATTGCCAATCCCGTCAATCAGGGGATAGCGCAAAGTAAAATCCTGAGCCATCCGTACCATAGCATCATAGGCAGACGCGTCACCATGTGGATGATATTTACCCAGAATCTCACCTACAACACGCGCTGATTTCACTGGCTTGGTTCCATGTGCCAGTCCCATGTCTTTCATTGCGTACAGAATGCGCCGCTGCACTGGTTTCTGTCCATCAGCCACATTAGGCAATGCCCGCCCTTTTACCACACTCATGGCATAGGCAAGGTAAGCACGTTCGGCATACTGCCCCAATAACAGATAATCGTCACCACGGTCTGATTGTTGGATTACTTCACTCATATCATTCTGACTTCACTAAATTTTTATCTAAAACAGATTACTCAGGCAATCTATTGTAAGGGATTTTCGTCTTATTCCCCAACTGCCTGTTTCTGATTTGACTAGATGGTAGCGTCTGGGCATCAGCAACACCAAAAGCGGATATTAATACATTAAAACTACAGGCAAAATTTATGCCATACAGACTCTGTAAACAGTCTGATTATGCATGTGAGTAACAGGCACAATTTTCTAATTGTTACAGATATTTTTTCGATTCTTAAAAATAGTATATCGCCTGAAAAAAATGTTTTTATTTTCAGACAATGAAAAAAGCTGTCCAGAATTTATTCTGGACAGCCCTGATACCATCGGAATATTAATCAGCCTGTCGACGGATAACTGCCGGAATTTCAAAATCATCCAATACAGACTGATTGGAAAAATCAGCAGCAGCCAGATTCATGCTTCGCGCACTGCGTCCAGAACGCACCACACTACCAATATCTGGATAAGCATCTTCTGTACCAGTAGACTGTACAGTTTGCAACACACGCAAACTACTTGGCTGCTGATGGTGTAACACCTTCTGCTCCTGCAGACCGGTAGCTATAATGGTTACCCGAATTTCACCCTCTTCCATACTTGCATCTTCAGATGTTCCATATTTCAGAGCTGCGTCAGCATGTGCATATTCATCAATCATGCACATGACTTCCTTATATTCAGACATTTTCAGGCAACCCGGTGCAGTAGTAATGTTAACCAGCACACCCTGCGCTCCATCCAGAGTCACGTCATCCAGAAGTGGACTGGCAATAGCCTGCTCGGTAGCAATACGCGCACGGTCAACACCATGTGCACAACCTGAACCCATCATTGCCATGCCCATAATGCTCATCACATTTTTCACATCGGCAAAATCCAGATTGATAATACCCGGATTAGTAATGACTTCAGAAATACCTGCTACAGCATTGCGCAATACATTATCCGCGGCGCGGAAAGCTTCACGCATACTAACGTCTTCACCCAGTGCTGACATCAGTTTATCATTTGGAATCACAATCAGTGAGTCAACGGTATTTTTCAGAACTTCAATTCCGTTACTGGCTACCTGAATGCGTTTACCTTCATATTCAAATGGACGGGTAACAACAGCAACAGTCAAAATGCCCATTTCCTTGGCCAGTTCTGCCACTACTGGCGCTGCTCCCGTACCGGTACCGCCACCCATACCTGTGGTGATAAATAGCATATTGGCACCGCGGATAGCATCCGACAGTGCTTCACGGTCTTCCATGGCTGCATTACGACCAATTTCTGGATCTGCACCTGCCCCAAGACCACGAGTCAAATTATTACCCAGCTGAATGCGTTTTGAAGCTTTACTATTTTGTAAAGACTGTGCGTCAGTATTAGCACTGATAAATTCTATACCGGCAACTGCATTTTCAACCATATTATTAATTGCATTACAGCCACCGCCACCGATACCAATTACTTTGATAACTGCAGCACCGACTACTGTCTCCACAACATCATATACCAATTGCATTTATGTCTCCTGACAAAATCTGTGCATAAACGTCATCGACCTTTGTATAACTATCATTATATAGACATTTATATACAATGCGCAAAAATTCTGTCATTTAATATTTGAGTTAAGTTAAAAATTGTTCTTAAACCAGGCCTGTAATTTACCAATCCATGACTCTTTAGGTTCGGTAGCAGCAGCTACCGGCATATCTGTTTTGTTTTCATCTTCACAGGCTGCCTGCAAGAGACCAATTGCCGTAGCATAACGGGGATTGCGGATCCTCTCTGACACACCACCCATTTCCTGTGGTACACCGATACGTGCTGGCAGATTAAACACATCCTCTGCCAATTCCACCATACCCGGCAATAATGATGCGCCCCCTGTCAGAACCACTCCTGAAGTCAGAACGTCTTCAGGGAAACCGGAACGACGCAATTCATTCAATGTCAGTTCCAGAATTTCTTCCACACGTGGACCAATCACACTAGCCAATGTACGACGCGAAATCTGGCGTGGATTGCGATCACCCACACTAGGCACTTCAATCATGTCATCTAAACCATCCATGGTGGCCAATGCCACACCATGATTGATTTTGATGTATTCAGCAGCACTATGAGGAGTACGCAGCGCCTGAGCTAAATCTTTAGTAATTAAATCACCGGCCACAGGAATGACTGCGGTATGCCTGATAGCACCATTAGTATACACAGCAATATCTGTTGTGCCTCCGCCAATGTCTATCACACACACGCCAAGATCTTTTTCATCCTCAGTCAATACTGCCTGACCGCTGGCCAACGGCTGCAAAATCATTTTACTGATTTCCAAACCGCAGCGATTGACGCATTTCTGAATGTTTTGCATGGCGGTTACCGCACCAGTAATAATGTGAATACGCGTATCCAGACGCACACCACTCATACCAATTGGTTCACGCACCCCCGGCTGGTTGTCAATGATAAATTCCTGTACCACTGTGTGTAGAATATCGTGATCTGGCGGAATATTCACTGCCTTAGCAGTCTCAATTGCACGGTCTATATCGGCCTGACTGACTTCACCATCCTTGATCTTTACCACACCCTGCGAATTAAAACTGCGAATATGATTGCCAGCAATACCAGTTGTGACACAGCCCACCGGCACATCAGCCATCATCTGCGCTTCTTCCATAGCCTGTTTGATTGCTTGTGCCGTAGTTTCAATATTGGTCACCATACCTGCTTTCAAGCCACGCGATGTCGCCTGCCCCAAACCAACAATGTGGACCTGATTGTCTTCTTGTAACTCTCCAATAAGGGCGATTACTTTCGACGTGCCGATATCCAGTGCACTGATGTATTTTTTTCCTTTAACCATGCTCATCACTTTAAATTCAAATAATCAATCGGTCGTTCTGGATCAATCCAAAGGAGCTTCATGCTGATCCATCGCTGTGGCAGCATCTGTTGCGTTAACGCCAGCAGGAGCTGAAACAGTTCTATTTCTGTATCGTAATGCAAAACCATCCGGATAGCGCAAATCCACATAATCAATACTTCTGCCCTGATTTCGCAAAACTTGTTGCCATGCCCAGACAAAATTAATCAGACGCTGCTCCGCTTTTTCCCGTCCTAGCCGCAGGGTAATACCGTTAGTTAATCTTAACTGCCAAGCAGAACGATCACTTAACTGCAATTTTTGAATATGCAAACCAGTCGGTTGCAACAAACTCTCGAATGTTAACAAATGTACAGTCATGTAGCGAGCAGAACTATTGGGTCCAACAAGCAAAGGAAGCTGTTCTTGAGCTGAGGCATTAAATATCTGCCCGTCCATATCGACCAGCTGCTGTGAATTCCAGCGCGCTACCGGTACCCGTTCTTGAATATCCAGCTGTACAGTATCCGGCCATATTCGTTTCACCTGAACTTTTGCTACCCATGGCAGTTTGACCAGTGCCGCATGCGCTGCACTGACATTCACTGTAAAAATATTACCTTGTAAATACTGACGGCTGATTTTTTCAATTTCAGCCGACTGCAAATGTTTCAATGGCTGTACTACCTGAATCTGCCGTACCGGAAAGTAAGGTGAGTGCACCAGCCAAGTCCCGCCCGCAGCCAGCAGACAGAAGAACACACACACATACAACCAACGATAGAGCCGTTTTAAGGCTTGCGCATTATCCCAAAGTCGCATGACTTAAAATTTCAACACACAAATCTTCAAAACTCAAGCCAATTTCACGTGCAGCCTTAGGTACCAGACTGTGTCCGGTCATGCCGGGCAGAGTATTCACTTCCAAAATATAGATAGTACCATCAACATCACGCAGAAAATCAACACGTCCCCAACCGCGACCACCCAGAGCTTTAAAGGCACGAGCTGTTAAATCACGCATATACTGCTCGTCTGACGGAGTCAGGTCTGATGGGCACAGATACTCAGTATCATCACGGTGATATTTCGCTTCATAATCATAAAATTCTGTTGCCGGTACGATACGTATACTGGGTAATACCTGTTCACCAAGAATACCACAAGTATATTCACCACCTTCAATTGCTCGTTCTGCCAAAATTTCACCATGATACTGTTTCAGCTGCTGATAAACCTGTGCCAGTTCACCAGTCTGCCGAATTTTAATCACACCAACACTGCTGCCCTCTGCCGCAGGTTTAACAAACAATGGCAAACCCAGTTCTTCTTCTACTGCTGCAAAATTACTGTCATCCTGTAATACGATAAACGGCACACAAGGCAAACCAACTCCCTGCCAGACCAGACGGCTGCGAAATTTGTCTATACCCAGAGCACTGGCTGCCACACCGCAACCAGTATAAGGAATCCCCAAAGCTTCTAATGCACCCTGCACTACTCCGTCTTCACCATAAGAACCATGCAGAATATTAAAAGCCCGAGTAAATCCAGCACTGACCAGCTCAGACAATGGCCGCTCAGACGGATCAAAAGCATGAGCATCGATACCACGACTTTTCAGAGCAGTCAGAATTGCCGCTCCACTTGCAAGTGAAACTTTACGTTCACTGGAGAAGCCACCCATCAGCACGGCAACTTTACCAAAATCATTCATTACTGTAATTAATCCTGTTTTTCTTTTTGCGACTACAGTCTAGATAAAAAGTAGTTTTTCAGCGCGCTACCGTAGCGGCCATACCGGTAAGCATAGCCGGTACTTTATTAATACTGCCTGCACCCATATTGAGCAAAACATCACCATCTTGCAACACATTTAATAAAGTAGATGCTATTTCATCCACATTTGCCACATAAATTGGCTCAACCTTGCCCAATACTCTAATTGCACGCATTAATGCTTTACTGTCTGCCGCCACTATTGGGTCTTCACCTGCAGCATACACCTCAGTTAACACTACACCATCGGCTTTACTTAATACCTGGACAAAATCTTCAAAAAGGTCTCGTGTGCGTGTATAGCGATGAGGCTGAAATGCCACCACCAAACGACGTTCAGGATAAGCACCACGTGCCGCTGCTATGGTTGCAGACATTTCTACCGGATGATGACCATAATCATCAATCAGCAACGCCTTGCCTCCTTCCGGCAATGAAATATCGCCATATTGCTGAAAACGGCGTCCAACACCAGCAAAACTTTCCAGCCCAAGCTGAATCGCCGGTACAGATACACCAATTTCCAACGCTAGACCAATCACTGCTAACGCATTAAGAACATTATGCTGTCCCGGCATATTAACCGTTACGCTAAACGGCTCAATACCTTTTTTTCGGGTGTGCACATCAAAGCGCATCTGCGCACCACAAGCAACAATATTAGTTGCATACAAATCAGCACTGTCATCCAGCCCATAAGTCACAAAAGGTTTCTGAATCTGCGGCAGAATCTGGCGTACATGTTCGCTGTCAATGCACAGAAAGGCTTTACCATAAAATGGCATTCGATGCACAAAGTCCACAAAGGCCTGATGCAGTTTCTCCACATCGTGGTCATAGGTATCCATGTGATCAGTATCAATATTAGTAACTACTGTAAACAAAGGCGTCAGATACAGAAATGACGCATCTGATTCATCCGCTTCGGCTACGATATATTCTCCCTTACCCAGCTTGGCATTAGTTCCCGCAGCAGTTAACCGGCCACCAATCACAAAAGTCGGATCCAATCCGGCTGCCGCCAGTACTGAAGCAGTCAAACTGGTTGTAGTGGTTTTCCCATGAGTACCAGCAATCGCAATACCACGGCCAAAACGCATGATTTCTGCCAGCATCATGGCACGCGGAATCACTGGAATTTTCTGTGCCAGTGCCGCCACAACTTCCGGATTGTCTTTTTTAACTGCCGTTGAGGTAACCACCACATCGGCACCAGTAATGTTCTCTGCACTGTGACCAGAGCAGATATGCACACCGATTGCCTGTAAATGCCGGGTAGCTGCATTATCAGCCAGATCAGAACCGCTGATCTGATAACCTTCATTGTGTAGCACCTCGGCAATACCACACATACCAGTACCCCCAATACCCACAAAATGGATATGTCGGATACGATCTTTCATATTTTCTTTCATACTGTATAACTTTTCTGCCAACCCCGACTTCCGGCTGAATATCAGTCAGATGCCATTCTGCCGACTCAATCATAATCTAATGGACACTGGCTACTGCCGCCGCTGCTACCTTAGCCGCACTATCCGGCTGTGCAAGTACACGAGCTTTAATCGCCATCTGCAAACATTGTTCGCGCGATAAACCTGTCAGTACATTCATTAGCGCCTGTGCATTCAGACTGCTCTGCGGCAATAACACAGCAGCGCCATCTTTAACCATAAACTGCGCATTAGCTGTTTGATGGTCATCTACAGCATGCGGATAAGGCACAAGAACTGCCCCTACTCCGGCTGTAGTTAACTCAGCAATAGTCAAAGCACCGGCACGGCAAATCACCAGATCAGCATCACGGTAAGCGGAAACCATATCTGTGATGAATTCAACACATTCAGCTTTTACACCACACTCGGCATAATTATGCTGCAATTGTGTCAATTTATTACGTCCTGACTGGTGTATAAGCCGCGGGCGCTGTGATGCCGGCAATAAAGCCACTGCCTGCGGTACCACCTGATTTAAAACATCCGCGCCCAGACTGCCACCAACCACCAGAATATTCAGCACACCCTGCCTGTCAGCAAATCGTTGTTGAGGCGTTGGCAAAGCGGCAATATCCGCCCGTACCGGATTACCAACCAATCCGTTCTGATTCGCAAATACCTGCGGAAATGCATACATTACCTGATTGGCAAAACGGGACAATACCTTATTAGATAAACCGGCAATAGCATTCTGTTCATGCACAAGCAGTGGCAAACCACATAACTTGGCTGCTATCCCTCCCGGGAAAGTGACAAAACCACCAAAACCAATGGCCGCGTCTATATGATGTTTACGAATAATCTGCCGTGCTGCTGCAATGGTCTTTAACAAAGTAAATGGCAATAGCAGCTTACGTTTTAGCCCATTGCCACGAATTCCTTTGATTGCCAGCGTTTCCAGCGGTATGTTGTATTGAGGAACCAGACGAGTTTCCATCGCACCAACACTCCCCAGCCAGACAACATGATGTCCCTGCGCCTGCAAAGCCTGAGCAACGGCGAGCGCAGGAAAAATATGCCCACCCGTGCCGCCAGCCATGACCATAAAGGTTTTTGCAATCATTATTTTTCCGCCAAGCTAAAAATATTCTGTGATTATTTAAACTTTAAAACCACGCATTACCCGCCGATTCTCATAATCGACCCGTAACAGCAAACCCACACAGATTAAAATAATCATAGCGGCCGACCCACCATATGACAGTAAAGGTAGGGTTAAACCTTTAGTCGGCAAAAGGCCAATATTCACCCCAATATTAAAAAAGCTTTGAATACCCAGCCAGATACCAATGCCTTTAGCTACAAAAGAACCATAAAACAGTTCCAGATCACGCGCTTGTTTACCAATAGAAAAGGCACGGATCACCAGCCAGATATAACAGAACATCAATACCAGAATACCGGCGAAACCGAATTCTTCCCCAATAACTGCCAGAATAAAATCTGTATGCGCCTCAGGTAAATAAAAACGTTTTTCCAGACTGGCACCCAGCCCCACCCCAAACCAGCCACCACGCCCGATTGCCATTAACGAATGCGTCAACTGATATCCTTTACCCAGCGGATCTGCCCACGGATCAAGAAAACCAGCAATACGAGCTACACGGTAAGGTTCAAACAGCACCAGCATAATCATGGCCAGCAAACCAAATCCGACTACGGCCATAAACCACCGAAATGGCAAACCGGCCAGAAACAGCAGACCAACAGCAATAACGGAAACAACCACAAATGAACCGAAATCTGGTTCCAGCATAATCAGCCCGAGCCCGAGCCCTATCGGAATACCGGCAAACCAGACTTTTCTGAATTCTTTTAGTATTTCAGCGCGCCGAGTAAAAAAACTCGATAAATATAAAATAATGGCCAGCTTGAAGACTTCAGTAGGCTGAATATTGATCATCCCCACATTAATCCAGCGTTTGGCACCATTAATCTCCCGTCCCATTACCAGTACCAGAATCAGCAAAAAAATACTGAACAGCAACACCAGAGGTGTCAGTTTTTTCCAAGTACGCAAAGGGATACGGGCTGCCACACAGGCAAGTATACCACCACACAAGAGAAATACTGTCTGGCGAATCAGGTAAAAATAGGTACTGCCACCATCATGCTTTGCATAGGCAACTGACGCCGAGTACACCATAATCAGGCTAAAACTCGCCATCAATACCACCATCCACAGCAATGACTGGTCAAAAGTATCACCGCGTCGCAGCAGATTACGATCCAGCAGACGTGATTCAGTAATCATGCTGCGCTATCCTGCAATTGCTGAACACTAGCAATAAATACTTCACTGCGGTGTACATAGCCTTTAAACATATCATAACTGGCACAAGCAGGACTTAGCAGCACAATATCACCCGGCTGAGCCAGCGCAAAGGCCTGTTGAGTGGCCTGCGGCAAATCACTACAGAATTCTACCGGATATGCAGCCCCTGTCAGAGCAGCCCCCAGTTGATGTCCATCTACCCCAATCAGCAAAACAGCACGTGCCTTATTACGCAATGCTGCCTGTAGTGGAGTAAAATCCTGCCCTTTGCCCTGCCCTCCGGCAATCAACACAATCGGTTTATCCAGTCCGAGTAAAGCTGCACACGTAGCACCAACATTTGTTCCTTTGGAATCATCAATAAATGTTACACCATTAATTTCAGCTACTTTCTCTACCCGATGAGGCAAACCTTTAAATTCACGCACATGCTGGAGCAGTTGTGCCCGAGGCAAACCTATTGCCTCGCATAAAGCAAATGCAGCCAATACATTGGCCGCATTATGTTTACCCTGTAAAGACAGTGCATCACAGGTCAGTAATGGTTCTTTACCCGAGCATAGCACACCGTTATTTAACCAAAAATCAGTAGCCTGCTGTAAAGAAAACCATTTTACCGGACGGTCATGCCGCAGCATGGCACGACAGAATACATCATCAATATTTAATACCTGAATGGTCTGCCCACGAAAAATCCGGTCTTTACTATGGGCATAATCCAGCAAATCATCATAGCGATCCAGATGGTCTTCTGACACATTCAGCACTGTGGCTGCAGTTGCATTCAGAAAGGGTGTGGTTTCCAGCTGAAAGCTCGACAATTCCAGTACCCATACATCGGCTGCTTTACCTCCTGCGCGCTCCATATAGGCTTCAAGTACCGGCATACCAATATTGCCAGCCACTACCGTATCCAGCCCACACTGTGCACATAAAAAACCCACCAGACTGGTAGTAGTGGTTTTACCATTTGAACCAGTAATAGCAATAATTTTACTACCGCTACCTGAAAGCAAATCAGCCAGAATCGCCACATCACCCAGCACCACACCACCGGCACGTTTAAAGGCAACGATGGCAGCATGACGCTGACTGATTCCGGGGCTTAAAGCCAGAATATCAAACTGATTCTGGTCAAGCACAGCAGCTAATTCACCAGTATGTATATCAACCTGATAGTGCTCGGAGACTGACTGCCGTGTTTCTTCGTCCGGCTGTGCATCATAAACGACCACATCAGCACCCGCCTGTGTCAGAAATGCCAGCATTGAAACACCAGTACGTCCCAATCCCCCAACCAAAACTTTTTTATTACGCCAGTCAATCATGGCTTAGTCCTACATTTATTTTTCAATTACACAATCATGGCAAAACACCGTTTATCTTACTACCATTAACGAATTTTCAGAGAAGACAAACCTACCAGTACCAGAATCATAGTAATAATCCAGAAACGTACCACAACCTGTGTTTCTTTCCAGCCTTTTTGTTCAAAATGATGGTGAATCGGTGCCATCAAAAAAATACGCTTGCGCCGCATTTTATACGACCCAACCTGTAGCATGACAGAAAGTGCCTCAACTACAAATAATCCGCCCATAATCACCAGTACAATTTCCTGACGCACAATCACAGCAATTGTACCCAGTGCCGCACCTAGAGCCAGCGCGCCAACGTCTCCCATAAACACCTGCGCCGGATAAGCGTTAAACCACAGGAATCCCAGACAGGAGCCGCAAATTGCAGCACAGAAAATCATCACTTCATTAGCACCGGGCACATGGGGTAACTGCAAATAATGCGCAAACTCAGCATGGCCGCTAACATAAGCAAAAATTGACAGACCAGCCGCCACCAAAACTATTGGAAAAGCAGCCAGTCCATCCAGACCGTCAGTCAGATTGACTGCATTGGAAGTACCGACAATCACAAAATAAGTCAGAACCACAAAGCCAATGCCACCCAGCGGATAAGTAATTTCCTTAAAAAACGGCACTATAAAGGCAGTTGTTGAACTTAAATGCGCGGCATAAAACAGCACCAGACCGGCAATCAGTGCCACAGCAGATTGCCATACCATTTTAAATTTGGCCGAAACCCCATGAGGGTCTTTATAGACTACTTTTTTCCAGTCATCATAAAAACCCAATGCGCCGGTACTTAGCATCACTAACAACAATACCCAGATATAAGGATTGGCCAGATTAGCCCACAATAAAGTTGTAACAGTAATAGCCAGCAAAATCAGTGTTCCGCCCATCGTCGGCGTACCGGTTTTTACCAGATGGGTTTTAGGGCCATCATCACGTACGGCCTGCCCCACCTTAAGCTGAGTTAACTTACGAATCATCCACGGTCCGAATGCCAAACTAAACCCCATGGAAGTAAGTGCCGCCATTACTGCACGAAAAGTAGTGTATTGAAATAAATGGAACCCATTTACCCAGTTATGAAAAAGTTCTGCTAACCACAACAGCATGGTTGTTTTCCCTTGCCACAGCCACAGCCATGACGGTTAATCAAATAATCACTGCTACCAGAATGAAAACAGCCATTCAGACAGCCTGAACTGAATAAAAACGGCTATTCTAAGTCGTTCAACCCAGCTTAACGATAGTTATATCCAGTTTATTTTTGCGTTAATGCCTGTACCACATCTTCCATATGCATGAAACGTGAACCCTTTACCAGAATAGTAGCAGTCTGCTGATCCCATGCACTTAAATCTTCAATTAGCCTGTTTCTGTCCTGATAAAATGCTTCCGCTGCCCCATAGGCTTCTGCTGCATACTGGCTATTGTCACCGATAAAAAATGCAGCATCTATGCCACGCGCCCTCATATAAGCACCAACTTCAGCATGCAGAGCAGGAGCATTATCACCCAGTTCACCGATGGCACCCATAACAATAATCCGTGGAGCCGGAAATGCCGCCAAAACATCAATAGCAGCCTTGAATGCATCCGGATTGGCATTATAAGTGTCATCAATCACCAGAGCGCCATGAACACTGCGTTTCTGTTGCAACCGACCTTTGGCATTTTCAAACCCATTCAATCCACGCAACGCCGTTAAAGGCACCCCGGCTGCCAGCGCCAGAGCACAGGCAGCCACCGTATTGTGCACCATATGCAAACCCGGCACCGGTATCCGTAAATCAATTACGCCTTGCGGACTGTGCAAATCAAAACTGATACCTAAAGGTTGCAATACAATATTTTCTGCATGCACATCACCCTGCTCTGTGCCAAAACGGATATAACGTTTACCCTGCAAAGCCGCGGCATAAACATCTGATTGACTATCATCGGCAGGAATAAAACCGATTCCCCCCGCGCTCAACCCCTGATAAATTTCGCTTTTGGCGCAAGCAATATCGGACACATCCTCGAAACCACAACCAATATGAGCACGCAAGGTATTATTAACCAGCGCAAAATGCGGACAGGCCAAACCAGTTAAATATTTCAGCTCACCGGCATGATTCATACCCATTTCAATCACCGCATAGCGATGTTGTGGCTTTAGCTGCAACAGCGTTAATGGTAAACCAATATGATTGTTGAAATTGCCTGTAGTCGCCAGAACAGCATCATTACCTGCATGATGACGCAAAATTGCTGCCAGCATTTCCTTCACAGTGGTTTTACCGGCCGAACCAGTAATACCAAAAACCTGCAGTGCCGGATTAACCGCCATGCGCCAAGCATGTGCCAGCTTTCCTAATGCCTTCTCTGTATCTGCCACTACCAGACAATGTGCCTTATTTTGCCAGTCATTTCGGCTGACAATACACAACTGAGCACCACGATCCAGTACTTCATCAATAAAATCATGACCATCAAAGCGTTCACCCTGAATGGCCACAAACACATCACCCGGTTGGATCTGACGGCTATCAATAACCACCCGTTTCACCGGCTGATTATAGTCAGACAATACTTGTCCAAAAGTTTGATAAATAAAATTTAAATCTAAATTCAGCATGTTCTACCAACAGTTACATAGACATCAGGTGCGTTGACGTAAAGCTGCCTGCGCTACTTCAAAATCAGAAAAATGCTGCTTGTGACCATCAATATCCTGATAGGTTTCATGACCTTTACCCGCAATCAGAACAATATCGCCAATTGCTGCGTGACTCACAGCATAATTAATCGCACGACTGCGGTCTGCCTCAACCAGTACCGGTTCAGCAATAGCCGGTAAAATATCGGCAATAATTGCCTGCGGATTCTCCGTACGCGGATTATCACTGGTTACCACCACATAATCTGCCCCAGCGGCCGCAGCTGCACCCATTAAAGGCCGCTTACCTGCGTCGCGATCGCCACCACAGCCAAAAACACACCACAAATGTGCACCGGTGGGTTTGATTTCCTGCAAGGTAGCCAATGCCTTTTCCAGAGCATCCGGTGTATGTGCATAATCAACTACCACCAGCGGTTGCTTATCCCCCATCAGGCAATCCATACGTCCGGTAGCCGGACGAATCTGCGGCCAAACAGCAAGCACATCATCAAAAGCAAAACCGTTGGCACACAATACACCAACACAGGCAGCCAGATTCTGAGCATTGAAGCGCCCCAGTAAACGAGTATGCACTACGCCCTCGCCCCATGGTGTGCGCAAATGTACCTGCATGCCGCTGGCAGAGGCCTGAAACTGATAAATATGAATATCGGCCTGTGCATGAAAGCCATAAGCCAGTATAGTTAAATGTGAACGAGCACGGCGCAAATCCTGCCACAACTCATAGCCGAATTCATCATCGATATTGATAACAGCATGTTGCAGGCCAAACCAGTAAAACAATGAAGCTTTACATGCCCCATAGTTCCGCATACTATGATGATAATCCAGATGATCACGGGTAAGATTAGTGAATACAGCACTCGTAAAAGGCACACCGACTACACGGCTCTGATCTAAACCATGGCTGGATACTTCCATGGACACCGCAGTCGCATTCTCTTTCACAAACCGGCACAGCCATGTCTGATTAGCAACTGCATCCATAGTAGTATTGATACTGTCATGTAGCTGTTGCCAGAAACCATTACCTACTGTACCCATAATGGCGCATTTTTTACCTAGACTATCAGCAGCCTGTGCCAGCCACTGTGAAACCGAAGTTTTACCATTAGTTCCAGTTACACCCCAGATGGCTAGCTCTCTGCCCGGATAATCATAGCAGGCCGCAGCCACCATTCCAGCACGCTGACGCAAATCCACTACCGCCTCATTTGCTACTGACCAGCCGGCCTGCCATCTGAAGCGACCGTCGTCATCCCAGAACACAAATGCTGCTCCATTATCGATAGCAGCCTGAATAAAATCACGACCATCAGTATATTCACCCTGACAGGCTACAAATACATCTCCCGGCTGTACCTGTCTGCTGTCAACCCGCAAGGTACGACCTGCAACCAGTGCACGCGTTTGAGCACTTAAATGATATTCAGGTAAAGGATTTTTCAGGGAAAACATAATACAGCCGTTTCAAACATTTCCATCAGATACAAACAGACAGACAATCTGTGCAAGCACAGATTGTCTGAAGATTAATGCCTTTCGATATGCAAACCAGTCTTCACCGGTTTTGTAGGTGCAACACCCAGCACATTCAGCGTACCCGCCATGACATCATGAAATACCGGACCAGAAACCGGACCACCATAATAACCATTAGTAGTAGGATTCTGGATATTGACAGCCACAATAACACGCGGATCATCCGCTGGTGCAAAACCAATAAATGTGGCCATATGCTTAGAATCAGAATAACGCCCGTCTACCAGCATTCGTGCCGTACCTGTTTTAGCCGCAACATCATATCCCTCAATTGCCCCCTGCAAACCAGTACCACCAGACTGAGTAACAGCAATCATCATATGGCGTACTTCGCGCGCGGTTTGAGGCTTAATAATCCGTTCGCCCTGCGGAGCTTTGTTCAGCTTGAGAAAGCTAACCGGCAACAATTCTCCATTATTAGTGAAAATAGTATACGCCCGTGCTAGCTGTAGTAAGCTCATCTGAATACCATAACCAAAAGACATAGTAGCCTGTTCAATTGGTCGCCAGTTATGCCAATCACGTACTACACCCGGCGTTTCTCCCGGAAAACCAGAATGCATCCGGTGACCGAAACCGATAGAAGTATACATGTTGTACATTTCTTCCGGAGTAAACATAGCAGAAATTTTACTTGTACCTACATTAGATGACTTCTGGATAATGCCGCGTACATCAAGATAAGGATAATTATGCGTGTCCCGTACCGTAGCCGACCCGATCTTATACGGCAAAGTATTGAAACCGCTGCCCGGCCTGATTTTGCCACTATCCAGCCCTTTAGCTATAGTAAATGGCTTCATCGCACTACCCGGTTCAATCATATCGGTAACAGCACGGTTACGGCGAGCATCACTTTCAGAAGCGCCCGGATTATTGGGATCATAACCCGGTGAATTGACCAGTGCGAGAATTTCACCGGTTTTACCATCCAGCACCACTACCGAACCAGCCGAAGCAGTATGAAACTGCATCGCTTTATTCAAAGATTCATACGCAATAGACTGAATACGCTGATCTATAGACAACACCATATTGGTGCCATTCTTCGGTGACTGATTACGAGGCGAATCCAAACTGTCAACAATATTACCTTTATTGTCGCGCAGCACAACCTTACCCCCATCAACCCCATGCAGAATATTCTCGCGTGACAGTTCCAGCCCTTCTTGTCCTTTACCATCAATATTGGTAAAACCAATAATATGAGAAAAAACCGGTCCCATCGGATAATGACGCTTACTTTCATGCTGAAAAGCAAGACCCTTAATATTCAGTGCAGCCACTTTCTCGGCAATCTCTGGCGGCAATTGCCGTTTCAGATAAATGAAGTCTTTATTGCGACTAAGACGGCTTTTAATCGTTGCTACAGGTACATCAATCAACTCAGACAACTCTTGCAGCTGGGCATCAGCAGGCATCTGATCCATGGCTGAGGGCACGGCATATAAAGAATCAGCTGGCGCACTGATTGCCAGCGCCGCACCATTACGATCAGTAATGGTGCCGCGAGTAGCAACCAATGGCAGAGTACGGACAAAGCGCTGATCACCTTGCTCTTTCAGAAATTCGTGTTTTTCAGTCTGTAAATAAATACCACGTCCGATTAGCATGGCAAATGCCACAGCCAGAGTGCCCAGCACTAACACTATCCGTCCGTTGGTTGTCACAGGCTTTGCCTGTTTCACCTCACGTGGCAGCATGCGCGGCTTATAATCGTTTTTAATTAACATAGTAACTTGGTTCCACTGCCGGATATTACTGCCCGAAAGCAGCATTCCATTATTCTCTGCCGATTCATATCATCATTTAACTGGTCGGGGTGCGGCCAGCATCTGCGTTTCAGCCAGTGATGGCGAATGCAGACTCTGCCGGGCTGAAGCATCCTGAATCAATTGATGATTGGATAACCGCGCCTGCGCTAACTTCAAACGACTGAAATCTTCATTCAGAAGATTTTCCCCTTTTTGCGCCTTACTTAATGCGATAAAAAACTGGCGCGAACGATCCTGTACCGTGACCACAGCAAAAGCTGAAGCAAGCACACACAAAAGCAAAATAATGTTGATTTTATTCATAATTAATCAACCATTAATCTTTATCTAACAACTGCGTTCTGCCACACGCAGCACCGCCGAACGAGCACGCGGATTAGCTTCAATTTCCGCAGAACCAGGCTTTTGCGCCTTACCTATCAGACGCAGGGGCGGCTGCTCACGCTCGGTTTCCTTAACCACAGCCCAACGCGGTAAAGGTGCTGGCCGACTGTGCTGCTGCATAAAACGCTTAACAATCCGGTCTTCAAGTGAATGAAACGAAATCACTGCCAGCCGACCGCCAACAACTAGGCTGTTCATCACTTGCGGAAGCACACCTGTTATTTCTTCCAGTTCACGGTTAATAAAGATACGAATGGCCTGGAAGGTACGTGTGGCCGGATCCTGCCCCCGCTCACGAGTACGGACGACTTGCGCCACGAGGCGCGCCAGCTGGCCGGTTGTGGTAATCGGCATTTCTTCTCGCTGAGCCACAATTGCCCGTGCAATCTGGCGACTAAACCGCTCTTCACCATAATTTCTAATCACCTCGTGTATAGCTTGTTCTTCAGCTATCGCCAGCCATTCGGATGCAGACTGTCCGCGTGTGGTATCCATACGCATATCCAGTGGCGCATCAAAACGAAAACTGAAACCGCGCGCCGCTTCATCAATCTGAGGGGATGAAATACCCAAATCAAACAGTGCACCATTTATCTGTTTGATATCCAACTGTTGCAGCGAGCGGGTTAATGCAGAAAAACCTTCATGCACCACCTGCACCCGCCTGTCCTGCCGCGCCAGCTCCTGTGCTACAGCTATCGCCTGAGGGTCCTTATCAAAAACAACCAGCCGACCATCATTTCCCAACTGCGACAGAATCAGACGTGAATGACCACCACGGCCAAAAGTTCCGTCTACATACACGCCGGCAGGCTGTACCTGCAAACCGGCAACTGCTTCATTCAAAAGAACGGTCACATGGCCGCTATTACTAATCTGTTCACTCATAATTGCAGTTGAGTCTTGCCCAACTCTGCTGTCAGCATGTCTTCATCCATATCCAATGCTGCATTATTCTGTTCTTCCCATAGTGCCCTACCCCATACCTCGATACGATTGGCTCTACCTACCACATAAACCTCACGTTCAAAATTCACCAAGCGACGCAAATGTGCCGGCAACAATACCCTGCCAGCACCATCCAGCTCCATAGTATCAGCGTTATGCAACAGTAAATTCTGATATGCCTGCAATACCCTGTTACCAGCCACAGGAAGCTGCAACAACTGCGCTTCCACACAGCGCCATGATGACTCGGGATACAACAATAAATGTGTGCGTTTTTCCAGTGTAGCCACCAGTACCGGAGTGAAATGACGCGCCAGCAAATCGCGAAACTTGGCCGGAATGGCCAGTCGCCCTTTACTGTCTATACTTAATTCATACGCGCCGCCAAACATCTTCAGCTCCGATTCGCCGTAACGGGATTATCCCCCACTCTGCCACACCTTTACACACTTATTCACACTATAAGGCAATTTTGCACGCAGGGTCAATGTAATCCAGTCAAATTTTACCCACGAAGAAAAGCAACCATAAGCATAAAAAAACATATAATTCAATATATTAATTAATCATTTATCCAAATAAGCATATTTGTACCTTTTGAGCTACTGTAACCAGACAGGCACAAGCGAAAATCAGCGTTTATAATGACTTCCTCTTAACAATTTTTCCCCATCTGTTCCATGGATAATATACCTCGTCCTGAAAAAGCCGCACTGGCCAGCTCTCAGACACTAACTGAGCTCATTTTGCAGAGAATCCGACAACAGGATAACTGGCTGTCTTTTGCCGATTACATGCAGATGGCGCTTTATACCCCTGGTTATGGTTATTACACCGGCGGGGCACAAAAATTTGGAAAAGATGGTGACTTTATTACCGCACCAGTGCTGACACCGTTGTTCGGACAGACACTGGCGCAACAACTAAATGCACTATTACCACAAACTGCGGGTAATATTTACGAATTTGGTGCCGGCACCGGTCAGCTGGCTGCATCTATTCTGCCAGCATTGCACAGCAGTCAGCTTCAGCACTACTACATCATCGAATTATCAGCAGAACTAGCACAACGCCAGCGCGAATACATTCACACCCATGCCCCTGCTCAGGCAAACAAAGTTATCCACTTAACCCAGCTACCAGCACAATTTGATGGCATACTGCTGGGCAATGAAATTCTGGATGCCATGGCCGTACCCGTTTATCAGCGTCAGGGAAATCAAGTAACAGAAATGGGGGTCAGCTGGCTGGACGGCCAATTAAACTGGCAGCCTCGTCCTGTTTACAATCCGGCTGTACAACAGCAAGTACTGGATATTTTTCCGGCGACAGCAGAATACTATCAGTCGGAGCTACATCCTCAGCAATATGCATTTGTCGCCACACTGGCACAGAAAATGCAACGTGGAGCCATGATCTGGATTGATTATGGTTTTGATGCAGCACAGTATTATCACCCACAGCGCCAGCAGGGTACGTTAATCGGGCATTACCGCCATCACACCATTCATAACCCCTTTTATTACCCGGGCTTAACAGACCTAACCGCCCACGTCAACTTCACCCGCATTGCTGATGCCGGTATCGATAATAATCTGGATTTAATTGGCTACACCAATCAGGCAACATTTATGCTCAATCTGGGTATAACCGAATTACTGGCACAAACCGGACAGCCAGCAGATACAGCCTATATTCAAGCAGCTTCAGCATGCCATACCCTGCTAGACGCACATGAAATGGGCGAATTATTTAAAGTTATCGCATTTGGCAAAGACATTAATGTTGACTGGCAAGGATTCATTCATGGAGATTTGTGTCACAAATTATAGACAGCTTAATTACAAATAAATTTTACTTACAAGCATATAAAAAACGATTATTTTTATAATATAGAATATGCATATATTATAAACCCTTATTATCTACAAACTACAATTAATTCTAACAGCAGGAGTATATAGAAAAGAATGGCCTATGATTTAACCAAAAGACTTGTAATAGGATTGGCTTCAAGTGCATTATTTGATTTAGAAGAATCAGATCAAATTTTCAGAACTAAGGGAGAACAGAGTTACCGAAATCACCAGAGGACATATGAAAATGAACCACTCAAAAGAGGAGTGGCATTCCCTTTTATAAAGAGACTTTTGTCATTAAATTCACTAAATGATGAAAATGGGCCTCTTGTAGAGGTAATATTATTGTCAAGGAATGATCCAGATACTGGCCTGAGAGTTATGAACTCAATAGAGTATTATAAATTGAACATTACCAGAGCTGTTTTTTTGCAGGGAAAGTCACCTTTACCTTACATACCTGCTTTCGATATTGAGTTATTTCTATCAGCTAACAAAGTTGATGTGCGTCAAGCGACAGTAGCTGGCTATCCTGCTGGTATGGTGATGAAAGGAAATATAAAAGACGATATTCACGACCATGAGCTAAGAATCGCTTTCGATTTTGATGGTGTAATCATTGATGATGAGGCTGAAGCAATCTACCAGCAAAACAAAGATTTAAAAAGTTTTCATGACAATGAAAACTCAAAACGAAATATTCTCCATAATCCAGGGCCGTTAAATAAATTTATTTGCAGACTAGCGCATATTCAGAAAATTGAGCATTTAGAGCTCTCTCAAAATCCTAAATATCGACCAATTCTTAAAACAGCGCTCGTCACAGCAAGAAACGCACCATCGCATACAAGAGCTATTAATACTTTAAGAAAACTAGGAATAGAAATTAATGAAGCTTTTTTTCTTGGTGGAGTAGAAAAAAATAAAGTATTAGAAATTATGCGGCCACACATTTTTTTCGATGACCAGATGATTCATCTGGAAAAAGTGGCACAAATACTTCCCTCGGTACATATTCCATTTGGCGTGACTAATCCTTAAAATATACTGATAATTAAGTAAATTTTCGAGATTGCTTAATAGATAAAAAGGAAAAAACGTGTCATTACTCTTATCACCCATCACCATTGGCAGCCTTTCGCTGAAAAACCGTGTCGTTATGGCTCCCATGTGTATGTATGAAGTAAAAAAGGAAGATGGAATTGTTACGCCGTTTCATTTTGCTCATTATGGCGCACGAGCCATTGCCAATGTCGGCCTGATTATCATCGAAGCCACTGCTGTACAACCGGACGGGCGCATTACTAAACATGACTTAGGTTTATGGAACGATAAACAGACCGAGAAATTTAGCCAACTGGTAGATTCATTACATTATTTAGGCAGCAAAGTTGGCGTACAGTTGGCACATGCCGGACGTAAGGCCATAGATGCACATCAACCAGTAGCACCCAGTGCTATTGCGTTCAACGCCAGTTTTAAAATGCCAAAAGCACTCAGTGTGGACGAAATCAAACAGATTCGGGCAGATTTCGTGGCTGCAAGCAAGCGTGCACAGCAAGCTGGTGTGGATGTTATTGAAATTCACGGTGCACATGGATATCTAATCAGTGAATTTCTGTCACCGCTGAGTAATCAGCGCAATGATGAGTATGGCGGTGCACTAAGCAATCGATATCGTTTACTGCATGAAATTACTACCGATATCCGCGCACATTTTTCCGGCTCACTATGGGTACGCCTGTCTTTATCTGATTACGATAAAAGCGGCCAGCAAAACAGCATTGCCGACTGGCAGCAAGTGTGTCAGTGGCTTGAACGTGATGGTATTGATGTCATTGATGTATCCACTGGCGGTGTCATGGATTACGCCCCCGATTTGCCAATACATGGCGGTTATCAGACACCATTTGCTACTGCCATGAAACAGGCTGTTAAAATTCCAGTAGCTACAGTAGGCTTACTGGATAGTCCTGATTTGGCTGAATATATCCTGCAAACAGAACAGGCCGACCTGATTCTAGAAGGACGGGTATTATTACGTAATACCAACTGGCTGGCCGATGCAGCTCAGCAGTTGCACGACCATCATTATCAGCCTTTCAATAATTCTTATCAGCGCGGGCAACTGAAATAAAATCATCCAGTCTGTTTAACAACAGTAAATACTCTTAACTACTCTGTTTCAGTTGCTACCTGCACTGATTCTGGCTGTAAACAAGCCAGATACTGTGGCTGTATCTGTACCAGAAAACCGCGCTTACCGCCATTAATATAAATCAACGGCAAAGCATAGATACTTTCCTCAACATATACCGGTAGCCCTGCCTTATTACCAAACGGACTAGTACCACCCACCAGATAGCCCGTCCATTTACTGGCTTGCTGCGGGCTGGCTGGTTCTATATGCTTCATACCCAGCTCCCGTGCCAGCTGGCGCGTGGAAATATGCCTGTCACCATGCATCAGTACAATCAAGCCCTGTTTGTGCTCATTTTGCAGCACAATGGTTTTAATCACAGCATGCTCATCCACTCCTAGCGCTGATGCCGATTGCGCCGTTCCTCCATGCTCAATATAAGCGTATTCACGTGGTTCAAACGGTATCTGATGGGCGCGCAAAAAACGGATAGCAGGTGTTACTGGAAATTTACTTTTACTCATCAACTCACCTCATCACTTCAAGTAAAGACAACTGTGCTAACATCATTGTTTTACTATTATCAAGAACCAGTACATGAGTATCGAATTTTACCAGAGCGGCACTCGCCTTGCAGAAGCCACCATTGCCAACGGCCTGATATTTCTCGCCGGACAGGTACCCACCAATGAAGATGCCGACATCACAGCACAAACTGTCAACGTTCTTGCACAGATAGATACCATTCTTGCCGCCTGTGGTAGTGACAGGCAGCATATCTGCGAAGCAGTTATATACTTGAGCGATATGCAAGACTATGCAGGTATGAATCAGGCCTGGGACAGTTGGGTTACATCAGGTAATGCCCCAGCAAGAGCCTGTGTTCAGGCTGCTTTGGCCAATCCGAAATGGAAAGTGGAAATCAAACTGACCGCAGTACAGAAATAATCCGTTTAAAACCATAAACCCGCCATAACAGCGGGTTTATTGGTTTAAATGGAATACAGTTTAACTACGGTAATCAGCATTAATCGCCACATATTCTCTGGATAAATCACAGGTATAAATTTTTGCCTGCGCCTCGGCACGTGCCAAATCGATGGTCACCGTTATTTCATCCTGTGTCATTACCTGCTTACCAGCCTCTTCAGTATAGCTGTCAGCACGACCGCCTTTTTCTACCACCAAAACATCATCCAGATACACTTTAATGGCTGCTACATCAAGGTCAGCAATTCCCGCATAGCCAATTGCACACAGAATACGCCCCAGATTCGGATCACTGGCATAAAAAGCAGTTTTTACCAATGGTGAACGGGCAACGGCATAACCCACTTGTCTTGCCTCAGCTTGCGTCAACGCATTGCGTACATCAATAGTAATAAATTTACTGGCTCCCTCACCATCTCGTACGATGGCTTGTGCCAACTCCAGCGCCAAATCAGCCAGCGCCGTTTTCACTGCAACATAATCCTTACTATCCACAGAATCTATTCGGTTTAACTGAGATTTACCAGTAGCCACCACTACAAAACTGTCATTAGTAGAAGTATCTCCATCCACAGTAATTGCATTAAAAGATGTAGCGGCCACTTCAGCTACCATCCGCTGCAATAGTGGCTGAGCAATGGCCACATCGGTAAATATAAATCCGAGCATGGTGGCCATGTTCGGATGAATCATGCCCGAACCTTTAGCAATCCCGGTAAAGTGCACTTTATGCCCATCAATATATACAGTTCGGCTGGCCATTTTGGGTACCGTATCAGTAGTCATGATTGCAGCCGCAGCCTGCGGCCAGTGCACAACCTTAACTTTTGGCAATGCTGCCACAATCTTATCTACTGGCAATGGTTCAAGAATCACACCCGTGGAAAATGGCAGTACTTCTGAACTACTACAGCCAATCTGTTGTGCGACCTTTTCACAAATATACTCGGCATCTTCCTGCCCCTGCTGTCCAGTACCTGCATTGGCATTTCCTGTATTAATTACCAGTGCACGCACTCCAGCATTCGTCGCCAGATGCTGTTTGGCAATCTGTACTGGCGCTGCACAAAAGCGGTTCTGTGTGAATACAGCGCCAACACTGTTTACACCATTGAGCACAACCAGCGTCAAATCATCATGATTTGTTTTTTTGATTCCGGCCTGACCAACGAATACCTGCACTCCGTCAATGGCTAAAACCTGCTTATCACTTGGTACAGACAAATTAACCGCCATAACTATTCTCCTTTATATAAATACATCTATATAAATACATCAGTTTATTTTTTTACAAGACTATTCTGGCTGAAACTTACGTTTAGTCAATACACGCCAGATAAACATTACATAACCCGACAAACTATAAAGCAGGAAGAAGGCAAACAATACCACCGATGGCTCCCATGTCACCACCAGCAGAGCAATAACAGCCAGAATCATCACAAAAAACGGGACTTTACGGTAAGCATTGATTTCCTTGAACGACCAGAAAGGTATCTGAACCACCATAGATAAACCACCAAACAGAGTAATAATCAGGCAAAGCCAATCTAAATGAGGTAAGCCCTGAAATGTATGGCTTACCCAGATCAGACCAATCACCAGAGCAGCGGCCGTAGGGCTGGGAATACCAATAAACCATTTTTTGCTCATCTTACCAATCAGCGTATTGAAAAGTGCCAACCGCAAAGCAGCACAGGCACAATAAATAAATGCCACTGAATAGCCAATTTTACCGAAATGAAATAACTGCCATTTATACGCAATCAACGCCGGCGCTACCCCAAAACTTACCATATCCGCCAGACTATCCAACTGTTCGCCAAATGCACTCTGGCTATTGGTCAGACGCGCAACTCGTCCGTCCATCCCGTCCAGCAGCATAGAAATAAATACCGCAATTGCAGCAATTTCATAATGACCATGCATGGACTGAGTAATCGCATAAAAAGCAGCAAACAGAGCCGCCAGCGTAAACGCATTAGGTAGGAGATAAATACTATTGTCCCGCAGCCGGCGCCGCCGGGTCGGGCGATTAGGACGGTTATGTTTAGTTATATCAGTTTGTTCTTGTATCATCTTTAGTCAAATCCTCGATAGCAGTATCAACAACTATCCTATTTATGATGTATTGCATGCTTCATCTGAGCCAACTCAATCATGGCCGTACGCAAATCAGCCAGACCGCTACCATCCTGTACTGAAATATAAACAGCCTGAGGACAGCCCTGTATATCACGTATGACACCATGTGGTCGCTGTGAAGCAGCCAGTTTGTCAATTTTATTATAAATAATCAATTGTGGTATATTTGCTGCGTCAATTTCCCGCAGCACCGCATTCACATCATCGATCTGCCGTTCAAATTCGGGATGAGTAACATCCACCACGTGCAGTAACACATCAGCCAGAGCCGTTTCCTCCAGCGTTGCGGCAAAAGCTGCCACCAGACCATGCGGCAAATCACGCACAAAGCCCACAGTATCCGACAGCAATATACTGGTATCGTCATTCAGATACAGACGACGTACCGTATTATCCAGCGTAGCAAACAATTGGTCTTCTGCCAGTACCTGTGCTTTAGTTAAACGGTTAAACAAGCTGGACTTACCCACATTAGTATAGCCCACCAGCGCAAAAGCAGGCAGCATGCCCTGATTCCTGCTTTTGCGCTGTGTTATCCGCTGCCGCCGAACCTGTTGCAACTGCTGGCGTAAACGAGTGATTTTCTGCTTGATAAGGCGGCGGTCCGTTTCCAGACGAGTCTCACCCGGCCCGCGTAAGCCTATCCCACCGCGCTGGCTTTGCAAATGTCTATAACCACGCACCAGCCGGCTGGACAAATGCACCAGTTGTGCCAGCTCCACCTGCAAACGTCCTTCCTGACTATGTGCGCGTCGGGCAAAAATAGCCAGAATCAGGCCAACCCGATCCAATACCCGACATTGTAACAGACGTTCCAGATTGCGCTCCTGCGTTGGCGTTAGCGCATGATTGAATACCACCAGATCAACCCCAACCTCCACCACCTGTTGTGCCAGCTCTTCCGCTTTACCCTTACCCACAAATAATGCACTATCCGGCTGCTGACGTTTACATGTCACCACGTCCACCAGCTCGGCTCCACTGGCACGCACCAGCTCCTGAGCTTCAGCCAGAGCAGATTGAAACAGAGAAGTACGACGTTCGGCCGCAACCGAAAAATCCTTATCCAGCATTACGCCTACCAGCAACACCCGCTCAGGTACTTGTTGCGCAGACAAATTGGTTTTAGCAAATCCACTCATAAACTACCGGATTGAATAACAACAGGCTGCCTGCCCCGTAAAAGGGACAAACAGCCTGTATAACAAAAAATAATATTTATTCCTGAGACAAAACATGCTGCGCTGCTTCGGCTGCCCGATTAGTGGCCTCTTGCACCATATCAGACTGTTCTACAGCGCTGTTTTCCACTGGTGCAGAACCGGCAGTTGGTGCATGTAATGGCAAAGTAGCTAATACTGTACTGCTGGCACTTACCTTATCACCAATTGCTACCAGCGGAGTGGCATCTTCAGGCAGATAAACATCCACGCGCGAACCAAAACGGATAAAACCATAACGGTCACCACGGTGCAACAAATCATGCGCATTGACATAACATAAAATACGCCGTGCCACCAACCCTGCTACCTGTACAAAAGTCACTGGTCGGCCAGTTTTTGTTACTGCCAGTACCGCATTTCGTTCATTTTGCACACTGGCCTTGTCCAACGCAGCGTTCAGAAAACTGCCCTTAAAATAATCTACCCGTTCCACCTTACCATCAATCGGACTGCGATTGGAATGAACATTAAACACATTCATAAACACACTGATTTTCAGAGCATTAACACCACGATACGGGTCAGTGGTTTTTTCCACCACCACAATACGCCCGTCTGCCGGGCTCAGTACATCTTCCGGAGCCGCAGGAATATCACGCGCCGGATCCCGGAAAAACTGCACTACAAATACCGTCAATACCCATAACGGCAGCGACCACCATCCGCACCAGATAACAGTTAATACGCTCAGCACCAGACTGCCGATAATAAACGGCCATCCTTCCTTTGCAATCAATGGATAAGGATATACACGCGACACAAGGCTACTCCTTTACAGATGAGATACTGCGGACAGGCCGCTAGCAAAAACAATGACAAAATTATAACCTGAAATCCGCAGTTTAATAGACTGTATATAACTATAAGCAGATTTCACAATACGAACAATATTAAAATAAAAACCCACAACAACTTTAGACTGTGTATACAACAAAAATCATTTAAACAGCAAAACAGCCAGCATCACCAGCGCAATCACCGCCAGCCAGAAATTCTGCTGCCTCTGCGTACGTAGCAAATGTACATAAGCATCACGCCATTCCAACTGCCGTTTTTCATCTACCAAAGCATTCAGCTTCCGCGGCAGTGCCGGCAACATTTGCGCCCAGTCCGGTGCTTCTTGCCGTACCGTTTTCCACAAAGCCTTCAAACCAATCTGATTATGCATCCAGCGAGTCAGAAACGGTTTTGCCGTTGCCCATAAATCCAGCTCGGGATCCAATTGCCGTCCCAGTCCTTCAATATTCAACAATGTCTTTTGTAACAGCACCAGCTGCGGCTGAATTTCCACATTAAAGCGGCGACTGGTTTCAAATAAACGCATCAGCACCATGCCAAAAGAAATCTCTGCCAGCGGCTTATTAAAAATCGGTTCACATACCGCACGCACCGCTGCTTCCAGCTCCTCTACCCTTGTGTCTGCCGGTACCCAGCCAGACTCAACATGCGCCGTTGCCACACGATGATAATCGCGATTGAAAAAAGCCAGAAAATTAATCGCCAGATAGCGCTTATCATAATCAGTCAACGTACCTACAATACCAAAATCCAATGCAATATAGCGACCATCATCCGCTACCATAATATTACCGGGGTGCATATCTGCATGAAAAAATCCATTATCAAACACCTGAGTAAAGAAAATCTCTACCCCATAGCGAGCCAACTGGTGTAAATCAATATTTTTCTCACGCAGCTTGTCCAGACTGGCAATAGGCGTACCATCCATCCACTCAATCGTCAGCACCCGACGCGCACAATAGTCATAATAAACTGCTGGAATAATCAGCATCGAACTATTACTGAACTGACGCCCGAGCAAACTGGCATTAGCCGCCTCTCTCATCAAATCCAGCTCATCATGCAGATAATTCTTGAATTCCGCTACCACCTCCCGTGGTTTCAGCCGCTTACCATCAGCAAACAGCCATGCCACCCAGCGCGCACCCACAGCCATCAGTGCCAAATCCTGGTCAATCACCGGAGCAATATCCGGACGTAACACTTTCACCGCCACTTTCTGACCAATGCCACCATTAGCATCAAACAGATAAGCCTCATGCACCTGAGCAATAGAAGCACTGGCTACCGGTTGCGGATTAAAACGGGCATAAATTGCCTCCAGCGGTTTACCAAGCTCACTTTCAATAACCTTGATTGCCACATCACTGTCAAACGGAGGTACCCGATCCTGTAACATAGCCAGTTCACTGGCATAATCTGCTGGTATTAAATCCGGTCGCGTGGATAAAACCTGCCCAAACTTAACAAAAATCGGTCCCAAACTTTCCAGCGCCAGACGCAAGCGTACTGCCACTGCCAACTGCCGGTATTTGCGACCACGCGGTAACAGGCGTATAAGTCTTTGCAGCCATAAAGGCTGTATATGCACCTGTACCAAATCCAGCAGACCATACACATAGACCGTATGGATAATCACCCAAATTCGTTTAGGCCAACACCACATGCACACAGCTCCGGTTTACCGAATAAAGCAGTTATTGTACGGGATTTTATTCCCTTTTACCGAGCAATAGCTGCGTACAGCGGTATCATACTGATTTAGCATTCTTTTCCGTTAACTGTACAGCACCAGCCACATCATCAGGCACAAACACATAAGCACGCCCAAAACCAGTTACCAGACGCGCTTTTTCCAACTGCAAACGAAACAGCATAAAATCCGGCAGCCCGCTGAGCACATCCACCGTATTCCCCAGCTTGGCTTTCATTGCCTGCAATGCAGCCGTACCATCAGTTGTGTCCTTTTCAATAGCCGATACCAACGCAGTGTAATTCAGCCGCGCACGAGCAAATATATTGCGGGCAGAAGCCTCATCTTCAATCAACATTACATTTGCCTGCTGCTGTCGCTGCAAATTCTGCGTATGTAACGACAAACCAGACAACAAAACATACAGACAGCCATCATGCTCAGCAAATGGTGCATAGCTCGCCAGAGGCGTTCCATCCTGCCCCACCGTAGCCAGAACCAAAGAATTTAATTGCTGTAATCGTGTTACAGCTGCCTGAAGTTCTGCTACATCATGTTGCTCGCTCATATATTCATTCCTAAATCAGATTAATCATCACAAAAATTAATGATAATAATTTTCATCTGAAAACTCAAATACCATTTATAATCCACATTTCCAATCGTAACCAGCACAACCGTCAGCATCTGGCTAAAAAAAATCATTATTAATCAGAAACAAATACAAATACCTGACCCAAATCAATACAACCTGCTTCTGTCAGCCCCCATTACAGAGGCAATAAAAAACATATTAACCATCGACAACCGAAAAATTTGGGTAAAATCATCAGCAACATTTAAAATCAACTCAACTAATCAACAGCGGTACAGCATCATGCACAATCAGCATAATCCGGCAGCAACCCAGCCTCAAACACGCCCTCGGCAATTTAAACAGCGACTACTCAAACTGGTATTATTCTGTGGTTTTCTGATTCTATTTATCTTCCTGCTGGCCAGACTGGACAGCAGAACGGCCGATAACCACAAACCTTGGCATACAGATTTCACGATTGCAACATTCGAACCAAATGGTTCCTTTCTAGCCTTACCCTATTCATATGTCCAGCAGCACTCACTGGCCAATATCACTTTTCTGGCAAAAAATCCAAACGGCAGCAAACAGAAGAATGACAGCGACACCTTTAGCTACAAAGTTGTACAACAAACAGCACAACAGCAACTGATACAGACCAGCCTGCGCACATCCCACAGCATTACAGTAGCCACATATCAGGCAACAGCCAGCACTGTTACACCCATCAAATCCACAGCCTATGCCGTAGACCAAATATCCATGGCAGCAGTACTAGCCCTAATCAGCGTACTATCCCTACAATTTTTATATCGATTTCTGCGCCGTCGCTATTCTCACCAGAAAACAAAGTAAAATTTCTTTTACCCCTGCACCCTGACTTATCCAGACACAAAAAAGCCACCTGCAACAGGTGGCCAAACAAACAATACCAACAACCAAATTCATTCAGGCTGAATCAACCCGTTTGTCGTCGATACCTCCGGTATAGCCTGTTCTGCGTCCTGCTGTTGTGCCAGTAATTTATGCCGTGCATCCAGATAACGCTGAATAGTCTGCATCAGCTCTTGCGTGCCCTGATGTGCCAGTGCACTGATTTCAAAAACCCGTGGTGTTGTCAGGTCAAATTCAAACTCATCATTCGGCTGCGGATAATCCCAGCCAATATCGTCAAGAAACTGAGCCACACGCGCAGCACGCTCATCATCAGCCAGCATATCAATTTTATTCAATACCAGCCAGCGCGGCTTATCATGTAACGCCTCATCAAAGCGGCGCAATTCTTCAATAATCGCCAGAGCTTCAGCAGCCGGATTCACACCCTCATCAAAAGGTGCTAAATCCACCACATGTAACAACAATCCCGTACGCGACAAATGTTTCAGAAATCGGTGCCCCAAACCGGCACCCTCTGCTGCACCTTCAATCAACCCCGGAATATCAGCCATCACAAAACTATGATTATCATCACTACGTACTACGCCCAGATTAGGATGCAAAGTAGTAAACGGATAATCAGCTACCTTCGGTCGTGCTGCTGAAACTGCACTAATAAGCGTAGATTTACCGGCATTCGGCATACCTAGCAGACCCACATCAGCCAGCACCTTCAACTCCAGCAGCAAACTGCGTGCCTCACCTTCCTCACCGGGAGTAGCCTGCTTCGGTGCACGGTTAATCGATGATTTAAAGTGAATATTACCCAAGCCGCCCTTACCACCTTTAGCCAAGCATACCCGCTGACCATGATGCGTTAAATCAGCTACCACCTGCTCCGTATCCACATCACGAATCAGCGTGCCCACCGGCATTCTCAACTCAATATCATCAGCACCACGCCCATAGCGGTCGGAGCCATGGCCTTTTTCACCATTTTTGGCCTGATAGCGTTTAACAAAACGATATTCCACCAAAGTATTGATGTTTTCATCAGCTACTGCCCACACACTACCGCCCTTGCCACCATCACCGCCATCCGGCCCCCCCTTGGGCACAAATTTTTCGCGGCGGAAGCTGGCCGCACCATTGCCGCCGCGGCCGGCAACTACCTCGATTTTTGCTTCATCAATAAACTTCATATCATTCTCAGTCTGCAATATTTATGCCCGGACAGACAAAAACCATCCTGCCCACGTGAAAGCGTCATAGCGTGATTATAGCTAAACTACAGCATAATAGTGCTGCCTATTCACCACAACCGCCTTTACAACAAAAAAGCCCTGCCAGACAGGCAGGGCTTAAATCAGTAAAAACTTACTCGTCAGCGCCAGTGTACGGACGCACACTTACCGTTTTACGGTTCAACGCGCCTTTTACTGCAAATTCCACATAACCATCCACTTTAGCGAACAGAGTGTGATCTTTACCCATACCTACATTTTCACCAGCGTGAAAACGAGTACCGCGTTGACGAACAATAATTGAACCAGCCGGAATCAACTCATTACCAAAGGCTTTAACGCCCAAACGTTTGGCTTCTGAATCACGACCATTGCGGGAGCTACCGCCTGCTTTTTTGTGTGCCATTCTGTTATTCCTTCACTCAATTAGGCAATCGCCACGATTTCAATCTGGGTAAAATTCTGGCGATGACCCTGACGTTTCTGGTAGTGTTTACGACGACGCATTTTGAAAATGCGTACTTTATCATGACGGCCATGAGCAACCACTTTAGCAGTTACTTTCGCGCCTTCAACAAAAGGCGTACCCACTTTCACCGCTTCACCGTCAGCAATCATCAAAACTTCATTCAGTTCGATCTGGCTGTCGAGTTCTGCTGGTATCTGTTCTACTTTTAATTTTTCGCCAACGGCAACTTTATACTGTTTACCGCCGGTTTTTACGACCGCGTACATACTCAACTCCAATAGGAATTCAATTAAAAACAAAAATTAAATTTCCGCACAAAAACGGAATCTGTAATTATAACAATCACTGATTTCACTGTCAAAACAATAAATAAATACCCTGCTGTACCAGAATAATCCCCATACAGATAGACGTTTTAATGGGTATACATCCGCAGCATCATTCCCTAGCCCGCCTAATCAAATATCCCCACAACAACAATATCTAAGACAGCATTTAAATCACTATATCAATAATTAATATAGATTTTTAAGAATTTAATAAACATAAACACACAATAAATACACACAAAAACCACAAAAAAAATTTTTAGGCTACACATAAATGTGCCAATCAACAAAAAACCATTTAATACCAGAAAAAAAGCATAAAATACTAAACAATTATCACCAAAAGCATATTCAGGCAACAAAACAACAAATAACCCATCCAAAACAGAATATTATAAACATACCAGCCAATCAGCATTTATGGTAAATAGGTATTGATTATAAGTTATCAATCTGAATAACATTCATAAAAGAATGTGAAATAATAAAATTATCAGGTAATTCCAAAAACAGCTTAGTAAAAGGATAAAATAAATAAACAATCAATATTCATAAAATACAAAAACATAAATACAATAAATTAATATATTAACAAAATAGCAATATAGTACCTTTTAGTATCAATCTAAGTTTCAATCACAGCTTATAAACTATCGGCAATAGAACAACTGATTGAAAAATTTTAACTTTATCTGTGATAACATAAATTTTCCTTCAGCAATAAAATTTAGGAAATAAAATGAAAAAATTAGCCGTACTTTTTACTTCTTTACTTTTGACCCTTCCTGCCAGCAGCTTTGCCGGTAATGGCATAGCTCATCCTATTGGTGATGGTAATTCAATTATTACGAAACCAGTTGAGATCACCACTCCTTGGTTATTAGTCGAGTCAAAACCTATTCTGCATATTCTGTACGTTTGTACTTGGCAGCGTAGTACCATTAGCATTGATGGCACCACCAAAACCGAGAAACAAAGACATCTTGGTATTGGAAGCTGTATCTATACCAGACCCAAAAACTAATCAACAACTAAACCCTCCACTTTAACTCCTTATTCGTAAGGAGTTTTTTTATCCTCAAAGTACCAGACCGCTATGTTCTATTGATAAAAAACAGTCAGATAATCAGGCATCAACTTATCCAGTAACGGAAAATTGAAAACATACTTTGCAGCCAAAAGCTATTTATATAGTTATACACATACAATTTACAAAACCAGAGCTCTGCTGGCTAATAAAACCGTATATAGTGATGTATTGTTCAAAAGTAAACATATATTTCAGTTGCCAACAGATGTTATGTTGTAATTCGCCATTGTTATCACGTGCTATCGCAGCATCGAAATTATTTACTTTGTGCGAAATTTGTCTGCTTTTGATTTCAACAACCAAAATCCACAATCTATTCCAACAAATAGATTAAAAAAGTCTATTCATTGTTAGAAGTGCTTTGAGTTTGTTGACATTGACCTCATTTGCAATTGCAGAAACAAAGTGCTGTAATTGCCATTTTTGTGTTGTAATTTCCTGTTTTTCAATAGTTTTAACCCAGGGAGCATATACCCGAATAGCTCTTTTCCCATTTTTCCCCTTAATCTGTAGTAGTCTTTATTTAATCGACATTACACCTTTTTCCGCTAACACATGTCTATTAAATAAAAAGAACCCTCTATGAGTGTGGTCAAAAACGCTCACCAATATGAACTCAAAGCCATCATCAAAATCTATGGGCATGATTTCATCCTGTGCACTCGGTCTTTTCCAAATGGCTACAAATTGTCCGATCTTAGTTGGAGTAGTATTGGCGACGCGGAACAATACTCGTTTACCTTCCACCTCAAATTGACAAGCACCATACTCACCGCTCTCAGCTTCTCGTCGGGGTTGCGATATGCAGAGGCCTGCCGGCAATAACACATCGTTTATGATATCGGTAAGTTGAATAGGGATGCTTCCCTTCCTCGGATCGTCAAACCAGGTCCCCTCAACACCTTTATTCGTTTCCAACATATTTAATTTCCCTCTTTCGTAACAGTGACTTTTAAACTCTAACTAACCCTTTTTAGTCGTCATGCTTGCTCAGGAAGATTTGCACAGAATTCAAACCAGCACGTAATACTTTCGCAACATCTCGCAGCCCAAGTGCTCTTTTCCAGCCCGTCGAGGCGGTTTCCTCCATTATCCAACACAGCTATAACTTAGCACCACAACTCCAAACACATGCAGGTATTCAAGTAATCAACTTATCAGCACAGATATATCAGCTTGTAACAGATCCATAGCAACATTCTCACTCACCTGCCCGCGCCCCAATCCGTATATGTTTCAGTAAACAGAAATTTCTATTCATCGCTGGCAGAAACATAGTCATAATGTAAACCTGCTCCATATAGCTACAACATCTTCGCTTACAGAAAGATTGAAGTAATCACAACTCATCATTCCCATAGTAAACAGAGTATTACAGCAGCCCGTTTCAAAACCATAGCAAGCATTATCATCCATTGCCCTAAAAATGCTGTTTTCAGTTACCACAGACTGATGTAATACCAAATCCATCATTAAAATTCCTTAGCCTATCAGCAAAAATACACACAGCTTTGACTTATTAAAATCAGCAAGTCCAGCAATCGTCCATCCCGCAACCGCATACCCTGCAAAAGCAGGAGTTTATTTATACAAAAAACTGCAATCTAATAAATTAACTGATTAGCACACAGCCACAGACATAAAATTCTGCTGCGAATTCTGCTCCTACTACTTTTACTCATATCACAGATTCCACAACATATCTGCATTAACCCAATCTAACTTTTCTCTTTCCTAAATTGATTTCAAGTATAATAATACGCAAATGCGCTCAGCAGTTACGAGCACATATCGATTAAAACACATCACCTGTACCGATTGCAGAAACGCTAAACACATGCTTGAAAACCTGCCTTATTTCCAAAAACACCTGCCTGAAGACCTAAGCCGAGTTGATGCAGTAATCAACCGAGCTGTCGAATCTGAAGTTGTCCTGATTTCACAAATTGGCCAGTATATTATCAGTGCTGGTGGCAAGCGCCTGCGCCCGATAATCACCATACTTGCCGGCAAGGCACTGAGTTACAATGAGGATCCACTGTTTTCACTGGCGGCCATGGTGGAATTTATCCATACCTCTACCCTGCTGCATGATGATGTAGTAGATGAAAGCGACCTGCGCCGCGGCCGTGAAACTGCCAATAACCTTTTTGGCAATGCCGCAGCCGTACTGGTAGGTGACTTTCTCTATACCCGCGCCTTTCAGTTGATGGTAGGTTCCGGCAGCTTACGTATTCTGGAAGTAATGGCTGAAGCCACCAATATCATCGCTGAAGGTGAAGTAATGCAGCTGATGAACATTGGCAACATCGATATAACCGAAGAACAGTATATACAAGTAATCGAATACAAAACCGCCAAACTGTTTCAGGCCGCGGCACAGGTGGGAGCCATACTGGCCAAGGCTACCGAAAAGCAGGAGCTGGCATTGAAAAACTACGGTACCTATCTGGGCACAGCATTCCAGATTATCGATGATGTACTGGACTATGCCGGCGATGTAGACACCATTGGTAAAAATGTTGGCGATGATCTGGCCGAAGGCAAACCCACTCTGCCACTGATCTACCTGCTTAATCAGGGTAGCCCTACTGCCGCAGCCGATGTGCGCCATGCGTTGGAACATGCCGACCGCAGCTACTTCGATAAGATCCACGACCACGTTATCCACTCAGATGCACTGGCCTACTGCACCGCACAGGCCAAAAAAGCGGTAGACGCGGCTGTTAACTGCCTGAATGATTTACCAGATAATGAAGCCACACAAGCAATGCGTGATTTAGCATTGGCATCTTTAGCCCGAATCTCTTAAAATAGAGGGCTATGGCTGAAATCAGCCATAGCCCTGTTTTCAAAGTCTCGCCGTAGTTCAACGGATAGAACACATGCCTCCTAAGCGTGTGATACAGGTTCGATTCCTGTCGGCGGGACCATCTCACCAGACTTGGTTACTAAACGCTGAATAATCAGTTTTCTTCCTGATAATAAATCTTATAAAACTTACGCCCATCACCATCTCTACCCTTTTCAATCATATCTTTGCCACCATGAATATAGATATGAAAATTTTTATCCAGCTTCACTACACTCTTAAAATACCTCTCTTGTTTTTTTACTGCTTTTGGAGAAATATCAAAATTGTTAATCGGTTCTAATTGATTTTCCTGTGCATAATTCTGACTAAAATCTTGATATTTTCTGATTAAGTCATCTTTGGCAAATACCTGCTGCTCAAATTCCTGTAAATCAAACTGTTCATTATTTTTAAAATAATCCACAGAACGATTAAGTAAACCTATTTTTTCCGACTTACTGGCTTCATCATCAGCATCCATGGATTGAGCTATAAATTGCTTAGCCGTTTCCATAATATGTGTTGTCCGATGATATTCATTATTAATTGGTTTAATACTCAGAAAATCATCTGTCCAGTACTTAGCTTCCGCACGTCTGTTTGTATTATCCACAACAGCAACCAGATAGCCCTGCTCCCTATGCTGATTGAAAATCAAACAACCTTTATCCAGCTTCTGAATACTTAAACCTTCAATATCGGCCAAATCGTAACCGGTTTGCTTGTCTTCAACTTTAAGAATTTTTTGCTTGTTTTCTGATTTAAAGATACCAATACAATCCACTAATTCATCATCAACTGTACAATCAGTAAGATAAAATACCCCCAATTCCCCAGCCTTGATTTGCGGGTGATTACTTTTATCATACAGATAGCGCCCCATATTTTTAGACTGATTGATGAAACTATCAATATCAGTGTTCTCAAACATGGCATTGATAATGGTATAAACTGGATTAAGCTCCAAATCGGGAAAACAATGAAACTGATACAATTCATCAAATTTGAAATTAGAAGTGATTAACTTATTAAGAGTATCTTCCACATTCGTATAATTGCTTAACTCATCACACAAGCGTACACCGTCTGAGCAATTTTTATTGCCAATATAATGTATAACTAGTTGTTCAATTTTACCTAAATGAATATTATGCATTGATTCAATCATTCTTTAATCAATTGTTGAGGAATTAAAGCATTACCATTTATAAACTCTTCAACAGTATGGAAATGTTCAAGAGTATTTTCCCAATTATCTATTGATGCATGCTCAACCATAAATATCTGAAAATCAATTTTTTTTTCACCCACCATCAAATCAATAAATTCATTGAGCAAATGAAAAGCATCGGTAAGCTTTAAATCATCATTTCCTCCTTGATAGTACGGAATACTAGGCTGGTCAATAAATAAAAATTGTGGCACATAAGATTTTACAACACTAAATAAATAAGCATGTAGCCCAAGATAAAGATACAAATGCATAAACATAAAATTCGACTTGCTACCTAAATTGCCAATCGGGAACATATCATTTGGTGGGTAAAGTCTCAAGGACATTTCATCAAGGTCAAATTTAATAGCATAATTCTTATAAACAGGAATTGAATTAATTAAACAATAAAAGGACTGAATAGAACTATTTATTTGGTTAATTATGTCTTGTCGCACTGTTTTTACTGATGCCAAAGTATCTAATAATTCTTGTTTTAGTTCCTTATTACCTGCCAATTTTTTTTCATTAATAGTCTTAGGATTATAAGATTTTTTAATATTTTCTAATTTCTCCTTTATTTCACCCAAAATAAAACAATTATTTCTATTCTCTAATAAAGTAACATTACTTCTCTGGGCTATTTCCTCATCTATTAATTTTATTTGTTCTTGAATAAAACTAATCTCGCTTTTTATGCTATCAGGAATAGCATTCTTTATATATGTTTTATTTTTTATATTTTTTAAAGAATATTCTAAATTTTGCAAAAATTCATTAGCTTCTAATGGATACATTATTTGATCTTGCAAATTTCTATATAAAAAATTAATAGGTTGAATACTATCCGCCAATTTAATCAAACTAGTGTGATAATTATTACATTCTTTTTCATATTTGCGAATTAAAAATAACTTATTTTGTAGATTACTCCTTCGATTTTTTAACCTATTTATTTCTTGTAAAACATTACTATCTTCAATATTATTAACATCAGGAATAATATTCTCAATAATATTAACAATTTCTTCTGCTGAATCAAATGAAATAGACTCATCCAAAAGTTTATTGTTTTTACATTCATCCAAAAGTTTTTTTAAACTCTCTTTGTATCTAACATTATTTTCGTCATTTTTCCTTTTTTTCTCTTCAGTATTCTCTATATATTTTTGAGTTTTCTTTAATTTTGATTGAGTTTTTAGATCTTCAAAAGTGGTAATGCCAGTCATAAGATTAAATATTTTTTTTAATTTATCTATATAACTACCTTTAGGGTACTCCCGTTCAAAATAAGAAGTATCAAAATAAACTTCTTGAGATGCGATTATATTCTCCGTTAAAGAATTAAATAATAAAAAATCTCTATAGGAAATATTAAAATCATTCTTTAATTCCTGAGTTATATCAAGTGCTTCGTTTAATAAATTTATTATTTCAGTCGGGTTTGAATTTTTATAAGGTAGTTCTGGAAAAGAAGTTTTGTCTAAAAATAAATCAAATGATGGCGCACCATTATTTGCGCTTTTACGTGCTATAAACAAATTTTCATTATTAATAGAAATTTTTATACCAAACCATTCAACGGCATTAGTAATAGGCGTTGCAATTTTTACCTGATCAGAAATTAGACAATAGTCTATAATGTTAAAAAAACTGCTTTTACCTGTATTAGAATCACCAGTAATTACATTTACTTTATTTGGTAAAAAATAATATGCCTTTGGCTCAAAACTTTTATTTTTAAACCATAATTTAATTTCATGAAGAGTAAATTTCATAATTTTATTTTCAAAATCCTATATAATTCATCTGTAGAGTAATAATTCATCATTTGAACAAGTTTTGGAATCACCTTATAGATTTTATCAAAACGTTTACCCAAATCTTCATCTTCAAATGTAATCTCTTTTTTTTTTGTAACTTTTATATCTAATTCAATCAAGTTATTTTTTGACAATATATGCAATGCATTTATACATACCGGCAGTAACATGTCATATCTTGAACTAAAAGATAAAAATATTTTTTGCTTTTCATCTATTAATTGCTGTAATGTAAATATGTCTCTTTGTTTTCTTGTGAAGTAATTAACTGTCCTTTCATCAAAAACAAATGGCAATATTAAGCAAATCCGTGCTATATCCATGGTTTGACAATGATGTAATGCTGCAATAAACACGCAACACGCTAAAGCTTCATTGTTATATATATAATAGAATTCTTTCATTGTTTTTTATACATCCTTTCCCAATCATAATGCCATCCAATTTTTAATTCATTTGAAAGCAACCAAAAAAAACCATTATTGAATTCTATTCCTAATTGTGAACCATAATCTGGCATAGAAGAATTTATTTCACGTACTTTATCTACAACTTGTATACTATTCTCAATAATTTCCTCTTCCAATTCATCAATCTTCACTCCACTATACAATTTATTTTCAATTTTTCTATAAACACTGTCAAATATGTTATTCCACCTATCATAGCAATCCTTTTCATAAGATTTTAAATCAACACTTGTAATTGCTGTTTCCTTTAACCAATACTTTATATATTTATCTGCCTTCAACATTTCAATACAGTATCTTATTAGTCTCTTATCTTTTCTTTGAGAATCACTCATCACAGCTCTAATATCAATTAATTGTCTAGCAAAATTCAATTGCTCTAAATTCGCTGGGGGAGTTATTTCTTCGAAAGTTCTTATAGGAAGTCTTGTTTTATTCACAGTAGCATTAAAACAACTATTATATATTTTAGCAAATTCATTTTTAGTGAGTATATATTTTTTTTCTGACTTAATTGCTTCATATGAGGCAATTTTTAGCTGTGCATATAAATCATTAAAAAATCTATCTATAAATTGCTCTGGTATATGAAAATTATCATATAAAGACCTTTTGATTTCGGTAACAATATCATCTTTATTAAGAAAGATTTTCATATTCTTCAAAAATAAACTAAGCTTATCATCATTTAAACTAATTACTTCCTCAATCTTTTTTGAAATAGTTTTTGAATTAGTAGAGCTTAATATTAAGCTCAATCTATTCTTAACATTGTCTAAATCATTATCATTATTAAAATCGTCATATAAACTAATAAATTGATTATCAGTATGATTCTTATTACTGACTAATACAAAATGATGTTTATCCAAAAAATTCTTTGTCGATTTTACTTGCTTCGCCCAGTTATAAAGCGTATGCCATAAATCATCATCCAAACTAGATAAATTTATAATTTCCCCATTTTTTTTTCGTTGAGATGAGTGTTTTAATTGAAACAATATCGTACTACCATCTCCTTTGTCTAGCTGGACATCATCTTTATCCTCATAACCAATGCTTTCATCTTTTTTTAATTGTAAAGCAAGCAAAGTAAAATAATAAAATTGATAATCAAATCCTATTAACTTTTGACCTTCAAAATTTCTATTCTCAGTGTGGATACTTGTATTCATAATTAAGATATCAATAAATGCAAAAATGACTTATTTACAACATAAACATCTACTAAATGTTAATTATTTTATTATTTTTTATCTATTTGTATATAGATATCTATTTTAAAGTCCTAAAATTATTTTTTTTTATAGTAAAAAAAATATATTTCAATCAAAATCTTTTTATAAATAATTGCTTTACCTTATTCATTAGCATAATGTTTAAATGTATTATGGAAACGACACTTTTTAAAAGTTTGTCTTTTCATACAATTTTATACAATTTATTAATTTTATTATTGATCAGGTAACGAGATTTATCTTAGTAACTGCATTAACTAATTTACCTTTTAGGTTTATATAAATACTTCTACAATTATCATGATTTAACAACCATACTTTAGATCCCATATATAAGGAAATTCTATATGACAGCCAGCACCACACTACTGCCCATTACAGAAATCGCCCGCAACTGCGGCATCCCTGAACAATACCTTATTCCTTATGGTCGTGAAGTAGCAAAGGTAGATTTACAGGTGATTCGGCCGGATGCAAAACAGGGCAAGCTGGTGCTGGTCTCAGCCATTACGCCTACACCACTGGGTGAAGGTAAAACGGTTACGACAATCGGGCTGAGTCAGGGGCTGAATTTTATCGGGCAGAAAGCGATTGCCTGTATTCGCCAGCCCAGTCTGGGGCCGGTGTTTGGGGTGAAAGGTGGTGCAGCTGGCGGTGGTAAGGCGCAAGTGTTGCCGATGGAGAAGCTTAATCTGCATTTAACCGGTGATATTCATGCGATTACGGCAGCACATGATCTGGCCTCTGCGGCACTGGATGCGCGCTTATATCATGAGGAGCATCTGGGTGAGGAGTTTACGGCGCAAACGCAGTTGCCACGGCTGAATATTGATAAAAACCGGATTGTATGGAAACGGGTCATCGACCATAACGACCGTGCGCTGCGCCGGATTAAAGTGGGCGTGGGCGGTGGTGCTAATGGAGTGGAACGGGAAGATGGTTTTGAGATTTCCGCAGCTTCGGAGCTGATGGCGATTCTGGCTCTGGCTACTGATTTACAGGATATGCGCCAGCGTATCGGGCGGATTATTCTGGCTTATGATACTCAGGGTAAGCCGATTACTGCGGAACAGCTTGAAGTAGCCGGTGCGATGACGGTTTTGCTGAAAGAGGCGATTAATCCCAATCTGATGCAGACGGCAGAACAGACACCGGTGCTGATTCATGCCGGCCCGTTTGCCAATATTGCCCATGGCAATTCTTCGGTGCTGGCGGATAAGGTGGGTTTGCAACTGGCTGATTATGTGGTTACTGAAGCTGGTTTTGGTTCGGATATGGGCATGGAGAAGTTCTTTAATATTAAATATCGCCAGACTGGTGTTGCGCCATCCTGTGTGGTGCTGGTGGCTACGGTACGCAGTTTGAAATCCAACAGTGGCCGCTTCAATATTAAGCCCGGGCAGGCGTTACCGGCGGAGGTTACGCAATGCAATGTGGCACTGCTTGCTGAAGGCAGTGCCAATCTGGGCTGGCATATCCAGAATGCGAAAAGTTATGGTTTGCCGGTGATTGTGGCAATTAACCGCTTCCCTTACGACCATCAGGAAGAGCTGGATTTTGTTAAACAATATGCTTTGGAACATGGTGCCTGTGCCTGTGAAATCAGTGATGCATTTACTCAGGGCGGTGCGGGTACGCAAGCGCTGGCACAGCATGTAGTAGCTGCATGTGCTCAGGATAATGCGGTTATTCTGCCCTATGCGGATAATATGCCGCTGGCGGAAAAGATTCAGACGATGGCGAAAAAATATGGCGCGCGTCAGGCTAATCTGTCGGCACAGGCTGAGCAGAATCTGGCGGAAATCCAGCAGCTTAAGCTCGACCATCTGCCTTTGTGTATGGTGAAAACGCCGTTGTCTATCAGTGCCGACCCTAATCTGAAAAATGTGCCTACTGATTTTGATATTGAAATCACGCGTCTGCAATTATCGGCAGGTGCCGGTTTTATTCGGGTGTATGCTGGTAATGTGATGACGATGCCGGGGCTGAGTACTTTACCTGCTTACCGGCAGATTGATGTTGATGCTGAGGGTAATATTGTCGGCTTGCATTAGTCTTTGTCTTAGCGCTGTTAATCGGAATTGGTGTTAACGCATACTGAAAAGCCACAGTGGTTTGTTATATTACTGTGGCTTTTTTATTTGCTATTTCATGCTGTGGAAGGGCTAACTCTACAGATGATATACAGAAATATAGCAGTAACTGTATTTGACTATAATGAGCAGGAAGCGTGGTTGGTAGATTATATAAAGTAAAATTTAAATTTTCAGGTATAAATTTAAGCTATTTATGTATAAATTTAGTTTTAAATTTATAAAAATCTTTAATATTTAACCTTTAAATATATATTTAAATTTTAAACTTAAATAAAATCTACTTTTATAATGTATAGTTTATATTTAATTAATTCTTATTGTAATTTAAATTTATAATTTTAAGATGTATACTCTAATTTCAAAATAGATTTATACTTGAAAAATATAGATGTTAATTAAATTTGATATACGTTTTATATTTTAATATTACAAATAACAGGTATGCTTTAATTGTAATACAATCCATACCTGTTATTGTTTTAATCTAACTTGGTTAAGCTAAAGGCTGTAATAAGGCATCAAAGGCATCTACAAATTGTTGTAATCCTTCTTGTTGCAGGCGGCTGGCTAGCGATTCAAGATTGATACCCAGTTGTTCGATTTCAATCAGTACGCTTTTGGCCTGTTGTACGTCCTGAGTTAAGGTGGCAGCGGCTTTGCCGTGGTCTATAAAGGCGTTGAGGGTATTGGCTGGTATGGTATTGATGGTATCTGCACCAATAATGTTTTCTATGTAGCATACATCGGAATAAGCAGGATTTTTGGTGCCGGTGGAAGCCCAGAGCAAACGCAGCGGTGCGGCCTGCTGCGCAGCCAAGTCGGTAAATTCGCGGTTTTGGGTAAACTCCTGCCAGTCAGCATAAGCGGTCTTGGCCAATGCTATGGCGGTTTTGCCTTGTAAGGAAGCTGGCAGGGTAATATCTAATGCGCTGTCAATTCGTGATAGAAAGAAGCTGGCTACTACCTGAATGCGGTTAACTGGCAGATTCTGTGCCAGACGCTGACGTATGCCCTCTGCATGTGCCTGCCATGATTTTTGTAGCTGTGCTTTGGAAAATAGCAGGGTAAGGTTTACGTTGATGCCTTGTGCCACGAGTGTGGTTAAGGCTTGTATGCCGCTGTCGGTAGCGGGTATTTTTATCATGACATTCGGACGGTCAAGCAGGTGCCACAGGCGTACAGCCTCGGTAATGGTAGCCTGTGTATCGTCAGCCAGATCGGGAGCAACTTCGAGGCTGACAAAGCCTGCTTTACTTTGACTGCGTTCATATAATGGCAGGCAAACATCACATGCAGCCTGCACATCCGCTACGGCCAGTTGTTCGTAACGCTGTTTCGGAGTCAGTACCTGCTGTTTTAGGCGGGTGATATCGCTTTGATACAAGCTATCGCTGGCAAAGGCTTTCTGAAAAATGGCCGGATTAGAAGTCACGCCACTGATGCCAGCATCCAGCATTTGTGCCAGCTCTCCCGACTGAATCAGACTTCTGGAGAGGTTGTCTAGCCAGATTTGCTGTCCCAGTGTGTTGACTTGTGATAATACGGCCATGTTATTTCCTTGTGGTAAATATATGTTAGATATGTTTTGTTTAGGTTAATCAATTAATTAAACCGGTTACTCATGCGTTATGGTTTACTCTAACGAGGCTTGGGTATTTTGACAAGATCCTTAAACAAACAAAATGGCTGTTATCAGGTTATAATCGGGTTAAATTTATTGTGTCTTTGTTTGCTTATTACTGCTACTGATGGTGCTATGAACGTACAGGATAAATATTTGGACTGGGGCAAGGAAGTTTTTGCTATTGAAGAACAGGCTGTACGCGAGGTTGCTGCCAGTCTGGATGGGCATTTTGCTGCGGCTGTGGCTACTATTCTGGATTGCCGCGGGCGTGTGATTGTTACTGGTATGGGTAAAAGTGGCCATATCGGGCGCAAGATTGCTGCTTCGATGGCCTCCACCGGTACACCGGCTTATTTTGTTCATCCTGCTGAAGCAGGACATGGCGATCTGGGTATGATTGTTGATGGTGATGTATTGATTGCACTGTCCAACTCTGGTGAGAGTGAGGAAATTCTGGCATTGATACCAGCCATCAAGCGCAAACATGTTCAGCTAATTTGTATCACTGGTAAAACCAGTTCCAGTATGGCTAAACATGCGGATATTCATTTATGCGCCCATGTATCACATGAGGCATGCCCATTAGGTCTGGCGCCAACATCCAGTACTACTGCGGTACTGGTACTAGGTGATGCGCTAACAGTTGCTTTGTTGCGGGCACGCCAGTTTACACCGGAAGATTTTGCATTGAGCCATCCTGCTGGTAGTCTGGGTAAGCGTTTGCTGTTAACGGTGGCCGATGTGATGCATAGCGGTCAGGATATGCCGCTGGTACAGGAAGATACGCTATTGCGTCAGGCCATTGTGACCATGAGCGAAAAAGGCTTGGGCATGCTGATAGTGGTAGATGGTAACGGGCGGTTAAGTGGTTTGTTTACGGACGGTGATTTACGCCGCCTGTTTCAGAGTAATCAGCAGTTGAAAGACTGGGTTCTGGCTGATGTGATGGGACATGCGCCTAAAACGATTACCCCAGAGCGGCTGGCTACGGAAGCTTTGAAAACTATGCAGGCCAATAAGGTAAATGGTCTGGTGGTTATTGATGAAGATAACCGTCCGGTTGGTGCGCTGAATATGCACGATTTATTACAGGCACGTATTGTTTAGACGGGTTGGTAAGTTATTTTAAAGGTATGATGATGAATGCAATGATATCTGCTACTGCGCTATTACAGGCTGCACAGCAAATCAGGCTGTTTATTATGGATGTAGATGGTGTGCTGACTGATGGCCGTATCTTTATCCGTGATAATGGTGAGGAAATCAAGGCATTCCATACCTTGGACGGGCACGGTTTGAAAATGCTACATCGTCATGGCATTCAAACGGCAATTATTACAGGACGTGATGCACCTTCTGTTGGAATTCGTGTTCAGCAGCTTGGTATTCAACATTATTTTAAAGGTATTACGGATAAGCGCAGCTGTTACTGTCAATTGCTCAAACAACTGAAACTGAGTGAACAGCAATGTGCTTATATCGGCGATGATGTGGTAGATTTACCGGTAATGAAACGTTGCGGGCTGGCGGTCGCGGTGCCCAATGCGCATGCGCTGGTATTACAGCATGCTGATTATGTTACTCGGGCACCGGGCGGAGCCGGTGCGGTACGCGAGGTATGTGATTTGTTACTGGATGCACAGGGTTTTCTGGCTGCGGAAATGGCGGAGTATCTGGCATGAATGTGTTACGCAGTCGCAGTAACTGGGCGTTTCCACTGGTTCTGGCGGTGGCACTTGGTGGTGTGAGTTTCTGGCTCGATCGTATTACTGAAGTGAAAACGGTAGAAATCCCGCTGAATCCGAAAGAGCCGAAATATGTAATTAATACGATTAATGGTGAACGCTTTGATGAGCATGGACAGTTAAGTGAAGCTATCCATGCATCTGCTGCACGGCAGTTTCCGCAGCAAACTGTTATCTATATAGATAATCCTGATATGAGGTTGTACAGAAATGGCGCTGAACTGTATCGTATTAAGGCCAATACCGGCCAGTATTATACTGACAGCCGTAAGGTAGATTTGCTTGGGCAGGTAAGATGGTTTAAAAATCCGGTGGGCCATGAGCCGGCAGGTGAGCTGCAAACCAGCATTTTACATGTAGATACGCAGACTCAGGTAATTAAAACGGATGCACCGGTCATATACCAGTATGGTATATCGCGTGGTACTTCGCAAGGTTTTGAATATGACAAACAGCGCGGTTTTCTGAATTTACCCGCGCGTGTAAAGGCTATTATTTATGATCCGCATTCGCACTAATGGTAAAGTTTTTGTAGCCATGTTACTGCTTGCTGGCAGCGTGCATGCATGGGCACTGGATAGTGACCGGCAGCAGCCGATTCAGATTGAGGCTGATCAGGGTTCACTGGATAAGCAGAATCAGACCACAGTGTTTACTGGTAATGTTAAAATGCGGCAAGGCTCTATGTATATGAATGCTGCCCGTGTGACTGCACATAAGGATAATGCCGGCAATCAGACAATTATTGCTGACGGCAAACCAGCTAAGTTTGGTCAGCAACTGGAAAAAGACGGTATGGTATTTGGTCAGGGTGATAATGTACACTATGAAAGTCTGAGTGGCATTGTTACTATTACTGGTAATGCTCAGGTAAACCGTGGTGGCGATATGGCCCGTGGTGCTGTGATTGTATATAACACTAATACTGAAGTTTATACGGTTAAGAGTGCGCCTAAAGGGCGGGTACATGTCATCATCCAACCACAACAGAAAAAGAAATAAGCCAAGCTCATGAATGGAATGTCTACTGCGCCGCAAAGCCAGCTACGTGTCAGCGGCCTGCAAAAAAGTTTTAAGCAGCGTCAGGTTGTCAATGATGTTGCTCTGGAAGTAAATAGTGGAGAGGTAATCGGCTTACTTGGGCCGAATGGTGCTGGTAAAACCACCAGTTTCTATATGATTGTGGGGCTGATTGCTGCCGATGGTGGCTGCATCATGCTGGATGGTCAGGAAATAACCCACCTTCCTATATATGAGCGCGCTCGTCTGGGTTTGGGCTATCTGCCACAGGAAGCTTCGATTTTCCGGAAAATGACAGTAGCTCAGAACATCAATGCTATTCTGGAAATCAGCTATCCACCGGAAAAACGTGCTGAACAGCTGGAGTTACTGCTGGCTGATCTGCATATCGAACATATACGCAATAATACTGCGATAGCACTGTCTGGTGGTGAACGTCGTCGCGCCGAAATTGCGCGAGTACTGGCAATGAATCCTCGTTTTATTCTGCTGGATGAACCTTTTGCCGGTGTTGACCCGATTGCGCTGATTGATATTCAAAATCTGATTTCATTCCTGAAACAACGTGGGATCGGCACATTGATTACTGATCATAATGTACGTGAAACTCTGCGTATTTGTGATCGTGCTTATATTATTAATCAGGGTAGTGTTCTGGCTTCTGGTATACCGGAGGAACTGGTTAATAATGAACAGGTACGCGCTGTTTATCTGGGTGAGCATTTCGAGTATTAAGTGCGTATGCAAAAACCTGCTACTCATCTCAAACTCAATCTTACAACACGTCTCAGCCCTAAGCTGCAACAATCTTTACAAGTGTTGCAGCTCTCCACGCTAGAATTACAGGAATTGGTTTCTGGCTGGCTGGCTGATAATCCTTTTCTCGAGGAAGTAGAAAATGCAGCTGAGGATGCTACGGCTTTCACTCAGTATGTGCAACCACCACAGCATGGCATTCTGCAAGGGGAAAGCGATATCTGGGATACGCTGGCCGATGCCCCTGATATGTATGCATTATTGCGCCAGCAGGTATGTGAATACGATTTGGACGATACTACGGCGTCTCTGATTTATTTTCTGATTGATAATTTAAATGAACAGGGTTATCTGGATAGCAGTTTAACTGATCTGGTAGAAAATGTGCCGCTGGAATGGCGGCTAGATGAAACAGAGCTGGCTCGTGCGCTGACTATTCTGCAACAGTTTGAACCAACCGGTGTTGGTGCACGCAATTTGCAGGAATCGCTGCTACTGCAACTGGATAATTTATCACTGCCATTAACTATAAATAGTGACAGGGTTCTTACCTGCGCGCGCCAGCTGATTAGTGAATATTTTGGTCAGTGGCTCAGCACTCATCAGTTCAAGCAACTGTGTCGGAAGCTTCCTCAGTTTTCTGCCTCCATTATTGAAGATGCCTGTACATTGATTGGCACACTGAATCCTTTTCCCTGTTATGGCTTACCTGATCGCAATGGCATTCTGACTATTCGTCCAGATCTGGAGGTATATGCTGATGATAGTGGTTGCTGGCAAGTCCGTACCATGCGCGATGCTTTTCCACAATTGAGAATAGAGCCTAGTGTTGAAGATTGGGTACAGCAACAAAACGCCGAAATGGATGCAATGTGCAAAAGTAAATGGCAGGAAGCGCATACTTGTCTTCACAGCTTGCAGATGCGTAAAACTACTTTGCAACGTCTAGGTGAATGGATTTTGCAGCAACAGCAGGATTTTTTCAGTTTTGGTTCGTTAGCACTGGCGCCTTTAACAATTAAGGAAACTGCACAGGTACTTGAACTGGCAGAAAGCACTATTTCACGCGCCATTAATCAGAAATATCTGACCTGTTCACAAGGTGTTTTTCCTCTGCGCTACTTTTTCAGCCAGTCTGTTGCCGCCACGGATGATGGTACAGGTAACAGCCAGACAGCAATTAAATCATTGCTGCAAAGTATGATTAACGAAGAAGACCCGCAACACCCCTACTCTGATGCATATCTGGTCAGCCAGCTAGCCAAGCAGGGTATCAATCTGGCGCGGCGCACGGTTGCAAAATATCGTGAGGCCTTGAAAATTCCACCGGCGCACCAACGTAAAGTACAACACAACAATAATTAATTTTCAGTTAGCTTATATAAATTTTAATTCTATCTTTCCCAAAACCCTTTAAATTAAAAAAGGAATTAGGCTATGAATCTGAAATTTGTCGGACAGAATCTTGATGTTACCGCAGCTTTAAAGGACTATACACTGAGTAAGCTGGAACGTATTATTCGACACGTGGATCAGGTAATCAATGCAACTGTTACTTTTTCAGTATTGAAAGTTCAGAAAAAAGTGGAAATTGATTTACATCTTTCGGGTAAAGACATTCATATTGATTGTGTTGATAATGATATGTATGCGGCGATTGACTGTCTGATGGATAAACTAGATCGCGCTGTGATTAAATACAAGGAAAAAAAGCAACCTTCACGCCAAACACTGGAGATACCGGCTGATATTACAACTGAAGCTGAATAACTGGCAGAAATTTTAATTACACCTGTATAAATGCCTTTATGGCTGTAATTGCAGTTTTTTTGCTAAACTGGTTTACTACAGGTATATAATTACTATGAAACAATACTATGTTTGCTATTGGACGGTTTATTAGCAATGCAAATATAAGTTGATACAACGCAATCAATCTTTTGCACTATTACATTTGAAAGAGGCATTAACATGAAATCAAGTATAAAAACATTAGCATTAATAGCCGTAATAGCTACATCTCTCTCTGCCTGTGCAGATATGACTCCAGCTCAACGCAATACTGCGACAGGTGTTGTAGTGGGTGGTGTGGCCGGTAATCTGCTTGGTAAAGATACTGGTGCTACTTTAGGTGGCGCTGCACTGGGTGGTGTTATTGGCAGCCAGATTAGATAATTAAGCCATTAGATGTAAAAAAGCCTGCTGCTAACAGCAGGCTTTTTTTGGCTTGCTAACTATATGGAGTTATTCAGCTTCTGGCTGTGCAATTTCGCTGATACGTACACGCTCCAGACGATGGCCCTCTTTGCTTAATACTTCAAAGCGATAACCAGCATAATCAATAGTATCACCTACATCGGGAATATCCTGCATTTCCTCCATGATTAATCCTGCTACGGTATGATATTCTGCATCTTCCGGCAGTGTAGGCAAACGCAGATGCTGAGCGAGAACAGCATACTCCAGACTGCCATCTACGGTAACACTATGGTCGGCATTCTGCTGAATACTGGGTGCGTCCGCGCGCTCATATTCTTCTGGGAAATCACCAGCGATGGTTTCCATTAAGTCTTTCATGCTGACCAAGCCGAGTACAGCACCAAACTCATCTACAACTAATGCAATATCCGCGCTTCGTGAACGAAACAACTCCATGGCATCAAGCACAGTACTGCTGTCAGGTAAAACCAGCGGTTGCCGCAGTGCTGCCTGAATATTTAACGATTCGCCTTTTAATAGTTGGTTTAATAAGTCTTTTTTATTAACAAACCCTAATGGCTCATCAATACCGGCCTTACCTACTACCACCAGCCGGGAAAAGGGTGTGTTTTGTAATTGCTGATGCTGCTGTTGCCGTGATTGCGATAAATCCAACCGTTCAATGTCGCTACGCGGTGTCATTACGCCCATTATTGGCCGTTCTGCCAGAGTTAATACACTACGTATCATGGATTTTTCATTTTCTTCAAAATGTTCATCGTCTTCAGTTTGTGTACCATTTTTGGCCAGCTCTTTTTCGCGCAGACCCATCATACCCAGTACGCTGTCTGCAGTACGATACCGCCATGAACGGCCAATCATGTCGTTACGACGAGTATTATGGGTAGAAATCTGGTTAAAAATTTCAATGAGAATTGAAAAAGCAATGGCTGCATACAGATACCCCTTGGGTATTTCAAAATGCAATCCTTCGGCAATCAGACTGAACCCTATCATCAGTAAAAAGCCCAGACACAACATTACCACTGTGGGATGCCGGTTCACGAATTCGGTCAGCGGTCCGCTGGCCCAGATCATCAGTGCCATAGCAATAATCACAGCCAGCATGGCCACTGTAATATGTTGCACCATGGCCACTGCAGTAATCACTGAATCAAGTGAAAATACTGCATCCAATACCACGATTTGCAATACCACACTCCAGAAACTGGCATATACAGCCACATTGGTAATTGAAGCCATGGCAGTATGGCCTTCAAGGCGCTCATGTAATTCTGTGGTGGCCTTATAGAGTAAAAACAGTCCGCCACCGAACATAATCATGTCTTTAACTGAGATTGCAAAACCACTGATATGTACAAACGGTTTGGTTAGGGTAATGATAAAAGACATCAGTGCGAGCATTACTATACGAATGAGTACTGCCAGAGTTAGGCCGACTATACGAGCATGATCGCGCTGTTTCGGACTGGCTTTATTCGCTAAAATAGCTACAAATACAAGATTGTCGATACCCAAAACGATTTCTAGAATCACCAGGGTAATCAGCCCCACCCATGTGGCCGGTTCTCCCAACCAGCTTAAATCCATTTTCTTTTCCTATGCGTTAAACAAAAATAGGCAGCCTGCTACGCGAGCAAAGCTGCCTGAAGTCAGTGAAAAACATGTCTACATGCACGATACAACTGCCCGAGACCTCGTCTTTCATCTGACTGTTTCCTTAAAATAAGCCTTTTTTCAGTTTAGCAGCATGAAGCAAAAAATCAAGTGCTATGCGTTAAAACTAGCGTTAACATATATTCCTAAATCAGGATTGTGCTTGAAAACATGGTATGCTACTACCTTATATTATCTTTTTTAGTTACTCATGAATCTGTTTCGTCACGCCCGTTTTTATACTACTGTTAATCACTTGAAAGACCTGCCTGCAACAACTGCAGAAATTGCTTTTGTAGGCCGCAGTAATGCAGGTAAATCAAGTGCCATTAATACTTTAACCAATCACACCCGTTTGGCCTATGTATCCAAAACTCCTGGCCGTACCCAGCATATTAATTTTTTCGAACTGACGAACGGCGGGTTTATGGTCGATTTACCCGGTTATGGTTATGCACAGGTACCTGAAGCAATACGCAGACACTGGGTAACTTTACTGGGGGATTATCTGCAAACAAGAGCACAATTAATCGGGCTGATTTTGATTATGGATGCACGCCATCCGCTTAAGGAATTAGACAGGCAGATGCTCGATTTTTTCGCGGTAACTAATCAACCTGTTCATATCTTGCTATCCAAAGCGGACAAATTATCCAAGAACGAACAAATTAAAACATTGGCTAATGTTAAAAAAGCTCTTCAGCCATATTTTGCTCGGCAGCAAGTCACCGTTCAGCTATTCTCCAGTCTGAAAAAACTCGGTATAGACGAAGTAAATCAGATTGTAGCTAACTGGTTCGCTCAACACACTGCCCTACCTGTAATAGAAACAGATATACCAGAGCTGAAAACCGTCGATTAATTTTCCAGCTATAGCAGTAGCTATTATTACAGGTCTGAGTGATTTACAGACTATGCAGATTTTAAATCAAACAGTTTTGTGCCCATTACGGGTACGCTAGTCTGTAATCAGAACTGGAAAAACTGGATCAAGACAATAACTTTATCCAGCAGATGAATAGCGCTTAATTCTGGTTTTTCTGGCGATTCCTGTTCCTGCTCGGGGTAAATTTAGGCAGCAAGAAATGCATACTCAACCCCTTAGGTTCTTGATTATCTGCATAAATCTTGCCATGATGGCGATCAATAATATGTTTGGTTAAAGCCAAACCCAAGCCAGTACCCGGTTTATTGGCACTGCTGTCTGCACGATAAAAGGCCGTAAAAATATGCGGCAACTGATTTTCTGCCACACCGGGTCCATTGTCGCTGATATCAACCTGCCATTGCTGCCTGCCACCCTCGTAAAGATGAACTTTGATTTCACTGCCCTCAGGGCTATAGTTAATTGCATTACGCACCACGTTGTCAAAAGCGCGATACAAATAGCTTTCATTGGCTTTTACCATCGCAGTTTCTGGAATGTCACACTGCCACAATAAAGTTTGCTGGTGCTGCATTGCTACTGCCTGATTATCGTCAACAATCTGCTTGATTAGCGGTACCAGTGCCAGCGGTTCCAGCGTAATTGGTAAATCTGAGGTTTCCAGTCGCGATAAGGTAAGCAGTTCACCTACCAATAAATCCATGCGTCCCAGTTCACTTTCCAAACGTTGCAGGTGCTGTTCCTGCTTTTGTGGTTGCACATGAATCAAACCGATAATGGCCTGCATACGTGCCAACGGCGAACGCATTTCATGAGAAACGTGATGCAATAAATGACGTTCCTTTTCAACCAGCTTCTGCAATTTATCTGCCATATTATCGAATTGTACAGCCAGAGAATACAGTTCATCACGTCGTTCTGATAGCTGATGGGATACTCGGGTCTGCAAATTTCCATGTGCCAAACGATCCATACCTCGCCACAAAACACGAATCGGCTGGGTAATGTTGTTGGCCAGAATATAAGCAGTGAGTAAACCAACGATAATAATGAAACTGAGAATAATAAATTCATGCCAGACTGGTGCAATCGGCAGGCCGGGAATAAAAAAAGGACTTGGCGGACGAGGTGTGCGCTCATGACTCCAGCCCCGAATCATAAACAGATACTCTTCCCCAAGTGAGTTGTAGGAAATCTGTACCAGTTTTGAGTTTGGATGTGACAGGGCAAATTCATGTGCTTTGTCGATGTCTTCTGGGTCAATAGGACGTCCGAGAATATCGTTTTTGTTGTCACCGGTGATTACATACAGATTTTCACCACCAGGACTATTACCCCATTCTATTAACTGTTCTCGTATACCGGCATCGCCACGCGCCTGAAACGCATTCATGGTACTACTGAGCAGATTTTCTTCAAAATTACGCTGTTGCTTGAACCGGGTTTCAGCAAGTGTGTTTTGCACCAGCCAGAAAGAAGAGCTGGCCACAAAAATGGCACAAACGATTACTGCGAGAAACGTAGCAAATATACGGGGAAACAGTTTCATATGATAGAACAGGCTGTTTGTTAACAGCCTGTATTCTGGTTCAGTTTTTAACAAACAAATAACCCAGACCACGCACGGTCTGAATCAGACTGGCATTGCCAAGCTTATGCCGGATACTTGAAATATGAACGTCAATACTGCGGTCAAATTTGGCCAATTTACGTTCCAGCGCTTCCAATGACAAGGTTTCTTTGCTTACTACCTGACCGGCATGGCGCATCAATACTTCAAGTAGATTAAATTCCGTACTGGTCAGCTCGAGAGGTTCTTCTTCGATGGTAACCTGACGCTTGGCTGGATAAAGTACGACACCACTGGCTGCAATGCTGTTCGGAATGCCATTCTGGTCGTTATCATGACTCTGGTGTGTCCGGCGTAAAATCGCATTAATACGCGCCAGCAACTCACGTGGCTGACAAGGTTTTGGTACGTAATCGTCCGCACCCATTTCCAAACCAATAATGCGATCAATATCATCACCTTTGGCTGTCAGCATGATAATCGGTATCTTGCTTTGTACGCGAACTGTTTTTAAAACATCCAGACCGTTCATTTTCGGCATCATGGAATCCAGTACCACTACATTGTACTGACCTGTTAAAATTTCTTTAACACCAGCCTCGCCATCGGCGACACGACTCACTTCCAGCCCTTCTGCTGTCAGATATTCAGTGAGTAACTCAGTCAACAAATTATCGTCATCAATTAATAATACACGATTCATATAATCCTCCTAAATGGAAGTGCACAGTTTGTATTGACTACAAACGTATTTACTTTATTTACACTTTGTATCTTAACATGTAGGTTGAAATTATCTTTACAGTGGCAAGGCTTTTGCTCACTTTTTCATTAAAAACCACTATGTTAAATATGTGTCTAAACCCTATAAACATTTCATTTTCTGAGCGCTTTGCTGCTGATATTTCAGACAATCCTGCTGTAACTGTGGTATCACTGCCACTGCCTGAGGTTGCTGCTTGATTCTGCTTATAAAATTAGGCACCAATCCCGGATAATAATGACTTACCTGACTAAACCACAGCTTCGCAGCCACACTCTGATGCTCCTGCTCTAAGTAAAGGCCACGTATAAAAGTGTTGCTATATGGTCGATACCGACCTGAGAGCAATGCAGCCTGTTTCCCCCATAAAGGTAAAAAAGATTCAGTCACATTAAGTTTTTCGATAACTGCCATATCAATATAATAACGCATAAAGTACATATGCTTACGTAAATCGCGTATATGATTTATTTGCTCAGCCTGTGGCAGATTACGATCAGCACGAACTTTTAAAAAACGTTGGTAAGCCAACATTTGCCATAATATCAATATCATACATAGCAACGTCATCACTGCCCAGAACTGGTTTACCCAAGTAGAAGCTGGCTGACCAACTTCTGCCTGCTGCTTCTGTGGTAGTGGTGTCAATGCTATAAACAGCACAAATACAGCGAGAAAATAACTATACCACAACGGATATTCCAGCATGCTGTGACATAAAGACACCAGAATCATACTCACCAGTACAATCGATGCTGGATTAAATCCCTTATAAAAATGTGGCCTGATTGCCCATATAAAACAGATACTGGCAATTAAGAATCCTATTATTCCTGTTTCAGCCAGTAACTGTAGCACCAGATTATGACAATGTGTAAACAGCACTGTATTTTCATATTGTCGAAATCCATTTGGATAAACATCTGCAATGGCAAAACCCTGATAAGCATAACTGCCCCAACCATAGCCAAACCAAGGCGCACTTTTAAATATCAGCCATGCCTTATGCCATTCCATTTGGCGTCCAGACTGAGAAAAACCACCTTGCTCCAGCCGCGCTGTACCCGACTGGAAATTGATATGCAATAACATTTCAAACAAAGGACTTAATATCAACTGAAACAGTAATACCAGTCCGATGGCTGTAGCCAGCATCAGCAGCAAACGGTTCGCCGCGGCACCTGCACGCCAACGCCAGAAAAATAGTGACAAGCCAATTACCAACACATACACAATAATAGTACGTGAACCAATCAGCCCCATTACACCGGTAAACCAGATTAATAATGGCCATATCAGCCAGTTAGGCAGGCGCCGCTGCTGCCATAAAAAACACAGAGCCAGCACGCCCCACATCAGGTAATGCCCCAGATGATTGCGCTGCGCCAATTGTCCATAAATGTAATGGTTACCTGGGCCGCGCAATACTCCCGGAATCCAGCTAGTCACACCGGTAAACTGCATCACACAGACCATTGACTGCAACAATACCCCCAGAACCAGAGCCAGCGCCAGAATCGTCACAGCCGGAGTCTGTCCAATGCGAACTACCCAGTCACGTACAGCCCAAGCCAACATAGCAAGCACTGCAAACACCAGTGCCGTCAAGTCAGACTGGCTGGCATAAGGAAGGTGCATTACTCGTGCTTGTAGCATCAGCAAAGCGGCAAGTAATAACAATCCGATACTGGTAGCAGGAAGTGAACATCGCGTTGTGCGTGTCAGCATCGTTAGCCCAAACAGACAGAGTGTAAAAAATAAAGTTCCTGCTTCCAGATAAAAACTCGACAGCGTACCAACACGCCAGCTCGACATAAATGGCACGATACATAGTGTCAGCATCCCCAGCCACCAGACCAGAGTAGATGAACGGTAAATATTTGGACACGAATCAATTTGCAGCTGATTCATACAATTCTCCAATAAACAATATCGTTAACTGGCTTCGCATTTATTTATAAACAGGCTGCCTGAAAATTTTCAGGCAGCCTGTTTATTTCAGTATTAAGTAATAAAAAATCTATTGTCTCGGCGACTGGACAGATAAGGCTGTCTCTTTTCTATCTCCCCCCAAACAACGACATATCAAAATCCCAACCTCATAAAGAAGGATCAGCGGAATGGCCAACAAAGTTTGTGACAAAACATCCGGTGGAGTTACCACAGCTGCCACTACGAAAGCCCCTACTACGACATAGGCTCGAGCTTTTTTCAACTGTATAACTGATACCAGCCCGATTCTGTTGAGCAGAATTACCAGTACCGGTACCTCAAATGTTACGCCAAATGCCACAAACATACCTAGAATAAAAGACAAATATTTATCAATATCGGTTGCCATGCTGACCCCAACAGGGGTAATACCGGTTAGGAAACGGAAAATAACCGGAAAAACCAGATAGTAGGCAAATGCCATTCCTAGAGCAAACAGCAATACACTAGCAATTAACAAAGGTAAAATCAGGCGTTTTTCATGCCTGTATAACCCGGGGGCAACAAAAGCCCAGATTTGATACAGTGTATGTGGCAACGTGAGCAAAAATGCTGCCATTAATGTCACTTTCAACGGTACAAAAAACGGCGCAATTACCTCGGTAGCAATCATATGCTGCCCGGCCGGTAAGTTCGCCATTAAAGGTTCAGCCACAAAAGTATAAATTTTCTGCGCGAAAGGCACCATCAGCGCAAAACACAGCAACAGAATACCCAGAATCCACATCAGACGACGACGCAATTCCAGCAGGTGATCAATTAATGTCAATTCAGTATTTTCATCAACCGGCATCATAATCACTCATCCATTAATGTCGGCGAACGCGTAATTTCGGGGTTATGCTACGCCGTGGCCGCATATCCCGTCGGCGCTGTAAAGCCTGCCGGTGTAATGAAACCCGATGCAGCAATGGTGCTTCCGCTATCTGTGTGCGATAGTCATGCAACGGTTCTAATACAGACATATTGTCTGTATCCTCTTGCGGTTTATCTTGAGTAAGCTGGTGCTTAAGTGCATCCGCCTCACCACGAATATTGCGCACATAAGTGTTAACATCACGTTCAAACGAACGGGCGGTCGCCTCAATACTGTCACGTGCCTGCCTGAATTCAGCCACACCGGCCTGTTGGTTCAGTTCCGTTTTAACATTATTAATGAAATTCTGAATGCGCCCAACCCACAGACCAGCACTACGCGCCACCTTGGGTAATCGTTCCGGCCCAAGTACCACCAGTGCCACTACGGCAATCAGTAAAATTTCACCAAAACCCAAACCAAACATAATCGTCTTCTATGCTTTATTGTCATCTTGATTATGTTCGATTACAGCATCCTTTTTTGCATTTTCCCGATCACTTTCTTTCAGTCCCTGCTTAAAATCATGTACTGCACCGCCCACATCTTTACCAACATTGCGTAACTTTTTGGTACCGAAAATCAGTACAACAATCAGCAATACTACAAGCCAATGCCAAATTGAAAAACTGCCCATAATACTATCCTTTACTTGAACTGCCTAAAAAAAACATGCGCCTGCTGTTTATCCACAGCAGCGCATATTTATAATACGTTGTAATTAAAGCGGCTAACGACTGGCTTTTTCGGTCAAACCAGAAATATGCTGTCGCTGTTGCAACTCCTGTAACACATCCTCAACCCGTATCTGATGATAAGTCAATAACACCATGATATGGAACCAGACATCAGCTACTTCTTTAACCAAATGCTGCTTGTCACCATCCTTAGATGCCATCAGCACTTCACCTGCCTCTTCTATAACCTTTTTCAGGATTTTATCTTCACCGCTATGCAATAACTGTGCAACGTAAGAAGTTTGAGGTGAGGCTTGTCGTCTGGCGTCCAGCACATCAGCCAACTCACTTAATACCATAGCCACATCTGCTGCTTCCGGCGTCTGTGTCATCCCGTTCCCTCTTTAATCATTATGCGTCTGCTTCTGGGCAGAACGGATATAAATTTCATTTTCATCTTTGATAACTGGTTCAACACTTTCCCAGCCACCATTCTGGTAAATCTGATAAAAGCAACTGGCATGCCCAGTATGACAGGCAATACCGCCATACTGTTCAACCAGCAACACTAAAGCATCACCATCACAATCCAGACGCAGTTCATATACTTTTTGCGTATGACCAGACTGCTCACCTTTCATCCACTGCTGCTGACGCGAACGACTATAATAATGAGCGAAGCCCGTAGTTATAGTCTGGCGCAAGGCTTCTGCATTCATCCATGCTACCATTAACACACGCAAAGTATGTCTGTCCTGCACCACGGCACAAGCCAGACCATTATCATCCCACTTTACCGCATCCAGAAGTGTATTCACCACAGCAATTGTCCTTATTTTCAGGTAAACATACAACCACCATCAAGCCTGAACTATACACGCATTTCAATACCTGCATGCTTCATGGCCATTTTGGCATCCTGAATACGTACCTCGCCGAAGTGAAAAATGCTGGCCGCCAGCACAGCATCAGCATGACCTACCTGCACTCCTTCAATCAGGTGCTCAATATTACCCACACCACCAGATGCAATTACCGGTACGGTAACAGCATCACTTACAGCCCGAGTAAGGAATAAATTGAAACCGGCTTTAGTACCATCACGATCCATACTGGTTAACAGAATCTCACCAGCTCCACGCAACGCCATATTCCGTGCCCATTCTACTGCATCCAGACCAGTCTGCCTGCGTCCGCCATGAGTAAAAACTTCCCAGCACGTATTTTCTGCATCTACAGCCTTGGCATCTACAGCAACAACAATCGCCTGATTGCCAAAAAATGCACTGGCTTCGTTAACCAGCTCTGGATTTGTCACTGCGGCCGTATTAATCGATACTTTATCTGCACCCGCATTGAGTAATCGGCGTATATCTTCAATACTGCGCACCCCACCGCCCACGGTCAGAGGAATAAACACCCGGCTGGCTACTGCCTCAATAACATGTAAAATCGTATCACGATTATCTGAACTGGCTGTAATATCCAGAAAAGTAAGCTCGTCTGCGCCTTCATCATTATAACGTTGGGCTATTTCCACAGGATTACCGGCATCACGCAGGGAAACAAAATTAACGCCTTTGACTACACGTCCATTATCAACATCCAGACAGGGAATAATACGTTTGGCTAAAGCCATGATGCTATCTTTCTCAGCTATGCAATAGCGGTAATTATTTCAGCCAATGCCCAACCAGAGCAGATACATTCAGCTGTAAATAATAGTAGGCAACACCTACTATTATCGAATAAATCACAGCACTGACGCTACTGAGGCAAACAATATCAAATAACCACATGATAATAAAAATATAAATCCACTGAACAATCCATTCCACTAACCAAGCATTGTTCACATTGGGCCATGCATGTTCTATGATGCAACTTACCCCCATCATCACGATAATAAATATACTGGCCTCAAAAAAAATCTGCCGTGAGCGATTCATCGTTAACAATAGCCATAACGCCAGCATCAGCGAACCAAATACACTAATCATCACACTACCTCCCTAAAATTACTGTACTTATTAAGTAAATAAATCACACTAGCTTTCCGAAAATCCCAGTTATCAAGCATCATCATTATTATCAATAATTTTTGCCATAATCAGATTATTAGGAACCTTACCGGATGCATAAAAATCAGAAATTAACATTTATTTTGATCAGCCATGCGCTGTGCTGCTGCCAGATCAAGTGAGCCTTCATAAATAGCCCGTCCAACAATAGCACCGATAACTCCTTGTTCAGCTACCGCGCATAGCGCTTCCACATCCGCCATACTGGTCACACCACCGGATGCAATCACTGGCACAGAAGTTTCCTGAGCCAGCCTCACTGTAGCCTCTACATTAACACCGCTCATCATTCCGTCACGACCAATATCAGTATAGATAATGCTATTAACACCATCATCTGCAAACCGTTTAGCCAGTTCGGTCACATGAAAATCAGTCACCGTTGCCCAGCCGTCGACCGCAACCATACCATCTTTAGCATCCAGTCCAACAATAATCTTCCCAGGAAAGGCAGCACATGCCTGCTGAACCAATCGTGGATTATTTACCGCCGCCGTGCCGATAATGACGTAACTCAGCCCTAGCTGCAAATACTGTTCAATAGTATGCAGATCACGAATACCGCCTCCGATCTGTACCGGCACATTATCCGCCACCTGTTCCAGTATCGCTTTGATGGAAATCATATTCTCAGGCTTACCGGCAAAAGCACCATCCAGATCCACCAGATGTAAACGGCGGGCTCCCTGTTGACACCAATGCATAGCCATCTTTGCCGGTTCATCAGAAAATACCGTGGCTCTGTCCATCAGCCCTTGTTGCAGGCGCACACACTGCCCGCCTTTTAAATCAATCGCAGGAATCAATAACATATCAAATTCGCATTACATTAACGCGTTAAACACCAATACCATTAAATTAGACTAAAGCGTACCATCCCACCGCAAAAAATTACCCAGCAACTGCAAACCGGCCATATGACTTTTTTCAGTATGAAACTGGGTAGCAAAAACATTATCCCTACCCACTATACAGGCAAAATCATTGCCATAGTCCGCCTTACCCATAACAATGGACGAATCGTGCGGTAACAGATAATAGCTATGCACAAAATAGAACCACTCATTCTGTGCAACTCCAGCAAACAAAGGATGATTTTGAGTCTGATGTACCCGATTCCAGCCCATATGCGGTATTTTCAGTGGCCGTCCATCTGCACCTGAAGTAGACTGAAAACGCAATACAGTTCCCTGAAACCAGCCCAATCCGGCAGTATCACCTTCCTCACTGAATTCAAAAAGCAATTGAGCACCAACACAAATACCAAAAAACGGTTTACGCCGTAAACCATCCGTCAGTGCCTCTGCCAGCCCGCTTTGAAGTAAAGCAGACATACAATCCGGCATTGCTCCTTGACCGGGAAAAATAATTTTATCGGCCGCATACACCTCGTCCGGTTCTGCCGTCAGAATAATTTCCGCCGGTTTCTGCTGTAACTGATTTGCTGCCTGTACCGAGTGCAGAACCGAGTGCAGATTACCCATACCATAATTGACAATGGCTACTTTCATCTTCACATCTTTATTAAAATCAACTGAGAATCAAAAACAAATGAATTCTCATTATATCTGGCTATGACTCTGAAAGTGATACAAGCTCACTTACCACAGTACCAACCCATCCATTAGTAATGATTCCTGAACCTGTAGGAAACCTATCAGCAAATCTTCTTTTACCTACTTCTACAACGCCTATCAAATATTATTACCTGTGACCGCATGCAATACAGTACGCGCCACAGCCACCAGTAATTGCTGGCTACCGTATAATCAGCCAGACAGTAAATGTCTACTCACCCAAAACCACCTGTACCAGATAATCCATCATCCTGTTTCGTACTTCTTCACGCACCAGTCGTAACAACCTCAACCAACGTCAAATTATCGATAAAAATAGGGAAACAGCCCACAAATTTGCATACATGACTACCTGAGTATTTTTCCATCAAGACGCACCTGCGCAGCACAAACACTGCCTTGCCAGTGCTGTTTCATCTCAATTAAACATGATTGTGTATCCTACCCGCATTACCTTGGCAAAAAGAATGATATTTAAAATATTCAGGTGAAGATGCCATATTGCCGGCCATGAACAGACTCAACATCAAAATTCTATTACATCATCACTCATATGCTTCTCTTGACCTAGATCAGGTATTCAAATTTCTCAATCAGCTTTTCTTATCCAGACCAGTCAGACTGATAATGAAGAATATTCATATAGTCATCAAATTTCAAAATTGAACATTATCACAAACAAACAAATAAATACATAAATAAAAATATTATTTATCTATGTTAATCATGAATAACTTATTTTTTTTGCAACAATCCGCATATCAGTCATAGCCATACAGACTAAAGTCAACAGCAATATCTACCATGCCATTATCGTCAGTAAAAATAAAATTATCCGTTAACGTTTACCTAGTTAACGGATAGTCAATTTACCCTAAAACATTAAGCAGTCAGCGTACCCTTGGTTGATGGCATCATCCCCGCCATACGTTCATCCACAGCCACGGCCATCCGCAACGCGCGACCAAACGCCTTAAAAACTGTTTCAGCCTGATGATGCGCATTCAACCCACGTAAGTTATCAATATGCAGCGTCATCATCGCATGATTCACCAAACCATGAAAAAACTCACTGAACAAATCAACATCAAAGCGTCCGATTAAAGCACGGGTAAACTCAACGTTATACACCAGCCCCGGCCGCCCAGATAAATCTATCACCACCCGGCTTAACGACTCATCTAGCGGTACATAACTATGACCATAACGTGTAATCCCGCATTTATCGCCCAAAGCTTGTCTCAGCGCCTGCCCCAGCGCAATACCTATATCTTCAACCGTGTGATGGTCATCGATATGCACATCTCCGCGACAGCGGATATCCAGATCAATCAGTCCATGGCGAGCAATCTGATCCAGCATATGTTCCAGAAAAGGCACCCCAGTATCAAAATTTCCCACGCCGGTGCCATCCAGATTAATACTTATCTGTATCTTTGTTTCACTGGTATTACGTGTAATCTTTGCAGTTCGCATGCCCTTATCCATTTACAAAATCATTTACATGCTTATTGGCGTAAACTGCCAGCAGCATTCCTCTATTTACAGCCACAATCTATACCAACTCATGCCTGCCGACAAGACAGCCCAACCATTTCTCATCATATAGACTTAAAAAAGCACCACAGCCAGACATAACATAAATCTGAAAATTTACCCTTGCTTTCGACCAGCTTGACTACATAATATCAATATTTATTTAATTTCATTCAACCTAACCATGAACCAAACCAATCATTATCAGCTAGAACAAATAGACAACACAGCTCTGCAACGCCTATGCGGCGTATTAGATCAGCACATTACCAGTCTGGGTAAAGCTCTGAATCTTGAAATTACCCGTCGCTTTGACCATTTCACTCTGACTGGAGAACAAATCAGACAAGGAATCAAAGCACTGGAAAATCTGGCCAGCATAGCACGGGAGCGGGAGTTGAACGATAACGACATTCAGCTTGCCGCTGTAGAAGCCAGAACCAGCATTCATCAGGATACAGAACATCACGAACCCAAAGTCTGGACGCTGCGCACTCGCCGCGGCAATATCGGTGGCCGTACGCCACGACAGAACGGCTATATACAGGCACTATTAAAACATGATGTCGTATTCGGTCTGGGTCCTGCCGGTACTGGTAAAACCTATCTAGCTGTAGCAGCGGCTGTAGATGCTATCGAAAAACATCAAGTGGAACGCATTGTACTGGTACGCCCTGCCGTTGAAGCCGGTGAAAAACTGGGCTTTCTGCCCGGTGATCTGGCACAGAAAGTCGATCCTTACCTGCGCCCCTTATATGACGCCCTCTACGACCTGATGGGTTTTGACCGCGTAACCAAGCTGCTGGAAAAAGGGCTGATTGAAATCGCCCCTTTAGCCTATATGCGCGGGCGCACACTTAACGGTGCTTATATCATTCTGGACGAAGCACAAAATACCACACCAGAGCAAATGAAAATGTTCCTTACCCGTATTGGCTTTGGAGCCAAAGCAGTTATCACCGGAGATACCAGCCAGATTGACTTACCCAAAAACATCAAAAGCGGCTTGAAAGACGCACGCGAAAAGCTCAACAACATTGATGGCATCTATTTTCACGTTTTCACCAGCGAAGATGTAGTACGTCATCCTTTGGTGCAGAAAATTGTTGATGCTTATGATACTGCGGCCGAAAAAGAACAATAATTTTAAATATTGTTTATCGAAACAACCCGAATATTTAACCTAAATAATTGGATTACTTAATTACCATCCCTCTGAGCTTTAAATGGAAATTTAAAAAAACTCAATGGATTTAATGATCTAAAATCCGCAAGCCCAGTAACGACTCAGCTAGTACAGAGGTAGGTTAATTGCGAATACTATACCGATAAAGCCAATGCATTCAGAGCAATATTTGAACGCTTATATATCTCTTATGATGAAGAAAACAACATTTTTATCATTTATAAATATAAACAGGCTATATATATAACCTTAGAAAATACATGCCATCCAGCATGTTAAACTACAACCGCCTAAACGGATCTCAATCAGGTACAAACATGCAAAAAACCATTCTGATTACCGGCTGTTCCAGTGGTATTGGTTATGCCACAGCACAACTTCTGCGACAAGACAACTGGCGTGTCTATACAAGCTGCCGGCGAGCAGAAGATGTAGCACGCTTGCGTTCAGAAGGTTTTCATAGTCTGCAATTAGACATCACCAATGATGAACAAATACAGACTGCTATCAATACCGTAATCACCGAATTTGGTCGATTGGATGCCTTATTCTGCAATGCTGGCTATGGCCAGACTGGTGCCGCAGAAGACATCAGCCGGGAAGCCTTGCAGGAGCAGTTCAACACCAATGTCTTTGGTACTTGGCAATGCATCAATGCAGCAATGAAAATCTTTCGCCGCCAGCAATATGGCCGCATTCTGGTCAACTCCAGCATACTCGGTTATGCAGCCATGCCATGGCGCAGTGCCTACACCAGCAGCAAATTTGCGCTAGAAGGATTATGCGATACCCTGCGGCAAGAAATCCATGCCAGCGGTATCCACATCAGTCTGCTCGAACCCGGTCCAATTGCCACCCGCTTCCGCCCCAATGCCCTAGTTAAATTCAAACAGTATATAGATGTTGAAAACAGCGTACATCGTGCTGCCTATCAGGCACAGCTCAACCGCCTGCAAACTGCTGGTGCTGTAGCACCATTTACCTTAACTGCCGAACAATGTGCCAGCGTCTGTATGCGCGCCCTGAATGCTCGCAAACCCAAAGCGCGCTATCCCGTTACCGTACCGGCACATCTATTCTGGTATTTAAAAAAACTCTTACCCATTAGCTGGCTGGACTGGCTGTGCCGTATTGCCGTAAGCAAGCAGGGAAAATAACCCAAACTCATTAATCCTCTTACCTATAAACAAAAAACCAAGAGCAATGACAGAATCACCTGATACACAACACCTATCCCGTAAAGAGCATAACACCAGAATTGCCCTTATCCGCAGCGGTGTAGAAGCAATGACCACACATGGCTACATCAGCGCCAATATTGAAAGCATACTGAAAAAAGTAGGTCCAAAGATTAACTTTTTTTACACCTACAGGCTATCCGACAACTAACTCTTTTAACATAAGGTCTACCTTTTTACGCCGGCAGGCTATCCGGCCAATAGCTTTTTCATCAAATTTAGTCAGTCTTTTTATCCATTCCAAGCCATGTTAAAAGCCATGAAAAGAGAAAACCATAAAAATGATTCTCGAAATATTGGAAAAAGGTTGTAGAAAGGTTGTAGAAAGGTTGTAGAAAGGTTGTAGAAAGGTTGTAGAAAGGTTGTAGAAAGGTTGTAGAAAGGTTGTAGAAAGGTTGTAGAAAGGTTGTAGAAAGGTTGTAGAAAGGTTGTAGAAAGGTTGTAGAAAGGTTGCAGAAAGGTTGCAGAAAGGTCGTCTACAACAACAGCTGTCTGCATAGTTATAATTCTGCAAACAGCTATTAATAAATACTTAAAAACTGCTTTACTCATAAACATATTTACTCAAAACAGTATTTAAGCATTAGTCCGGTAATGTAACAATATAATCGGTCAATAATTCCTTCACGCTCTTTCCGGTCTTTGCTGAATAAACTTTCAGCTTTGCATGTAATTCAGCAGATATCTGAAAATTTACTCGTTTCATGTCTGGCGCATCATCTGAAAGCTGAGCAAAAGTCAGGGCTTTATTTCGCTCGCTTGGCCTACCTGCACTTAACTTATTTCTGTTTTTATTCAAATACTCATTTACTCAAATAAATTTCTTTTTTATTTCATTGACTAGGTTGCGTATCTCGGTAGCTGCTTCGCCTGACGGTTCTGATTCAAGAACCGTTGTGCCTGATGCTGCACTGCCTGGATAACCAACACGTTGGGTAATACGGGTTTCCAGAATGGGCAAATCATAACCGGCCAATGCCTCTACAACCTCCTCACTGATTCTGGTTCCTTTGATTATTCTAGATACCACAAAAGCGGCTTATAAACGACCATCAGTTATTTCTTATCTGGTCTTTACTAGTTCGACCAGATCAGATGTCGCCCAAATGTCATAAGGTGAGGGTTGTACCGGAATTAATATAATATCCGCTGTTTTAATCGCAGAGACCGCCAAATCAGCAGCTTGAGGCGCACCATCAATCACCACAAAATCCATCTTGGCCACCAGATTTTTTATATCCCTGTCTATCGTTGGCCGGTCAATGCCGACCACCACCACCGTCAACGGATGGTCTTCCCTGACCGCTGCCCAGTCTCTGGCACGGCCCTACGGGTCAGAATCCACCAGCAAAACCTGATGACCCTCTAATTGCAGCACTCGTGCTAAATATGTGGCAATGGTTGTCTTGCCACTGCCACCCTTCTGATTCAATACAGCAATATCTTTTTGCTCCTTCCACAGCAGAGGGTAAATGAATACTGAATGATGGTCTAAGGTAAAGATATTTACCGCTTACCCTCCCTACATTACTGCCTCTTTGGTAAAGATTCGCCAGAAACCACCCTACCACCCCATAGTGACAACCAATTGAATAAATTACATTTCAGTTATTATAATTCCCTGGTTGAGCCAGAATAACTGGCCTGATACGCACTTATGTCACTCCATTGAATACGTAGTGTCATATTAAATTTTGGATGCTTTGATCTGCATGGCCGACTAACCGTATAGGTTATTCTGATATCGATATTATACTAATCAGGCTCTAAAATAGACTCCCTACCATCATTCATAAAGAATAATCAAAATGCAAAGTATTAAGCAAACAGTCATTGCAGCATTACAAACACTAATCACCGATCCCTTACATGACGAAAGTAAAATTGCACTATTTTTTGCTCCTGATTATCAACAAAGGGTGGATGGTAAGCAATTAGACTACAATGGGTTTGTCAGGCATATGAAGGCCATTAAATCGCATACTAAACGAATGAGCATTTCTATTAAAAGTGTCGTATCCGAAAATGATACGGTGTTCACTCATCACTATGTGAATGTGGAAAAAAATCAGGAGGAGAAGAGTAAGTTTGAAGTTTTTGCCTGCTTTACTTTGTCATCTGAAAAAATTATCTGCTGTGAAGAACTCACAAGAATGATTACAGGGCCATCTGAAGACAGCGATCTGGGTAGCAAAAGTTAACTTTTCTCAGTCTATAGTACGTGGCCGGAGATATTCCTGTTTTTTCCGCCACTTTTTTATAAAAAAGTCCTTTGCTGTATATCCGAACCTAGCACAGTTATGAATGTCGTGATCTGCTGTTTGATTTTGCCACAGCATGGCTACTTCAGCACAAGGTATTGTTGGCCCCCACTTACATCCTAATTAGAATCATGGGTAAAATCTGTGAAAAGAAAAATTGGTGAGTTTATTTGAGGCATCAAGGCAACGGGTATCGTTATGGAACAGCTGCACAAAATCCCATTTGACTATCTAAAACGTTCCTTTTACTACTACTTCAAAAGCAAAGAAGAATTCGGTAAAACCATACTCGAATACTACAACCATTTTTTTACAGAAAAACCAAAACAACACCTATCAAACGAAAATATCTCCTCAGCATTAGAGAGAATCCATGCATTCTGTACAGAAGCCAAAACCAACATGGCCAAATACAATTTCAACAGAGGCTGTCTGGTTGGCAAACTAATGCAGAATGAATCACACCTACCCCCTGATTATCCCTCACTACTCAACAACATCTTACACCACTGGCAAAACCAGATAGCTAACTGTTTACAACAAGCACAACAGCAGCACGAAATAAATCCACAACTAGACTGCGCAAAACTAGCCAACTTCTTCTGGCTTGGTTGGAAGGGTGCAGTAAGTCATGCCAAATTAATCAAAAACTCAGCGCCGCTGGATACGTTCACCGAACAAATTTTTAGCTTAATAAAACCCAGTTAAATAAGTCTTACTACAGTTTACAGACCAGCATAACCTCTCAACTTCTCTCCTCCTTTAAATTTAGCTAAACTCTATCTAAACAGCTATTTAGCTTTCTATTAACTACAACTAGACAACCAGTCTATACTAAAAATTAGACTGTCCGTCTAGTTATTAACAACAGGAATACAACCATGTTATCCAGAGCCATATTATTAGAAAAAAACCAAACCGGATTTTCCTGTAGCATCCAGAACATCACAGAAGAAGATCTGTTACAACAAACAGGTGATACCCTAATTCAGATACAGTATTCCAGTTTAAACTACAAAGATGCACTGGCCATCACCAATACCGGCCCTGTAGTGCGACAGTGGCCGATGGTACCCGGCATAGACGGCGTTGGGACGGTTATTCACAGTAACAGCCAACAATATCAAATTGGTGACAACGTTATTTTGAATGGCTGGGGCTGCGGCGAAACACATTGGGGCTGCCTGAGCCAGTATACCCACCTCAAGTCAGAATGGCTCATCCCTTTACCGACAGGTATCAGCACCCTACAGGCTATGACTATCGGCACCGCCGGCTATACAGCCGCCCTATGTGTTCAACGCATAATCGAACATGGTATCACCCCAGAACAGGGCAACATCCTCATCACCGGTGCAACCGGCGGCGTGGGTTCAGTCGCCATCATGTTACTCACCCAACTTGGTTACACCATTACCGCGGCCACCAGCAAAACCAACAATACAGATTACCTGCAACAACTAGGCGTACAGCATTTCATCGACAGCAAAACGCTGGCCAGCGCAGGCAAACCATTGCAAAAAGAACAATGGGCAGCAGCCATAGATGTACTCGGTTCACACAGTCTGGCTAATATTTGTGCTCAAATCCAGTACGGCGGCATTGTCACTGCCTGTGGTCTAGCACAAGGTATGGACTTTCCGGCAACAGTTGCCCCCTTTATCCTCAGAGGCATCACACTGGCTGGTATCGACAGCGTTATGGCTGCATATCCAAAACGCATAGCCGCATGGAATTTTCTGGCGAAGCATCTGAACACCAACCAACTACAACACATTGCTCAAACCATTTCCCTGAATGAGTGTCCTGAAATTGCACAAGAAATCATCAAGGGGAAAATCAAAGGCCGATTTATTGTCGACGTTAATCGTTAACCTAACAACATATATACCAATACAGCAAACATAAAATGCCTACCGCAACCCATTATCAATAGAAAACAACATAACTTAAAGTAATGTTAAAATAACCATAGCAAGCCCCCAACAACACACAATTATCCGCACCATAATCCATGAATCCGCCAACCATCTATCTGGCCTCAGGCAGCCCACGCCGACATGAAATCCTCACCAATCTTGGCTACCATGTCCTGCGCTTACCCGCAGAGATTGATGAAACACCCTATCCGGACGAGAACGCAACAGATTACGTTCAGCGCATGGCACGCATGAAAAACAGCGCGGCACTTACCACATGGCAACAAACCCAACAGCAGCCACCAGAATTTCCCCTTATCAGCGCCGACACTACTGTCAGCCTGAATAACCTGATTCTGGGCAAACCAGCCAGTACCAACGATGCATTCCGTATGCTCAAACTACTTTCAGGCCGCCAGCATCAGGTTCACACCGCAGTTTGCATTTACTGGCACAACCAAACCAGACATACCCTGCAAACCAGCACCGTTCAATTTGCCCCCTTACAAAATGAACAGATTGCCGCCTACATTGCCACTGGCGAACCACTGGATAAAGCAGGAGCCTATGGCATTCAGGGACTGGGTGGAATGTTAGTCGAACACATCAGCGGCAGCTTTACCGGCATCATGGGTTTGCCCGTATATGAAACCACCCAACTGCTCAGCCAGTGCAACTGTACACCACTCAAGCAAACATAATAAAATAATAAATCAGCCCCATAACAGCACAAAATCATGAAAATCTCATCTTTACTGCCTGTTTTCATCACCTGCATAGCCGCCTGCTCACATCACGAAAATCATCTCAGTGCCAGTGAAGCCGCAGCCATCACCGCTTCAGACATACAAAAAGCCCATCTGGAAGCCACCACTACCCTCGACCAGATTGCGGATCACATAGCCTCGGCCAACAGCACACCAGCTTCACACAGCCATTCAGCCCAACCTGCTTCTTCAGCACACCTGCAACAGTAGTAAGCCCATTATCTGGAATATTAATTTATCAGCAACAAATTATTCTTGCATAAATAATAAATACACAGCTTAACCACACCCTGCCTACATAACAACAATAAATAACAATTATTTAAAATAAACAATTAATTACAGAATAAGTTAACTTGCATCAACACAAGTAATATCTAACGGCATAAAGCACAAAAAAACAAACCATTACCAGCCATCCACAGCCAGCATAATTGACGCAGCAAAATCAAAATCCTACCATTCTTGATTAAATAACTTAATCAAGATGAGCATACTAGTGGTTGATACAGCAGCAAAATCCAGCGGACACGGTGGTGCCAGAGCTGGTGCCGGTCGCAAAGCCAAAATTGCCGGACCGAAAATAGTCAAACGCATACCCGTAAGCCTGATACCCGCAGTAGAACACCTGATCAGCCAGCTAGCTAATACCCCGCTGCGCCCTGCACAAAATCTGCCTGCCGATTGCTGGAAAATAGCCGACAATCTCAGCCAGCTAAACATCCCCTTAGCTATAGAAACCATTCCCGCTGGTTTTCCCAGCCCGGCAGAGCCCTACATCAGCGACTATCTGGATTTCAACCAGTATCTGATAAAAAATCAGGCAGCCACCATTGCCGTACGCTGCGGCGGAGATTCCATGCACGACGCGGGAATCAGCCGCAACGACCTGCTCATCATTGACCGCTCACTTATCCCCAAACACCGTGACATCGTTATGGCTGATTTAGGGAATGAATTCACCATCAAACGCCTGCATAAACTGGATAACCACCGTATCGAACTGCATTCCGAAAACAGCAGCCAGTCCTATCCCAATTTCAGCTTTAAAGAAGGCGACACCCTCGCCATCGTTGGCGTAGTAACCTACGTGATCAAACACATCCGCTAACCCAGAAATCATGTTCTCAGACCAGCAACTTGCCTTTATCGATATCGAAACCACCGGTGGCCGCGCCACCGTTGACCGCATTACCGAAATCGCCGTAGTCTACACCGAGGCCGGCCAGCAACAACCACAGGTTTTCCATACCCTACTTAACCCCGATACCAGCATTCCCCCTTTCATTCAGGCACTCACCGGTATCAGCAATCAGATGGTAGAACAGGCACCGTATTTCAACGACGAAATTGCCGACCAGCTCAGCGCTATTTTCAAAGAGCGTATTTTCATTGCCCACAACGTACGCTTTGATTATGGTTTCATCAAAGCCGCCTTCAAACGTCTGGGCAGAACATTCAACCCACAACAGCTATGCACCGTCAAACTATCACGCCAGCTCTATCCTGAGCACAAACACCACGGACTGGACAAAATCATCGCCCGTCACCACATCGACATGCACAACCGCCACAGAGCCTTTGCCGATGCACGTGCCATCTACGATTTTTGGCAGCAACTTAAACACAACTTTCCAGCCGACACCCTGCATCATGCCTGCAAAACCATCATGCAACGCCCCAGCCTGCCTGCCCATCTCAATAACGATGCCCTGAAAAACATCAACGATGATTATGGCGTGTACCTTATATACGGCGATAATGACCTTCCTCTGTATATCGGCAAAAGCAAACAAGTCAAAACCCGTCTGCTGAGCCATTTCGGTCAGGATGTACACAACAGCAAAGAAATGAGCCTGTCGCAACAAGCCAAAAAAATCGACGTAATCCCCTGTAGCGGCGAACTGGATGCCCTGCTCACCGAATCCGCACAAATCAAACAGCGCCAGCCTATCCTTAACCGCCGCCTGCGCCGTCAGAAAGACTTGTTCAGCTTCCAGCTCAGTACCAATACACACGGCTACGACACCCTGAATATCGTGCCCATGCGCCATGTCCAGTTCAATCAGCAACAGCGCTACTACGGCCTGTTTCACAGCAAAAGCGATGCCCAGAAAGCCATCAAAAACACCATCAATAATACTGATTTATGCCTGCAAACTCTCGGTATCGAAAAAGGCAGCAGCAACCGCCCCTGCTTCCGCCACCAGCTACACCAGTGCAGCGGTGCCTGCATCAACAAAATCACCGCCGCCACCCACAACCTGAAACTAGCACTGGCATTACAAAAAATCAAACTGGCTGCATGGCCATTTAACAGCTATGCCTACGTCAAAGAACGGCAAAAATACCACATCTTCCACCATTGGATTTATCTGGGCAGCGCCAGTAACAGCGATGAACTGCACACCATCCTCAGCCAGCCACAAGGCCAACTGGATCGCGATGTCTACCAAATCATCCAGCAACACAAACACCAACTACAAGCCCTGAACCCTGCCCATGTTTGCCCTGATTGACGGCAATAACTTCTATTGCTCCTGTGAAAGAGTGTATCGCCCTGAACTCAAACAGCAGCCCATCATCGTCCTGAGTAACAATGATGGCTGCGTCATCTCCCGTTCCAGTGAAGCCAAAGATATCGGTATCAAAATGGGTGTCCCCTATTTCCAGATTCAGCATTTCGTTCAACAGGGCAAATTAACCGTTTTTTCCTCCAATTACGAACTGTATGCCGACCTGTCACGACGTATGATGAACACCATCGCTTCCCTCGTGCCCGCCATCGAAATCTACTCCATCGACGAATGCTTTGCCGACCTGCACGGCCTGAATAACCTGCACCCACTCGGCCATAACATCCGCAACCGCATTCAGCAATGGGTAGGCATCCCCACCTGCGTCGGCATCGCTCCCACCCGCACCCTAGCCAAATTCTGCAACCATCTGGCCAAACGCCACCGCCACCACTTTAATGGCGTCGTTGTCTGGACAAACTGGAACCGTAACATCCAGCAACGCGCCCTGGCCAGCTCACCCATAACCGACATCTGGGGTATCGGCCGCAGAATCGGCCAGAAACTCGCTGCTCAGGGCATCCGCACCGCCCTTGACTTCACCAACGCCCATACCCCCACCCTAAGAAAACAGTTCGGCGTTGTACTCGAACGCACCCAACGCGAAATGCAGGGCATCCCCTGTAGCGAACTCATCATCAACGAAGCCAGCCGCCAGCACATCGTGCGCAGCCGCAGCTTTGGCAACATAATTACCAGTCTCGATGGCCTGCAAGCCGCCATCAGCCACCACATCACCTCTGGTGCAGCCAAACTGCGCGACCAAAACAGCCACGCGCATATCCTTGGTGTTTTTATCTACACCAACCGCTTTCGTCACGACCAATCCCAATATAACGGCTACCAGTTTATCAAACTGCCACAGCCCAGTGCCGACACCCTCACCCTTAACCATATCGCCCAGAATCTGCTACGCAGCATCTACCGCTCAGGCTATGAATACAAAAAATGTGGCATCGAACTAAGCGGCATCGAACCAGCACAGACTTTCCAGCAACCGGACTTACTCTGCCCCAGCGAACGCAACCACCGCCCCGAACTCATGAATGCATGGGACAACATCACCAGCCGTTACGGCCGCAACAGCATCCAGCTTGGCAGCGAACTGCAATCCAGCCACTGGCACATGACCCGTACCCAGCTCAGCCCGTGCTATACCACCCAATGGCCAGAACTATTAACCATCTAACTACTTAACCATAAAATACTGCTTTAAAAATCAAATCGCCCTGAAACACCAGAAAAATTCAGCAATTAACGATAAGGCATCTTTAGCATACTGAATACTCTAATCAGTCAGACGAAGCTATGTCATACATACACACAAACATACATATATAATTGGCTTAAATAAAAAATATTTTCAAATTTTATTTCCCACCCAAAGAGCCTTTAAATTTGCTTCAGCAAGACTAAAAAAATCTCGCTTAGCGATAAATTTAGCCTCCTTGCCTATTAAAATCTAAGTAGTTATAACGAAATAAATAACCACATATATTTAAAAACATAGTCTATACTTATAGTTATCCGGTATTGATCCCTAAAGCTCAATTTTCATCTGAAACCTTTAAATAGCTCTTAGTACATGGCTCTGAATAATAAGCAATGAATTAAAGCTAAAATATAAACAAATTATTCAACAAATTAAAACTTAATTAAGATCAAACTACCAAAACTACTTTGTGGATGGAATATGAAAGCACTAATTTCAATTGATTACACCAATGACTTTATCGCCACAGATGGTGCGCTAACAACCGGATCAGCCGGACAATTAATTGAGCAAGAAATAGTGAATGTGGCCAGAACATTTATTGAACAAGGCGATTTTGTGGTATTTGCCATTGATGCACATGAACCAGATGATAAATACCATCCAGAAAATAAATTATTTCCATCACATAATGTCATCGGCACAGAGGGGCAGGATTTATATGGTTCACTGAAACAACTGTACACAATAAATCAAACTAATCCACAGGTTTACTGGCTAAATAAACGGCATTATTCAGCATTCAGCGGTACTGATCTGGATTTACGCCTGCGTGAAAGAAACATCACAGAACTACATTTGACCGGTGTATGTACCGACATTTGTATATTACATACCGCAGTGGATGCCTATAACCTGAGTTACAAAATTGTTATCCACCAAAAAGCAGTAGCTAGCTTTGATCCGGTTGGACATAAATGGGCTTTAAATCATTTTCAAAATACATTAGGGGCAACCATAATCTGATAGTTCTGATTAGCTCATCAAATACTATAAAACAACAAACAGCCAGATTATTTAAGATTAGTGCAGATACAAAAAAACCTCACCAATGTGAGGTTTAATTCACCTTACCATAAAAAGTAAGGATTTTTGGTGGGTCGTGAGCGATTCGAACGCTCGACCAACGGATTAAAAGTCCGCTGCTCTACCGACTGAGCTAACGACCCTTTGGCTCCCCGACCAGGGCTCGAACCTGGGACCTGCGGATTAACAGTCCGTCGCTCTACCGACTGAGCTATCAGGGAAAGGAAGAGCGCATTATAGGGAGCATTATTAAACTCGTCAAGCATTTTTGGCTACTTCTATGCTAAAACAGGCCATAAATAATGCAAATATTTGGTAGTTATAGATATTTAATTTCAATTATTGCTTTGCTTTATTAATTGCACGGCTGGATATATCGTATTTGCCCTATTATCTGCTTCTGCTGCTGTGCCCGTTTGCTGCCAGTCTGGAACCATACTGCCCGATTCATTAACCTCAAGTGCATAGTGGATGGGTTTATTCAGATTAACAGCAATGCTTTTCAGTAACTATAAAAATGATTAATAGCCGATACAGCTCAGACAGCAAAATATTTTATTTTGCTTCTTAGAATGGCGGGCTATGGCTACCGCACTTATTCATCAATGATTGATAATTATTATCTTGTTTTCTTTATGCAATTTTTTTTGCGCTCAAGTGCAGATTTCTGCACTATCTACAGAACAAATCTATTTAACAGATTAAATTTATATTTAAAAATCAATATACTATATTTTTATTTTTATAAAAAAAACTGGTACATGAATTGCAATAGTAAAGCAGCTTACTTTTAAGTAAAGATGAATTTTTAACATGTAACCAGGAGTCGTTATGCAAAAAAAATTAATCACTACCGATAAAATCCGGGATTTTCTTAAAGACAGTATGACGATTATGTTTGGCGGCTTTATGGGGTGTGGTACGCCGTCAAAAATTGTTAATGCGATTCTGGAATCAGGTATTAAAGACATAACACTTATCGGTAACGATACAGCTTTTGTTGATACTGGTGTTGGCCCGCTGATTACTAATAATCAAGTGAAGAAAGTGATTACTTCCCATATTGGCACCAATCGTGAAACAGGCAGAAAAATGATTGCCGGAGAGATTGAGGTTGAGCTGGTACCTCAAGGTACGCTGGCTGAACGCATTCGTTGCGGCGGTGCCGGATTGGGTGGTGTTTTAACACCTACCGGTGTCGGTACGATTGTTGCTGAAGGTAAGCAAGTTTTATCGGTTAATGGACGTGAATATTTGCTTGAGCTGCCGCTGCGGGCTGATTTAGCCATCATACATGCTCATCAGGCTGATTATAACGGTAATCTGGTTTATCAATATGCCGCCCGTAATTTCAACCCCCTGATTGCTACTGCTGCCGATACCGTGATTGCTCAGGTTGATGAGCTGGTAGAAATTGGTCAGATTCATCCTGATGCCGTGATGACACCAGCAGCATTAGTTGATTTTATGGTTAGCACTAACGATTAAGGGAAAAGACAATGGATAAAAAAGAATTAATTGCTCGCCGTGTTGCTCAGGAACTGCGTGATGGTGATGTTGTTAATCTGGGGATTGGTCTGCCAACACAGGTGGTTAACTATTTGCCAGAAGGTATCAATATTACGCTGCAATCAGAAAATGGCTTTCTCGGGTTAGGGCCGAAAACCGTGGATGAACCCAATATTGTCAATGCGGGTGGACAGCCATGTGGTGTTGTTCCCGGCGCAGCCATGTTTGATAGTGCATTTTCTTTTGCGCTGATTCGGGGCGGACATGTGGATGCCTGCGTACTCGGGGGACTGGAAGTTGATCAGCATGCCAATCTGGCAAACTGGATGGTACCGGGCAAAATGGTACCGGGCATGGGCGGCGCAATGGATCTGGTTACGGGGGCAAAAAAGGTCATTATTGCCATGGAACATTGCACTAAAACCGGCGAGCCTAAAATCTTACCTGAATGCAGTTTGCCGCTTACGGCTAAAGGTAAAGTGAGCATGATTATTACTGAGTTAGCAGTATTTGAATTCAGAAATCAGCAACTGTATCTGATTGAAACAGCTGAAGAAGTGGATGTTGATACAGTGAAAGCACATACCACAGCAGAATTTATTGTCGCGGATGATCTGCAAACGATGTCCATTGCAACAGAGGCACAGACTTTATGATTTCACGTTTATCCAGACATACTACCAATCTGGTGAGTAAATACCTGCCCGATCCTTTGATTTTTGCTTTACTGCTTACCTTTATCATTTTTTTTATGGCCTGGGGTTTAACCGATTCACAACCGCTCGGTCTGGTAAAAATGTGGGGGGATGGCTTCTGGAACTTATTGGCCTTTGGCATGCAGATGGCGTTGATTGTGGTTACCGGCCATGCTTTAGCCAGCTCACCACCAGTTAAATCTGTTTTGGTTTCTATTGCCTCACTAGCCAAAACACCTACTCAGGCAGCGATGCTGGTAACTTTTGTGGGTTGTATTGCCTGTATTCTAAACTGGGGCTTCGGGCTGGTTGTAGGCGCGATGCTGGCCAAGGAAGTCGCCCGACAGGTTAAAAATGTTGATTATGGCTTACTGATTGCCTGCGCTTATATTGCCTTTATGACATGGGGTGGTGGTTTGTCCGGTTCAATGCCTTTAATGGCTGCAACTCCCGGCAATCCGGTTGCACACCTTATGGTTAGTGAGTCTAATCCACAGGGCATTGTGCCGATTTCACAAACGATGTTTTCTGCCAGTAATATTTTTATTACCACCATGCTGATTATCTGCTTACCTCTGCTGGTGCGTTTTATGGTCAGAACCGATGGTAAAGTAAATGTGGTTGATCCTGAGTTACTGGCACCAGAACCTGATTTTCAACGTAAACTTGACCGGAAAACGGCCACCGTAGCTGAAAAGCTGGAAGAAAGTAAACTGCTCTCTTTACTGGTAGGTGCATTGGGTATCAGTTATCTGCTGATTTACTTCTATCACAGTGGTTTTAATATTACGATTAATACCGTTAATCTGATTTTCCTGACTGCTGGTGTTTTATTGCATCGTACGCCCATGGCCTATATGCGTGCCGTATCCAATGCAGCCAGAAGCACAGCCGGTATTATTATTCAGTTCCCGTTTTATGCGGGCATTCAATTAATGATGGAGCATTCCGGTCTGGGTGGTCTGATTACTGAATTCTTTATCAATATTGCCAGTAAAGATACTTTCCCTATCTGGACATTCTTCAGCTCCGGCATTATCAACTTTGCCGTACCTTCAGGCGGCGGTCACTGGGTTATTCAAGGACCCTTTGTCATTCCTGCTGCGCAGGCTCTGGGTGCTGATTTAGGTAAATCCACAATGGCAATTGCCTATGGCGAGCAGTGGATGAATATGTTGCAGCCATTCTGGGCATTACCTGCACTGGCCATTGCTGGGCTCGGGGTGCGGGACATTATGGGTTATTGCATGACGGCATTAATTTTCACTACGCCCATATTCCTGATTGGCCTGTACTTTTTCTAAATAAAAAGGGAGTTTATGATGACAAAAACCGTAATAGTTAGTGCTGCCCGCACAGCCATCGGCAATTTTAATGGTGCACTTGCCACGGTGAGTGCGATTGATTTAGGCAAAACCGTTATTGATGAAGCATTGAAACGTGCGGCACTTGATGCCGGTTTGGTGAATGAAGTTATTATGGGTAATGTGCTACAGGCCGGACTGGGGCAGAGCCCTGCCCGTCAGGCTGCCCTAGGTGCAGGTATTCCCAGTACAGTACCCGCATTTACCATTAATAAGGTATGTGGTAGTGGCCTTAAATCCGTTGTACTGGCCACACAAAGCATTTTAACTGGCGATAATGATATTGTTGTGGCCGGTGGAATGGAAAACATGTCTCAGGCTCCCTATCTGCTTGGCAGCAAAGCACGGTGGGGACTGAAAATGGGGAATGCAGAATTATATGACACAATGGTGAATGATGGTTTAACTTGTGCCACCAATCATTATCATATGGGAATTACGGCGGAAAATATTGCCGAACAGTATGCTATCAGCCGGCAGGAACAGGATGAGCTGGCACTGCGTTCCCAGCAGCTTGCCACTCAGGCCATTAATAATGGCGAATTCATCGAAGAAATTGTGCCGGTGACCATCAGTTCACGTAAGGGCGATATTATCTTTAAACAGGACGAATATCCTAAAGCAGATACCAGTCTGGAAGGTCTGACCAAACTTCGACCTGCCTTTAAAAAAGATGGCACAGTCACAGCCGGTAATTCTTCAGGCATTAATGATGGTGCAGCAGCTATAGTACTGATGTCGGAAACCAAAGCCAAAGAGTTAGGCTTAAAACCACTGGCGTATATTCGCAGCTATGCCTCAGGTGGTGTAGATCCGAGCGTAATGGGGCTGGGACCGGTACCGGCAACCCGACTGGCTTTGCAAAAAGCAGCACTGGAATTGCCTGATATTGATTTAATTGAAGCAAATGAGGCTTTTGCTGCTCAGTTTATCGGTGTCGGGCGCGAACTGAATTTTGATATGGACAAAACCAATATTCATGGCGGAGCCATTGCATTGGGTCACCCTATTGGAGCCAGCGGCACGCGTATTCTGGTTACCCTGCTTTATTCCATGCTTCATCGTGATAAACAACTGGGACTGGCAACATTATGTATCGGTGGCGGACAAGGTACAACAGTAATTCTAGAACGCTGTTAACACTCACCCAATAATATTAATTGTTATATTTAATTATCGGGTATGTTATTAGGTTGTACAGTCAGGCGGTATTAGATTTGTCTGATATTGCCTGCCTTGTTAATCTGCATATCTTACCCGATTATTCAAAATAATTCAGATAGATATTCTGGCTGATAACGGAACTTATGTCACAACATTAGTTTATTGATAATTATGGATATCTGAGCACTTATGAACGCCCGTTTTCTTCAGCGCCTATATCCAGACAGGATCAGTGCCCGTATTTTCTTGCTGGTAACATTTCTGTCCTGTTTTTCAATTTGTGTATGTGCTGTATTAATTGATAAAGAAGGACGTGAACTACTCAGGCAGGAAAAAAGCCAAAAACTTTACGCTATTACCAAAACACTGGATTTGCTGTTAGGAGATGCCTATCAGCAAGTTGATGAAAATTTGTCCAGAACACAGCAGATCGCACAACTCAATCAGTATCTGTCTCCCAGAATTGAACCGTTACTTAAGGATATGCCGGATATTGCTGCTGGTTATTATCATAAAAAATTAGATGCTATCGTAGTCTATGCGCCACAATCTGCCTATGGTGTGAATGTGGGTAAATCGATTGCAGCCACACACAAAGGGCATGAAGTGATGCATAGCGGCCGGCACATGATTGATACTGGTGAACAGGTCAGAGGCAATATCATGAATGCTATGATTCCCATTGTGCGCAATAACCAGATACTTGGTTATATCTGGGCTAATGAAACACTGGATGATATTGAAAAGCAGGCATTTGTATTTGACAAAAATGTCATAATCATCAGCCTGATCTGTATGCTGAGCTGTATCTGCATTGCTTCTTTTTTATCCAGAAAACTGAATACTGATATTAATATAATCAAGCAGGGTCTGGAAAAGCTACCCTATTCGCTTGACTTTCGTCTGCCACTGATTCGCGGAGAACTGAATGAAATTGTGAATGGAATTAACAGTCTGGCTGAAAAGCTCAGAAAAACCAAAACCATGAACGAATTGATTTTGGAAAATACCCTGGATGGTGTTATTACTGTAGATAATAATGGCTCCATAACCATGTTAAATCCGGCAGCAGAAAAAATAACCGGTTATCAACTTGAACAAATCCTTGGTCAGCCTTATTCAACAATCGTAGATGATAAAAATTTTCATAGTCCGTTACTGGATACCTTATACAATGGTATCGATCATGTCGGGGTTGAAGTAGATTTTCCGGTTACCGGACGGATTATCAGAATCTCTGCGAGCACCAGCCACCTGAAAAATCATCAAGGCCAGATAATTGGTGCAGTTGTTATTTTTAAAGATATCACTGAACGCAAAGAAGTAGAAAAGTTAATCCAGCAGACAGAACGTCTGGTTGCACTGGGTGAGCTGATGGCTGGCATAGCACATGAAATCCGCAACCCTCTGGCAGCGGTACGCGGTTTTGTCCAGTACCTGCAAAATGATTTACCACACACAGAACAGAACGAATATATTGAAATTATTCTAAAAGAAGTGGATTCAATCAATCAGGTTATCCAGCAGCTCCTGGACTTTTCGGTACCCTCCAAAAACTACTATGTTTCTGTGGAGCTAAATACTCTGATTGAAGAAGTACTGGTATTGATTAACTCATCTCACCGGTCAAATAATATTAGCCTGATTCTTGCATTGGCCAGCCAATTGCCACCATTGTATCTGGATAAAGAGCTAATCAAACAAGCATTACTGAATTTACTAATCAATGCTATTCAGGCAATCAGCGATCACGGCAAAATTGAAATATCTACATCATTGTCAGCAAACCAGAAGTATCAGTTAATTCGGATAAAAGATAATGGTGAAGGTATCAAAAAGGAACTAATGGATAAAATCTTCACACCATTTTTTACTACTAAAATTTCTGGTACAGGTCTTGGACTAGCAATGGTACAGAAAATAGTTTCTTCCCATAAAGGGCAAATCAGCATTAAAAATAATGAGTACAGCAGCGGTGTTACGGTTGAAATAGCACTTCCTGTCAACTGAACAAATAATCGGGGACTTATGTCGGAAAAAATCTTAATTGTCGAAGATGAATTAAATCTGCGCAAATTATTATCCATTTTTTTAACCCAACAACAGTATCAGATTATTGCTGTTGATAATGCGGAAGAAGCTATTGAACTATTAGCGCAGCAGCCCATTGATTTAATTTTAATGGATAACCGTTTGCCACAGATGACAGGGCTGGAAGCACTGAAAATAATTAAAGAAATTCATCCAGAGATGTTTATCATACTGATGACAGCTTATGCTGGTGTTGATACAGCTGTTGAAGCATTAAAACTGGGGGCTATTGATTACATTGTTAAACCCTTTGATCTCAATGAACTTAAAGCACTGATAAAACGCACATTAGAGCTAAGCAAAGCGAAAAAACAAGGAATTGATTTGTCTCCCAAAATTCAATTATCGAATTCTGATAATCAAGGGCATATTCTCACTAACAGCCCGAACATGATGGAACTGTGCCGCAATATCGCCAAAATCTCACAAACCAAAACCACCGTATTAATCACGGGTGAAAGCGGTACCGGTAAAGAATTAGTGGCGAAAACCATTCATTACTACAGTACCCGCTCAACCGGCCCCTTTATCAAAGTAAATTGTGGTGCACTACCGGAAACCTTACTGGAAAGTACGCTATTTGGACATGAAAAAGGATCATTTACCGGCGCTTATCAACGCCAGATTGGCTTATTTGAACGTGCACATCGGGGCACACTTTTTCTGGATGAAGTAGCAGAAATGTCGACTAACCTGCAAGTAAAACTTCTGCGGGTAATTCAGGAAAGAGAATTTGAACCACTCGGTGGTAGCAGATTAATCAAAACCGATTTCAGATTGATTGCTGCCACCAATCGTAGCCTGCAAGATATGATCAGTACTGGTGAATTCCGGGAAGATTTATTTTACCGTCTTAATGTGATGGAACTAAGCTTACCACCACTACGTAACAGAAAAAATGACGTAATGCTGCTGGCTCGCTATTTTGCTAATCAGTTTTGTCATGAAAATAATAAGGAATTACTCGATTTCAGTATCAGTGCCGTAGAAGTACTTAACCAATATGCATGGCCGGGCAATGTACGTGAGTTATCCAATGCTATTGAGCATGCCGTGGTGATGTCCAATGGACTGTTTATTTATCCACAAGATTTGCCTGCGCATATTGTTGCCCATAAAAAAACACCTGATTTCAATCCCGGTTTTGACGAAGATGAGCAGCATGGTGCTACTCTAAAGGAAAAGGTCAAATTTTATGAAAAAGAACTAATTATTAATGAATTAAAAATCAACCACGGACATCGGGAAAATACCGCCCGTTCACTCGGCATCAGTAAAAGAACATTATTATATAAAATGCAGGAATACGAAATTGTAGAAACCATTAATTAAACACAATAAAACCAACGGCAAGAAAATATCTTTACCGATCTGATAACGTATGACAGATTTACTTGCCAGTTTGCTTTATCTCAGCTACCAGAAATAAAGCAAAGGCTCCCAACTGTAACGCGCATACAATGCCTCAGCCACTAATCGATAATCTGAGTTAATCGTCATATACGCGTGTGGTGCTAAAGAGCAGGCCTACCTGCAAGCACCACCTTATAACTTATCAAAAGTTATGCATAAGCATAATCAACAATTAAAGGGGCATGATCAGAAAATTTTTCATCCTTATAGATAGATGCGGTTTGTGCGCAGGCGGCAAGATCAGGTGTTGCCAGTTGATAATCAATGCGCCAGCCTACATCTTTTGTATAAGCCTGCCCGCGATTACTCCACCATGTATAACCAGGTATTTCCGGATACAAGGTACGCCAAATATCCACCCAACCCAGTTCATCAATTACCTGACTTAGCCACTGTCGTTCTTCGGGCAAAAAACCGGAATTTTTCAGATTACCGCGCCAGTTTTTCAAATCAATATTCTGGTGAGCGATATTCCAGTCACCACAAATCACCACATCCCGCTGCAATGCCTGCAACTCACGTAACACTGGCAGAAATTTGTCCAGAAAACAAAACTTGGCCTGCTGCCGCTCTTCCGAGCTGCTACCCGATGGTAGATATACTGAAATAACCGTCAGCTTATCAAAATCAGCACGCACATAGCGCCCTTCATGATCAAAATCTTCCCAGCCCAGCCCAATCTGAATAGCATCGGGCTGTCGTTTACTGTATATTGCCACGCCACTGTAGCCACGTTTAACTGCTGTATGCCACACACCATACATGCCCTGCGGACGCTTCATCTCATCAGTCATATCAGCTTCCTGAGCTTTTAATTCCTGTACACATACAATATCAGCCTGTGCCTGTGCCAGATAATCAATAAAACCCTTACTGGTGGCTGAACGTATACCATTTACATTGGCTGAGATAATGCGCATCCGCATGTCCTTTCGTTTAATGATAAAATTTAAAGCTTAATTTCTTTAACACTTCATTTTATCATCAAGGATATTTATGTCTGATTTTCGTCAGGACTTTCTCCAATTTGCCCTGCAACAGAAGGTTTTAAAGTTTGGTCAGTTCACCACTAAAGCTGGCAGACAATCGCCCTATTTCTTTAATGCCGGCTTGTTTAATGACGGCTACAGTATTCTACAGCTGGCCCGCTTCTATGCCCGTTCCATTCTGGCCAGCAATATAGAATTTGATATGCTGTTCGGACCTGCCTACAAAGGTATTATTCTGGCCGCTGCCACGGCAATGATGCTGGCCGAAGAAGGACATAATGTGCCATACGCCTACAATCGTAAAGAAGCAAAAGATCATGGTGAAGGTGGAGTACTGGTGGGTGCACCTCTACAAGGACGTGTATTGATTATTGATGATGTCATTTCAGCCGGTACTTCTGTGCAGGAATCAGTATCCATTATTCAGCGAGAAGGCGCGATTACTGCGGGTGTGGCCATTGCGCTTGACCGCATGGAAAAAGGTCAGGGAACACAATCAGCAGTACAGGAAGTGCAACAGCAATATCACATACCAGTAACCGCAATAGCCACACTAGAGGATTTACTGCGCCTGCTGGAAAATGATCCGACACTGGCCAGCTATCATCAACCGGTAGCAGATTATCGCCAGCAATATGGTGTGTAAAGTTTGTCCGGTTCTGGCAAAAATGATTGCCTTAATGCTTCAGGTAATCTTATGTTTATGAATTAATTACCTTTACCTAGTATGCACCAGATGGATATTGAACAGCTACTTAATCACTATGGCTATCTGGCCATCTTTATCGGCAGTATTTTAGAAGGCGAAACCATCCTCACTCTGGCTGGTTTTTTTGTGCATAAAGGCTATCTGCTATTTATCCCATCCATTCTGTGTGCTGCTGTTGGCGGAATGTTTGGTGATCAGGTCTGTTTTTTTCTTGGTCGTTACTATGGTACACGCCTGTTGCAACATTTTCCCAAACTGGATCCGCTGGTAGAAAAAACCGACCGCTTACTGTGCAGGCATAGCTCAATCATTATTATTGGTGTGCGCTTTATGTATGGTCTGCGGATTGCTGGTCCTATTGCCATCGGTATGAGTAAAGTAACCTTCCCGCGTTTTCTTGTGCTGAACACTCTGGGCGCTTTATTCTGGGCCACCATCATTATTAGTTTTGGCTACTTGTTCGGACAATCGGCGCAATGGTTGTTTGCACAGTTTCAACAATATACAAAACTACTTTTTGTCATTCTTCTGCTGATAGCTGTGATTACATTGTCCATATACTGGTATATCAAACACCGCCGTAACAGATAAAATGAAAAGCTTGCCCTGATCAATATCTGTGATTAATTAATTGCCAATACCTGAATTGATTTTTTAGAGCAAAACAGAAATATTTGTTTTTAATAAATGCGGTAACTTCAATAATAGTCTGATTTGTTTTACAAACAGACAAAAACAATAAATCCCGCCAAAGCGGGATTTATTGTTTTCTAAAATCAGCTAACTTAACCTGATCAGAAACTATGTTTCAAACCAACACCAAAGGCAGTAGTTTTGTTTTTACCTTTGCTTTGATTCAGTTCATCATAGCCATTACCTTCACGCAACCAGCCCGCCTGTATATTAGCAGTAGTGTGTTTAGAGAAATCGTAATCTGTACCTAATACAACCTGATCATATTTGGTATTTTGCTCTTTGGTACCGTTAATTTTTACATTCCAGCCATGAGCATAAGAGATTTTCGGGAAAATATTGTTGAAGTGGTAGCCAAGAGTCAAAGCAGCTTCCTGTCCCTGATTATCCCAGGTCACATTATGATCACCAACATTCATGGTACCCTGCTCGCCTACGGAAATTGATGCACCTTTCAGTCCACGGAAATAGGAGCTGGTATTTTTGCTATATTGATAGCCCACACCTACAAACAGGTTATTGGCATCATAGCCACCTTCAAGACGATGTACCTGACCATCTTTAAGTTTAGTATAACCAGATTCAGAAATCATGGCAGCTGAATTTTTCAGGTAATCAAAGCCATATTTTGCATAATAACCGGCATTATGGTAATTCAGACCAACGCTATACTTGTCGCCAGCACCCATACCATAATCATACTCACTATTACGATTGCCACCATTTACATTATCACGTGGAGAGTACAGCGCATTAAATTTGAAACCTGCCCATTCTGGTGAATCATAGGCAATACCTACATAACGCTCACCAGTACGGGTAAATTTACCTAAACCCAAAACTTCATTGTTGTATTCCCATGGATCAACAACGTCCATATTGGCTTTCATGGCATTGCTGATGCGACCAGCACGAATCGTACCGAAATCAGTTTGCAAACCGATAAAAGAATCACGGTTAGCCCAACCATCTGCCTTACCATTACTGTTGCCGAGATGAATGGCAGATTCTACCTGCCAGATGGCTTTCAGACCGTTACCCAAATCTTCAGAACCTTTAAAACCAATCCGCGAACCATAATCAGCTATACCATTCTGGTACGGACCATGGCTATCACCACTGGTTTTAGTAGAAGATACTTCATAGCCTGCTTTCATTTGGCCGTATAAGATAACCTCTGCCATAGCAGCAACTGGCAAAGTAGTCAAAGCCAAAGCAATCAGGGTTTTTTTCATTACAGTATTCCTAGTTTCAACATCAAAAATACAAACTTCAAAAACCAAATGAAGAGCTTTTGAAGTTTTACATCAATCGCCATCACGACGAGCCTGCGGAATATACTGGTCGGGTTATAAAAAAGCAAACCACTGATTATGAATATCAGATTTTTATAATTTCTGATGTTAAAGAACAAGTTAAATAAACATCAGAAATGTATTCAAAAGACGAAAAAAGTCACTTTTTTTATCGTTAGACTGGCTTTTTGCCACAGTATTTTCACATTAACCACTATTAGAAATACATTTTTATATATAGGCAAAATATTATTCAGAATGGTCGTATACAACAACCAAGACAAGAATATTTCCAAAAAATAAAAATTTTCATGCAACTGTGTTGTCAATATATAAATCAATAACACCAAAACCATCTTCAAATAATGATTATAGATGCTGTCTGTGCCTATGATGTTGCTTGTTTATATGGTTTTCAACTATCGATAAAATAATTGTATTAATAAATATCAAATAGATATATTTAGTAGGTTATTAAACATGCTTTCTTACTTGTAATCTGTTTCGTCATTTTTCAATGATTCTGACTAATCTATTTTCCAGTACAGGTCAGCTTTTAAAGCTGAATTTATAATAATAGAAAATATGTTTATAAGTAATAATATTTATGTTCTTACTGTTATGTGCAGGGTTCTCTGTCTCAAAGATTTTATTAATATAATTCAATGATATTCGCAATATAAAGCAATCCCAGCCTGAAGAATAGGCTAGCTATTCTTCAGGCTGGGATTAGTTTCTAATACTAATTAGTAATGATTAAACACTAATTAGAAAGTGTGTTTCAAGCCAACACCAAAGGCAGTGGTTTTAATTTTACCATTGTCTTCGCCTAAGCCTTCACGCAACCAGCCAGCTTGTACGTTAGCAGTAGTGCGTTTAGAGAAGTCATAGTCAGCACCTAACACAACCTGATCGTATTTGGTGTTTTTCTCTTTGGTACCTTCAATTTTTACATCCCAGCCATGAGCATAGGAAATTTTCGGGAAGATGTTACCAAAGTGGTAGCCAACAGTCAGCGCAGCTTCCTGACCTTGGTTATCCAAAGTCAAGCTGTGATCGCCCACACCAGCATCACCAAAGTGGTTCAAAACTGCACCAGCATAATCATTTGCTGCACGGTTATAAGAAGAGGTATTTTTGGTGTATTGATAACCCACACCTACAAACAGGTTGTTAGCATCGTAGCCACCTTCAACACGATGTACTTGACCATCTTTATGATCTTTGGTCACAACACCCAAGTTATTAACATCATATTTGATAGCAGAGTTTTTCAGGTAATCAAAACCGTATTTAGCATAGAAGCCAGAATTATGGTAGTTCAGACCAACACTGTATTTGTCGCCAGCACCGATACCACGATTGTATTCACCCTCACGATCAAGACCGTTCACGTTATCACGTGGAGAGTACAATACGTTGAAATTGAAACCAGCCCATTCTGGAGAGTCATAGGCAACACCTACATAACGAGCGTCGGTACGGGTGAATTTACCCAGACCCAATGTTTCGCTGCTGTATTCCCAAGCATCAACAACGTCCATGTTAGCATTGATAGCATTGCTGATACGACCGGCACGTACGGTACCGAATTGGTCATGCTGTAAACCGATGAATGAATCACGATCAGCCCAACCATCAGATCCACCATTGCTGTGACCCAAATGAATACGAGATTCAACCTGCCAAATAGCTTTCAGGCCATTACCTAAGTCTTCAGAACCTTTGAAACCGATACGAGAACCATAATCAGCAATACCGTTTAAGTATGGAGAACGATCATCGCCAGTAACTTTTGATGAATTAACTTCATAGCCTGCTTTCATTTGGCCATACAAAACAACCTCAGCCATAGCGGCAACCGGCAAAGTGGTCAAAGCCAAAGCAATCAGGGTTTTTTTCATTGCTGTATTCCTTTTCTATGTCGAAAAAACAAACTTCAAAAACCTAATGAAGAGCTTTTAAAGTTTTGCATTAATCGCCGCATTAGCGATTTCATGGCTGTTAATATAATGCTTTAGTTGCAAAAAAACAAATTCATTTGCAAACACACAACACTTTTGACAAACCCCACTATAACAAACAACAGCCAAAAAACAATATTAATCAATAAACTCAATGCATTATATAAAAAATAATACATTAAAATAAAATATTTTCAGTATTTAAAAGTGTTGTAGTTTTTCAACACAATAACTGAATTAAATAATTATATTGAGCAGTTACTGCAATATGGTTACTACACATCTACTATACAAGGTGCAATTAATAATTTTGTATATTATTACCATACATATGTCGTTTTGCAATAGTAATGAGTAATTCGTAAATATCCTCTTTAATTCAGCACTCTGCCTGTATCAGAAATAAAGATTTCACGGATATGGGCAGAGTGCTGACAATGAAAATATTAACTAATAGAATAGATATTTCTATATTCTTGTTTCCACTTGTTCCATTGCTGCTGGCGCTACTATTGCACTAGCTGGTTGGATAGATACTTTATCCTTGCGCCGCAATTTAGGTTGCTCTGGTACAACCTCAGTAGTATCACTGCTTGATACTGTTTTATCTGCATTGGTTTCAACCAATATCATTCCACCTTGCTCAGCTATATGGCACAGATTGGCACCTGCTGCTGTATCCGTCGTTACTGATTCTACCTGAGTGACAACCATCGGTTGAGTTTGTACTGTCGTTTCAGGGTTAATTGCAACCGGTTTATCACCAGTCGATATCTGCTGATTATGCTCTGACTGTCCCAGAACATGGGTAATGACAATTTGTGCCTGCATTACTGCATGCTGCACTATGTCATCATGAGTTGCATTTAACTGGGTAGTATTAACACAGTTGATGTTCTGTATCGGATTGAGTACATGTTCAGTAGTCCGCTGTACCTGTGTGGCAATAGCGTGGATATCAATATTCCGACTGATCTTTCTGGCAGATATAATGTAATTACGCTTTTTCTTGCCATTTTGGCGACGGTTGTTTTTATCATGTCGATTTTTATGGCGCTCATTTTTTCCTTCACCACCAGACAAAGTAATAATCAGTGGATCACCAGCCTGAGTTTCTTCAATCGAGTTGATAAAGTCTGTCTGCTGTACTGGCATCTCATTTCTGTCTGATGCCCGTTGACGGCGACGACGAGTCGCATTTTGTTCTTGTTTGAGGCTGCCTTGCTCCTGACTGGTATCGGTTGCTGTATCTGTTTGTGCAGCCGCATATTTGTCGGTACGTTTTTCTTCACGCCGGTTACGTTGCTCATTTACCGGCCGGATGGCCATTGCAGCATCAGCTGGTGCTTTATTTTCAGTAACTTCACCTTTTTTAGCAAAATCGGCATTTTTAGCCAACCGGTTAGCACGCGATTGACGTCGTTCGTGTGTTTGGGTTTTCTGATTTTTTTTCTGCGGTACGGTTTTAACTGCCTTTTCCGGTATGGCGGTGCTTTCTATAGCAGATTCGACAGTTTTACTACCTAACAGGTTACCCAGCCAGCCAGCCAGTTTTTTCCATATACTTGGCGCTGGTTCAGTTTTGCCTGTGGATAACTTTTCAATTACAGGAGCAGGTTGGGTATGATGAATACCTTTAACTGCCGCTTCAGGCTTAACAGGTTTGTTCTGACCAATAGAAAATGGTAATTCGCCAATATTTTCAGGTTCCTGTACTTGATGGTAGCTGGGAACAGTTTTTTCTTCTACATTATCTGTACGTACACGGGTAACGCTATAATGTGGATTTTCCAAATGAATATTGGGAATCAGCAATACACAAACATCCAGCCGCTCTTCCAGCCCGAACAATTCGGCACGCTTCTCATTCAATAGAAAAGTGGCAACATCTACAGGCACTTGCACCTTCACTTCAGCAGTATTGTCTTTCATCGATTCTTCCTGAATGATGCGCAAGATATGTAATGCCGTTGATTCAATGCTGCGAATAAAACCGGTGCCTGCACAACGCGGGCAAATAGTATGGCTGCTTTCTCCAAGGGATGGCTTCAGGCGCTGTCTCGACAACTCCATTAAACCGAATCGGGACAGTTTGGCCATTTGTACCCGTGCACGGTCTTTTTTCAAGGCTTCACGCAAAGTGGTTTCAACATCGCGCTGATTTTTGCTGTTCTCCATATCAATGAAGTCAATAACTACCAGTCCGCCCAGATCACGCACACGCATCTGTCGCGCAACTTCCTCAGCAGCTTCCATATTGGTTTTGAATGCAGTATCTTCGATATCTGCTCCACGCGTTGCCCGGGCTGAGTTAACGTCAATAGATACCAGTGCTTCAGTGTGATCGATGACGATAGCACCACCGGATGGCAAGGCAACTTCACGGGAAAAGGCAGATTCAATCTGTTGCTCAATCTGGAAACGGGAAAAAAGCGGAGTATGGTCAGTATAATGCCGCAAGCGATTGATATAGGCCGGCATAACATAAGACATGAATTCGCGGATTTGATTATAAACTTCCTGCGAATCAATCAGAATTTCTCCAATATCTGGCTGAAAATAGTCACGAATGGCACGAATAAGCAGCGAACTTTCCATAAACAGCAGATAAGGTTCATTGTGCTGGTGTGCCGCCTGCTCAATTGCGCGCCATAGCTGTACCAGATAATTCAGATCCCATTGCAATTCTTCTGTACTGCGACCAATGCCGGCAGTACGTGCAATCAAGCTCATTCCACGTGGTGTATCAAGCTCACTCATGGCCTGCTTGAGCTCCTGCCGGTCCTCACCCTCAATACGGCGGGAAACACCTCCGCCACGGGGGTTGTTCGGCATCAGTACCAGATAGCGCCCGGCCAGACTGATAAAAGTGGTTAGGGCTGCACCCTTGTTACCACGTTCATCTTTTTCCACCTGCACAATGACTTCTATGCCTTCTGAAAGTACATCCTGAATACGTACACGACCACCTTCATAATTCTGAAAATAACTGCGGGATATTTCCTTAAATGGCAAGAAACCATGGCGATCAGTACCATAGTCAACAAAACACGCTTCCAGTGAAGGCTCGATGCGGGTAATAACACCTTTATAGATGTTACCTTTGCGCTGTTCTTTACCCAGTGTTTCGATGTCTAGGTCGAGCAGACTTTGTCCATCCACAATTGCCACGCGCAATTCTTCCGCCTGCGTGGCATTGAATAACATTCGTTTCATGAAAACCTCGTTATATGCACTGACGAGGCGTTGTAATTAGTATTTGACACCCGCAGCCTTGCCAGATTGAATTATTCACGGCAAATTAAGCAGGCTTTCATCATAAAGAAGGTGTAAAGATCATATTCGCTATTCAGCATCGCAATGTCTGCTGAATAACGTGTGCTCCATCTCTGATATAAAGACAATCACAGCACTTAATTGGGGTAGCCATTCTTCTGTATTCTGTCAGGTGCTTGGGCTCAGTTGCGGCTGCGTTATCCGGTTTTGTCTTGCCAGATCACGTCTGAAGCCGTGGCTTGCCACCTGATGGAGTCAAACTTAATCACTAACCCTTGCTGTTGACGGCCGGTCAACAACATGGGGAAATACGCCTGCAACAGTGCGTTTTTCCAGTAAATACGTTAACATTTCATTATTTGCAGCTAAAATGCGCTTTCAGGCGCTTCTTCAGCTCCGGGCAAAATGCGCCCTTTTTCGGTTCAGTATCCTCTGCCACTATTGCTTCTGGCTATGATAACTGATGACTTCTATTTATTTATAAAAGCTTACGGATTATAAGCAATATGACGGTTTTAAGCAAAGATTCAGTGCAGTTTTTATCTGTCTGCGCGGAAAGTGCCGGTCAACGACTGGATAATTATCTGATACGAGAGTTGAAAGGGGTGCCAAAAAGTCATATTCAGCGCATTATCCGTAGTGGAGAAGTACGTCTGAACAAGAAACGCTGTAAAGGAACAGACCGTATTGCAGTCAATGACCAGATTCGTTTACCGCCCATTCGTGTTGCCACTAAACATGCATCTGCAACTACTCCAGTCATTCCTGCGCAGGAATTTGCTGTTGTATATGAGGACGATGTATTACTGGTGATTAACAAGCCATCAGGTGTCGCAGTCCATGGTGGCAGTGGTGTCAGTTTCGGTGTTATTGAACAGTTGCGTCGTGCCCGTCCTGAAGCACGTTATCTGGAACTGGTGCACCGGCTGGATAAAGACACCAGCGGTTTGCTTATGATTGCCAAAAAACGCAGTGCTTTGGTTAAACTGCATGAATCAATTCGCCAGAATCATCCACACAAAGTGTATCTGGCTCTGGCCGTTGGCACATGGCCGGAAAAAGTACATCAAGTTAAGCTGCCACTATTGAAATATACTGGTACTCAGGGAGAAAAAATGGTACGCATTGCCAGTAATGCTCAGGAAGGACAACGAGCACATACACAGTTTCGAGTACTGCAACAGTATGCAGGTGATCGGTTACACGCAGCAGGCATAAAAGCATTAACCCTGATAGAAGCTACACTTAAAACAGGCCGTACTCACCAGATACGCGTGCACATGCAATCACAGCTATGTCCGATTGCTGGAGATGAACGTTATGGTGATTACAAGATAAACAGGCGCCTGCACAAAAACGGTTTGAAACGAATGTTTTTACATGCAGCAGAATTAACATTACCGCATCCGGTTAGTGGCGATATTTTACAGCTTACCGCCCCTTTACCGGATGAATTACAGCAGTTTCTACATAATTTGCCGGTTATGGCAGACAATTCTTCACAACAGAATTAAATCTGAATGCAGTTGGACTCAAAATTAAAACGATTGTTGCTGTAGCCATTGTTTGAGCTGAGCGCCACATTTATCATGACGCAGGCTATATTCAATAAAGGTTTTCATATAACCTAGTTTATCTCCACAATCATGTGAATAGCCCTGAATAACAAAAGCATCTACGGCTTCCTGTTGCATCAGTGCCCCAATGGCATCTGTAAGCTGAATCTCCCCCCCCGCACCGGGCGATGTTTTCTCCAGCAGAGGCCAGATACTGGCTGAAAGCACATATCGACCAACTACCGCCATATCTGATGGTGCTTGTTCCAGCTGAGGCTTTTCAACAATAGCGCGGATGGCAATACTGCTGCCTGAAATAGCTTGCTGATTATTACAGTCTACAATGCCGTACTTATTGACTTCACTCATCGGCACGCGTTCAACCATAATTTGACTACGCTGTGTTTTTTCAAAATACCTCAACATTGCTGCCAGATTATCTGTAGCCAGACTACAGGTACTGTCATCTATCAATACATCTGGTAGCAGGACGGCAAATGGTTCATCACCGATCACAGAATGTGCGCATAGCATTGCATGCCCCAGCCCCTTAGCTTCGCTTTGGCGTACTTGAATAATTTTCATTTCAGGTGGTAAAACAGCACGAGTATCAGCGAGCAAATCAATTTTGCCCTTGTTCATTAACTGTGCTTCCAGTTCAAATGCGGTATCAAAATGGTTTTCTATCGCCGTTTTAGAAGCATGGTTAACCAGAACAATTTCATTAATACCTGCTGCTGCACACTCCTGCACGATGTACTGAATGAGTGGTTTATCGGCAACAGTTAACATTTCTTTAGGGATAGCTTTTGTTGCCGGCAACATACGTGTACCAAAACCAGCTACAGGAATAACAGCTTTCATTTAATTTGTTTCGTTCCGATAAAATGATTATTCAAGCACCCATATGATTTATATATAAATACAATATCAAAACAAATCATAGCTCAATTCAACATATGCCTTATCAGGCATAGCTATTTCTTTCTACTGAATGATGAAAATTTTATTTAACAACATCAGACAAACTTAATCTGCCTGCTTATTTTCCAGTCTGCTCAATGCGGCGAATACCTCAGCGACAGCAACTGCTCCCGGATCAGCTACTCCAGCCAGATTGTGTTCATTGATATACGATGATCTCCCTGCTCCGGCTTTATGCATAGTGGCCGTTTTTTCTGCACCTTCTCTGGCTGCGATTGCCATAGCCTGAATCCCCTGTTTCTGCCATGCATGCAATGCCGGTTGCAAAGCGTCAATCAGAGTACGGTCACCCAAATCAGCACCACCATAATGCTTCATTTGCGCCAGCCCATTTAACAAAGCCTCCACCAGAGTAGTTTCTCCTGCCTGCAACTTCTGGCCTGCCGCAGTAAAGAAAATCGACATCAGTACACCACTTGAACCTCCCATCACAACAGCCAGCCGCTCTCCAATACACAGTAATAACTGCGGCAGATCATTCAGAGGCAACTGCTGCTGTGCCAGTTGCTGAGCAACAGCATGAGCTCCATGAGCAAAAGTGGTACCGGTATCACCATCACCCACTTTTGCATCCAGCGCATTCAGGCGACTTTCCTGCGCCATAAGGGTATTTGTTATAGCGGTAATATAAGCAGCCACCTGAGAATTTTCAGATGGAACGTAATCTGACTGTTTTTGTATAAGTTTACAGGCAAGTGTTTTTAATGGTTTTAATGCTACCGGTCTCTGCCATCCCTGTGTTTCGACTGGAGCATTAAGCGCCTGTTCGAAATAGTCATTCAGCTTAAGTAATGACAGTGAAAAGCCTTTCATATCCAGCGATGTAACTAACGGTGCAGGACCAATCAGCCATTCAATCTGCTTACTTAAGGCAGAATATGCCAATTCACGGGTTAATAAAGCCATTTCCAATGCAGAAACACCACCGAGGTTATTAATCAGAACAGCAAAACAACCTTCCCCGGCTGACTGTTGCAATGTATTAACCAGAGTATCAATAAGTATCTTGCTATTTTGCGTACTCACTACCGAAGCACCGGGCTCACCATGAATACCCAAACCCAGCTCTACCTGCCCATCTTTAATACGCTTTTCTTCCTCATAGTCAGGCAAATTACAGGTTTGCATGGCTACGCCCAAGCTCCACAGATTATCACACGCCTGCTGCGCCAGATCACGTACCTGAATCAATGATTTGCCTTCTTCAGCAGCATAACCGGCTATTTTGTGCACCAGCACTGTACCAGCAATACCACGAGGTTGTCGGTTATCTGGCAGCGCAATATCGTCTGCAACTATAACCATTTCAACATTCAGACCATGACTTTTTGCCTTTTCTGCTGCCAGTCCAAAATTAAGCCTGTCTCCAGTGTAATTCTTAACAATCAACAAACAGCCATGCTCTCCAGTCACCGCAACAATAGCGTTAAATACCGCATCAACACTAGGTGAAGCAAACAAGTCTCCGCATACGGCCGCAGTTAGCATGCCTTTACCTACAAAACCTGCATGTGCAGGCTCATGCCCAGAACCACCACCAGAAATAATTGCTACCCGGCCTTTATCCCAATCACTACGTACAACTACTCGTATCGCTGGGTCAGTATCTAGTTTAACAAGATTACCCTGAGGCGCAGAAATCACTAAACCTTCAATAGCTTCATTAACCAATTGCTTACGGTCATTAAAAAAGAATCTGGACATGATTTTCCAAAGTTATAATTAATACAAAAGATTATGTATACATCACTAGCTAAACATTACAGCAGAAACAGCCTGTTCTTCAGTACTCAACATAGGCTGTAATACATTAATAATTCCCGTTATCTGATATTATTTTTTACATCCGGCCAGCCTGATTGGCTTGCGCTAGCAAGGTGATAACAGCACTATTATAATGTAGACACCAAAGTGGATAAAGTTTGACTAGAAATTTCACCACAATAACAGCTACATCAATATAATCAAATTCAGATATAATTTTAAGCATGACTGACTTATTTTGCTGATAAAATTCAGCTAAACAGATTTGCCTGATAAGTCAGCTAATACATAAATATCAACACTAAAACCAGAGAATAAACCAGATGAAAATGAAAATTAAAGGATCAGGCCTGACAGATGGCAGTTCTGGGGAACACAACAACTGGGAACGCAATATGTTGGAAAAGCTGTTATTTGAAGTCTATCGCGAGCAACGGCGCAATCGAATCTGGCGCTGGTTTAGGCGGCTGTTCTGGCTTTTGATTATTATCATCGCCTTTACCTCTCTTAACAGCACAAAACCAAGCGGTGCCCACACTGCGGTTATAGATCTGAATGGTGTTATCAGTAGTGACGACAATCAGGCAGATTTATTACGCAAGAGCCTGAAGGAAGCCTATAAAAACAGCGACGTCAAGGGTATTATTATTCGTGCCAATAGTCCCGGAGGATCGCCTGTCATTTCCAGTATCGCTTATGAAGAAATCCGCCACCTGAAAGCAAAGCATCCACGTATACCACTGTATGTTGTTACCGAAGATATGTGCGCTTCTGGCTGCTATTACATTGCCAGTGCCGCTGATAAAATTTATGCAGATCCGTCCAGTCTTGTTGGCAGTATTGGCGTTATTGGCAGCAGCTTTGATTTTACCGGGCTGATAGACAAACTGGGCATTAAGCGCCGGGTAAAAATTGCTGGCAGTAATAAAGATATGGGCGATCCGTTTGTACCAGAAACACCGGAACAGGCAGAAATCTGGCAACAAATGTTAAGCAGTATTCACAAGCAGTTTATTCAGGCAGTACAACAGGGACGTGGCAAGCGTTTGAAAATTGCGGACAATCCTGACATCTTTAGCGGTCGTGCCTATACAGGTGAAGAAGCCAAGGCAGTTGGTTTAATAGATGATTTTGGTAATATCTACACTGTTGCACGCGATGTTATTGGTGCACCGGAGCTGGTGGATTACACCGCCGAAACCGGCTGGGGTAAACGCCTTGGCAAAAGTATTGGCAGTACATTGCAACAAAATATTCAGGGCATAGCAAGCAAGCCTTGGTAACTTCCGGTCTTGCCTACAATCATCAACCTGATTTTCTGACTATTATGCCCATTTATCTATCCACAATCTGTTGCGGATTAAAAATGGGCATATTGCTATATACTTCAGTATCACTACTCGCGCAAAATTAAATATGCTTTTCTGCCTGCATTACTGAGCTGCAAGAATTTATCAAAGCTATCTTGCCTTTACTCAAATGATTTATTTCACCAACACATACTGAATTTAATTGTTTTTCCATTCGATTTGATAAATTTGTTGGTTATAATATTTCCTCCTCATCCAGCCTCAATATCATGTATCCAATCATTAAACCATTGTTATTCAAACTGGATCCAGAAACTACCCATCATCTGGCATTAAAATGTTTGCAGTTACTGCATCGCTATCATTGCGGTTTTTTACTTAAAGGCAAACACAATCATGCCAGTACTCAGTCTGAAAGTGACAGCAGCCGTACAATATCGCTGATGGGGCTGACTTTACCCAACCCAGTTGGTTTAGCCGCAGGGCTGGATAAAAACGGTGAATATATTGATGCACTAGCCATGCTTGGTTTTGGTTTTATAGAAGTAGGAACCGTAACCCCCTTACCACAAGCTGGCAACCCAAAACCACGTTTATTCAGATTACCGGCACAACAGGCAATTATTAATCGTATGGGTTTTAATAACTATGGTATTGATACCCTGATTAACAATATCACCAACAGCCAGTATCGTGGGATACTCGGTATTAATATTGGCAAAAATGCTGCCACTCCAATGGAAAAAGCAGTAGATGACTATCTGATTTGCTTGGAAAAAGCCTATCCTTATGCCAGTTACATCACTATCAACATTTCCTCACCGAATACGCGTAATTTACGCAGTTTGCAAAGTGCCAGTGAACTGGACAGATTATTAAATCATCTGAAGAACCGACAGGCGCAGCTGGCAACCCAGCAAAGCCGTTATGTACCGATTGCCATTAAAATTGCACCTGATTTGCACGAAGAGCAAATTGCAGCTATTGCTGATGTCGCCCTGAATACACAGATAGACGGAATTATTGCCACAAATACCACCATTGATAAAACTGTTCTGGGTAACCATAAATTGGCACAGGAAGTCGGCGGGCTATCTGGTTTACCAGTACAGACACAAAGTAACCATGTACTGCACCAACTATCTACCCTCCTTAATTCGCAGATTCCACTTATTGGTGTTGGCGGAATTACGTCTGGCACTGATGCTGCCGAAAAAATTCGCCTTGGTGCCACTGCAATTCAACTGTATTCAGGTCTGATCTTTCGCGGTCCTCAGTTAATTAAAGAGTGCATCAACAGCTGTAGCCAACTCAAACAACATCCTTAAATAATAAATAAATATCAACAATTTACAGCAAAATTATTGTATTCTTACTAATCATACATCATCCTGACTCAGTACAAAATTTGACAACTTTCTCCGTTACTATCAGTTAATTTTGCCAGTTTTCCTACTTTCCATTTTCTGGTGTACAACTTTATGCGAATGCGTTTGGCAGTAAGCTCACGCCTGCGCTATGATATCAGTCATCATATAAATATCTGCCCAGATTACTTTGTTCAGTTTTTTATATGTACAAACAAAAACTACACAAAGTAATTTGATTAAATTGAAAGCCACATCATGCATAACAGCGACATATCGCTGCCGAAGGATATTCAGCGGCCAGCAGAAACGGTATTAATAAATATTACCCCGCAAGAAACCAGAGTGGCCGTGATGGAAGAAAACAGGCTGTGTGAAATTCACATAGAACGCAACAGCGGCCATGGTCTGGTAGGTAATATTTATCTGGGTGTTGTCCGGCGTGTACTGCCCGGCATGCAAAGCGCCTTTATTGATATTGGTCTGGAACGTGCTGCTTTTCTGCATATAGTGGATGTTATGGAGCAGCGTCAGAAACCCGAGCACCCTCTGCGTATTGAACACATGTTGCATGAAGGGCAATCAATTGTTGTACAGGTGGTTAAAGACCCGATCAACACCAAGGGAGCGCGTCTGTCTACACAGATATCACTGGCAGGCCGCTTTCTGGTACATCTGCCACAGGATAACCATATTGGTATTTCACAACGTATTGAAGATGAAGAGGAACGCAACCAATTACGTGAACGACTGGAAAAGCTATTACCAGCTGATGCAGGTCATGGCTATATTATCCGCACCAGTGCAGAAAATGCGACGGATGAAGAATTACAGTCTGACATCAACTATTTAACAAAACGATGGCAACATATTCAACAGTTATCCAAGATCAGCCCGCCGGAAACACTACTGTATCAAGATTTACCTTTGAGTCTGCGCGTATTGCGTGACATGTACAGTGACAATATTGACCATATCATCGTAGATTCATCAGCCAATTATGAAAGCATGCGTGAATTTGCCATGAACTACTCGCAGGGCGTATTGGATAAACTGCAATTATTCCAGAAAGACTGCCCGCTATTTGAAGAACACAATATCGAAACCAGAATCACCCAATCCCTTCAGCCACGAGTAAATCTGGACTTTGGTGGTTACATTATTATAGAACCGACAGAAGCTATGACCACCATCGATGTCAATACTGGTGGGTTCGTAGGTGCGCGCAACTTTGAAGAAACCATCTTTAAAACCAATCTGGAAGCATGCCATGTGATTGCACGTGAGCTGCGCTTACGCAATCTGGGTGGCATCATTATTATTGATTTTATTGATATGGCCAACGCAGCACACCAAGAAGAAATTCTGACTGAACTGGCACAAGCACTGGCTTACGACCGCACACGTGTAACCCTTAACGGCTTCACCAGTCTGGGACTGGTCGAGCTAACACGTAAACGCACACGCGAAAACCTCTCGCAAATCCTGTGCGAATCCTGCCCAACCTGTCAGGGACGGGGTCGTCTGAAAACCGCGCAAACCATATGCTATGAGATTCAGCGTGAAATCGTGCGTGAATCACACCGTCCAGATGTACGTGAATTTCGCATACTCGCTTCACCAAGTGTTATTGATTTATTTCTGGATGAAGAAGCTAACTCTCTACATATGTTAAGTAAATTTATCGGTAAACCGATTGCTCTGACAGTAGAAGCTACCTACAATCAGGAACAATATGATATTGTTCTTTTATAAATTTTATTCGGCAAAAGAGAAACTGGACATATGAACTTACCTGATGCTACTCAAGCAGAAAACCTGTGGCAAACCATTCGCCATGAAACTGAAAATGCGGTACGTAACGAACCAATACTGGCCAGCTTTCTGCATCTGAGCGTATTACGCCATAAAGACTTTGCCCGTATGCTTGCCTTTCACCTGTCTACCAAAATGTCCAGTGCAGTAATGGATGCGCGGGCATTATTTGAGATTTATCTGGAGGCACTACATCAAGATCCGGCAATTATTCACGCTGCGCTGGCAGATATAGTTGCCTACTATGAACGTGATCCGGCGTGTGATACTTACTGCCTACCATTACTGTATTACAAAGGGTTCCATGCTATACAGACTCATCGGATTAATCATTGGCTGTGGCAGCAGAATCGTCCTACTCTGGCCTATTTCCTGCAAAACCGTGCTTCAGAAGTATTAGGGGTTGATATTCACCCTGCTGCCTCAATGGGATATGGCATCATGATTGATCATGGTACCGGAGTAGTCATTGGCGAAACGGCAGTACTGGGCAACAATATTTCTCTGCTGCACGGAGTCACTCTGGGAGGTTCCGGCAAACAGAGTGGAGACCGACACCCGAAAATCAGTGACGGGGTTATGATTGGTGCTAATGCTTCCGTATTAGGTAACATTCGGGTACATACCTGTGCCAAAGTGGGAGCCGGTAGCGTAGTGGTTAGTGATGTTCCAGAATATTCTACGGTAGTGGGTGTACCAGCTCGGGTTATTAGCAAAACAGATAAACACGAAAGTCCGGCACAGGAAATGGATCAACGTATTTAGAAGTATAGATTGTTCAAACACTTTCAAAATACAGATACTCCCAACTATTAGCCGGAAAATGCAGGCATAAATCTCTCTCCGGTGTGGCGAATATTTTATAAATCACACTAAAGTTTGCCTACAGATTAATGCAACCAGCCAATCTAAATAAATCACCTATATTCAATTATGATTAATAACTTATTGACTAATAACACTGACTATCTGAACTGAATTTAATCCAGATTGAACACCACATTAGCTATCCTTATGTTTAATCAATGGCTTTAGAATAATAGCTGACTAATTGATTAAACAGAAAATACCCCAAAATCATAAAGAAAGGCATAAAAAAACGCAAATTCTAATCAGAATTTGCGATTTATGTGGTGGCGAATCAGGGATTCGAACCCCGGACACAAGGATTATGATTCCTCTGCTCTAACCGACTGAGCTAATTCGCCGTATCTCGTTTTCAAGAGAGACGCAATTATACGATATTTTTTCGCATATGCAAGCACCAATTAAGCAAAAAATAATCATATTATTGTTTTAAAAAATAATTTAATTTCACCAACCCTAATTTAATTTTATCGATGAAGTAAACTGTATAAATTCACATTTTCGGCAAACTACACAATACTTCGCTGGTTCAGCACAGGTATCACTATGCTTTATGATACAATTCAGCCATTTTTATATATCGCCTATTTCCAAGGAATATCATGAGTTTGAAATGTGGCATTGTGGGTTTACCCAATGTGGGCAAATCTACCCTGTTTAACGCCCTAACCCAGTCAGGCATTGAAGCTGCCAATTATCCTTTCTGTACTATCGAGCCGAATGTCGGCATTGTCGAAGTGCCAGATGAACGCATGGCTGAACTAGCCAAAATTGTTAACCCAAAACGAACTCAGCCAGCCATAGTTGAATTTGTCGATATCGCTGGCTTGGTAGCGGGTGCCAGCAAAGGTGAAGGTCTAGGTAACCAGTTTCTCGCTAATATCCGAGAAACAGATGCCATCGTTAATGTAGTACGCTGTTTTGATGACGACAATATCGTCCATGTTGCCGGCAAAGTAGATCCGATTTCCGATATTGAAGTGATTGGCACCGAGCTGGCTCTGGCAGATTTAGCCAGTGTGGAAAAAACCATTGTACGTGAAAGTAAACGAGCCAAATCCGGTGACAAGGAAGCACAAAAACTGGTGGCTATTTTGGAACGCTTACAGCAACATCTGCTGGAGGGCAAACCAATTCGCGCAGCAGGTCTGGATCAGGACGAACTGGCACTGATTAAACCCTTATGCCTGCTGACTGTTAAACCTGCTATGTATGTTGCCAACGTTGCTGAAAATGGCTTCGATAACAACCCTCATCTGCAACGCCTGCAACAACTGGCTGCACAGGAAAATGCGCCTGTTGTTGCCCTGTGCGCTGCGATGGAAAGTGAGATTGCGGATCTGGATGAAGCAGATAAAGCAGAATTTTTAGCAGAAATGGGGTTAAAAGAGCCGGGATTAAATCGCCTGATTCGTGCCGGTTACGATCTACTTGGCCTGCAAACCTATTTCACTGCCGGTGTACAGGAAGTCAGAGCATGGACCATCCATAAAGGCGATACCGCGCCGCAGGCTGCGGGAGTAATACATACCGATTTTGAACGTGGCTTTATCCGCGCACAGGTAATTGCCTACGCCGATTTCATTGCCTGTGGCGGCGAAACCAAAGCCAAAGAAGCCGGTAAAATGCGAGCCGAAGGCAAAGAATATGTGGTTAACGACGGCGATGTTATCCACTTCTTGTTTAACGTTTAACCGATAGCAATAATTAGCCAGCAACAGCCGGGCTAAGGCTGTTGCTTTTTTATGCGTTTCAGCTCACATCATTTAGTTGCATAAGCTGAAAACCTACACATCAGATAGCAAAAATTAAACTGCCCTGATTTCAGTCAGACACAGATTTTCCTGTTTCTGTATGACAGAACAGCAGCGCACACACCATACATGATTAGCTTAATTATTGATTTTAAAAAATAATGCATTAAAAATAAAAATACACATATGAACAGCCTGAATACTGGCAAAAGCAGACAAACCTTTTCTTGTTACAGCCAAACTCATGATGTATCAGTTTTTTGCAACCAAAAATGCAGTAATAAACAAATCGTGTAAAATAATGCATCATTATTAATTACCTAACTGGAAACAGGCTAACTGGCCAGAATCAGCCAAAACACATTATGATATTGGCTATTGTGTTTTTTATGCAGCCAGAAACCAGCGTAATCCAGTTTCACGCCATTTTAATTTAATTTGAAAGTATAAAATCTTACTATGACCAGTGTTGTTCACGATTTACAGCAACGTGGCCTGATTGCCCAAACCACCGATGCTCAGGCTCTTGATACCTTATTAAACGAACAGAAAATCACCCTTTATTGCGGTTTTGATCCCACTGCTGACAGCCTACATATCGGACATTTATTACCTATTCTGGTATTGCGTCGTTTTCAGCTGGCCGGACATACTCCAATTGCCCTCGTAGGTGGTGCCACCGGCATGATTGGTGACCCCAGTTTCAAGGCACAGGAACGCTCACTCAATACACTGGAAACAGTACAGCAATGGGTAGCCAAAATACGTGCCCAATTACAGCCATTTCTTAGCTTTAGTGGTGAAAACGCTGCCATTATGGCTAATAACTACGACTGGTTCGGCAACATGAACTGTCTTGATTTTCTGCGCGACATCGGCAAGCACTTCTCAGTGAACGCCATGCTGAATAAAGAATCTGTAAAACAGCGTTTAAGCCGTGATGATGTGGGTATTTCCTTTACTGAATTCGCTTATGCTCTGCTTCAAGGTTATGATTTTGCCGAACTGTATCGCCGTCACGGTGCCGTATTGCAAATCGGAGGTTCAGACCAATGGGGCAATATCACCGGTGGCATTGACCTGTCCCGCCGCCTGCATCAGGCTACCGTATATGGCTTAACCTTGCCATTGGTAACCAAAGCCGATGGCACCAAATTTGGTAAAACCGAAGGCGGCGCAGTGTGGCTAAGTGCAGAGAAGACCTCCCCTTATCAGTTCTATCAGTTCTGGTTAAAAGTTGCTGATGCCGATGTATACAAATTCCTCAAATACTTTACCTTCCTCAGCGTTACCGATATAGATGCTATCGAAGCACATGATCAGGCCAGTGGCACCAAGCCGCAAGCACAGCGTATTCTGGCTGAAGAAATGACTAAGCTGATTCATGGTGAAGAAGCACTGGCGGCTGCACAGCGCATTTCTGCCAGCCTGTTTGCTGAAGATCAGAGTGCCCTTACTGAAAGCGATTTCCAGCAATTATCTCTGGACGGACTACCCGCTTTTCCTATGACCGAATCCACTAACATCGTACAGGCATTAACTACAGCGGCACTGGCCAAATCCAACAATGAAGCACGCGGCTTTATCAGTCAGGGTGCAGTCATGGTTAACGGACAGAAAATTGACAGTGCTGACTACATATTCAGCGACCATGACAAACGTTTCGGCCGATATACCATCGTGCGTCGCGGCAAACGTAATCATGCCTTACTGGTATGGCAATAATCTTTTCAATTTCTATAATATACACCTCAAAGGAGAGTCAATATGAGTAATCACACTACCATCTTGCAACACCTGCCTGTGGGCGAAAAAGTTGGCATTGCTTTTTCCGGCGGACTGGATACTTCAACAGCACTGCTGTGGATGAAACTGAAAGGTGCATTACCCTACGCCTATACTGCCAATCTAGGTCAGCCGGATGAAGATGATTACAATGCCATTCCTCAAAAAGCATTGGAATACGGTGCAGAAAAAGCCCGTCTGATTGATTGCCGTACTCAGCTGGCACATGAAGGTATCGCAGCAATTCAAAGCGGCGCCTTCCATGTGCACACTGGTGGCATGCCATATTTCAATACTACACCACTAGGTCGTGCTGTTACTGGTACTATGCTGGTGGCCGCGATGAAGGAGGATGATGTACATATCTGGGGCGACGGTTCAACCTATAAAGGCAATGACATTGAACGCTTTTACCGCTATGGCCTGTTAACCAATTCGGCTTTGCGCATTTACAAACCATGGCTTGATCAGCAATTTATTGATGAGCTGGGTGGACGGCATGAAATGTCTGAATTCCTGATTGCTCAGGGCTTCAACTATAAAATGTCTGTAGAAAAAGCCTACTCAACCGACTCCAATATGCTTGGTGCAACTCATGAAGCCAAAGATCTGGAAATGCTCAATAGCAGCATGAAAATCGTACAGCCAATCATGGGGGTTGCTTTCTGGAATGAGCAAGTAAGCATTAAAGCAGAAGAAGTACGCGTACGTTTTGCAGAAGGCGTACCAGTAGCTTTAAATGGGATTGAATACAATGATCCGGTAGCATTGATTCTGGAAGCCAACCGTATTGGTGGCCGCCATGGCCTGGGCATGACCGACCAGATTGAAAATCGTATCATTGAGGCCAAATCACGCGGTATTTATGAAGCCCCAGCTATGGCACTATTGCATATCGCCTATGAGCGTCTGCTTACCGGTATTCATAATGAGGATACAATCGAACAATACCGCATCAATGGCTTGCGCCTGGGCAGATTGCTGTATCAGGGACGCTGGTTTGATTCACAGGCACTCATGTTGCGGGAAACTGCACAGCGCTGGGTAGCCAAAGCCATTACTGGTGAAGTAACACTGGAATTACGTCGCGGTAACGATTACTCTATCCTCAATACCGAATCACCAAACCTGACCTACCAGCCAGATCGGCTAAGCATGGAAAAAGTCAACAATGCTGCCTTTTCTCCTGCCGATCGTATAGGCCAGCTCACTATGCGCAATCTGGATATTATCGATACCCGTAATAAACTGGGTATTTATACCCAGAGTGGGTTGTTATCAGTGAATAAGGATGTATCATTACCTCAATTAGCAGATAAACAAGATATTTTATAAAATCTTTAATTTAAAAAAACTGGATGGTGCCTATTTGCCATCCAGTTTTTTTAAATATAATATAATTTGCCACTACAAATAAATATTAAATCATTCACTCGAAACACACAACGGATCTCTCATTGCACCAGCCAAACCAGAATTTGCATATGCCTAATAATCGTCTGGCAGCAGTATCGATGCTTTCAGCAATACTACCTTCCACTTTGGCATAATATGAACTGTGCTCCTCACAATTATTTTTTCCAAAATATAAGTTTACTCTGCTACCGTCCTCTTATCGGGAATAATTTCTATCTAGCCAGCAAACTTTTTATGGTGCCATATTAAGGTATATTTATACTGCTTGGAATTTTAATTTCTTCAACATCGTCCTGAATACTTTTTCACCCACTGTATTCTTGTAGTATTTCTGACCAGAACAGTTACTTCTCAACCCAAAAAGAATCTAACCAAATTTTTACCTATAGTAAGTAAAATTATGGCTATTGGGAATAAAACAAATAACCTAAACAGATTTTCAAAAAACCCAACCTTAATTTGGTTGACTTTGACATTATTGACTGTGTTAGCTGAATTTAGTTCCATTTTTAAAATTTTGGCGGCGCGACTATTTTGTTTCTGTGTGCCACAAAATTTAAATCCTTGTTTAAGCAAATACTTTGTATACTGATTACAGTAACAAAAACACATAAGCGCAATATATAGCAGTATTCCCAATATCGGAGAATCAATTAGATCACCAAGACAGGAAATGATTAGATACAAGATAAACCAGTAAACTGAACCTCGCACATCTTTAACCAATAATGGAGTGAAGAAAAGAATAAATAAAGGCACAATGGAAAACCCTGTATATGCTATTTTAAATTCATACGTATCAGGATTAAACATCGGTGTTAGCTTCCTTTTTAAGGCCAGAAAAGGAATTTTTATTGTAAATGAGTATATTGGCTGATAATCTTGTTCGTTATACACTCTGCTTTCTTCACACTTCTTTATTCTGGCTTCAGCAGGTTTAAGTGATAACGGAATTACCTTCTGCCCCAATTGTGGATTTTCTGCAAGCAGTTTAGCATTGTATCTCGCCCGTAAATCAGGATTAAGCAATACTTTGCGGCAGGTTTGCCATTTTTCCCACTCTAAAAGCTGTTCATCTGCGGCTTTTTTTAATGCAGAACGGATTTCATCGTCAGTAGCCGATAGCTCAATCTTTAAAAGAGCATATAAATTAATCACTGCCATATTTTCACTTAATTATTTCAGAAAACAAATATTAATTTCTAGCCGAGAGTATTTAATTTTCACTCTATATATAATGTAATTACTGATAGATATTTATTTTGAGAGTAAATTATTTTATCATTGATTCAAATAAAATTTTATAAAATGTACATGTACACAAAAGATTATTTCGAACAAAATGGCTATATTGTAATTAATGCATTAATTACACCACAGCAACTAACAGAAATAGAACAACAGCTAGAACAGGTTAATTTAACTACTGCTGGCAGCCGTGAATTACTTACACTGCCATGGTGCCAGTTACTTGCCAACAATTTAAAAAATAACGTGCTGCTAACTGCTCTGCTTCCGGAAAAACCGGTGGCAATTCAATGCACCTTATTCAAAAAGTCAGCAGATAAAAACTGGCTGGTACCGCTACATCAGGATTTAAGTATAGCAGTCAGACACCGGTTCTCTGACAAACGTTTTACAGGCTGGTCTCACAAACAGAATATATTATTTGTACAGCCACCCGTTCAATATACGCAGCAACTTGTGGCAGTAAGATTACACGTAGACGACTGCTTGCATGAGCATGGTCCGCTCAAAGTGGTTGCGGGTACACATCAGCACGGCAGAATTGCTGAATCAGAACTGCGGCAGCTCCGTGATCAACAAGGAGAGCTGGAATGTATTTTATCCAAAGGTGGTGCGGTTATTATGCGTCCGCTTATTGTGCACTCATCTTCTAAAGCTATCCAGACAAATGGCAGACGGGTATTACACTTTCTGTATGCACCTGCGGCACTGGCTGAAATTATTCCCTTTCAATTCTGTATCTGAATTTACCAGTTAACATTCGGCAACCAGAGATAATCGTGCCCATGAACCAGATATAGTTGACGATTTATAGTTGAATTAATATCTTTTCAGGTCAAATAAAGGATTTCCTGAGTCTACCTCAGTGAAAAAAATGATCCTATTTAACCAGATTATTGATAATCATTTTCCTGAAATACGCTTACTGAATTAAATGAAATATTCAGATATCTGCCAAAGTACAACTGCGTTGCCATAAGGATGTTTTACAGCGCAAATGACCAACATATTGTAATGGATAAACTGGCACCACAGAAGGAATATCATCGTCACGCATATGCAATAAATCACCAGGTGCAACCCATTCTGCCGGTGTTTTAGTTAAAGGTAATCCGGCATAATCATAGGCGGCCACTACCAGTTGCGAGCAGAAATAGCGATCAGAAGAGAAAGGTGTCACCTGTACTAATGCCATTGTATTCAGACACAGATGGCGAAAAGCGCGCGGAATTACTGGTAATTCGCATACTTTACGGGTAAAAGTATAAGGGGTCTGCTTAAGGATACCCAGATAATTGTATTTTCCCCCAGCCTCAGCCATGGCAAATTCCCGAATTTTTTCAGCATGTAAATTATTTAAATGCGGATGACGGTAAACCGCTAGTAGCTGGCTTTCATCAATGCTTTCTGCCAGTGACATAATATGCACGCCACTGCCAACAGCCTCGGCAATTTCACCATCTCCCAGATACAGAAATGCATGGCTGACCGATGTATTACCAAACAACCGTAAAATGCGTGAATTAAGATTGGATTCAGCAGAAAATAAAATATCACCGCCTTGTAAGTCCATTGGTTTAACCAATACTACACCCGTTTGCGGAGCAGTATTTTGTCGCTGAAATTTTACGACAACATGTTTTTTCTCTCCGGTAGTATCAGGAACTCGATGAAACTGGGCAGTACAGGCAACACATAAATAACAGCATAAAATTAAAAACAGCAATCTTGAATGTTTCATCATTGAAACGATATTAAATTGAGTTTTATAAAAATTTATCATTATTCAGAGCTTGATTTCTTTTGAAAAACAATAGATAAGAATTTAATCAACATTCTTGTGTTTACTTGATTAATAATTGCATATACCGAAAGCAGTTTTAAAAATTCTCAGTAAAAAATTAAAACATAACAATATTATATTTACACTTAAAAACAATTAATCTTCTTATAATAACATATATTAACTATTATAATTAAGCAAATAATCAAAATACAACAATAACATATTGAATATCGGAGATAGTTAACGGCTAAAACAAATTACCATTTGTATTAATAGCATTAATATTAACAAGAAGTACTCTGAAGCTGCCAGAATTTCATTGATATAAAAAAACCCTGCTCTAAGCAGGGTTTTTTTATATCAATAAAGTAGAAGATTATCTAACTTTTTTAGCTACCATAGTGCGGATTTTAACGTCTACACGGCGATCAGGTGCGATACATTCAATCAAAGCAGCACGTTTCTTAGCAGCTGAAACTTTTTTGCCCAGTTTAGCAACTTCAGCCTGACAAGATTCGGTCATGCGTGCTTCAGATTTACCCAAGCCAACAGCAGAGATTTTCTCAGCAGGAACACCTTTAGAAACCAGATATTCAGCAACAGCATGAGCACGATGATCAGACAGAGTCTGGTTATAAGCTTCAGAACCTTTAAAGTCGGTATGACCTTCAACACGTACAGTTTGTACGCTGCTGTCAGCCAGACGGGCAGCTAATTGATTCAGAGTATCGATTGCTTCTGGACGCAAGGTGTATTTATCAAAGCCAAACAGGAAGTTAGCAGATAAAGACACAGTTTCATCAACAAATTTAGGCGCTTGAGGAGCAGCCTGAGCAACTACTACTGGGTGACCACAGTTATTACCCAGAGTAGGTTCATTATCTTTGTTAAAACGGTTTTTCACACATTCAGGTGTACCATCAGCACCATTTTCACGGGTGACAAGAATTTCACCAGTTCCTTTTTCAGGAGCAGAACTAGTAGTATAGCCATTGTAAGCACCAGCAGGTTCACCGGTCCAGTCGGCACCCGGTACAACACCATTGGCAAAAGCGGCAGTTGAAGCAGCCATAGCAACGATCAATGCGCTCAATTTTAGCTGTTTGGTCATGTTATTCCCTCATCAAAAAATTTGTTATGTGTTGATTCAGCCTGAAATTCGCCTGATCAAAACACAAATACCATTTACAGGCCGCTCAAACCGGGCGGGTAGCTTGGTAAATCAGGTCTATACTATAAAAAACCGCAGCATAAACTGTCAATATGCAAACTACCAAGGCGAAGCTGCTAGACGACCCGCTTCCTAACTGTGCATCATGCCTAAAAAATAGCTTTGTGTCACTTATTTACAACTAAATTCACGCGTTCACCTTAATTAAGTTGCTTTAAAACAACACGCAAGCTTCTATTAGCCTGATCGCTCGCAGCGGGCTGATTAGCTTGTAAATTTGTTCAGCTTCAAGTAAAAGTATCTCATGTCAGAACGGGTAAATTGCGTTATGATGCAGATAAAGAAGCTTTTTTGTTGTATTTGAGCGACAATAAATCAACTCCAAACTTAAAGGGGCTGAAGCAATATGAAGCTGCAACAGTTACGCTATGCAGTTGAAGTTTATCGTCAGAATCTGAATGTCTCGGAAGCAGCGGAAGTGCTGTTTACTTCACAGCCGGGTATTTCCAAGCAGATTCGCATGCTGGAAGAAGAATTAGGGGTGCCACTGTTTATCCGCCACGGCAAACGTATGGTTGCAGTTACGGCACCGGGCAAAATTGTACTGGAAACTGCTGAACGTGTTTTACGTGAGGTACAGAATATCAAGCGCATTGGCACAGAATTTGCCGACCAGAATATTGGTTCTCTGACTATTGCTACTACTCATACACTGGCGCGTTATCGTTTACCGGAAGTTGTATCTGCTTTTATTGAACGCTATCCTCAGGTTCAGTTAAGCATTCATACAGCCAGCCCTAAAGCCATCAGCCACATGGTATTAGATGGAGAAGTAGACTTTGCCATTGGTATGGAAATAGAGATTGAACACCCTGAATTGCGTAAACTGAGCTGTGAAGCATGGAATCGCAGTGTTATTGTTCCCGATAATCATCCACTCCTGAGCCTGAACCGACCGTTACGGCTAGAGGACATTGCTGCTTATCCACTTATTTCCTATGATATTGCTTTTAGTGAACAATCCAAAATCGCCCGTGCTTTTGCTCAGGAAGGTTGCAGTTTACCCAGAGTGGTGCTAGCTTCAGCGGATACAGATGTCATAAAGACTTATGTAAAACAAGAATTGGGGATTGGACTACTGGCCAGTATGGCTTTTGACCCAAAGCAGGATCAGGGTTTACAACTGATTAGCGCAGAACATTTATTTGAACCTTCGTTTTCACAGATAATACTTAGACAGGATGTTTATCTGCGTGGTTTTGGCTATGAATTTCTGGCATTATTCGCTCCAAGACTAACCCGTGCCCAGATTGAGTCTGCACTATATTCTTCTTTCGAAGAAGATTTTTCAATTTAGCTATTTATTTATACTATAGCCATTTTGTACATATTATACAAAATGGCTATGCAAGTATTTTAAATCGATATCAGGGCATCAGCATTCCACCGTTAACGTGCAATGTTTGCCCCGTGATATAACGAGCCTCTTCGCTGGCCAGAAACAATACAGCTGCGGCCACATCTTCCACAGTACCAAAATGATTCAATGCGGTTTGTGCTGCAAAGAAATCACGTTGCTCCTGTGGCAAAGCCTGTGTCATATCGGTTTCAATAAACCCAGGTGCAACACAGTTTACAGTAATACCACGTGAACCTACTTCGCGCGCCATTGATTTGCTGAATCCAACCAGTCCGGCCTTAGCAGCGGCATAATTAGTCTGTCCAGCATTACCAGTAAAGCCAATTACGGAAGTTACATTGATAATTCGACCCCAGCGTGCTTTCATCATGCTGCGTGTTACCGCTTTGCTAGCACGAAAGGCGGATTTCAAGTTGATTTGCATGATTTCATCCCACTCCGCTTCTTTCATGCGCATCAGTAAGTTATCACGGGTAATACCAGCATTATTTACCAGGATTGCAATATTTCCGATATTACTTTCAATATCCGCAATCAGATTTTCAATACTGTTTTCTTCAGCAATGCGTAACTCCCGCCCTTCACCGCCAACATCAGCCAGTGCCTGATTAATACTAGTTACTCCGTTAGCAGAAGTTGCCGTACCGATTACCTTAGCTCCTTTTTCTGCTAGAAACCGGGCAATAGCCGCACCAATTCCTCGAGTTGCACCAGTTACCAGAGCGATCTTACCTGTTAAATCCTGATTCATAATTCTTTCCTTTAGCTGGCAGAATGCGCAGCAATAAAACTTTCTATGGTTTCCACACTAGTTAACGCAGCACAACTGGCACTTTTATCAATCCGCTTGGCCAGCCCAGCCAGCACTTTACCTGGACCACACTCAGCAAACTCAGTAATACCTTCTGCCACCAGCTTGCTCACTGTTTCTGTCCAGCGTACAGGTGAATACAGCTGCTGTACCAGTGCCTGTTTAATCGTTTCCGACTCTGAATGCATAGCAACATCTACATTATGTAATACTGGAATCTGCGGTGTTGCAACATTAATCTGTGCCAGAGCTACCTCCAGTTTGGCAGCAGCCGGTTTCATCAGGCAACAGTGAGAAGGGACGGATACGGGTAAAGGCAGGGCGCGTTTGGCACCAGCTGCTTTAGCCAATTCACAGGCACGGGCAATAGCTTCAGTATTTCCAGCTATCACAATCTGACCGGGTGAATTATAGTTTACTGCTTCGGCAACTGTACCAGACAATTCGTTTTCTGCCTGCAAACAAACCTGACGCACACTATCATCATCCAGTCCAAGTATTGCTGCCATCGCACCCTGACCGGCCGGTACAGCTTCCTGCATCAGCTGGGCACGCAGACGAACCAGTTTAACAGCATCATTAAAGGCCAGGCTACCGGCAGCTACCAGAGCAGTGTATTCACCCAGACTATGCCCTGCCAGCACCACCGGCATCTGGCCGTTCAGTTGCTGATAAACACGCCAGCTAGCAATGCCAGCAGTCAACATTAATGGCTGGGTATTAACAGTTTCGTTCAGGGCAGTACTATCCTCACCATTCATCAGTGCCCATAAATCCTGATCAAGCGCTGACGAGGCTTGTTTGAATGTTTCTTTAACAACGGCCATATCGTTGAAACCAGCCATCATATTGAGACTTTGTGACCCCTGACCGGGAAAGAAAAAAGCAATACTCATAGTCTTCCTTGATTTGAATAGAACTAACGTCCAGATGATTATTTTGATGGAGGCTGATCTGCCTGTAAGGGCTGATTGTAGTGCAGAAACATTCTGGCACCAGTTGGAGCGCCTATTGCATAGGCCAGATTGACTTCCAGTGACTGGGCAAATGGCCCCTGATAGATTTTATTACCCATATGAGTTAGATTCGAGCGCGCATCAATATAAACTTTACCGCCCAGCAGATTCCATAAACGGCAAAAACTAAAATCCTCAGACAAATAACGTTTAGTTACCGGATCGATTAAACAGTCATAAAAACGATAATGATAGCCCTGATCGGCAACCCCAAGTGAATCGGGCTGATATTGAAGTTCAGGATAAGCTTCCATCAGACGGGTAAAGACCTGACGCTTAATAACCATGAAACCGGTTGGCGCCTCTGGAAGCTCGATAAATCCTTCATCATCAACTTGTACATGTACTTCATTATTGGCATCTGTCCGACTGATGTTGATGGTATAGCGGGTATAAGTAGCATTGAACTGCTGCTGGGTCATATGCGCATCAATACCTTCAGCCGGCCATGATTCACGCTTGAGCGGATATACACCGGCAACAATATCGCGATCAGCCAGTAGTAAACGCTGAAATGCTTCTGATGAAAAACCGATATCAGTATCAATCCAGCACAAATGTGTCCATTCAGGATGCGCCAGAAACTCAGCTACACAATTATTGCGCGCTCTGGTAATCAGACTTTCACCCTGATGCATGAATACCTGTATTGGAAAACCAGCACTAGTATGCTCGGCCACTAAAGCCAGCAATGACTGCACATAATTACCAAAGTAACGGCCATCATGACTGGGTGACATGATAACCGGATACATACTGGCTAAAGCAGATTGAGGTAGCATAATCTGACTCTGATAAGAACAATATTAGTATTTCAGGGTAATTGCACCCCAGGCAAAGCCACCACCAATACCTTCGAGCAATAAAGTTTGGCCACGCTGAATGCGGCCAGTTTTAATTCCTTCATCCAGAGCCAATGGGATAGAAGCAGCAGAAGTATTTCCTTGTTCTGCCAGTGTAACAATTACTTTTTCCATCGGTACGCCTAGATGGCGGGCAGTGGATTCGATAATACGTAGATTGGCCTGATGTGGAATAATCCAGTCTATATCGACTGGCTGCAAACCAGATTCTTCAATAACTTCTTTAGCAATATTAGCCAGTGCCTTGACAGCAAATTTATATACTGCCTGACCATCCATATAAAGATAGGGCGACCCTTCAATGGCACCGGCAGCAATTTTTCCCGGTGTTTGCAGGATATGGCTATAGCTGCCATCTGCCCGTAATCTGGTTTTAATAATACCACCCTCTTGTTCGGAGGCTCCCAGAATTATGGCACCGGCACCATCGCCAAACAACACACAGGTACGCCGGTCATTCCAATCTAACAGACGGCTGAAAGTTTCGGCACCAATAACCAGTGCTCTGCTCGCCATACCGCTTTTAATATAGGCATTAGCCGTAGCTACTGCATACATGAATCCGGCACAGACTGCCTGAACATCAAATGCCGGACAACCGGAAATACCAAGTTTGTTCTGTACAATACAGGCAGTAGCAGGGAAAGTCATGTCTGGTGTTGATGTAGCGACAATAATCAGATCGATGTCTTCTGCAGCTATAGCAGCATCAGTCAGTGCGGCCTGTGCCGCAGCAACAGCCAGATCACTAGTCTGTTCAGTTTCAGCAGCAATATGGCGCGCTTTGATACCGGTGCGCGTGGCAATCCACTCATCAGAGGTATCTACGATTTTGCTCAGGTCATCATTGGACATACGGCGTGCAGGCAGATAACTGCCTGTGCCTAGAATATGAGCATTTAGCATGGCATAGTCTTTATTTACGACAAAGGCCTCATTTTAAACAAAGTCATTTAACTTGTCTGCCTTTGTAACAGGGTGATTTATTCTTCCAGTGCAGCCAGTTGCTGTGCCACACCAGCCTGAATTTTCGTGATTGAATCTGCCTTGATGGCCTTATAAGCCTCCTGCAATGCAAAGCAGAAACCCGTAGCATCGGTGCCGCCATGGCTTTTGACTACCACACCACGCAGGCCAAGAAAGATAGCACCATTGAAACGTCGTGGGTCCAGACGCCGTTTAAAGCCTTTTAATGTTGGTAACGCAATTAAAGCAGCCAGTTTATTAAACCAGCTGCGGGTAAACTCTTCTTTAACAACTGTACCAACGAATTTGACAGCACCCTCAATACTTTTCAGCATGGCATTGCCAGTAAAACCATCAACTACGAGTACATCAACTTCGGCGGTAAAAATAGCATTACCTTCAACATTACCGATAAAATTCAGATCACTGCGCCGTAAAAGCTGATGGGCTTCCTTGGTAACTGCATTACCTTTGATATCTTCGGTGCCCACATTGAGCAACCCTACCCGCGGGCGGATATTTTCAGGCGATAAAGCCGCCACCTGTTGGCTGCCAGCAATAGCAAACTGTAAAAGCTGAGTACTACTGCAATCAACATTAGCACCAAGATCAAGTACCAGTGTTACATGATTATTTCGACCGGGTAAAAACTTAGCAATGGCTGGACGGTCAATACCGGTAATGGTTTTCAACACAAAGCGTGCGGTAGCCATCAGAGCACCAGTATTACCGGCCGATACAGCAGCCTGTGCCTGACCTTCCTTTATCTGGTTGATAGCCACACGCATTGAAGAATCTTTTTTATTCTTGAGTGCTGATGTTGGTTCTTCATCCATGCCTACCACTTCACTGGCCGCACAGATGGTAATCCGTTCCATGGAGGCATTGGCTTTGGTTAATGCAGTTCTGATTTTAGTCTCATCACCAACAAGAATCAGTGCTGCATCTGGTTGCTGCTGTAAAAATGTCAGCGCTCCCGGAATGGTTACATCCAGTCCAAAATCGCCCCCCATTGCATCAACTGCGATGGTTTTCAAGGTCATATGTCATGCCTCAGGTGTAGTTTGGGCTGCAACACTTTCATAGTGCTCATCAATATCAAGTGCATCCCAAGGATAATTAATCCACCAGTCATCAACTTGTATTGCACTATAGAAAGGTAAATCTGCAGGCAGCACCCCTTTTTTGGGTTTACGTTTCTCGTGCAATACGGCAACTCCTAACTGCTGGAAACCTTCGTGCTGCAATTCGCGAATACAGTATTCGAGTGTGGCCCGACTATCGTCCACCTCGTCAACAATCAGCAGTTTCTTGTCTTTCATTTTTTCATCAAAACCATTAGTCCACTGGATTTTCTGTGGACAGTCAGTCGGACGGTCGTTGATATCATAATAAGACAAAGTAACAGTATATACAGGAATATTCAGAAAACTACGCAATATACGAGCCGGAATAAATCCACCGCCACCGATAGCAATCATTGCATCAAATGAATGTCCTGATTTCTGGATTTTTTCTGCCAACTCTTTGATGGCACGATGTATATCTTCGTAGTTATACCAGATTTTTTTCATGGGAAACCCGGGTCAATATAAAGAGCAGACCACTGATGGCTGCTGGAAAAGTGGAAATATAATATCTGATCAGGATGAGTCATCCTGCTGACAGTGGATACAAAAAAGCCAGTGATTGCTGATGCAATGTCTGGCTTTCATACGCATTGAATAATCACAGGTGTGAATTATTCACCTTTAACTTTGATCACCTTGCGTCCACGGTACATACCGTTTGGAGAAATGTGGTGACGCAGATGTACTTCACCAGTATTGGTGTCAGTAGAAACCTGTACAGCGGTCAGACCGTCATGTGAACGGTGCATACCACGTTTTGAAGGGGATTTTTTGTTTTGTTGTACTGCCATGTTAAAGCTCCTGGGTAATTTAAGTTAATTCGTTAGTGGCCGCTTTTCAGTCCTGCCAATCTGGCAAAAGGATTGCCAGAGTCTTGATTGGTTTGGGTTGCCAGAGTGTGATCACAATCTTCATGGCGCGGAGCAACCGGAATCGCCATTAAAATCTGGTCTTCCAGCAGTGCAGTAAGATTATATTCTGCACTCCATACTGCGCCTTCAAGTGATTCATCAGCGGCCATGGCCTCGTCCAGCAATTGTTCGCTGGTAAACAGCACCACATGCGACTGATCATTCAGCGCCCAGGAAACTGCCTGTAAACAGCGCTGACACACCAGCTGCAATTCGCCCTCTATACTGATATCGATAAAAGGACGCTGCCAGCGGTCAATACCACCGCTGACTTTATACTGGATAATGCCTTCGCGTTGCGCCAAAAGTTCATGTGACCAAACCCGCCGGTCAAGCGCCTGAAGCTGCAATTGACCGCCGCGTTGCTGTTGTTCACGTGTGAACGTGGCTGTATCAATCAAAATAGGGTCTAACATAAACGGCGGATGATATAATTTAACCTTTATAATGTCAATGAGTTCGCACTTATGCCGATTGAGAAAAAGCTGATTTTGGCTTCCAGTTCGCGTTTTCGCCAACAGCAGCTTCAGCAATTGCACATCCCTTTTGAGGCGGTTAGCCCTGATTTTGATGAAACACCGCTACCCGCTGAAACCGCACCGCAGACTGCCTTGCGTCTGGCCAGTGGTAAAGCATATTCCCTGGCCAGTCATTACCCGGATGCTTTGATTATAGGCTGCGATCAGGTAGCTTGGTGTTGCGAACAGCAATTAGGTAAGCCGCTAACCGTGGCAAAAGCACAACAGATGTTACACTATTTAAGTGGTCAGGAAGTGGTATTTTACAGTGCATTGACTGTACTGAATGTTGCTGAAAACCGTCTGCACCAGCACGTTGATGAAACGCGCGTTATGATGCGTACTCTAACAGATGCCCAGATTAATCATTATCTAACACTGGAGCCTGATGCAATACATTGTGCCGGTGCCGCCAAAAGTGAGGGACTGGGTGCACTACTGATTAAGCATATTGACAGCACAGACCCGCATGCGCTGATTGGTTTACCAGTTTTCCGTCTGGTGGACTTTTTCTTGGCTGAAGGAGTAAATATTTTATGAGCAGCCCCGTACTCTATCTGATTCCTGCACCATTAGGAACGGCAGACACACCCTGCCTGCTTGCGCATGAACGGGAATATATTGTTAACCTGACCGATTTTGTTGTTGAAGCCGAAAAAACGGCACGTGCCCATTTAAAAGCATTTGGCGTACACACGCCGATTCGTGAATTAAATCTGCGCACATTGAATGAACATACAGCCGAACGTGATATCGCTGCATTATTACAACCCTTACAGGCTGGTCGTAGTATGGGCTTACTCAGTGAAGCGGGCTGTCCGGCAGTAGCCGACCCAGGAGCACAGCTAGTGGCACTGGCACATCAGGCCGGTTTTACCGTTATGCCACTGGTTGGCCCTTCCAGCATCATGCTGGCGCTGATGGCCTCTGGCGCCAATGGACAGTGTTTTGCCTTTAAAGGCTACCTGCCTGCGGAGAAAACCGCACGTACAGAACGTCTGCGTGCACTGGAAAACCGTTCACGACAGGAAAACGAAACCCAGCTTTTCATTGAAACGCCTTACCGCAATGATGCTTTACTGGCAGATGCGATTGCCAGTCTGCATCCGCAAACCCGCTTGTGTATTGCCGCTGATTTAACCATGCCTACACAAACTATTATCAGCCAGAATGTCGCAACTTGGAGAGGCATGAAGACACTGCCGCCGCTGAGAAAAAGACCCTGCTTGTTTATTCTGCATGCCGGCTGATACCCTTATGACATTTTTTGGAAATAACTTTTGCCCTGCTCTTGTCAAGGTACACATCACTGCCTATAATGCACAACTTCTTTCGGAGTGTAGCGCAGCCCGGTAGCGCACCTCGTTCGGGACGAGGGGGTCGAAGGTTCGAATCCTTTCACTCCGACCATAGACCATATATTTAAAACCGTCTGTTCAACATGAGCAGACGGTTTTTTACAATCAAGGCAATTTATGTCAAATGATTTTATTGTTACAATAAAAGAGTAATATTTATACTTTGCAGAAAAAAACAAATCAGCGTAAATGTAATTAAATCTTTGCCAAAATTATTTTTTTATAAAAAAATCCTTTATATTATACAACTCTTGAACACATGGTTGTCATTCAGTAATTAATAATGCTTTTCTGTTAAGTTATGTAGGCTTTATAATCAGCGAATTATGTTTCATATTTGCTCATAATAACTTTAAAACCCAGTAGTCCTTAAACACAAATCCTTGAGAGATTAACATGTTACCACTCGAAATTGAGGAAATGAATCCACCACCAAAAAAACAGCGGTGGTATCAGATTCTATATGTACAGGTAATTATCGCCATTATTATTGGTATTTTACTTGGTAACTTTTTCCCCAGTGTTGGCGAAAGCATGAAACCTTTGGGTGATGCTTTCATCAAACTGGTAAAAATGATCATCTCCCCGGTTATTTTCCTCACCGTGGTAACCGGTATCGCTGAGATGACCAATATGAAAACCATGGGACGTGTAGCCGGCAAAGCTATGGTTTATTTTCTCACCTTCTCTACTCTGGCACTGGTTATTGGTCTGCTTGTGGCCAATATTGCCCAGCCGGGACATGGTTTGAATATCGACCCGAGTACCCTGCAAAGTGCCAAGGTTCATGAATATGTGCAGAAATCACATGAATCCAGTCTGACCGGTTTTTTGATGGACATCATTCCGACTACTGCAATGAGTCCGCTTACCAATGGCAATATCCTGCAAACCCTGTTTATTGCTATTCTGTTTGGTGTGTCTCTGGCAATGATTGGTGAAAAAGCCCGTCCACTGATCAATATCTTTCATGATTTGTCTGCACCGGTTTTCAAAATGGTATCCATTCTGATGCGCGCGGCACCGGTAGGCGCATTTGGTGCCATGGCCTTTACCATTGGTAAATACGGTATTGACTCTATTGGTAATCTGCTCTACCTGATTCTAACTTTCTATATTTCTTCAGTACTGTTTATTCTGATTGTGCTGGGTGCAGTAGCACGTTATAACGGTTTTTCTATTATCAGGCTGGTGAAGTACATTAAGGAAGAACTGTTACTGGTACTGGGCACAAGCTCATCTGAAGCCGCCCTGCCTACGCTGATGCAGAAAATGGAAAATGCTGGTTGCAAAAAATCAATTGTTGGGTTGGTTGTACCTACTGGTTATTCCTTCAATCTGGATGGTACGAATATTTACATGACTCTGGCCGCACTGTTTATTGCGCAGGCTTGTAACATTGATCTGACACTGCAACAGCAGATATTGTTACTGCTGGTTGCCATGCTCAGTTCTAAAGGTGCAGCAGGGGTAACCGGCGCCGGCTTTATCACACTGGCTGCCACCTTATCCGTTGTACCGTCTGTACCGGTAGAAGGGATGGCGCTGATTCTGGGTATTGACCGCTTTATGTCTGAATGCCGCGCCTTGACCAATCTGGTTGGCAATGCCTGTGCTACTATTGTTGTTGCACGCTGGGAAAAAGGCCTGGATTCAGAGCGCTTGCATGAAGTGTTGAAATAATCATTTCATTTAGGTATAAGATTCTGCTTACAGAAATTTAGCTGCCATATCACAGGTGATGAGATTAACAATCTCATCACTTTTTAGATAAAAAAAACAGACCAGTTAATATTAACTGGTCTGTTTTTTTGAGAATGAATAATCAGCCGACTTTCATACCCGGCTCAGCACCACTATCTACATCCAATAAGAATAGTTTGCCATTACCGGCAGCCGAAGTAATCATGCCCTCAGACATACCAAATTTGGCCATTTTACGCGGCGCAAAATTAGCCACCACGATTACCATGCGTCCAACCAGTTTTTCCGGCTCAGGATAGCTGGCGGCAATACCTGAGAATATCGTACGCTGTTCAAAGCCAAGATCAACCTGAAATCTGAGTAATTTGCTGCTACCTTCAACTTTTTCACATGTCAGCACTCTGGCCACACGCATATCGATTTTCATGAAATCGTCAAATGAAGCAGTAGCAGCTACAGGCTCATGAGTAACAGTAGCAACTGTTGACGTTGGCTGGATATTCTGGCGATTAGCTGCAACCAAATCATCAATCTGCTTTTGTTCTACCCGCTGCATCAAGTGTTGATAGGCATTAATACTATGTCCTGCCGGCAGTAAAGTCGTGCTATCAGTCCAGCTTAGTGACGCCACATTCAGGAATGCTGCTGCTTCAGTAGCCAGCTGCGGCAATACTGGCGACAGATAGACAGTAAGAATACGGAAAGCATTAATCAGCTCGCTGCATACCTGCTGCAACCGTGCTTCCTGACCTTCCAGTCGCGCCAGCTCCCATGGTTTGTTAGCGTCTACATATTCATTCACCACATCGGCCAGTGCCATAATTTCACGCAAGGCACGCGCATATTCCCGCGCTTCAAAGCTGGTTGCAATGGATTCGCTTTGTGCCTGTAATTGTGGCAACAGCTCACTGTTGCTGACATCAGTCAATTTACCCTGAAAACGCTTGCTGATAAATCCGGCAGCACGTGCAGCAATATTCACGTATTTACCGACCAAATCACTGTTAACGCGGGCGATAAAATCGTTCAGATTTAAATCAAGGTCTTCAATTTTGCTATTAAGTTTGGCCGCAAAATAATAACGCAGCCATTCTGGATTCAAACGCTGTTCCAGATAAGAGCGTGCTGTAATGAATGTACCACGAGATTTGGACATTTTCTGCCCATCTACAGTAAGAAAGCCATGAGCAAATATGCCTGTTGGCGCACGCAGGTTTGCATATTGCAAGGTTGCCGGCCAGAACAGTGCATGAAAGTACAGTATATCCTTACCAATAAAATGATACATTTCGGTATCGGTATCAGCGCGAAACCACTGTTCAAAATCCACTCCGATGCGCTCACACAGATTTTTAAATGAAGCCATGTAGCCAATAGGTGCATCTAACCAGACATAAAAATACTTACCGGGCGCATCAGGAATTTCAAAACCGAAATAAGGTGCATCACGGCTGATATCCCAGTCGCTCAGGTTATCATCCTGAAGCCACTCATTCATTTTATTCAGAGCTTCGGCCTGCAAATGCGACTGCTGGCGACCATTAGCCAGTTGGGTACTGCCGGCAGTCCACTGCTTCAGATAATCAGCGCACTCCCCTAGTTTAAAGAAGAAATGTTCTGATTCTTTCAACACCGGAGTAGCGCCGGAAATAGCAGAATACGGATTAATCAACTCGGTTGGACTGTAAGTAGTACCGCATACTTCACAATTATCACCATACTGATCCTGTGCATGGCATTTCGGGCATTCCCCTTTAACAAAACGGTCAGGCAAAAACAGTTTTTTTTCTGGGTCAAACAATTGCTCAATGGTACGGCTCTCAATTTTTCCATTGGCTTTTAAAGCCAGATAGATACTGCGGGATAAAGCTTCATTTTCAGGAGAGTGGGTACTGTAATAGTTATCATAACCAATACCGAAACCAGTAAAATCTGCCAGATGGTCCTGGCGTACTCTGGTAATCATTTCTTCCGGCGTTAGTCCTTGCTTTTGTGCCGCCAGCATTACCGGGGTACCATGCGTGTCATCAGCACAGACGTAGTAGCATTCATGTCCGCGTGCTTTCTGAAAACGCACCCAGATATCAGTCTGAATATGTTCAACCATATGTCCCAGATGAATGTTCCCGTTCGCATAGGGTAAGGCAGAAGTGACCAGTATTTTGCGTTGTTGTGTCATGATTGATGTATTGTTGAAATCCAGTAAAAATTACTGAAATTATACCAGAGCCTTTCGCTACTACAGTAACGGCTTATATGCTATTCGGACAATGCACCGAATTTAATTAAGTTTCTGCTGCAAGCGGACAATGCGGGCTGCCAGACGTGCAGTGTCATCGCGCAATGTCTCTACCTGTCCGGCAAACTGCTGCAATTGAAGCTGTCCCACCACAGCTGCATCGCTTTCGCGCACATAGTCAGAAACCTGTGCAGCAATACTGTGACTGATTGCACGACCATGCTGATAGAGATTTTCCAGTTCCAGTGCCACTTTTCCGCCAACAGCATCTCCAAGCAGCCTAGCAAGATCATCACGCCAATCATACTGTAATGCCTGTATAAGCGGCAGAATGGCCATACCCAGTGCACGGTCACCACTAATTTGTACATCACCCACACCCGGCTGTATACCAGTGAGCATTTTACTTAGTGCAGTTGAGGCAATAGTAATTGTGGTGTCTGCTTCGACTGAATTTTCCTGCCAGAAACCCTGTGCATCAATGCGGCCTTTGAGTGTCAGCATGGGCAGCACCAGTGCAACAACCCGCTGCTGGTGCTGCTGCCAGCGTGCTTTAAGCTCTACATTCTGCTGGATAAGGTGATTAAGCACCGCCAGAGTTAACATAGCGTTTCTCTGATCTGCTGCGCCCATTGCGGAGTAACCCATTTCACCGCATCCCGTGGCTGCCAGTGGCGCATTTGCTCCAAGATTTCTGCCGGCATGGTGGCACAGCAGAGTAAATCCATGTTTTCTGGTGGCATGAAACCAGCTGCCACAGTATTTTGCAACATCTGAATTAACGGATCAAAAAAGCCGGCTACATTCAGAATCCCTACCGGATGAGGGTGCAGCTTAAGCTGTGCCTGTGATAATACCTCAAACAATTCTTCATAAGTGCCCAAACCGCCGGGCATAGCAATAAAACCATCAGCCAGTTCAATCATTTTGTTTTTGCGCTCGGTCATATTGGCCGTTTCATACAATTTAGTCAGCCTTGGATGTGCACCTTCCATATTTTTCAGAAAACTCGGAATCACGCCAATGGCTTCACCACCATGTTCCAGTACTGCCGAAGCAATTGTGCCCATCAGACCGATATTGCCACCTCCATAAACCAGACGATACCCCTGTTGAGCCATTTCCTTTCCCAGCAGCTGTGCAGCATCGAAATAGGCTTTATTCTGTCCCAGATTGGAACCACAATATACAACGATATTTTTCATACTTGTTTTTCTCCATGCCAAAGGCGATTTGCGCCTATTTTAAGTAAATATTTGTTTTACGCTTAAATCACAGCCTGCGGATAAGAACCAATCAATTTCAAGAATACCGAACGCTGCTGCAAGGCAGCTAGTGCGGCCGCTACTGCTGTGTCCTGTTGATGGCCTTCAATATCGATAAAGAATACATATTCCCATAAACCACCACGGCTGGGGCGACTTTCGAGCTTAGTCATGGATACATGATGGTCAGCAAAAGGCTGGAGCAAATCATGTACAGCACCAGCCTTGTTGGGTGCAGCCACAATCAGTGTAGTTTTATCCCTGCCGCTGCTTGTGGTGACATTGCGCCCGAGCACCAGAAAGCGCGTGGTATTGTTGGGTTCGTCTTCGATATCCTGTGCCAATATCTGTAGGTGGTAATGATCGGCTGCCAGCAGTGAGGCAATTGCCACTGCATTGCTATCAGCAGCTGCCAGCCGTGCTGCTTCTGCATTACTGGCCACCGCAATCCGTACCACCTGCTCAGACAAATTTTTATCCAGCCAGTTACGGCACTGCGCCAATGCCTGTGCATGCGCATACACTTTATTAATGCCCTGATCAGATGCAACAGCACGCAGCAATTGATGATGAATGCGCAAATTGACTTCACCACAGGCTTTTAATGGTGTGGTTACCAATAAATCGAGACTACGCCCTATTGAGCCTTCAGTAGAGTTTTCGATAGGGGTAACCACATAATCAGCCTGCTGTGATTCTACCAGACGAAAGCCTTCATCTATTGAAGCACACGGATACGTCTGTGCTGCCTGACCAAAATGTTTAATGGCAGCCTGTTCGGTAAATGTACCCTGAGGGCCAAGATAAGCCACAGTTAATGGTCGTTCCAGTGCCAGACATTCACTCATAATCGCCCGTTGTAAACGGGCAACCGCCTGACCGGACAATGGCCCCGGATTCTGTTCTTGTATCCGGCGTAAAACCGCTGCTTCGCGTTCAGGGCGGTATATTATTCCCTCTCCTTTTAACGTACCAATGGCCTGAGCATGTCCTGCACGCTGATTTAATAACTGTAAAATTTTGCTGTCAATCTGGTCTATAGCATCGCGATGTGGTTTGAGTTTATCGTTATCAGACATAATTAGTAGTGTTATTAATAGTTAATTCAAGAAAGACATGAAAAAGGCAGCCTGCCACGGCTGCCCAGAATTATTGATGTTTTTTCTCCCATGCAGTACGTGACAAAGTCCATAATAAAATGGCGCCGCAACTGGTGGAAATCAGCATCATCGTCGGCATCACATGTATCGAACCATTATGTAGCAGCGTAGTCAGCCAGCCCACCAAGGCGGCAACCAGAAACTGCATTGTACCTAGCACAGCATTGGCACTGCCTCCTATTTTACGAAAATAGCTCATGAAACATGCCTGTGTATTAGAACCAATCAAACCCTGTGAACCAATAGAAAACATAATTAATGCCAATAGCATGAAAAATGGTGGTCGTTCCATACTCCACGCTATAATGGTCAATAATAAATTACAACCCAGCTGCAAAAATACACCACTGAGTAAAATATTTCGTGCCGGTGTAGTACGCAGCCGATAAGCAGTTATCCTGTTAAACAGCATCATGGTAATAATATTGGCACCAAAAGCCCATGAATACTGATGAGGGCTCAGACCATAAGTATTCATGTAAACAAATGAGGATTCAGTCAAAAAGACAAACATGGCCGCAAAAGCAGCAGTTTGAAAAAACATAAATCCAAGCGCTTCGCGCTCATGAAAAACCACCGAAAAATTCTGTTTTATCTTGTGAAAAACCCGGCTGTCCAATGGTTGAAAGTCCATTTTAACCTGCGGCATAAACCGCCACACACATACCAGCACTATCAGAGCGTACACGACTAGAAAAATAAAGATAATACGCCAACCATTCAATGCAGCCAGCGCCGTACCCAGCATCGGAGCAGCCAGCGGAGCAGCCAGAGTAATAATGCCTATGGTGGCGAACATTTTGGCTGCTTCATTTCCTTGAAAAAAGTCACGTACCGTAGCACCTACAGTGACAGTTGCCATGCCGCCACCCATAGCCTGAATCCAGCGCCAGAACAGCAGTTCACCGGCCGAATCGATGAAGACAATAGCAATAGCTGAGAGCAGATAAACACTCAGACCAATCATCGCCATAACTTTGCGCCCCTTAATATCGGATATTGCCCCCCCAAGCAATTGTCCAAGCGCTACGCCAAACATAAAACTGGATAGACTACGTTCAATCTGATAAATCGGTGCATGTAAGGAAGTAGCCATTTCCGGCACAGAAGACAGATAGATATCTGTAGAAAATGGCATAATGGCCACCATCACCGCTAATAGCAATGCCAGATGATGCGGATTAATCAATAACTGATTGGGGGAAACTTTCATAACCATTCTCTCCATTGACAACAGGCTAAATCCGTTCAGGTATTCAGTAATGCTACCAACACGGATTTAATGGTATGCATACGGTTTTCTGCCTGCTCAAATACTATAGAAGCGGCACTTTCAAATACTTCTTCACTCACTTCAGCACCGTCCAGAGCAAATTCATCAAACAGCCATTGCCCTACTTCAGTATCACGATTGTGAATCGCCGGCAGACAGTGCATGAATTTCACATCAGGATTGTGACTGGCTGCAAGCAGCTGAGCATCAACCCGATACGGCCTGAGCTGCTTAATACGTTCTTTCCAGATTTCTTTTGCTTCTCCCATCGATACCCAGACGTCCGTATGGATAAAATCAGCTTCATTAACCGCTGTGGCTGCTTCTTCGGTTAAGGTAATCCGCGCGCCTGTCTGTCTGGCAATCTCACGACATTGTACTACCAGATTATCATCCGGCCAGAAAGCACGTGGGGCGCCAATGCGCACATCCATACCCATTTTCGCACCGGCTACCAGCAAAGAATTACCCATGTTGTAGCGTGCATCGCCCACATAAGCATAGGCAATCTGGCTTAAAGGTTTCCTACTATTTTCTTTCATGGTAAGCAAATCAGCCAGCATCTGTGTAGGATGATATTCATTAGTTAAACCATTGATCACCGGAACCCCTGCATATTCAGCCAACTGCTCAACAATCTCCTGACCAAAACCACGATACTCAATGGCGTCATACATGCGCCCGAGAACGCGCGCAGTATCGCGAATACTCTCCTTATGACCAATCTGGCTGCCACTACTATCCAGATAAGTCACATGTGCCCCCTGATCATGAGCGGCTACCTCAAAGGCACAACGGGTACGAGTGGAAGTTTTTTCAAAAATAAGGACAATATTCTTACCCGTCAGACATGGCTGCTCTGCACCGTTTTTCTTCTCGGTTTTCAATCTGGCAGCTAAATCAAGTAACGTCTGGATTTCTGCTGGCGTATAGTCCAACAGCTTTAAAAAATGTTTCTGGCTTACAATGCTCATTATTTTCTCCTCATGTAGTTTGACAGGAATCAGGCAGGGCAAGCTGTTGCAGCATATCTTCATAAATTGCCGATAACTGTGCTATCGCCGCAATATCCACACACTCATCTATCTGATGAATGGTTGCATTCACTGGCCCTAATTCAATCAGTTCACTGGTAATGGCCTTAATAAAGCGGCCATCAGAAGTACCACCCGTAGTAGATAGCTGAGCATCTATGCCGCATACACGGCCAATGGCTGTTTGCGCCACAGTAGTTAAACGTCCGGCTGCTGTCAGAAAAGGTTGTCCTGATAATGCCCAGTCTAAATCATAGTGTAAACCATGCTTATCCAGAATGGCATGCACACGCTGGCGCAAATCCTCTGCACTGGACTCGGTCGAAAAACGGAAATTAAATTGCACCGTTAACTCGGCCGGAATTACATTGGTAGCACCTGTACCGGCATGAATATTAGAAATCTGAAATCCGGTAGGCGGAAAATAGGCATTACCATCATCCCAGTGCATGGCCGTTAACTCGGCCAGCGCCGCAGCGGCCAAATGAATAGGATTAGCAGCCAGATGTGGATAAGCCACATGTCCCTGTCGACCATGTACCCGTAATGTGCCGGATAACGAGCCACGCCGACCATTTTTTATCATATCTCCCAGTGTATTAACGGCAGTGGGTTCGCCTACAATACAGTAATCGATATGCTCACCACGCTGTTTCAGAATTTCAACCACGCGTTTGGTGCCATCATGTCCGTCCCCTTCTTCATCTGAAGTAATCAGCAAAGCCAGGCGAAGTGGCAAATCAGGCTGTTGTGCCAGTAAACGTTCACAGGCAGTTACAAAAGCAGCAACACTGCTTTTCATATCGGCAGCACCACGACCATACAGCCGGCCATCACGTTCTGTAGGCGTAAAGGGTGGCGAAGTCCAGCAGCTTTCATCTCCAGCAGGCACCACATCAGTATGACCAGCAAAGCACACCAGCGGCCCTTGCTGACCATAAACTGCATAAAAATTATCGGTTTCCCCAAAGCGCAGATTTTCAATGCGAAAACCCAGCGCCGTTAGCCGGCTCATCAGCAGAGACTGACAACCATGATCGTCTGGTGTAATAGACGGCTGTGCTATCAATGCCTTGGCCAGTTCCAGTGTTTCTATTTCCATTATCATAAACTCAAAAAAAATAACTTCAGGCAGCTTAAAGGGCTGCCTGAGAACATATTACATCTTTATAAACCAATTTTTCTATCTTGCCAAATATTTACCTGATAATTGACGATCCATGGTAACTTATTCATATACCATTTCTGCTCTTTTAACATTACACAGTAATTCATAGGCAATGGTTCCTGCTGCTGCTGCCACCTCATTCACATTGACAACATCGCCCCATAATTCCACTTCACTGCCCAGTGACTGCCGGTGGTCATCCAATTGTATTGTCATCATATCCATGGAAACCCGTCCCAGAACCATGCTGCGTACGCCGTCGATAGCCACCGGAGTGCCTGTCGTAGCACGACGCGGATAGCCATCGGCGTAGCCACAGGCCACCAGCCCTACCCGGGTTGAACGGTTGGTAACAAAACTGGCACCGTAGCCAATCGGTTCTCCCATCTGCAACACCCGCTCGCCGAACACCTTGCTTACTAGCCGCATCACCGGCTTAAAGCGGCTATCTGCACCGCCCATGGGTGAAATTCCATACAGCGCCAGCCCAGCCCGCACCCAGCCACACTGGGTTTGCGGATAGGCCATTATTGCTGCCGAATTAGCTAAACTCACTTCACCGGGCAGATCAGCACACACCATCTCAAAAACGTGAATCTGTTCAGCTGTCATCGTTTTCATAGGCTCATCGGCACAGGCAAAATGGGTCATTTTCACCACATCGGCTACCTTGTCACTTTGTGCCAGTGCCTGATAGGCTGGTGCATAATCATGCGGAAAAAAGCCGGTACGGTGCATGCCTGAATCCATTTTCAGCCATACTGTTACCGGTTTTTGCCAGTCATGAACGAGCAAGGTTTCCAGTTGCCACAAATTACCCACTACCGGCCATAGCTGATAACGATCTGCCAACGCGTATTCTTCTGCCGCGAAAACACCTTCCAGCATTACAATCGGCGATTTTATGCCAGCCTCCCGCAGTTGTACTGCTTCATTGATGCACGCTACCGCAAACCCATCGGCTATATCGGCCAGTGCTTTGGCACAACGTATCGCACCATGTCCATAAGCATTAGCTTTTACCACGGCTAACATCTTGCCACCGCCGTGCATTTGTTTTAAGGCCAAAAAATTATCACGTAAGTGATTTAACCGAATATGCGCAACTAACGGACGCATAATTGCTCCCCTGTTATCATGGTTACCAAATCTTATTGTTTAAGCAAAGCAATCCCAGTAAGCGAGCCAAATTGAGCCAGTTTACGCAATGGCCCACGCTGCCGTATATCATAACGCCACAAATTACCACCTAGGTCTGTAATATAGATAACAGAACTGGCAAAATCCGCAGCCAAACCAATCCCTTCCTGTAACCCAGTTGCCAGCACCTCATGGTTTGTCAATCCATCTGCTCCAATACTGGCACAATTCAGACTATTACCACCTGCAGCATCAAGACCACGGTCAGTCCAGTACATTATCTGGTTCGCATGATCAATTTCCAGATCGATAGGTTCGGGCAAATTATCCAGTACGGTTACAATATCTGTACGGACTGCGGCATCGTACTCCTCATCCGGCTGCAAACAGGCGCGCAGGATCCGGCCTTCGCCACCTTTCGGTCGCCCCTTCTGAGTCCAGTAAAAATGATTATGTGGTTTATCCAGCGCAATGCCAACACAATGACGTGAATAGTCATGCGCATCACGCGGGTACAAACCAGTCTGTACCAGCACCTCCATTCTACCGCTTAACACATCATAACGGCAGACGCGCATTCCCTCACGGTCACACCAGTAAATTTGCTGGTTTTCCTCATCAAAAGCCACCTGTTTACCGGTAACAAACAAACCATTGCCCACCAGCTTGTGCCGTTGATGTCCATCCAGCGAAACTTCTGCAATCATGCCATCAGCCTGAAAAAATTCAAGTGACTCTGGTTCCTTTATCCGCCCCATGCTTGAATAAAACAGCCGCTGGTGCTGCCAGTCAACAGCAATACCATCGGGAAAATCATACAACTCATCCACCAGTATCCGATGCGTAGCCGTTACCGTATCAAATTCGATAATCCGGCCTGCCGGAGCAACTTCCAGTAACAGAATCTTATCATTAGCCATATTTAAACCTTATCCTTCAATAGAATAACCTGCCTTATTCGGCAGCAGGAACTAAACAGGATAAATTAATAATATATTAATAATAAAACCATATACAGCTCTTGTATGCATCCAGAGAAGGCATAATCAAGAACGGCGCCACACAAACAAACATACAGGTTACAGCGATATTACTGGCTTAAATATAACGTGCCAGCGATAAATCATTGGTTTCAATTTCCGGCTTAACACCACTAATCAAATCCGCCAGAATTTTTCCTGAACCCAACCCCATCGTCCAGCCCAATGTACCATGACCAGTATTCAGCGACAGATTTTCAAAACGGCTGGCACCAATAATCGGCGTACTATCCGGTGTCATCGGGCGCAGACCACTCCAGAAAAAGGCCTCAGAAGTATGACAACTGCCCGGAAACAGATCATTAACCACCAGGTCCAGCGTAGCCTTGCGTTTGGGATTCAGGTGAATCTGATAGCCAGACAGCTCAGCCATGCCACCAACACGGATACGTTCATCAAAACGCGTTATCGCCACCTTATAAGTTTCATCAAGAACCGTAGAAACCGGTGCTTTATCCTTATTAATTATCGGAATAGTAAGTGAATATCCTTTTACTGGATAAACCGGCAGATTAATCCCCAGCTTACTCAGCATACTGCGGCTGAAACTGCCTAAAGCACAGACATAATGGTCGGCAGTAAACCACTGGCCATTAGCCTGCACACCTTTAATCGAACATTTGTCCTGCTGAATTGCCGAAATAGCATGCCGATACAAAAATTTCACCCCCAAAGCCGCACATTTTTCGGCCAGCTGAGTAGTAAATAAATGACAGTCACCCGTACCATCCTGAGGTAAATAAAGTGCACCAGCCAGCTTTCCGGCCATGTGTGCCAGTGCCGGTTCATACTGCGTACATTCTTCAACACTATTCAACACCTGCAACGGCACGCCGAATTCCTGTAGAACAGCTATATCAGAACGGGAATCAATAACCTCTTTTTCCGTGCGGAAAATTTGCAAAGTACCCTGCCGGCGTCCCTCATACTTAATGCTCTCTTCAGCTTCAAGTTGCTGTAACATCTCGCGGCTATATTCAGAAATACGTACCATGCGTTCTTTATTAGTTGCATAGCTCTGTTCATTACAATTCCGATACATCCGCCACAGCCATTGCAACTGAAAGAGACTGCCATCAGGACGAATCAGTAAAGGAGAATGCTCTTTAAACAGCCATTTCCACACCTTAGCTGGAATATTTGGTGCTGCCCATGGTGTAGTATAGCCATAGGATAACTGGCCAGCATTAGCAAAACTGGTTTCCATCGCGGCCTGATCAGCACGCTCAAGCACAGTAACTTCGTGTCCGGCTTTAGCCAGATACCAGGCAGTACTTACTCCAACAATACCTGCCCCCATAATCAGTACTTTCATTGCCTTCTCTCCCTAGTAATCAAACGAAATAATTCCAATCGTTTAATCGCAAAACCCTCAAACAGCTTATTTAGTTACTTTTTCTAGTGTAAACAAAGAATGATAGTGAATTTCACTTTATTTAAACAAAAAAAAGGAGTATTTTTATAAATTATCACATCTATACCATGATAAACCATGCACCATATTGACAAAGTGGACATGAAGATACTGTCCCTACTGCAAAAAAATGCCCGTACCACCATGACTGAACTGGCCGACAAGGTAGGATTGTCCACCACACCTGTCACCGAACGAGTACGGCGACTAGAACGAGAAAACATCATTACCGGTTATCATGCACGCCTGAACCCGCGTGCCTTAAATCAGAGTCTGCTGGTATTTGTGGAAATCAAACTGCGTTCCAAATCCGGCAATATTTTCGAAGATTTCCGACGTGAGGTACTAACCATTCCGCAAGTACTGGAATGCCACCTGATATCCGGCGAATACGATTACCTGATTAAAGTACGCCTGCCGAATATGCATGCATACCGCAACCTGTTGGGCAACATCCTGCTACAACTGCCGGCCGCAGCCGAAAGCCGCAGTTATGTTGTAATGGAAGAAGTAAAAGAAGAACAGATGTTACATTTGGAATAAATTCCGGTCATATTAAGTACTGGTATAGATTAATCACAGCCTGTATTTATTGATTATCTTGGATAAGAAACAGGTAAACCGGCGTGGCCTAGCATACACCCTGCCGTAACAGTAGCTAGCTGAGTCTGAATCAACTTTTTAGTCACCACCTGCCGTCGTACCTACGTCTTGACCAACTGCTTCAATAGCGGTCTCAATGCTGCTGAATATCTGTTTTTTAGCTGTACTAACCCACCAGATAGGTTACAGCTGTTATTTACGACTAATAATGGCAATCAGTAGATAACAAGTAAACACATTCCGACCAAGTGGCGCCGGTATATCCAGTAGCAAATGCAGGTGCCGCATCACAACAAAATTTGATCTGAGCGTCTGGCATAATAAAAGACACAAGCGCATGAGAATAATTTTTCAGTGCGTCAACATCAGCTCAATAAACCCTGTTACCCTACCATTCAATATGATTATCTACAGATTTATACATTGCAGGCATTCAGCCCGCACAAAATAATCAAATGATGCAGAGCACCATACTTCCTGCTGGTTTTTAGAGTAAATATCGTCATCAATGGCGTGAATTGCAACATCAACAAACCGCTGATATCTCTTGCGCAACGTGTTTCATATTGCACACATCATCAGCCACTTTTCAATTATCCGACTACTACTCTTCACCCAAACTATTCAGAATAACCAAAGCCTGTGCCACATCATATGCAGCCACAAAATATGATTATAGCCGGCTATCACATTACAACTAAGATTCAACCGCGCCAGTAAGCGCGAAAATACTGCTGTCGGCTACCATACATAACAGAATCAGCATAAAAACTTTCATTCTCCTGTATTGCAGCCTCAGCAGTTGCAAAGCCGTTGCTGGTTACTACACCGTATAGAATATGTATTCTCCTAAATTATGCTGCGCCACCACCGATTGCAGATTACATCACTAGAACATAATCATTTCCTGTTTTAATGTAAGGTATTCATCCTGACAGTATTCATTTCAGAAAATATCATCATAAACAAAGCCTCAACTATACAAACAAACCTGAGCAACAATCAGCTAAAGAATTACTTTCAGATAACTCAAATATAGCCAAAATACGGCAATCAGATATGACCAGAAATATATTCCAACAACATAAAGAAAAATAGATAAAAAAATGCGCACACGGTTAAGTGTGCGCCAAGTCTACAAAGGAGAAATAGAGGAGAAACTGTTAAACCAACTAGGAGCTGATTTAACGAAGCGAATTATGCATCAAATACGCACACATGGCAAGTCATATTTTGTATTATTTCTACAAAATAGAGTTATTTTAATTAAAAATGCCGCAAAATTGATTAACTGCACCTATCTGGCGCAGTCAAAAACACCAAAAAATGCTTTATTCAACCACAACTTAGCTATAATAATGTCTTTATCTGCCAGAATTACCCCTTGCAGTACTTTTTTTTCTAATTCTGCCAGTCTTCGCGTATTTTCTGTGCTTTGGCAAAAAAAGCAGTCAACTTCTGCGCATCACCTTGTTGCAAACATTGCTGCAAATACACCAGCTCCTGCTGTTGCTGCTGGAGCAGACCACTCAGCACATCACGATTAGCAAGACAGATATCTGTCCATATCTGCGGATGACTAGCCGCAATCCGCGTAAAATCACGGAAACCACTACCGGCAAACTGCAACAGCTCATCTGCATTCGCTGCTTCTGCCAACTGGTGAACATACGCATAAGCCAGCATATGCGGCAAATGACTCACTGCTGCAAAAATCGCATCGTGTCTGGCCACATCCAGATGATAAATCTGCGCCTGTACTGCCTGCCACATCGCCACTACTGCCTGCAATGCTGTTTCATCCTGATGTTCATGTGCACAGACAATGCATTTTTTCTGTGCAAACAAGCCAAACTGTGCCGCCAGTGCACCATGCCGGTCGGAACCGGCAATTGGATGAGCTGCAACACAGCGTGGATAGTGATGTGGCAGCTCACTAGCAAAAGCCTGTAGTGCCAGCTGTTTGGTACTGCCCACATCGGTAACAATACACTGTGCAGGCAGATATGGCGCCAGCTCACGACAGACGAGAGGCAATGTATTAACCGGCGTCGCAATCAGCACCATATCAGCATCAGCCACACTCTCTGCATCAATCCGCGTATAGGCACAATCGATTACACGCCGCTCCAGCGCACGAGTCAGATTATCTGCATCGATATCAATACCAGCTACTTTGTCTACCAATCCGGCACGTTTTAAATCCAGTGCCAGCGAACCACCAATCAGGCCTACCCCAATCAGCACCAGCCTGCGCATACTCATATCAGGAAGTACCCCACACAAACCATCATCCTAACATCCGGTTCATTTACATTGACAGTCAACTTGAGCTTCCCCATGCAGCCAGAAATTCCTGCCAGTGTGGTGCCTGTTGTCCGTTCAGATAAGCTTTCAGGCAACGGATTTCCTGCTCGTACTCATCCGCATTCAGAAATCCACGCAACAGATTAAAGCGCAGATACATTAAATAAGTATTGGCCGCATCGGTTTCACAATAATGCCGAATCTGCGCCAGCTCTCCTTGCTGATAAGCCATCCATACCTTACTACCATCCATGCCCAGCTTACCCGGAAAACCACACAACTTTGCCATGTCATCCAGTGGCACACAGGCACGTGCCTGATATAAAGATAATAAATCCATCAAATCACAATGGCGCGCATGATAGCGGCTGATATAATTATTCCATTTAAAATCGCGGCTGTCGCCAAAATCTCCCTCCCCCATATCCCAGTAACGCGCAGCACTGATACCATAAATCAGGGCACGATAATGCAATACCGGTAAATCAAAACCACCGCCATTCCAGCTTACCAGCTGTGGCGTATGAGTTTCTATCAACTCAAAAAAACGCGCAATCAGTGTTTCTTCACTGTCCTCAGGTGTCCCGATACTACCAATATGGATCTTATCCGCACCCCAGCGCATACAGCATGATATGGCCACCACCTGCTGCAAATGCAGCTGCATAAAATCATTACCACCAGTTTTAGCACGTCGCTGCTGCAAGGCAAATTCCACCACCTCAGCATCACTTACTTCTGCCGGCAAATGATTGAGCACACGAATACCGGCTACGTCTGGAACAGTTTCAATATCGAAAGCCAAAATCGGAGTCATGGCATGTATTCACATTAGTTAACAAACGAGTATTGTGGCATGAAGCCAGCACCCACGCCAACCGTTTCACAAGCAAAACACCATTACACACACATCACAATTGCTTTATACTTAAAGAACTAATCAATATACCGCATTTAAAAAGCAGACAATATATACTAAGGATACAATACAGCTATGGCGATAACAGATTTCAACCCGTCTAGTTTCAGAACTGTTTAGCAGCAAAATAGCGACATTTTCCACACAATAACTTTCATGCTATCGACAGCTTATGCATAATAGCAGCATATAATTTCAAACTATTCATTAACTAAGAGTAAAAAACATTTCAATATGAAAAAATCCTTCTTATGGCAATGGCTTGCCCCCCTGCTCGCCATACCTTTTATCGCATCCTGCAACGGCACTCCTGTACAAAATACCGGCTCCGCTGCCAGTGCTGCCTCTGGCATTAACGCATCTGCGGCCAGTAACACAGCCACTGAAATCAGTCAGGCTGTCGATGCAGCTACCAGTAAAAAAGTTAGCGAAAATCTGACTAAGAAAATGCAGAAAGCATTCACACTCAAAGGTGCAGAATTAAACATACAGAGTGTTTATACCACCCCGTTTAAAGGCATTTATGAAGTTGTAATTACCGGTAATCAGATTATCTATACCGATGAAAATGCTGATTACATCATACTGGGCAACCTGCTTGATCTGCAACACCATAAAAACCTGACCGAACAGCGTTTAAGTGACTTGTCCAAAGTAGACTTTGACAAACTGCCATTGGATAAAGCCATCAAAGAAGTTCGCGGTAACGGACAGCACATCATGGCTGTATTTTCTGATCCTGATTGCCCGTTCTGTAAAAAGCTTGAAGAAGAAATCGCCCAGATTGATAACGTTACAGTCTATACTTTCCTGATGCCCGTACCCGAACTGCACCCGAAAGCACAGAATAAATCAGTACAGATATGGTGTCAGAAAGATCGCACCACAGCCTGGACTGCCTGGATGCGTCATAACAAAGAACCCGCTAGCGTAGCCAATTGTAACAATCCGGTTGCTGAAACCATGAAACTGGGTGACAAATTGGGCTTTACTGGTACCCCTACCATAATATTTCCGAATGGTAAGACCATTTCCGGCCTGATGCGTAAAAACGACTTAGAGCAGGAACTGAACAAAAACCAAAAATAACCAGCATTCATAGCAAAAAGCAGCCAGTTATGGCTGCTTTTTTATTCTGCTCACAATGCAGTAATTACTTTCAGTAATAGCATTTATCGAAACCTGCACCAACAACTTCACTCACATCATTCGCACATATTTTCAACAATCATTGCCGCGATAACAGTTGTCACAATATCCTTCAGAAATTATTATTAATCATTTTAAAAACTCAGCACAATAGCCATGTATAGCGTTCAGCGTGTTTACACTTACCAACACCAGCAACCGGCCGTATTAATTGACCGTCTGTGGCCACGTGGTATCAGCAAAGCCAGATTAAACGGTGTGGAATGGATGAAGACCGTTGCGCCTTCCAGCCAGCTACGGCAATGGCTGCATCAAAGTCCGGCCAGTCGCTACAGCGAATTCTGCCAGCTCTATCAGCAAGAACTGTATCAGCCACAACAGCAGCAGGCATTACAAACACTGCAACAACAGCATCAGCAGCACCAACAATTATGGCTACTAACCGCAGCTAAAGACATTACACACAGCCACATACCTATATTACTGGCGCAATTACAGACATAAAGCAAAAATTTATACCGTTCTTCCCACTCCGCAAAAATCCGGCTACAACTGCTTGATAAAGTATGTCTGACAACATCATCCAGAAAAACACATCTCAGTTTACATTTCTGCCAAATGCACACATATTTCAACCCGTCAGGCAAACAAAAGCGCCCTGAAACAATATTTCAGGGCGCTTATAGTTAATCATTCAGTTCAGCAGACAAATACTCATCAGGCTGCATCGGCACTGGCTTGCGAGCGTAGCAAACCAATTAAGCGCACAATGCGTTCCTTCAATTCACGCCTGTCGACAATTTGATCAACTGCCCCTTTATCCAGCAAAAATTCCGCACGCTGGAAACCTTCAGGCAACGTCTCACGTACAGTCTGCTCAATTACCCGTGGACCAGCAAAACCAATCAACGCATTCGGTTCAGCCAGCACCAAATCACCAATAAAGGCAAAGCTGGCAGATACCCCACCCATAGTTGGATTTGTTAATACTGAAATAAACGGCAATGATTTATCTGCAAGCAGATGTAATGCAGCACAGGTTTTAGCCATCTGCATCAGAGAATTCAGACCTTCCTGCATGCGTGCACCACCAGAGGCAGCCACACAAATAAAAGCACAGTTATGTTTCACCGCCTCACGCACACCACGGACAAAGCGTTCACCTACAACCGACCCCATCGAACCACCGATAAAGTTGAATTCAAACGCAGCTACAACCACCGGCATACCATTCATGGTGCCACGTACCACCACCAGCGCATCATCTTCCTGTGTTAGTTTACGTGCTGCACTCAAACGGTCAGTATATTTCTTACTGTCACGAAATTTCAGAATATCAATCGGCTTAATATCAGCACTGATTTCATACTGTTTAGTCTCATCCAGCATCATCTGGATACGTTCACGTGCCGAAACCGGATTATGATGTCCGCACTTCGGACACACTTCCATGTTTTTCTTCAAATCCGTGGCATATAAAGTTGCCGCACAAGACGGACATTTCTGCCACAACCCCTCAGGGATACCTGCAGATTTAGCCACAGGATCTTTTTTAATCTTGGGTGGTAGGATTTTATCTAACCAACTCATTTTTTCATTCCCGGTTATTGCCAGCAACCCGTAACAGGCTGCCATGCAGAATTAGGACTTCTACGCAGATTATTCCAGAGCCTGCCTGAGCTCAGAAACCACAGGTGCCAGAGCTTCAGCCTCACAGCCGGCATGCTCAGCTATCGTCTGCACAAAGCGGCTGCCAACGATTACCGCATCTGCTATCGCCCCGATACAACGGGCACTGTCAGCATCACGAATGCCAAAACCTACACCAACAGGCACCTGAATAAACTGGCGCAAATGATCAATTTTACGCGAAACTTCAGCCGTATCCAACTGTGATGAACCAGTTACACCCTTGAGAGACACATAATAAACAAAACCACTGGCCTTGCTGCCAATCAGCTTAATCCGCTCATCAGTTGTGGTTGGTGCAATCAGAAAAATACAGTCTAGCCCATTTGTCTGCAACTGGGCATATAAATCATCAATCGCCTCTGCCGGACAGTCCACCGTCAGCACCCCATCCACACCAGATTGTGCAGCAGCCTGTGCAAAGCGCTCATAGCCCATACGATAAACCGGATTCAGATAACCCATAAGTACCACAGGCGTAGTCTGATTCTCCCGCCTGAATTGAGCCACCACCTGCAATACATCTGCCAGAGACACATTCTGGCGCAAAGCACGTTCAGCTGCAGCCTGAATAACCGGACCATCCGCCATCGGGTCAGAAAAAGGCACGCCCAGCTCAATAATATCCGTACCATTGGCTACCAGCGTCTGCATCAGTTGTAATGTTGTTGCCAGATCCGGATCACCACATGTGACATAAGAAACCAGAGCAGTACGACCATGCAACTGCTCAAATGTCTGTTGAATTCTACTCATTTCCGTTCTCTATTCATTCCCGCATACAGCAGTGACATGTCAGTACCAGACAGACACCAACTACCGCCTCTCCTTACGACCAGACGCATAGTATCTGCCTGCAACACTACCAGTGCTGATTCTCATAGTCTGCATCATAACATGCAGAGCCGGTACAACCCTTAATTTTTCATTGCCTGTACCGGCGCAGGCACACGCCCGCCACGATTGATGAATACCTCGCAAGAACCAGATTTCACTGGCATAACCGGAGCACGGCCAAGCAGTCCTCCAAACTCAACATAATCGCCCACATCCTTACCGGTAACCGGAATAACCCGCACTGCCGTAGTTTTACTGTTAATCAGCCCAATAGCCGCTTCATCAGCAATAATACCAGCCAGCGTACTGGCCGGCGTGTCTCCCGGCACAGCAATCATATCCAGCCCTACCGAACACACAGCAGTCATCGCTTCCAGCTTATCCAGCGTCAACACACCGGCTTCTACCGCAGCTATCATACCTTCATCTTCCGATACCGGAATAAACGCGCCACTCAACCCTCCCACAGCACTGGAAGCCATCATGCCACCTTTTTTCACCGCATCGTTCAGCAATGCCAGCGCCGCAGTTGTCCCGTGGGTTCCGCAGACACTCAATCCCATCGCCTCCAGAATCCGAGCAACACTGTCACCCACAGCAGGTGTCGGCGCCAGAGACAAATCCAGAATCCCAAAAGGAATACCCAGCATCTTACTGGCTTCATGCCCAATCAGTTCACCCACACGCGTAATCTTGAAAGCAGTTTTCTTCACCAGCTCGGCAACTTCAGTCAAAGACAGCCCTTGCGTATTCTGCAACGCAGCACACACCACACCCGGTCCTGATACCCCGACATTAATCACACAATCCGCCTCACCTGCACCATGAAAAGCACCGGCCATAAACGGATTATCTTCTACAGCATTACAAAACACCACCAGCTTGGCACAACCAAAGCCTTCCGGCGTTATCGCTGCCGTCTGCCGGATAGTTTCACCCATCAGCCGAACTGCATCCATATTGATACCGGCACGGGTAGAACCAATATTCACCGAACTGCATACCACATCAGTACAGGCCATAGCCTCAGGAATCGAACGAATCAGCACCTCATCCGCAGCACTCATACCCTTGTGTACCAGCGCAGAAAAACCACCGATAAACGAAATACCAATAGCTTTTGCAGCCTTATCCAGCGTCTGCGCAATCGAGACATAAGAATCTGCCCCAGTAGCCGCACCAATCTGAGCAATCGGAGTTACCGCAATGCGCTGATTCACAATCGGTACACCATATCTCGCAGACAACTCAGTAGCCGTCTGCACAAGATTCTTACCAACCCGAGTAATCTTAGCAAAAATCTTCTCATTCAAACGGTTAATATCCGTATCAATACAGTCATGCAAATCAATGCCAATAGTTATCGTACGTACATCGAAATGCTGGTCAGAGACCATATGTATAGTCTCCAGAATTTCATTATTCTGAATAGAAAACGACATCAACAACTCCTAAATCCGGTGCATAGCATTAAACAAAGCCTCATCCTGCACACGAATGTGCAAACCTCGTTTTTCGCCCTCACTATCCAGCAACTCACAAAACTGTAAACGCGGCAAAGTGCATCGTTCAGTATCCAACAAAATAATCATAGTGAAATAATCATCCATTAACTGCTGGCTGATATTCATAATACTAACCTGATGTTCTGCCAGCAGCGTGGCCACCTCAGCAACAATACCAATACGATCTTTACCAATCACTGTCATCACAGCACGATTAGACATAAAACAATCCTATTCACAATAACAATTACAAACCAGAGCAGGCCATACAAACCACTTGTCCGGTTCACACCAAACCGACCATACACACCTAAGACATATGTTCACATTTAAACACCAGCGCACACAGCAAAATCAGCAGCGCAATCACACCACCCAACAGCGCCACCCCATTCCAGCCATAATGTGCATAAGCCATAGCAGAAGCAAGTGAACCGAGTACCCCGCCAATAAAATACATACTCATATAGCCAGAAGCAATCCGGCCTTTCAGCGCTGGATCTGAACGATAAATCAGCGACTGATTACAGATATGCAAAGCCTGAATAGCAAAATCCAGCAATATCACACCACCAATCAGCGCCCATAAATGCGTTCCGCCTGCATACAGCAACGCCCAGCTAAATAGAAACAACAGCGCACAAACCACCGTCATCCCATAAGTACGGCCTTTATCGGCTGCCCAGCCACCCACATTCGAACCAAATATTCCCAGTGCACCAAATAAACCAAACAGACCAATCGTACTTAAACTGAAATAATAAGGAGCATGACTCAGCAACAGCGTCAGCGGTGTCCACAACACCGAAAACAGGCAGAAATCTAGCGCTCCCAACACACCACGCTGACGCAATAACGGCGTACACCATAACAACGACCACACCGATACCAGCGTCTGCCAGTAACCCAGCGCACTGCGCTCACGCTGCACATAAGGCAATTTCAACTGCAAAATCAAAGTCATCAGCACAAGCATTGCCGCACCCAGCACATAGACCATGCGCCAGCCCCACCAGTGAGCAACCAGACCGGAAAAAGTACGTGACAGCAAAATACCAAGTAAAAGCCCGCTCATCAGCGTACCAATCACCCGCCCGCGTTGTTCCGGTGCAGTCAGACTAGCAGCCAGCGGCATCAGAATCTGCGCCACCGTACAAAAAGCCCCTACCAGCAGCAGGCCAGCAACAAACAGCCATAAGCTTGGTGCCAGCGCAATCAGCAGTGCACTGACACTTACCACCGCATACAGCGACACAATCAGCTTTTTGTTATCCAGCAAATCGCCCAGCGGCACCAGAAAAATCAGCCCGAGCGCATAAGCCAACTGCGTCAGCGTAATCAGCATCCCGCTGCTGGCAACATCCAGACCAAAATAGCGTGCCATTACCTCAATCAGCGGAAATACAAAATAATTACTGGCCACTGCCAGACCGATGGCCAGAGCCATCAGAAAAATCTGCACAGAAGACAGCTTAATACTCTTACTCATAAACCCAACAAATACCTACTATCCGATCTCACTAACGCGCAGTAGCTCAAGTAAATCACAGACTGATTCCGTCCAGCCGGGCAACCGTATTGATATCCTTATCACCGCGGCCAGACAGATTAACCAGAATTACCTCATCCCGACTCATTTTCGGCGCATTGGCTACTGCCCAAGCCAGCGCATGGCTGGATTCCAAAGCCGGAATAATACCCTCCTGATGGCACAGCAAATGAAAAGCCTCCATCGCTGCTTCATCACCCATTGCCTCATACTGTACCCGACCAATATCATGCAGCAAGCTGTGCTCTGGACCGATACCCGGATAATCCAGACCGGCAGACACAGAATGAGTAGAAACCACCTGCCCATATTCATCCTGCATCAGATAACTGCGAAAACCATGCAATACGCCCATCGGACTATTCGAACTAATAGGAGCCGCATGCTGCTGACCTGACAAACCTAAACCACCAGCCTCAACCCCAACCAAACGAGTTTCAGGCACATTAATATAAGGATAAAACAAACCTATGGCATTTGAACCGCCGCCGACACAGGCCACAGCCACATCGGGCTGCCGGCCAATAGCTTCCTGCATCTGCGCTTTCGCCTCATTGCCAATAACACATTGAAAATCGCGCACCATCTCCGGGTATGGCATCGGGCCCGCCGACGTACCAATAATATAATAAGTATCATCTACCCGCGCCACCCACTCACGCAAAGCTTCATTCATAGCGTCTTTCAGAGTACACGAACCAGAATCCACCCCTACTACCTGCGCACCCAGCAGCTTCATCCGGTATACATTCGGTGCCTGACGCCGGATATCTTCCGTGCCCATAAACACCGTGCATTCCATACCAAAACGCGCCGCTACCGTAGCCGAAGCCACACCATGCTGCCCGGCACCAGTTTCAGCAATCACCCGCTTTTTACCCATCCGCTGCGCCAGCAAAGCCTGACCAATCGTATTATTAATCTTATGTGCACCAGTATGATTCAAATCTTCCCGCTTCAGATAAACCTGTGCCCCACCCAAATAGGCAGACAGGCGACGGGCATGGTAAACCGGGCTGGGACGACCCACATAATATTTTAAATCCTCATGGTACTGCGCCCAGAACGCCGGATCAGCCTTCGCTGCATAATAAGCCTGCTTCAATTCAGTTAAAGCCGTAATCAGCGTTTCCGACACAAACAGCCCACCATGCTCACCAAAAAAACCCTGTTCATCTGGATAGTGATAATTTTCCATATTTCATTCCATTGAGCAACAATTTACCCGCAAAGTAAAACTATTCAGCCATATTAACATTTTTTAAATTCATTATCCTGTTATCCATACTCAAGCCAGAATAAATAAAACCATTTCACCCGGCCAAATAACAACAAAATCCCAGTTACCGCCAACCTGACAGTTGACTGACAACGGGGATTTACCCATATCTGCTTCAAGTACACGAATAATTCAGATTAGCAACAGTTGAAACAATATTTATCCAGTCTGAATACACGCACTATAACAAACATGCATAATTAAAAAAATTAGTTACTGGTTTTGCGATATCTGATACCCAAATCTCTGGCCAGCGTTTTGGCCAGATCATCCATCTTCTTAGCTTTGGTATTGCCATATATTGAAAAATACTCAAACAACAAAATTTTTTGTCTTTCTTTTGTTGCAGTTAAAACCAGATTAACCGACCTGCCCGTTAAAATATTACCTTTCTTAATAGTCGTCAGCATACTATCGGATGATAAACAATAACGAGTTTCACCTTTGATAGCATTGCTGATAGTTATGTTTTTTTCTGCTCTGTTAAGAATAATATATTTTGCTACTCTGCCTTGGCTTTGATTACATCGATACCAATGAAAAAGAAATAATAGCGAAAATACCAGAATAATCAAAATAATAATTAAATCTCCACTAGAATTATGGTTTCCGAAATAACCCCATGCACTAAGGGTTACGCAACCTAATCCCCAGAAAATATAATTTTCTTTATCACTCTTTAATACTTTATCAGTAATTCTATATTTTAAAAAAGGATAGACAGGCCACTCAATAATATTCTTGTTATGCTTCAAATCATTATTAATTGTATTAAAAATCTCTTTAGCATTACAGTCAAAATATCGAATACCTAAATCTTTTGCTAATAACGCCGCTACAGCATTCATCTCCCGTAAGTCTTTTGAATAATAGCCCCCTTGATATTCCAATAAAAGAATATGTTTATTTCGTTCTGGTATGGATAAAAACAGATTGATTGTCCCAGAATATCCATAAACCAGAGCCTTTAAAGCATATAAATTCCAGTTGCTTCGCAGCTGATATTGTTCTTTATGTCCATTGATAGTGACTATCGTCAGCAATTTCCGATACCGATCCAGAACAACATATTGTGCTAGCTTAATTGACATGCTTCTAGTATTTAACAATACAAAACATATAAGAAACCCAGAGCTAATAATAACAAGCCAACAAGAAATCCAATCTGTAGCAGTCAACCCACTTTCTGTAATCTTTTTCAGAGACATAAGTAAAAAAAGCCAACAACCAGTACTCAATATCATACACAAACATAATAGATACCTAATATCCCGATCATCCTTTTTTCCTTTCAGTTTAGGATATACTGGCCATTGTAAAATTGATTTATCATTTTTCAGCGCCTCCCGAATCTGTTTAAGAATCTGTCGCGAATTTAACCTTTGTCGTTTCTGCCCTATCTTTACATTACTCCAATCCACCAATAAATTCCCTTTAACTGGTATTAAAACTAATTAATTTAAACAATTGAATTTCTGTATCAAAGCAATCTAACTATTATTCGCCTTTAAACAACACCCTAATAACATATGCAGTTAAGATTATTAAAATCTTCTAATTTTAACCGTAATAACATCTTCCACAATTCAAGAGAACACTAGAATTTGAATATTTCCATAAAATAAAGACATAAATTACTTATATTATTTATATAAAACTATTGTTGCAACAGCACAAGTAGCTTAGCTGAAATTTTGCCACACCTGATGCCCAAATCTCCAGCCAAAGCTTACATTTGCGCTCCCTGAACATGACGCTAAATACCCGAATACGCCCACGGCACTACCTTTTTTCGCATTCTAATTGCAGGTAGCAGCAAATTAACTGATTCTCAGATTCAAATATTACTTTGAACAGCTACGTTTTACGCACTGAATAAAACCGAATAAACCAGATATACATTGAAATTTATCAATACAATAGTAAACAATACAAAAACCGCATTCAGCATAGTTGCAGCAATAAAGATATCAAACAAAAAGTAGTTACCAATACAGTAATTTATAACAAACATTGCAGCCAGCAAACAACCGCGCCTTACTTCCCTCTCAAACAGATTATCTTTTCCGTGTAAATCAGCATATCCCTGTCATTGCAGTATTATTGTTCATGCTCCGGCTCTTCCCTGATAGTTCTGAGCACTGTTGTACTCTGCGTATAATTATCATCTCCCTTGCCCAAAACCTGCGTAGCCAAATACCACTAATACTCAATATACTTTATTGATAGTATAATCCTGTGCACGGATAAGATTCAGTTCTTTAGCAAGAATATCTGCCACCTCAATCAGTTGTTTCAAAGCGCAATCATCACAGAAAAAATACTCAAACAGGATTTCAGCAGTTTTTAGATTTTCATTCTTGATTACCAGCCTACCTCTGCGCCAAAGTGGTGGTTTATGTGATGAAACTTTACACCCATAAGGTAAAGCACACTCAACTCGGATAAAATAATTATCGGTAAGCTGGTGCTGCCTAATCTGATATTGCCCATTGCTTACAGTAATCGTTCTATTTTTACGATCCAGACTGACTAAATGAGATTCCTTTATAGCACAGGTTTTCTTATTATTATGCATCCATATCGCATAAATAATGATTGTAATAAACAATACTGCAATCGAAAGACTATAAATAAAAAGTAGCTCAGCGATAAAATACAAACTAAATAGAATTACAGTCCAAATACTAAAACACTGGCCTGTCCATTTAAATAATTTGGAAAATCGTACCGGACAAGATTGCCACTCAATTACCGGCTTTTCTGACTGCACATCTGCTTTCATCTGTAAAAAAACTTTATGCTCAGAAAGATTCATTCTTCTCCTTATTTTTTAACATTCTACCCATAATAAAACCGTGAAATTTAACCAACTAACAATTAAAATATACACAACTGTTATTAATACATAACTCTTATAGCATAACACTCATATCAGTAACAGCAACAAGCTGAGCAGAGGATAAAACAAGCAGCATAATTAAAATATTTACCATCAAGAAAATATAAAATCGGTGTGCATTTTAAATCGATTAATTAAAATTATTCTGAACAAGAGCTTTAAGAAACAGCATAAGCATATTCTTATAAGATAATAAATATTTTCTGGAGCTACAGCACAAATATTAGTCCACAGACAGCCCGAAACCATTAATCGCAGCCATCAACGCCTGCATCTTTTGCCCGTCCTTAATTCCGGCAGCCAGCTCCACCCCACTGGCTACATCAACAGCCTGCGCATGACTTTGTCTGATCGCAGAAACAATATTTTCCGGATTCAGCCCGCCCGAAAGAATCCACTGCCGATCCAATTGTCGCGGCAACATCTGCCAGTCAAAAGACTGCCCCGTACCACCATATTGGCCAGCAACAGCCGCATCAAATAGCAATGCACGCGCATCCGTATACATAGCTGTAGCAGCTTCAATATCTGCCGTATCGCGCACCCGTATCGCCTTAATATACGGACGCTGAAACTGGCGGCAGAATTCAGCACTCTCATCGCCATGAAATTGCAGTACATCCAATGGCACCTGCATCAATACCTTCTGTACCTCGGCTGCACTGGCATTAACAAACAAACCGACTACCGTAACAAACGGCGGCACAGCACGCGCAATTGCCTGTGCCTGTTCCACCGTAACATACCGTTTACTGCCGGCAAAAAAAATTAATCCGATAGCATCTACGCCCAGCTGTGCAGCCAGCAGTGCATCTTCAACCCGCGTCATCCCACAAATCTTGCTTCGAATTTTCATATCCAGCCCTTTTCAAAAATCAGCCAGCTACAAGCCGTATTAATTCAAATACGGCCACAACCATACAGGCAAAGCGGCCGTAGCCACGCCCCATTGTTGCGGGTAATCCACGCCGGTAAGATACAGCCCATCTGGCATAAACGTTGGTGGTGCCAGACGCCGGCTTTTCGCTGCTACCAATTGAGCAAAACCAGCCACACTCAGCTTACCGGCACCCACATATACCAGAGCACCCACAATATTGCGTACCATATTGTGTACAAAAGCACTGCCATGAAAATCAATCGCCATCAACTCAGGGCTACCAGCAAGACGTAGCTGATATAAGGTTTTTACCGGCGATTTGGCCTGACAGTCACTCGAACGGAAACTAGAAAAATCATGCTCACCAATCAGCATCTCAGCGGCTTCACGCATCAAATCCATGTTCAAAGGATAGTGCGTCCAGCCAACCCGACCACGCAATTGCGGCATACGCACCCGGCTAGATTCAAGCATGTAGCGGTAGCGACGTCCATAGGCATCAAAGCGGGCATGAAATTCAGCTGCTACCGGCTGCGCTCTCACAATACGGATATTCTTATCCATTGCCGTATTTGTCCCACGTAACCAGGCCTCCGCACTACGCTGCGCATAAGTATCAAAATGCACAACCTGTCCCGTAGCATGAACACCAGCATCAGTGCGCCCGGCCACAACAACATTAACCGGTTCAGCCGCAATAGAGCTTAAAGCATCTTCCAGTACCGACTGAATAGTATACAAACCGTCCGGCTGTTTTTGCCAACCATGAAATGCACCACCATCATAAGCCAGTGTCAATGCCCAGCGCTGCACAGGTCGATTTCCATCAGCTTTGTTCGCCGAGTGTTCTACAACATTAGCAGCCATTATTCTTCCTAACCCACACTAATTCACACCAACAAAATGCATTATTATCGCATAGCCATCAACTGCTTTCACGCCCATAACCAACCAGTCTGTAACTTACACTAACACCGTACCGGTTTCATGTCGCCCCTTCATCCTAACTTACACAGTATTGAATACAAAAAACTTCTCGCAAGCCTGCGCATTTTCCGCTTGTAAAAAAACATTCTACGGACTGCAAAAATACCATCGCAGCACAGATATATCGAATAACAACTCCAAATACCTCAAAAAGGCTCATTCCGCCACCTGACATCAACTCCGAAATTCAAATAAATAGCCTAATGGCGATTGCAGATATTAATATCATTCTAAATGACGTAACAGAACATTATCTGAAGTAATACATGCAACTGGCTTACATATCAGCGATATGGTAAACCCGCACTATTTAAATAAATTTGACCTACCAAGCAGTTCACTGAGCATCATCGGTAAGGGCACAACAAACAAAATAATACCCATTGATGAAGAATCCATAGGCTCGTTGCAGTATTACGGCAACTAATCCAGCCCAGTCCTACTTAAAAATCGCACCTGTAATGCATAATCTCAATTTATATTCATATTGCTAACCCACGCCTACAAGCAAGTGGTACCACAAAATCATCCGTAAAGCTAAAAGCCATATCAATCAGAAAATGCCAGCACATAGCAGCACTGGCATTTCCAGAACAAGAATTTATTCAATTGAGAAATAAATAAAAACCAAATTTTAATAAATTGATATTATTTATTTTTGAAATAGAACATTTTTTCTGCTGGATTCTAGAGTAAATTTAGGGTGAGACCTATAATCAAAATAAATCCAGAATGAATTATTCATTTTTTTATTCCCAAGTAGTCGACGAATTTTCAGATCATCCATGATGAATCCATTTATTCCATGCATTGCAAGTAAACGACCATGATCATCGAAGTAAAAATCCGTTATAGCAGAATCATATTTAACTTTATCCAGTTTCTCACGAATTTCATCCAATAATTCTTGCAAAGCAGCATAATCTTCGTTCTCTGATTTATCAGCTTGACCACTCAAACCTGCATCACGTTTTTCTGATTGTTTTAACAGCTCATATAAGCTATCAAAAACAGCAACAGCCGCTATCTGATCTTGCTCTCTAGTGGAGTTAAGTCGAACTCGATAACGAGCTCCTAATTTCTTACCAGCCTCATCTAACGATAAATAAACAAAAGCTTTTTTATCATAACTGGCATAACCATCGTCAATTGCCTTTGGAATAGCATGTATTAATTCCTTCAATGGCAACCTATTTGTCCATTCAGGGAATGTTTTTACAACATATGGTTCTTCATAAATTTCGACCGGTTTCCCTATTAATATACTGCCGATAACATTAACAAAAGGTCTAATTGCTCTTATATCCGTAATCAGCACTTTTTTTTGAAAATCTACCTGCATAGGCATCTTGATCGAAAATAATATATTTGATGCCTCATAACGTACTTCAGGAATTAATTCAAATTTTCCATGAGGAATATCTATTGCTCCGCTAAATGGAACAGTCGTTTTTTTTGCAAAAAAGCTTAAAGTCCCGTTCATCGACCTATTTTCATAGTCACAATCTTCTGTAGAATTACCATGCGCACAATAAGACTCTTTATTTTCCTTAGCATTTATTTTTGCTTCATGTTCTTTTCCAACAGACCCAGATGAAGATGCAGAATCCATTGTCTGTATCTTACGGCTTAAAACTTGATCATCTACCTTATCAGCAAGTTCTTTTACCTCATCCTGATCAGCCAACAATCGAATCTGACCATTAAAATTAAACTGATTATCATGAAGAAACTGACGCTGTATTCCATGCCGAACCAGTTTATCCGGCGCTTTATTACTCACTGTACTACATGCTGACAGCACCAGCGCTATCACCATCCATATCACTCTTTTACCAGTTACTAATCGCATATACCATTCCCATATTCATCAAAAACGTAGTCATTTTAATCAAATTAATATATATTAACAATTATAATACAGGAAAAAAACACAATATTGTTCTGATTTTTATCAGTAAAATATTTTTATTACATAATCATCCTGTAACATTAATGACCAAATACATAAGCAGCCAGCTACATCACACAGCCATATCGAATAACGAGAAAAAACAGCATAACAACTGGTTCCAATTTTTTATTATTAATCAAAAACTAATACAAATTTTAATTAATACCTGAAATTATATTTCTACTATAAACATATATTCATATTACTAACCATCATGAGAAATATCACAATAACCTGAAATTACCAGACATCTTGCCTGCCTCTGCCAAACATCTGCAAACAACTTTCAGTTACCTGTTTTTTATCACACCCATATTTAATGCATGACAACTATTACATTTACGTTAAAATATTGAAATAAAGTAGAAAATCTGGTCATACCTAAATCAAATACAAAAGTAGTTCACAAAATCAGACTTAATCACTGTCAGAAATTATTAAAGAGAACTCTATTTCCAGACAACAAGATTTAAATACAACACGCAGATTCAGAATAAATAAAAAGACTGAATCCTAATACAGGATTCAGTCTTAACCAGACACAGAAACATCTCACGTCTGGCAACTAAAATAAAATCAATGTAAAACTAGCCACCCAACTGCTGCAACAGATTTTGAGCTTCTGCCAATATCACACCATTGGCTTCGTCAGTCAGCTCTCTCAAGGTCTGGCGTGCAGTAACCGCATCATCCATTTCAAGATACATTTTTGCCAGTTCCAGTTTTGCCTGTAGCGGAACGGCCTGTTGCTCCGGAGTCAAAGGCTTATCAGTTGATTCTGATTCAGCTGATTGTTCCAACCAGTCCTGAGCACCACTTCCAGTAGCAAATGAAGAAGTCGGAGCTGTAACAGTAGCTGAATCAACATTATCTGTAGCAAAAGATACAGCCTCATCATCCAACGTAAAGTCCATGGACGGAATTTCATGCGCATCAGCTTCAACTGCTGGCGTAGAGCTAGCCGCCGAGGAAGCAGGTTCAGCCATTGACTCGTCATCACTGATACCCAATGTTTCCCAGTTAATATCTGTTGAAATTGCATCATCTTCTGCCCCAGATACATTCTGCTCATGTGGCATTGGAGTTTGCTCTACAGCAGAAGGCACTTCAACCGCAGGCGTAGTATTCTGTTCAGATTCATTATCAAACTTGAAATCTTCATCCCACTGCAAATCAGCCAAATCATTTAGCGCATCAACTTCTGAAGCAACTGGTTCAGACTGCGGTACAACCTGAATAGCATCCTGATTTACCTCTGCCTTAAACTCATCCGGCTGCGGTTCCTCAGCCACTACCCACTCAAAATCTGTATTACCTGCTACTTCTTCCTGAGGTGCAACAACCACTGATTCATGTGAAGTCAAGACTTCCGGCTGTTCTGTCGCATCAATCTGATCCAGCCAAGACAAATCGTCACTATTATCCTGCTCAGCAGTTGACGGCACTGCCGTATTTGCCGACACGGCAGGAGTATCATCCGTAAAATTAAAATTCAGCCAGTCAGTATCATTCTCTTCCTGCTTATCCGCAACTGGTGCAGTTTTAGGATGTTGAGTTACAGCGGCCACCTTATTCGTATCGCCTGCTGGCGCATCAGCTTTAGCAGGTGTATCTGATTCGGCACTATTCAGCCATGACCAATCATCGTCCTCCGCTGCTGCACTAGTGGCAGCAGCTGCCGTAGCTACCGCAGCTGCTGATGCAGCTTTAGCCGGTGTAGCCGGAACAGATACAGATTGCTCAACCTTAGGCGGTTCAGCATCAAATACCACATCATCATCTTCATCATCAGATGAATAATCATCGTCATACTCATCATTATTGCGTCTTTTACGCGCTTGCCAGAGTAAAGCAGCAATTAACAGGATACCACCCACACCTGCCAACGCATATGGCCACCACGCAGGAAGCATAGATTCTTCTGCCGGCTCTTCTACCGTTGGCGGTACCTGATTAACTTTAGGTTGTACCGGAGCAGCATTTACCACTGATGCTGCTGATGCAACAGGTGCTGAAGCCTGAACTGGTGCAGATGCTTGTACTGGCGCAGATGCCTGTACAGTTTCTGTTCTGGCTTCTGCATCCTTAGTTTGGGCTGCTTTATCAGTTTCAGGAGCGATAGCATTTCCAGCCTTATCAGCACCGGCATCTGCCTTAGCCTGTTTCTGTGCCGCAGCATTTTCCGCAGCACCCTGTGCTACTGGCGCTGCCGATACCGGCGCATTATTCTGAGCAACATCTGCCGGTTTTTGAACTGCTTTGATTTTTACTTTAGATAATTTATGCAGTTGTGAAGTAGATGGAATATTCAGGCTGATACCACGATACATAAGATCTGGATTGCCATTGCGGAAAGCGTGCGGATTGGCAACAACCAGAGCATGCATAGTCTGCTCAAGACTCATTCCCTGAGGTCGTACCTTGCGTGCAACATCCATCAGTGTTTCATTATTGTCTACATGATATTTCACCACTGCACTATCAGAGGCCAGCCCGTTTTGCAGTGCCACAGCAGCCCGAGCAGATGACTTGTCTTTCGCAGACCGAACCGGCTTGTGCTGCTTGTTTGCTGTCTTACTTGCTGCTTTGCCAGCTCCTGCTGAACCATGACGGTATTCAGGAGGATCAAGTAATGCAGTATATTGCCGCCCCTGACTACCGGCACTCAGACTGAAAGACAGCATTGGATCGCGAACAGGCTTACTGGAACGCAAATGAATCACAGCATTTTTTCCTTGTGCCGTTACGCGTACCTGCAACGGTGCCCCCGAAACCGCTGGCCGACTCCGTAAAGCAGCTCTGGCTTCATCTCCAGTCACAACTACACTGCCTGAAAACGGCTCGCCCAAGGCCGAATTAACTTGTAAGCTCCCCAGCCCTGCCCATGCAGGTGCACTGGCTAACATACATAAAGACAGTGCGATGATTTTTAAATTATTTGCGTTCTTCAATCCCGTACCCTCACCGGTAATGCACCATTGCCATCAGGCGCGTGCCTATTCAATAAGATAATTTCTACAAGTGCTCTAGAATGTAACTGATATTTAACGTTCACTAAACCTGTTTTTATATTATCTCACGCTATAATAGCTTTTGCGATACTTTAATGCCAAGTTACCTTTACATGTTTTGCATTCAAAGTGCACTTATCTGTGGATATTTTCAGACGAACTATTACTAAAAAAGCCTGAAACCAATATACAACAATAGTTAAAAATTGTTTAATACCTTGCTTTAACAGGTGCCAAGTGTAAAAACTCAGGGTATCATAGTGATTATCTCACGCCTTATTAATCCAAACCAGAAAAACAGATATCCAGTCCTAATAATGAAAGCAGTATTTGAATTCTTGGTAGTCATTCTTTTCTTTGCTACCTACGTTTTAACCAAAAATATTATCCTTGCCACTGAAGTGGCCATTGTTGCAGGCATTATTCAGGCCGCATGGTGTCTGTTTAAATACCGTCGCCTGCAAACTATGCAGTGGATTAGCCTATTACTGGTAGTAGTAATGGGCGGTGCCACAATTGTGTTTAAAGATCCACGCTTTATTAAATGGAAACCTACAATACTATTCTGGTTTATGGCTATTGGCCTGTTAGGTTCGCATATATGTAACAAAAATGCCCTAAAAAGCACTATCGGTAAGGAAATTACATTGCCAGAAACAATCTGGCGTAAGCTTACCTATGCCTGGGTTATTTTTCTGCTGGGTTTAGGCGCACTTAACTTATGGGTATTCTTAAACTTTTCCGAACAAATTTGGGTGAACTACAAACTCTTTGGCAGTATTACACTAATTGTTCTTTTTACCATAGGCCAATCTATTTACATTAGCCCATATATTAAAACCAATATCAACAAGGATGAGTTGTAATGCTGTTTATGTTAATGGCTACTGATACCGATAACAGTCACGAAGCACGTATCAAGGCACGACCCAGACATCTGGCACGTTTACAGGAACTACAGGCACAAAACCGTTTGGTTCTGGCCGGCCCCAATCCACTGCCAGATAATGACAGCCATTTTTCCGGCAGTCTAGTAGTTGCAGACTTCGACTCACTGGATGAAGCACAGGCATGGGCAGAACAAGATCCCTATGTTGAAGCCGGTGTATATGAAGAAATTCTGATTCGCCCTTTTAAAAAAGTCTTACCCAATGACTGATATTGAAATAGCCATTCGCACACGCCTGCAACCTCTGGCACCGCTGCATCTAGAATTGATAGACGACAGCCATTTACATGCTGGACATACAGGCCATCGCGGTGGCGGGCATTATCGCCTGCTGGTAGTCAGCAATATCTTTACCGATTTATCACGTCTGGCACGGCAGCGCAAAGTTCATCAGCTACTTGAAGATTTATTTAGGACAAATACCATTCATGCCTTAAGCATCAGGGCATATACCAACAGCGAATATTTAACTAGGTAATCATTCATTTCTATCCACTTAATCAAAGAGAGTTAATCATGAAAAAACCATTAATTGCTGCTGCCATCATGCTCGGATTAACCGGCATTGCCGCTGCTCAGACTGTAGTTACTGTTAATGGAACCAAAATTGACAGTAAAGAAATTGACAATCAAGTAAACATACTGGTTAAAGAAAGCCAGAACAAGATTCAGGACTCACCAGAGTTACGCAAAAGCATCACCAACCGTCTGGTGACCCGCACCTTACTGATTCAGGCTGCCAAAAAACAGAACCTAGATAAAGATCCTGAATACCTGAATGCATTGAGCCAAGCTGAAGCAGAAGCCAAACGTCTGGGCGATGATAAAAAACCCGGTTTTAACGAAGAATGGGCTTTCTTCAAAGACAACCTGCTGGCACAAGCCTATCTGGCCAACGTAGTCAAAAATAACCCGGTAAAACCTGAAGATGTACGCAATGCCTACAATGATATAGCAAAGTACTACAGCGGAACACAGGAAGTACAACTGGGTGAAATCCTCACCCGCGATACAGACACAGCCAATAAAGCAATTGCCCAGTTACAAGCGAAAAAAAGCTTTGCTGCAGTAGCCAAAGAGTACACCATCGATCCGGCTGGTCGAGAAAGCGGCGGTATACCTAAAGACTATATTGCTATTAAAGATCTGCAAGAAAATGCCACACTGGTTTACAACGCCATTAAAGACCTGAAAAAAGGCCAGTACACCACAACACCAGTGCAAGGCAACGGCAATATTTACGCCGTATTTTACATAAACGACAAGCGCAGCATTAAACTACCAACCCAGAAAGAAATGGAACCCATGCTGTCACGCCGCATGCAAAACGCCACAATGGCCCGCGCCCTTGACGAACTTTACAAGAGTGCCAGCATTAAACAATAACTTTAATTCTGACTATGATTAATCAAGACAGAAAATAAGGAATACTCAACATGAAAAAAAGCATAACCTGGCTGGCTGGCTTAAGTATCATGGCCGCAGGACTCGCTTTTGCCGATGCACCGCAAATCGACAGCCAGCGTATTAACATCATGCTCAAACAGTTTGAGCGCCAGATGCAAGCACAGCAGCCGGGTGCTCCTGTGCCAGATAAAGCTGAAATTCAAAAAGAAATTACCGTGCGCCTGCAAACGGCTGAAATCTTAAAAGCCGAAGCCATTAAAGCAGGGCTGGATAAACAGCCTGAAACACAGGCCGCATGGCAAAACGTACAGGCACAATTCTATGCTGCCCAGTATATAGAGCATCTGACTGCTAACATCGAAGTAAAAGACAGCGATTTGCGCCGGCAATATGAACAGGTTAGTCAGGAAATCAACTTACTGCCAATTGTTTTCCCAAGCAAAGAAGCTGCCGAAGAAGGCTTAACCAAGCTGAAAAAAGGTCTGCCATATGAGACATTGCTCAAACAGGTCAACCCTGAAGCACCAGCCAGCAACTGGATGTCTCCACAGCAGTTGCCACCTGATTTTGCCCAATTAGCTTCACAACTGAAAAATGGACAGATTTCACCTAATGTCATCACCATTAACGAGCATTTCATACTCCTGAAACTGGCCGGTATGCGTCAGTCACCTAATGCTCCCGCATTTGATCAGATAAAAGATCAGCTACGTGAACAAGCCAAACAGCAAAAAGTACAGGAGCAGATCACTCAGATATTGCAGAAAAATGGCATTAATCTGAACGAATAAAATCTGCTGCACAACAAAACCGGTACAAACGTACCGGTTTTTATCTAAGCTCAATACCAAATCACCCAGTCAACCAACTACAGACACAAAAACCACCACTATTAACCTGATGTACCTTACATAGCCTTATTATTGTGGCTGATACAACATCTGTACATAAGGTATTCCATCAGAAATATAAGGTGCACCCTGTATTTGAAAGCCATGCCGCTGATAAAATTTAAGTACCTGACGATTTGATTCTATTTTAATTGGATATTCAGCATAATTATTCCGTGCATAATGCAGAATCAGCTTAATCAACTGATCCCCCATCCCCGTACCACGAACACTCGAATGCGTCACAAACCGGCTGAAAGTAAAGTGAACTCCGGCCAGAAACATACGCGCATAGGCCAGTATCTGCCCGTCACACTGATAATAAACATGCTTAGCCAATAAATCCCAATCATCCAGCTCCTGATAAATCCGCTGTTGTTCTACTATAAAAGTATCAATACGCAAACGCGCAATGCGATAAAAATCATGTGACGAAAGTTCGTTAAAATTCCTGATACACCACATAAACCCCTCCACACTCCTTGTTAACGACATAAAACTGATTAGCTACATCCACATCCTAAACCACAATACACAAAATACATTAATATAAAATACTCAAATCAACCTACAAACAATACCACAATATCTGCAAAAACAGCCAAATCAATACCATTATATCCAGCAAAAATAGTATAAACCAAACAGCAAAACGGATTATCTGCCTACAAAACAGATAATCCGCAAAAAAACAATTAATCTTACTGTCTGGCAGCCTCAATTTGAATATTCAGCTTAACATATCTACTGGCAGGCATAGCTGTCAGATACTCATTAATTCCCCACTGAGATCGGTCAATCACAGCCTCAAAATCACCACCACACATATAAGCATGATTCATCGGACTTTTATAACAATTAAACTTAGTTGCCCGTAAAGTAACCGGATGAGTTTGTCCAACCATAGTTAACTGACCACGTAAGGCTCTAACCTTACCATGATTATCAAAATTCCAATTATGAGACACAAAGCGCATAGCCGGATATTGATCAGCATTAAAAAAAGCCTTACTTAGCAGATGTTCATTAAACTCACTGCGTCCGGTATCCAGAGTACTGAGCGGAATAGTAATATCTACAGCCCCGGTTTTCGCACCCGCATCATATTGCAGTTCACCACTCAGATTATAAAAGCCGCCCACATTACTGGAAGTTGCAAAATGGTCGAGCATAAAACGCGCATTAGTATGCAATGGATCAATCTTATAATTCGCAGCCACAGCAGGCAAAGTTATCCCCAGCAAAGTTACCATTAAAATACCGGTTAATCGATTCATAACTAAACTCCTCTAAAATATATATATCTGATGGCCACCATATTAACTTGAATACCAATGCAACAAAATCCCGCAGCGTAAAAATATTATTTCCTCAAAAGAAACAATTCACAGATAGTCATACATATTTCACAACCAAACAAGCCTGCTTATTTAAGTGGCAAATAACTAATAATCTACTATCGCCAGTCAAATACCGCCATAGACTCAACATGCGCAGTTTGTGCAAACAGATTCATAATACCGCCGGCACGATAAAAATAGCCACGCTTCACCAACAAGCCGGCATCACGTGCCAGAGTGGCCGGATCACAGGAAACATAAACAATCCTGCTTGGCATCTGCCGGTCTTCCAGTTCACTTAAAGCCAGTATTAAAGCCTGAGCACCGGCTCGCGGAGGGTCAAGCAACCACTTATGAGCATATCCGAACCGACGCAGACGCTGCCCACTCATAGCAAAAAGATCAGCCTGCTGAAAGCGCGCTAACTGCGCCAGACCATTGTATTGCGCATTACCGCGGGCACGCTGGCACATAGCCTCCATACCCTCCACACCAACAACCTCCGCCTGCATCCGGGCAATCGGCAAACTGAAATTACCCAGCCCGCAAAACCAATCAATAATCCGCTCACCAGCCTGTGGCTGTAACCACTGCATAGCACGCTGTATCATCAGCTCATTGGCAGCCTGATTAACCTGCGTAAAATCTTCAGGCTGATAAGGAATCTCAAGCTGATATTCAGGCAAATCATAAGCCAGTACAGGTGTCACCGATGCCGATTGCAAAGTCGTAGTACGCCCCGTCTGCAACCACCACTGCCACAAACAACCACTTTGCTGTTGCAACCGCACCAGCAAACTATCAACCTGCCTCCGCATTGTCTGGTTAACCTCACCGCAAACTTGCAAAGTAAGCGCAATAACCTTATTACCCCGATGCAGCATAATGCCTTGCACACAGCCTACAGGCCAGCTTTGCAATAAAGCCTTAATCGGATTCAAAGCCTCAGACAACTCCACAGGCAACACCAGACAACCATCAATATCCACAATTGCATGAGATCGCCTGGCCTGAAAACCCAGCATCAGCCGGCCATCTTCATACACAGCACGCAAACGTACACGTTCACGATAATGCCAGGGCAAACCATAAATTGGCGGCATCAGCTCATCTGGCAGAACCTTGCCCAAACGTCGCATCTGATTCAGCCAGGCACGCTGTTTCAGCGCCACCTGCGTCGTAAATTCAATATGCTGACTATTACAGCCACCACAATGTACATAATATTTACAAGGCGGCTGTACACGCGCATCAGCAGACATCAGCACCCGGCTAATTCTGCCTTCAGAATAAGATTTTTTCACCCGCACCGGCTGCCACTCAACCACCTCACCCGGTAAAGCCTCGTCAATAAAAACCGCCTTACCGTCTACCCGGGCAACACCACGCCCCTCTTGATTCCAATCAACAATCTGAGCTATAAACCGTTGTTCCAAATCGTAACCTCAAGCCAGAAAAATAGCCATAAATAAACTTAATTATGTTTATTTTCTCACATTGCAAACAAATTACGTTATGATTATATTCACATTGCCATACTGGATTTTCAGAATAATGTTGAAACCACTATTTTATGTACTGACTACTACCATCATATCTGCAAGTGCCTGTGCTGCCATACCAATGCCAGACTATGCCGTACCCAGTCAGGGACAGCAGGTTATCCTGAATATTCCCCAACTACGGTTATTCCTATTTCAGGATGGAAAATTAATCAAAACCTATCCAATGACAGTAGGTAAAGCGAGCACACAAACACCATTAGGTGAATACAAAATTGGAGCAAAAGTTACCAACCCTACATGGAGCGTACCGCGCAGCATTCAGAAAGAAATGGCTGCAAGCGGCAAACCAGTACAGACATCAGTACCGCCCGGCCCCAGTAATCCTCTTGGTCCAGTATTTGTCCGTCTTGGCGCCCCCCGGCTGGGTTTAGGTATCCATGGTACCAACGTACCCAGCAGCGTACCCGGAGTGCGTAGCCACGGTTGTGTACGTTTACGCAGCCCGAATGCACTGGATTTTGCCGCTGCCGTACAAAGCGGTGCAGATGCCGCAGTAATTTATCAGCAGGCTTCAGTAAACACCGATGAACAAAACGACATCTGGATTGCCGTTTACCGCGATCCCTATAACAAGCGCAGCCTAAACAAACAACTATTAAATCAAAGCATCAGCTCATGGGCAGAACAACACCAGCTCAATATAAATCAGAAGCGCTTAAACAATGCCCTGAGTAAACCAGCCAATACCTTAGTCTGCCTCACTTGTAATGCAGGCAAAACCAAAGTCAGCGGTAACCTGAGCTCACTGCAATGGACGAGTGGTGTAGGAGAAATCGTTGAATTAAACTATAACAAAGCCACAAACACCAGACCACAACAGGAAACTGCACCCGAAAGCAGCAGTATTGAAGTTGATGAAGACACAGATGACACACCCAAACAGAACATCACCCCACTACATCCAGACACAAGACCAGCCAGTCAGCAGCCTGCACCAGCAGGCAGCGTATCAACACCCAACTCAGATTTTGATACACTGATGTAAACCGATATTATCAGGCTGTGCAACGGGCTTAAAAATTAAGCCTGAGAGAAAAAATCTTCCAGCGATTGCCATAAAACAGCCTTGTCTGCTGCCTTAAGCCGCTTTAGCCGATACTCACATCGTGCTGCTGCGGCTTTAGTTATACCCACACAAACCAGACGCATCTGAAGTGGCGGATACATACGCGTATAACGCGCACCATTTCCCGAACAATGAGCCTGCCAGCGCCGTATCGGCCGGTTAGTTATTCCACAATAAAACGCACCATTAGCACAATACAGCAAATAAACCGCCCAATCAGCATTTACCTGCGGCAAAGGCGGCAACGCAGCCAGAATAGATACCGATAAAACCAATTTCATTGCCCAGACATTCCCGCCTCAACACTCCAGATAATATTATAACGGCCAGCCAAGTAGCCTACCCACATCTGCAAAGAAAAATCACAACCGTAGCGGCAATACCTGACTTACCCGCCAGAAGCAGCAATCAAGCACAAAAATACTACATAGTACTCAGCAAATGAGTGTTTTCATTTATTCCCAAAATATTAAACATTTTGCATTAGACATAGTGGAAACCCAAATCACAGCCCTGACAGATAAATAGTACCGGCATATCTGATCAATATGCTGCACCAGCTAATCCCATCAGCCCAGCATCTTCTTTTCACAGTTTCATCAGTTCTGCCAGATTCATTTCCCACCTTAATTTAGATTATGAATTTATAATTTGCTGCTTAAAGCCGATTATTATAAAAATTTTATTTATTCCTAATGCCTTTAATTGCCTCATTAGGCACTTCAAATTCTATCGGACTATCAGTTGTATTATGAATTGTTTTAGCCGGAATTTGAAATTTAGTTTTCGTACCAATATTCGTCATCAGAATATTTACATGCTCTAATTGACATGCGGATGAGCAATTTATCTTATCAAAATAGTCTTTTTTTTCAGAATTATAAAATAAATCTTGATAATTTTTATCCACATAGATCGTAACATCAGATTGTCTTACACCAATTAAAGAAAGGGTAATATTAGTCAGACCAACATAGATACCAGAAACAACAATCATTGGTATGATACATATACCGGTTCTAAAAATGAGCTTTATAGAAACCTTCATGTTCCAAATATAGCTATATAACTTTTTATCGTATTTTTCACTGAGTCCATATTTATTTAGTATTTTGTTCTCTTCCCATTGAAAAATTGAAGTTTCCAACCAACTAATAAACCCAACTGCTAAATACGTAGTTAAACAAAACAGTAGACTGGAAATTAAATTACCTGATTCAACCCATACAAAACAAGTGCAAAGCAAAATAAAAAGGTTTGCAAATATAGCAAAACCAAGATAGCTCTTTTGATATTCATAGAAATTAACATAATCAGATGTCTTATTTATTTTCTTCTTGAATAAAAAATATAATAAAAATAATTTATTAGCCAAATATAGTATACCAGTAAAAACAATATACAAAACTCCAAATATGGCAAATATGCATAAACAAAATAATACATCTCCTACCGACAATCCAGCAGGAAAAAATCTTATTGTACAACAATAAAATATTACAATAATTGTACCAAGGACATTACCTATAAGCCCAAATAACCCAAAAGTATTTTTGATAACTTTTAAACTGGACTCCAGATTATCCATATTTTCTTCCCCCTATAAAATTGCAAACCAGATTCAAAAAAAGCCACTAATTTTAACCCAGACAGGCTAACATCAGTGGCTAGAATTCAGCTATCTATACCGAACTAATCACTCCATTTTCGGATGCAAATCAACATACTGCTGCTTGCGTTTTTCCAAATCCAGTATCTGCTGCTGCAAGCGGGCAATAGCAGCATCAATATCATCCACACTTTGCTCAATGTGTTCATACGTCTCAGCCAGCAGCTCCCGCGCTTCCTGTTTATTAGATGCCGAAGGCGATACCCCACGCAACGGGCGGTTGGCGGTTTCTTTCAGAAAAATACCAGTCACAATCCCGATCACCCCCACCACCATCAGATAATAGGCCGGAATAAACAGATTATTAGTAGAATCCACCAGTGCCGCCGCAATAGTTGGCGTTAAACCGGCAATAATAATCGCAATATTAAAAGCACTGGCCAGCGCACTGTAGCGGATACGTGTGGGAAACAACGCCGGCAAAGTAGATGCCATCACACCAGTAAAAAAATTCAAAATCAGCGCCAGAATAAACAAACCAAGAAAAATCAGCCCCACCTTGCCACTGGTAATCAACTGAAAACAAGGAATAGCCAGCACAAGCAGCGCAACAGAACCACCAATAACAAAAGGCCTGCGCCCGATCTTATCACTGACAAAACCAATAATCGGCTGCATAAACATCATACCAATCATAATCGCAATAATAATCAGCACACCACGATCTTCACCATAATGCAGATTGTGCGACAGATAGCTGGGCATATAAGTCAGCAGCATGTAATAAGTAATATTAGTAGTTAATACCAGCCCCACACTAACCAGCAGCGTACGCCAGAAACGCTGCACAATTTCCTTAAACGAAACCCGCGGACGACTGCTCACCTCCTCCTGCTCATCTTTTTCCATCATATCCAGATGCTTCTGGAATGCCGGCGTTTCCTCAGCCGCGTGGCGCAGATACAAACCTAACAAACCCAAAGGTGCAGCCAGAAAAAACGGAATGCGCCAGCCCCACGAAAGAAAATGCGCCGAACCCATAATATTTTGCAGCAATACCACCAGCCCGGCACCCAGAACAAAGCCACATATCGAACCAAAATCCAGAAAACTACCCAGAAAACCGCGCTGACGGTCGGGCGAATATTCCGCCACAAAAATCGCAGCTCCAGTATATTCACCGCCTACCGAAAACCCCTGCGCCAGCTTACATAGCAACAACAGTACCGGCGCCCAGATACCAATACTGTTATACGATGGAATCAGCCCGATACAGAAAGTACTGAGCGCCATAATAATAATCGTAGTAGATAACACCTTCTGCCGGCCGAAACGATCGCCAAGAATCCCAAAAAACACCCCACCCAGCGGACGCACCAGAAACGGCACAGAAAACGTACCCAATGCAGCAATCATCTGCACACTAGGAGAAGCAGACGGAAAAAATACCTGACCCAGCGCATAAGCCACAAAGCCATACACACCAAAATCAAACCATTCCATAGCATTGCCCAGCGCAGCGGCCGAAATCGCCTTTCTGAGCTTACTCTGATCAATAATCGTAATATCGTGTAATTCCAGCGTACCATTCTGGGTAGGAATCAACGGCGGTGTATGAGAAGAAGCCTCATTCTGTTCATTAGATGCTGCCATAGTAACCCTCTCATTATTAATATCAAAATGATTCTTTAACATCATCATCACATCCAGCAAAAAATTGCTTTATGCTTGAATTTTAAAGAAAACCACTAACAGCATAATCGAGAAAAGGTCAATTGCGCTACCATTATTTTATCCTAGCCAGATTTTTAAACCGTTCAACCAGCAACTTACTGTGCCATAATCCTGCTGGCCTGAGCATCAGCCTGTAAAGCCTGCCTGTATAGCGGTAGCTGCACATAAATTCGCTGCAACTGCCGCCACAACACCTTTTCCACCACCTCATCATCCGGCTGAGGCTTACTCATCCGTAACAACTCACCTGCATTTTCCCACTCAGCCTTAAGCACAGAATCATCAGCGTCTTGCGTCATCAAATCAGCCAAATCACAAGCAAGCGTATACCAAAGCTGCACCCGCTCCCGCGTCAACTGCGGCCGCACACACTCCACCTGAGTCCGAATTGCACCCAGCGCAGAAATACAGCTAAGCAGCACATAATTTAGCTGTAACAAAGTTTTACCCTCAACCAAATGCCGGCCGTAACGCTTAGGCTCCATCGACATATCCGCAACCGCATTGCCCAGCATCACAGCCAGCTCATGCGCATTGCGCCGCGCAGTACGATAAACCACATCATCACATAGCCCGTTCAGCAGCTGTTGTGCCACCTGCCGCAGATAAGCAGCATCACAGCACAAAGCACGCCTAGCAATCCGCCCCAGCGTCAGATAGCGCCAGTCCGGCCACAGATACGCCACCGCCCCCCACGCCAGCACCGAACCCAGAATCGTATCCACAAAACGCGATAACATTGCCGACTGCGTATCCATACCAATAATCGCAAAACCCACCAATACCTGCACCGTAATAAAAAACGTAGAAAAACTGTAGCGGCGCACCCTAAACGCAAAAAACAACACCGTACTCACCACCACAATCACCAGCCGGCCGGCCAGCGTAGGCACAAAATACGGCAATATCGAGCCCACCACCACCCCGGTCAGCGTACCCATAATGCGCTGCTTCAGACGGGTAGTTGTGGCCGAATAATTCGGCTGGCACACAATCACCCCCGTAAGCAGAATCCAGTAACCCATCTTTAACTGGCAGCCCTCAACCACCACACAAGCCACAGCCGTAACAATTGCCAGCCGGATGGCATGGCGCATCACATTCGATTGCAAAGTAAAATGCGTCCTCAGCGCCGGCAGAATATCGCGTATCCGGTCAACATCCTGCTCGGCAATCTGCATATCACCAGCTTCCCGCTCAGCACCATCCGCCTTTACCTTTTCCAGCCACAGCAATTGCTCATTAATCGTCAGAATATTAGCAATCAACTGCCGCAATCCCGGCGTATCCTCATCCGCACCATTTTCAGCACAATAGCGCCCTGCTGCCTGCTGCACCCCCTCACCAGCACGCTGAAGCATCAAATTAAACACATATGGCTTATTCTCATGCAGACACTCACTCATCTGCCGGCAAGCCTGCGCCTGCAACACAATCAAACGCTGAATCCGATAAATCAGATCCGAATGCGCCATCTTGTGCGCCAGTGCCGCATAATCCACATGGCGCGAACTGATCCGCTCATGAATATTCTGCGCAGACAGATAATATTGCAGCAACATAACAACACCACGCGGGCGGTGCTGCCCGCGCAAACGGTAAAACAGAGCCGTGCGGCAGCGATTAAAGCCATCAATTACCGCCGTATTCTTCATTGCCAGCGCCAATTCCTTTTCCGAAAGCAAATCTGCCTCATCAGGATCAAAAAACTGAGCCTTCACCAGCATATAATCTGCCAGTCTGGCAAAAGCACCGGCCAGATTATCCTGTACCGGGCGATTTGGAAACAGCAGATGCAGCACCAGCGTACACACACCAAACAATCCCGTACCACAAACCAGCATCAGCGGATTGACATACCACGGCAAATGCGGCGAATAAGTCAGCACCGTATACAACATCACCAGCAGCGTCCCAAACGCAATTGTCCGGTAACGCACATCAATTGCACCCATCATCGTCATACTGAACGCAGCCCATACCATCAGCAACGAAAAAGCCAGCGGATGCCCAAATGACCACTGCACTGCCGTAGCAGCAAGCGAAAAATGAATCAGCGTAAAAAACAGATTACGCAAACGGCCGGTAAAACCATCATCCAGCTCCACCAGCCCGCCAGCAATAATTCCCAGAAACAGCGCCGTACATTCTGCCGTATTGCCCGTATACCATACCCACAACGCAGCCAGCACCATACTCAGCAGCATTGGAAAATTAGCCAGATAACCAGCACGTACCGGAATTACACCCATCAAACCGCCTCTATTTACCAGAAAACACAAAGTAATTTATTCTAACAAGCCACCGGATTACCCAGCAGATTATTTAGCATAAAAAAAAGCCGGCCACAAAAGGCCGGCTTCATGCACAAGCATCATCACTTCTTCTCTGCCTGTGCCTGCCATGTATCACGTAAAGTTACCGTGCGGTTAAATACCGGATTTTCCGCACTGTGGTCATAGCGATCAGTAACAAAATAGCCCAGACGCTCAAACTGATAGCGCGTTTCCGCTGCCAACGTATTCGCTACCGGCTCCACCAGAGCATCAATTTCCGTTACCGAAACAGGATTCAGAAACTCAGTAAAATCACGGTACTGCCCATCATCACCGCGCACAGCATCCGGGCGTTCAACCGTAAACAGCCGGTCATACAAACGCACAGTAGCCGACACAGCATGCTCAGTAGACAGCCAGTGAATTACCCCTTTCACCTTGCGCCCCTGCGGTTTAGAAGCAAGCGTATCATGGTCTATCGAACACTTCAGCGACACCACCCGGCCAGATGCATCCTGCACCACTTCCTCACACCTGATCACATAACTATAACGCAGGCGCACCTCACCACCCAGAGTCAGACGCTGCCAGCCCTTAGGAGGATCCAGCGCAAAATCGTCTGCTTCAATATAAATCGTCTTCGTTAACGGCATCAGGCGCTCGCCCATTTCCGGGTGATGCGGATGAAACGGCGCAACACGGCTTTGCGTTAACACCTCATCAAAATTTACCAGCTCCACCTTAATCGGATTCAACACCGCAATCATCCGCGGAGCCACATTTTCCAGGTCTTCACGAATCGCGCCTTCCAGCACACTCATGTCCACCACATTTTCACTCTTAGAAATACCTGCCCGCTTAGCAAACAGGCGCAGCCCCTCCGGCGTATAGCCACGGCGGCGCATACCCGAAATCGTAGGCATACGCGGATCATCCCAGCCAGACACATGATCCTGTACAACAAGCTGATTGAGCTTGCGTTTCGAAGTAATCGAATACAACAGCTCCAGCCGGGAAAACTCATACTGATGCGGCTGATGCGCAATTTTAATATTTTCCACCACCCAATCATATAATGGCCGGTGAGATTCAAATTCCAGCGTACACAGCGAATGAGTGATATTTTCAATTGCATCCGAAATCGCATGCGTATAATCATACATCGGATAAATCACCCACTTATCCCCGGTGCGATGATGATGCACACGGCGAATACGATAAATCACCGGGTCGCGCAGATTAATATTGCCCGCCGCCATATCAATTTTCAGCCGCAGCGTTTTACTGCCATCCGGAAACTCACCATCACGCATACGCGCAAACAAATCCAGATTTTCCTCAACCGTACGCTCACGATAAGGACTATTTCTGCCCGGCTCCGTAAGCGTACCACGATACTGGCGCATTTCCTCTGCATCCAGATCATCCACATACGCCTTACCAGCCTTAATCAGCTCCAGCGCATATTCATACAGGCGCTCAAAATAATCCGAAGCAAAACGCTCCTCATTCCACTGGAAACCCAGCCACTGCACATCTTCCTTAATCGAGCGCACATACTCATCCGACTCCTTCTCAGGATTCGTATCATCAAAGCGCAGATTACATAAACCATCATAAATATAGGCCAGACCAAAATTCAGACAGATAGATTTAGCATGGCCAACATGCAGATAACCATTTGGTTCCGGAGGAAAACGCGTTATTACCTGCCGGCATTTCCCGCTTTGCAGGTCATCCTCAATAATAGAACGTATAAAATGATTATCGGCAAACTGATCTTTATTAAGCATAATTATTCTGAATATGTGCAGACACCCATTTCCACCTCGAAACAGATAGCCCAAAATACAAATAAAAGATATAGATTATACCTAAATTTAGATAAATGTTGCATCTATCAGAGACAGACTGTCCTACATACATCAACAAGCCATTTTAGCCAGCTTACCGATTAGCCCATCAATTACAAAACTTAATTACTTTTATCCTCACATCTCGCCTTACGCTTAAAATTCTCATCATTCGAACAAAACTGGTATGAGTCCAATACAAGCGCAGCAAGACGTAATATATTCTCAGGCACATCAATAATAATCTGCTCACCTGAAACTTCTAATCCACATTTTTCAATATTTTTTACATCTTCTGAAGTTAATGCTTTTGGAAACACTATTGATGGCCGCTGTTTATTATCAAAATAGCGTAAAATCCAGCGATTTACCTTACCAGCAAACAGAATACTGAAATACGTCTCTGTATCCTTAGCCACCACATCAGCATCCTCTGGCAAAATAGATTTTACAATATCAAATAACCGGCGCTCTGCATAAGTAGTTACAATCTTATTATTATCAGGGTCAACGATTGGTGCCATTGGATCGACCTTATTCGCCCCATTAGCTACCACTTCCTCTATAATTTTCGGTGCCGACAAGCCAGATACCACCATTGAACTAACTGTATTTTGTACCGCCTGTCGCACTATATGCTGAATACTTTCCAAAAAACGCTGATTAAACTGCTTCTGAATATTTGCTCGCCCTGCAACATAACGCACAAAATCTGTATCTACCTCTTTCAGACTTTCCGTAATCGCATCTGTGAAAGCCATTAGATAAATACTTTCTTCAGCAAGATTACGTAGTTCTTCTGGCCTAAACTGGTCATGACGGAACTTATACAACTGCATCATGTCACTTTCAGAAACCTGTGTAACATCAATAGTCAGAAAAGGCTCTGCATCCATTACATTCTTATTAGTTAAATCAGTAAAAAATCGCCATTCCTGCCCATTTGTAATTGCACAAATCGATACTTCCTGTACAGCATTAAAATAACGCGACAACTGAGGACAATGGTTTACAAGCTTTTCCTGAAAAGGTTTAGCCTCAATAAACATTACCGGTGTGCCTTGAGAAAACAAAGCATAATCTACTCGCTCTCCCGATTTTACCCCGGGAAAATCAGCCTGATATTCAGCCCGTACCTTATTCGGGTCAAAGGCAGAAAATCCCAGAATATCTAGTAATGGCAATATCAACGCTTGTTTAGTAGTTTCTTCTGTTGTACAAACATTACCTACTTTCTTTACATGTTCAGCATGTGCCAGCAAGCGTTCCTTGAATATTGCATTCATTACGTTTCTCCGAAATTACATTAAATAACCATTAAACAATTTATATTATCAATAAAAAATACTTATAAACAAAATTTTATACCTGATTCGCATGCTTTTTATCAAAAAAGCTACATTATTAATGCCATAAAACTTTCGTACGGATTCAGCCTGAAAGCCAGCTTTAACCCACACCAATACAGCCTTATAAAAACAATACCTTTATAAACAAAAGTTACCAGCCACAAAACAGAGCAACACATAGCGATAAGAATAGTGACGGGCAGAATAATATGACAAGGCCGCTTGAATCAGCGCCTCCGTCAGAACAGGCAAAGCTGTGTGTAACAGCACCACCGGCAACGTGCATATAACCGGGAAATAGCCGACAGCTAAAGAAAATTTAGTAAAAAGATTATGGTATAACTGCCAAAGGTTAAGAGAGTTATACAGGCAACATATCCATACAGCATCTTAACTCAATGAGCGCCAGAAACCGGCAGAAGGCAGCATATAACCTCCATTACAGAATACAGCTCAAACACCATAAAACCCATACATACCGGCAAAAAGCAAAAACAAAATTTCAGCCAGAAGAACTGAAAATCAGGCTTATTACCGAGTCTGTTCCGAAAATGATTTAGCTTGCGAACATATTAAACATCATCAGCAAGAAAACACACCACAGTGAATTCCGCAAAAAATGAATAAAAAGCGAGTTATACAACAGATAAACTAACAATCAGCAAAGATTCAGCCAGCCTGCCTGTATCCCCCATACTCACAATAACAAACATGTTAATATTACAAACTCCTGACGTTAAAACATCGTCAGGCACAGCAAATAGCCATACCGTAGCAGCAATAAAAAACACAAAACTACATGTTTAACCAGCCCGAGACATCAGTAACATGAAAAAACTACTAATAATTCTTTTACTTCTACCCTCTTTAGCAATAGCTAAAGATTATAAAACAATCATATCTGGTAAAAAATTAATCCATAAGGGCGAAAATTGCGCCGGAGTGGCTTTTTCAAGCAATGGATTCTATGCGTTCACATACACAGAACAGGGCGCCAAGTGCTTACCTGACCTGCCTTTACGCGTTAAATGGCTCAGTAACAATACCGTCATGCTGGTAGAGAGAAACAAAACCGCAGAAAATGCTCCTCAAGTTATCGTCATGCAATTTAAATCAATAAAGAAAAATAAAATCACTGTTAAAAATATTTGGGCAGGCTGGGGAGATCAACCAGACCAGATTGAAAAATACACAATCAAATAACCAATCAACTCGCACCCAAAATTTTACCGTATCTGCTTAGCGCTTCAATTACATCAATTGCCCTTATTTTAATCGCGCACATCGCCGGATTTACTGTTGCAGTAAATCCACTAACTTATCACAAACCAGCAACACCTAAAGGCAAAACCATCATCACAGAAATACCTCTTCCGATCCAATATTCAAAAGCAACAAACAGCCGGCAATATGCCCTAATGCCCCCTGTCAAAGTAAAAGCCAGCCCTGACAACAAAGCAACCAGAACAGAAAAAAAATGTTAGCTTTAATCAACTTACAACTACAAAATAAAATAAGCTATATAATCAGTTGACGCTTGCAAATGGACAGACAGTTATCACTCACCGTTTTGATTTATTTAACTTTTTATAACCAAAAACAAAACAGAAGTTAACAAATTACCGTACTCCATTAATAGCGCGCAGTTTGGGAAATAGATTTAAAACAGGAACGCAAATGAAAAAACCACTACCAGCTCTTTTCAGCTTATACACCAGCTCCAACGTTTACGCAGAAAATCCACAATTGCAGCACATAAAATCAAAGTATCAAAAAAGCGTTTTCGTAAACAAGCCATCAGCGAGTTTTCAGATAAGCATCGTTTAAACATTTGCCCCTGAGGACACCGCAAGTGAAGACCGCTTTGCATTATTAGGAATAAGCGAAAACTTACATATTTTTTGTAATTATTCATCGTGAACGCGGTGATAGTACTTATTCTTATTTCTGCACAGGCAGCTACTAAACACAAGCACAAATAGAATGAGGAATATCCATGAAAAAAGACGACGATTTTAAAAACGCTAAGCCAAATCCTCATGCCAGCCAATTGAAAAAAATAATTACCATTCGTATAGACCAAGAAATTCTCAACTATTTTAGAGAACTGGCCGAAGAAACAGGTTTGCCCTATCAATCACTGATTAACTTATTCCTAAAGGATTGTGTTACCAATCAATACAAACCTGATATAAAATGGAACAAATAATTTTTTCAGTAACATAAGCTGTCTTCGGGCAGCTTATGTCAAAGTGCATCATACTGCCTATTGCAAACATTCCGAATATATCAAACTGCAAAGCCCTTAATGCCACTACCACTAATACACAGATAAGCAGCGGCTGTATTGATATGGATATATTATATTGCTGGCTATATTGATACAGATATATTGCTGCGGAAACCGGCTGCTTAGCGGCAGGATATTGCGTATTTAGGGCTGCAAGTGTGTGGTTAACTTTCAGGTTAACTCTGTTCGCCTTTGCTTTTGCTGCCTGATTGCAGGGATGTTGCATATTTTTTATGATTTATATCAAAAATTTAGCTAATAGCTAGCTGTAATCTGCGGCTGTGTTGATACAGATATTTTACTGCGCATACCGGCTGCTTGGCGGCAGGATATTGCGTATTTGTGGCTGTGAATAAGTGGTTAACTTTCAGGTTAACTCTGTTCGCCTTTGCTTTTGCTGCCTGATTGCAGGGTTGTTGCAGATTTTTATGATTTATATCAAAAATTTAGCTAATAGCTAGCTGTAATGCCGCGGCTGTGTTGATATAGATATTTTACTGCGGAAACTAGCTGCTTTACGGCAGGATATTGCGTATTTGGGACTGAAGTCTGATAGCCAGAGCTATATTATAGGGAGCATATCTGCTGATACAGGCTAATCAGCCGCCGCGAAAATGTAGGCGGCTGTGTTGGGTATGGGCTTAGGCTTATTTGCCTGGTACCGGCAATTTACCTTGCCGCTCTAATTCCTGAATATACTCAGGCAGGATTACCTGCGGGATATTTTGCCGTTCTGCTTTAATTGCATCCAGCCTGGCTTTATTACGCCGGTAATCCGCCATCGATTTTATAGACGGGCGCGGGGTGCAGAGTTTCTGGCTTTTAGCAAATAGTTCGAATTGCTTTTTCACTATTTCGGGTGCATTTTCTTGTCTGGTACCATAATCAATAAAAATCTGATTACAAGCCAGAAAATGGACAGTGATATTTCTTACTTTGCCAAAATCATCACCGGCAGATGGCGGTGGTGGCGGTAAAGGGATTTCCGCTGAATGATTTTCAGTATATTGCATTATGGTTTGATATTCATTCTCATCAAAAACCAATCCGGGCTTATTTAATACTTTTGGTCGCCAATCTGGATAAGGCAAATCTGTCCAATAAATCCGCGCAGTCATACCCGGCTTCCATCTGGCTGGCAGATGGGCGGCGCCACAGGTAGAACCACCGCCATAGCGTTTTTTACCTACATCTTCAAAGTTAATAGCTGATGTGTTAGGTATACAGCCACCACTAATACTACCACCATGAATATTTTCAAAAGTATAGTTTAATGCCTCCACCGGCGCGGCATAAGATTTGTTTTTACCAGAGGTTACGCCTACAAATGGTTCAAAGCTGCTGCATGAGGTGATGGCTGCTGCTGACAGTATCAGTATTGCCCGCCGGATAACTGTGCTGGTGATAGCTGCTTTTTTCCCAGTCATTTAATTCTCGCTATGGTGTTTTTGTAATGGGGTGATTATTAGTTTCTGGTTTGGCTGATTAACTTTTGTATTACAACCTGCTTGCCGCTTTGTTATGGATTTTCATAACATATATCAATATTTTACCCAATTATTGGCTATGCTGCCGCGGCTGTATTGATATGGGTATTTTATATTGCTGGCTATATTGATACAGATATTTTGCTGCGTATACCGGCTGCTTTGCAGCAGGATATTGCGTATTTGGGGCTGTAAGTAAGTGGTTAACTTTCAGGTTAACTCTATCTGCCTTTGCTTTTGCTGCCTGATTGCGGTGCTGTTGCAGATTTTTATGATTTATATCAAAAATTTATCTAATAGCCAGCTGTAATGCTGTGGCTGTGTTGATGTAGATATTTTATATAGCTAAGCACGTTGATACAGGTATTTTGCTGCGGAAACCGGCCGCTTTACGGCAGGATATTGCGTATTTGGGGCTGGAAGTGTGTGGTTAACTTTCAGGTTAACTCTATCTGCCTTTGCTTTTGCTGCTTGGTTGCAGTGCTGTTGCAGATTTTTATGATTTATATCAAAAATTTATCTAATAGCTAGCTGTAATGCCGTGGCTGTGTTGATATAGATATTTTACTGCGGAAACTAGCTGCTTTACGGCAGGATATTGAGTATTTGGGGCTGAAGTCTGATAGCCGGAGCTATATTATCGGTGCATATCTGCTGATACAGGCGAATCAGCCGCCGCGAAAATGTAGGCGGCTGTGTTGGGTGTGAGCTTAGGTTTATTTGCCTGGCACTGGCAATTTGCCTTGCCGCTCTAATTCCTGAATATACTCAGGCAGAATCACCTGCGGGATATTTTGCCGCTCTGCTTTAATTGCATCCAGCCTGGCTTTATTGCGCCGGTAATCCGCCATAGATTTTATAGACGGGCGCGGGGTGCAGAGTTTCTGGCTTTTGGCAAATAGCTTGTAATGCATGGGGGTATTTTTACCCTCCTCTACTGTGCCATAAGTAATATATAGCTGATTGCAGGCCAGAAAATGGACGGTAATATTACTTACCTTGCCAAAATCATCACCGGCAGATGGTGGTGGTGGCGGTAAAGGGATTTCTGCTGAATGATTTTCAGTATATTGCATTATGGTTTGATATTCATTCTCATCAAAAACCAATCCGGGCTTATTTAATACTTTTGGTCGCCAATCTGGATAAGGCAAATCTGTCCAATAAATCCGCGCAGTCATGCCCGGCTTCCATTTGGCTGGCAGATGGGCAGCACCGCAGGTGGAGCCGCCACCATAGCGTTTTTTACCTACATCTTCAAAGTTAATAGCTGATGTGTTAGGTATACAGCCACCACTAATACTACCACCATGAATATTTTCAAAAGTATAGTTTAATGCCTCCACCGGCGCCGCATAGGATTTGTTTTTACCAGAAGTTACGCCTACAAATGGTTCAAAGCTGCTACATGAGGTGATGGCAGCGGCTGACAGGATAAATATTGCCCGCCGGATAACTGTGCTTGTGGTAGCTGCTTTTTTCCCAGTCATTTAATTCTCGCTATGGTATTTTTGTAATAAGGTGATTGTTAGTTTCTGGTTTGGCTGGTTAACTTTTGTCTTATAACCTGCTTGCCGCCCTGTTATGGATTTTCATAACATATATCAATATTTTACCCAATTATTGGCTATACTGCCGCGGCTGTATTGATATGGATATATTATATTGCTGGCTATATTTATACAGATATATTGCTGCGTATACCGACCGCTTTGCAGCAGGATATTGCGTATTTGGGGCTGTAAGTAAGTGGTTAACTTTCAGGTTAACTCTGTTCACCTGTGCTTTTGCTGCCTGATTGCAGTGCTGTTGCAGATTTTTATGATTTATATCAAAAATTTAGCTAATAGCTAGCTGTAATGCCGCGGCTGTGTTGATACAGATATTTTACTGCGGAGACCGGCCGCTTTGCGGCAGGATATTGCGTATTTAGAGCTGTAAGTGCGTGGTTAACTTTCAGGTTAACTCTGTTCGCCTTTGCTTTTGCTGCTTGGTTGCAGTGCTGTTGCTGGTTTTTATGATTTATATCAAAAATTTAGCTAATAGCTAGCTGTAATGCTGCGGCTGTGTTGATACAGGTATTTTGCTGCGGAAACCGGCTGCTTGGCGGCAGGATATTGCGTATTTGGGGCTGTAAGTGTGTGGTTAACTTTGGAGTTAACTCTGTTCGCCTTTGCTTTTGCTGCCTGATTGCAGGGATGTTGCGGGTTTTTATGGTGTATAGCAGCAATTTAGCCAATGATTGGCTGTGGTGTTGTTTATCGCTTATTTGGCTATGCAGGCAGTGCGGGGGGTGCTGGCGGTGAGATATCATTATTTGCCGCAGAAAATAAAACGCCACTGCACCGGCTAGATGCAATGGCGTTGATTCGAAGTCGGCGTTAATGTAACGCTGAATTCAGCTTACTGCTAAACCAGCCAGCTTTGCAATACTTTTTTTATTAATTCAATCTTTTGTGGCGAAACTGACTGTAGTTGTGTCGGGATGTTGCCTGTTTGCAACTGTTGCAGCAGGCCGCGGATTTGCGGCTGGCTGTAGCTGGCAATTTTTTCCGGCAGATACTGGTTGACTTCCAGATGGCCTAATCCCAGCCGGTTCAGGGCAAGCTGGTTTATTTGTTCTAATGCCTGATCGTAGATATCGCCGCTGCTGTTGTGGTAAAAGGTCTGTGCCAGGGTTTGTGGCTCTTGCGCACTGCTTTGCAGCAATGCGGAGCTGGCTTCGCTGCGGCTGCGGATATCTTGCTGATACTGGCTAATCTGCTGGCGCAGATGCTCGGCCAGACTGTCTTTGCTGATGTTTTCCAGGCCGGGCGGCTGCATTAGGCTAACTTGTGGCATGCTGGCTGTCGGGTCGGTACGCACGGTGATGCCCTGCCGCAAGGCTGTCTGTAGCTGCTGTTTATCGATGGTGCCGGCCTTGGCCTGCTCTACTGCGGCTTGCAACTGCTGCTGATTGCTGCTTACCTTATCCAGCATTTCCCCTATCTGATCTGCCTGCTGCGCCAGCTCCGGGCCGGATTCACTCAACCGGCTGAGTGTTCGTTGCTGCTCCATCAGCAGCTCACGGATTTCATTCAGATTTTTGATGGTTTCATCGCTGTTCTGGATAACCTGATCAAGCGTTTGGTTGACAAAATCCTTGTCTGTCCATGGCTCCTGCCTGGCATATTCGCTCTTAATCTGTTCGAGCGCGGTTTGCATGTCTTTGCTGAACTGGCGCAGCTTTTTCAGATTGTCGCTGCTGGGCAAGATTTTACCGGTATCGGGGTCGATGGCTAATACTTCATAGTCTTTGGTGAGCAGGCTCCATGCAGCTTTATCGGCGGCGGTAACAAAAAGCTCGGGATTGTTCAGGCCTATCAGGATATAGGCGGGATTGCCGTATTTCACGCCCAGATAGGCGCTGCGGGCAATACCGGCAATACCAACAATGCGCTCCGCCAGCAACACGGGCGAGAGTGGCTTATTGGAAAAGCCGCCACTGAAAACAATGCGATGGGCAAAATAGCTGGTGAAAGGTTCGCGGCTGCTCAGCACAGAATCATGCATAAACCAGGCTCGCGAATCGTGTATCTGGTTGTCGAAAATCTCCACCATCTGCGGATAGGTGGCGGAATATTTTTCTGCATGGGTTTTCAGCCTTTGCCGCAATACCACTCTGTCGCGCATATCGGCCTGCTGTAGCCGTTTCCAGATATCTTTGGCTACGTTTCCCGCAAGGTTTAAGCCGCGTACATGCTGATAGCGCTGGCGCAGCATATTAAGCATGGCGCCACTGACAAACGAACCTTTATCGGCATTGCACAACATATCATAGATTTCCTGCGCTGAAAATTCCCACGGGTATTGGCGCTCTTTGCCATCTTCGCCCTGCGCGCCGGCAGGATATTTCTGCGCCACAAAGGTTTTCGCCAGCGGGGGAATAGGTAGCGGCCTGGTGTCTGGCTCCGGCGTTTTAAGCTTGGAAGGCTCGGTGCCGAAATACAGGGTATCGCCATTATCGTGGATATCTTTGTATTCAGCCGCTTCATCATCGTTATTGAGCATATACATGCTGCCGGCAAGCATGGTGGATACCAGAAAACCCGCCGAGAGCATGTTTTCCAGATGGAATTCATGCAGGTAATCGGCTTTGAATTCTTTGGCGCCTTCGATTAAATCCCAGCCATCGTTACCGGCAACGTAATTTTTATTGATGATGCCGTTAAGAAACTTGCTGCGCTCGGCTTTAGGTATATTGTCGAGCCCGGCCTGCTGCCACATTTCATCATTATCTACCACCGGGGTAGTGCGTATATTGCTCTTGCCGGCTTCGTTGGCCTCTTTGCGCCCCTGCCCGATCAGTTTGGTGCGGGCTTTTTTGGCGGCTTTATTTTCCTTTTCGCCAAGGCTGCCATCGGCATTAAGCTGCAAGCCCAGAAAGCGCGCATAGCCGCCGATACCGGAGCGCACCCAGCGCAGAATACGGTAGGCAGTGAAATGATGAATCTGTTTTTGCAGCGCGGTGCTGATATTCGTAGTTTCCAGTGTTTTCACCCAGGCATTGAAAAGCTTTACCATTTCCGGCTTAGTATCAAATTCCTCAGCTGTCTCTCTATTCATAATTTCATAGTTCTTCAGCTTAAAGCGCGGATGCTTTTGCATATCTTTTTTTAATGCCGGATGATCAGGTGATATCTGCAAAGGCATACCATGCTGCCAGCAATACGCATACATATCATGCAGGGTAATCTGTGCCAGCACATGCCCCATACCGTAGTTGCTTTTAAACTGCTCGCCGGGCGGATAGCCACCGCCAATATCAGAATGCACCCCCGGATAAACGTATTCCTTAAAATTGCCTTTGGGATAGCCGCCATCAACGCAGATGCTGTCGACACAAAAGCTTTTGCGCTGCTCATGAGCGGAAACAAATTGGTAGCAGTTTTTAACAAAGCCGGCGCTGCCGGCGCGCTGTAAGGACATGGTGCGGTGTGCCCACGCACAATGGCCGGTAACCATCGCTACCAGCGGCGACATGCCCACGGTAGCCACAGTATCAAACAGGCCGCACATTTCGATATAGATAGGAATACCCAGCAGCTTAAGCTCAATGCCCTGATAGGGCTGCTCGCCAGCGGGCGCAGTAGCTGCTTTACCTTTAGATGCTTTGGGTGCGGCGGAACGCATGGCGGCGGCCTGCGCCTGCACGCGCTGAATGGCGGCCTTATCGGCAGCACTGTTTACCGGGCTGGCAGGCGCGGCCGCGGCTGGTTCCTTATCCTTATCTGGTGCATCCTCCTGCTTGGCGGCTGCGGCGGCTTCAGCAGCGGCTTCGGCCGCGGCGCGGTTATCCTGCCGCTGCGCGATGCGCTCCTGTGCCTGCTGCACCAGCAACTGCGCCAACTGGGCGCGGGCAGCGGCATTTTCATCGCGGTCGAGCAGATAATCGAGCAGCCAGTTGATAAAGGTGCGCGCTTCGGCGGCGCCACGGGAAAAGCCCACAACATACAGCTTAATCGCTTTCGGCAAGGGGGTGGAATCTGGCCGCTGCAAGGTATCAAGAAAGCCGTCAAGCTGCGCTTTGCGCCCGGCACGGCAATCCATGCTTTTTACCATTTTCTGCGCCGTTTCTAACGGCAATTCTTTTTCATTAAATATTTTGCAGATACCCAGGCTGGCGCAGATACGGGTTAACCCCCAGTTAATGCGCGCCTCGCCAAATCTGGCCAGCGCTTCGCCAAGCATCCCCGGATTGGCATCGCCGATTTCTTCAAAGCGGGTGCCCACGCCCTGAATATAATGCTTAAACCAGCCATTTTTAATCATTTCCTCATCGCGATTATTATCGCCCGGCAGTCCACCGGCGCCCATACAGGCATGAAACAGACGCGCCACATTAGTGGTACGCGGGTAGGTATAAGCCTGAATCAGCTTAGCCTGCTGGGCGGCGGTATCTTTGAGCGGGTCTAGCTGCTCAGCTGTGGGCGGAGTGGCGCCGGAAACCACGCTATCGGCCTTTTCGTGGTTATTGGTGCCATCAAAAAAGAAGCTGAGTTTCAGCACTTTTTGGCAGGGCTTGGCCTTGGTGCGGTCGATAAAATGGTTGTCTTTGCGGTTGTGGTGAATGCTGTTGATGGACGCCGGCAGGCGGCCACCGGCAGCGGTGGGAAATTCATCTGGCTTAAGTATGCCCGGCCACTGAAATTCTATCGGCTTAATGGCCGGCATAAATGGCGCGGCCATTTCCTGAATGCGGCTTTCCAAAGTTGGGATTGGCGGCATATCGGGCGCATCGGGGATAGCTGGCGGTGGTGTTGTGCCGGGCTGCTGTGACGGCTTTTTTTTAGCTGAATCCGGCTTTTTGCGGCTGGGTGCCGGAGCGCGATTGGCGGCATCGGCCACTTCGGCATCAGTGTAAATACCATAATCGTTCTGCTCTGGTTTATGGCCGGCAGTAATGCCATCCAGGCTGATGGTGTGGTTATGCGGATTATTGTGCTGGTGCCGTGTAGCGGCTGCCGGCGCGGCATCAGCAGCCGGCGATACTGGTTGTGGTTTATTATCGTCATGTTCAGCCATGGCGGGCTTCCTCTTCAACTAATTGATACAAAAAGCTGGGCTGCGGGCAGCCGGCAACAGGTATTGCGGCTATCTACGGCGTATGAGCAACAAAATCGGGCAATGTTTTTCTAAATACAGCCAGTTGCGGAAATCGCTCTTCTGCCAGTGGTGCTTCAGCCAGATATGGCTGATATTCCAATGCCTTATATACAGTGATTATAGCGATAATATTAACATTATTCATACAAATTTTAAGTTTTTATTTACATATATCAAAATACAGGCACTGAAGAAGATATTACGGCCGTGCCCGCACTAATAGCGGCACGGCCGTGGTAGCAATACAACAACAGTTTACTTGGCGGATACCGGCAATTTACCTTGCCGTTCTAATTCCTGAATATACTCAGGCAGGATTACCTGCGGAATATTTTGCCGTTCTGCCTTAATCGCATCGAGCTTGGCTTTATTGCGCCGGTAATCTGCCATCGATTTTATAGACGGGCGCGGGGTGCAGAGTTTCTGGCTTTTGGCAAATAGCTTGTAATGCATGGGGGTATTTTTACCCTCCTCTACTGTGCCATAAGTAATATATAGCTGATTACACGCCAGAAAATGAACAGTGATATTTGCTACTTTGCCAAAGTCATCGCCGGCAGATGGCGGTGGTGGAGGTAAAGGGATTTCTGCTGAATGATTTTCATCATACTGTTTTATAGCTGCGGATTCTTTCTCATCAAAATTAACCCCTGGTAGATTTAACATTCTTGGCCGCCATCCCGGATAAGGTAAAACCCGCCAATAAACACGCGCAGTCATGCCCGGCTTCCATTTGGCTGGCAGATGAGCGGCGCCACAGGTGGAGCCACCGCCATAGCGTTTTTTGCCTACCTCATAATCATCCACACCATTAGTACCGGGAATACAGCCGCCATTAATGCTGCCACCCGACATATTTTCATAGTTGTATTCGACTGCTTCTACCGGCGCCGCATAAGATTTGTTTTTGCCAGAGGTTACACCTACAAATGGTTCAAAGCCGCCGCTGCATGAAGTAATGGCTACTGCTAACAGTAAAAGTAAAGTTAACTTTACAAGTTTAAATATGCTTGCTGGGAATTTTTCAGACATGGCTTACTCCTGTTATACTTATATTAATAATTAGATTATTTTTATATTGCTATTTACTGGTTAACTTAAATTTTTTAATGTCCAGTAATAACACTGCTGCGTTTTTATATCTTAAGCTTATAGCTTATTCCTTGATTTTTGATTATATATCAATATTTTACTTAATTATAAGCTGGCGCGCAGAATATTTTCTGATATGTTGATGCTACCCATGGCTGGCTTGGTATTTTTAGCATTTTGTTATATGTTATTATTATTTTATGGCATATTATTGCTTAAACCTGTCTGATAACAGCCGCGCAAGCGTAAATTTATTGTGGTTTTAATGGTAAAGCTGTCTATATATAAGCTGATTATGGCTGCAAATAATAAAATTAAATAAAAGTTTACTTAAAAAGTGCCGGCAGTTAACCTTGCTGCTGCAATTCATGAATATATTCAGGCAATATTTATTTTCATACTGTTGTTAATCGCATTCAGCTTGTTTTTATAGCGCCGATACTCTGCCACGGGTGTTACAGACGGGCGCGGAGTGCAGCGTTTCTGGCTTGGGGCAAATAGTTCACATTGCTTTTTCACTATTTCGGGCGCCTTTTCCTGCTTGGCAGCATAATCAATAAATATCTGATTACATGCCAGAAAATGGACGCCAATATTACTTACTTTGCCAAACCATTGCCTATTAGATAGTGGTGTTAGCCGCCATATTAAAAACAAGCGGCTATGTTGATATGGGTAGTTTATATGGCTAAGTATGCTGATACAGATATTTTGCTGCGGATGCCGGCTGCTTTACAGCAGGATATTGCGTATTTGGAGCTGCAAGTGTGTGGTTAACTTTCAGGTTAACTCTGTTCGCCTTTGCTTTTGCTGCCTGATTGCAGTGCTGTTGCAGATTTTTATGATTTATATCAGAAATTTAGCTAATAGCTAGCTGTAATGCTGCGGCTGTGTTGATACAGGTATTTTACTGCGGAAATTGGCTGCTTTGCGGCAGGATATTGCGTATTTGGGGCTGGAAGTAAGTGGTTAACTTTGGAGTTAACTCTGTTCGCCTTTGCTTTTGCTGCCTGATTGCAGGGTTGTTGCAGGTTTTTATGATTTATATCAGAAATTTAGCTAATAGCTAGCTGTAATACCGCGGCTGTGTTGATATAGATATTTTACTGCGGAAACTAGCTGCTTTACGGCAGGATATTGCGTATTTGGGGCTGGAAGTAAGTGGTTAACTTTGGAGTTAACTCTATCTATCTTTGCTTTTGCTGCCTGATTGCAGGGTTGTTGCAGGTTTTAATAATATATAGCAACAATTTAGCCTATTCTAAAGTGCATATCTGCTGATACAGGCGAATCAGCCGCCAAGGAAATGCTGGCGGCTGTGTCGGGCATGGGCTTAGGCTTATTTGCCTGGCACTGGCAATTTGCCTTGCCGCTCTAATTCCTGAATATATTCAGGCAGTATTACCTGCGGGATATTTTGCCGTTCTGCCTTAATTGCATCGAGCTTGGCTTTATTGCGCCGGTAATCCGCCATTGATTTTATAGACGGGCGCGGGGTGCAGAGTTTCTGGCTTTTGGCAAATAGTTCAAATTGCTTTTTCACTATTTCGGGTGCATTTTCTTGTCTGGTACCATAATCAATAAAAATCTGATTACACGCCAGAAAATGAACTGTGATATTTCTTACCTTGCCAAAATCATCACCGGCAAATGCTGGTGGTGGCGGTAAAGGGATTTCTGCTGAATGATTCTCACTATATTGCTGAATAATTGCTCGCTCATTCTCATCAAAATTAACTCCCGGTAAATTTAATACTCTGGCATGCCAGCCCGGATAAGGTAAAACCCGCCAATAAACTCGTGCAGTCATACCCAGCTTCCATTTGGCGGGCAGATAGGCAGCGCCACAGGTGGAGCCACCACCATAGCGTTTTTTACCTACCTCATAATCATCCACACCCGGTGTTTTTGGAATACAGCCGCCATTAATGCCGCCACCCGACATATTTTCATAGTTGTATTCGAGGGCTTCTACCGGCGCCGCATAGGATTTGTTTTTACCAGAGGTTACACCCACAAATGGTTCAAAGCTGCTACATGAGGTGATGGCGGCGGCTGACAGTATCAGTATTGCCCGCCGGATAATTGTGCTTGTGGTAGCTGCTTTTTTCCCAGTCATTTAATTCTCGCTATGGTGTTTTTGTAATGAGGTGATTGTTAGTCTCGGGTTTGGCTGGTTAACTTTTGTCTTACAACCTGCTTGCCGCTTTGTTATGGTTTTTCATAACATATATCAATATTTTACTCAATTATTAGCTATACTGCCGCGGCTGTGTTGATATGGATATTTTATATTGCTGGCTATATTGATACAGATATTTTGCTGCGGAAACCGGTCGCTTTGCAGCAGGATATTGCGTATTTAGGGCTGGAAGTGTGTGGTTAACTTTGGAGTTAACTCTGTTCGCCTTTGCTTTTACTGCCTGATTGCAGTGCTGTTGCAGATTTTTATGATTTATATCAAAAATTTATCTAATAGCTAGCTGTAATGCCGCGGCTGTGTTGATACAGATATATTGCTGCGGAAACCGGCCGCTTTACGGCAGGATATTGCGTATTTGGGGCTGGAAGTGTGTGGTTAACTTTGAGGTTAACTCTATCTGCCTTTGCTTTTGCTGCTTGGTTGCAGTGCTGTTGCAGGTTTTAATAATGTATAGCAGCAATTTAGTCTATTCTAAAGTGCATATCTGCTGATACAGGCGAATCAGCCGCCGCGAAAATGTAGGCGGCTGTGTTGGGTGTGAGCTTAGGTTTATTTGCCTGGTACTGGCAATTTACCTTGCTGCTCTAATTCCTGAATATATTCAGGCAGTATTACCTGCGGGATATTTTGCCGCTCTGCTTTAATCGCATCCAGCTTAGCTTTATTGCGCCGGTAATCCGCCATCGATTTTATAGACGGGCGCGGGGTGCAGAGTTTCTGGCTTTTGGCAAATAGCTTGTAATGCATGGGAGTATTTTTACCCTCCTCTACTGTGCCATAAGTAATATATAGCTGATTACACGCCAGAAAATGAACAGTGATATTTCTTACTTTGCCAAAATCATCGCCGGCAGATGGCGGTGGTGGCGGTAAAGGAATCTCCGCTGAATAGTTTTCATGATACTGTCTGATAATATTCACTTCATTAGGATCTCTAACCATACCGGGCACATTTAAGCCTCTGGCATGCCAGCCCGGATAAGGTAAAACCCGCCAATAAACTCGCGCAGTCATGCCCGGCTTCCATCTGGCGGGCAGATGGGCGGCACCACAGGTAGAACCGCCACCATAGCGTTTTTTACCTACTTCATAATCATCCACACCGGGTGTTTTTGGAATACAGCCACCATTAATGCCGCCACCTGACATATTTTCATAATTGTATTCGAGGGCTTCTACCGGCGCGGCATAGGATTTGTTTTTGCCAGAGATTACACCTACAAATGGTTCAAAGCTGCTACATGAGGTGATGGCTGCTGCTGACAGGATAAATATTGCCCGCCGGATAATTGTGCTTGTGGTAGCTGCTTTTTTCCCAGTCATTTAATTCTCGCTATGGTGTTTTTGTAATGGGATGATTGTTAGTTTCTGGTTTGGCTGATTAACTTTTGTCTTACAACCTGCTTGCCGCTTTGTTATGGATTTTCATAACATATATCAATATTTTACCCAATTATTGGCTATACTGCCGCGGCCGTGTTGATATGGATATATTATATGGTTAAGCATGTTGATACAGATATTTTGCTGCGGATACCGGCTGCTTTGCAGCAGGATATTGCGTATTTGGGGCTGTGAATAAGTGGTTAACTTTCAGGTTAACTCTGTTCGCCTTTGCTTTTGCTGCCTGATTGCAGGGTTGTTGCAGGTTTTTATGATTTATATCAAAAATTTATCTGATAGCTAGCTGTAATGCCGCGGCTGTGTTGAAGTGGGTATTTTATATGGTTAAGCATGTTGATACAGGTATTTTGCTGCGGAAACCGGCTGCTTTGCAGCAGGATATTGCGTATTTAGGGCTGTGAATAAGTGGTTAACTTTGAGGTTAATTCTGTTCGCCTTTGCCTTTGCTGCCTGATTGCAGTGCTGTTGCAGATTTTTATGATTTATATCAAAAATTTATTTAATAGCTAGCTGTAATGCCGCGGCTGTGTTGATACAGGTATTTTGCTGCGGAAACCGACCGCTTTACGGCAGGATATTGCGTATTTGGGGCTGAAGTCTGATAGCCGGAGCTATATTATCGGTGCATATCTGCTGATACAGGCGAATCAGCCGCCGCGAAAATGTAGGCGGCTGTGTTGGGTATGGGCTTAGGCTTATTTGCCTGGCACTGGCAATTTGCCTTGCCGCTCTAATTCCTGAATATACTCAGGTAATATCACCTGCGGGATATTCTGCCGCTCTGCTTTAATTGCATCCAGCTTGGCCTTATTGCGCCGATAATCTGCCATGGATTTTATAGAGGGGCGCGGGGTGCAGAGTTTCTGGCTTTTGGCAAATAGTTCAAATTGCTTTTTCACTATTTCGGGTGCATTTTCTTGTCTGGTACCATAATCAATAAAAATCTGATTACACGCCAGAAAATGGACGGTAATATTTCTTACTTTGCCAAAATCATCACCGGCAAATGCTGGCGGCGGCGGTAAAGGAATTTCTGCTGAATAGTTTTCATCATATTGATCAATAATAACCGATTCTTTACGATCTATAACAACTCCCGGCAAGTTTAAGCCTCGTGCACGCCAGCCCGGATAAGGAAAAACTTTCCAATAAACACGCGCAGTCATACCCGGCTTCCATTTGGCTGGCAGATAGGCGGCGCCACAGGAGCCGCCTCCGCCATAGCGTTTTTTACCCACTTCATAATCATCCACACCCGGTGTTTTTGGAATACAGCCACCATTAATGCTGCCACCAGAGATATTTTCATAGTTGTATTCAAGGGCTTCTACCGGTGCCGCATAGGATTTGTTTTTACCAGAAGTTACACCTACAAATGGTTCAAAGCTGCTACATGAGGTGATGGCGGCGGCTGACAGTAGCAGTATTGCCCGCCGGATAATTGTGCTTGTGGTAGCTGCTTTTTTCCCAGTCATTTAATTCTCGCTATGGTGTTTTTGTAATAAGGTGATTGTTAGTCTCGGGTTTGGCTGGTTAACTTTTGCCTTACAACCTGCTTGCCGCTTTGTTATGGATTTTCATAACATATATCAATATTTTACCCAATTATTAGCTATACTGCCGCGGCTGTATTGATATGGATATTTTATATTGCTGGCTATATTGATACAGATATTTTACTGCGGAAACCGGCTGCTTTGCGGCAGGATATTGCGTATTTAGGGCTGTGAATAAGTGGTTAACTTTCAGGTTAACTCTGTTCGCCTTTGTCTTTGCTGCCTGATTGCGGTGCTGTTGCAGATTTTTATGATTTATATCAAAAATTTAGCTAATAGCTAGCTGTAATGCCGCGGCTGTGTTGATATAGATATTTTACTGCGGAAACTAGCTGCTTTACGGCAGGATATTGCGTATTTGGGACTGAAGTCTGATAGCCAGAGCTATATTATAGGGAGCATATCTGCTGATACAGGCGAATCAGCCGCCGCGAAAATGTAGGCGGCTGTGTCGGGCATGGGCTTAGGTTTATTTGCCTGGCACTGGCAATTTACCTTGCTGCTCTAATTCCTGAATATACTCAGGCAGGATTACCTGCGGGATATTTTGCCGCTCTGCTTTAATCGCATCGAGCTTGGCTTTATTGCGCCGGTAATCCGCCATCGATTTTATAGACGGGCGCGGGGTACAGAGTTTCTGGCTTTTGGCAAATAGCTTGTAATGCATGGGGGTATTTTTACCCTCTTCTACTGTGCCATAAGTAATATATAGCTGATTACACGCCAGAAAATGGACAGTGATATTTGCTACTTTGCCAAAATCATCACCGGCAGATGGTGGTGGTGGTGGTAAAGGAATTTCTGCTGAATGATTCTCACTATATTGCTGAATAATTGCTCGCTCATTCTCATCAAAATTAACTCCCGGTAAATTTAATACTCTGGCATGCCAGCCCGGATAAGGTAAAACCCGCCAATAAACACGCACAGTCATGCCCGGCTTCCATCTGGCGGGCAGATGGGCAGCGCCACAGGTGGAGCCACCACCATAGCGTTTTTTACCTACTTCGTAATCATCTACACCGGGTGTATTGGGAATACAGCCACCATTAATCGAACCACCAGAGATATTTTCATAGTTGTATTCGAGGGCTTCTACCGGCGCCGCATAGGATTTGTTTTTACCAGAGGTTACGCCTACAAATGGTTCAAAGCTGCTACATGAGGTGATGGCTGCTGCTGACAGTATCAGTATTGCCCGCCGGATAATTGTGCTGGTGATAGCTGCTTTTTTCCCAGTCATTTAATTCTCGCTATGGTGTTTTTGTAATGAGGTGCTTGTTAGTCTCGAATCTGGACAGTTAACTTTTATCTTACAACCTGCTTGCCGCTTTGTTATGGATTTTCATAACATATATCAATATTTTACCCAATTATTGGCTATACTGCCGCGACTGTATTGATATGGATATATTATATGGTTAAGCATGTTGATACAGATATTTTGCTGCGGATACCGGCTGCTTGGCGGCAGGATATTGCGTATTTAGGGCTGTGAATAAGTGGTTAACTTTTAGGTTAACTCTGTTTGCCTTTGCCTTTGCTGCCTGATTGCAGTGCTGTTGCAGATTTTTATGATTTATATCAAAAATTTATTTAATAGCTAGCTGTAATGCCGCGGCTGTGTTGATACAGTCGAATCAGCCGCCAAGGAAATGCTGGCGGCTGTGTCGGGCATGGGCTTAGGTTTATTTGCCTGGCACTGGCAATTTGCCTTGCTGCTCTAATTCCTGAATATACTCAGGCAGTATTACCTGCGGAATATTTTGCCGTTCCTCTTTAATCGCATCGAGCCTGGCTTTATTGCGCCGGTAATCCGCCATCGATTTTATAGACGGGCGCGGGGTGCAGAGTTTCTGGCTTTTAGCAAATAGAGCAAACTGTTTTTTTACTACCTCACGAGACTCATCTTCCATAGTGCCATAATCAATAAAAATCTGATTACACGCCAGAAAATGGACGGTGATATTACTTACCTTGCCAAAATCATCGCCCATAGATACTGGCGGCGGTGGTAAAGGAATTTCCGCTGAATGATTTTCAGTATACTGCATTATGGTTTGATATTCATTCTCATCAAAAACCAATCCGGGCTTATTTAATACTTTTGGTCGCCAATCTGGATAAGGCAGATCTGTCCAATAAATTCGCGCAGTCATACCCAGCTTCCATTTGGCTGGCAGATGGGCGGCACCACAGGTAGAACCTCCACCAAAACGTTGCCTACCTATTTCATTATCTTCTACCCCTGATGTGTTAGGGATACAACCGCCATTAATGCTGCCATCATGCACAGTCTCAATTGTGTAATTCAATGCTTCTACCGGAGCGGCATAGGATTTGTTTTTACCAGAGGTTACACCTACAAATGGTTCAAAGCTGCTGCATGAGGTGATGGCTGCTGCTGACAGGATAAATATTGCCCGCCGGATAATTGTGCTTGTGGTAGCTGCTTTTTTCCCAGTCATTTAATTCTCGCTATGGTGTTTTTGTAATGGGGTGATTATTAGTTTCTGGTTTGGCTGGTTAACTTTTATTTTATAACCTGCTTGCCACTTTGTTATGGATTTTCATAACATATATCAATATTTTACCCAATTATTGGCTATACTGCCGCGGCTGTATTGATATGGGTATTTTATATGGCTAAGTATGTTGATACAGATTTTTTGCTGCGGAAACCGACCGCTTTACGGCAGGATATTGCGTATTTGGGGCTGTGAATAAGTGGTTAACTTTCAGGTTAACTCTGTTCGCCTTTGCCTTTGCTGCCTGATTGCGGTGCTGTTGCAGATTTTTATGATTTATATCAAAAATTTAGCTAATAGCTAGCTGTAATGCCGCGGCTGTGTTGATATAGATATTTTACTGCGGAAACTAGCTGCTTTACGGCAGGATATTGCGTATTTGGGACTGAAGTCTGATAGCCAGAGCTATATTATAGGGAGCATATCTGCTGATACAGGCGAATCAGCCGCCGCGAAAATGTAGGCGGCTGTGTTGGGTATGAGCTTAGGTTTATTTACCTGGTACTGGCAATTTGCCTTGCCGCTCTAATTCCTGAATATATTCAGGCAGGATTACCTGCGGGATATTTTGCCGCTCTGCTTTAATCGCATCCAGCTTAGCTTTATTACGCCGGTAATCTGCCATCGATTTTATAGACGGGCGCGGGGTGCAGAGTTTCTGGCTTTTGGCAAATAGTTCAAATTGCTTTTTCACTATTTCGGGTGCATTTTCTTGTCTGGTACCATAATCAATAAAAATCTGATTACAAGCCAGAAAATGGACGGTAATATTTCTTACTTTGCCAAAATCATCACCGGCAAATGCTGGTGGCGGTGGTAAAGGAATTTCTGCTGAATAGTTTTCATCATACTGGTCAATTGCAGCTAATTCATTTCTATCCCTAACTAACCCAGGAACATTTAATACCCTAGCATGCCAACCAGGATAAGGATAGACTTTCCAGTAAATCCGCGCAGTCATGCCCGGCTTCCATTTGGCTGGCAGATGGGCAGCGCCACAGGTGGAACCACCGCCATAGCGTTTTTTACCTACTTCGTAATCATCCACGCCATTAGTACCGGGAATACAGCCACCATTAATACTGCCACCAGCCATATTTTCATAGTTGTATTCGACTGCTTCTACCGGCGCGGCATAGGATTTGTTTTTGCCAGAGGTTACACCTACAAATGGTTCAAAGCTGCTACATGAGGTGATGGCAGCGGCTGACAGGATAAATATTGCCCGCCGGATAACTGTGCTTGTGGTAGCTGCTTTTTTCCCAGTCATTTAATTCTCGCTATGATGTTTTTGTAATGGGGTGATTGTTAGTTTCTGGTTTGGCTGATTAACTTTTGTATTACAACCTGCTTGCCGCTTTGTTATGGTTTTTCATAACATATATCAATATTTTACCCAATTATTGGCTATGCTGCCGCGGCCGTGTTGATATGGATATTTTATATGGCTGAGTATGTTGATACAGATTTTTTGCTGCGGAAACCGGCTGCTTTGCAGCAGGATATTGCGTATTTGGGGCTGGAAGTGTGTGGTTAACTTTGAGGTTAACTATGTTCGCCTTTGCCTTTGCTGCCTGATTGCAGGGTTGTTGCAGATTTTTATGATTTATATCAGAAATTTATCTGATAGCTAGCTGTAATGCCGCGGCTGTGTTGATGTGGATATTTTATATTGCTGGCTATATTGATACAGGTATTTTGCTGCGGAAACCGGCCGCTTTACGGCAGGATATTGCGTATTTGGGGCTGGAAGTGTGTGGTTAACTTTGAGGTTAATTCTGTTCGCCTTTGCTTTTATTGCCTGATTGCGGTGCTGTTTCGGGTTTTTATGATTTATATCAAAAATTTAGCTAATAGCTAGCTGTAATGCTGTGGCTGTGTTGATGTGGATATTTTACTGCGGAAATTGGCTGCTTTGCGGCAGGATATTGCGTATTTATCGCTAGAAACAGGTAATGAATCTGGTACGGCTGTAGTAGCTAGTGGGTTTTGCTATTTGCTGGTATTGGTGATTTTGTATTTTTGGTTTTGAAGGCTGTTTATTTTGGTATATTTACACGAATGCTGTTAATGCTAGGGCATTATTATGCTGATTTTTTGCTTTAGTTAATATTATGTTGCTCTATTTTGGTTTTTGATGATTCTGGAATATTTTTTTATTTATGTGGTTTTGGTATGCTGCTGTTTGGCTATGGGGGGGCTGGATTTTTGTGGTGGTGATGGTGTTGAAATGGTGTAGAGAAGCTGGGAATGATGTATTGTAAGGATAACGCCACTGTATCTGTGAAGATACAGTGGCGTTATGTGCTACGGATTATAGTTATAAATACAACTTTGTAAGTCTATGTTATTTAACAGGGTTAATATAAAGAGATTTTGTAGTTATGGCAAGTTTTTTTACATTTTTAAAATTTATGTTTATTTTTTAAGATGTTGTGCTGGGTGAATATGGTAGTACGGGGTTATGTTTGCTGGGCTGGTGTTGTTTATGGCTGGTGTTGGTGATATTTGTGGCGAAAATAAAAAAACCAAATTCGGCAGGAATTTGGTAGGTAATTTGTGGCAATGTTGCTGATTGATGTGTGTGTTTATTGGTTATTGGTGTGCTTCGGGGTGTGTAAACGAAGGGATTTGGCAGTCCAGTCGCGAATATGTTGTACGAGTGCGGGGTTGTGTTCGAGCTTCTGGCCGTAGCTGGGTATCCATTTGTGCAGTGTTGGTGCCCATTCGTTGCTAACTTTGCCGGGAAAGCAGTGTTCGAGCAGCTCAAGCATGATGGATACGGAGGTGGAGGCTCCGGGGGAGGCGCCTAATAATGCTGCCAGTGTGCCATCGGTGGATTTTACGAGCTCGGTACCAAATTGCAGTACGCCGCCTTTTTGTGGGTCTTTTTTGATTACTTGTACGCGATTGCCGGCAACGGCCAGATGCCAGTCCTGATCGCGTGCCTCGGGATAGAAGGTACGCAATTCTTTCATGCGGTCGGCAAAGCTTAATCTAACCTGCTGAATGAGGTAATGTTCAAGGGCAAAGTTGTGTACGCCTACGGTGAGCATGGGGCGGATGTTGGCAAGGTTCAGGGTTTTGAATAAGTCTTGAAAGGAACCGCGTTTGAGAAATTTGGTGGTAAAACCGGCAAAGGGACCAAAGAGTAAGGCTTCTTCGCCGTTGATGACTCGTTTGTCGAGATGGGGCACGCTCATGGGTGGTGCGCCGACTGAAGCTTTGCCATAAACTTTGGCGTTATGCTGGCTGACGATGTCGGGATTTTTACACACCAGCCACTGGCCGGATACGGGAAAGCCGCCATAGCCTTTGCTGACTTCGATACGGCTTTTTTGTAATAGGTGCAGGGAGCCGCCTCCGGCACCGATAAAGACGAAGCGGGCTGATACTTGCTGATGGGTGCCGTTTGTAAGGTCTCTGATGTGGAGGTGCCAGCGGCCGTTCTGCTGTCTGAGGTCGATTATTTCATGTTGCAGATGCAGCTGGCAGCCGTGGCTGGTGAGGTTGTTAATGAGGATGCGGCTTAAGGCGCCATAGTTAACATCGGTGCCAAGGTCTGACCATGTGACGGCAACGGGTTCGTGGTTGTTCCGTCCCTGCATCATGAGGGGTATCCACTGGCTAATCTGCTCTTTGTCTTCGCTATAGAGCATGTCTTGAAACAGGCGGTATTGCTGTAGTGCTGCGAAACGTTTGCGCAAGAAGGCTACGTCTGCTTCTCCGCATACCAGGCTCATGTGGGGTACGCTGCGGATAAATTCGCCGGGATCGGCAATTAAGCCGGCATCGACAAGTGATGCCCAGAATTGTTTGGACAATTCGAATTGTTCGATTATTTTGATGGCTTTGGATACTTCGATGGTGCCGTCTTTTAATTCTGGTGTGTAGTTGAGTTCGCACAGGGCTGAGTGGCCGGTGCCGGCGTTGTTCCATGCATCGGAGCTTTCGGTAGCAACGTCGGCAAGACGTTCATAGATGCTGATCTGCCAGTCTGGCTGTAATTCTTTGAGAAATGTCCCCAGTGTTGCGCTCATTATGCCGGCGCCGATTAGTACTACGTCTGCTGAACTATCGCTGTTGGTGTTTTTCATAAGGCAAACTCTTCTCTCTTCTCTTCAGGCTGTGCTGAGTAAATGTTTATGTGGTAGTTCGCACAAGGAGCATTCAATGTTGGTGTGATTTATGTATTTTTGACTTAAATCATTGACAATAATCAGACCTTAATTTAAGCACTTTTGTTTGCCGGCAGCAATAGTAATTTGGGGGCTACACGGGGATGTTATGTTTTTATGGTATTTAGCTAATTGATTATTAATGTAATTGTTTTTTCAACCACATGACGATGCTATTTTATGATAACTGCGGGTGATTGTACCGGCTCTGCCAGTATTTAATTTATTGCTGTGGTTACAATAATTTGTCTGGCGGTGTTGATGTGAGGCGGGCTGTATGGTCAGTAGCCGGTGTTGTGATATGACAACTAGTGTTTCTGTGCCGGTGGTTTCGGCCGAGAAAAATACAGGGCGCTGAGGGCGGCAGCCAGTGTGATAAGTAGCAGTGGTATCCAGTCTAGCGGCCATCTGCACAGGAAGTGTTGCAGAAGTGTGCATAGCAGTGCGACGATGGCTGCGCCGATGGTGATGCGATAACGGGGATGGTTGTTGATTATGCAGCTGGCACATATGGCGGCCAGTAATGAGGGGATAAAGGCTGCATAAGATGTGTATACCAGTATCAGCATTTCGATGAGTAATGTATATTTGATGTCGGCGCTGCTGTGTATGCTGGTATGGATGAAATGCAGGCTGCTGCTGTCATTACAGTAAAACAGTATGCTGTAGAATGCGCTGGCTATGATTATGCTGGTGATGGTTTGCAGGATAACTGTGAGCACCCGGGCTAATGCGGATGGCTGGTGTGCTGGCTGGTGCTGCATGGTATGTGTCCTAGGTTGGCTGGTCTGTTCTGGCTACCGGCAAGATGCTCTGGCAGATGCTTGCGGGTAGCTACGCTGGTGGTTTAGGTGTCGCTGGCTCCAAACAGCAGGTTTTCTTTGATGGCGCGGATTTTGTCGCGAATCTGGGCAGCTTCTTCAAATTGTAAATCGCGCGCGGCAGCCTGCATGGCTTTTTCGAGTTTGGCGATTTCTTTAACGGCATCGTCTTCGTTGTGAATTTCGCCTACTTTGAGTTTGCTTCGGCCACGGCCTTTGCTGCTGTTTTCGTCGTGATAAACGCCATCGATGAGGTCGCGTACTTGTTTTTTGATTTGCTGCGGTACGATGCCGTGTTCGGTATTGAAGGCTATCTGGCGGGCGCGGCGGCGCTCGGTTTCGTCGATGGCGGCTTTCATGGAGTCGGTGATTCTGTCGGCATACAGGATGGCTTTGCCGTTTACGTTACGTGCGGCGCGGCCGATGGTTTGTATCAGGCTGCGATGGCTGCGCAGAAAGCCTTCTTTGTCGGCATCGAGTATGGCTACGAGTGAAACTTCTGGTATATCTAATCCTTCACGCAGTAAGTTGATGCCTACCAGTACGTCAAACAGCCCCAGACGCAGGTCGCGTATGATTTCTACGCGCTCTACGGTGTCGATGTCGCTGTGCAGGTAGCGTACTTTTACGCCAAGTTCGGCATAATAGTCGGTGAGCTGTTCGGACATGCGCTTGGTCAGGGTGGTGACTAGTACGCGCTCGCCTTTCTGGCGGCGGATGTTGATTTCAGACAGTAGGTCATCTACTTGTGTGGCTACGGGGCGGATGATGATTTCCGGGTCGATAAGGCCGGTGGGGCGTACTACTTGTTCGACTATCTGGCCGGCATGTTCTTCTTCGTATTTGGCCGGAGTGGCGGATACGAAGATGGTTTGTGGCATTACGCGCTCGAATTCATGGAATTTTAATGGGCGGTTGTCGCGAGCGGATGGCAGGCGGAAGCCATAATCTACCAGGTTTTGTTTGCGTGAGGCATCGCCTTTGTACATGCCGCCAATCTGGCTGACGGTAACGTGGCTTTCGTCGATGAACATTAGGGCGTTTTTGGGCAGGTAATCCATCAGGGTGGGTGGTGGTTCGCCCTCGGGTTTGCCGGAAAAGTGGCGTGAATAGTTTTCAATGCCTTTGCAAAAGCCCATTTCGTACAGCATTTCCAGATCGAAACGGGTGCGTTGTTCGATGCGCTGGGCTTCTACCAGCCGCCCTTCGTGGGTAAACCATCTGATGCGCTCACCCAGCTCTTGTTTGATGTGTTCACAGGCGCGTAAGACGGTATCACGCGGGGTAACGTAATGGCTGGACGGGAATACGGTATAGCGCCCTACGCGCTGTTGCAGGCTGCCGGATATGGGGTCAAACAGCTGCATGCGGTCGACTTCGTCGTCAAACAGGCTTACTCGTAAGGCCAGCTCGGAGCTTTCGGCGGGAAAGATGTCAATTGTATCGCCGCGTACGCGGAAGGAGCCACGGGCAAAGTCGATGTCGCCGCGTTCGTATTGCATGGCTACTAGTCGGGCGATGATGTCGCGCTGGTCGATTTTCTGCCCTTCTTTGAGGTGCAGGATCATCTGGTGGTATTCGTTGGGATCGCCAATACCGTAAATTGCGGATACGGTGGCTACGATAACTACGTCCTGCCGCTGCATCAGGCTTTTGGTGGCACTCAGGCGCATCTGTTCGATATGTTCGTTGATGGCTGAGTCTTTTTCGATAAACAGGTCGCGGCTGGGTACGTAGGCTTCTGGCTGGTAGTAGTCGTAGTAGGATACGAAATATTCTACGGCGTTTTCTGGGAAAAATTCGCGCATTTCGGCATATAGCTGTGCGGCCAGTGTTTTGTTATGCGCCATGATGATGGCCGGCCGGCCGCTCTGGGCGATGACGTTGGCCATGGTAAAGGTTTTGCCCGAGCCGGTAACGCCCAGCAGGGTTTGGCTGGCCAGTCCATCTTCCAGCCCTTCCAGTAATCCCTGAATGGCCGCTGGCTGGTCGCCGGCGGGTGGAAATGGCTGATGTAGTTTAAACACGCTACCGGGATACTGAATGACATTCATACGTTTGTAACCTGAAAATAAATTCAACCCAAGAAAAATAACTGTGGTTTAAACAGTTAAAACCGCAGTAGGCGGTTTGTGCTACACATAAGGCCATTGCGGATAAAAGCAAGTCTGGCTGTCTGCTTTATAGCGCAATCAGGGGCTAAATTGGTGATGGTGACGATACTTTACTTTTCTTGTTTATTTAATTACAAATCAGTTTGTTAATAAGTGCCGTGATGATGCGCTGTGGCTGATTTTTTTGGCTTTTGGTTTGTACTGGTGCTGCTGTTTGTGTATTTGGGTTGATGCTATAAATCTGGCTAATAGGTATATTTTCTGCCAATTTTCTGTAATCAGCCATGTATAACCGCCATTTTAAATGGATAAGCTATTATAATGGCACAATAATTAGATGAAACAGGATGACCGGAGATTACCGGACAGTTTTTAGTATAGAGGGAATAAGCAGATTATGAGTAAACCCAACAAACTGAAGAAATGTCAGCCAGTGGCAATTGATGCCGCCGATCCGTTTAAAAACGATGTGCTAAATAGAAAAGCCAATGTTGAAATTCTGACTCAATTTATTACCAGCTATGAACAATCGATTGTGCTGTGCATTGATGCTGGCTGGGGACAGGGTAAAACCACATTTATTAGGATGTGGCAGCAATATCTGAAGAATCTGGATATCCCGACTATTTATTTTAATGCATGGGAAAGTGATTACACGGATGATGCGCTGATTGCGTTGATTGGGGAAATTGGTTTAGCGATTGACAATCTATCTGGTGAAAATAAATCAAAAGCCAAAGGTCTTTTTAGTACCCTTAAAAATAAAATTGGGTATCTGGCTAAGGATGCATCACTCAAGGAGTGGCTACCGATTGTTGCAGCCATTGGAAGCCTGATTTCAGGTGGCCGCATTAAAGCAGATAAAATTGCTGAATTTACTGCCAATCTGGGCGCTTCTTTGGCTAAAGATCAAATTGAAAAATATGAGAAATCTAAACAGGTACTGTTTGAGTTCAAACAGGCATTAAGCCGGTTGGCTGAATGCTATTGCGGTAATGATGACAAGAAACCACTGGTGATTTTTATTGATGAGCTGGATCGCTGCCGCCCTAATTTTGCTATTGAGGTACTGGAAAAAGCCAAACATCTGTTTAATGTGGATAATATTGTCTTTGTACTGGCTACGGATAAAACCCAGCTAGGCCATTCTATCAGGGCTGTGTATGGGCAGGGACTGGATGTTAACGGGTATCTGGCCGGTTTATTGATTTTGATTATCTGCTACCTAGCCCAGTTGAATCTGATTACATTGTTAGTTTATCTATACAATTAGGACTTGATAAATATTTAAATAGAAACATTTTTTCCAATTACCCTCTTATAAGAATTTTAAAAGATATTATTAGTTTATATAATTTAACACTAAGAGAGCAAGAAGCTTTTTGCAATATTCTTAATATTGCCGTCAGAACTCACTTTTATATTCTAAAAAATAACTGTGTTACGTTTTTATTTTTATTGAATATACTAAAATTAAAATTTCCAGATTTATATAAAAGTCTGAATAGAGATAATAAAAGCAGTTTTATTTCTAATGTATTAGAAAATATTAATTCACATTATCCTGATGATACTGATAACGATACTTATTATTTAGAATTTTTAGAATGTATGCTTTTAAATGTTATCAGACCAGCTTCAAAATTCTCTTATGAAGAGACAGTTGACGATTATGTTAGGAAATACAATTTCAATGATGTTAAAAAACAAAAATTAATAGACAGTTTTGATATGGTTAAAGGATTTGAAATCACTATACGAGACTTATTACTAATAAAAAATGCTATTGAAATTTCGTCTTCATTCAGGCTTAACTGAACTATCTGACTGATATCATTTATCTAAATGATACGTGATAGTTTTATAGGCCAGTTGAGTGTATGCAGGCTGGAAAAGGCTGGTGATACATGAATCCGGCAGAAAATTTGCTGATGGCTTTGACTCATGCTGCACCACAAAACTCCTTACTTTTTGTGGTTGTAGCACTTATACCCCCAGAATCGGAAATTTGGTTACTACTTGCAACTGACTGCGTTGTTCATCTCAGTCAATAAACTGCCGGCAAGGCGGTTTGTGGGTCTGTTCTGATGTATGCCTGGAATAATCAGGCGGATTGTCATCATTGGCACTGTCGGGCAGCCGGTTTTGCTGCTTTTGAGGCTGTTGTTAATAGCTGTTTCGTTATTGAATTTAAACTGCTGGCTCCTGGGTTAATGGCAGTCCCCCTGTTTGAGTGCGTTTCTTTTAAGCGGCTGGTATTTTTGCTGGTGGGCATTATTCAGATAAGCTTTAGCTGTGCCGTTTAAGGAAGCGGAGCTGATTATTGATAGTGAATGACAAGGCTTTATTGCGATGCTTTGTACAGGCAGGTTTGCGGTATTTGAAGCTGCAAATTTACAGGCTGGTTTGTTGATATCACTCTTTTTTACTTTACTTGGCTATATTGTTGCTAACTTGCTTTATCACGGCTGCGATATTCTGTGCGCCAAGGTGTGGGATTCTGAACGCTAAATTTTTGGCTATTAATTTATAGCTATTAGCAGTCTGCTTATTTACCCGGATACTGGTATTTGCTTATGCACGATAGTTTTTCAGGATACGCTTTGCAGTGCCGGCAAGCTGGCTGCCGGCTTTAGCTATTCAGCTTACCCTATGGTGCAGATTATTAATGGCGATACGTTTTGTAATCACTGTCAGGCAATGTTATCTGTACTTCTGCTAGGCAATATTTTAGATAAATCTGAACAGTTTGGCTGGTGTATCCCATAATAAGGCTTGTGCCAGTTGTTTATCCTGTAGCAGTATATTCAGTTGGGTAGCCAGATATACTGGGTTGATTTGTTGTTCATACTGGGTATGTGGCCAGTCGCTGCCCCACATTAGGCGGTGGCTGCCCAGATTTTCGAGTAATAAGGGTATGGCAGCGGCAAAAAATTTATGGTCTTCTGCTGTGGTGGCATTCATCCGGTATACAGCGGAAAGTTTGCACCAAATTAATCCGCTACGCCCCCACTCTAGTAGCTGCTGAAAACCGTAATCACGGGTAGGTATACTATCTGATGGCCGACCAAAGTGATCGACTACCACGCGGATTTCGTGTTTGAGCAGTGTAGCAATCACGGGGTTAAGTTTGTTACTGTGGCAGTGCAGTTCTACATGCCAGTTGAGGGCTTTGATTTTTTCGAACAGATTTTGCCACGCGGTCGATTGCAGGTCAGGTTGTGTGCCGTCTATAATATTCAAGCGTATGCCCACGATGCCTGCTCTATCCATGGCTTCGAGTTCGGGCAGGGTGATTGTGGTGGCTACACAGGCTACACCTCTGAGACGAGGTACGGTTTGTGCGATGGCCTTTAGCATAAAGCTATTATCACAACCCAGAAAGCTCGGCTGAATCAGTACTCCATGAGTACAGCCAAGGCCGTCTAGATGAGCCAGATAATTTGCCAGTGGCGCACTTTGTGCTGGTGTATAGCGCCGGCCAGCCACCATTGGCAAAGCTAAAGTGAACACATGTGCATGGCTGTCAATTCTACCGATTGCCGTTTGATTCATTTGATTTCTCTTCCCTAGTCTTTTATTTATCAAATATCTGTCCAGCCTGATTAATCTGTTTTAAATCGCGTCCTTTGGTTTCTGGTAGCAGCAAAACGCTAATTACCACTATTGAGTAAGCCCAGCTGGCATCGATACCAATGGCTGATCCCAGAGACATTGATGCACTCATGTGCCCTACTAAAAATGGAAATATTGAGGATAAAATACGACCAAAGTTATAACAGAAGCCCACGCCGGCACCACGATACTGCTGTGGATAAAGTTCGTTAAATAATGCACCAAGGCTGGAAGGTATGCCGGCGGCAAAAAAGCCCAGCGGAAAGCCTAGAAAAAGCATCTGGGTGTTGTTTAAGGGGGCAAAGAGGTAAATGCGTACGGTGATAACGCAGCAAATGGCAAATAAGGCAACATTAAAGCGTCTGCCAATTTTATCGAGCAGAACTGAGCTGGCCATACAGCCACACCAGAAGGCAAAAATAATCACTGCGAGATAAACACTTGAATTGAGCACTGAAAGGTTGCGTTCTTCTTTCAGGTAGGTGGGCAGCCATGACATAATAGCGTGATAGCCGCCATGTGCCCCAAGTCCCAGTAAGCCACCGAGTAATGTAGTGCGAATCAGTGAAGGGGAGAAAATACCGAACAGTGCGCTGATTATGGGTTGCTTATCTTCGGTTTTCGGTATTTCTTCGTTTTGTTTTTCTGGTTCCTGAACATGCCGGCGTATATAAAAAATCAGTAATGATGGTAGTAAGCCTACGGCAAACATTATGCGCCAAGCTATATTTTCCGGAGCCAGACTGAAAGTCACAGAAAACAGGATTACTGCCAGCCCCCATCCTACTGCCCAAGCACTCTGCACTATGGCCATTACTTTTCCGCGATACTGGGTGGAAATGGTTTCTGCCATGAGTACTGCTCCGGCAGCCCATTCTCCACCAATGCCAAATCCTTGCAAGGCTTTTAATACCAGCAGCCAGTGGTAATCGGTTACAAATGCTGCCAGAAATGTAAAAAATGCAAACCATATAATCATAATTTGCAATGTTCTTACGCGCCCATACCGGTCTGAAAGTGCTCCGGCAAACCAGCCTCCTAAGGCGGAGGTAACCAGTGTGGCACTACTAAGTAATCCGGCCTGCCCTTTGCTGATGGCAAAATAGGCTAGCAGCGATGGTATAACCAAACCGAACATTTGATTTTCCAAGGCATCCAGTGCCCAGCCACTAAAACATGCCCAAAAAGTTTTTTTCTCATTTCTTGATACTGCCCGATACCACGTAAACATAGAGGTTCTCTTTCTTTATCTATTTTTGAGAATATATAGTTTTAATTAATTTTCAGATCAATAAAGTCTTTTATAACTTTATGTCTTTAATTTACTATTAACTACATTTGCAGCCAATAAAAAGATTTGTTTATTTGAACTAAAGCAAACAGGTCAAACTTTGATCGTTTATTGTTTAAAATAAATTGTTAATTACCTATAAGATGGTATTTACTAATTAAAACAGGCTTAACGAAATATGGTACTGCTAGTAACCAACAATTAGGTACAGCGAATATATGATTGTAGGCCATCCTTTATCGCGTAATGCGATTGATATTAAAAAAATTTAATTTAATTCTAATAAGAATAGCGAATTCTGTGCCAACTTTTACTTTAGAATTTTTATAATGGCTAGCTAGTGTATTAAAAATGCCTATAACTGTTATTAATTTAGAATTAAATAATCTAGCTTGTGACATTTTTTATTAGTCATTGTTGTAAATATGTTTGATACGAAGCTACAATTTTGGTTGTATTATTTATTAAGATAGTATTAATAATTCTACAGACATAAGTAGATGCATAAGCTATGACGCTATAAAATGCGGTATTGGGCTATTATTTATATGCCTTTTAGATGGGCACTTTCCTTTCTGCATGTAATTAATCCAAGTAAACCTATAAATTTAATTTTTGCATTATATATTTTACTATATATATGCTTAATATGACTAATTTTTATTATTAAAGTTTAAT
>NZ_MEIO01000056.1 GCF_002777745.1 Snodgrassella alvi
ATCTTTATTTATATATTTTAATTAATACATTGTTGCTATAGATTTTATATTATTTTTTTATATAGATATATCGATTTCATCTATATGATAATTTTTTCTTTATTATGTGATGGGTATTGATAAATTTAATGGTGTATTTTAACGGGGATCATAAAAATAATGACTGAAAAACAATTAGGTATTACTAAATATGAGCTTATGGAAACAAAAATTTTTGCAGAAGTAGTAAGTCATAATTATTTGTATTAATGGTTGATAATGTAGTCATCTTTTTACATAAATCGGCAGTCTGGCTCGTAAATGATTTAACAATTTCGGTTATCTGTTTCTCCTGAGATTTTGGGCTTTTTATCAGGGTGCGTTTAAGCAGGATTGACTGGAATTTGGTTTTTGGAATACCAATGATTCAGATGATGAATCTATCAAAGGTAATTTTTCTACTATTTCGGTTTTACTTAATAAATAAATGCTGTTTTTGGCATTATATCTCTGTGGTTTAGAAAGATTCATTCTATAAACTGGTTACGGGTTTTGTTTGCAGGGTATGTGAGCACGCTGGTACTCAAGTTGAGTATAGGTGTAAAACCTGTGATGCTGAATTATTTATTTTAACTATGGGTTCTGACAAGTGTACTGAATGTAATGTTACGATTGAATCTAAGGATATGTATGACTATTTGGTTAATGCTCTTGCAATTGGTGATGGGTATGATCTGAATGATTATTTAAATCAGAATGAAAGTATTTGTGCATTCTGTGGTGAGGAATCAATCTGCATTGAATTTGAAAATAATTATTATTTTTGTACAAGTTGTTTTACTGTTGACCCGAGTTTATCAGAATGCGGATTCTGTAATTAATTATTTTTGGGAGCCGGTAGTGTGGATGAAGATGTCTGTTATTTAACTGGGTGCTGCTGTTGTGAAGGCTATCCAGTATATGGTGGTGAGGATTAGTTAACTTACATCTTTTGTTAAAACTCTAATGATGAGAAAACTACCATTAGTATCGGTGCGGTTATGTTGACAATAAAGCCAAAGCTGATGGCCAGTGGTACAGCGGTGATACCGCCGGAAGCTTGAATAGCTGGCAGGGTAAAATCCAGGCTGGTGGCTCCGCCTATGCTGATGGCGGTGGTGGGATAGCGGCGCATTAAGATGGGGATAAAGATAAGGGCAAAAAATTCGCGTGCTAAGTCGTTGAACATGGCAATACTGCCCCAGATTGCACCATAGGCCTTGCTCATGATTATGCTGGAGAGGGAATACCAGCCATAGCCGCTACTGAGTGCCAGTCCTTTGCTGATGGATACGTCAGGCATAATCAGGGCAAATATGAGGCCTCCAAGCAGGCTGGCCAGGGTAAATAATCCGGCACTGATAACGCCACGGCGATTCAGAAATACTTGTTGCAGGGTAATGCCGCTGCTGCGCAACTGCATGCCTACCAGTAATAATAGTATTATCAGTGCTTTGTTGACGGCAGCCTGTGGATCTCCTAACCAATTGAAAGACAGGCAGTTACCTGCTATCAGGCCGATAAGCAGGCTGCCAACTTGCTTCAGGCTGCCCATGATGCTGACATCGCCAGACTGGCTTGCTGTTTGTCGCCGGTTCAGTCGCCACGGATAGCAGCGGTCGAACCATATAAATACAAGTAGATTGGCGGCTATCAGGCAGATAAACAATACGCCTACGGTAAAGCTGATGTTGGCTAGCTGTGTGCTAAGTTTGGGATCTTGTGCCAGTGATAGTCCGATTAGAAATAAAATTAGATACACTAGCCATGCCAGGCTGTAGTTGAGCCAGTTTATGGCACGCGCTGGTACGGGTATGCAAAATCCTGCAAGCAGTGGTATGAGGATGATTAGCAGGGAAGTTAAGTTTTGCATAGGTGGTTCTGTATGGCTAGATTAAGGGTAATGGGTAACTACCTGTGGCTATTGGCAGGACAAAACAGGCAGCACATTGGCTGACAATGGCTGCCTGTGAATTGTGTTTTCAGGCTTTATTGGTCTACGAAAGCGCGTTCGATAACGTAGTCACCACGCTGCCCCATTTTCGGGGAGATGGTTAAGCCAAAGCTGTTAAGGGTTTCACAGGTATCCCTGAGCATTTCCGGGCTACCGCAAATCATGGCGCGGTCGTCTGCGGGATTAATCGGTGGCAGGCCGATGTCGGTAAAGAGTTTACCGGATTTCATTAAATCAGTCAGGCGTCCGTGATGAATGAAGTCTTCTCTGGAAACCACCGGATAGTAAATCAGTTTTTCGCGCACCATTTCTCCCAGATATTCGTGATTGGGTAATTCGGTGGTGAAGTGGTCGTAATAAGCTAAATCTTTTTTGTAGCGTACGCCGTGAATCAGGATGATTTTTTCAAACTGTTCGTAGATATCGGGGTCTTTGGTAACGCTGAGAAATGGGGCTAAACCGGTACCGGTAGACAGCAGGTACAGGTTTTTGCCGGGATTGAGGTCGCCGGCAATCAGGGTTCCGGTGGGCTTTTTGCTCACGAGGACTTCATCACCTACTTTCAGATGCTGTAAGCGACTGGTTAATGGGCCATTCTGTACTTTGATACTGAAAAAAGCCAGCTCTTCTTCCCAGTTGGCACTGGCGATACTGTAGGCGCGCATCAGTGGCTTACCGTCTACCATCAGGCCAATCATGACAAACTGGCCATTCTGAAAGCGTAATGATTCGTCACGGGTGCAGGTAAATGTGAAGTATGCATCTGTCCAGTGGTGTACGGACAGGACTTTTTGTGTGTTGTAGGCTGCCATTAATTATCCATGGTTAAGGAATGCGGTATTATTAGCGTAAACCGAAACACGCCAGTTGTGTGCCGTTCTGGGGCATTTTTTGCTCTCGCTACTGGCGTAAGGTGTGAATTTTAAGACAATTTGATGTGCTGTTCAATGGGGTTTAGAGTATTCACTTTAATAAATGTATGCTGATCTGTATGTTTTTTCTGCCGCTGATGCAAATACATCAACAGGCTGTCATTTTTATGACAACCTGTTGATGTTGATATGATTTAACTGAATTTACAGGCGGCCGTGACACAATTTGTATTTCAGACCACTGCCACATGGACAGGGGTCGTTGCGGCGTATCATGATGCCACGGGCGTCCATGGCTGCGGGGCTGAAATCTTGATCTTTTGTATCGGCTTCTGTAAATATTTCTGGTTGTTCCTGTGGTTCTTCTGGCTGTGCCGGTTCAAAACGCACTGAAATCAGCAGTGAGGCAACGGAATTGCGGATATTGCTCCACATGGTCTGAAACATTTCAAACGCTTCGCGTTTATATTCCTGTTTCGGATTTTTCTGGGCATAGCCGCGCAGATGAATCCCCTGACGCAGGTAATCCATATCGGCCAGATGTTCGCGCCAGCGGGTATCGATGATTTGCAACATGATGTTGCGTTCGAATTGGCGCATGGTATCGATGCCAACCAGTTCAACTTTATGGGCATAATCTTTTTCGACTATGTCCAGCAGGCGTGCACTGATGCTTTCGTTATCCAGGCTGTTGTCTTCTTTAAGCCAGTCGCTGATGGAAACATCGATATGGTAATCGGCAGCCAGTTTCTGTTCGAGTCCGGAGATATCCCATTGTTCCTCCAGGCTGTCCGGGGGAATAAAGCTGTCTACGGTATCAACGATGGCATCGTGGCGCACTTCCTGCATTAGACCATCGATGTCGTTGCTGGCAAGTATTTCGGCACGCTGATGATATATAACTTTACGCTGGTCGTTGGCAACGTCGTCGTATTCTAGTACTTGTTTGCGCATGTCAAAGTTGCGATTTTCTACTTTGCGCTGTGCGCCTTCAATCTGACGATTAAGCATACCTGCTTCTATGGCTACGCCGCGTTCGGGAGCCAGACGATTGAGTATGGCTGTGGCACGGTCCAGGGCAAACAGGCGCAGTAAGGGATCTTCAAACGACAGGTAAAAGCGGCTGGAACCAGCATCACCCTGCCGGCCGGCACGGCCGCGCAACTGATTGTCGATACGGCGGCTTTCATGGCGTTCGGTGCCGATGATGTGCAGGCCGCCTGCGGCAATTACGGCATCGTGGTCGTGTTGCCATTGCTGCTGTAGTTTGTCGATTTTGCCTGCTTTATCTGTTTCGGTGAGGCTGTTATCGGCATTGATGGCATCTATCTGTGGTTTGATGTTGCCACCCAGTACGATGTCGGTGCCGCGGCCGGCCATGTTGGTGGCTACGGTTATCATTCCCGGCCGGCCGGCCTGTGCAATAATATCGGCTTCACGCGCATGCTCCTTGGCATTTAGAACGTTGTGTTGCAGATGTTCTTTATTGAGTAAGGCGGATACCAGCTCGGAGTTTTCGATGCTGGTGGTACCAACCAGTATTGGCTGGCCTTTGGCATGGCGCTCTTTGATATCGGCAACAACGGCTTCGTATTTTTCTTCGCTGGAACGATAAATCTGGTCGTTCAGGTCTTTACGTACCATCGGGCGGTTTGGCGGGATGATGACGGTTTCTAGTCCGTAAATACTCTGGAATTCAAATGCTTCGGTATCGGCAGTACCGGTCATGCCGGCTAGTTTGTTGTACAGTCGGAAGAAGTTCTGGAAGGTGATGGAAGCAAGTGTCTGGTTTTCTTTGTTGATTTCTACGCCTTCTTTGGCTTCTACTGCCTGATGCAGTCCATCAGACCAGCGGCGTCCTGCCATGAGGCGTCCGGTAAATTCGTCAACAATCACTACTTCGCCATTCTGGACGACGTAATGTTGGTCGCGCTGGTAAAGGGTATAGGCACGCAATGCTGCCATCAGGTGGTGCATAAGCATGATGTTGGTGGCGGAATACAGGGAGTCGCCTTCCTGTAGCAGCCCCATTTGGGTAAGAATCTGTTCGGCGTGTTCATGCCCATGATCGCTGAGGACAACCTGACGTGCTTTTTCATCTACCCAGTAATCGCCCTCTCCTTCTTCGCTTTGTTGTGCAATCAGTTGTGGCGGGATCTGGTTCATTACCTGATACAGGGTTACGTTATCGTCGGCCTGTCCGGAAATAATTAATGGGGTTCGTGCTTCGTCAATCAGGATGGAGTCGACTTCATCAACTACGGCAAATGAGAGTTCACGTTGCACTTTTTCACTCAGGTCACTCACCATGTTGTCACGCAGGTAATCAAAGCCGTATTCGTTGTTGGTGCCATAAGTGATATCGGCCTGATAAGCGGCTTTTTTAGCTTCATGATCCATGTTGCTGATGATGATACCAACACTCATGCCCAGAAATTCATATAGCGGGCGCATGATGCTGGCGTCACGGGTGGCGAGATAATCGTTTACGGTAACGACATGTACGCCTCTACCTGTCAAGGCATTGAGATAGACGGCGGTAGTGGCTACCAGTGTTTTTCCTTCGCCTGTGCGCATTTCTGCAATTTTACCGTGATGCAGTACCATGCCGCCGATGAGCTGAACATCAAAATGGCGCATGCCAAGGATACGCTGGCTGGCTTCACGGCACACGGCAAAGGCTTCTATCAGCAGGTTGTCGAGTTTTTCGCCATCGGCCAGACGTTGTTTGAATTCGGCAGTTTTAGCCTGTAATTCGGTATTGCTGAGTGCCTGAATTTGTGGTTCGAGCGCATTGATTTTGGATACTTCTTTACGATATTGTTTCAGAAGCCGGTCGTTGCGGCTTCCGAGAATTTTTTTAGCTAAGTTTTTCAACATAAATCAATAGTCCGGCACCATCAGGCGCAATAAAAAGTAAGCATGAAATGAGGAATTTTAACACAAGCGTCTATGCTGCTGCATGGCTGTTTGTGTGCTTGTGTTAATTATGTGCAACCGGAAACTGGTTTGAAGTTACAGGTTGCTGTTTATGGCGGTTAATATAATGGTGAAACTGTTTTTTCCAAGCGCTGTCTGTGATAAAAGATGCAGCTGCTGTGGTTTATACTGCAATGTAAATATAAAAGATATCCTCTGCAATGCGGATAATTATTCAAGATACGGTTAATGATGTGGTTAAAAGATATTGAGAATGGTTAAGTTTAGCTGCAAAGGCTATATTATTGTTACGGCTTTATTTTTAATATGATTAATAATCAAATCGCAGGCAGCCAAAATAAAATTCACTCTGTTTCGAAGTTTTTTCTCGCCCGATAAGAATAGTGTCTGGGTATGGATTATCAGCAGTTACGTCTGTTGTATGTTGATAATACTGGTTTATATCGCCCCAGGAAAGGGTTTCTTTTAACTGAACCGGTACGGGTCTGGCATGAATAGATTTGGCAAATGTGGCCATATCTCCTTTGGCTACGGCAAAAAAGTATGAACCGCTATCGCCCAGATACCGAATAACGGAAACGGAAGTATTTGCAATCTGTAACGGTTTGGTAAAGCGATATTCCAGATTAGTGAGGCCGTCTTTGTCGAAATTTTTTACTGTAATTTTTTGTTTATTAAGCTGTGTAGCTATTTTTGAATCGCGTGCGTCAATAGGTGCGCTCGCTTTTGCATAATAGTGCTGCTTCAAATTGTGTTTCTGCTGTGGTATTTGTTTTTGTGGTCTGCGCCCATGCAGATAAGTTAAATATAAGTAATAAGCTGCATAAGAGTTTGTGCGGTATTCTCATATTTCTGTTCTGAATGATAATAATTGAATTTAGTGCTATTTTATTATTGGGAAAATTTTTCTGGCCAGACAATACTGTGCAGATTTTTTAATTTATTATTACATAGCTATATCAGTCTAACTGTTTTTTTCACTTAGGCGGCGTAATGCTGCCGCCAGCTCGGGATGATGGCTTAATGCCTGTGCTGAATGCGCCAGTGCACTACGTGCTGCGGGGCTTAAACTGGCACGCTTAACTGCCTCGGGCTTTGTATCTACCGGCTGTACTTTAACTTTTACGGTTTCGATTGTGGCATCAATCTGCTGTAGTTGCGGTAATAATGCGGGTAATACCATGCGCAGGCGTGAGGCTGCCATGCTGTTATGAGCAATTACTACTACACAGCCATCTCGCACACAGGCTACGTTAAAATGTGTGCGTATGCTGGCTGGTAGTTCTTGTTTAAGACAGGCGCTCAGACGCTGCCAGTGTGCAGACTGTTCCAGCAATTGGTTAAGCTGGGCATTTTTTTTGCCAAAACGATTTAGATTCATACCTGTATACTAACGTAATTTGTTGATGGCATCAGGGCTTTTATTTTTTATCTGACAGTAATAGTGATGGTTTTACTGTGCAGATATAAATTCGGGTAAAAGCTCAATGGCATGGTCTGTGCAGGCAGCAACGCATTATCCATTGGTACTTCAACAGTAAATAACAGACAGTTTTTAAACAGGCTGCGCTTAAAAGATGGTGATACACTGCCGTTTAAAACCCGTTTTCCATGATAATCTGTCCGGGTGTTCTGTTGCGGTGCATGCTGTAGCCGATATCCAGTAAAGTCTGAAAGGTGTCGGCCACCATGGCTGGATTACCACACAGCATAAAGCGGGTTTGTGCAGGGGTAAAAGTCAGACCTAATGCTGTTGCCAGTGTGCCATTGTGCAATAACTGTGGCAGGCGCTGGTTTAGTGCTCCTGCTATGTGTTCCCGGGTAACTACCGGCTGATAAGACAGTTTGGCTGTATATTCACCTATCAGGGGATGATTGATTAAGTCATTGATGTACTGACTGAAAATCAGCTCGTCAGCATGAGAAACGGAATGTACGAGCCCGATATGCTGAAAACGTTCCCACACAGCCGGCTGTTGTAGCATGGACAGAAACGGTGCTATGCCGCTGCCGGTACTGAGCATAACTAACTGGTCGCCATCGGTAAACCGGCCGGGCAGTAAAAAGCCAAAGGCTGTTTTGTCCAGCAGGATATGGTCGCCGGCCTGTAGTTGTGTCAGTCGGGCACTCATTGACCCTTCTTCAATTAATACTACAAAAAATTCCAGTGTATCTGCATATTCGGCAGAGACGATGGAATAGGCTCGCCAGATAAATCCTGCGCCATCGCGAAAACCCAGACGGGAGAACTGGCCGGCGCTGAAACGATAGGCTTCTGGCCGGGTAATGGCAAAGGTTAGCAGTTTCGGGGTGTGTTGTTTAACCCACAGTACGGTTTCTTCGGTAAATTTGGCTTCTGCGGCAGCCTGCATGCAGTTATTCCTGTGTATGCCACCGGCTGGCCGGTGGCGGTATTGGTTACAGTCTGATATCGATATCCTGATATTTACGGCTGGCCTCGGTATTGTTGATTTCTATACCATCGCTCACTGCCCATTTTCCATCGTTGATACGCTGGTATTGCAGGCTGAAATTGCCATCACCGATTTTTTGCAGGGTAAAGGTTTCGCCCGCCGGAATATAAAAGGTACGTATAGCGGTAAATTTGCCGGCGTGCAGTTCATATAATTGGGCAAATACGGGCGATTGCAAGGATGTGGCATGTACTACTATGGTGTTATTACCGCGCTGGCGCAGGATGGGATAGCCGGAAACGTAGGCAGCTTTAAGCGGGAAAAGCTGACCATTGGGTGCAGCCAGCACGGGTGTGCTGTTTTGCACCGATGAGTTGTCTACTGGCGGATGTGCCAGCCGCCACCATACTCCACCCATGGCAATCAGGATTGCAATGCCTACTATCCACATCCAGCCATGGCCATGTTCATGCAGAACAACTATTTTGTCTTCATGATTGGGCAATAAGGCTGGCGGTGCAAACGGGGTTTGCCTGCGCGCCAGTAATGCTGGCGATAAACGCGCCTGTAAGCTTTGCCGTGCAATCCACACATCATGATGATGGCGCTTTTCTGGATCGGACAATACGCTATAGGCTTCGTTAATCTCGGCCATGCGCTGGTGCGCCTGTGGATTATGTGGATTGCGGTCAGGATGGTATTTTTGTGACAAAGCCCGATAGGCCGCACGAATCACTTCTTCGGATGCCCCTTGAGCAACATTTAATACGTCATAATAATTGTGCACGGATTTTTCACTTACACTGGTTAAATCAAGGTATTGAGTGCATGGTTGATATCATCCCAGATATCTTCAATGTCTTCGATACCGGCAGAAATGCGCAATATGCCTTCACAAATGCCCAGAGATTTTTTTACTTCTGTGCTCATGCCGCTGTGCGACTGGCTGGCACTATGATTAATCAGGCTTTCTACGCCACCGAGGCTGGCAGCCATGCGAATCAGGCGCAGGTTTTTTATCACGCTGTTGGCCGCTTGGCGGCTATTCTGGCGCAGATAAATTGATACTACTCCACCAAAACCATGCTGCATTTGTTTGCAGGCTATGTCATGGTGTTCATGTTCTGGTAGTCCGGGATAAAACACTTTTTCTATTGCCGGATGCTGCTGCAAACGTCTGGCCAGTTCGGCAGCATTGGTCAGATGCCGATCCATACGCACAACCAGTGTTTTGATACCGCGCAATACCAGTGAACAGTCCATCGGACCTGCCACGCCACCTGTATTGATGCTTAGGCTGCGCAGTAATCTGGCATGTGCGGGGTCTTTAACCACGACAATACCCATTAGTACATCAGAATGGCCGCACAGGTATTTGGTAGCGGAATGAAATACGATATCTACACCTAGATTCAATGGTTTTTGTACATAGGGGGTGGCAAAGGTATTGTCTATGCCAACGATGGCACCAGCCGCTTTGGCTTTGGCGGTCAGTTCTGCTATGTCTACCAGACGCAGCAGTGGATTGCTTGGGGTTTCCAGCCATACCATTTTTACTTTGGTTTGTGCCAGTATGCGGTCAAGGTTGGCCGGATTGGTGAGATCGGCAAAAATTACGTTAACTCCCCACTGTGCATATACTTCAGTTAGGAGGTCGTAGGCACCGCCATAGATATCGGCAACGGCTACTATGGTATCACCCGGGCGCAGAAAAGTACGCCATACGGCATCAATTCCTGCCATGCCGCTACTATACGCAAAGCCTGCACAGCCATTTTCCAGCTCGGCCATGGTATCTTCAAGCACTTGTCGTGTTGGATTGGAAATGCGTGCATAACGAAACGGGATATTTTCACCGATTTCATGCATGGCAAACATGCTATTCTGATAAATCGGTGGCATCAGGGCACGGTTATGCTCTTCCGGCTGATAACTGGAATGGATGGTCTGTGTGGCAAATTTCATATTTTCTCCGATATGTTACTGTTTATGCTGTTTAGTTGCTGTTTATATCATCGGGGGGTGCTGTGCGCTGCGGGTACTTAGTTTAGCACGCACTCCGCTTATCAGGCAGCATGCTGTTTCTTCGCTACTAATTCCGACTGATTTGCTCGGATTTAAGCCATACAGTATAATTTTATGCCTTGTACGCTGCCGATTGGTGTAATTTTATTATGCCGGTCTGGCGGGATTCAGATTTATTTCGCAAGGAACATTATCAGAATGGACACTATTGCCGATGTGCAAAGCAGTGTTGATAAACGCAATATGCCAATCAATCAGGTTGGGGTGAAGGGCTTGCGGCTGCCGCTGTGTATTATCAGCGCCGCCGGTGAACAGCATACTGTAGCTGATTTAACCATGACTGTGTCGCTGCCGGCCGAGCAGAAAGGCACGCATATGTCGCGCTTTATTGAGTTAATGCAGGAACAACAGTGCAACATTGATTTTGCTGCACTACAGCAGCTAACCATCGCCATGTTGCAGAAGTTACAGGCAAAAGCAGGTAAAATCAGTATGCGCTTTCCTTTTTTCCGGCGCAAACAGGCTCCTGTAACGGCTATCTCCAGCTTACTTGATTATGAGGTGATGCTCAGTGGCGAAATTCAGGCTGGTGTTTATCAGCATAGTTTGCAGGTAATTATTCCGGTAACTAGTCTGTGTCCGTGCAGCAAGGAAATTTCTGCGTACGGGGCGCATAATCAGCGTTCGCATGTTACAGTTACGCTGGTATCTACTGAGGCAGTGACAATTGAAGAAATCATTGATCTGGTGGAACAGGAGGGTTCGTGTCAGCTATACGGTCTGCTGAAACGGCCTGATGAAAAATATGTCACTGAATATGCTTATGATAATCCGAAATTTGTTGAAGATATGGTGCGCGATGTAGCCACGGCACTGAAAGCCGATGCCCGCATTCAGTCTTTTACGGTGGAAAGCGAAAATTTTGAATCAATTCATAATCATTCTGCCTATGCACTGATACAATACCCGTAAACTGACATTTTCAAAACTTAAGCTTTATCTGTATCTGTGTGGATAAACTCAGAAACATAGGGGAGATGAATGACTACCCTGCGCGTTTTTGCTGGTAGTCATTCTCTTTGTTCGTTGTTCAAGTTGAAATTACACTGGTTACTGTGACATTTATGTATCACACTTCTTCTCGCTTGCGTGTCTGTACGGTTTCTCTATTAAAACAATTATTCTTGCTACTGGTTTTATTGCCGGGGCTGAGCCAGGCTGTACTGGCTGCCAATGATTATGGCAGACTATTGGCACCAGAACAGGCTTTTGTGCCGCAACTGACTGTTCATGATCAGGAAATCCGGGTACATTTTGTTATTGCAGACGGCTATTATCTGTACCGAAATAAAATTCAGGTGTCGACTGAACCGGCTGGTTTGTTTGATGCTGCACAGTTTATTCAGCCAGGTAAACAGAAACATGATGAATTTTTTGGTAAGCAGCAGGTTTATTATAACTATGCTGATGTAATCTGGCGCTATAGCACAGGGGCACAAACTGTCCCGTATCAGTTAACTTTGTCGTATCAGGGCTGTGCTGATGTAGGTATCTGTTATCCGCCGGTAGAAAATACGTTAACCATCAGCCGTACCGGTAAATACTCTATTACATCTCAACCTTTGCGTGACCAGCCGGATGTGCGTACTTTCACTATTCCAGCCGCAAAATCTTCGCCGCCTGAGTGGTCTGGCAGTTCTGGCAGCGATAGTTTGTTTCAGCTTTCGCGGGCAACACTGATTACTAATTTGATGACCTTTTTTATTGCCGGGATGGGTCTGAGCTTGACTGCGTGCATGTATCCTCTGCTGCCGATTGTTTCTGCCATTGTGATGGGCTCTCACCAGAAAACAACTAAATGGCGGGCATTTGTGCTGTCATTTGTGTATGTACAAGGACTGGCTTTTACTTACACTATTGTCGGTATTGTCACGGCGCGCACTGGCGCTTTTCTGACAGGCTGGCTGCAACAGCCGGCAGTGGTACTGGCCACGGCGGCCATACTGGTTATTCTGGCTCTATCGATGTTTGATTTGTACAGTATTCAATTACCAACACGCTGGCAGGCTTTTTTCCAGCGTGCCAGTGGCCGTTTTCGGGGCGGACACTTGCTGTCTGTGTTGGTGATGGGGGCGCTGTCGGCATTGATTGTCGGTCCATGTGTGGCGCCACCACTGGCTTTTGCACTTGGTTATATTGGTCAGAGTGGTGATGCTACGCTGGGTGGTATGGCGCTATATGTGATGGCACTGGGTACCGGTATTCCGCTGATTCTGATTTCGGTATTCGGTGTTCACATTTTGCCGCGTGCCGGCGGCTGGATGACCTGTGTAAAATATCTGTTCGGGCTGATGCTGATGGGAGCGGCTACTTATATTGCTACTCCGTTTCTGAATTATCATCTGGTGGTGGCTATTTATACTCTGCTCATGCTGGTACCGGCAATTTATCTGGGTTGGCAGTGGTATCACTCTAAAGGGCGTCAGCGCTGGTTTAATGCGGTGGCCAGTGTGCTGTTTTTGATTGGCGGAATTTATTTTGTGTCGGCAAGTGCGATGAACTATGCCACGCCTCTGCACCGTTTTCTAACTTTGACGCCACCAAGCGGCCAGCACTTCGGCCGTTACTTCAAAAAACCGGAACAATTACATCAGGCGATGCAACAACTGTTTGAAGATGATCCGAACAAGCCGGTACTGGTGGATTTCTATGCTGACTGGTGTATTTCCTGCAAGGAAATGACCGCATTTACTTTAAGTAAAGTTTCAGTCAGACGGGTGATTGAAGAGGAACGGTTTTTGCAGATTGATGTTACTAATAATACTCCTGCTCAGCGCCGGATGATGCAGCAATATGGTTTGTATGGGCCACCGGGTTTGTTTGTGGTACACAGTAACGGCTATCGCAGCCAGCCATTGATTGGCTATGTACCAGCACCGGAACTGTTAAGCTGGTATGAAAAACAGCTTCAGAAAGCACAATAAATAGCAGCCTCCTTATATACAGGAGGCTGTTGCACAGGGAGCAAGCTATATAGGTAGTTTGGGCTTAATTGTGTTTAGTCACGATAATGACGGTCGGCCACTTTCAGGGCACGTCGTGCCAGCGCCAGATTGGCGGTTTTGCGGTCAAGCACCATAAACATGAATACACCTTTCACATTCTTCATCGGCCGCAATAAATAATACTGTTTATGCAAGCTGATGAGAATATCATCTATGGCATCTTCGTTATTGTCCTCTCCATACAACCGGGCAATCGCCTTAACCTCTGAACGTACAATTTCGGTATTGCCGGCAGACAGAATGTCTAAATCCATGCCTGAGGGGCTGACACCATCTATAAACATTCCACTTTCATAATCCACGACAGCACACGCCATGACACCCTTAGTTGCCGCCAACTCATCAATGACGCCATCAAATCTCACTGTGATATCCTTCTTCTATTGCCATATTGCTTATGGCAGGGTATTTGATTATCTATTTTCCAATTTTTTCCAGCTTTTGACCAGCATTAACTTTTTTTAATTAAAAAAATCTTTCTATTCAACATTCAAGCATGCGCTTTTGTGTCTGTACAATAAATCCGGCCAAAGCGGCAAAATCTTGTTCAGTGTCCTGCGCAAACTGCATCAGTGCAGCTATAATAACAGCCTTAACCGGTGGCGGATGCTGTTATGCTGTATGTTTATCAATCCAATCAATTAGCTGATTTAGCTGCTCTGTTTGCCAGCGTATATCAGCACACCTCACCGCAATCAGCATGGGCGCCTACAGAAATCGTAGTGCAGAGTCAGGGCATGCGCCGCTATCTGAACCATTATCTGGCACAGGAGCATGGCATTGCCGCCAATCTGCATTTTTTCCTGCCTGCCGGTTACATTTGGCAATTAACCCATCGAGTATTACCAGAGACTCCAAAACTTAATCCGTTTCAGTCGGAAGTGCTGCGCTGGCGCCTGCTGGCTCTGTTTCGCAGTACGGTGTTACATCAGCCTCAATTATGCCAGACTGCCAGAGCACTGCAATCCTATCTTGATAGTAATATACAAGCACCTTATCATCTAGCGGGAAAACTTGCTGATATGTTTGACCAATATTTAATCTATCGCAATGATTGGATAAATAGTTGGCAGGCTGGTGAATCTGTTCATCTGGGTGACGATGAAGGCTGGCAGGCAGAATTGTGGCACTGGCTGAGTAATAAAACGGATTCACCACATCGCGCCGGGCTGATGCAAGAATTCCTGACACAGCTTGGTGCAGAACACCTACCGCAGCGGATTTTTGTATTCGGCATTGCCACACTGGCACCGGTTTATCTGCAAGCATTTCAGACAATGGCTCAATATACGGATGTACATGTATTTGCAGTTAATCCATGCGCTGAATACTGGGGCAATGTGCTTTCCGCCGATTTATTGCTCCATAATCAGGATGCTGATCTGAGTGTAGTCGGCCATCCTTTACTGGCCAGTCTGGGCAAACAGGGGCGGGATTTTTTTGATGCACTCAATGATCTGGGTGAGGTGGTATATATGCCACCGGTGTACACTGAATGCGGTGAAGTAGCTGACAGTCTGCTGCACCGGCTACAAAACGATATTCAGTGTCTGCAACACCCGAAACAGACGGAACCACCCTACCAGCAGCAGACATATGATAATTCCATTCAGATTGTTGCTGCGCATTCACGCCTGCGTGAGCTGCAAATTCTCAAAGAACAGCTGATTCATGACCTGGCAGTACATCCAAGCTGGCAGCCACAAGATATTGCTGTGCTCACACCACATATTGAGCCATATTTGCCATTTATCCATGCCGTATTCGGCCAGAATCAGGGCAATACACCAGCCCTACCTTACAATATAGCCGATGTTAAAATCAGTCTGCAAGAACCTTTATTGCAATTGCTGGAAAAACTGTTGCGACTGATGCAGAGTCGGTTTGATATCGAAACGGTACAGCCTCTGCTGGACGAATCCGTTCTGCGCGCACGCTTCGATCTAAATGATAGTGATGTGGAACTGATTAACCGTGTCTGGCGTGAACAGGGGGTACGTTGGGGCGTGGATGCAGACATGCGCCATGAATATGGTGGTCAAGGCAAACATTTTACTTGGCAGCAGGCGCGTGAACGCACGGTACTGGGTTGGCTGTTGCCAGACAATAAACACACTGCACTGTGGCAGCAACAGCTGCCATGGTTCGGCGATATTGGTCAAACTGAAATTCTGGCACGGGCGCAACAGTTAATTGATTGTCTGATTGAACATCATACGCGTTGGCAAAGCACCGCTACGATTCCAGAATGGATTGCGCGTACCCGGCAGCTACTGCGGGATTTGGCCGATGAAGACTCTCTAGCCAGCAATGCTATGCAGCAACTGGAAACCAGTTTGGCCGACTGGCAGGCACAGGCAGCTCTGGCTCAGTTTGAGCTACCCATTGAGCCGGTTATTGCAATCGAGCATTTACAAAACTATCTATCCGGCACCCGCCAAGCCGGATTTCTCCGTGGTGGCATTACTTTTTGCAGTATGGTGCCGATGCGCAGTCTGCCCTTTCGCTGTATCTGCCTGCTTGGCCTTAATGATGGTGAGTTTCCACGCACCACCAAATCGGCAGCTTTTGATTTAATTGCCCAACATCCGCGCCGTGGTGACCGTGCCCGCCGCAATGACGACCGTTATCTGTTTCTGGAATCTATTCTGAGTGCGCGTGAAAAACTGTATCTGTCTTATATTGGTAAAGATATCCGCAGAAATGAAGAACTGGCACCTTCTGCTCTACTATATGAACTTACTGATGTGCTGGCAGCCATGACCGGCAGCAATCCGCTGGTATTCAATCAGCAGCATATTATTAAGCACCCGTTACAGCCGTTTTCCTACCGTTATTTCAATGGTGATTTATCCAGCTATCGCCATGATTATGCCGATGCACTGAATCAGGAAATTGTCCAGCCCTCCCCTTTCTACGCTACAAAAGTGGAAACGGAAAATCATAATCAGGAAATTGATATTGAATCTTTCATCCGTTTCTGGCGCAATCCGGTACGCCACTGGCTCCAGCAGCAGTTACAATGGAAATCACCGTATCAGGAACTACCGGTGAGCGCGGCGGAACCATTTACAATTGAAAACAGTGCGATGATATATACTGCCTACACCCGTGCACGCCAGCAACATCTGGATTTTGCTGAAGTGGATGCCGCACTGGCAGTTAGCGGGTTAATACCGGAAGGTGAGCTGGGCGTGGTTGTCAGCCAGACTCTGCGCACGCAGACGCTGGCTCTGGATAGCGACATATTGTTTAGTCCGGCCGTGGTCGATATTCCTTTTTCTTTCCATCATCAGCAGCTACAGCTAGGCGGCAACATCAGCCATTTACGCCAATGCGGACAACTGCTTGAACGCTGTCATGCACCCACCGCTCCTGATGATATTGAGCTATACCTGCGCCATTTACTCTTCTGTGCAGCCGAAGCTGAATGTGCACAGGACACATACGAGCTTTATCCGGCCAAACCGCGCATGTTGGCCGCACTGAGCCGGCCAGATGCGCAAGCACAACTGGCTTTATGGCTGGAGTACTACCAACTGGGGCAAAGCCGGCCGTTGCCGTTTTTTCCGAAAACCAGCCTCGCCGCAGCCCGCTCCTGGTATAAACGCCGGCAAAAGAAAAACTGTGCTCCTGAACATAGTGCCGAAGACCGCAACGCAGCCTTTAAAGTTTATATGGACAGCCACAGCGGTAAACCGCAGGCCGATTATCCTGAAGTAGCGCAAGTATTTGGCCGCGATGAAGAACTGCCAATTGACAGTCCTCTGTTCTGGCAACTGATTGAAGAATTATTACTGCCGCTGGTGGTGACGCTGGGAACTGCTGATAAAGAACAATGAATCAAGCCTTAAATCCGATTACCATGCCTTTACACGGCAGCAGTCTGATTGAAGCGTCTGCCGGTACCGGCAAAACCTTCAATATTGCTGCCCTGTTTGCGCGACTGGTGCTGCTGGAACGCCTGCCGGTTGACGCCATTCTGGTGGTAACCTTTACCAAGGCGGCCACAGCTGAGCTGAAAACTCGCTTGCGTACCCGTCTGAATCAGGCACTGGCTCTGCTGCAAAATAATTTACCTCCGCAACAGAACGATCCTGTATTGCAACAATTGATTGACAGTGCACGTACTACGGATGACGATGCCAGTCTGATTTTGCGCCTGCAGGCAGCCATTACCCAGTTTGACCGTGCTGCTGTTTACACTATTCATGGTTTCTGCCAGCGTGTACTCACTGATTATGCCTTTTTGTGCCAGACACCATTTGACACAGAAACCATAGATACCGACCCTGAACTATTGTGCCGCTTTGCTGAAGATTTCTGGCGCCAGCAGGTAAGCAATAACAATCACATGGCTACGCTGGCAGTAGCAAACAAGCTGACTCCTGCCCGACTGATGCAGGAAATAGGACAGTATTGTGGTGTGGCAGATTTACAGATACGCCAGCCACCTGCTGTGGATATTGCTGCTATTAATGCCAACTGGCAGCAGGCATGGCAAACCGTTTGCACCCATTTCAGCAGCATTCACGATGCATTCTGGCAATTATATCCTCAGCTCAATGGTAAATCTTACGCCCAGAAAAGCTATCAGCAACTTTTCAGCGAGCTGCAACAGGCTGTGGATAACTCTGACAGTTGTCAGACCTTTTCAGCCACTACACTGGAAAAATGTACCAAACTGGCTGCAACTCAATTACACGAAAAAACCAAAAAAAATCAAATTCTCAACGATGAGCTGGTGACCAAAGTTGCCCTACTGGCTGAGCTGGCTGAGGCTGCCGGCGCTATGCAGACAGCAGAAAATAATATGGTGCTGCAATTACAGTTAGACTGTTTTAATTACGTGCGCCAGTGCCTGCGTAAACACAGGCGCAACAGCCACCAGCGCAGCTATGACGATTTACTTGCTGATGTGGGCATGGCTCTGTCTGCGGATAATCCGATGGCAGAAAACCTCGCCGCAGCATTGGCACAGACTTGGCAGATTGCGCTGGTAGATGAATGTCAGGACACTGATCCACTGCAATACCGGATTTTTAAAACTGCTTTTGCCGCACAAAACAGACCGCTTATTATGGTGGGTGACCCGAAACAGGCTATTTACCGCTTTCGCGGCGCCGACATTCATGCCTATTTACGTGCCGCCGCTGATACCCCGCCACAACAGCGCTATACTCTTACTACCAATTACCGCAGCCATCAGGCGCTGGTGCAGGCAATTGGTCATCTGTTCAGTGGCAAACAATTACCATTTATTATTGAGGGCATTGACTATCCACCAGTACAAGCACAGGCAACAGACAACCGTTTGCACACCAGTCAGAACGACAATGTTATGCCGGCAGTGGTGGTGCGCTGGTTGCCTGAACAGATTGAGGTTAACGATAAAGGCGAAGAAATTATCCCGAACAAGGACAGCCTGCGAGTACGTGCCGCTGAATGCTGTGCTTATGAAATCGCGACAATGATTAATCAGGGCATGCGCGGTGAGCTGCAATTGGATAATCAACCATTACAGGCTGGTGATATTGCCGTGCTGGTACATTCACACAATGAAGGCAGCATGATTGCCAGCGCACTGAAACGCTGTGGCATTATGAGCGTATCCCTTGGCAGCCAGTCGGTTTTTGCCAGTACTGAGGCACAGGCTGTGATGGCTCTGTTACGCTTCTGGCTACAACCACAGCGTACCGAAACCCTGCGCTTTATTCTTGGCGGCGTGCTGTTTTGCTGGACAGCAGCACAACTGGCAGAGCTGAATCAGAATGAAAATACTCTGAGCGAATGGATTCAACTGGCATTGAAAACACGTGAGCAATGGCAGCAGTATGGTATTTATACTGCCATGCATTGGTTTGCCGGCCAGACCAACATGGAAGCCAGACTGCTCAGCCAGCGCAATGAACGCAGCCTGACCAATTTATGGCAACTGGCTGAGCTACTGGCCGAAGCTGAACAAACCTTGCCTACCGCCAATGCCCTGCTAGACTGGCTGTCCAGCGCCATCAGCGATAGGCATCCGGCCAATGAAAACAGTCTGCTGCGGCTGGAAAGTGACGAAGCATTGGTAAAAATTGTTACCATGCATGCGTCTAAAGGGCTGGAATATCCGGTAGTATTCTGCCCCTTTGTCTGGGACGGTAAAAAAGCTGCAAAAAATCAGGAGCGCTGGCAACGCCTACACCAGCAGGATAATGTGGAATTGATTGCCCATGCCCTGCTCAGCGACAGCGACAAGGAAGAACTGGCACGCGAAAGCATGGCTGAGAACCTGCGCTTATATTACGTAGCCTTTACTCGTGCGCGCGAACAACTGATTCTGTACGCTGCCGCCTGTAACAGTACTGCCACTAATCCCATGTCGTGGCTGCTGGATGGCCAGCCAGATGGCACACTGGAAGAATCACAAGTATTCTGGCAGCAAACGCATAAAAAACACTTGCCCAGTACCTTGCGTGCAGCTTGGCAAACCTGTCTGGCCAGCTGTAGTCCGGCACTGTTTCACTGGTGTGAAGGCAGCGTGGCGCCCACCAGTGTCCGTCCCCAGAAAGCCCCAAACCAGCCCTATCGCGCCTTAACCCTAACTGCACGCCCGTTTCATGCCATACGCTATACCAGCTTTACCAGCCTGAGCCGGCATGATTACCGTCACTATGAACATAGTCTCGAAGAAGAAAAAATGGCACCCGCACTGGATCATGCTGAAGTACAGGTACAGCCATTGGATACCAGTACAGAAGCTGAAACTGCTCTGCTGGCTTTTGAGCGTGGCATCAACGCCGGCTTGTGCCTGCATGCCATACTGGAGCAGACTGAACTCAGTCTGCCAGCCAGTGCAGCCGATCAGGAGCAGATACTGGCCTGTCTGGCTCGCTACGGCTTTGACAACGAACATGGCCGCACCATGCAGGAACTTATTGATTCCGTGCACCAGTGCCCGCTGTCTGCCCATACCACCATCGCCAGCCTGCCCGTGCAGCAACGGATATCAGAAATGAATTTCATGCTCCACGTTGCCGATTTCAATATCAAAGATTTACAACAATGGTTTGCTCAGGTATCCGGACTGCCTGAGTGCTGTATTCAGGCTGCACAGGAGCTGGATTTCACTACTGTTAACGGCTTTATAAACGGCGCCATCGATCTTTTGGGAGAAGACATACATGGACAGGTATATGTGATTGATTACAAATCCAACCATCTGGGCAATCGACTGGCTGACTATACACAAGAAAACATGGATGCAGCCATTGCTAAACACCACTACTATCTTCAAGCACTGATTTACAGTATTGCCTGTGCACGTTTCCTACACAGTCGCCAGCAACTGCCGGCCAGCATCAGCGTACGTTATCTTTTTCTGCGCGGCCTCAATCCTCATAATGATAATGGTATATGGAAATGGGATATTGATACCAGCAATCTGATGCCTTGGCTGGTAGAACATGACAAAGCATAATAGCTGCGGTATATTGACAGTAATTGCCATATTTTCGCTAAGGAAGCAACAACATGCTAAACAAACCCGAAGAATTTATCATGGCCGTACTCGCAGGCATCTGGGTCGCTATTACCTTTATTATTTGCCGCTATCTGCAACTGCCTACTGATACGGGTTTACTGGTAACCACCCTGACTCTGGTATGGGCATTGGTGTTTTTCCTGTTGTGGCAGCGTGGTCGTACCCGTAACATCTGGCCACTGTTTCTCGGTTTACTGGTGATGTGCTGGTGGCGCGCTATACACTATGGCTCAGCTGAAGTTATCATTAACTCTGATAACAGCATCACCAAACTGATACACTGGTATGGCAGCTGGCCGGCACTGATTGCCTACGCTCTGATTCCGGTGATGGGCAGCTATGCGTTTAAATGGTGGCAATATAAACGCCATAGCTCGCAAACATCCGTCTGAATCATGTCGCACTGGCTGAGATAAGCGCATCACAATTACTATGGGTATGTATCTAATTATGATCTTACCCATATTTTTACGATAAAAATGCAACAAATATAGAATGTTTTCTATTCTTACTTTTATCGATTATCTTTATGCTATTGTATGTAACAGTTCGCTTTCTTAATCTGACTATCGTCAAAACAGTACAAGCTGCGTTGCAATCTTCACATAGTGCTAAATTACAGTTATACATAAAATAATATTCTGACAAAAAAGCCTAAAGTTAAATTGTAACCATTAAACATAAACATCTTGGCACTGCCTGTTCATAACCGAATAACATTACTGAAGCGTGGTTGCACTGCTTTTAGCTACAAACCTACTGCCTCGTCAACCTCAGAAAAATTGATACAGTTAAATTAAACAATAAAAATTTGCTAATCAGAGCAGCAGTTTGCTTATTTGTGGTGACTTATAGTGATAACGTGATTAATAAAGGAGTACTGACTCCTGATTTTGAGGGTAATTTAATTCATATCATACTGTCAGTAGCGATGTTTCTGTGCTTTACTGGGTTGATTGATTATTGGTGTTTATTCGCACCATCAAAAGTCATTTTGCCCCAGAAGGTAGTTCGCCGTCTTACTATGGTTTATCTGATTATTTAACCTTTAAGTCGGGCTATTATTTACTGACGGTAAGTATATTATTGCCAGTAATCAGCCGGCTCAGCTTATCAGTACTATAAAATATGGCATTGTTTTTATAGATTATCTTTTAACATGTGCTATATTAAATTACATTGGCACGCTGATTATTCTATTAGCAGCAACCTTAAAAAAATATTTATCAAAATAGAGAATTTACCAAAATAATAAATACACACCCTAAACAATTTGCGCTTATTGAGGCAGAATTTTTGTATATTAAAACCATTGATGTTTTAACTAAAGGAAAAGTTGCACGAAAGTCCGTTATAATGATTTCGGGTCATGCCAAATCTTCTTCATGTAATAATGCAATATTGAATCAGGTATTTATCCATACATTAATATTCCGTATCTGCTGCTAAGCTCAAGTACTGATACCTTTATTCCAAGTTAAACCAAATCGATTACCATGTCTACCACCACCGTAATCAGCCTCCAGCAACGCCGGCGTCTGCGCCAGATGCGCTTACTGGCCACTAGTCTGCTACTAATAGCCTGTGCACTATTTGTCATAAGCTGCCTGTGGCAAAAACAATATCCCGCGCTGGTCTATCTCAAGGCCTTTGCTGAAGCGGCGATGGTAGGGGCACTAGCTGACTGGTTTGCAGTAAGTGCACTGTTTCGCCACCCACTAGGCCTCCCCATTCCACATACAGCCATTTTGCCGCAAAAGCAGGATAAAATCGCCAATGAGCTCGGGCGCTTTATCGAAAACAATTTCTTGCAGGATAAAGCCATTGCCAGCCGAATCTATCGCTTACATCCTGCCAGCAAAGCGCTGCAATGGCTAGTTGATCCGCACAATCAGCAACAATGGCTGCCTGTTCTTACCCGCCAGATTCCACTGCTATTACGTACTGCCACCGCCAACGATGTTGCCAGATTCTGTAGTCAGCTACTCAACAATCAGTACAACGGTGCTCGTTTGGGCAGAACCCTAGCCAATATTCTAGAATTAATCCATAAACAGGGCATCCACACACTACTGTTATGCGCTCTGTTACAGCAAGTGCGTCAGTGGCTGCAAAATGAGCAGACTCGTGCCCAGCTTGAAAAAAGCCTGTTGTCATGGGTAGGTAAAATCGAAAAAAATGACCCCAATACATGGGATAAGCTCAAAGCCTCACTAAAAATCAGCCTGACTGCACAGATTGACGACTGGGTAGCCAGCAAAGCACTCAACTGGGCAGATTCTTATATAGACGCTGTACTGGCCGACCCGCAACATGCCTTCTGGCGTGCCTGCCGAAAACAGCTTCTCACTGCCGAACGCCAGTTACGCCGTAATCCGCACTGGCACCGGCGGCTTGCGGCCGGACGGAAACAACTGCTACATTCAGCCGCATTACAGCAAAGCATCATGGATTTATGGGATAGCTTTGTTGGCTGGAGCGAACATGACACCAGCCAAAGTCACTCATGGTGGCAGCAACAACTCACACGTCTGTGTACCCATATGCAGCAGCAGGCCAGCCAGTATCCGCAATTTATGCGCCGGCTGGATACCCGCATTACCCTGTGTGTACGAATTACCATCCGCCAATATAAAAATCGCGTCAGCCAGTTTATCGCTGATAAAGTAAAAAGCTGGGATAGCAAACAAATGGTCGACAAACTTGAATTAAGCGTTGGCCGCGATTTACAGTTTATCCGTATCAACGGCACACTGGTGGGCGGATGCATCGGTTTGATTATTTATATTCTTTCTCAATGGCTAACCCTCTGAATACAACATAAGCATAAAAATTAATTTTTATATACAAATTTATTTAAAGATTTGTTCACAATAATTAATTAATATATAATAAATTATATTATTCTCAACCATTTAGGCGTGTCCGTTCTCATGCAATATCGTGACCGCTCTTTCGTTCTCTTCGCCCTCACATGCCTCGTTACCACCGTAAAGGCACAGCCGACCAATTCTGAGGAACACACAGCCGAATTAAGTCCGGTTGTCGTTGTTGCCTCAAAACAAAATACGCCGGGTGTTGAAGTAATTGACCCTAAAACCGCTCTACAGCCTCTGCCAGCACAAGATGGTGCTGATTTACTTAAATCCGTTGCAGGGATAAGCGTTATCCGCAAAGGTGGCAGTTCCGGCGACCCGCTGCTACGCGGCCTTGGCGGTTCACGCCTGCTGATTAGCGCTGACGACCAGTTCGTACTTGGCGGCTGTCCCGGACGCATGGATCCACCTACTTCCTACCTGTTTCCTGCCAGCTACGACCGCGTAATCATTACCAAGGGTCCGCAGGCCGTCAATCAGGGGCCGGGCATGATTAGCGGTTCAGTACGCTTTATCCGCGATGAAAAACCACTAACTCATCCTACAGCCAAAGTGGACAGCGCCTTCACCAAGGGTTCGTTCGGGCGCAGCGATGCCTATATAGACAGCATACTAGGCAATCATTATGGCTGGCTGCGACTCAATGCCAGCCATAATCAATCCAAAGACTACAAAGATGGCAATGGCGACACCGTCCATTCAGCGTTCAAGCGCAACAATCAGATGGTTCAGGCTGCGCTTACCCCTTTTGCCGATACGCTATTAGCCATGCAATACGAACACAGCACCGGCCATGCCCGCTATGCAGACCGCAAAATGGACGGAACCCAGTTTAATCGCCACGGCTGGTCGATGAAACTGCGTCAGCAAAACCTAACCAGCTGGTTAAGTCAGATACAGTTTGAATATGGTCGTAGCAAGATCAACCATGTAATGGATAACTTCACTCTGCGTACCCCTGCACCGATGAAAATGGGATCAGGCATGGGTGGTATGCATATGGCAGTTATGCCGATACGGCGCATGTATTCAGTAATGAATCCGGCACGTGAGATTAAATCGGCCAAATTGTCTGCACAGATAGAACTGGGTAACACTCATAGCGAAATTGGTGCCGACTGGCAGAGTGACACAGTCAGTACACGACCAATGGTTATGAGTACCAATAAACAACAGGCAGAAAATTACGCTAAATTACCATTTGTATGGAATCAGACTTACAAGCGCCATGGCGTCTATGTTCAGAGCGAATGGAATCTGAGCAACAGCAACAGTCTGTTTAGCGGTCTAAGTCACGACTGGACAAGCACACAGTTCAATCCACAGAAAAATACCATTGCCGCAAACTATCTGAACCAGCATCAGGGGCTGAATGCCGGATTTATACGTCTGCAACACCGTGGTGACACGCTCACCAGCTATATCGGTTATGGCCTGGCTGACCGGGCGCCCGATTACTGGGAACGCAGCAAAGTAAACGGTGAAAAACTGCACAAGGAAACCAACCACGAAATCGATGCCGGCCTAAGCTACCAGAGTAACAGCATCAGCAGCTCTATTGATGTCTTCGCCAGTAAAATTAACGATTTTATCTTAATTCAAAGCATTAATAGCAAGAATACCGCCCGTCAGATAGCGGCACGCCGTTATGGCTTTGAAGCCAGAACCAACTGGCATTTTGCCCCGCACTGGAATCTGGGCGGCAGCCTTGCCTATACCTACGCCAGCAACCGCAGTGATAAGCGGCCGCTAGCCCAAACCCCGCCACTGGAATGGCGCACCTATCTGAACTGGGAAGATGAACACTTCAGTGCCGGTGCCTTGTGGCGTGTTGCTACCGGCCAGCATCGCTATGCCAGAAATCAGGGCAATATTGCCGGTATGGATTTAGGCAAGAGCAACGGCTTTGGCACACTGGCATTAAATGCTGGCTGGAAAGCCAACAAAAACACACTAGTACAAATTGGTATCGATAATGTTTTTAACAAAACCTATGCCGAAGCTGTAAACAAATCTGCTTATGATTTCGACACCTATTCCGTACAAGAGCGCCGGGTCAAAGAACCAGGCCGTACCCTGTGGGCACGGGCACAGATTCGTTTCTAATAAACCGCCGTATCTTCTGCCCGCGTAAACAAAAACCCCGGAAACCGGGGTTAGAAATTACAAATCTAATCTATACCAACAGAAAATTACTACAGTCTTAACGCATCAGTTTCTGCTGCTGACGCAAACGCCAGTACTGTTGTTGCTGTTTTGGCGTCAGAATCTGGTAGATATCGTGCTCACGTTTCAACTGTAAGAAATCATAGTCAGCACGTGCCTGTTGCTGTTGTGCCCAGATATGCTGCTCCTGTGCAATCATATTTTTGGCCTTAGCATCATCAAACTGCTTGCTTACCACCAGATTTTTGCGTTCCTGACGCAGATTGGCCAGAGTTTGGCGATTTTCATTGCTCATAAGCGGGCGCTGACTGGCATACTGATGGTCAATCTTTTGTACCAGCGCTTTCTGCTGAGTATTCAGATTCAACTGTGACAGAATCGAACGCGGACTTACTAGACCATAAGCCGGCGTCTGTTCCTGAACGACTACCGTTTCAGTCATTACCGCAGTCGGTTGTGCTGTTGCAGCAGCAAAAGCACCCATACTCATGGAAGAGAAAGCAGCAAGCGTTACTACACGGGCAATAGTTCTCATAACACGATTCCTTGTTATCTCAGTCAACAATACATTACATCCTCATTTATCAATCAGTATTCCATAAACCAACGTAAAAACAGGAATATAAATGCAATAAATTAGTAAACAATTCTATTTTGACCCTTTGGTAAGCATCATAGCATCCATCATAAAAGATGCCGTTTTATTCTGCCTGTCAGATACTTTTTACTGCTCAACGCATAAGCAATTATAGAATCGCCAGCAGCCGCAGTATGGTTGACAGTCCCGGCATAACAATAAAGCACACCAAACCGGAAACTTTAGCCATAACACCATCTGGCACAGACATATCAATTAGGCATCGGCTAATGGTTTTTAATGCCCAATACTTACGTATCCCGCACCACAGGGAAATACTCAGTCTGCCACATTCTGGGCACCTTGCCAGTCGGTCGAAATAACAAAGAATAAAAAAGCGAAATCACTGCACATAGTGATTTCGCCAGAATTAATGGCACCACAACAGCGCCAGCAGGCTTTATCAGGAATCAGGCGCGGGCAGTTAATGCCGCTACGGCTGGCAAAGTCTTACCCTCAAGAAATTCCAGAAACGCCCCGCCACCAGTACTGATATAACTGATGTCATCAGTAACGCCAAACTGGGCAATGGCAGCTAGCGTATCCCCGCCACCAGCAATCGAATAAGCATCACTCTGAGCGATCGCCTCGGCCAGCACCTGAGTACCATGCGCAAATGAGGCAAATTCAAATACCCCTACCGGCCCATTCCATACAATGGTTTTTGCCGTTTGCATCATTTGTGCCAACCTTTGCGCCGATTGTGGACCAATATCCAGAATCATGTCATCCGCAGCCACATCCGCCACATTTTTGATTTCAGCAGGTGCATCCGCTGCAAAACTTTTGGCCACCACCACATCAGTAGGCAAAGGAATATCGCCGCCCTTGGCTGCTATCTTAGCCATAATCTGCCGTGCATTTTCCACCAGATCAGTTTCAGCCAGAGATTGCCCGACAGGCAAGCCCTGTGCCAGCAAAAACGTATTGGCAATCCCGCCACCAACAATCAAATAATCCACTTTATCTGCCAGACTTTCCAGAATGGTCAGTTTAGTAGAAACTTTACTTCCACCAACAATAGCCACCACTGGTGCCTGTGGATTCTGCACCGTGTGGGTCAATGCTTCCAGCTCTGCTGTCAACAACATGCCGGCACAGGCCAGTGGTGCTACCGCAGCCACTGCCGCTGTGGAAGCTTCAGCACGATGTGCCGTACCAAAAGCATCATTAACATACACATCACCCAGTGCCGCATAAGCCGCTGCTAGAGTATGGTCATTTTCCTTTTCGCCTATATTCAGACGCACATTAGGCAGCATAACTACTTCAGCAGCCTGTAATTGCGGTTTATGCTCACGCCAGTCTTCCACTACTCTGACACTCTGCCCCAGCAATTCTCCCAGACGCTGAGCCACCGGTGCCACACTGTCTTCCGGTTTGGGTGCACCCGCTTTCGGACGTCCCAGATGCGTCAGCACCACTACCGCTGCCCCTTGCTGCAAACAATAACGAATTGAGGCCAACGAAGCACGAATACGCGTATCATCAACAATGACACCATCCTTAATAGGCACATTCATGTCCACCCTAATCACGACAGTCTTACCAGACACATCCTGATCAGCCAATTTTTTAAACAACATGGTAGAGTTCCCGAAACGAAAACGCCGACAACATCGCCATACTGCCCAGACGACTACATCATCAACGCATCAAACAGATAAAATTAGTTATAAACCACAAAAAACTTGAAAAACTTTAAATTATCTTATAATTTACCCATAGGGTAAAGTCAGAAGCAGGATAAAACCGTTATGATTTCCGCGTACCCACATCCATCCCACCGCAGCACAACCACATACATAAATAGGAAAATATTATGACTCTCGCTTACTGGTGTGTTTTAATCGCTATGCTCTTGCCGTGGATTGCCGCTTCCTATGCCAAAAAAAGTGGTGGTTTCAGCACCGACGACAATCATCAGCCACGTGAATTTCTGGCTAAGGCTGGAGGCAAAGCAGCACGGGCTAATGCTGCCCAACAAAATGGTTACGAAATTTTTGCCCCATTCGCTGCCGCTGTAATCATAGCTCATGCAACCGAAAATGCAGCCCAGTTCACTATCAACTTCTGGAGCGTCCTGTTTATCCTCAGCCGTCTGGGTTATTTTTACTGCTATATCAACGATAAATCTTTTGCCCGTTCCTGTATCTGGGGATTTGGCGTTTTGTGCATTATCGCTCTGTATATCGCCGCAATCTGAATATAAATGGCTGATATAAAAAATGGTCGGCAGAAGTACACTACAGGCTTTTCAGCTATAAGAAGATAAATTTATGTCCGATTCACACAAATCACCGGTTGCTGTCTTTACGGTAAGGCTAAACTTGGCCAGAACTGAATAACCTGTCACTGCGTGACTGTCACAGTCGCGCCTGCGGCAAATGAAGTGCCGACCTGTTAATGACCAACATACATACTGGCAAAATTTACTTTGAGAATAAATAGCTGATTAAATACTACCACTCATCTGAGTGGGCAAAAAAGTATTTTTTAATGCCATAAACATAAATACTTTGCAATAACAAATAATCCCCATCCATAGCTAGAAATCGGCTATGAATGGGTTTATGATTACTTTTGATAGTCGCGTCCGATTATTTATAGAAAAACTATTTACACAAAATCTGATACAGACTGACTCCTATCACACATAATTATTGATTTGATTTTTTCCATGCATCAATCATTTCAGGAGTTATTTCTTTTTTATAGCAAATGGGCGAATATCCACCCGGTCTGCTCCATGCGCTTCTTTTTCCACAGGAACTACCATTTCTGGCAGTATGGTAAGGACAAGCGCAAACACTAGGATACTGCTGTATTGATGCATCAATTATTTTTTGCCTGATGGCATCATCTGTTTGCGTGTTTGAACTGGCTTTTGAAAACTGACTTGTAAAAGACAAAATAACTAATGCTGTAGTAAGTACTAGAAATTTCATTTGTGTTATCTCCTCAAAAAACAACAATCAATATTTCATAGCAACATAGATTTTTGAACAGCTTCTCCACTGGATTTTAACTGTAAATATATAGACAATAAACTTAAATATGCCTTGGCCAACTAAATGCATAACATGAGTGAAGCAAATATCCTACAAATAATAGCCAACAAAAAAATAGCCCTTACCCATCAAATTTTCCAACGGGTAAATAGTACTGTCCAGACGCAAAAACAGACCACATAACACAAGTATTATATGGTCTGTTATTAATCCAGCATCGCATTGAATCTACAGCATTACATCAGCTCAACAATCATAGCAATACCCTGACCGCCGCCGATACACAACGTAGCCAAACCAAGCTGGGCATCTCTGGCCTGCATACCATATAACAGGCTAACCAGAATACGCGTACCACTGGCTCCAATCGGATGGCCGATGGCAATTGCACCACCATGAACATTGGTTTTATCCATATCAAAGTGCAGCTCACGGCCTACCCCGAGGAACTGGGCAGCAAAAGCCTCATTTGCCTCAATCAGATCAATATCAGCCAAAGTCAGGCCTGCTTTCTGTAAGGCTTTCTGCGTAGCAGGTACCGGCCCCAGCCCCATTAGTGCCGGACTCACACCAGCACTGGCATAGCTGCGAATACGAGCCAAAGGTTGCAATCCCAGTGCTTTTGCCTTGCTTTCAGACATTACTACTACAGCCGCAGCACCATCATTAATACCGGATGAATTACCCGCAGTAACCGTACCTTCGGCACTGAAAGCCGGCTTTAACTTAGCTAGCGCCTCAGCAGTTGCCTCAGCACGCGGATACTCATCGCGTGCAAACACAACATCACCTTTGCGTGATTTAATTGTCACTGGCACAATTTCCGCATCAAACACACCGGCAGCTACGGCCTGCGCGGCCAGCTGCTGCGAACGCAAAGCCAGCTCATCCTGCTCTTGGCGACTAATCTGGTATTTCTGCGCAATATTTTCCGCCGTAATACCCATATGATAATGATTAGTGGCGCAAGTCAGTCCATCATGCACCATTGTATCAATGACCTGCTGGTTGCCCATACGATAGCCCCAGCGTGCCCGGTTATCAAGCAGATAGGGTGCCCGGCTCATATTTTCCATGCCACCGGCAACCACTACCTCAGCATCCTTGGCAGCAATAGCTTGCGCAGCCAAAGCCACTGTTTTCAACCCAGAACCACATACCTTATTAACCGTATAGGCTGGCACCGTATCAGCCAGTCCAGCTGCCAATGCTGCCTGCCGTGCTGGATTCTGCCCCAGACCTGCCTGTAATACATTGCCCATCATCACTTCATCAACCAGAGCACCTTCAACACCGGCACGGCTGATTGCTTCTGCAATCACCAGCTTGCCTAAATCTACTGTACCCACACTGGCCAATGAACCATTAAAACTGCCTACCGGCGTACGCGCCGCACTGACAATAACCGCACTTTCCATACTCACTCCTCAACCTGACTATTTTCTGGTTTACAAACCACGCTGACTAATTGTCATTTCACAGAAATTTTCAGCCACCACAAATTCAGCCTGCGTTTTAGCCTTAATCGTATCCAGATCAACACTCGGAGCATGTTCCTGCAAAACCAGTTGGCCATCTGCAAAGGCAAACACTGCCAGTTCAGTGACAATCAGATCAACCTTATTTTTTGCCGTTAACGGCAGCGTGCACTGCTTCAGGATTTTGGATTCACCTTGTTTGGTACAGTGTTCCATACCGATAATTACCCGACGTGAACCAGTTACCAGATCCATCGCGCCGCCCATACCCGGTACCATTTTTCCCGGCACCATCCAGTTGGCCAGATTTGCTTCCTGATCAACTTCCAGCCCGCCCAGCACACAAGCATCAATATGACCACCCCGGATCAGTGCAAATGAAAACGCGCTGTCAAAAGTACAGCCGCCGGCAGCAATCCCGCACGGCTGACCACCGGCATTAACCAAATTAGGATTAGCCGTATCCGGATTAAGCGCCGCCAGACCCAAAAAACCATTTTCCGACTGTAGGGTAATATGAATATCTTCCGGCACATAATTAGCTACCTGAGTCGGCAGGCCAATGCCCAGATTCACCACATCCCCATCATTAAATTCCATCGCAATTCTGCGGGCAATTAACTCTTTTGCATTCATGGTGATTCTTCCCTTATTCCGGATAAACAATATAATCAACCAGTGCTGCCGGCGTAATGGCTGCATCCGGCGTAATCTCACCCACTTCAACCACATTATTGGCTTCGACAATCACAGTTTTCGCTGCCAGTGCCACCAGTGGATTAAAATTCTGAGCTGACAGCTCATATACCAGATTACCCAGCTTATCAGCCGTTTTTGCTTCCACGATGGCTAAATCAGCCTGCAACGGCAATTCCAGCAGAAACTCCTGCCCATTCACCGCAATTTTCTGTTTACCTTCTTCAACAACCGTACCCAGTCCGGTTGGCGTAAGCACCCCACCCAGACCAGCTCCAGCAGCACGAATCCGCTCCGCCAGCGTCCCCTGCGGTACCAGTTCAACTTCAATCTCACCGGCAATCATTTTTTTACCGGTTTCCGGATTGGTACCAATATGTGAAGTAATAACCTTTTTAACCCGATTATGCGTAATCAGCGGACCAACACCGGTTTCAACAAACGCAGTATCATTGCCAATAATCGTTAAATCCTTAACTCCAGCATCTAGAATTGCCTGTACCAGTCTAGCGGGGGTACCAATCCCCATAAAACCGCCAAACATAATGGTCATGCCATCCCACAGATGATTTTTCACTTCTGTCAAACTGAGCTGTTTCGTTTTCATACTCTTCTAACCTGAGACAAACAAAAAAACCGAACAGAATAAGTAATAACCTATCCAGTCAACGGGCACATCAAGGCATATCGCATTGTCTACTGGCAGTGCCGTGACAGCACTGCCAGCAATTCAACAATTACTCAATGTCCATGTCCAGAATCGCCGCACTCAATCCTTTGCCATGCATATCATGAGCCAGCGTACGGGTTACCCCGCCACCCAAAGCACCATACATCACAAAATTCAGCGCACCGATATTCGGCAACTCGTAACGCACCACATCACCAGTTACAATATCTGCAAAAAAAGCTTTTACTTTTTCTGCTGTTACCGCCGTTTTAAGAAGTTCATAGTCTTCAGGCCGATAAGCAATTACCGAAATATTTGAGGTATTACCTTTATCACCAGTACGAGAATGTGCAATTTCACGTAACTTCATTATCAAACCTCCAGATAGTCAATATTGGTTTTAACCAGATCGCGGGAAATATAGGTTGAATCCATCGCTACAATTTCCTTAACAGACTTCATGGCACCGCCGCCACCAGCCGGTCCATTGGTATACAGCGCTTCTACTTCATTACCAACCACAGCAGCTTCAGCTTTAGTAGCAAAACGGCCGGCAACACGGGCACGTACCTCATAAGGCTGGCTGTTTTGGGATAAAGTGGCGCCATGCAAAGAGTTAACCCCGATCAGGTCATAACGCACTTCCTGAGGTTTGACACCTGAAATAGCAAAGCGTTCTTTAACAATATCCAAAGCCAGCTTACCGCGTTCTACTGCTCCCGGGCCGGCATAACTCATTTCCCCTTCACCAATAAAACCATCTTCATAGCCTACTGATACTTTCAGCGTTTCAGGGCGAGCGCGACCAGTACCACCAGTAACTGCAACACGGTCCTTACCTTCCTGAGTGAAAGTAATGCTAGAGAAATCAGCAATCACATCTGGCGTTTTGTATTCATCCGGGCGATGAATTTCATACAGCATCTGTTCTTTACAAGTATCAGGAGTTACCATCCCGCCAGAGCCCTCAACCTTAGTAATCACCGCATCACCATCAGCACTGATTTCAGCAATCGGAAAGCCCAAGCGTGCCAGATCAGGTACATCACGATAGCCCGGGTCAGCAAAATAACCACCGGTAATCTGACCTGCACATTCAAGCAAGTGTCCGAGAATAGTCCCCTTACCCAGATGAACCCAATCTTCTGCGCCCCACTTGAATTCATGCATCATGATTGACAAAAACAAAGACGGATCAGACACACGACCAGCAATCACAATGTCTGCACCATTGTCCAGCGCCTGAACCATAGGTTCCGCACCAATATAAGCATTGGCAGAAACAATTTTCTTACCACATTGCGAAACTGGTTTTTGCAGCTCATCCAGCGGCAAATCCTGTTGCATTACCTGCTCATAAACATCATCGCCTTCAATAATGGCAATTTTCAGATTTTTTGCCCCCAGCGAACGCGCAATCTCAGCTGTTACTTTCGCCGCCGCACGTGGATTGGCCGAACCCATATTAGTAACAATTTTGATGCCTTTTTCCAAACAGGCCGGCAATACAGCCTGCATACGTGCTGCCAGCAACTCATTAAAGCCAGTTTCCGGGTTATGTTTTTTCTGCCGCTGTCCGATCGCAATCGTACGCTCTGCCAGACACTCAAACACCAGATACTGAATATCCCCTTTTTCAGCAAGCTCTACAGCTGGCTCAATTCGGTCTCCACCATATCCGGCACCACAACCAATCCTGATTTTCTTCATAGGTCATACCTCTTTTATATTTAACTAATCAAAAACAGCCTGTTTATATCGGGAATACCCCAGTCAACACCGCACCAATAGCCATCACGATAGACGCCAGCCAAAGAATCGGAATACAGAATTTCTGATGGTCAGCCAAATCCACACCACACAAACTGCATAACAAAAATGTAGCTGGTGTTAACGGACTAACCGGGAAACCGGTAGTCATCTGTCCCAATAAAGACGCCTGTGCTACCTGAATTGGTGGGAATCCGCCAATATTGGCCACCACCGGCATAATGCCGAAATAATAAGAATCAGGATCAAATACCAGACTCAACGGCATCGCTACCAAACTAACAATAAACGGAATATGTGAAGACAAACCATCAGGCACAAACTGACCGGCAGAAGCCGCCATGGCTTTCAGCATACCGGATTCACCCATAATGCCCGTAAATACACTAGCAGCAAACAGAATTGATGCCATCATCAGTGCGCCCTTGGCATGAGCATTAATTCGTGCAGACTGCTCAGCCGGCTTACGGTAATTCAACGTCAGTGCAATACAGCAGGCCACCATAAAAATAACCACTGGTGGTATTTTGGTGGTTACCATTCCCAGAATCACCAGAATCACCAGAGTAATATTCGGCCAGAACAAGTGCGGACGGCGCAGCTTACGTTCTTCTTCTGTCAGCTCCTTGGGTGCAAAATGCGTTATTGCATCTGAATCTTCCTCAGCCGCACCAGCAGCATTACCTGCTCCCACTAGCCCCAGACGTTTTTCTTCTTTATGCCCCCAGTACCAGCCCATAAACACCATGAATGCCAGCCCGCAAAGCTGCGCCGGAATCAGCGGCGTAAACAGATCGTGTGTAGATACATCCAAAGCACCTGCAGCACGAATCATTGGCCCGGTCCACGGCAAAAAATTCACACCAGCACTCAGTGCGGTAATTCCGGCCAGAATCTTTTTATCAATACCGAGTTTGTCATACAGAGGCAGCATCGCTGGTACAGTAATCAGAAAAGTTACCGCTCCGTTGCCATCCAGATGAGCAATTAGCGCCAGGACACCAGTACCAATGATAATTTTCTTCGGGCTAGTACCTACAACTTTCAGAATTTTGGCAATAATCGGATCAAACATCCCCGCATCACTCACCACACCAAAGAAAATAATGGCGAATACAAACATTGCTGCCATCGGTGCCAGTTTTGCAATGCCGGCCAACACCATTTTCGGAATAGTGGTGTAATGCGGAAATACTGCTTCCAGACCATTCTGACACAGCGGTACAACATAAAGTGCTACCACAGCCCCTAGAATAGGAATAATAATCAAAGCAACTATCGGCGATAATCGCTTGCTCATAATGCAAAATAGCAAAATTGCAATAGTCAATATGCCTACTAAAGCCAGCATAAATGCCCCCTTTTGGGTCGTTATAAATAAAGAAAAAATTAAATATCCAAGAAAGCCTCCGCATTCTCACCATAACGTCCCAGCCTGTCTAATCGATAATAAAGATGGATTGATAACCAAAACCGATTAATCCAACAACCCATAGAAAACTTGATAAACTTCAAATTGCCTTTACAATAAATATGCTATTGTAGACAGTATTATGGATTAAAATGTCAGCAATTAATGCTATATGAATATATCAATAAAACAGATAAAAGCTTTTCTAGCACTGGTAGAAGAAGACAACTTCACCCGAGCAGCACAAAAGATCCATCTATCCCAGCCAGCCTTCAGCAGCCTCATCGCCAATCTGGAACAAGAAATCGGCTATCGCCTGTTTGACCGAGATACCCGTAAAGTTCAACTGAATGAAAACGGTATCCACTTCATCAAACTGGCACGTGAACTTATGTTCGCCTACGAACGTACAACCAAAGAAATACGTTCACATGCCAACAATCATCAGGAAAAACTGGTTGTCGCCGTCATGCCATCCATCGTTGTACAATGGGTTTCACAGCTTTTAGCTACTTTTCATCGCCAGCATGCCAATATCAAAGTTGAATTACTCGACACTCAATGGGATCTGTGTCTGCAAGCCTTATTACAAGGACACGCAGAACTGGCCTTAACCGCAAAATCCCCTTCTCTGACAGAAATTTCTTCTGAATTTCTTTTTTCAGATAAATTTCATCTCATCTGTCATATCAACCATCCACTGGCCAGTAAAGAAAACATTGAATTAAAAGATTTACTTGAATATGACATGATAGGCTTTACCAAAGGTACAAGCATCCGCCACTACGTAGATAAAATTGTTGATTTATTCGGGATTAATTATGTAGTAGAAGTCAGCCAACTCACCACCATGATGGGTCTGGTGGCGGCCAACTTCGGTATTGGTCTTGTGCCCAGACTGACACTATTTCAGTTCGAGCACAAAAATCTAGTGGTTAAAGATGTCAAAGATATGAATCTGGAGCGCTCCATTTATCTGATTAAACATAAAGAGCGCAAACTGTCAGTACAAGCAGAGAATTTCTATCACCATATCAAAGCCAACATTTTTAGCAATTAACAGCCTGCATATCACTGGCCATTATCTGGTAGCAGTGGCTGGTAATGCACGACGGTATTTAGAAGCTGATGCAGCGGGTTGAACAGATCCCCCACTCACACAGATATCATTTTGCAGCTTCTCATAAGTTGCCTTACCAATTCCCCTTACACGCATAATGTCCTTTGTGGACTGGAAAGATCCATGTGCATCGCGATAATCAATAATTGCCTGAGCCTTGACTACACCAATATGCGGTAACGATTGCAGTTGTTTCGATGATGCTGTATTAATATTTACAGCAGCCCATACCGCGGCCATACCAGACAGCAATACCAGAATCATAAAAATTTTATGCATTTCTATCTCCTGCCATACCTGATTGAAGAGTCTCGGCATCATAATAGCCGCACTGAAAATTTGCCAAAAGCATAAAACACAAACAATATTTATGCAATTACTAATTCTTCTATCAAAAATATTCAATTACTCACAACCAGCATAAGCACAAAAAACACACTTACCTTGAAAGGTTTGCACAGATTCAGGATAATTCACACTGGATAAACCCTGTCTCACACAGCAAGGTTCAGCACATTACTTTACATAGCTATTGAAACCAGCTATTTCCCACATCAAAAGGCAACTTCATGGCATCACATCTTGCTAATGCAATTCGCTTCCTGGCAATGGACGCAATTCAACAGGCCAATTCCGGCCATCCCGGCGCACCGATGGGTATGGCCGAAATGGCTACAGTATTGTGGCGCGAATTCCTACAGCATAACCCAGCCAACCCCAAATTCTACAACCGTGACCGCTTCATACTTTCCAATGGTCACGCTTCCATGCTGTTGTATAGCTTACTACACCTGAGCGGCTATAACCTCAGCATCGAAGACCTGAAAAACTTCCGTCAGTTGCACAGCAAAACCCCCGGACACCCAGAATATGGCTATACCGATGGCGTAGAAACCACTACCGGCCCATTGGGACAGGGAATCGGAAATGCCGTTGGTCTGGCTCTGGCAGAAAAAATCCTCGCCGCCCAATTCAATAAACCGGGCTTCAATATCGTTGATCACCATACCTACGTTTTCGTTGGTGACGGATGCCTGATGGAAGGTATATCCCACGAAGTATGCTCACTGGCCGGAACTTTAAAATTAGGTAAACTGATTGTTCTGTATGACGACAACAACATCTCTATTGATGGCAAAGTAGACAACTGGTTTAGCGAAAATATTCCCGAACGCTTCGCTGCCTACGGCTGGCACACCATCGCCAATGTAGACGGTCATAACGAATCAGCTATCCGAGCAGCCATTACTGCCGCCAAAGCCGAAACCGATAAACCGTCAATAATCTGCTGTAAAACCAAAATTGGCAAAGGTGCAGCCAATAAGGAAGGCAGCCATAAAACCCATGGTGCTCCATTAGGTGCCGAAGAAATCGCAGCTACTCGCACAGCTCTAAACTGGCCACATGAACCGTTTACCATTCCACAGGAAATCTATGACGCCTGGAATGCAGCAGCAAGCGGAGCAAAACTAGAGCAACAGTGGCAGGATTTATTCAACCGCTACCAGCAACAATACCCTACCGAAGCAGCTGAATTTATCCGCCGCATGGATGGCAAACTGCCAGAAAACTTTACTGAACACGTACAAAACGCACTAAACAATGTTTGCAGCAAGGCAGAAAAAATTGCTACCCGCAAAGCCAGTCAGAACAGTATCGAAATCCTAGCACAAATCCTGCCTGAACTGGTCGGAGGTTCTGCTGACCTCACGCCCTCCAACCTAACCGACTGGTCAGACAGCACCGCAGTAACAGCCACAGGAGGCGGTAACTATATCCATTATGGCGTACGCGAATTTGGCATGGCCGCCATTATGAACGGACTGAGCCTGCATGGCGGTATCAAACCATTTGGCGCTACCTTCCTAATGTTCAGCGAATATGCACGTAATGCCTTGCGCATGGCTGCACTGATGCAGATTAATCCGATATTTGTGTTTACGCACGACTCTATCGGCCTAGGCGAAGACGGCCCCACACACCAGCCAATCGAACAAATTGCTACCCTGCGCCTGATTCCCAATATGAGCGTATGGCGGCCATGTGACAGTGCCGAAGCACTGGTAGCCTGGGCTGATGCTGTAGCCGCAGATAATCACCCCAGCTGCCTCATATTCAGCCGTCAGGGACTACCATTTATGCCGCGTGATAGCCAGCAACTGGCCAATATCCGTCGTGGCGGCTACGTACTGAAAGCAGCTACCGAAGAAAATGCACAGGCAGTATTGATTGCCACCGGTTCAGAAGTTGAGCTGGCGATCAATGCCCAGACCAGACTGGCAGAAAAAGGCATAGCTACTCATGTTGTTTCCATGCCCAATACCCATATTTTCGATCAGCAGGACAAAACCTATCGTGACAGCGTACTGCCAACCAATTTGCCACGTATTGCCATAGAAGCTGGTGTAAGTGATTCATGGTATAAATATGTCGGCACCAATGGCGCCATTATCGGCATCAACCGTTTTGGCGAATCCGCGCCCGCAGAGCAGCTGTTTCAGGAATTTGGCTTCACAGTTGATCAAGTTGTCGATGTGGTTAAAAGCGTTATTTAATCCCAGCCATATAAAAAGCCAGCAAAATCTGCTGGCTTTTTTTAAATCAGCTTACAGCCAATTTAATCTTTCACATTAACATGACGTGTTTCCGGCATCATCAAAATCGCGATAATAGATAATATACTGGTACCAGCCACATAGTAGGCCATCGATAACACGCCAAAATTATTAATCAACCAGGCAAAAACAAACTGTGCTGTACCGCCAAACAACGTAACACCAATAGCATAAACAACGGATACCCCGGTTGCGCGCAGTGCAATCGGCATCATTTCCGGAATCGCTACCAGACTACTGGCTCCGCTCATACCAGTTAACAACGTTATCATCATCGTCACCAGTAGCAGTATAACCACACTTTCTGTTTTCACCAGCAGATAAAACATCGGCACAATCAGCAGCATCAAAGCCACACGTGGCCATAACATAATGCTTTTACGACCATATTTATCGGCCAGAAGTCCCGCCAGCAAAGAAAACAGAAACATCATCAACCCACCTGAAATCGTACAGACTTGTGCAATCTTTGGATTAAATTTCAGCGTATTGATAGCAAAAGTAGTCATATAATTGCCTACCTGAGCGGTAATAGCAGTTGCCATCAACACCATGATGCCCAATATCACCTCTTTTCTATAGCGAGTGAATATTATCGTCAGCATCTCAGTATCATTGTGATATGTAGGCTCTTCCAGAGTTTCCGGCAAAGCGCGGCGAATATACAGAGCAATCGGAATCAGAGCCAGACTCACCAGAAAAGGTATGCGCCAGCCCCATGTACCCAGCTGTTCTTGCGTCAAATTACTAGAAACAACATAACCAACCAAACCGGCAACCATTACCGCCACCCCCTGACTGGCCATCTGCCAACTGGCATAAAAAGCACGTTTATTTGGCGGAGCAGACTCAATCAGCATTGCAGAAGCCGGACCAACCTCACCACCCAAAGCCAGCCCCTGAATCATGCGCGCAATAACCACAATAATCGGCGCAGCAATCCCAATCTTTTCATAACTGGGAGTAGCCGCTAACCCAAGCGTACCTAAGGTTATCAGTGCCACCGTCAGCATCATCGCTGCCCGACGTCCCTTTTTATCTGCATAAGCACCAATTAGTACACCACCTAACGGCCGCGTAAAAAAACCCACTCCGAACACAGCTAGTGCAGACAGCAAACTTACGTATCCATCACCTGAGGGGAAAAATGATTTCCCAATATACACTGCAAAAAACGAATAAATAATAAAATCGTAAAATTCCAGTGCATTCCCTGCCACCGCCGCCGCAATCGACTTCGCCGGTGGTTTGTTGTGTTCAAGCGCCACTTGTCCCGTACTCATATCAATACCCCCTTTATTCTATAAAAATTCAAAATCGGATTTATTGCAGAAAACGTTCTGCGAGCGCTACCCAGTAAGTCGCACCAATAGCAATATTCTTATCATTGAAATCATAATAAGGATTATGCAAATCAAAACCAGAAGCAGCATCCAGTTCTTTCAAACCATTACCAATAAATAGATAGCTTCCTGGGCATTTTTCCAGCATAAATGCAAAATCCTCACTACCAGCCATCGGTTCCGTCTGATCAACAACCTTCTCTTCCGCAACCACTTCACGCGCTACCTGACGGGCAAACTGAGTTTCCTTACTAGTATTGAACACAGGAGCATATCCATGCTGATAATCTACTTCAGCCTCCACATTAAAACTTTGTGCCTGAGCCTGCACTATAGCCACAATACGCTCTTCCAGTAACTTACGTACTTCCGGCTTAAAGCAACGCACAGTCAGCTTCAACTCAGCCTGTTCCGGAATCACATTATTGGCCACACCAGCATGAAACATGCCTACAGTCACCACAGCAGAATCCAGCGGACTCACATTACGTGACACAACCGTCTGCAATGCCATCACAATCGAAGAAGCAGCCACAATCGGATCGTGTGTATTATGCGGTTTCGCCCCATGGCCACCTACACCCTTAACCGTAATCGTTACCACGTCAGAGGAAGCCATCATCCATCCATCATAAAAATGCAATTGCCCTTGTGGATAACCTGGCATATTATGCATACCATATACCGCATCACACGGATACTTCTCAAACAAACCATCAGCAATCATCCGCATCGCACCACTGCCAGATCTGCCATACTCTTCTGCCGGTTGAAAAATCAGATTCAGCGTACCATTAAACGACTTTCTGCCTGCCAATATCTTGGCAGCAGCCAACAACATCGCAGTATGCCCATCGTGACCACAGGCATGCATCTTGCCCGTATGCTTACTGGTATGAGCAACACCACTTTCCTCCGTAATCGGCAACGCATCCATATCAGCCCGGATACCAATACACCTTGAACCATTACCAACTCGAAGCTGAGCCACTAAACCAGTACCACCAATCCCACGCTCAACCGTATAACCCCATTGCTCCAGCAAACCAGCTACCATATCACTGGTTCGATTTTCAGCAAAAGCCAATTCAGGATGTTGATGAATATCATGACGCAACTGAATAAAAGTACCTAACTCAGCCTCAACCAGTTCCCTGACCTCTTTCATAAACATACCTTTATATATCTAGTTAAAAGAAAAAGATTATAGCTTAACAAACAGCATCATAATTAACAAAACAAAATAAATTAATATTTATATTAAAAAAATTCATATTTTACATAAAAAAATTAAAATCTAATGCAGTATAAATACATGTATATTTAAATAATTTACCACTAAAAAACAATAATGTTATTTAAATAAATACTAAAATAAAAAATCTATAAAAATTTTATGTATTTGCCAATTATTGGACTGTCTTATTAAATAAAAAAGATAAATAAATATAGACGAAAAGAGCCATATGAGAAAACAGTAGAGATAACAGAGATAAAAAACTAAGATGATTTAGACAAATTAACTGGCCTAATTAATAAATCGATTAAAGAAAAATTTTTTGATTACGAAAAGAAATAAAGTAGTAATAGTCGCAATAGCTACATTAAAAACCAGTATAAGCAATAAAAGTTAGGTATTTCTCGTAACAAAAAATATTACTTTGAGATTAAGATTGTAAATACCCCAAACTTAGTACAAGATTCAAGTAGCAAATTATGCTGCTTGTTTTAGGGTTTTATATTCAATCAGCGTCATATTATTTAATGCTTCATGAGGTCTTTTAGTGCTATAAATGGTTAACCGCATTCTTCGGTTACCTTTCTTGCCTGCTCCAGATTATTAAATAGATATACATCCAGTACCTCTGTACGATAGATGCGATTAAGTCGTTCAATATATCCGTTTTAATATGGACTACCTGCTTGAATATAATCTATGTTTATACCATGTGATTTTGTCCAGTCGATGAATGTTTTTCCAGTAAATTCCGGTTCATTATCCACTCGTATTTTGAGTGGATAGCCATGATATTCGGCCAGTTTATCCAGATAACAGGCAACCCCCTACCTGCCGGTAAATTAACCGCAATATCAATGTCTAACGCCTCACGATTAAAGTCATCTATCACATTGAAGGTTCTAAAACGCTGTTGATTGCGACTGCTGTCACTCATAAAATCCATTGACCAGCATTCACCTTGTTTATTGGGTGCTGATAGCCTTTCTGGGCTTCGTGGAGGAATGCGTTGTTTACGCTTTACCCTGAGATTAAGCTTTAATTCACAATACACCCGATACACACATCTATGACTCCATTTATAGCCGAACTTTCTGATACGATTAAAACACTTAGGAAAGCCCCAGCGTAAATGCTTATCCGTGATAGCACTGAGTACCGACATAATCACCGAATCATCCGGTAACTTAGGCTGATAATAGTAAGCACAACGGCTTAAGCCACCAATAGCGCAGCTCATGGCAATAGTAATAAAATGATTTTATTGCAGTTGCACAGCCCAAGTTTTACGTGCTTGAGTTGGCACTATAGCTTATTTATGATTTCCTCTTAAAGCTGAGATTTTAAACTCAGCTCAGCAGACATCTGCTTAAGTTTACGATTTTCAGTTTCCAGTTGCGTTAAGCGTTGATATCTGAGGTTTCCATACTACCACCGTATTTATCACTCTATTTATAGAAGGTTGAATTCCCTCAGCAGTCACACAGCTGCTATTCTGCTCCCCCCACTACATCTCCCCCCTCTCACGCTATCTCACGCACATAGCAAAGAACCCAGTTGATCTCTCAACTGGGTTCTTCTTATGGGGAGTCTGGCGGTGTCCTACTTTCACATGGGTATCCATACTATCATCGGCGCTAGGTCGTTTCACGGTCCTGTTCGGGATGGGAAGGCGTGGGACCAACCCGCTATGGCCGCCAGACATTAAACTGTCAAATCAGAAAGCCTTAATCTTGGTGATGTGTATTCATCAGTAAGCTTTATCATTCATTCTGTACATATCTTTATGTACGAAGTCCTTCAAATGATAGAGTCAAGCCTCACGAGCAATTAGTATCGGTTAGCTGCAAGTGTTACCACTCTTCCACACCCGACCTATCAACGTCCTGGTCTCGAACGTCTCTTCAGAGGGATTTAATCCCTAGGGAAGTCTCATCTTCAGGCGAGTTTCACGCTTAGATGCTTTCAGCGTTTATCTCTTCCGAACTTAGCTACCCGGCGATGCGACTGGCGTCACAACCGGTACACCAGAGGTTCGTCCACTCCGGTCCTCTCGTACTAGGAGCAGCCCCCGTCAAACTTCCAACGCCCACTGCAGATAGGGACCAAACTGTCTCACGACGTTTTAAACCCAGCTCACGTACCACTTTAAATGGCGAACAGCCATACCCTTGGGACCGACTACAGCCCCAGGATGTGATGAGCCGACATCGAGGTGCCAAACTCCGCCGTCGATATGAACTCTTGGGCGGAATCAGCCTGTTATCCCCGG
>NZ_MEIO01000057.1 GCF_002777745.1 Snodgrassella alvi
AAAAACTAAAAAAAGCCGGCGTACAAAATGCCGATGATTACCAAAGAAAATATAATGAGTGCAAAACAGATGCATGCAGACAGCAAGTTAAAAAAGACTACATAGAAGCCAGCGAACAGGCATCTAAAATCATACTTGACTTATATAGAAGCGGAGAATTAACAACTGAAGAATCAATGATATTGTTAACAAGCTATGCAAGCAAAATGATGCAAGGTGCAGGCGAAAGCCAAGATGGCTGGAGCACCCCCATATTCAACATGGATGCCCAGAAATGGACACCATCCGGAGTAATAGCCAATCCAGACTTCCAGCAAATAACACTATCCAATTTAGTGCAAAAAATGAGGCAGTCAGGCGCATCTGAGCAGCAGATAGCAATGCGGGTATTGCAGTATCAGATTGCAGGTCAGGCTATAGGGTCGTACTCTATGGCAGAGCAAGTAGATGCACTTTATAATTCTGGATTGAGTGTTAATACAGTAATAACTGCACTGACACTAAAACGAGGTAAGGCATTATCAGTAAATGAAATAAAAGCAATTACGACCAGATACAACCAAAACGCTGGAAGGTTAGTAACCCCGAATGGACAGGTAATAAAAAATACTGAGCACCAGAGTACAGCGAGTGAATCACGTGGAGCGACACAGAGCGGTGGAAAAGGTAAGGTAGAAAGTGCGCATAAAGGAAATAAGAGTGGTAATGAGCTGACAGATAAAACTAATTTGAAAGCCAATGAAACTAAACCAATAGTTAATCCAGCCACTAATAAAACGGTAACTGAACATACAATAGTACCATCAGGTAAAGCACCAAAAACCTCGACACCAAACTCTATTTATGAAGTGTCTAGAGCTGATGGTTCTAGAAGTGTTACTTATTATGATGATAAAGGCAGAACATTTTCACGTGAAGATTATGGACAACAAAAAACTCATGGTGAATTAGGGTACGATTCTAATGGTAAGGTTCCTCCTCATGAGCATAAAATCACCTATAATGAAAGAGGTTATGTAGATAAGCACTTTTACAGAAAATTAGATATAAATGGTAAACCAATTGGTCCGTGGATAGTAGACAAGAAGTAGGAATTATTATGTCAAATGATGTATATGGGTACTTGTTGCCAGATCTAAATAAAGATTTTGCAGATCAACTAGAGCGTTATATAGAAGCAAATTCTCTAAATATTCAAAAAATAGGAAAACATGACTTATTTAACTATCCTTTGGATTTAATCCCAAATAAATGTGCATTTGTATTTGATATTGCTGATGGCCCTAATTCAATTAATGCTACATATTTAATAGATTATAATGAATATGATCCAGATACAGCAGATATAGGATTTCCTGCTAATCCTAAAGAACGGTTAAATATACTTATTGATACATTGATTGATATGATCAAAATTACTAATGCATCAAAAATGGTTGTATCCATGACCGAATGCAACCAAATAGAAATAATAAAAAGAATAAATTTCTCTGAAATGCGAGATGTTATTCATGCAGATTTTGAAGAGTATCAGGGTCCGCCCGATACTCTTTACGAAATCATATGTTAACTAAAATGATAAATAGAATCTTACAACTCATTGATGTTTTTATCTGTATTAGCTCAAACTTAATCTGACAGACACTATCTACTCATCGGCATTCGTTCTAACACAATGACTGTCTGATGAGTAAAATAAATTCTCCAGTTGCTTTTCTTTAGCCAGTCTTTTTTCTCGACCCAAGTTTGCCAAGGTGTCTAGCCATAACCACAACAAGCAGGTCAAGCAAGTAAGGTTACAATAAATACCGAACACATTTTAAATGGTGAAATAAAAACTTATAAAGATGGAACAAAAGTAGGCACTGGAGGACATTACTTAAGAGATCCAAATATTAAAGTAGATAAATGGACTGGTGCTACTGATTCAAATGGTGTCTCAAAAGGTTATATATCAGTAAGAGATCCAGCAACAGGGAAATGGTATAAAAAGCAGGCAGAAACGACGTTCTTTCCAGAACATTGGTCTAAACGTCAAACTGAGATGGAAATCAAGAGTGCTTTTGATAATTCTAAACCTCATGTCGACCCATTGAAGAAAGAAATGTGGCAAGGGACATCCTCTAGTGGATTAAAGATTGAAGGGTATTATAAAAAACCAAATGGAACCGGAGCAACAGCTTGGCCTGTTTATCAGGGAGCTAAAAAATAATGATTAATCAAAAAATTTATTTTATATGGAAAGATGGAGCATATCGTATGTCTCCAACACCAGAAGAAAGTAACATTAAATTTACTTCCAAAGTAGGCCATGGAATATACGAAATAGGTTCTTGGCTAACAACAGATCTTCCTACAGGAATAAACTCCGTCAATATCTGGATCAACAATCTCACCGATTTAGAACATAGCCGAGCACCAGATGGGATGTTTGGTATTGGTAATGCGCATTGGGTATTAATAAAGGGTGATTATGTGTTTATCGGCACTGAGTATGTCGAAGAACAGCAAGTTATCATGACCAGAGAGCAGCTTTTATATGTTCTAGAGCAATATAAGACTTTTTTAGAAGGAGATTATAACGATCCCAATAATCCGCCAGATCCTATTGATGTTGAATTTATAGCAGAAGGCCAAGAAGCTATTGACATGTATAACGGATTAGAAGGCTCCCAGCTGGTTCCTTACGCTTGTTAATTGGATCTCCACTTAACCGTGGAGATCATCCTCTTAGCAAGTAATATTAAAAAAGATTTAGGCTAAATCAACCTATACAACACACTAAATGGCAGGATTATAACCCACTCAGCGAAGACAAAAACAACAGGTACTAAACGCCCTCGCACCGTATGCGGCAGAGCTGATCGGCAAACAATTCGGCCATGGAGAGAACCAGAATCAGGCAGCGCAGCTGGTAGCGCATGCGCTGATAGGCGCCATCAGTGCGAGCGTCAACGGCGGTAATGCCGCAGCCGGAGCCGTAGGCGCGAGTGCCGCCGAACTGGCCGCGCAATACCTGATCAAACAACTGCCCAAAGATCAGTACCCTGAAGCCATAGACCCGAGAACCGGCGAGATAGACCCGAACCGCTTACCGGAAAATGTCAAAGCCAGCATCAGAGACCTATCATCAGCAGTAGCCACCGTATCAGGCGGGCTAACCGGTGGTTCACTGATTGATGCGCAGATAGCGGGAGTGGTTGGGCAGAATGCGGTGGAGAATAACCAATTTGACTTAATCCAGCTAATATCACCAGCATCAGCAGCGATGTTGTCCAAGGATGCAAAACACAGAGAGGCTATGAAAATAGCGCATCAAATAAGGATGGCGAGCTCAGCAATCACAATAGTTCAGGTAGGAGGTGGTTATGCAATAGCAGGAGTAGGATTAGTAGCTCCAGAAGCAATAGGAGCGATATACTCAGCATGTAGAGTAAATCCGGCAGGATGTACAGTTATCACAGTAGAATCCGCAGATATACTAGCCGGACTGGCCACAGGAGCTGTAACGGTAAATAATTTACCGGCCTCAGCGATAAAATCGACAAGTAAGATTGGCGGGAAGTACGCGGAAGAGATTGGTCAGATAGGTAAAGAGGCGAGTAAAGGTTCTGCTAAAGTAGGTAAGGAAGCGACAGGATATTTAACAGGCCAAAAAACTAAGTTACCACCTAATGCTTCTTCTGAAAATATAAGATCATTAGCACGAGAAAATGAGAGTGCAAAAATACTTTCTCAAAATGGTTACCACGTTGAACAAAATCCAATTACATCTGGAGTAAAAAATCCTGATTACAAGATTAATGGAGAGATATTTGATAACTATGCTCCAAGTTCAAGTAATATTAGAAATATATGGAGAGAAGTACAGAAAAAAGTTGAAAAAGGTCAAACTAACAATGTAGTTATTAATCTTGCTGATACAAAAGTAACAACAACAAATTTGCAAAAGCAATTCAATGATTGGCCAGTTAAAGGGTTAAATAAAATTATTGTTATTGATCAGTCAGGAAAACCTATAAGAATTAAGTGAGGATAATAAAATGTCAATTGATATTACGTGTTATACCAAATTAGATATCGATTTATTGCAACCTAAATTAAATACAATTAAGTCTAATTATAGTTATATGTTCACTCATTCATATATTATGTATGATGCTAATAAGGTTTTTACAAGAGAGCAACTAGAATTCATTGATGATCATGTTGAAAAATACCAGAAAGAAACAGATATTCTAATAGCAGAAGAATTTGGCTTAGAAAATCCAAAATCATATTTTTTTATCTCTGTAAATGATAAAAATTTCCCTGAGTTGAATACTTCAGAAATGGCTGAGTTTTTAAGGAAGGAGTTGGGAAAAGAAAATATTATTGTATTACTTGATGGTGAAACTCTAATTTAAGTGTAGTGGTTAAAACTTAGATTAACAGGCATATCTAAGAGACCTACCATCAGCAGTAGCCACCGTATCAGGCGGGCTAACCGGTGGTTCACTGATTGATGCGCAGATAGCGGGAGTGGTCGGGCAGAATGCGGTGGAGAATAACGCCCTCATCAACAGCAAAGGCGAAAGCAAACTAAATGCCCAAGAAAGAAAAATAAACGAAAAACTGAAAAAAGCCGGCGTACAAAATGCCGATGATTACCAAAGAAAATATAATGAGTGCAAAACAGATGCATGCAGACAGCAAGTTAAAAAAGACTACATAGAAGCCAGCGAACAGGCATCTAAAATCATACTTGACTTATATAGAAGCGGAGAATTAACAACTGAAGAATCAATGATATTGTTAACAAGCTATGCAAGCAAAATGATGCAAGGTGCAGGCGAAAACCAAGATGGCTGGAGCACCCCCATATTCAACATGGATGCCCAGAAATGGACACCATCCGGAGTAATAGCCAATCCAGACTTCCAGCAAATAACACTATCCAATTTAGTGCAAAAAATGAGGCAGTCAGGCGCATCTGAGCAGCAGATAGCAATGCGGGTATTGCAGTATCAGATTGCAGGT
>NZ_MEIO01000058.1 GCF_002777745.1 Snodgrassella alvi
TGATGGATTCATCATCAAAGATAAAATTAAAGGCACGGGTGTGCATCTGATAATTAAAAAAGTTGGTAAAAGTAACCGAATCTTCATTAGCATAGGCATGAATCACAAGATCATTACCGGAACGCGAGAACACTGCATCAGCCAGTTTTGCATTTTCAAATACAATGTCATTATATTTGGGAACTGCTGAATCAAATTCAAAATCCTCAATTAGATCCTGCCCGTGTCCACGTTGAAAAATGTACCGATCTTTGTTCCAGTCACCGCCATAGAGAGTATCGTTTCCGGGACCACCATTGATGATATCGTAACCTTCTTTGCCCCATAGTGTGTCATCACCGGCACCACCATTAAGAATATCGTTACCTTTGCCACCATTTAATGTATCATTGCCATCGCCGCCATCAAGAATATCGTTACCTTCACCACCATTTAATGTATCATTGCCATCGCCGCCATTAAGAATATCATCACCTTTATCACCATATAGTGTATCGTCACCATCGCCGCCATTAAGGATATCTTTCCCTTTCCAGCCATTAAGCGTGCCATTACCATGTAAAGTAAAGATATAACCATTATCAATTAATTCTTGATAATTGATGGATTCATCATCAAAGATAAAATTAAAGGCACGGGTGTGCATCTGATAATTAAAAAAGTTGGTAAAAGTAACCGAATCTTCATTAGCATAGGCATGAATCACAAGATCATTACCGGAACGCGAGAACACTGCATCAGCCAGTTTTGCATTTTCAAATACAATGTCATTATATTTGGGAACTGCTGAATCAAATTCAAAATCCTCAATTAGATCCTGCCCGTGTCCACGTTGAAAAATGTACCGATCTTTGTTCCAGTCACCGCCATAGAGAGTATCGTTTCCGGGACCACCATTGATGATATCGTAACCTTCTTTGCCCCATAGTGTGTCATCACCGGCACCACCATTAAGAATATCATCACCGGCACCACCATTAAGAATATCATCACCATCGCCGCCACTTAAATAGTCGTTTCCACTTTCTCCATACAGCTCATCATTACCTGCTCCTCCGAAAAGGTTGTCTATACCATCTCCTCCATATAATTTATCATTACCCGGCCCTCCAGCAATAATATCGTGAGAATTCCAGCCTCTGAGTTCATCGTCACCTGATGTGCCTCCCAAAATAAATGACATGGCAGCTATATCATCAACACTTAATACTTTATCATCAAATACAAAGTTAAATGCTCTGCTGTAGTAATTATTGTAGGTGAAGTAATCAGGCAGGGTAAGGGAATCATCTGTACCATAAGCCTGAATAATCAAATCATTACCAGAACGGGTAAACTGAGCATCAGCCAGATTAGCACCTTTAAAGACTACATCATTGAAATGACTTTGGTAACTAGTATTTCCTTGGTCATAAATGACATCCTGCCCATGGCCTGCCTCGAATTCATAGCGGTCTTTGTGCCAGTCACCACCTTTGAGAGTATCGTTACCGGTACCGCCAATAAGAATATCGTATCCAGTACCACCATTTAAGGTATCGTTACCGGCACCGCCATTGAGAATATCATTCCCATCATCCCCATTGAGAATATCATCGCCGTCATCACCACTGAGAATATCATCACCATCGCCACCCCATAAGGTATCATTCCCGGCACCGCCACTTAAAATATCTTTACTATGCCAGCCGACAATAACATTATCACCATCGTCCCCAGTAATAGTAAAGGTATAATTGTTCTTGATTTCTTCAGTGCTAATGGCTTGATCATCGAATATGAAGTTAAATGCTCTGCTGTAGTAATTATTGTAGGTGAAGTAATCAGGCAGGGTAAGGGAATCATCTGTACCATAAGCCTGAATAATCAAATCATTACCAGAACGGGTAAACTGAGCATCAGCCAGATTAGCACCTTTAAAGACTACATCATTGAAATGACTTTGGTAACTAGTATTTCCTTGGTCATAAATGACATCCTGCCCATGGCCTGCCTCGAATTCATAGCGGTCTTTGTGCCAGTCACCACCTTTGAGAGTATCGTTACCGGTACCGCCAATAAGAATATCGTATCCAGTACCACCATTTAAGGTATCGTTACCGGCACCGCCATTGAGAATATCATTCCCATCATCCCCATTGAGAATATCATCGCCGTCATCACCACTGAGAATATCATCACCATCGCCACCCCATAAGGTATCATTCCCGGCACCGCCACTTAAAATATCTTTACTATGCCAGCCGACAATAACATTATCACCATCGTCCCCAGTAATAGTAAAGGTATAATTGTTCTTGATTTCTTCAGTGCTAATGGCTTGATCATCGAATATGAAGTTAAATGCTCTGCTGTAGTAATTATTGTAGGTGAAGTAATCAGGCAGGGTAAGGGAATCATCTGTACCATAAGCCTGAATAATCAAATCATTACCAGAACGGGTAAACTGAGCATCAGCCAGATTAGTGCCTTTGAAAACTATGTCGTTGTAGTTGTTTTTGTGGCCTTGATATCCTTTGTCATAAATAATATCCTGTCCATGGCCAGCCTCGAATTCATAGCGGTCTTTATGGTGGTCACCACCTTTGAGAATATCATTCCCAGTACCACCAATAAGAATATCGTATCCAGCACCACCATTTAAAGTATCGTTACCGGCGCCGCCATTGAGAATATCATTACCATTCTCACCATTAAGAATATCATCGCCTTCATCGCCATTGAGAATGTCATCACCATCGCCACCCCATAAGGTATCATTCCCGGCACCGCCATTTAGAATGTCTTTGCCCTGCCAGCCGACAATAACATTATTACTATTATCACCAGTAATGGTAAAAGTGTAGTTATTCTTGATTTCTTCAGTGCTAATGGCTTGATCATCAAATACAAAGTTAAATGCTCTATTACTAGAATTGTTAAAATAATCAGGCAGGGTAACAGAATCATCCGTACCATAAGCATGAATAACCAGATCATTACCGGAACGGGTAAAGTGAGCGTCAGCGAGAAAGGCGCCTTTGAAAACTATGTCATTGTAGTTATCTTTGTGGTCTTGATATCCTTTGTCATAAATAATGTCCTGTCCATGGCCAGCCTCGAATTCATAGCGGTCTTTATGGTGGTCACCACCTTTGAGGATATCGTTACCGGCACCGCCAATAAGAATATCGTAGCCAGCACCACCATTTAAGGTATCGTTACCGGCACCACCATTGAGGGTATCATTCCCATCATCACCATTGAGAATATCATCGCCGTCGTCACCATTGAGAATGTCATCACCCGCTTTACCCCATAAGGTATCATTGCCTTTACCGCCACTGATAATGTCATTGCTCCACCACCCTACAATAACGTTGTCATTATCATCACCATTTTGGATGAATGTGATTCTGTTATTTATATCCAGTGGTTCAAGAGTTTGGTCTTCAAAAATGAAATTGAAAGAACGGCTGTAATAATTGTTATAGCTAAAATAATCGGGCAAAGTTACAGAGTCTGAATTGCCATATGCGTTAATGATTAAATCGTCGCCAGAACGGCTAAAGAGAGCATCAGCAAAATTGGCTCCCTTGAAAACAATTTCATTAATAGTGTTTTTATTGTCCCAATGTCCTAAATCATAAATGACATCCTGCCCATGGCCTGCTTCAAATTCATAACGGTCTTTCTGAAAATTCACACCACTGAGTGTATCATTACCAGTACCGCTAATAAGAGTGCTGTAATTGGCAATCTCATTTAGAATATTAGTATTACTATTCTCGCCATACGGCTTATCATCATCTGTTTTGTCGTTGATGCTATTGTTGTTATGTGAATCTGTGGGTTCATTGTTTTTGTTGGTATCGTTTAAAGTCGTTGTTATATCGGCAATATCTTTTGAGTTTAATGTTTTATCCTCAAAGATGAATGTAAAAGTACAAATATTGGTTTTGTCAGGGCTAAGAAAGTCTGTTAGGGTGACAGAGTCCTGATTATTAAATGCCTGAATTATTAGATCATTACCAGAGTGAAAGAAAATTGCATCGGCCGCATAGGCTTTTTCGAATACGATTTCGATATTCTGGTTGTTATGATTTTCACTGGCTTTACTATTGATAGTATTCTGACCATGTCCTGCCTGAAATACATAACGGTATGGTTTTTCATTACTCCCATTCGGAGTGTGATTATCAGTTTGTATCATTATTAAATCCTTAAGTAGATTAAAAAATAATTTTTAAATTTGAAAATTTGTTTTGGTTATTATTGAGGTGTTTATTTAATCAGGTTTTATATTTTAATAATAAGTAATATTTATACTTAAGATTAGAGCAATATTAAATATATTCTGTTGTTTGAATTAAAGATGTATTAATTTTAAGTAATGCTTTTATTCTGGGAGCAGCATATACTTTTAAAATTGAATATATGAAATTCAAATGCTGATTCGTTCTAAATCAGTATGATTTAGGTAAGTATTCTAGTTTAATTTTAGGTATGCTTTTGAAAAATAATCTTAAATGATATTTCCTTTCATTTAATATAACTGAGGGTAGTTGAGCAGGAAAATTTAGAAAATTTATAGATTTTTCTTAATCAATCAGGTTTTCTTGATAAATTTAATCAGTTTAATTCTAGGGGGATGCTCAATTTAAGCTGTAATTCTCCAATTATTAGTAAAATTAACAATAAAATATATTTAATAAATAATTATTTTAAAAATGAATTTAAATGTTAAGTCTAATTAGCACTGCTCTGTTGAATATCTGGGTACTATAATCAGGCAGGTTACCGCAATTAATATTAATCTCATCAATATATATTGATTAACTGTTTGTCTAATTTAAAAGTTTAACGCATTTATACCAGTTTATGGATACGTGCGTGCTTGATTTATAGGGCTGCTATTAAATATAATTAATATAATTATTTTACACTATGGTTTGAATTATATCAATCTGTTTTTAACAAAAATTTAATTTTTAGCCTATTTTTGTTTTTATGGCTTTTATTATTAAAATTTATTTTTTAGTTAAATTAATTTTGCAGTTTTTTTGATTTAAATTTTTGTATTAATTTATGAATTTTTATTTAATTACTATATTATGTTTAAGGAAATTTTTGAGAATTTGAGGTGCTATTTATTATAGTTCGAAATATTGTATCTAGTTAATATTATGATAATACATTGGCTAGATATTCAATATAGATAGGATATATAATTTGGGATGATAATTATGTTGGTTATGAGTTTTGCTATTTGCTGTGTAAAGGAGATGAACGCTTAATCTGTTTATTGGTTATTGCGTTTATGTATTGAAAACCAATGTAGCATGTGAAGATGGAATATGATTCGCTAATTATAAGATTTTTATCTAATAAATACAGTATGTGCTGTTTAAGCTTTGCTTTATGGAAATTTTATTAGGTTTTAGTTTTAAAATATTGATGTCTGTTTTCTTAAAAGTTTATAAATAGATTATTTGCTGTTTATATATTTTTAATTGGTTAATTTTGCTCTGTTTTCAATATGGTATATTTATTATAAAACAAGTATGTAAATGGTTATTTTTTTGCTTGCAGTACTTGTTCGCCAAATTCCCGCACTTTCTGCCAGTTGGTGTATTCAATATGTGCATTCAGATTGGTTTCGCCTTTGTTTAGTTTCATTACTAAGCGCATCATGTGGCGGTCGAGCAGGTTGTATTTTGCGTAATGCAGTTCGCCGGCAAAGATACCGATTATTTGTGGCTGCCACGGGCTTTTGGTAAAGAATTTGCGGGTGTAGGTGTGGGTTTGCGGGGTGCTGCGGTGGGGTTTATTGGCCAGAATGCTGACGCTGAAAAAGGCACTTGGGGTGCTGTTGAGGATGTGCTGATGGCGTTTAATCCACGGTGCCAGTGCGGCAGCGTAGTGGCCGTAACGGATGGATGCACCGATAATGATTTTATCGTATTCTCCCGGCTGGATAACTGGTGTGTCTGCCAGATTAACTATGTTAACTGTGTTACCGGCAGCAGTCCATTGTGCTTCGAGTGTTTGGGCAATTTTATGGGTGTAGCCAAAACGGCTGCTGTATATAAGCAGAAAATTCATGGCAGGGTGGTTATGATTAAATAAGGTGAATCATACCATGCTTGACAGGTTTGGCTCGAGGTAATTGCTTTTAGCTAAATTTGTTTATTTTGATATGGGATATTGGCTTTTTTACTGGCCGGAGGCTGGTACAATGGCGGCTGTTTTTGGAGATATATATGAAAGCCAGTCAGTTTTATATTTCGACATTAAAAGAAGCTCCGGCTGAAGCGGAGTTAGCCAGTCACAAGCTTATGTTGCGTACGGGAATGATTCGCCGTTTGGCCAGTGGGTTGTACACTTGGATGCCGATGGGGTTACGGGTACTGCGCAAGGTAGAGCAGATTGTTCGGGAAGAAATGAACCGGGCCGGTTCGATTGAATTGCTGATGCCGGTGGTACAGCCAGCTGAATTATGGCAGGAGAGTGGCCGCTGGTCGTTTTATGGCAAGGAACTGTTGCGCATTACCGACCGTCATGAGCGTGAATTCTGCATGGGGCCAACCTGTGAAGAGGTGATTACTGATATTGTGCGCAGTGAGATTCGCAGTTACAAGCAGTTGCCACTGAATTTTTATCATATTCAGACTAAATTCCGTGATGAGGTGCGGCCGCGCTTTGGGGTGATGCGTGCGCGTGAATTTGTGATGAAAGATGCGTATTCTTTCCATACGACATTTGAATCGCTGCAACAGTCTTATCAGGATATGTTTGATGCTTATTGCCGTGTATTTGACCGGCTGGGGCTGGACTATCGGCCGGTGGCTGCGGATACTGGCAGTATCGGTGGCACGGGCTCGCATGAATTTCAGGTTCTGGCTGAGAGTGGTGAAGATGTGATTGCTTACAGCGATGCTTCTGATTATGCAGCTAATGTTGAGCTTGCTGCTACTTTGCCGCTGGCTGGTGAGCGTCAGGGTGCTGGGCAGAATTTAAGCAAGGTTCATACGCCGAATGTACGCAGTATTGATGAGTTAGTGGCTTTTTTACAGGTGCCGGTAGAACAAACGCTGAAATCGCTGGTGGTTGAGGGCGAGGAAGAGGGGACGGTAGTGCTGTTGCTGGTACGGGGTGACCATCATCTGAATGAAATCAAGGCTGAGAAGCTGGAAGGGGTGAAAGCGCCGTTAACCATGGCTTCGGAGGCTGCGATTGAGGCTGCTTTTAATGGTGCGCATGGTGGTTCACTTGGCCCTGTGGGCTTTAATGGCAAGGTATATGCTGATTTTGCTACAGCTAAAGGTGCAGACTGGGTGATTGGTGCCAATGAGGACGATCATCACTATACTGGCTTTAATTTTGGCCGTGATGCTGCTGAACCGGAATTTGTTGATTTACGCGAGGTGGTTGCTGGCGATCCTAGCCCATGCGGTACGGGTAATCTGAAGCTGGCACGCGGGATTGAGGTTGGCCATGTATTCCAGTTGCGCACGAAGTATTCTGAGGCGATGCAGGCTACGGTACTTGATCAGAATGGCAAGAATGTGGTGCTGGAAATGGGCTGCTATGGGATTGGTATTACGCGTGTGATTGCTGCGGCAATTGAGCAGAATAATGATGAGCGCGGTATTATCTGGACAGAAGCGATGGCGCCGTTTACGGTGGTGATTGTGCCGATGAATTATAAAAAATCTGCTGCCGTGAAAGCAGCGGCGGACGATTTATATGCACAATTGCAGCAGGCGGGTGTGGATGTGCTGCTGGACGACCGTGATGAGCGCTCTGGTGTGCTGCTGCATGATTCGGAGCTGATTGGTATTCCGCACCGTATTGTTATTGGTGACCGTGGCCTGAAAGCGGGTAAGGTGGAATATCAGGCGCGTAAGGATACTGCGGCCACTGAGCTGGCTATTGAGGCGGTGGTGGCGCATATTTGTGCGTTGCTTAAACACTAATAGGTAAGTTACTGTGAAGAAAACCAGACATTTAAAGTCTGGTTTTTTTATGAGCGGTTTATTTAATATTTTTAATTTGATTGATTACCGGTAAATGGCTTGTTGCCTGTTTAGTGATTGGCATACAGGATTTGGCGTATGTTGATCAAGGTGCGCATCACTTCTGTAGTAGCCGGCTCTTCTGGCAGGCTGCTGGTTTTGCTGGCTGCTGTAATCTGACTAACTAGTGAATCGACTTTGTGCAGGATTTCTGTATATGAGAATTTGCCATGTTTGATATCCAGTAATTCTTGTCGATTTGGGCGTTTGTTAGTTACGGTACCATGTGAAATGATTTCTAAAGCTACTTGAAGCAGACGGATGGTATGCATCATGTTTTTGGTATCATAATCCTGCCCGCTTTGGCTGTTGATGAGATAGCGCTGTTCATTTCGCTTTTCCACCCATTGCCAGTAGCTTTTGTATTCGCGGCAGTAGGTGGAATATCCGCTACGGTTGAAACTCAGATAGGCAATAAACGTGTCGGAGGCGCTGATTGAAGATAAGCAAATATCATTGGCATTTTTTTGCTGAATGATGCCGCGATATCCTTTGTTGCCGCTTTCGTCATAGTATAGTGCATATAAATCGGTGGCATGGGGAATGTTGACTAATCCACACTGGTGTTGTTGCCATTGGCGCTGTTTCAGCCAGTTGCTGAGTGGGTAGGTGTGCTGTTGCTCAATGATATGGCAGAAATCGAAAACGGTTTTGCGTTTGCTGTCTACTGGATTATTGATTTTTTTGTTTAGTCCTTTGGCTTTTTTTATTTGTGAGCAGGCATAATTAATAAAGGTTTGCTGAATTTGCCTGGATAAAAACTGCTTTAGGGAAAATTGCTGCATCAGCGGATGCTGATAAAGGATACATTCAGGAGCTGAGGCCAGTACTTCGATGATATTCGGGTTGTTTTTCAGTAATAGTTCTGTAAACCGGCCTAATTCGTAGTAAACAATATCGTTGCTGGTATTGTTTATCTGTGGAATATAGTGCAGACCATAAAATTTGTCTTTGGGTAAGTAGAATACGCCTTTGATATCTGTGTCTGAAGTTTCGGTGTCCAGACCGAAGGCGCGGCTACCACTGATTACTTCCAGTAAAATCAGATTTTGTGCTTTTAAATCATTGATGTTCATGGCTGGCACAGTTTTTTAATATGTTGATGAAAAAAGTATCCAGTTGTGTGGCGGTGAAATTTAGTTCTGGTAATTGGGGTATTTGTGCTTTGATGTGGTTGGTCGTTGTAGTAATGTAATCAAGTAGATTACTACTGATTTCGATTATATGGGATTCGACAACTGTATTTTTATAATCGATGAGTGCCAGAATCTGTTTATATAAATCTGCTGGTAGTAATTGTAGTAGAGGAGTGATTGCCATTGGTGCAATCTGTTTATGTTGAATACACCAACAGGCACAGAGTAATGGTCTGAGGATATAAAATAGCTGTTTGATTTTAATTTGCCGGCCATGGAGGTTTTGCAAGGCACTGGAAGCTATACCCAGATAATGATGGACGTTGCCACGGGGATTAAAGTAATGGGTACATAGACGCCATAGTTGCTGGGCGAGGTCTGTTTGCTGCTGATAAACGATTGGCGATTGTAACCATTCAAATGGTGTGGCGTTGGATTTGTGGATGAGTTGCAAGGTTTTTTTTAAATCCCAGCCGTGAATGTCTAGTTCGCTGGTAATAGGAAAGGTGAGCTGATTTTTTATGGGTTCGATGGTCAGATATTTTTCGATTGGATGCAGGTAAATAAAACGCACATCATAGTCACTGTTGGGCGAGGCAAATCCCCAGGCACGGCTGCCGGATTCGCATGCATAAATAATTTGGATGTTATGTTTTTGTTCTATTTGTTGTAATTGCTGCTGAATAATCTTTTGCATAATGCTGTGGGGTTAGAAGTTATTTTATTATGCAAGTATGACTGGATTAATATATTTTTACAATTTTTGTTTCGGGTATGATTTCGCAGTAAAGATTTGAGCCTGTGTGAGGTTATGGCTGGGTTATGGAATATGTTTTTTTTGCCAGAATTTTGATTTGGCCATAAAGTTTCAGTAGGGAATAAAAAAACCAGATTTTGCAATCTGGTTTTGGTGTTAGTTGAGTAATTCAGGCGGAATTTTGCATACTGGAATGGGGTTGATTTTATGCTGCATGGCGCGGTGGTAGCGATCATAGATGGCAAATACTTCGCGTTGGCGGCCGGAGAAGTCGTCAATTTTATGTGTATCGTAGACGCTCATTGCCCATTCCAGCTCGGGGTAGGTGGCACCAATCTGTTCTTCATCGGTTTTGTCTGCATCCCACAGGCCGTCGGTAGGCGGAGCATCGATGATTGTCTGGTCGATATTGAGTTCTTTAGCTAGTGCGTATACCTGACTTTTGAGTAAGTCGGCAATCGGGCTGAGGTCTACGCCACCATCGCCGTATTTGGTGAAGAATCCTACTCCGAAATCTTCTACTTTATTGCCGGTACCTACGACGAGCATGCCGCGTTGCTGGGCATAGTAATACAGTGCAAGCATACGCAGGCGGCTGCGGGCGTTGGCCAGCGCCAGCTGGGTTTGTTCTTCTTTGTTATCACCGATATCTGCGGCCATGGTGAATGAGTCAAAGGTGCGGGTGAGATCTACCCAGTGTTCTTCGATGTTGTTAAAGCGGCTTTTCAGTTGGCGTATATGTTCTTGTGCACGTGCTATCTGGTTAACTTTCTGGTGAATGGGCAGTTCCAGTACCAGTGTGGGCAGGCCGGTTCGGGCGGCAAGGGTGGAGACGACGGCAGAATCGATTCCGCCGGAGACGCCAACGACAAAACCTTTACAGTTGGCCTGACTAGCGTAATCGTGTAGCCAGTTGACGATGTGTTCGATGATGGCTGTGGTTTGCATGATGTACATCCTTTGGCTGATTGTGCAACAGGTTTAATATACTTCTTTACAGGCAGACATGCAAAGTGTCTGTAAGTTGGTTGCAGGTGTTGTGGTTATGCGGGCAGTTGTAGGTTTCTGGGTGGGCAGCCGGCGGTATATTGGGTTAGAATAGGTATAGTTTATTAATGTCTTGTGATGGGAATGTAGTTTGTATGCAGGATAGGGTGCCAGCTGAAATCCGTTTGAGCCAGAACCGAGAGGTATTGCGGCTGGTGTATGCATCACAGGTATATGAGCTTGCAGCTGAGTATCTGCGGGTGTTTTCGCCCAGTGCTGAGGTGCGTGGTCATGGTGTGGGGCAGGAGGTATTACAGACGGGCAAGCGTTATGTGACGATTGCCGGTTTGTCGCAGGTGGGCAATTATGCTTTGCGTATTGCTTTTTCGGATGGGCATGATACTGGACTGTACGACTGGGATTATCTGTATGATCTGGCTGTGCGACAGGCTGAACACTGGGCCGGTTATGAACAACAGTTATTTCTGGCTGGTGCCAGCCGTGAACCGGACTAATGCTGTAGCGATACTGGTACTGGTTGCTGGATATATTTATTTGGGCAATATTTAATTCTGAAAGTGTGGTATGAGCGATCACAAAACTCATTTTGGTTATCAAACTGTTGATGAAGATGAAAAAGCGGGTCGTGTTGCCGGGGTGTTTCATTCGGTGGCCAAGAACTATGATGTGATGAACGATGTGATGTCTGGCGGTTTGCATCGGGTCTGGAAGCACTTTACGATTACTACAGCGCCGTTACGCAAGGGTGACAGGGTTTTGGATATTGCCGGTGGTTCGGGCGATTTGTCGCGCGGCTGGGCTAAACGGGTAGGGCATTCCGGTGAAGTATGGTTGACGGATATTAATTCTTCCATGCTGACTGTGGGGCGTGACCGTTTGCTGAATGAGGGGCTGGCACTGCCTGTGGCGTTGTGTGATGCGGAGAAACTGCCGTTTCCGGATAATTATTTTAATCTGGTATCGGTGTCATTTGGCTTGCGTAATATGACGCATAAGGAAGTGGCACTGGCAGAAATGTATCGGGTATTGCAACCCGGTGGTACGTTGCTGGTGCTGGAATTTTCCCATGTGTTTAAGCCGCTGAAACCAATTTATGATTTGTATTCTTTCAAGATGCTACCGCTGATGGGTAAGTTAATTGCCAAGGATGCAGACAGTTATCAGTATCTGGCGGAATCTATACGCATGCATCCGGATCAGGAGACATTAAGACAGATGATGCTGGATGTAGGTTTTGATAGTGTAAATTATCACAATTTAACTGCTGGTGTAGTGGCTTTGCATAAAGGGGTTAAGTTTTAGTTTGCTGGTTGACTCTGTGTTCAGGCTGCCATATGGTAGCCTGATTTATTTTTATCTGTGACTGAGTATGAATATGAGTGAAATTGAACAATTACAGCCGCAGCTGGTGTGGCAGTGGTTTGCACGTTTGTGTGCTGTGCCACGTCCGACTTTTCATGAACGGGCTGTGCGGGAAATGCTGGTGCAGGCAGCGCAGGAGCGTGGTCTGAAGACAGATATTGATGCTAAGGGAAATCTTCGCATCTGTAAGCCGGCTACGCAGGGTATGGAAAATTGCGCACCGGTAGCACTTCAGGCACATATGGATATGGTGGCGCAAAAGGGCGCTGATTCAACGCATGATTTCCGTCGGGATTCGATTCAGACTCGGATTAAGGATGGCTGGGTCTGGGGAAACGATACGACGCTGGGTGCTGATAATGGTATCGGGCTGGCTATGGGGCTCGCTGTACTGTTTGCTGATGATATTGTTCATCCTGAGTTAACGCTGATTATTACGGTAGAAGAAGAAATCGGCATGGGCGGTGCAGAGGCATTAGATGCAGACTGGTTGCAGATGCCTTACCTGATTAATTTGGATACAGAAGAAGCGGGTGAGATTTTTATTGGCTGTGCCGGTGGTCGTGATGCCAGTATAACTTTGCCACTGGAATGGCAGTCTAATCAGGCACCTGCCTGTACGATTCGGGTATCTGGTTTACGCGGTGGCCATTCCGGAGTAGATATTGATAAGAATCATGCCAATGCTAATGTGCTGCTGGCTCGGATTCTGGCTAGTGTGTATGCGCAGAAACCGTTTGCTTTGGGCTCATGGCAGGGTGGTGAGTTGCGTAATGTGATTACGCGTGAGGCTCAGGCTGTTATTGTGATGGCTGAGGCAGCAGCCCGTGCGGCAGTGGAACCAATTGCTGCTGCTGTTGCGGCAGAATGGGCAGAAGAAACGCAGTTGTGCATTGAGGTGTTACCGGCGGAAACTCTGCCGCAGGCTGCTACTCTGGCGAGCACGCAGAAAGCGCTGGACTTACTGGTGGCTGTGCCCAATGGAGTTATGCGCATGAGTGCGGAGTTTACCGGTATTGTGGAAACTTCTTCCAATACTGGCGAGGTGAAAACCAGTGCCGAGGGCTTGCAGATACATTGTCTGATGCGCTCGCTTCTGGAAACGCCGAAAGATGAGTTTAGTCTGCGTCTGGCGGCTCTGGCTCGTTTGGCTGATGCACGTCTGGATTTAACGGCGGATTTTCCGGGTTGGGCACCAAATGCAGATTCGCCATTGCTGAAGCTTACCAGTGATATATTTGCCAGACATTATGGCAAACAGCCACCGTTACAGATTATTCATGCTGGTCTGGAATGCGGTATTCTCAGTGGTAAGGCGCCACATCTGGATATGGTTTCTTTCGGGCCGACTATTCGTGCTGCTCATTCGCCTAAAGAGCGGGTGAAAATTGATGCTGTGGCTGAGTGCTGGGCTATTTTGCTGGATTTGCTGAAATCAATACCGCCTCAACAGTAGGCTGAAATGTGTTTCGTTCCAAACAGGGCATGGTGATTCCATGCCTTTTTGTTATTTTTTTGCTGTCATCCATGGCAAACAGGGCTATAGTAATGTATGGTCAGGTGGTAACTGACTGTCTTTTGTTACAATAGCTGCTATTGCTCAGTCAGCTAATCTGCTGGATCAGGAAGTGAGTTTTTATGGATGCCCGACAACAGAACCGTCGTAGTTTTTTACGTGCCAGTGCTGCTTTTGCGGGTGCTGGTTTATTGCAGGCATGTGGTAGTACTCAGCAGCCTTCTGTACCCACAACGTCTTCTCCTAAAATAATTAGACCATCAACAAATAATAATCTGAATTCTATGCGAATTTTTGCCTGTTCCGGTTTTGGTGAAAGTACCAGCCGCAGTGAGCTGGCTGTGCAGCGTCTGACTGTGGCCGGCTTTGCCGTAAGTAATCAGCAGGCGTCTGTGCGTCGCTATCAGCGTTTTGCCGGCAGTGATGCTGAGCGGGCTGCTGATTTGCAGGAGGTCGCTGTTGGTCGTGTACCTGTGCCAAAGGTACTGATGGGGCTACGCGGTGGCTATGGTGCAATGCGTATTTTGCCTCTGGTTAACTGGTCAGCCCTGGGCGCGCGGATGCGTGAGCAGGGTACATTACTGTTTGGTTATAGTGATGTGACCGCAGTGCAGCTGGCTTTGCTGGCACAAGGGCAGATGTGCAGCTTTGCTGGTCCGATGCTGTATAGTGAATTCGGCAAGCCGCAGATGAGTGAGTTTACTACCCGTTCCTTTATTGATAACAGTTGTAACGCTGCTATGTCAGTTACGGTTGCTGCGATGCAGAATTATCAGGTTCAGGCTGAGGGAATTTTGTGGGGCGGTAATCTGAGTGTGCTGTCTGCTTTGGTAGGTTCACCTTATATGCCGCAGGTAGATGGTGGTATTCTGTTTATTGAGGATGTAGGTGAGCAGCCATACCGGATTGAACGTATGCTTCAGACTTTATATCTGAGTGGCATTCTCGGCCGCCAGCAGGCGATTGTGCTGGGTAGTTTCCGTATGGGGTCTATTCGGGATGTGTATGACAGTAGTTATACATTCAATTCTGTGGTACAGACGATGGCTCGATTGGCGAAGGTGCCGGTATTAACCGGATTTCCTTTTGGTCATGTTGCTGATAAGGTAACTTTCCCGCTTGGTGCCCGCGCCAGTTTGCATTCGACCAGTGATGGCGGTTATCAGATTGATTTCAGGGACTACCCTGTTTTAAATGCTTCTGTGCTGGCTTTGAATACTTTGATTCCGCAACCGCCGGCAGTTGAAGGTTTGCTTAATGGAATAGTGGGTGCGCCTGCTAATGAGACTCCGTCGTCAGAAACGGAAGATGCGATGTAGTTTATTCAGGTTGTCTGTGTTTGCGCATACCTTGTCTGGGTTATTTTTGTTGATCCAGCCATTTGATGACGGCTTGATTGGTTGCTGGTACTTGTAGCTGCCTAAGGGTATAGCGGTTTAGTGAATGATAAAAAGCTTGCAGCGCTTCATTGAATACTTGGGGCAGATTACAGAATTCTGTCATCGAGCAGGAAGGTTGCTGGCAGTTGATTATGGCGGGCGTTTCGGATGAAGTCTGCTCCAATGCCAGAATAATATCGCCCAGTTTGAGCTGATGGCTGGGGGCAGCTAATCTGATGCCGCCGTTTCTGCCTTTGAATGAGTCAATCCAGCCTGTCTGTGCCATAAAATAAACAATTTTTACCAGATGATTTCTGGATACGTTTAGCTGTTTTGCGAGGCGCTCTACTGTAGTAAGCTCAGATTCGGGCAGGTATTGCAGTGATATTAGTACACGTAAGCCTAAATCGGTGAAGCGGTTTAGTTGCATGGCAGACTGTCTGGATGTTAATAGAACAATTTTGCCCGTTTTCAGCTGCCATGAAAAGTTTTAGGTTTAAATTTCAGCCGTTTTCTCAGGCTGCGAGCTGGCTGAGTCCGCCTGTACCAAATAATTCCATAAATATCTGATTTTCCGGTATATGCAGGTTAAGCAGTGCCTGATATTGGGTGCGCATGAATGGTTTGGGGCCGCAGATATAATAGTCGGCATCTGCTGGCAGTAAGGTCTTATCCAGCTCATATAGATCCAGCCAGCCAGTTTTATCTGCGGTTAATGCTGTACCTGGATTTTCGCAGGCCAGATAGCTGTGCAGATTAGGCATGGTTTGCTGTAATTCGATGATATGTTGATGCATGGCCAGTACATTGCTGTTACGGCAGGCATGAATGAAACTAATGTGTTGGTGTGGATTTTTTTTTGCTGCAAGGGTGTTGACGATGGCTATCATGGGGGTAATACCCACACCTGCGCTAATCAGTACGGTATTTTTATCTGGATTGTGTAATGAGAAAGTGCCGGTTGGGTGGGTAACTTCTATTTCGTCTCCAATCTGATAATGTTCATGCAGGGTTGTGGAAACGTAACCGGCATCATGCTGCTGATCGGCAGTTTCTTTTTTGACACTTATGCGGAAGTAATTGGGATGACTGCTGTCGGAAAGGGTATATTGGCGTGGTTGTCTGATACCCAGTTGCGGCACCATGATGCGAACTGAGATGTATTGGCCGGGTTGATATGTCGGTAGTGGACTGTTGTCGATCGGTTGCAGATAAAATGAGGTGATTTCACTGCTTTCTTTTTGTTTATCCACGATTTTGAATTTTTTCCAGCCGTGCCAGCCGCCTTTGTTCTTCTCTTGTTGCTGGTACAGGTTTGCTTCGGCCTGTATGAGAATGTCTGCCAGTTGCTGGTAGGCGGCGGCCCATGCTTCTATCAGCTCGCTGTCCATGGGTACGTTTAATACTTCACTGATGGAATGCAGTAGATTGGTGCCAACTATCGGATACTGGTCTGGCTGAATATTTAGGCTCACATGGCGATGCGCTATTTGGCTGACGGCACTGCCAAGATTTTGTAGTGTGGTAATGTTTTGAGCATAGGCGAGTACGGCGCTGGCCAGAGCCTGTGGCTGGGCATCGTTGCGTTGATTGCCGAGGTTGAATATTTCTTTCAGGTCTGGGTTATTGCTGAGCATTCTGTTGTAGAAGTAACGAGTTAGTTCGATGCCATGTTCTTGTAGTGCGGGAATGGTTGCTTGCACCAGTTCGATTTGTCTAGTAGTTAATTGCATGTTTGTTCTCCCGAAGAATTTAATATGTATATAAAATACATATTTTATCTTAGGTGGCTTGTTATTGGCTGTCAATGGATATACAGCTGTTTACGGGGATTATTTTGCTTAAGAATGTCTACGAGAGCGCGAGATTGCTGAAATGAGCGCATGGTTTGGCTAATATGGGTTAAACTGTGTGCTGTTTTGGCTGTAGTATTTATGGCTGTACTGGCTGTTATCTGACGCATGTGGTTGTGGCAGATGAGATGATGAGCAAGATATCTGAGGAATGACAAGTTTATGATGATTCATCCGAATTTTGACCCGGTGCTGGTGCATCTGGGACCGCTGGCGATTCGCTGGTATGCGTTGAGTTATATTGTTGGTTTTTGTTTGTTTATCTGGCTGGGACGTAAACGGATTAAAAGCAGGCAAACGATTTTTACGAATGAGATGCTGGATGATTTTATTACCTGGGGTGTGCTGGGGGTAATTCTTGGCGGGCGTCTTGGCTATGTGCTGTTTTATCAGTCGGCTTTTTATTTGCACCATCCGCTGGAGATTTTGAAGGTTTGGCAGGGGGGCATGTCGTTTCATGGTGGTTTTGTTGGTGTGCTGGTGGCGATGTGGCTGTTTGCGCGCAAACACGGGGTCAGATTCTGGGCGGTGGCGGATTTTGTTGCGCCACTGGTACCACTTGGGCTGGCATGTGGGCGTATAGGTAATTTTATTAATGGTGAGCTGTGGGGGCGTGTAACCAGTGCAGATGCTTTCTGGGCAATGGGTTTTCCGCACGCACGTGAAAATGATATTGCAGTATTGATGCAGGATCCGCAGAAATGGTTGCCGGTATGGGAAAAGTTTCAAATGCTGCCGCGTCATCCTTCGCAGTTGTATGAATTTATACTCGAAGGAATTGTGTTATTTGTGATTATGTGGCTGTTTAGTAAGAAGCCACGCCCGCTGGGACAGGTATCGATGCTGTTTTTGCTGGGTTATGGGGTATTCCGTTTTATTGTTGAGTTTGCACGTGAACCGGATGATTTTCTTGGTTTGCTGGCAATGCACATGTCGATGGGACAATGGCTCAGTTTGCCGATGATTGTCATCGGTGCAGTTGGCTTTGTTTATGTTGGCAGAAAATCGAGGTAAGCAGGTCTGGTGAATGTTGGTGTTAAAGCCGCAATAAATGTGTATTTATTGCGGCTTTATTATTTGGACAGCTTCGGAGTTAATGATGTTGTGTTATAGATTGTCTTTTTGTGCCAGAATCCGTCGGCTACCGCCTAGTTCGGCCGCAGAGACAATGCCTGCCGCTTCGAGAGCTTCCATCAGGTTGGCTGCGCGGTTGTAGCCAATCCGCAGATGGCGCTGCAATGAGGAAATAGATGTTTTACGTGTTTCCAGTACGAAAGCCACTGCCTGATCGAATAATTCATCGCTGTTGGCATTCGGGTTCACTTGATTGACGTTAGTTTGGGCTGCTTCTCCAGACAGTATACCTTCTACATACTGGGTGGGAGCCTGCTGTTTGATGAAATTAACAACGGCGTGGACTTCTTCGTCCGGCACAAAAGCTCCATGCAGGCGGGTTGGTTCGGCCTGACCGGGTGGCAGAAACAGCATATCTCCTTTGCCAAGCAGGTTCTCTGCACCCATCTGATCGAGAATGGTGCGACTATCGATTTTGCTGGATACCTGAAAGGAAAGCCGGGTTGGTATATTGGCTTTAATCAGGCCGGTAATAACGTCAACGCTGGGGCGCTGGGTAGCCAGTATCAGGTGAATGCCGGCAGCGCGGGCTTTTTGTGCCAGACGGGCAATCTGCTGTTCTACTTTTTTGCCTTCAACCATCATTAGATCGGCCAGTTCATCAATAACTACAACTATATAAGGCAATTTATCCAGTGGTTCCGGTTCATCTGGATTGGTGCTGAACGGATTGACCAGTGGGGTGGAAGCTGCTTTGGCTGCTGCTACTTTGTCATTGAAGCCGTTGATGTTGCGCACACCCACGTGTGCCAATAGGCGGTAACGTTTTTCCATTTCGGTAACGCACCAGTTCAGTGCCTGTGCTGCTTCTTTCATGTCGGTGACTACTGGAGCCAGTAGGTGCGGAATGCCGTCGTATACGCTTAATTCCAACATTTTCGGGTCTACCATGATGAAGCGTACTTCATCGGGCTGTGCCTTGTATAGAATCGACAGAATCATGCAGTTTACGCCAACTGATTTACCAGAACCGGTGGTACCGGCAACCAGTAAATGTGGCATTTTGGCCAGACTGGCGATAACGGGAGCTCCGGCGATGTCTTTACCCATTGCCATGGTTAACTTGTCGGTGGCATCATGGAAAATTTTTGCGCCAAGAATTTCTGCCAGCAGAACGCTTTGGCGTTCATCGTTGGGCAGTTCAATTCCCATGGTGGTTTTGCCGGCGATGGTTTCGACAATGCGTACGCTCTGGACGGAGAGGGAGCGTGCGAGGTCTTTGTTCAGGTTAACTATCTGGCTGCCTTTGACTCCTTGTGCCGGTTCGATTTCATAACGGGTGATGACGGGGCCGGTGGTGGCGCTGGTCACTTCTACTGCTACACCGAATTCTTTTAATCTGGACTCTATATGGGCGGCGGTTTGTTGCAGGAATTCACTATTGATGACTGCCGGCTGGTCGGTTGGTTCACTTAGTAATTTGACATCTGGTAACTGGATAAGGTCGTTTTCACTTTTTGTAGGGATGGCTGTTTGGCTGGATGCTGGTGCTGGTTCGGTTAAGTTCTGTGCGATTGTGGGTTCGGTACGTACGGTTACAGCTTTGCGATTACTGGTGGCAAGTTCAGGTGTATCGATATTTCTGGCGGTAATATTTTTGGCCTGTTTAACCATTTGCCGTACAGTTTTATTGTTGGGAAATTCGGTAATCAGGCGTTGTGGCCGACGCAGTAGTTTGCACCAGAACCATTCGCACTGGGCACCAAGTTTTTCAATTACTGTTAGCCACGATACCTGTAATAATAGCGACAGGCCAATCAGTATCATGAATATGCTGATGATTAAGCCGCCGGTAAGGCCGAAAAACTGATGTAGTAGGTTACCTAGTGATTGTCCAATCAAACCACCGGCACCTATAGGCAGGGCATTCTGAAGCATGCTGGCAAATACCAGATTTTCCTGAGCGGGGCTGAAAATAAGCAGAACAAATAAACCAGTTAAAGCCAGCCAGCTATTATAAGGTTTGCTGTCATCGCTGGTGTTGAGTGAGCGGGCGTTAAGCGGACGGAAACTTTTATAAAGGGCAATGATGGCTGCAATGATGCTCCACCACACGGATAATCCGAAAATATAATAGCCAATATCTGCCAGCCATGCTCCTGTTAAGCCTGCGAGATTATGAGGTCTGTTAATCTGACCGATCCCGCGTGACCAAGCCGGGTCTGTCATATCGAAGCTGGCTAATGACAAAATAATAAATAAGGTAATCATTAGCGCCAGTAGCCAGAAAATATCGTTAATCAGGTTCATTAGCCATGGTTGTTTCGGCTTGTTGACTTTTTGCGGCTTTGTTTTCAGCGGCGATTGCTTACGGGGAACAGATTTTTTTCGTGTTGTGGCCATAAATCTTGCGATTGAGTTCGGTATTTTTATCTGAAATTAACTATTTATTATAATGTCTATTGGGGATTATAGCTGGTAATGGTAACAGGATTTAACGGTTTTTTGCGGATGGTTAAGCCCAGTAGCCGCAGCCGGGAATACGCGCACCTGCTGCGCCGGTGGCATGATGGGTGGCCACGGGCTGACGCTGATACCAGCATGCCGCCAGCCAGGCAAATGCTGCGGCTTCAACTAACTGTGCCGGTAATTGTAGTGTGTCGGTGCTGTGCAGGGAAATCCGGTGCTGGCGGAGTAATTGTGCCAGTGAGTACATTAAGAGCTGATTTTGACTTCCGCCACCGCAGACGTAAACGTCATTGGTGGCAGGTGCTGCACTTATGATGGCAGTTACCGCAGTTTGTGCAGTAAGTTCTAGCAGTGTACGCAAAACATCAGTGGGATTTTCCTGTCCGGTGAGATACTGGTTGAGCCAATCGAAGCTGAATAAATCGCGGCCGGTACTTTTGGGATAGGGCTGGCGGAAATAGTTATGGTTGAGCATGGCTTGCAACAGTGGTTCAATTATCTGCCCCTGACTGGCCAATGTACCGTTGTAATCAAATTTCTGCTGCCAGTTATGCTGTACCCATGCATCCATAAGCATATTAGCCGGTCCAGTATCGAAGCCGAACGCCGGTTGCTGTGGGTGCAATACGCTGATATTAGCAATACCGCCCAGATTCAGTACTACGCGGGTATGCTGTTCACTGGCAAAAACGGCCTGATGAAACGCTGGTACTAATGGTGCGCCCTGACCACCTGCAGCCAGATCGCGACTGCGAAAATCGCCTACTGTAGTAATGCCGGTGAGTTCGGCCAGCAATGCCCAGTCCATCAGTTGAATACTGTAATGTTGTTCTGGTGCATGGCGTATTGTTTGGCCATGACAGCCCAGAGCAGTTATTGCACTAGCTTCAATACTGGCTTTTGTAAGTACAGTTTTAACTGCCTGTGCGTTGAGATGTGCCAGTTCTTGTGCTAATACGGCAGCCTGTGCTAGTTCATTGTGCGCAGGTGTTTGCAGAGCCAGTAACCGTTGTCTCAGGGTTTCAGGATAGGCAATGAATGCATGCGCACAGACGCCCTGCCATTGTGTACCCACCAGTGTGGCCAGTACTGCGTCGATGCCATCCATGCTGGTACCAGACATGAGGCCAATATAGTATTGGAAAGAGTGCATGTTATTCATTAGGCGAGTGTGGCCATAACCGGAGCATGGTCACTGGGACGTTCCCAGCTACGGGCTGCGCTGTCAACCTGTACTTCGCGTAATGCTGGTAATAATGCCTGACTCAGCAGAATATGATCGATACGTAACCCAAGCTTGCGTTTGAACATGTTCATACGGTAATCCCACCAAGTGTAGTGGGCGCTGTCGGGATACAGGTAATGCAGGCTGTCAGTCAATCCGAGTTCCAGTAGTTGCCGGAACCAGCTGCGCTCCTGTGGTGAGCATAGTACTTTGTCCTGCCATTTTTCTGGGTCATAAACATCTATATCCTGTGGTGCTATATTGAAATCACCCAACAGGATGGTTTTGGGGTGCTGTGCCAGCTCACTACGCATATAGGTATTCAGCGCAGCAAACCAACGTTCTTTATAGGCAAATTTTTCGCTACCTACTGCTTCGCCATTTACACAATAGGCACAGATAACTCTGATATTGTTGATGCTGGCGGCAATAATGCGCTTTTGTGGTTCATTCAGCTCGGGAATGTCAATTGTAACCTGTTCCAGAGGTTGGCGGCTGAGTATGGCAACACCGTTGTAGGTTTTCTGGCCATTCCATGCTGCATGATAACCAATCCGGGTAAATTCAGCTTCTGGAAATTTGTCCTGCTCGAGTTTCAGCTCCTGCAAGGCCAGTATATCCGGCTGGTTTTCTTCCAGCCAGCGCAGGGTGTGAGGCAGGCGAACATTCAGTGAGTTAACATTCCATGTAGCGATTTTCATGATGAATTCTGTAACAGCAAAGCGGTTATTGTATGCGTAAAGCGAGGTGAGTTCCAGACTGAATATTGTTATTAATCCAGCTGGGCAATGGTTACGCTCAGGTTGCGGATACTGGCTAGTTGTTCATTCCAGTGGCGCTGTTTCTGCCTGAAATCAGCCAGTTCGCGGGTATTCAGTGTGCGGGTAGGTAAGGCAACGCTGGTTGGGTTTACTGGCTGGCCGTTAATCCGTACTTCATAATGCAGGTGCGGTCCGGTAGAAACACCGGTGCTACCCACATAACCGATAATTTCCCCTGAATGCACATGCTGGCCGACACTGAGGTTGGCAAAGGCACTCATGTGCCCGTACAGAGTTTGCATGCTGTCATTGTGGCGTAATACGACGGTATTGCCATAGCCACCTTTGATGCCAAAACTTTCCACTGTACCATCAGACGGAGCATGAATGGGTGTGCCGCTGGCTACTGCATAATCGATACCGCTATGCATGCGCAGTGTTTGCAGTATCGGATGAAAACGGGTGCCAAATGGTGAAGAAATCCGCGCACCTTCAACAGGTACGCTGGAAAAGCCTTTGCGCAGCGGTTTGCCGTTGGCATCATAATACTGGCCATTGCCATCGTTGCCAGTATCGTAATAATAGGCCTGATATATGTTGCCTCTATGGCTGAATTCAGCTGCGCGTATATCGCCGGTAGCCAGTTCCTGCCCGCGATAATACAGGCTGTCATAAATCAGGCGGATGGTATCGCCGCTTTGCAGGGTATTGATGTCAATTTTATCTTTGAAGATTTCGCGCAGTGATTCACGGATTTCTACGGGTATGCCTGCCTGTGCCAATGCGCCGCGGGCGGAGGTTTTTACAACCACAGCTTTAAATGTTTGTAGGGTTTCGGTATCAACTGCACTGACGTCAGCATTCCAGTTGTTGCCAGCTTTTTTTAGTGCCACCAGATTTTTTTCACCATTGTCATCGTCATTAAAAAACTGGATATCGGTTAGGTGACCATGGTTGTCCATACGTATGCTGAATACCTGATTAACTTGTAAATGCTGTACTTTATTTTTGATGATATTAAGATTGGTTATTTGTCGGATTTCTTCGGGGCTGATGTTGAAGCGGCTCAGTACCATGCTGATGTTATCGCCGGGCTGGACAATTTCGTCTCGCCAGAAATTCAGGTTGGCTACATGGGTTTTGATAGTTACCGGTGCTAGTTTAATGTTGAAATATTTTGCCTGATAACGATCTGTGGTGTGTTTACGGCTGGAAAACAGCACAACAGCTGTGCACAGTAGCAAGATAATGGTTACGGCAATGCTACACCAGAATTTGGGTTTGCTGGCTAGCTTCTGCCTGATGCGCTGGCATAATGCGGATAATTGGGTAAACATAGTCATGGTTGGTATTTTGCTGAAAGCGCACCGCTAAAAACTGGTAAATGTAAAGCTATTTATCTGAAAATACCAGAGGCAGGATTATTTTTATGTTTTATTCAGTGGCTGCTGCTCTGAAACCTGCTGTGGTAATTGTTTTGCCCATTGGCGCAGGCTGATATCCAGTTGCTGTAAACATGGCTGTAGCAGTGACTGAATTGAACTGGCTACTGTTGAATTGCGGTTCAGCCGGTAAATAAAAAGTTGATATAAATCGGCCAGTATGATTCTGTCCGAATCTGTCTGCAATACCCAGCCATTGTTGCTGCAAGCAATATAATGCTGTTGTTCGAGTTGGGTAAGTATGTGGTCCAGATGTTTATCACTGATACTGAGCTGTTGCTGAAGCTGGCAGGATGTAACAGCCAGTCCTTGTTGCTGAGCCTGTAATAACAGGTATAGCAGGGTCAATACGTTTTCAAATGGCTGGTATTGGTGCAGTTGGCGAAATCTGTCCTGATGCCAGTAGGGCAGTGAAGAGGTGAGTACGGCACCGGCAAGTAATAAAAGCCATAGTAAATTCAGCCAGATTAGAAATACCGGTATTGCGGCAAAGGCACCATACACTTTCTGGTAATTGCCAAAATCAGTAACGAAAATGGCGAATCCGCGCCGCAGCAGATCCAGCCCTGCCGCTGTGATAACGGCGCCCAGTAAAGCATGGCGCCAAGGGACAAAACAGAATGGTACCAGTTTGTACAACAGAAACAATAACAGAGTAATCAGTGTCAGATTGGTAACAATGCGAAATAATGTACTGTAGAACGGAAGTTGGCTGGCCATATTAGCCGGATTGGATAATAAGCCGATGGCTGAGAGGCTCATGCCTACTACCACAGGCCCGAGGGTCAGTAAGGCCCAGTAAATGAGGATACGAATCCATAGCGGGCGCTGATCGCGTGCCTGCCAGATTTGATTGAATGCATGTTCTATGGTTTGAATCATCATTAATGATGTAATAATCATAAAGCTGATGCCTACTGCGGTAAGGCCGCTGGCTTTATCGCGAAAGGCATACAGATAATCGCTGACTGAATCGGCTCCGGCTGCCGGCACAATGATATGGGTCAGAAACTGATTGAAGCGTGTGGCCATATCATCAAACATGGGAAAGGCGTTTACTACAATTACGGTAATGGTAAAAATTGGTACCAATGCCAGTAAGGTTGTGAAAGTCAGGCTGGCGGCAATCAAAGGTAGATTGCAGCGCTGATAGTTATGTCCCACAAACAGTAAAAACTGGGGCAGACGCTGCTGTAAATATTTGCTTTTGATTGAATGTATATTCATGGCTACTCCTGACAAGTGGCTAGTTGATTGTAACTAAAAAATACCTGCAATGCAGAATTTCCATGCTGGCTGGTCAAGCTATGACAGTTACGGCACAATAGCGGCATTCAAACACTATTCAAGGAGTGCTATATGGCAGATTTGCCTATTCTGGTGGTGTATTACAGTTTATCAGGCAGTACGCGTAATCTGGCACTTGCGCTGGCGCGCGGAGTTGACAGTGTGACTGGTTGTGAAGCGTTGTTGCGAACTGTACCCAAAGTGTCGGCAGTATGTGAGACAACGGCTGCGGAAATTCCAGATGAGGGCGCACCCTATGTCACTCTGGAAGAATTACAGAATTGTGCCGCGTTGGCATTGGGTAGCCCGACCCGTTTTGGTAATTGTGCTGCGCCTATCAAATATTTTCTCGACAGTACCAGCAGTTTATGGCTTGCCGGTGACCTGATTGGCAAGCCAGCTTGTGTGTTTACCAGTACCACCAGTTTGCATGGCGGGCAGGAGAGTACACTTTTGAGTATGATGACTCCGTTATTGCATCACGGTATGCTGGTGTGTGGTATTCCATTTAGCGAACCACAACTGAATCATACGCAAAGTGGTGGTACTCCTTATGGTGCCAGCCATGTTGCTGGGCACGAAAACTGCCCTAAACTGAGTGATGCAGAAGATGCACTGGCATTTGCACAAGGCAAACGGTTGGCTGAACTGGCGTTGCGTTTAGCGCGCTAAAACAACTTAAGGAATTATGATGAGTTACCACTCCGATTTAAGCAGTGCGGCTACATTGCCGACTATTTACCGCCACCGATCTATCCGTAAATTTACTGAGGAGGCATTAACAAATGAGCAGCGTGAAGCCATCTTGGAAGCAGGTCGTGCTGCGTCTTCATCCAGTTTTATGCAAAGCACACACATTATTCGCGTAACGGATACGGAAAAGCGTGCAGCTTTATGTGAAGTTGCTGCCAATCAGAAATATGTGCGCACAGCAGCTGAATTCTGGGTATTTTGTGTGGATTACACCAGACATAAACTTGCCTTTCCTGAAGCGCAGCTAGACTGGACCGAAGGGATGATTATCGGTGCGGTTGATGCGGGTATTATGGCGCAAAACTGTCTGCTGGCTGCTGAATCACTTGGATTGGGCGGGGTGTATATTGGTTCTCTGCGCAATGATGTGAAACGGGCCGCCGAAATTCTGGAATTGCCACAGTTAACTTTCCCCCTGTTTGGGCTGTGCCTGGGGCATCCGGCACAAGACCCGATGTATCGGCCGCGCTTACCGCTGGATACACTGGTGAGTGAAAACCGCTATCGCCCTCTCGACCCAGCCAAACTGGCTGCTTATGATGAACAGCTCACGGTGTATTACCGTGAACGCAGTGGACTGGATCTAAACTGGAGTAAGGCCGTAGCCAATAATTTTGCTCAGCCGGTACGTCCGCAGATTTTGCCATTTCTGCACCAGCAGGGTTTGGCTGAACGTTAAACAGACTAGATAAAAAATCCACCATTTCTGACTTTATCAGCCAGAAATGGTGTTATTGGTATTAAACAGGATTAATGTTGTTTCCGTAATGCCAGAATACTGTCAGCCAGTGCTTCGCCAAGACGCTGATAACCACTGGAGGTAAAGTGGACGCCATCACTGCGAGCAAGTCCTTGATTTATCCATGACTTCATGCTGCATTCACCTCCCATAACTGCCTGCCAGTCCCAGTAAAAAGTATGCTGGCTTTGTGCCACTTCTTTTTGCATTATTTGTAGTTCAGTCAGTTTTTCCGGGCGTTCACCACAGGAGCCGGCAGTACTTTTCAGGCTTTCCGGCGCGCCCAGAAGCATAATGGCGCTATTGGGAGAAGCAATACGAATCTGGGTAATTGTTTCCAGCAGATTTTGCTTAACTGTTTCGATTTCCACCCCGTTATAGGCTTCATTTGTGCCAAAAGCCAGAATAATCAGGTCTGGCGCAATCACATTCAACTCCTGCTGCCATGCCTGTGTATTCCAGCGGTTCCACTGATTGAGCTGAAAACCGTTAATCCCCAGTGCGGAAAGCACTACTCCCTGCCGGTTTTGATTTCGTGCCCACCAGCCGCCGATGGCAGTCTGAAAATTCATGCCTGCTTTAATCGTAATCGGAAAACGCGCATTAAACTGGCTGAAATGCCACTTATTATCTTTAGGCTGTGCAGAAAGCAAAATCTGCTGGCCGTTACTGTCGGTAACTGTTAAATCTTCATCATTCTTTCCCTGTCGGATACTGACAATAACCGTTTGCTCTGCTTCGGGTTCACGGGTTTTGATGGTCATCTCCGCACCGACAGAGGGGGTAGCAATCAGGCCACCAAGGGCATAGTTCTGGCTGGTTTCCGTGCGGCTGGATACGGCTTGCCAGCCCTGATTCTGATAGGCGAAGCGCGCCAGCCGCATACCGGGAAACTGGGCGGGCATTGCCCAGCCGGGGCCACCATTGCCCAACTGCTGTTGTAGGCGTATGCGGGCGGCGTCTGTCAGGTAATCTGCCGCTGTATGAGAATCGCCTAGTTGTACAATGTTAAGGCTTTTTTTCTGTAGAGCCTGAACCAGTTGTACAGCGTGGTTAGGGGTTCGATTGTGGCCGTGTTGTACCGGCGCTGGATCAGCTGAGCAGGCCATTACCCACAAGTAGCAGCTCAGAATAGCAAAATGTTTTTTAGTGTACATTTGATGCATGGTTTTCAACAGGTTGTGCCGGCAGGTTAAAGCGGTTAAAAATATTTCTAGCAATAATTTTCTGTCCTAATATGGTGAAATGAATACCATCTGCACTGCGGGTTTTGATTTTCTTTCCATTTGATTCGGTTACTGTATCATTGAATTTATCACCATCGCTACCTAGCATAGCTCGGGTATCCACTACATGGCCGTGATTTTTGCTTACTTCATCGGCCATCACTTCCCGCAGGTAGACCATTTGTTCATTAAGCTTATTTCGGCGCATATCCGGTGGTGTAAGCCATAAAACGGTTACCCTGTGTTGCTGGGCTGTATCCATAATGGCTTTAATCTGGCTGCGGTACATGTTTTCCCATTGGGCTGATGCAAAGCTGATGAAGTGGTTGCCATTATGCGGATCGGGAATATCCCACGGATCATTCGGGCCGAGAAATACTACTAGTATCTTGATGTGGGGATTATCATTCAAAGTACGGGCAATGGTTTGCGGCCAGTTAAAAAAGCTGGGGTAGCTAAGTCCGGTACTTTGCTTGCTCAGATTAATAGTTTTAATACCATAATCTTCACTGAGCCATTTCTGCACATGTGGTGCCACACCTTGCATCAGTGAATCACCGGCAAAAAATACTTCATCGGTAGAAGTAAGAGTAAAGGCTGCTTTAATACTGTTTTCTCTTGCTGCCTTTTGCAGTATCTGCTGACGTTGCTGTTCGGCTAATTGTGCCTGTTGCTGTATTCTGGCCTTGTCATCATCAGCGTAAGCATAATGCTTATTAAAAGCAGTAATAATATTGTGGTTGGCTGTGGCAATATTCTGATTAAGCCAGCCGATGCCATCATTAAGCATCATGCCTGCCTGTGCGCCGCTTTGCCACCAACGCTGCTGTTTCAATTTTGATAAAATACTATTCTGATGATAAGTCTGCTGATAATAAGCCGCTACCGAATTCTGCATCAGCCATAATGAAACACTGGCAGTAATCATTAAAGCGAGAAAAACAAAGCGAAATTGCTGCTTGTTACTTTTGTCTACCTGTACTTCAGTTTTCGGTTCTTCACTGATAACTACCATAGGCAGGGTAGTGACTGTTTTCAGGCTAACCACGGGCATGTACTCAAACTGGCTGTATTTTCTTTGCTGGTTGTGGTTTTGATAAGAAGGCAGACGACGGTATTTAGAAGTTGGCATAGATAAATCCCGGGATACCAGCCGGCGCGCAGATTAATACCAGAACCAGTAACAGCAATAAAGGGAGAATCAGGCTGTAGCGAGGTAAGGTATCAGCACGCTCATATAACAGGGTGATGAATTTTGCCAGCAATGGATACAGTACCCATGCCAGTAACAACAGGCTAAAAAAGTAAAATGGATTAGTACTCAGTGGCACATTAATATGGTTGTATAGCAGTGCATGTAACAGGAGTAAGGCATCATTAAGGGTTGGCGCACGGAAAAAAACAAAACAGAAACACACAAAATGTACCGTAAGCACAATACTGATGATTTTGCCTGCTTTGCCACTGTTACTCAAACCGTTGCGCGCCTGCTCCAGCGTACAATGACGCAGGCGGGAATGCAGCAAGTCGCCTATATTAAGCAGGATCATGCCGGCACCGTGTAATAGTCCCCAAATGAGAAAATGCCAGCCATTGCCATGCCAGATACCGGATAAGACCATGGAAATCAGCAAATTGAGCTGAGTACGTGCCGTACCGTGCCGGCTGCCACCAAGTGGAATATAAATATAGTCGCGTATCCATGTGGACAGACTGATGTGCCAGCGCAGCCAGAATTCACGGATATTGTGAGCCAGTAGCGGCGCGCGGAAATTTACTGGCAGACGAAATCCTAACAGCAGCCCTATGGCTACCATCAAATCACTATAGCCGGAAAAATTGAAAAAAAGCTGTACGGTATAGCCGTAAATGGCTGCCAGTATCTCCAGACTTTGATACTGCATGGGATTGGCAAATACCGGATCAACCCAGTTGTCGGCAATCCAGCCTGATAACCACCAATTTTTCATTAATGCCATTACAATCAGGCATAGTGCCAAAGTGGGTGCCAGAATTCGGCGGCGTTCCGAAGTATGTATTTGTGCCACCATGCCACAGGATTTGCCGGATATATCTGTTAGCCCGCGTGTATCACAGGCACGCGCTATCGGGCCAGCAGTGATGGTAGGAAAAAATGCCAGATGCAAAGCCAGACCGAGCAGGGAAAAATGCCTGTCAGTTGATGTCTGGCGGCTGCGCCCCTGATACAAGGAAACCAGATAACTGATTGCCTGAAATGAATAATAGGATAAGCCCAGCGGTAATATAACCTCTGCCAGCCAACCGGTATTCAATCTGAGCATATCCAGACTGTTGCCCAGCGAGGTACGGAAAAAATCGAAGTATTTCCACAATATCAGATTCAACAGCGTAATAATGCATCCAGTTATCAGCCATATTCTGGGCTTACTGCTGTGATTAATCCGAATAGCAATGACATAAATGAATACGGTGAATATTAATAAGGCAATCAATGCCTGCGCTTGCCCGCTCAGATAAACAATTAGATAGCTGGTACACAGCAAAAGCAGATTTTGCAGCTGTGGTTTGGCACTTAAAAGCCAGTACAGACAAAAAAAAGCGATAAACGACAGACCGAATTCGATGGAAATAAAGCTAAACATGAAGCAAATGAACAGTCAAAAGAGAGTGATTGTTAAACTGCGCCAAACAAAACTAAGTAGAAAAGTTTATTTTTAGAATCAGTTAATTCATGTTTATGCATATCGCAGGATGCTGATAAGAAAGCTATACGCCTGCTGTTGCAATAACAGGATTGCAGTCGAATAATGCTGTTATCAGCATATTATTGATACGCTAAGAATTAATATTCACACATTATGAGTTTAAAGTTTGTAATTCAGACAGGGTAAGGATTTGCCCTGATATTACATTGCTGAATGTGCATTCTTTTCAGTTAATCTGAATTGGCTATAATCCCCTTAATCCGATACTGCATGTCAAGGTTAATCGCATCAATAAAGGGTAATGGTATTTTACATGCAAGTGTGAAGTATTGTAACGAAATTTAGACATAAAAATTTGTTATCAAAATAAATTTAATTTAAGGTTATGACTATTAATGTCAGGCAACATGCACAGTTTTTACCATTTTCGCGCCTATGAATGCTTCCAGCTGCAAAACTTGATTGAAACACCGGTAGATATCCTTTTTTTTCTGCTATTATCAAATCAACTCAAGTATTCATTAGTGGTAAGGATATTTGTGTCTGCGAGATGTTCTGGAATTATCTGTCTGTAAACAATTGGCGCAAAAGAGTTAGACTTTTGCCCTATGTCAGAGTTTAGCCTGTAACCAATATCAGAGGATTAAAAAAGGCTTTATATGCACGAACATAACCAAATACATGAACATAATCATCATAGTGCACACCATCACCATTTAAGTGCGCACAGTAGCGATAAACAGGTTTTACGCATTTCCCTGCTGGTTATCGGCGCATATATGGTGGTAGAAATTATTGGAGGCTGGTTAACCAATAGCTTGGCTCTGCTGTCGGATGCCGGGCATATGTTTTCAGATGCGCTTGCACTGGCATTATCCTTAATTGCATTTCATCTGAGTGAACGCCCGGTTAATCAGCGCCAGACTTTTGGCTATAAGCGTTTTGAAATTATTGCTGCTGCGGTGAATGGCATGGCACTGATGGCGATTGCAGTGGTGATTGTCTATGAGGCAATAAGTCGCTTTGTCAATCCGCCAGATATTGCCACCCGTGGTATGCTGATTATCAGTATTCTGGGCTTACTTGTGAATATTGCCATAGCTTGGTACATGTATCGCAGCAGTGAAACCGAGCATAATGTCAATATGCGCGGTGCCTTTTTACATGTGCTGGGTGATTTACTGGGTTCTGTGGGGGCAATTGTTGCCGCCATACTCATGATGCTGTTTGGCTGGCGCTGGGCGGATCCGCTAGCCAGTATAGTGGTAGCCTGTCTGATTGCCTACAGTGGCATCGGGATATTAAAAACTACCTTGCGCATTCTAATGGAAGGTACACCGGATACTGTTGAATTGGAACATTTGGGTAAAGTGATTCTGGAGATATCCGGAATTAAAGCTGTACACGATTTACATGCATGGACTATTACCAGCAACATGAATGCTTTATCCTGCCATATCGTAGTAGATGGTGCTTTAACAGTTACTGAAGCCGAAAAACTGGTAAATAAGCTGGCAGAAGTATTACTTCAGCATGGCATTCATCATGTGACCGTACAGACAGAAAGTATTGCCCATACGCACAGTAATGACTTGTTATGTTGTATGCCATCGGGGGCTCATCGGCATGCGCATTAATGCAATACATGTAGATTATATACTGGATAGAAAATCATGATTAAAGCAGTGTTATTTGATTTGGATGGTACGCTTGCGGATACTGCGCCGGATTTAGGTGCTGCTCTCAATAGAGTACTGGAGAAGCAGCATTTACCACCCAGAAGCATGGCAGAAATTCGTCCGATTGCCAGTCATGGCGCCGCGGGGCTGATTAAGCTGGGTACAGGGATGCGGCCAGACAATCCCGAGTTTCCCGCTTTAAGACAGGCTTTCTTGGACGAGTATGAACTGCACTTCACCGAGCAAACAGTACTGTTTGGTGGTATTGATGAGGTATTACAAAAGCTGGCTCAGCAGAATATAGTCTGGGGTATTATCACCAACAAGCCGCATGTATTTACCGATCGATTAGTACCAAAACTGGGTTGTAGTATTGCGCCAGCAGTTGTGGTAAGCGGCGATACGACCAGTGCACCCAAGCCGAGTACCGAACCAATGTATTATGCTTGCCGGCAAATCAACGTGATGCCTGAAAACTGCCTGTATATCGGTGATGCGGAACGTGATATGCAGGCCGGACGCAATGCAGGTATGATAACGGTACTGGCAAACTGGGGTTATATCAGTGCGCAAGATAATACAGCAAGCTGGCCGGCAGATTATATTATTGAACAGCCAAAAGAAATTCTCAGATTGCTGACAAAATAGCTGTTTAACTAACAAAAGGGATATCATGAAAATCATTGGTTTACTGGGTGGCATGAGCTGGGAAAGCTCTGCCGAATATTACCGCATGATTAATGAACAAGTACGTGACCGTCTGGGTAGACCGCATTCAGCCCGAAGCGTCATGTTATCCGTAGACTTTGCAGAAATTGAAACATTGCAGCATCAGGGGTGCTGGGATAAATTGGCAGAAAACATGTGTACGGCTGCGCGCCAACTGGAGCAGGGCGGAGCACAATGCATCGTAATTTGTACCAATACCATGCATCGCATGGCCGAACAGGTACAGAACACCGTGCGCATTCCACTGCTGCATATTGCCGATGCAACTGCACAGCAGATTTGTCGCCAAAAACTGTACAAAGTGGGTTTGCTAGGTACAGAATTCACCATGAAACAAGATTTTTATAAAGGGCGGCTTACAGATAAATTTGGTTTGGAAGTACTGATTCCGAATGACACAGATTGCCACACCGTACACAAAATCATTTATAACGAACTGGTATCAGGTATTATCCGAGAAGAATCACGCCAGCAGTACCGGCAAATTATCCAGCGTCTGGTAGATGCAGGTGCACAAGCGATTATTCTGGGCTGTACCGAAATTATGTTACTGGTGTCGCAGGCTGATAGTCCTGTTCCGGTATTTGATACCACTGCTATCCATGCAACTGCCGCCGTAGACTGGGCTTTGGCAGATGAGCAATAAATACGCAGCATGTTTTCGATATCGTAAAAACGCTAATATATAAACTAATACAAAACCAAAACTGATGGTCATTATCTGCTCATCGCCATCAGTTTTTTTTATCGTATTCAGACTGGTTCAGTCAGGCGGTTACGCAGCCAGCGTACAGCTGCTGCTATTTCACCGGCACATAAACCTATGGGACCGATTTCACTGGCTGCAAGAATGTCTGCCGCAGCACCATGTAACCACACACCAGCATAAACAGCCTGTTGTGGCGGTATGCGTTGAGCCAGTAAACTGCCAATAATTCCAGCCAGCACATCACCACTACCGGCAGTTGCCAGCCCTGAATTACCCGTTTCATTTTGCTGTACCTGCCCGTTGGGCGACGCTATCAGACTCTGGTGGCCTTTCAGAACTACCCATGCACCATATTTTTCGGCCAGACAGCACACAGCCTGATAACGGTTATTCTGTATCTCACCGATCGTACAATGTAACAGACGTGCTGCTTCGCCCAAATGCGGCGTTAAAATAATGTCTTGTTGATTTTGTCTGCTGCTCAGCAAAGCCGGCTGTTGTGCCACCAAATTAAGCGCGTCGGCATCCAGTAGCATAGGGACGACACTGTTCTGTTGCAGACATTCAGTCAGCTTAGTTAAAGCAGATGTTTCTGTTCCCAGACCGCAGCCAATCACCCATGCAGTAATATCTGAGCGTTGTAGCAGCCGATTTGTAGTACTCAGCATAATTTCAGGCTGCTGAAACAGTAACGGTATTGGTAAAGCAGGCTGGTGAAAGCCAAGCCAGACTTTACCACAACCACAATGCAAAGCAGCTATGCCCGCCAATGTAATCGAACCGGCCATCCCTTCAGCACCACCCACAATACCTAGTGTACCAAATGTACCTTTGTGGCTTTGCGACGAGCGTGGCTGGCACAGAGCCGGGAACTGTGCTTGTGCCAGTCGCTGCCATTGTCTCAGAATATCCTTATCAATCTGAAACCTGTTCATTGCCTGCTCCCTGTCATTACTGCTTGCTGTAATTGTAATGTATATATTCCAGATGATGCGAATTATCTCTGCTCACAGCAGAAGCTGATCTAGTAATGCATTTTTAAGCCGTAATTGCTGCTGGGTATCGGCCAGCTGGGGTGCATACACCAAGAAACTGTCTTCCACACGTTCATCCAGAGTAGTGATTTTGGCAAAACGGATACTGATGTTCAGTTCGGATAAAACTGCGGCAATATTGGCAAGTAAGAATCGCCGGTTGGCCGTGATAATGTGCAAGTTATACCAGCCAGCATTATCTTCCTCATCAATGCTGATGCGCGGTGCAATCGGCATATGGCGACTGCGCCGGCTCAGTTTGGCCGGATTAGTCGCAGACATCGGCAGATGACCGTTGACAAACTGATTCAAGGTCAGCTCGGTTTTATTCTGAATAGCCAGATAATCTCCTGTATTGAGCATCGAGGGAAATTGCAGAATAAACGTATCCAGAATAAAGTTGTGATCAGTAATATAAGCGCGGGCAGTCAGAATATTCATACCAGCCTCACTGAAAACTGAAGCCAGTTCAGCAAACAACTTCGGACGATTGGGCATGTATACCATTACTTTTAAAGTGTCAGTATCCGGTAGTAGCCTGCTGTGTGCCTGTGCCTGCTGTTCATAATTAATTATTTTCGACAAATGCCACAGGATATCTTGCCACTCATGGCGAGCAAAATAGGCCTGTCCCAGAATGTGCCACAATTCGCGTTGCTGTGCTTCGCTGATATGATACTGGCTTAATTCATGTATTGCCTGCTGCCGGCGGTCAAGGATGGCCGTTTGCCGGTTGCTTTGTTTACCGTTCAAATGGTGCAATGCGGCTTTATATAAGCTTTCCAGTAGGCTGGCTTTCCATGAGTTCCAGATTTTCGGATTGGTGCCACGGATATCTGCTACCGTAAGTAGATACAGAGCAGTCAGGCGCTCAACTGTTTGTACCTGTTTACTAAATCGGGCAACCACTTCCGGATCCTGAATATCTTCTTTCTGTGCTGTAGTCGACATCAGCAGATGCTGTTGCACCAGCCACGCGAGTAAATCACTTTCTTCCTTGTCCAGAAAATGATCTTCAGCAAAACGCCGCGCGTCGGACACACCCTTTTGCGCATGGTCGCCGCCACGTCCTTTGGCGATATCATGAAAAAGTGCTGCCATATATAAAATGTGCTGACGTGCAAAGGTATGCATCAGAGTCGAAGCAAAAGGCAACTCATGGCTGTGCTGTTCCATAGCCAGACGCCGCATATTGCGTACTACCATTAAAATATGGTCGTCTACCGGATAAATATGAAACAAATCATGTTGCAGCAAACCTACGATTTTTCCCCATGCAGGCAGATAGCGTCCCAATACCCCATATAAATTAATAAATCGCAGCAAATGGGTTAACCCGTCTCCATGTCTGAAGAAACTGGCAAAGCACTTGCGGTTAACCGGATTCTGATAAAACTCTTCATTAACCAACTGGTGTGCTGCTGTCCACCAGACACGTAAGGTTTTAGGAGCGAGACCAATAATATCGCTGTGTTCCTGAGCAATGCGCAAAATAGTAAAAATATGTTCTGGTTTTTGCTGGAAAAGATCAAGATCGTGTACCGCTAGCATATTGCCAACCTGATAATAATGCTGATCAAGTTCCACTACTACCCGGGGCAGTGCCGCATAGACGCGATCGCGCAGCATCGGCACCAGAATACCACTGAGCTGTTTTACCCCTTTTAGTGCACGGTAAAAATCATGCATTAGTTTTTCACTGGCACGAGAAGTTGCATCATCACGATACCCCAGATTCTGCGCTACCTGTGTTTGCAGATCGAAAATCAGCCTATCTTCTGCCCGTTTGGCAGTCAGATGCAGCTCAATGCGAATCTTTGCCAGCCGTTTCTGGCAGCTGAGTAACAGTTTTGCTTCAGTATGGTTTAAGATCGCATTTTTCATCAGGTCATGAATATGTGGTGATAATCCCTGAACCTTTGCCAGCCATAATAGCGTATGAATATCACGTAAACCACCCTGAGTGGTTTTTACATTAGCTTCCAGCAGACTGGCTTCTCCTGAAGCTTTAGCGTAACGTTGCCATTGCTCCAGTATTTTGCCTTCAATAAAAGCGGCTACATCCCTTTGTAAACCAAGTTGATGGATAAATTTCGTTGCTAGCTGCCGTTGTCCGCATAAAAAGCGGCTTTCCAGTAGAGCAGAATCGCCTGTTAAATCCTGCCGTGCACTTTCACATAACTCCTCAATCGTGCCCACCTTTGGTGCTGGCTGTAAATGAATATCCCATAATATTTGTACAAACGTGGCAATCTGCTGTTGCAGTTCATCATCAATCGCATTTTTGCTGACAATAGCCATATCCATGTCTGAATACGGATACATTTCGCCACGGCCAAAACCACCTATAGCCAGTAAACATAATTCTTGTCCGGCAAAGAATTCCTGCCATAGCGTTGTTACCACTTCGGTAATAATCTCGGTATGCTGGCGAAAATACACAAACGGGTGCTGGCGTTGGCGGAACACCTCAGCAGCAAGCTGCTTGTGTTGATTTAATTTTTCCGACAATTGAGTTACAAGTGCTGAGACAGACATAGTTAATAGCCGTTGGACTGAGATTGGCGATAAGCGTTTTGTAAGGGACGGATTTGATCTAGTCTGGCCTCATCTATTGCCTGAGCAATATGCCGTGGTTCAGCAGTGGCACGAGCAATTGCCGCTGCATCAATATTTAGCGCCGCAGCCTGTATGGCCAGCCAATGCTGCTGTTGCGGGTATTGTTGTTGTTCGAATCCCAACCGCCCGCGTATATCAGCCATACATACCCGCAGAATCTGTGCAAAGCGTTGCGGACGGCGCAAGGCATCAGTTTTTTTCAGAATATTCAGAACCGTTTGCGGTTTGAGCTGGCTCACACTGTGTAACCTGATATGATAACTGCAAACCAGCAAGGCAAGTTGCGCACAGGCTTTGGGCACCTGCCAGCGCTGGTTCACTGCTTCCACCGGCCGAATTCCAGCATAATCATGTCCGGGATGGCTTGGTAATTTTTCAGCAGGTGTTAATGCTTTGCCCAGATCATGGGTGAGAGTGGCGTAGCGTTCTTCCAGCGAATAATCATGTTCGGCAGCATACTGTAAGCAAAGCAGCGTATGTTCACCAGCATCTATTTCCGGATGGTAATCAGCACGCTGTGGTACGCCAAATAAAGCATCCACTTCCGGCAGAATAATCTTCAGAGCACCGCAGGCACGCAAAACCTCTATCATCAAACGAGGCTGCTTTTCCATCAATCCTTTCGCCAGCTCCTGCCATACCCGCTCGGCAACCAGTGCATTTACTTCGCCCCTGACCACCATCTGGCGCATTAATGCCATCGTTTCATCCGCAACCTGAAACCCGTAGCGGGCTGCAAAACGGGCGATACGCAAAATCCGCACCGGATCTTCTGCAAATGCCGGACTGACATGGCGCAAAATACCGCGGCGTAAATCAGCCAGACCATTGTAGGGATCGATCAGATTGCCCGCTGCGTCTTCTGCCATGGCATTTATAGTTAAATCACGCCGCTGCAAGTCCTGTTCAAGTGTAACATCAGCTGCTGCATGAAAAGTAAAGCCATTATAGCCAGCCGCTACTTTGCGCTCTGTGCGTGCCAATGCATATTCCTCATGCGTTTGCGGGTGCAGAAACACCGGAAAATCTTTACCCACCGGCTGATAGCCAGCCTGTAACATATCTTTTGCATCAGCCCCCACGACTACCCAGTCGCGGTCAGCCACTGGGCGTTGCAAATACTTATCCCTTACCGCACCACCAACTAAATAAATTTGCATATCAAATGTATCAATCAAAAACAGAAGATCATTGTGCCGTAGTCTGGAACAGTTGTTAACTGATTTTTCCGCCAGCTTAGCTGGCTATTGGCAGAAAAACAGAATCATCAGACCAGCCAGATTCAGTGACGCACAGAAAATAAAACGCTCTGCGCACAGGCAGAGCGTTGTCATTGCATGATGATTACATCATCAGCGCAGGCACTATCATTGCCAAACCCGGCAAAATTGGTACTGTAGAAAAGGCAACAATCAGCAAACGTTTAAACATTGTCTCCTGCTGTTTTTCATCAGTAACACTCACTACCAGTGTACCAGCAATATGAATCGGATTAACCACACTGAGCATGGCTGGTGCAGCACAGGCCATTATAATCAGTGAAATTTGCGGAGATTCGCCAAAAATGGTGAATACCATCGGAATCATCAGGCTGATTACGCCCAAGGTAGAAGACTCTACGTTACTCAGGAACGTAGTCAGGTAAGCAAGCATAAACAGCAGAGCGATTTTGCTGCTGGTCAGACTTAACAGCCCATGTTCAACTGCATCCATAGTATTTATCTGCATCATGGTACCAATGAGGACCAGCAAGCCGCTGATAACCACCACTGCATTCCAGGGAATTTTTTTCACAAAATCCTTACTGTTTTTGGGAAAACACAGCATCAATACCACAGCCAGCGTCAAGGCAGTCAAGCCGACATTGGCTTTAGCAAATACAACAAGTATTAGAAAAATTAATACGGCAATCGTAGAGCATATTGCATAAAATGGTTGTAACTGATGAGTATCACAGGTTTCCTGCTTGATTGGTTTAAGCAGCAGAAAACCCTTTACAGGCTTGTCAGTATTGTCTGCATCAACCACTCTTTTTTCATGAAATACAATCTGTAAAGCAATGACAAACAGAATACTGATTACTGTACCCAGCAGCCACACCAGCCACGGGTTATACTCAACCTGTGCTTTTTTAGCAGCATCGAGAATTACCTGACCGGTAGGATTAATCGGCGACAATGCACCAGTATTGGCACCAATAATTGCTGCCATTTCACAGATAAAAAACAGTCGGGGATGTTTTCTGCCTAAAGCTGCAATGACTGGTACCAGCAACGTAATTGAAGCAGTAGAAAAGGCGCCGGCTGTTGAAATAGCAAATCCTATAAAATAGCCAATCCAAGGTACAACATGAGTGTAGTGCCCCATTTTGGCGTAGACCTTATCTGTAAACCAGCTCAAACCGCCGCTTTTTTCCAGATGGGCAAATAATAAAGATACTCCGATTAACAGCGTGACAATGGCACCGGGAAAATGATGCAGAACTTCCTTACTGCTCAGTACCATCCCTGTAGCGGAACTATCTGCAATTTTAGCAGATGCCATAACCAACACTGCGGTAGCACTAAACCCCAGCAAACCTATATTGACATGTCGCCAGACAGCCAGAATCAAAATCACAACCAATAATACGAGCGATAATACTTGTAGTAAGTTCATAGATAGTCCTGATTTGTTATCGTTCTGAAAAAAATTACGCTGAAAATCGTAAAATAATCAAACAGAATTTGTATTTATTTTGAATTAAGTTGTACTCTCTTTCGTCAAAGTTCCGTGGATTCCGAACTTGCATTTATAACGTATTTAATTGGTTTTAACAAACAAAAATTAACTAAATGACTATATTTGTTATTTGTGAAGCTGTTAATGTAGTGTTAGTTTGAAAGAAAGTACAAAATATATACGTGTGTAAAACGAAGGAAATTTAATTTGATGATATTGTATTTCTGAAGGAAAACGGGCTATTCCTTAACAAGTTATCAATAGGTATATACAAAAATCATGGATGTATCCAACTATTAGATGTAGTATTTATCACAGCTCTCAAAACTTTATTTGCCGGAAAAACATGGCTGTAGCCAGAACAATTGAAATATTGAAATGTTGAAAAACAATTATACAGTATATGACTTATACAATGTTATATATAGTATACAAAGCCTACAATATTGTAGACAATATATGATACAACAAAATTATCTATACGAAGTATCAGAAGTACGAGGGATAACATCTTATAGAAATTATTGATACGATGAGTTAAGTCCTTGATTACTTTAAACTGTCCCTGAGGGTGTCCACGTAAAATAATTAAAAATGGGCTATAACTAATTGAATAATAAAGACTATGACATTCAGGTGTCCACGGTGTCCACGCGTTTTCGGGAGATAGCAGGGCAAAGGGTCGAAAATCGGCAATGATATTTTTACGCGCAGCATGTAAACAGTGCGAGAGTGGGGAAAACTTCGGGAAATGGACGCGGTGGACAGGACAGGGTAGGCTATATATATATTATTTTATATTATAAGATATATATAGACATTTTTCCGTAGACACCGGTTTATTTCCTCTCTATTTTTGTGCGGTATTATCCTCCGCAAATCCTTGACAGCTGGGCATTTTGATATTTCTTAACACTTCTATTGCGGGATTAGAATCGCCGCAGCGACGGCACAAAAATCCCTAACATTTTTCGTGTAGAATAATTCAAAATCACAAGGTGTAGGGGTGTCCCGAGGGGTGTCCACTCGTTTAGCATTTTGGGACACCCTAACTAAGTTCTTGTTATTTAACGTCTAAATATTATTTTGGTGGACGCACATAAACCATCAAAAATAAATCAAATCAATAGCAGTTATTTTTGACGTTCTATATATACTAACAATACCTTAACAGTGTGGTGGTGTGTCGTGGCAACGTCGCGCTCTATGTTTCCTTGCGCCTCCTATTAATTGGCTTAGTCCTCGCAGTATTTTTCGCGCTCTATGTATAGTGTGTCGTGTGTTGAGGGTTCGCGCTGTGCGTATGTATATAAAAGGAGTCGCCGATAACCCCCCTCCCTCATTGGACAACGCGCGGCGCACCCGGGGTCCCTTTGTAAATACCCCAAACTTAGTACAAGATTCAAGTAGAAAATTATGCTGCTTGTTTTAGGGTTTTATATTCAATCGGCGTCATATTATTTAATGCTTCATGAGGCCTTTCCGTGTTATAAATGGTTAGCCATTCTTCGGTTACCTTTCTTGCTTGTTCCAGATTATTAAATAGATATAAATCTAGTACCTCTGTGCGATAGGTGCGATTAAATCGTTCAATATATCCGTTTTGATATGGGCTACCTGGTTGAATATAATCTATGGTTATACCATGTGACTTTGCCCAGTCGATGAATGTTTTTCCGGTAAATTCCGGTCCATTATCCACTCGTATTTTGAGTGGATAGCCATGATATTCGGCCAGTTTATCTAGGTAACGGGTAATCCTGCCAGCAGGTAAACTAACCGCAATATCAATGCCTAACGCCTCACGATTAAAGTCATCTATCACATTGAAGGTTCTAAAACGCTGTTGATTGCGACTGCTGTCACTCATAAAATCCATTGACCAGCATTCACCTTGTTTATTGGGTACTGATAGCCTTTCTGGGCTTCGTGGAGGAATGCGTTGTTTACGCTTTACCCTGAGATTAAGCTTTAATTCACAATACACCCGATACACACGTTTATGATTCCATTTATAGCCGAGCTTGCTGATGCGATTAAAACATTTAGGAAAGCCCCAGCGTAAATGCTTATCGGTAATAGCACTTAGTACCGACATAATCACTGAATCATCCGGTAATTTAGGTTGATAATAGTAAGCGCAGCGACTTAAG
>NZ_MEIO01000059.1 GCF_002777745.1 Snodgrassella alvi
TTAATCGCATCAGAAAGCTCGGCTATAAATGGAATCATAAACGTGTGTATCGGGTGTATTGTGAATTAAAGCTTAATCTCAGGGTAAAGCGTAAACAACGCATTCCTCCACGAAGCCCAGAAAGGCTATCAGCACCCAATAAACAAGGTGAATGCTGGTCAATGGATTTTATGAGTGACAGCAGTCGCAATCAACAGCGTTTTAGAACCTTCAATGTGATAGATGACTTTAATCGTGAGGCGTTAGGCATTGATATTGCGGTTAGTTTACCTGCTGGCAGGATTACCCGTTACCTAGATAAACTGGCCGAATATCATGGCTATCCACTCAAAATACGAGTGGATAATGGACCGGAATTTACCGGAAAAACATTCATCGACTGGGCAAAGTCACATGGTATAACCATAGATTATATTCAACCAGGTAGCCCATATCAAAACGGATATATTGAACGATTTAATCGCACCTATCGCACAGAGGTACTAGATTTATATCTATTTAATAATCTGGAACAAGCAAGAAAGGTAACCGAAGAATGGCTAACCATTTATAACACGGAAAGGCCTCATGAAGCATTAAATAATATGACGCCGATTGAATATAAAACCCTAAAACAAGCAGCATAATTTTCTACTTGAATCTTGTACTAAGTTTGGGGTATTTACATCTTTTTCTTTACATTCCCTTCTTTTTTTGTTTTATTGTCACTAAGCGCTCAGATTGGCCTGCCATAAAGGGCTGGTACCCCAGACGCTGTCCGGCTTCCTGCCATACGCTACGCGTATTCTGCCATTCTGATCCAGTTCGGCTAGCAGACCTGCGCTGCTGTAGATATAGTAGGTGGCCTCGCCGTTTGCAGTTTTGCTGATACGCCGGCCAAATGGGCCGTATTGGTAGCAGGCTATTAGTAGTATAGGTCAGGCTGGTCTGTTCTTGTCCTACTCCCCATTTCATCAGTTGATTCTGCTGATTATATTGCCATTTTCCTGCCTGTCAGGCACTGCCGGTTCGGTTATCAATGACATCATAGCTTTAAGATTTGGCACGCTGCTCCGAGGTTTCCTGTTCTGGTTTTACCAGAGTTAAGCAATCCGGTTGGTCAACCTGCTAAACTTTTTAACATCAGCTTTTGCCTATAGATAAATGATTTCTTGACAAAAATCTTTATCGATTATAAACACCTCTATTCTGAAACCTTTAGGATAATCTTTAAAACCTGAGACATTTTCCCGTTTCTTTTTTTCCTCAACTGCTCTTTCCAAAGAAGAAAAAGTACCAATTCCAAATTCTTGTACACCACCCTGTTTGGTTTCCTTAGCATGAATTAAGCAATATACTTTTTTTCCTATCATATTCAACACCCTTTTAACTTTCTAATATACGTTTATAAAGTGACAAATCCATCACGCCACGAATCGTCATCTAAAAAAATTTCATAAATTTCTAGTCTTTTCAAATTACTTAGATAATAACTCTTTGAAAAAATTTTTTTCCGTTCCAAAGCTTTCTCATAAGTACTATAAAACCCTAGTACTTGACCATCTTCAGCATCAAAATCTTCTGAATCAGGAGATTCTAATGCTATATCCTTATTACCATGATAAGAATAAGTTACATAACATAACTGAAATACTATTGTCATTATAAATATCCTTATTAAATTAAATTGATTTATATCTTTAATAATTCTTTTAATGTCTGAATTATATAACTCTTTTCAGGATTAAGTCTATTTGTAACCTCTCCATGCTTTTTTAATCCGACTAAACTCTGATCCTGAAACTTTTTCATCTTTTTTAATTTTTTATTACCATATCTTTTTCTAATCAATTGATAGGCATATTCTTCAGGATTTTCTCCTTTATATAGTGGTTTTTCTCTAGCCCAGTCAGGAGTATCCTTAGCAGATTCTTTACCTGACTGATCAGGAATTCTTTTTTTAAATTCTCTTTTGCAATTAGAATCATTAGGATCACAATCTCCATTAGGTCAATTAGAACTAATATTTAGATCAATCTCTTTTTCTTTACATTCCCTTCTTTTTTTGTTTTATTGTCACTAAGCGCTCAGATTGGCCTGCCATAAGGGGCTGGTACCCCAGTCGCTGTCTGGCTTCCAGCCATACGCTACGCGCATTCTGCCATTCTGATCTAGTTCGGCTAGCAGACTCTGTGCTGGCTGATGGTATAAAATCGGTGCCTCTGCTACCCCTGTACAATATTTATCGCGTGGTAAATAATTTTAAAACTATTACTCAAAAAATACTCAACACTATATAACGAATTTATCTCTTGTATCGATATCAAATTTATTAAAATTTAGTAATTCAAACTCCTATTAAATAGATTAAATAGAATAAATATGCAGGTCTTTCTTAACATTCTAATCATCTCCTTGATATAAAAGCCAAGCACGACAACATTTTTCATAATCCATTGCGCTGTCAGCATTATTAAAACAATATTCAAAAAACATTTTTTTACTTAGTTTTCTACTACAACGTACGCAACTATAAACAAAATCTGGGGTACCGGCAAATAAATGATATAAACCCCATTCATGCCTATAATAGATAAAATCCACATTCTCATTTGTTATAATTGTATAGCAATATGAACAATTTAAATCACTCAAATTTATATTGACGCCATTATTTACAAATTGCATTGATTTTTCAATTTCGTCATCATAAAATAAATATTGATAATATTTATTAGACCCTAACCGATGAATTGCATCAGAAAGCCATTCAGCTTCGATAGAGACAAGATAACCTGCACAAGGCATTGCTATCCATTCTTTATCAGTAATAAATTTCTTGGAAATTCCTGTATCTGCATTTAAAACATATTCAAAAAAATTCTTTTTATTTTCGAATAACAGCTCTCTAGATAATGATTTATGCATTTAAATCCTCTTTTATTTACATACTAGTTATTCACAGTTTTAATATATATAAATCCCTGCCATATAGCAAGGATTTAAAACTAAATACTATTAAATTAATTTATTGATATAAATTCCATATATATTCACATTTTTTATACTCTGGAGAACCTTTTACATATTGACAACGATATTCCGTATAAATTCTTTTACATAAGTTCATACTACATTGAACACAGCTGTATACAAAATCGTAAGTACCAGCAAACATATGATATAAGTTATTTATATCTTTATAATACAAAAAATCAATATTTTTATTGGTTAAAATAACACACCTATCCAAATAATCATACTCACTATTACAAATATTTTCTTGATTATTAATGATTTCTGAAAACTCTATATTATTATCGATTCCAATAATATATTGTTCATAAGTAGTGAAACCAAATCTATGAATTGCATCTGACAACCATTCAGACTCTATCATGTCAAGATTTTCAGGTACAGGCATTGCTATCCAATTTTTTTTATCAATAAAATCTTTTGAAACCACGCAATGTTTATTTAAGATACTTTGAATAAACTCAATTTTATCTTTATAAAGATAGTTATCCTTCTTACAAATACTCATATATAGCCTTTTAATACCTAATTTTTTTACTAAGTAGACCTTATTTCCATAGTGAGGCTACCGCTTGGACTACTCGGACGAATTACTACTACTTTACCATTTTTAAGCTTATCATGTAGGACAACACAGTCCCTACAAACTCTTTAACTTTTAAATTAATTTAAAATCTTTTGTTAAAATTTAATACTAATTTATTCGTCAATAATTATATCTTTAAATTTTTCCGAAATATTAAATATAATATCAAGACAAATAACTTTACATTGAATTGAGAATTCTCCAAATGTCATCATATATCCTTTAATTTTATCAGTAGGATGATTTAAAAAATATATAAATTGTTCATCCGTTAAAATGTTATCCAAATTTTGGACTATGATGATAGGTATATAACTACCTTGGAAACCATCACCTGCATCAAAATCGTCATTTTTCATTGAAATATATTTGACATTTTTGCATATAATTTCACCTATAATCTCACCATTGTTATACACACTTGTCAATTCAAATGAGATATCATTACCATATTCTAGTATTTTAATATCTCCTAAGCCTACATCTTCTATCTTTCTCATTTTTTACCCTCATAATTTATTTTAAAAAATGTCCTGTTGAATGAGATTGATCCTCTAATCTCTTACCCCAGTAATTTTTGTCTTTCATTATATTTTTCAACCCATCTTTTCTCCAGACTTTTTGAAGCCTAATCACTTCTCCACTTGGTATTATTTAAACTCTTGATTGATCAAAATTTCTAACCTATTTTTCATAACCACCCACACTATCAGGCTTCCTTGTAAATCCTTGTTTTCCTAAATCAGCTCTTAATTTTTTGTTTCAGATAATTTTCTATCAGAATTTTTATTGTCTTACTTATCATCATGTAACTACCCCTTAAAATAGTACAGCATAAAAGTAGAAAATTCTCTTTATTAACCCACAGAGGATTTAAACACGAGAAAAATGACTGAACATCAAATCGTAGCTATTTTAAAAGAAGCTGAAGCCGGTATCCCCGTCAAAGAACTTTGTCGTAAATATGGTATGGGGAATCCAACTTTCTATAAATAGCGTGATAAATACGGTGGTATGGAAACCTCAGATATCAAACGCTTAACGCAACTGGAAGCTGAAAATCATAAGCTTAAGCAGATGGTTGCTGAACTCAGTTTAAAATCCCAGCTTCAGGAGGAAATCATAAAAAAGCTATAGTGCCAACTGGAGCACGTAAATTCTGGGCTGTGCAATTGCAAGAAAATCATTCTGTTACTATGGTCATGAGCTGTGCTATTACTGGCTTAAGCCGCTGTGCTTAAGTTACCGGATGATTCGGTGATTATATCAGTGCTATGTGCTATCACGGATAGGCATTTACGCTGGGGGTTTCCTAAGTGTTTTAATCGCATCGGAAAGCTCGGCTATAAATGGATATCCGGATATATTGCCAGTTAAAGCTTAATCTAAGGGTACAGCGTAAACAACGTATTCCTCCACGAAGCCCAGACAAACTATCAGTACCGAATAAGCTAGGTGGATGTTGGTCAATGGATTTTATGAGTGACAGCAGTCGCCATCAACGCAGGTTTAGAACTTTCAATATCATCGATAACTTTAATCGTGAGATGTTAGGCATTGATATTGCTGTCAGTTTACTGGCGGGCAGGGTTACCCGTTATCTGGAGAAACTGGCCGAATATCATGGCTATCCACTCAAAATACGAGTAGATAACGGATCGGAATTTATTAGAAAAGCATTCATTGACTGGGCAAAATCACATGGTATAACCATAGATTATATTCAAGCAGGCAGCCTATATCAAAATGGATATATTGAACGATTTAATCACACCTATCACATTGAAGTGCTAGATTTATATCTATTTAATAATCAGGAGCAAGCAAGAAAGGTAACCGAAGAATGGCTAAACATTTATAACATGGAAAGACCTCATAAAGCATTAAATAATATGACACCGAGTGAATATAAAACCCTGAAACAAGCAGCATAATTTTCTACTTAAAGACTGTACTAGTTTGGATAATTACATAACCATTTTGAATCAGGTCAATCGATTCGATACAGAGCAATATTAATCAACTGATTCATTTAAAAAATCCCAGCTTTTTAACTGGGATTTGCTATTAGTTTTATTGACTACTTAAATCTTAATAATTACGGACCATTCCATCTGAGCTCTTTTCTCAACTCAGGTGGTACTAAGGCGAATAATTTCTGAATGCTTTCAACTTGTGCCACGTAAGCAACTGATAAATCAGAATTACAATTATCATAATAATACTTAGCGTTAAAATTTAAAAAATATATATCCTTCGAATCTATACAAGAGTTTGCTCCTACAATATTCCACGGTAAAGTATGTGCCAGCTCGGCTTCAAAATAACTTGATTTATCCCTAGCTTTTACAAATGGATTACGGGATTGAGCATTTCTGATAGTGTATAGTGCTGTATGTAGTATCCGAGCATAAATCATAATTTTATCTGTCATCTTTTCTTCCTTTTTGGAAATTTCTGACCATTTGCTGGTGGATATTCCGTTTTATTCTAAAGTCCATTTTTAAACAATGTTTTTACATTCGAAGTATCTCCTGTTTCTTGATAAATTTCCTTAGCTGCTGGCATCCTATGATGGCCTTCAGATACCCAGTATTTTCCATTTTTATCAACATAGCCTGCAATTATACCTTCAGGCAATTTAAACCTACAATTACCATTACGCATATCATTTTCTATATTATATGATTTTATAGAGCCCACTTGTATTCCTCCAATTTTAGGAATCTTTTCTTTTTTAGCCTTGGTTGCTTTAAATATTTTAAGAAATTGAACAGCTCTGGCAATCTTAAATACTTTACCAACGGGAATTATGTCCCAAATCCCTATACTATGTTCTTCTCAAAATGCATATGTCATCTTATATAATTTAGAGCATTCATCAGGATCACTCCAACCAAGTTTTTTCTCATCCACTTAGTTAAATTCTCATTAGCACCGTCTCCATATCCAGCAGCTAAATTGCCTACATCTTCTACAAAATTTACCCATGCATGCAACAATGGGCTGGTTCACCATACAGTATCCGGCATCCAGCCATACGCTACCTGCATTCTGCCATTCTGATCCAGTTCGGCTAGCAGGTCTGCGTGCTGTAGATATAGTAGGTGATCTTGCCGTTTACGATTTTGCTGATATGCTGGTCAAACGGGTCGTATTGGTAGCTGGCCAGTTCACTGGTGTCGTTGTTGACTTTACTCAAGCGTTCGGCTGCGTTGTAGCTGTAGCTGAGTTTTTTATTGGCGCTTTCTTCTGTGGACAGTTGACCATTGGCGGTATAGGTTAAGCTGGTCTGCTGTTTACCTTCTCCCCATTTGATTAGCTGGTTAAGGTCGTTGTACTGCCACTCTCCTGCCTGCTGGGCGCTGCCTATGCGGTTGCCGATGGCATCGTAGCTGTAGGATTCGGCGCGCTGCTCTGTGGTTTCGCTATCCGGTTTGACTTGGGTGAGTCTGTCCAGTGGGTCATACTGGTAGTTGCTGCTGCCTTTTTCGGTCTGGATATGACTGATGTTGCTTACTTTGTCGTAGCTGTAGTTACGTTCGAGTAAGGTCTGGCCTTTGCTGCTTAGTTTTATCTGTACTGGGCGCTGTAAGGCATCATAGCTGTTGGTTTGTTCTGCCTGTGGATAGGTGGTGCTGGCCAGATTGCCATCGGCATTCGTATTTGTACTGAATACTGTTCTCGATAGTTATGTATTATGATGCCAAATCATTATCCTTATTTCTAAAAATTTCTATTAAAATCATTTATACATTTATACTTTACCATAAAGTTCATCAATTTTTTGATTGTATTCCAGATAATAATCCTTAAACTTTTCTTTATCATATAAACGTTTATAAAGATATATTCTTCTATGAATTGTATATAAGGTATCTTTCCCACTATATCTATCCATTTCCCAATCTTTAATGTCTATTTCCCATTGTTTGAGTGTAAATAATTGAATTTTTTCATAATCAGGCAAAAAATTCAATTTTTTTATTAATACAGTTTCTTTCAATCGTGCAATTGTCATATAACGATGAATATATTCACTACTCAATTTATTTTTATCCAGATTGGTCTTAAATTTTTCATTTCTTAAAATCCTAAATGCATGCCGAGCCAGACAATATCGATGAGGACTTTTCCAGTCAACAGGTTTACCTAGCTGCACCAAATGTTCACCAGCTCTGATAACACATTCTTTTTTATCTGGTTTATCAATATAAAATTCAAAAAAAGAATAAGCCTCAAGAGTATCTAATCTATAAACAACGATAGTGACTTTAATACCATTATCAACATCGTCTACATCCATAGTATAAGCTTCAAAATATTCATTTATTCCTAAACGAATGAGTACTAAGTCAAAATATTTATGTTTTAAATATCTATTGCACATGTTTCATTCCATTAGTTTACAATACATAAAAAATAAGAAAACCCTTATTAAAGACAAAATACTATATTAATAATATCACCCGATAATCTGAAGCCATTACACTTAGTTAGTTTTAAATTTTACTTAATCAAGCTCTTTAGGTTTAAGACTTGGATGTTTAATGTATATATATTTTAAAGCATCCCAATATATTATACTCATTATTTGTGCAATAACTTTTCGATAAGCAATAAATTCGTTTTCAGAACATTTCTCTTGTACTTGCAATAATGATTCATCTAACTCACGCGTTATTTTTAAAAGCAAATCACTAATATTTTGAGCAATTGTTTGGTTTTCTATCATTTAAATACTCCTTAACAATCATTGTCTTCTTGGATTTTCTTTCACAAATCCAGAATTTAAACCCATTATCTCCACTTGGTAAAGCTTCTTCTGAACACTCTTTTCGACACATCTCTCTTACTTTACGGCATCGTTGTTCTTCAGACTCTTCACAAGGCTTATCCTCCTTGTCATCTAAACTATAACATGAAACAAGTCCCCCTAATCCACTGGCAATATCAGTCATCCCTCCAACTACTGCCAGTCCTACAGCGCCGCCTACAATAGCTACACCTGTTGCACCTGCTACACCACCAGCCGCTGCACCTATTACTGGTCCAACTTTAGTACCTAATTCAACTCCCTGTGTATAGCCTTGTTTAGTTTTTTTTAGTACACAATCCCAATACGATAAACCATATATATCCAGATACAATAGTGGATTCCCTCCTACATAACCATAGGTATTTATTCCTCCCTCCAACCCTATCGGATCACTCTGGATATACCGCCCTGTCTTCGCATCGTAATCACGGAAGCAGTTATATGACAGGCCGGTCTCTGCATCGTAGTACTGTCCCGGAAACCGCAGGTTCATGGTGATCTGGTTGTTTGCGTCCAGTTCACTGTTGCCAAACGCATCGCTATTGATTTTCCAGCTCTGTTCTCCAGTGCTGTTTATCGCCAGTTGCGGGGTGCCCAGATGGTCGCTTATCAGGTAGTGATAACTGGCATTTTTCAGGGTCTGACCTTCGCTCAGGTTGGCCTGCCATAAGGGGTTGGTACCCCAGTCGCTGTCTGGCTTCCAACCGTACGCTACGCGCATTCTGCCATTCTGATCCAGTTCGGCCAGCAGGCCTTCGCTGCTGTAGATGTAGTAGGTGGTCTCGCCGTTTACGGTTTTGCTGATACGCCGGCCAAACGGGTCGTATTGGTAGCTGGCTATTTCTCTTGTGTCGTTGCTGACTTTGCTCAGGCGTTCGACTGCATTTTAGTTTTTATTTAAAATAAATTAATCTTTGAAATTATCAATTATTTCCAAAGAATAATTAATTTAATAAAATATAAATATAATATATATTAATTTTAATATAATTTTTAACAAAAATCCCAACTTAAAAGCTGGGATTTCGTATTGACTAAAATTTTTTAATATCTATAGCATTTTTTAAATAACAATAAGATTATATTTAATTAATATATATCTGTATCTGTATCTGTATCTATTTCTATAGTTAATTTAGCATCTAAAAGAGATATAAAATCTAAAGTATTTCTTTTTAGGTAAATATCTGATTCAATATCATTATAGATATAAGCAACTATAATAAACATATAATATAAATTATATTCTTTCTTTAATTTGAGTAATATTTCAGTTTTATCTTTAAGTCCATTAATTATTTGACATAATTGCTGATCTAAATCATTTATTGAATTTTCATAATTACGCAGACTCCAAGTTGTTTCTATAGCTGGATGGTATTGTGCGTCTGTCATACTTCCTTTAATTCTAGTTTTTGTGGGCAAAATTCCTAGCAATTTTGTTACCTCATCAGGATTAAATTCTTCTCCGCACATAGCGAATTCTACCATTACTGTCGTTTGTTCCATTTCAAACTCCTATAAATAATAACCAGTTGGAATACCTTTTCCAGTTCCACCCTTCCTAAATATCCATAACTCTTTAGTATCTTTATTAATATAAAGATCCCACTTAGACAGACCTTTTTTACCTACATAGTCTGCCTTAAGTTTACGTGCATCATACCCGTTTTTCTTTAAATAGCTATCCTTTAATTTTTGTAAATTTCTAGGTTTATCTTTCCCATTATCTTTCCCATTATCTTGATCATTTGGATCATTTGGATTAGGTGGATCAGGCAGATTTAATGCTCCTCCTATATTTACATTATTTATTTCAACATAGCAACAATCAATTAACCCACCTTTTTAAAAAAGTGGGTTAATTGATTTACTAAATTGTGAGATATATATTTTTATCAGTAAACATTAAAATCTATATCAGCACTGATACTTGCTATGAATTTCAATACATCGGGTTTTAACCGCATTACAGGATATTCATCATTTTCCAAACGAATAACTACATCAAAAAGCATATCTATATTTAGCTCAGACCTTATTCGATTTAGAATATCTTCTTTACCTTGTATTAAACCAATTATTTTTTTTAATTGAATATTAATATCATCTGATTTTTCATAGCCAGTGTCTATACGCCATTTTGTCTCTACTGCCGGCCAATTTTTTCCTTCAGGAACAATCCCCTTTATTATTGTACTATTGGGAAGAACATTTAAAAGATCAGTTATAGCACTCGGTTGAAAATGTTCACCATAAATGTCAAAAGCAACTTTCACGGATGTCGTTTCCATATTTAAATACCTTTATAAAATATAACCTGTAAGAATGCCTCTTTCTTTACTTTCTTTATTTCCTTTTTTTCTCACAATCCACATCTTCCCAGATTTTTTATCGATATATTTATCATAGCGTTTAATCTCTGCTCTGTCTCCTAAAAATTCCTGTTTTATTTCATGAGTATTATGACCTCTTTGTTTCAAGTAATTGTCATTAACTTTTTTAAGTCTTTAGGTTTATCCTCTCCATTATCTTAATTATCCGGGTTCGGCGGATTTGGTATTTCTCCTATATTTGCATTATCTATTTTAACATAGTAGCAATCAATTGCCCCACTTTTTAAAACAGTGGGGCAATTGATTTACTAATTTGTGAGATATATATTTTTATCAGTATACATTAAAATCTATATCAGCACTGATACTTGCTATGAATTTCAATACATCGGGTTTTAACCGCATTACAGGATATTCATCATTTTCCAAATGGATAACCACATCAAAAAGCATATCAATATTTAACTCAGACCTTATTCGATTTAGAATATCTTCTTTACCTTGTATTAAACCAATTATTTTTTTAATTGAATATTAATATCGTCTGATTTTTCATAGCCAGTATCTATACACCACATTGTTTCTACTGCTGGCCGAGTTCTTCCTATTGGAATAATCCCCTTGATGCTTGTACTATTTGGAAGAATATTTAAAAGATCAGTTATAGCACTCGGTTGAAAATGTTCACCATAAATGAAAAATGCAACTTTTAAGGATGATGTCGTTTCCATATTAAAATACCTTTATAAAATATAACCTGTAGGTATGCCACTTTCTTTACTTCCTTTATTTCCTTTTTTTCTTAAAATCCACAACTTTCCAGATTTTTTATCAACATATATATCATAGCGTTTAATCTCAGCGTTGCGTCCTAAAAATTCCTGTTTTATTTCATAAACATTATGACCTCTTTGTTTCAAATAATTGTCATCAACTTTTTTAAGTCTTTAGGTTTATCCTCTCCATTATCCTGATCATCAGGATCAGGCGGATTTGGTGCCCCTCCTATTATATTATGGCTGCTTGCGTCATTTATTTCTACGTTTTCATCTCTACAGTCATCATCTGATCTATCATTAAATATTGGAGGTGTAATTAAACTTTTAGCACCCCATCTAATGCCCCATCTGATTGCTTCTTTTGCCAGATATCTGCAAGCTGGATTGGCCACACATAGTCGTATCCCTGCTGTTGCAACTCCTGCTCCTGCAACCACCGCCGGAGCAATCTCCCCAGTCGGATCACTGTATATACCAGTGGATTCCCACCTACATAACTATAGGTATTTATTCCTCCCTCCAACCCTATCGGATCACTCTGGATATATCGCCCAGTCTTCGCGTCGTAATCACGGAAGTAGTTATAGGACAGGCCGGTCTCTGCATCATAGTACTGTCCCGGAAACCGCAGGTTCATGGTGATCTGGTTGTTTGCGTCCAGTTCGCTGTTGCCAAATGCATCGCTATTGATTTTCCAGCTCTGTTCTCCATGGCTGTTTATGGCCAGTTGCGGGGTGCCCAGATGGTCACTTATCAGGTAGTGATAGCTGGCATTTTTCAGACTCTGGCCTTCGCTCAGATTGACCTGCTATAAGGGGCTGGTACCCCAGTCGCTGTCCGGCTTCCAGCCATACGCTACGCGTATTCTGCCATTCTGATCCAGTTCGGCCAGCAGGCCTTCGCTGCTGTAGATATAGTAGGTGATCTTGCCGTTTACGATTTTGCTGATACGCCGGCCAAACGGGTCGTATTGGTATCAGTTAGAAGAATATATCTTCCTATATGTTTTTTGTATTATATTGTAGTGGTTAAATTTATTATGCTCTATGATTTTAAAAAAATAAATCTCTAGCAAAAGTAAATTATATATATTAATTTACCCTGCTAAAGTTTTATAAAAATTTATAGTTATAGATAAATGTACTTTAGGCATTGATATTTATTAATAACAAATACTGATACTCGGAATCCTATGTGGTAGTTTTTGAGGCTTAGAATGTCCTCCAGTTTCATTTTTTCTTAATTGCCTTTTCCAAACATGAATTAAAAATACATCTTCTATTTTATTCAAAATTCTTTAAATCTAAATAAATTAATTAATTTTTGAACTCTTTTTTAGATTTAAAATGCTCTAGCTCTGTATTGTATTTTTCATAATAATCTTTAAATCTTTCTCTATCATAGAGTCGTTTATAAAGATATTCTCGTCCATATATGGCATTATTTATATCTTTATGAGCAAATCCCTCTTTTTCCCAGTCACGAAGTATAAATAACTGTTTCTTTTCTTCATCTGATAGCATATTGAGCTTTTTGATCAATATATTCTCTTGAGCACGAGTATCCATATTATAATGCCATATATATATACTTTTTATTTCATTATCAATTTCCTTACTATGAGTTAAATTTTCATGGAAATTATTGTCAGCCAAAACCTGTCTGGCATAGCGTGCCAGACAAAAGCGATAGGGTCTTTTCCAGTCTTCTGGTTTCTCTAACTGAGTAATAAATTTCTCGGCCTGCTCAAACCATTGCTTACGCTCTATATCGGCGTCTAAAATTTGGAAACTGAAAGATTTATAAGACTCCCATGTATCTTTCCTTTTCACGATTACATGTAGATAAAGATTGTCTCCGGCTTTATTAATATAACAAACAATGGCTGCGAAATAATTATTTTGCGCCAGACACAGTCCTGTAAACTTATTTTGCTTATTGTTCATGATATACCAACCAATCCTAAATAATATTTAATTAAAATAATTTATCATTTCTTTCAAAATTTTCCAGTTCTTTCATATATTTCTCATAATCTTTTTTTACTATTTCTTTGTCATATAAAAAATTATAAAAAATTTCACGACAATTAACAGAATAAAATACATCCTCGCAGGCGTATGCTTTTCTTTCCCAATCACGAAGTATGAATAACTGCTTTTTTTCTTCATCTGGTAACAAATTTAGTTTTTTGATTAATGCGGTTTCTTTTAACCGCGAAATGATGGTATAGCGATAGATATATTCATCACCTATACCCTTATTATAAACTAAATTTTCCCAAAAATTGTCATCTTCCAAAATCTGTCTGGCATAACGCGCCAGACAAAAACGATGCGGTCTTTGCCAATCTTCCGGTTTATCTAACTGGTTAATAAAGTTCTCGGCTTGTTCAGACCATTGTGCGCAATCCACATCCGAGATAATATCCCGCCATCTGATAAAATCCGCCCGTCTAACTAAATTTTCACAAAATCCATAAGATTCCCATGTATCTCTTCTATACACTTTTCCAGAGGTAGAAACAGCAAAATAATTATTTTTCGCCAGATACCTTGTTTGCAACTCATTTACCTTATCATTCATGGTACGTCAACCAATTTTAAATATTGTTTATTTCTACCATTTTTTTTTGAAGTCTTCAACTTTTGGTGTTTATTGTGTATGTTTCTTCATTCATTATATGCGAATTATTCCTATATTGGATTATTTATATCTTTATAGTTTATTCTTTAACCATAACTATGAGTACATTCGCTTTGCTGTATATTTATTCGTTGGTTAGTGTCATTATTATTAATATATAATGATCTATTCACATTCATCACCTATAGAAATACAATTTACTGTTTATGAACTTATTTCTTATATATTACCTATAATTTGAATTAATTTAAAATAAAAATTAATATAATAGACAATAAGAATAGCGTATAAAATATGCTATTCTTGCAAAAGAAGCGGTAAGTTCTTTTTTAGCTTTCAGACTTGTCTAGCCGCATTATATATTCGTTAGTGCTCTGATAATATTGCTTCGCTCTGTACCTGAAACCAAATCGAAGAAGCTTAAAGATTATACAATAAACATTTTTAGTCTTTCATACTCTAAACTCCATTAATATAATTCTAATTTTTAATTAATTCAATTTAAAATATTTACTAGATTAAAATTATTCATCTTCATCAAGTTTTCCAAAGACACTTTCTACTTTTTCCCAATATTTCTTATAATAAGTCTCATATTTTTCTTTATCATATAATCTTTCATATATATGTTTACGTCCATAAATAGCATAAGTAACACCTTCTCCTATACTACCTTCGATTTCCCAATCCTTTAGGATAAATAATTGAATCTTCTCATCTATAGATAGTTGATTTAATTTCTTAATTAATACAGTTTCTTTTAATCTGGAGATAAGCATATAACGGTTTATATCCTCATTGCTTAACATATTACAAGATAACTTCCAAGATAACTCCCCAAAAAAAGAATCATCATTTAAAACCTGACGAGCATAACGAGCTAGGCAATAACGATGTGGTCTTTTCCAATCAATTGGTACTTTTAATTTACTAATACACTCATGTGCTTTAGATATCCAAAATTTTTCATCTGTATTAAAAATATTAAAAGAAGTATAAAATTCAAATGTATCCAATCTATAAATAATAACAAATACACGATAATCATCTATATATGCAACATTAGCTGCAAAGTGATCATTTTTAGCCAAACATTCTGGTATTAGAATATCATTCATATTTACACCATTAATTTAATTATAAAAATATATGTAAAAATATGAAATTAATTATACTTCCTTTTTAAATGATTTGGGACCGGTTTCTCACCCCCTATATCCCTCCATGACATTTCCAATATTTCATCGGCCTCTGAATCATAATCACATTTATTATCTTGAGCTGCTTTCACTAAAGTTTTCAAAGCATTCAAAGTCGCATTATATCTTTTCTGATGCCCCCAGTCTCCTCCGTTATATTGAAGCCTCTCTCCAGCTCTTATTCTTATGCGCATTACTAAGTAATGAATATCATGTTCTAGTTGTTTACAACGTGTTTCTCTACCGTTTGGATCATGCCAATACCCTTTTTTTCCAGAACATTGCTTAATCAAGCCTGCTTCTTTTGGATGTTTTTCTGAGCTAATATATGGTAATTCATCAACAGCTCCATTACTTCCTATATCTTGTAAATTTTTTCTACACTCAGGAACTAAAAAACATAATCCTAATCCTGCTCCTACTAATCCAACATTTCCAGCTTCTTTTCTAGTTTCCCCAATTGCACCTACCACTCCTATAGGAAATACATCAGCCTCCCCAGTCGGATCACTGTATACCATCGGATTCCCACCTACATAACCATAGGTATTTATTCCTCCCTCCAACCCTATCGGATCACTCTGGATATACCGCCCTGTCTTCGCATCGTAATCACGGAAGTAGTTATAGGACAGGCCGGTCTCTGCATCGTAGTACTGTCCCGGAAACCGCAGGTTCATGGTGATCTGGTTGTTTGCGTCCAGTTCACTGTTGCCAAACGCATCGCTATTGATTTTCCAGCTCTGTTCTCCAGTGCTGTTTATCGCCAGTTGCGGGGTGCCCAGATGGTCGCTTATCAGGTAGTGATAGCTGGCATTTTTCAGGTTCTGCCCTTCGCTCAGGTTGGCCTGCCATAAGGGGTTGGTACCCCAGTCGCTGTCTGGCTTCCAGCCATACGCTATGCGCATTCTCCCATTCTGATCCAGTTCGGCCAGCAGGCCTTCGCTGCTGTAGATATAGTAGGTGATCTTGCCGTTTACGATTTTGCTGATACGCCGGCCAAACGGGTCATATTGGTAGCTAGCCAGTTCGCTGGTGTCGTTGCTGACTTTGCTCAGGCGTTCGGCTGCGTTGTAGCTGTAGCTGAGTTTTTTATTGGCACTTTCTTCTGTGGACAGTTGACCATTGGCGGTATAGGTTAAGCTGGTCTGCTGTTTACCTTCTCCCCATTTGATTAGCTGGTTAAGGTCGTTGTACTGCCACTCGCCTGCCTGCTGGGCGCTGCCTATGCGGTTGCCGATGGCATCGTAGCTGTAGGATTCGGCGCGCTGCTCTGTGGTTTCACTATCCGGTTTGACTTGGGTTAGTCTGTCCAGTGGATCATACTGGTAGTGGCTGCTGCCTTTTTCGGTCTGGATATGGCTGATGTTGCCGGCGGCATCGTATTAATACTGTATGCGATTGCCATTGGTCTGTTTCTGTTCTATCAGCTGGTTAGCCCGGTTGTAGCTGTATTCAACATTATTGCCCAATGTTTTGGTTTCTTTGATCAGGTTGCTTCCTTAGTTGTAAATAAAAAGAATTTAACAAAAAAAATCTTTAATAATCAATCGATCATTAAAGATTTTAATAGAATATTTATACAAATGATTCTAAATTTAATTTATTATCATATGAAATTTATTACATATTTTGTAATTTTATCAATTGTATAAATGCTTAATTTAATTAACTTTTATGCTATTTTATTTTTTACATAAATTAGGATCTATATTATGTTCATATATAAGTATATATCTGTTTTTTTCAGATAATTCACCTATAACATACCAATTTTGGCGTGGCTCTTTCCAAATGTTATATTCTGAATACATACACCATCCTCTCTCTATTTTTTTATCAATTTTCTTTAATTGTGTCATTTGAGCGCTATTTAGATATAATTGTTCTTTGTTTTCTATTTTATTATTCAAGGTAAAATAAACTTTGAGTTCATTTGTTTCAACATTAGTTTTAACATAAATATTTCTAGATTCCTTTGGAAAATTTTCTGGTAGCCAACTGTTCACACCAGCATCAGGTAAAATATCTGTATATTTTTCATAATATGTTACATTTGTTGAATCCAAAAGACCACATCCATAAAGAATAAATCCATATAAAAATAACAGTTTTGTATAAGATTTTACCATTATAAATATCCCTCATCTTCTAGTACCTTCATTGTTTTCTTATGATTTGGATTAAGGAATTTTCTACATCTATCTTGACAACTGATATCAACAGGACAACTTAATCCATAATCATTTACTTTTAGATCTTCTTCATTATCTTTTATCATTTCCTGATGAGAAAACATTTTACCTTTTCCATAAAGTCCAACACGTCCCAGAATATAATCACGGTTTTCTTTCCTTCTACCAAACCATCTAGCCATCCTATTACTTGCGTTCTTATCTTTTGAGACTCGACAGAATGCTATACAATGAAAAAATTGATCTGATGAACCCAATTGAAGTCTTTCCATATCATTTAAAACTGAATTAAGTACGTTGAACGTATGTCCAGCCCTAGCTCCTAACTTACCTAATAGATCATATTCATCTATCTTGTAATGACTTTTTACTACTTCATAATAATAATCTTTTAATCCAAATGGATCAATAAACTTCAGCGTATTATCATTTGCATATTTATATGTATTTATTCCACCCACCAACCCTATCGGATCACTCTGGATATATCGCCCAGTCTTCGCATCGTAATCTCGGAAGTAGTTATATGACAGACCGGTCTCTGCATCGTAGTACTGTCCCGGAAACCGCAGGTTTATGGTGATCTGGTTGTTTGCATCCAGTTCACTGTTGCCAAACGCATCGCTATTGATTTTCCAGCTCTGTTCTCCAGTGCTGTTTATGGCCAGTTGCGGAGTGCCCAGATGATCATTTATCAGATAGTGATAACTAGCATTTCTCAGGCTCTGGCCTTCGCTCAGGTTGGCCTGCCATAAGGGGCTGGTACCCCAGTCGCTGTTTGGCTTCCAGCCATACGCTACCCGCATTCTGCCATTCTGATCCAGTTCGGCCAGCAGGCCTGCGCTGCTGTAGATATAGTAGGTGGTCTCACCGTTTACAGTTTTGCTGATACGCCGGCCAAACGGGTCGTATTGGTAGCTGGCCAGTTCGCTGGTGTCGTTGCTGACTCTGCTCAGGCGTTCGGCTGCGTTGTAGCTGTAGCTGAGTTTTTTATTGGCACTTTCTTCTGTGGACAGTTGACCATTGGCGGTATAGGTTAAGCTGGTCTGTTGTTTGCCTTCTCCCCATTTGATTAGCTGGTTAAGGTCGTTGTACTGCCACTCTCCTGCCTGCTGGGCGCTGCCTATGCGGTTGCCGATGGCATCGTAGCTGTAGGATTCGGCGCGCTGCTCTGTGGTTTCGCTATCCGGTTTTACTTGGGTTAGTCTGTCCAGTGGATCATACTGGTAGCTGCTGCTGCCTTTTTCGGTCTGGATGCGGCTGATGTTGCTTACTTTGTCGTAGCTGTAGTTCCGTTCGAGTAAGGTCTGACCTTTGCTGCTTAGTTTTATCTGTACCGGGCGCTGTAAGGCATCATAGCTGTTGGTTTGTTCTGCCTGTGGATAGGTGATGCTGCGGGCTTGGTTCCACTGGTAGTTACGCCAGTTGATTTCTTCTCCGTTGGGTAGTACGGTTTTTTGTAATTGGTCGTTGGCATAGCTATAGGTTACGGTGCTGTTATCTGGATAGGTGATGCTGGCCAGATTGCCATCGGCATCGTAGCTGTATTTCAGGATTTGTTTGAGGTTGCCATAGCTGATGGTTTCCTGTACTACTCTGCCTAATGCATCGCGCTGATAGGTGAAGTGGCTGTTGGTGTGGCCACTCTGCTTTACGTCTATCAGCTGGTTGTTGGCATTATATTGGTAGCTGACTGTCTGTTCGGCTGTGTCTTCTCCGGCGGCGATGTAGTTTTGCTGGCTGATGTTGCCGGCGGCATCGTATTGATACTGTATGCGATTGCCATTGGTCTGTTTCTGTTCTATCAGCTGGTTGACTTTGTTGTAGCTGTATTCAACATTATTGCCCAGTGTTTTGGTTTCTTTGATCAGGTTGTTGTTCTGATCATAGGTGAAGTGATACTGGTTGCCATTTGCGTCGGTAAGGCCGGTGAGGTTGTTGAACTGGTCGTACTGGTACTGGTTTTTTCCAGATAGTGCATCTATGTTTGCATTAAGCTGACCTAAGGCGTTGTATTCGCTCTGGCTGGTACGGTTGGCGGCATCAGTCTGGCTGATGAGCTGGCCCAGTTGGTCATAGCTGCTATGGCTGCTCAGTTCTGTATTGTTGTCTAGCTGCTGGGTTACGCTGATGGTGTTACCCATGTTGTCGTAAGTATAGCTTTCGCTATAGGTCGGGTAGTTGATTTTGGTCAAAAGACCGGCAACGCGCGAACCTGATGTACCATATTCGTATACGCGTTGATTACCACTGTAATCTATCTGCCGAATTAATCTACCCATACCATCATAGCTTTGTTCATTCACTAATCCAGAAGCTGTAGTTGTTCTAATTATACTATTTTTAATATTTAATTGCTTAATTTTAATATGATTAAGTGCATTAATCTCTTTAATTTCCCAAATATTATTATTAAATGAATAATTGTATCGGGTTTGATTCCCTTGTGGATCAATTATTTTAGTAATTTTCCCCATCGAATCTACTGTAAAACTAGTTGTATGATTTAATGGATCTGAAATTGCTGACAGATATCCGGCCGGGTTATAGTTCAGTTGCCATTTCTGTTGTAATGGGTTCTGTATTTCGGTTGGCTGTCCTTGTATGTTATAGCTGTAGTGGTACTGCTGCCCTTTGCCGTCGGTATAGCTGGCTATGTTGCCGTAACGGTCGAAGCTCTGCTGCAGGCTGATGCTTTGTTTGCCGCTGGCTATGGTGGCTTTGATCTGCTGCCCCAGACTGTCGTACTCGAAGTTGACTACGCGCTGTTCGGGTTTGCCGGCGGCATAGGTGATTCTGGTGGGCTGGTTGGCCGCGTTGTATTCAAAGGTGATGCTGTCGCCTTTGGCATTGGTCTGTCTGACCGGTTTGTTGGCCTGGTTGTACTGATATTCTTCGATGGCACCATTTGGATAGGTGATTTTAACCGGATAGTCGGCTTGGTTATACTGGGTGGTGGTAACCAGTCCGCGTTCGTCGGTGTATTTGACGATGTTGTTGGCACTATCACGCTGATAGCTGGCGGTGAGGCTGCCATTGATGCTTTCGCTCAGTACGCGCCCGTTGCTGTCAAATACGGTGACGGTTTTTTGGCCTGCCGGATCGTTTACGGTGATGGTGTATTGTTTGTTAACACGGTTGTATTCGGTGTTGTAAACGGTTACTGCTCCGGTTTTGCTGGTGATTTTGCCTACCCGCGCCAGTTTGTTTTCATGATCGGCTGCTCCGGTGCTGACTACGGCACTTTGCGAGACAACGCCTCCGGCTTTGCCGCTGCCCATGGCTATTCTGCGGGTGGGTACGGACAGGACGTAATCAATTTTGGTGACGCCGCCATCGGGATCGGTACGGCTGGTGAGCTGGCCGTTGTTGTCGTAACCATACTTCCACACGTTACCCATAACATCGGTAACCTGAGTCAGACGGTCACCAGACCAGTTATAGCTCACGCTGCGTCCGCTGCGGTCGGTAGCTTTGATCAGGTGTTCCTGGTTATCGTAATCCAGGCTGTATACCAGTTCGCCGTTGTGGTCTTTGATGGCAGTACGGCGGCCATCTTTGTCCAGTTCAAAGCTGACTTGGATGTTGCTGGCATTGCCATAGGCTAATGGCCGCCCTTTGCTGTCGTAGTTTATCCAGTTACCTTGCGGATCGGTCCAGCGCCAGCCGCTGTCGGTTTTTTTGATTGTGACTTGTTTGTAGCTATATAGGTCGGCGTCGCCGCTACGCTGGTACAGGGTACCGGCACGGTCGATGGTTTTGACGCTGCTATCGAGTGGATCAAGTACGAAGCGTAGATCTGCCCACGCCGGATTAAGGTACCAGCGTCCGTTTTCCCAGGTACGGTTGAGTTTAACTTCGCCACCTAATACCTTCACTCGCATGTCTATGGTGTTTTCGGTGTACTCGGTATTCGGTAATCTGACACTTGCATTACTTACGCCTGATATTTTTTGGCTATTATCTGTTATGCGGGCATAAGCCATTTGTGGCAGTGCCATGATCAGCATAAGGATATAGCTGATTACCCGGAACAGCCGGTCTTTTAAGCTGTTCCCGGGTCGTATGGTGTTTTTTGTTTTCATGTTATGACCCTTGTATTTGGTTAGTTTTTAGTTGTTAGTTATTTGGCTCCGCTGCCTGTACCACCTGTGCTACAGGATGCATCTGGTGTACAGCCCGGGGTGATGGGCATGGCTGCTGGCGAACCAGCTCCGGCTCCGCTTCCGAAACTGCCGCCGCCACCGCCTAGCGAACCACCGCCAGCCCAGCCCCAGCTGGCGCCTTTGGTAGAACATTTTTTGCCGGAGTACTGATAGAAGCGCCCGCTGCTGCTGCCTTTGGAAATGTCTCCACTGGGGCATTCACTTTGGTGTGTCTCTTGGTAGCTGGCTTCGTAAGAAGTGCAGTCTTCCTCATCCTCTGCAGGTGCTGCGCGTAACAGACTTGCAAATGTACTGGTTCCGGTTTGTGCCGATGCCGGCTGTTTTGGATCAAGAGCGGTAACCTTATATGAAATAACTACTTTTTCTTTTGGTTTTAGTACACTGGGTACTTCGCCAAAGAATTCATACTTAAATCTGGAATCTGTTTTAGGTAGGTTTAACGACACATTATCGGCTTGTACCAGTCCATAATTACTTACTGTAATCTGGCCGGTTTTTTCTTCCCCAACCTGCATACCGCCAAGGTTAATGGATAGTGGTTCCAGCAGAATTACTGGTGCTGGTACCTGCGTATTAAAGGAAGCATTTACATTAATGTCATAGACATCTTTTATGGTGGTTTCAGTTACACCAAACTCTACATTTATGGTTTGATACTCTAGAAAAATATGCTGATTGGTAGTAGTATCAGGCTGAATGACAATACGGCCGCTGGCATCCATATGATTGGGTGCGCTAACCCGGTAGCGGTAAATACCTGCTGGCAGTTTACTTAATGAAGCAATACCATCTTTATCGGTGTTGAGGGTATATTGTTCAGTGAGTACTTCATCATTCTGCAACTTGATAGTTGCCCCTTTAACACCTTTAATCGGCTGACCTTGTGCATCCAGTGTAGCGGTATAAATATCAGCCACATCAAACTGGGCAATGCCTTGTCCACTCTGGGTAACAGAAATGCTTACCGGAATGGTGCCGGAAAGTTTGCCACCTGTAGACACTCTGATGATAAAGTTGTAGATACCATCTGCAATGCTGTTGTCTGGTTGTGCCACGATTTGTACTGGTACTTTTTCATCTACCGCAATGGCATCAATATTTTTGTCACTGGCAATAAATACCCAGCTCGGTGCAGGATTACCCTGTTTATCTACCAGCTCTATCTGAACATTTTCAGCTTTCGCCAAACCTTTATTGCCTACGCTGACATTGGCTGTGGTGCTTGTATTCTGCTGTAAGCCGGTCTGGATATAGCCTGGAGATGCATACAGATCAGGCATGGGCTGACCAAGCTGATAATTAATCTGTAATTTACCCCGTACCAGATCACCGGAATCTTCGGCAAAGGCCACCAGATACAAGCTGCCTTTTTCTGCTGCATTATTATCTGCTGTAAATTTAATTGTTGTGGTGCGGCTTTGGCCGGGTGCAATATCTACTGCTTCAGTCTGGATATTGATGCCTTGTGGTAATACGCCATCTGGCTGATTTTCAGGTGCAAGCACCCAGCGCAATTTTTTGGCACCGGTACTGGCAGTGGCATTAATTTGTATCGGTGTTGTGATGGTGCGCGGAGCCTTGAGCTGATAGCCCTGAAGATTAAAGGCAATCCGGTTAATGGCAAAACTGCCCTGATGGCTAACGGTTTTTTCGTCAGGATGAATAATGCCTACCTGATAAGTTCCCGAATCAGACTCTTGAGGAGTAAAGGTATAGGAAAAATGGCCGGTTTCATCTGTGGCAACGGCAATTTTTCGTTCAAAGCCTTTTACATTCAATACCAGCTTCAGCGGAACACTGGCTGCGGCCGTATTATCAGCACGATATAGTGCCTGACCAGTAATGGTAACTGGCTGCGGACCATAGCTAACAGCCGGACTGATTGCCGTAATTTTACCGGTATAAGGTGTAGGTGGCGGTGCCGGCGGTTCTATTTTGACCTTGACTGTACGTGTACTGGTGATTGTCTTGCCACTGGTATTGGTGACTTTTGCCGTTAGTTTATGGCTACCGTTATCCTGTATGGTAAGTGGCCAGTGTGCCTGATAGGGGCGTTCTGTCAGTGTGGCAAAACGTTTGTCATCAACCAGCAGCTCAACTTTTTCGATGCCCAGTTCGTCTGCTGCATCTACCTGAATATCTACCGGAGCAGCAAGAGTCTGATTATCGGCGGGTGTGGTAATTATGCCTGTGGGTATTGGCAAGGCAAAATCAAATGTTACCGGTGCACTGGGTTCACTGCGACCATAATTATTTTGCCCGATAGCATGCAAGCGGTAACTACCTTCTTTGCTTAACTGGATATCCTGATTAAAATAGCCTTGAGTATTCACGACTACAGGCTGGCCAACCGGTTGGTTATTCAGATACAACTGCACTTTACTACCCGATTCAGCTGTACCCTGAACCTTTAATTGGGCGGTTTTAACCTTTGTCTGGGTAACCGGGCTGATCAGTACTGGCGGTGTAAGTACAATAGCCGCAGCCTGAGTGTAGCCAGAGCTGTTACCTGCTTTATCAACTGCATTCAGGCGAGCATATAACGCACCTGTAGATGGCATATTGTCAATCTGCACACTATTGGCTTGAACATTAATATCCTTATCCACCAATGGCTGTTTAAAATCAGGATTATTTGCTATCTGTAGGTGTACTGAAGCAATACCACTCAGGTTATCGCTGCTGGTGTAACCGATTCGGACTGCGTTTTCATTGACGCGATTAAATTTACTCAGTTCAATAACTGGCTTGGTAGTATCAATCGTTGTGGCACCGGATCGTGCAGACCATGGCTCCCATGTACCGCCATTATTAATACTTCCCCTTACTCGGGCACGATAAGATTTGCCATTCTGTAAACCATCATTGAAAGTAAACTGATTGATATTATTCAGTACTTCTTTATGAACAGAATTACCGGAAGCATCCTGAATTTCGATTTCCCAAGTATTAAGTGTATTAATGTTCTGCCATGACCAGGCTGGCGGCTGATTACTATATCGGGCAGCAGGTTTTGGCGCAGGTGGCGTTAAACCCGAAATATCAATAAATTCATATTCGGCATTTTCATCTTTACTGTAATCCGTTAAATCACCATTAGGCGTAAATAGAATTGCCTGTTCTGGTTTAATCGTATCTGCCTTATTGCAACCTATCTGCACATTGCTTGGCCGCATCCCCTGTATCCCAATGGTGGCTTCTTTGCCTTTGCTGCGATTATCATTTAATGAGCGATATTGATATTTAATCTGGTTTGAGCCTTCATACAGAATAGCCTGAAATGTGCCCATAGGCAGATTGGAGCCATAAAAGTACTGATTTGTCCATTGAACAATTAGTTTTCTCTCGGGTGCCTCTCCCTGAGTTTCGTATTTAATGGTGCCTGTAGTTTTCCCGGCAACATTCGTTCTTAAATCATCCCAGAATACATACAATGTATTATTCAGTGCTGGCAGACAATAATTACTATAACTGGATGTTGGATTTTCAAATTGCAATAATCCATTAGTACTGACATAAAATTGATTATAATTTTTGCCATAATAATTAAAATCAAAGCCTATCGGTAATGCGCCACTGACTATATCGTCACCATTCAAACGCGTGTCGGTACCTGCATAGCTGGATGCATAGGCAATGGTGCATAACGCACAGAAAATCATTACATATGGTTTTTTCTGCTTATTTTTATGCTTTTGCTGTTTTTTTGGGTTTAAACCGGGAAACCGGTTTTTCCAGTATTGATAAATATTCATTGTGTGCCCCTCATTGGTCTGAAAGCTCCTTAAATAAGTTATATGGTTAACCGGCAAGGTCTGGATAAGCTCTGTCCGGCATGTTTAATTAATTTTGTTTGTTGTTGTACATAGTGCTGATAAGCAGTTATTCCCCCTCGCAACCAGATAATATTGGCCGAATCGGCAAAACTGATTTGCTGTTGCAACCTTTTTACAGTCTGCTTATCCGGGCTAACCAGTACATAATGGATAAAATCATTACTACTTTTAGAATTATTATGAATAAACTGTTTGAGCACTGATGCTGTTGTTTGTGACAGTGCAAACTGTTTAACCGGCTGTTCTGGTAATGTAGCCAGCTGTTCAGCATTCAAGCCTATCGCAATAATCTGCCAGCGAATAGTTTTACCTCCAGATAAAAACTCTTCTGCAGAAATTTCCTGCTGGCGTAAATGTACAGGCTGGTGTAATTTTTGCCATGCGTAAATCCCTCCGTTCAAAGCAAAAATATGCTTAAAGCCTTTTTTTCTTAAATGCTTAATAGTCTGATTAATTGGTAGCTGATCAAACCCGCTGCCAACCAGAATAACGGGTTTATCAAATAGGAATTGGGCACCAGACAACTGATGAAGCGGAATAGCCAGCATATCCAGTCCGGATTCTTTGTCCTTAATGCCAGACCTTACATCCACCCAGACAGCATGCTGCAACTGTTGCTGACTCAACTGCTGTATGGTTAGCCAGTTTTTTTTATCCAACGGCTGTTTATTGCGGTTATCAGGCCAGCTTATGGCTACAGGCAATATTGTCGGATCAGGCTCATTATTCTGGCAGGCAGTAAAATCCTGTGCGAATATCCGGGCACTAATAAAAAATAATAATCCTAAAAATACAATAACTTGCTTTAATTTCAGCATAACTATATCTTTTTATTATTGATTAATAATTACTAATTAACATCCGGCAAGTACACAGAGACTGTATATACATAAAGACATGAAAATATATGTATTGTATTTTGGTGTCTTATATATTCTTTATACATACCAGATATTAATTACATTGCAATCATCCTGATTAACTGCATGCCAATATCTTGCTTAAAATGGAATTGTTACCACCTTGGGCATAGTAAACAGTTTGATTATTCTTCATTTTTGCAGGCACAGGTGCAATTGTTTTGTTAAAACTATGCACAATCATTACTTTTTTACCAGCATTCAATCATTCTGGAACAGAAACCAATCTGATATTTCTAAAAATCTTAAGCCAGATAATTATTTCTCAAACATATTTTCTTAGTTTAAATGTTATTAAAAATTCGTCAGTATAAAAACTCATACAAACAATAATGCCAAACAAATATTTTTTGACATTATTGAAGTAAATAAAACAATAATTTTTCGGTTTTCCAAATACTGATTAATTGGTGGGTTAATTTTATTTCACTGTATTCAAGATTAAAATATTAATCAAATGTTCAGAATTTTCATTCTATAACCTTAATAAACAATAGTGCCGACGTAGCTTGTATGGGCAGATATGCGAATTCAGCTGTATTTCATAATCCACATCAAGCCATCTTGCTTACAACCGCAATGTGATGAGTGTGTATTTTGAATAATGGAAACTAAACGATTCTGCCAGCTATCAGTACAACCAACACTTATCTAACAAAATATTTTACTAAAAAATTAAATTTAATGGAATTGAGCATAAGAATATCTCAGAGCTTTGTATTCTGCGCTCAATTTTCTTTTATGCCTGAATCCAAATTGGACAAAACTTAAACTAAATAATTAATTAATTATTACAGCCTAGTTTCATTTATACCTAACATAGTAATAATCTAATCTAAATTGTTTGCAAATATTATCATACCTTATTCTTTATAAGCAAATTATTTGACAAACCGATTTCAAAAATTTAAATTTCTGCCGCCATTCAGATTACTTATTATATAAAAAAAATCGTACTTTACAGTACGATTTTTATTTGAGGCTTAATTAATAAAATAATTAATAGCGTGTCCAGATAATAGGTTTATTGGCCATTTTTTCCCTCTCGTGCTACAGATATAGGAAGTGTAACCGAATTATTACTTTTATCTGGATCTGCCAACTGGCTCTGTACCCGAGCAATGAATTCACCCTTACCATTTTCTGTATTTACCTTTACAGTCAGCAATACAATAGCTGCATCGCCCGATGATAATTTATCAACCCGTTTTTCTGCTTTATTATAATTGCCCATTAGTACTTTCTGACTGGTTATTTTCAAATCAGAACTTAAGACAGATTGCAGATAAATATTGCGTGCCTCCATTGGTCCATTATTACTGATGGTTAATAATAGTTGTACACAATCATCAGGCAGTGTAGGTACTCGTCTCAGTTTCTCAACCTCCAGCACAATATCAGCTACACCAGGCTGAACAGCAAGGCTAACCTGATTATTGCTTAAATCAGCATCTTCAGTCTCACTATTTACGCGTGCAGTGAACTGACCTACTTTTTCAGCACCCGTTATTTTTACTGTCAGCAACAACGCCGTGCTTTCACCAGCGGCAAGTTGATCAATCCGTTCATCCTGAGTATTGTAATTTCCTGCTACAATTTTCTGACCGGTAATTTCAAGATTATCAGGTAAATCAGCCTGCATATAAATATTGCGTGCGATTCCTGATCCTTGATTTGAAATAGTCAGCAATAACTGCACTGTATCCTGTGGTAATACAGTATCCGGTTGTACGAGCTCAATATTTAATGAAACATCTGCTTTCCCTAGTAAAGAAGGCTGGTTAGCTTTTTGCTTCGCAAACAGATTATTTTCTGCATGCATATTTTCTGTTAGCACAATATGCTCAATTTTGCCCGCAACAGCATTACCTCCGGCACTACCCGCAACAGCAGGTCCATCAATCATACCCTCAATATCGGTAACCCAGATATTATAGTCGCCCACAGGTAATTTATCGAAAATAAACTTACCTGAATCATCAGTATAGTTAACCTGCTCAATTCTGTTGCCAGCGTTATCCCGTCCGGATAAGACAACTTTGATGTGGCTCAGTCCGGGTTCACCACTATCCAGCAGACCATTTGCATCCAGATCATTGTATACCTTACCAGCAATTATGCCCTTAGCCTGAACAACACCATGTTTAAATAATTTATATTGTCCGGTTGAATCATGATCAAATACATTCACATAATAAGACCAAGACAAATCTTTATTACGTGATTTAGATAACCAGACATTATCATTTAATAAGCGTTTTCCATCCGAACGCACAACATCATGTGGCTGCTTGCTACCTTTAAAAGGATCAGCTACTTTGGTATAGACAAACCCACTGGTGGCCGGAAAAGTTAGCTGATAGCCATCACTGGCTGCTTTTAAAGCAGCCTGATTACTTTGCTCAGTTACTTCTGAATCCGCACCATTTGATTGGTACAGGCGTACCACATCACCATCAAGTGCCAGAAAATCGGTAACATTATCACTATCAGGCAAATCAACTTTCACATCATGGATTAAAGTGTGTGTATTCGTAGCTTTTAGCAGGCTGGTAACTGCACCACCCAAAGTATCTGCATGAGTGAATGTCGCATTGAAATCAGTAAACGTACCCGACAGACTGGCACTCATATTCCAGCGGCCGACAGTAGTAGCACCCGCATCTATATCGCCAAAATTCAACAACAAACTCTTGCTGGTGGATTGATTACCGATATAACTACCTAAAATATTGAAATCTACCAGTAAATTCTTTTTATTTTCCACAATTTTAGGCTGAGCTGAATCAATCATGGTTTTATAGGAAACACCTTTACCTTCATTTTTTACGCGTACACCGAAAGAAAACGGGATAGGTGGTTCTTCCTCCGCGGTAAAAGGATCATCTCCGTAAACTTCACCCGGCAAAAAATAATCCAGTGTCAGCAATGGCTGTGGTTTCACCACCACATAATCAGGCACAACATCAACTGTAGTTTTCTGTCCGTTGAGTTCATACGTCAGTCTTGCGCCAATATTGTAAAGCGTATCCTTATCCTTGGCAGCTCCGTAGGCTGGTATAATCAGCCAGTGAATATCCGCGTTGGATTTTGCTGCTATCTGCCCTGTTCCGCTGATATCATTAACCCCAGAAAGGGAATTAATGCGATAAAAGAATTTGGCCTTATTATCATCAGTTTTCTGAGTTACCTCAACCGGCTGATTATCCCTGTCAGTAAAAATCAGCTCAACTTGGATATTTTTTAAACTGGTATCCAGACCATTTTTAATTAACATCCGTGCGTCAAAAGCCTGTCGCTCAAAAGACAGTTTCTGCTCAATCACAATTTTAACTTCTGCACACTCTACATCCTGCGCAAATACTAATCCTGCTGGCATTATGCTACAGAAAAAAAACGCCAGAAGAGTCAGTATATGGCAAAATCCTTTGCAATACTTCAATAGCATACCCTTCATTATTTAACCTTTATGTATCATTATTCATCTTATTGAATTTACAAATAATGCAGCCAATACCTTAGTACATTCGTACATTTATTTGTTTACTCTCCCTTTAATGGATTATTCGAAACTAATTTCAATTTATATTTAAATTTCTTTTATTCTCCATCTGCCATACCTATATATTGTATTGTTTAAATAAATTTATTTATTATTTGTACTTTATTTTTCAGATAAATAATGTCATATAAATTCATAATGAATATTAGCATAGTAAATTTTGAGATCAGCCATACCATCATTCAAACAGCGGCAGATTTATTTCCAATATGAAAAAGGATATTACTGTTATTACAAACAGTCTAATTATAGCAGCCAGTTCGTTCAAAATCGTTTACAGACCATAATAGCCAGCGCAATTACAATGCTACTGGCAAAAAAAACTTACCTGAAAATTTGTATACAAGATAACAACCAAAGCTTGATTAAGGCGCGTTAGCTGTTTAAATTAAGTGCATTAATGCAGTCTATAAAAATAATGCTGCCTGCTTGTTTATAGTGCTATCAGCATAATTATTAGCCACCCACTAGAGTAAAATGCTGTTTATTTATCCAGAGTTTGAGTCAGACTATATAGCAAGCTTTATATTGATATAGAAAGTAATAAATTACTCGCTTGAACTTCAATAATATTCAAGTAGCTGATAAAATTCTTTGCCGATCATTGGTCGTCTAGCTATTGTAAACAACAGCCAAACCTACAAATCAAACAGCATATTTATTCAAAATATGAAATATCACAAGTTAAACTATCAACGTTGATTTGAGCAGTCAATCTTTATCATATTTCTGCACGAAAATATATTTATCAATTAATTATATTAGGCTCCATTTCTCATTATTTCCTTTTTCATACAGTAAAAAATAATTGTTTAAACGTATATTTTCAAAAAATATATACGCAATTTAATATTAAATTATCAAATTTTAAAATATTTTTTTAACTATACTCTCTTTTAAGCATAATTTGCAAGTGTTAGTCAGGATAAACTGCTTCAAGCTAGTGTTCTGATTTCGTAATATTTACTTTGCATTTATCAGCTAAGTTACTGCTTATTCTATTAAATAATTTTTTATAATATTACTCCATCAGAATAACAACACATATTTAAACAACAAAATTAAGAGGTAGTTGTTTATTCAATTTTACTCGTGGCAAATAACCTAGGGATAAATATCACCGTTATAATTGTACCAATCAGCTTAAGCAACAAAGAATTGTTGCAATTCTTTGGTTCTCACGAATTCTTTTTCTTTAACAAATTCTGTTTCTATAGTTTTATGATTTTAAAAATCACTTTCGCCACTGCGATATCCTACAGACAGCCTTTTAACTTAGAGTGCGTTGAATATTGAATGTGTTAAAACCCTTATTTGGCAACTGATTATTAAACTTCTTCCCTCGAGTAACTAGCAATTTTCCAGTTTGATAAATTAAATAACGCACATAAATCATGCCAGCATTAATTAACATGTATATAGATTGAGCCTGCGATTATAATCTGCCGTTTAATACCTACACCAAACTGACGCTGTAATTAATTAGCTATTGCTTGCCATCTGATATATTCGGGACGGTTATGAGGACGGTAAGCATGGATAATCACCTTGCCAAAGTTCAAGATGCTGGAGAAGCCTAAGCGCAGGGAACGCTGGCTGACAGCTGATGAGAAAAACAGGCTGTTTAAAGAATTGCCAGAACACCTGATATCTATTGCGGCTTTTGCGCTGGCTACTGGTTTGAGAAAAGCTAATGTAGCCGGTCTGCAATGGTTGCAGGTGGATATAGGGAGGCGTACTGCATGGATTTATGTGGATCAAACAAAATCATCAAGAGCGATAGGAGTGCCTTTAAATGAAGATGCAATGAGTATAATTCTAAGCCAGCGCGGGAAACATAAAACCAACGTGTTTACTTACAAGGACAACTCAACCAAAAACCCCGCAGGCACAGCATGGAAAAAGCATTAAAGCGTGCTCGAATTGCTAATTTTCGATTCCATGATTGCCGACATACATGGGCAACTAACCATATGATTCAGGAGATACCAACGCGGCCGCTTCAAGAATTAGGAGGCTGGTCAAGTGAAAAGATGGTGCAAATGTGTGCCCATTTAAACACTGAGCACTTGCGTCAGTATGCTGGAAACTCTTCTCAATTTGACACCAATTTGACACCAGCGCAAATTCAATAAAAAAAGCCACAGGGCGATGTGACTTAAATCATTGAATCTATAATGTATATTGGTGGAGGTAAGCGGGATCGAACCGCTGACCTCTTGCATGCCATGCAAGCATCCAAACATTTAGTTATTTATTATCAGTAATTTATATATTGCCGCTTGCCACACAATCAGCAATATTAATCAATACTAATCATTAACAGGTCGCACAAAACCCGCACAGCGGATTTATGCCCTTTGGGGTGACAGATAACACATTTCAACCGTTGCAGAGATTACAACGGTTGATTTTTTTGCTTACACGCTTTACTGAATAGCGTTTACCAGCGCACTATGCCGCCTTGCACAGTCGTTATACTTCCCTACTACCCCAACTGACCACGGCAGAATATCTGCGCCAGTAGCACCGTTTAAAGGGCTTAATGCAGGGCATGGCTCTGTAAGGTTGGCTGGAATGCTAGCGACTGCTGATGGCTTCGTTGATGATGCGCACCCCTGAAGCATCCAGACACACGTTAGTATAGACAGGAACTTTAACAATCTTTGTAACTTGTGTTTGTCGTTCATCTTGCTTTACCTCATTTTCTGCTTTCTGTTTCTCATAGTCTTGGCTGGCTTTATTGATAGCCGCCTGCTGCTTGGCCAAAGCCTCCTGATACTGCCGTTGGACTTCTTCCGTGCCCTTGCTATAGCCTTTCTGGTACTGCTTGCTGCTATAGCTAAGTACAGCAAATAGCACCATCAAGGCAAGCAAAGCCCAAGCGCCTAAGGCTAGATAATTAATGTTTTTCATGGCTACACCTCAAAATGCGGGTAATCTTTAGTCTTTACCCAATCTCCACCCCAGTTTATTTTTACACCAAGCTCATTGGCAGCATGTTTCATAGCCTCGGCAATTACCCGGAATTTCTTTAAATCATTCCAATCTACCGGATACGGCACTAAATCTATGGCTTTGCCTGTGGTGTGTTTGCTGGCGAATGGGTTATTTAGCCATGTAACTTTGCTTAAACTTGGCTGGGCGTATTTAGCCGGCACCCCCTTTATGGAACATTGTTGCGCTGTTCGTCCCTTGCCATAATTAATGCAGCACTGCTCACGGCTGCGCAAGCCCTCAGTTACCATAAAATCCTGCTTAGTAATTTCAATGGCTCGCTTAACCACCTTAACCAGATTAGCATCTACTCCTTGCAGGTTGTTTAAAGAACGCTGGCTTAGTTTGTACATATTAAAAACCTTTCATGCATAAAAAAGCAGCCGTAATGGCTGCATCGTCGTTGTTTTAAAAAATCACCACCATTTAATCGCGCTGATTATTTCAGGCAGTTTCCATGCGAAAATAAGCACCAGTAGAATCATTGCTACTGTCCACATTGTTTTACGCAACTCTTTTGGTGTAAAATTAATAGCCTCCATAAAAATTCCTAGAAACTTAAATGTAAATCGTTTGTCATTAGGCATGTTGTTCAAACCTTGTTGTTAGTCACATGCCTACAGGGAGTGAGAGCCTCCTAGGACGATTCTTATATAAAAAACCAGCCGACGGGCCATCAGCCGGCATGGTATAAATTCATATAATTCAATCCATTACAATCAAAAAAACCGCAAAAACAGGGTGCAGCCGGCACCCTATGGGCCACCTATTTCTGCCGGTCATCCGTATCTCCAATCATCTTCTCTGCCCTGTTACAAACGGCATTAATCAGCTTTTGCGCCATCTTCGGTGCGGTGGCCTTGAATGCGTCTAGTAAAGACGTGGAAGCCATGCCGGCAAATACACCAGCACCTGCAAATAGCCACGGGTGTTCTTGTGTGAAGAAATATTCCGTTAATGCTGCCGCAAAAACCATGCCTATAACGATGAACGTAATTGTTAGTACTATCCCATAGCGTTTGTAATCAGATACCACCAGCGCGCCCAGAAAGCCACCAGCGAGGGCAAAGCAATTGGCTAGTGTGAAAGCTTCGTTCATCATTCACCGCCTTTTTTATCTTCTACCCGTTTGGTGTGTTTGATTAGATTCCTGCCGGCAAGGGCGCAGATAATGGCAATGATTGGGTATGTTGTCATGCCTGTGGATAAAGGCGGGTATGCAGCAATAAAAGTACCGGATACAACAACCCAGATTAGAGCCGACCAGAGCAGGAAACACCCAGATATGATATTGCTACGGCTGGAATGAAAAAAGGCAGCAAATAGCTGCCCAATCGCGACAAATATCAAAATCGCCACGAATATTTTAGGGTGAAGATGTAAGAATTTTTCATATAAATCCTCTTTAATCATTTCTTCGCCGTGTAGTGCAAATACTGTGGCAAACCCCAGCATAGCAAGGCCACTTAGTACCTCAATTATTCTGGTACCAGTGCCAAATAACCAAATCTGTAATTTGTCTGGTAAAAAGCGCAAGTCAATTACCCAGTGCAACCATTTAAATGCTTTAAGCATGATGTATTTACTCCATAAAAAATACCCCGTAAACGGGGCGTATGTTAGGCTAAGTTTTTTGCCATATCAGCAACAATACCTTCAAAAAATTTCATAAATGCTTTCTTAAAAACAGGACTTGTCAAAATATCGCCGGATATATTTTTACCATTGTAAGAAAAGTCGATTTTTAGTGTTTCAGTCGCCCCAGCGTGGTCGCTGGCTGCTGCCGGCTGTGTGTTAGCGTCATTTGCCAATTTATTTCCGACAAGTAGGGTTTGAGCCTCAATTTTGGACGCATGCACAAGATCCAGCTTTTGTTCCTTCGCGCCCGTTAATCCATCACCCTTTAACCCAGCCGCCACTGCACTAGCTGGGTTGGCTTGGTTAGCCGGTAGGTTCAACTTATCAACATTTAAATCTTCGACCTTTCTCTTTCCCGAGATAAAAAATACACCACTGTCCTCCTTTTTTTCTTCCTCTCGTTTCTTCTTCCAGTAATCCTCTTCTTTAAGTCGCGCCTCCTTGCTAAACATGCTTATTTTGCCAACACTTTTGGCTGTATCTGTTAAAGAAGTAGCCGCAGTATCTAGCTTTTCAGCAGCTTTTTTGGTTTTGTCCTGTAACGTTTTCCAGCGTTCGAGTTGGTCGAGATAAACCTTTGCTTGATTTAGTTGTTCAGCTGAGGCTCCCTGTTTCTGCAAATCATAAAGCTGCTTCTGCGTCTCAGTCATGCCTAGTTTGGCAACCTGATCTTTTAAGCTAGCCAAAGTCTGTGTTACTTGTAGCTGCGCCTGTAATTGCTCAACCAATTTATTAGTAACCTGCGCCTCGCGGATTTTTTCTGCTGACGCATTCTTTGATGCAAGCTGAAAGGCAATCAGCCCATCTTTACCGCCAGCCAATTCCGCTGCTAGCTCGGCGGCTTTGGTTTTCATGTCTTTCAGGTATTTGTTATTTTCTTCACGGTTTTTCTTTTCGTCTTCCAGTGCTTTCTGGTGGGCGTATAGTTTTTGCGTATCTTCAACTTTTGCTTTTGCTGCCGCCACCTGCGCTGCTGTAGCTCCTTTCCGCGCCATAGTTTCCAGCGCTATTTGCTGCTTGGATATTTCAATCTCTTCAGATGTTTTACCAAAATTCTTGACTGCTTCTGCGATCTTGTCGTGTGCTTGGGTTATTGATTCGGAAAGTTCGCCAACCTCAACTTTGGCGGTTGCAGCCCTAACCTTTTTTACCAACTCTTCAGCGGCTTTTATTGCCGCTTCATTTTGTGTTTTGGTTTTTAATTGAGCCAGCAACTCTTCTGCATTCTTTGTTGCTAGCTGTTGCTTGGACTTCCCTAACTCCTCGGCCGCCTTTTCAGTTTTGTCAGATAGCTTTTGCAATTTTTCTTTTGCATCAATCGCCTCTTTACTCAAATCGGCAGTTTTAGGGTCTTTTTGTCTGGCTTCATGCTCCTTTTTCAGTTGCTCCTGCTTTTTAGCATCCTTTTCTTCCTGCTCTGTTTGGAATGTAATCAAACCTTTAAGGCGAAATTCGCCTTTAGAATTGTGCGTTAAATCATATAAACGTGTCCCTAATGTTTCTACATCATTTTTTAGGAATCCAACTTTTCTTAAAATGGTGTCAAACACATCACTAATTGTGTTATGTGGGTCTTGTCCATTAAATAGTGCATGTATAGATTTGCCTACTTGATAGACTGAATACGCTGCTGCTGCAGTAACGGCTATGAGTGCCCCAACTCCACCTACCGCCGTCGCGATTCCGCCCACTGCCGTTGCACGGAATGCAGTGACCGCCATACCCAATTTTTTAAAGCTATCCTTAAGAGATAGGATATTCTGAACGGCTGCACTGCCCTTTACTGTCGTCAGAGAGGCGGCATATACGGCGTTAGCTTGCGCTGCTTTCGTAGCCGCAGCTGCTTGTAGCGCGAGAGATGCAGTAAATGCAACTACTTCCGCAGTTGTTGCCAGCAAAAAGGAGGCAAGCTTTACTCCAAGAAAGCCCAGCACAGCAGCGGCAACCAGATCAATGTTATTAGCCACCGCCTGCAAAGTAGCAGTTAATACTTTAGCCGCTCCGGATGCTTCATTAGCTCCACCGATAAACATAGTAAGCTGTGTTTTGATGTTCTGTAGTGCCTGATCTATCGTGCGGCTTGTTTTGGAAAAATCTGTTTCAATCTGCTTGGATTGCTTCATAATTGCATCAATAAGCTGTTGAGACGTGATTTTCCCGCTAGCGCCTAAAGTTTTTAACGCACCAACTGTTACGCCCATGCCTTTAGCAATAGCCATTGATAAGCCGGGCGCCTGTTCCATTACTGAATTAAGCTCCTCGCCACGTAATACACCAGACGCCAGAGCCTGTCCTAGCTGGATAAGCGCAGCCTCCTGTGACTTTGCGCTACCGCCGCCAATTACCATAGCCTTGCTTATCAGTTCGGTAACTGTAAGCAGTTTTTGGCCAGATAATCCCGCCTGATCTGATGCTTGCGCCAGTCGCTGGTAAATTGCCGCGGTAGCGTCCAGATTTTGTCCTGTGCTGCTTGATATCCGTGCCAAACCTGCGCGTACTTCTTGTAACTGCTTTTCCGAATCTGTTACCAGCTTGATGCGGTTAGTTAAAGTTGTATAAGTATCCAGCATGCCTTTAACTTCGTTAATACTAAAGGCACCAATTGCATATTTAGCAATACTGGCAAATGCGCTTTTTAACGCAGGAGCAGTAGCGCTCACTCCATCTAATTCAGTTTTTAACTTTTCTACCTCGCCGCGTACTTTCTTGACCTCTTCGGCGCTTCCCGGAACAAACCCCTCGCTTGCCATTGCTTTTGATGATGCTATTATCTGGGTAACTTCTTTATGCAGCGCCTCTAGTTGTTGCGTCCATTTAGTGGAAACGCTAAGATTATGCCGCGCAGCAGTAGTCATTTTTTCAATGCCGGCGCTGGCCTTTCCCTGCGATTGCGTCCAGTTTTTAGTTCTGGTGACTAAAGTTTTAAATTGCTTGTTGTATTCAGTAAATGCCTTAGTAACTTTATCCACTTTGACTGCTATCAGTTCAAGCGTCTCTAATACCTTTTTTTGTTCGCTGATAAAGCTGGCGGAATCGGCCATTTTAATGTTAACGGCTAGTTCTGTTTTGATTCTCAGATCATCTTTCAGTCTTTTAATTTCACCGCGGAATTGCTCAACCGATCCCAATGAGGCTGTACCGACATCAACGCCAGTAAATGCTTCTAATGCGGATTTTGCCTGTAAAACCTCTTTGCGAAGATGTTTATACTGTGCTGATGCATTACTTACGTTGGCGCTGTTTTTTTGTAGAGAAACGGACGCTACATCCACGGCAGAAACAAGGCCGTTCTGCGCTTGAGACAGTTTTTTTGCATCTACCGAAATACTGTTTATTTTTTTTGCATAGCCGCTGGCAGCCTGTTTCACCCTATCAAATTTTACAGTCAACTGCTCAGATAAACTTATTACGCGCTGTTGTTCACTAATGAACTGCGTATCATCCATACGAACTTTGGCGACCAATTCAGCAATACCAGACATGGTAGGCTCCAATAAAAAAGCCAGCACGAGGCTGGCTTGAATTTGTTACAGAATTATATGTTATTTATAATTTTCATTAGTCATACAAAATTTCTTTTCCCGATGGTGGTAATCTTTATACAACCAAGCGTGTTTATTAATAAATCGAAACCTTCTTTCTTGCGTTGTCTACTTTATCTACTAATTCTTGATATAGAGACTCCGCTTCAGTGTATGCTTCAGAACCTGAGTATTTATATTTATCCAAACTATCCATAGCTTCCTTGCCCTCTTTCCGTATCGATTCAAGCTTTTCCCACTGCTTAACATCACCCATCACTTCATCATAGTTTAATTTTTCGCAACGTATTTTCCATAAAGCACTTACATACACCTCTTCAGTTTCATCAAGCGGTTTACTTGACGGAACCAGCGTGGTATTTTTTTCCTCAACTTCATAAACAAAACGCTGCTTACCACCATATCCACCAGTAGCCACCTTTGCATTGACTTCTCCACAATAACTGGTAAGCTTGCCGTTAACAACTTTTCTAATATTATAAAATTTAGCTGAATCAGGGTCTTTTAATATGTCCCGTACGGCGTCTTTAACCTCCCATAAAGGCTTGTAATGCTTAAAGTAAACAACAGCCCCTGCAACAACCCCTACTGCGACCACGCTTGCTAGAATCACATACAGATTTTTCTTGCTCCGTGTTGTTTTCTTAGGTGGTGGTAGCTTTGCCTCCTCTGTCTCTTTAGATTTGGTTAACTCTTCCAAGACTTCTGGACATTCTGCAAATAGCTGTGCATTGTATTTCTTACGCTCCTCAGGGTTTAGCAGTGTAGCTTTGCAAAGCTTTAGATCATCCAGCTCCACCAATTGAAGCTGCGCCATTTGGCGCATGGCTTTTACTATTTCTGTATCAGAAGCTGTAGGCGCAACTCCCAAAAGTGCATACAAATTCTTGAACGACATTAACGCTTTTCCTTTGCATAAAAGGCGAGAATAACATAATTAACATAAGTTAAGTTTAACCACGTTATTATGATTTAAACATATGTTGTCTACTGAATTTTCTGCTTATTGATAAAATCAATAACTTAGCCTTATACAGCTAGTCAGCATAAATATCTGTTGTTGTGGTAATCGTGCTATTAGTCGCAAGTCCGCGACAAGCATCTGTAAAATCATTGCGTAAGCTATAGGACTTGTTAACCACCCTCATATAAATAGGTATAGCTCTGCCGCCTTGTAACTGGTCGCCCAGCTCTATACCCTCTCCACCCACGGCACTGTCTAGCCCAGCTTGCGTTAGTGATATCTTTATATCAGTGTGCCTGAATGCTTCGCCTAAGACTTTAAACCACGCGCTGCCGGAAACACCTGAAATATAATCTACCCACCATCTTGGTTCTTCGCTACCAGTTCTGCCCGGAGTAATGCACTGGTAGATATAACCGTTAGGATTGCTTGGCTCAATTATATTGCCATAATCATAATATTTGTTAGGCTGCCACTTTTTTATCAGGTTAACCGGCTTAAGTATGATTTGTGCATCTGTTTCTGGGCTCAGTACTTCGTCACTTTGGCTGCTACCAAAATATAAAACCACATCCAGATTACCCACACCATTAAATATAAGGCGGGTGTTGGCCGGATTTCGCATTTTTTTATCTGTATATAACATGAATGCCATTTTTAACCTCTGCTGTTTCATGGTTTGGTTGGTTTTTGGGTGCCATTGCCGCCAATATCATTACCGTTATTATCGCCACCACCATTGCCTCCCCCAGTTATACCTCCTGTTCCGTTACCGCCATTACTGTCTCCTGCTTTTTTCGTTTCGGTATAAATTTTGGTGATTACTCCGCCGCTTGGCTTGTCTATGTAAATTACCCCCTGATCGTCGTTATCGTTATACTTATCCAATAAGGCATAAAATTCAGGATATGTTAAAGCGTTACTGTAGACTTCAGCCTGTGCTACGCCACCATTGAAAGGGCTTATACTGTCTTCATTACCGTTTTCATCTTCATAATCAACCCATGTATCGGTGTTAAAATCAAACAGCCAGAAATAATTAAGCTCGTTCAATGGCAAAATATTTAGTTCGTGGTAGCTAAATCTATGATAGACACCAGCCAGTCCCAAGCCGTTGCTGCTGCTAAAATTTAGCCCTATGCTGCTCCAGCGGTCGTTATCGTTCAGGTAGATGCCGGTTTGGGTTTTTGTTACGGCATTTTCTTCTGTGTTGCGCTTACGATAGTATGTGACAATCTGTAAATCCTGTACGGCCACAATCAGCAATTCATCGTTACCATTGTCTCCTTTCTCACCGTACAGCACGCATAAAATCAATGGGAAGCCGGCAAATTGCCCC
>NZ_MEIO01000060.1 GCF_002777745.1 Snodgrassella alvi
GCCCAAGAAAGAAAAATAAACGAAAAACTGAAAAAAGCCGGCGTACAAAATGCCGATGATTACCAAAGAAAATATAATGAGTGCAAAACAGATGCATGCAGACAGCAAGTTAAAAAAGACTACATAGAAGCCAGCGAACAGGCATCTAAAATCATACTTGACTTATATAGAAGCGGAGAATTAACAACTGAAGAATCAATGATATTGTTAACAAGCTATGCAAGCAAAATGATGCAAGGTGCAGGCGAAAACCAAGATGGCTGGAGCACCCCCATATTCAACATGGATGCCCAGAAATGGACACCATCCGGAGTAATAGCCAATCCAGACTTCCAGCAAATAACACTATCCAATTTAGTGCAAAAAATGAGGCAGTCAGGCGCATCTGAGCAGCAGATAGCAATGCGGGTATTGCAGTATCAGATTGCAGGTCAGGCTATAGGATCGTACTCCATGGCAGAGCAAGTAGATGCACTTTATAATTCTGGATTGAGTGTTAATACAGTAATAACTGCACTGACACTAAAACGAGGTAAGGCATTATCAGTAAATGAAATAAAAGCAATTACGACCAGATACAACCAAAACGCTGGAAGGTTAGTAACCCCGAATGGACAGGTAATAAAAAATACTGAGCACCAGAGTACAGCGAGTGAATCACGTGGGGCGACACAGAGCGGTGGAAAAGGTAAGGTAGAAGGTGCGCATAAGACTGAACAGATAGCCGGAAAAGGCACGACGAATACAACAAAACCGACAGTAACAGCTGAACTGGAGGTTAATGGTAATAAGTTTGTAGATACCAATCAAACAGCTAGACCTATAGATAAAGCAAATGCAAATGAATCAACTTTAATTTCTGAAAGAATAAAATCAAAAGAGCAAAAATTGATGGATAAAGGGAAAACAGATAATCTACCGTTGCCAAATAGTAATATGTCTAATGCTCAAGTATGATGCATATGGTAATGAAATTGTTTATAGAACTATGTCACCAGAGCAGTTTAAGCAGTTTGAACGCACTGGTATAATGCCAGCAACGACAGAAACCTCCGTATCACCTGTACTAGGATATTCATCAAAATATAATGGTATTACTGTGAAAATTACAGTTAAATCAGTAACTTTTTCTGAATTGGAAAAAATAGGTATTGCAGCAAATGAACCAGCAGCAAAACAATTCCCAAACATGTCAAATCGTACAGGAAAATGGATGCAGTCTAATACTCGTTTTAAAGTTGAAGGAGGGCAAATGACTACACAACTTGGACAGGGTAAAGGGATAGAAATTTTTAATAAAAATATTGTTCATTTTGAAAAAGTAAAATAAAAGGTAAAAGTATGCTATTAAATTTAGAAAATTCTAAAGTACCAATGAAATTAATCTTTTTACTATCAGAAGAATTAAAGGCTAAGCCAGAACAAATTAGATTAACACAGGAATTTACACTTGATGAATCAAGACCATATATGGGATTAAAAGGTGCAAATGGTCTCTTTGGTTCACAAGAATGGTGGAATAATATTAACCAAGGTAAAATACCTTTGCAGTATGTATCTGGGGTAATAACTAGAACTTATGTGGCTGGTCAAGATCCATCAAGCGTCGATAATTGTTTTAGTTTATTATTAGATGATGGTTCTATACGTGAAGAAAGTATTTATGATTATATTAACAAAGAAGATAAAAAACTTTTTCAAGTAGGTTCTAAAGTTGAAATCGTTTATGCCCTTGATGAATTGAAAAGAAGGGATAGTAATGGAGAAAAGTGTTACTTAGATATAGTATTAGAGATGGCAGTTTCATTAAAACCTATAGAATAGACTCCGCTATAGATTTTTGTATTTTTCTTTTACAGAATAATAATTAATATTAATTCTCACTGGGAAATATATAGATTCCGGCTATTATGAAGTTGTTTATTTAACTACAATCGATAAAATAATTAACACTGCTTTATAAATATAAACAGCATGGGAAAGAGACTTGAACCATGAAAGCCGTCACCAGTGCTGTTACCGGCATCCTTGGCGGCCAAAGCAGCCTGCAAGCAGCCACCAACGCCCTAGTACCGTATGCGGCAGAGCTGATCGGCAAACAATTCGGTCATGGAGAGAACCAGAATCAGGCAGCGCAGCTGGTAGCCCATGCGCTGGTAGGCGCCATCAGTGCGAGCATCAACGGCGGCAATGCCGCAGCTGGAGCCGTAGGCGCGAGTGCCGCCGAACTGGCCGCGCAATACCTGATCAAACAACTGCCCAAAGATCAGTACCCCGAAGCCATAGACCCGAGAACCGGCGAGATAGACCCGAACCGCTTACCGGAAAATGTCAAAGCCAGCATCAGAGACCTATCATCAGCAGTAGCCACCGTATCAGGCGGGCTAACTGGTGGTTCACTGATTGATGCGCAGATAGCGGGAGTGGTTGGGCAGAATGCGGTGGAGAATAACGCCATCATCAACAGCAAAGGCGAAAGCAAACTAAATGCCCAAGAAAGAAAAATAAACGAAAAACTGAAAAAAGCCGGCGTACAAAATGCCGATGATTACCAAAGAAAATATAATGAGTGCAAAACAGATGCATGCAGACAGCAAGTTAAAAAAGACTACATAGAAGCCAGCGAACAGGCATCTAAAATCATACTTGACTTATATAGAAGCGGAGAATTAACAACTGAAGAATCAATGATATTGTTAACAAGCTATGCAAGCAAAATGATGCAAGGTGCAGGCGAAAGCCAAGATGGCTGGAGCACCCCCATATTCAACATGGATGCCCAGAAATGGACACCATCCGGAGTAATAGCCAATCCAGACTTCCAGCAAATAACACTATCCAATTTAGTGCAAAAAATGAGGCAGTCAGGCGCATCTGAGCAGCAGATAGCAATGCGGGTATTGCAGTATCAGATTGCAGGTCAGGCTATAGG
>NZ_MEIO01000061.1 GCF_002777745.1 Snodgrassella alvi
AAATACGGTGGTATGGAAACGTCCGATATCAAACGTTTAAAGGAGCTAGAGGCTGAAAACCTTAAGCTTAAGCAGATGTTTGCTGAGCTCAGTTTAAAATCTCAGCTTCAGGAGGAAATCATAAAAAAGCTATAGTGCCTACTCAAACACGTAAAGCTTGGGCTGTACAACTGCAAGAAAGTCATTCTGTTACTATTGCCATGAGCTGCGCTATTGTTAGCTTAAGTCGCTGCGCTTACTATTATCAACCTAAATTACCGGATGATTCAGTGATTATGTCGGTACTAAGTGCTATTACCGATAAGCATTTACGCTGGGGCTTTCCTAAATGTTTTAATCGCATCAGAAAGCTCGGCTGTAAATGGAATCATAAACGTGTGTATCGGGTGTATTGTGAATTAAAGCTTAATCTCAGGGTAAAGCGTAAACAACGCATTCCTCCACGAAGCCCAGAAAGGCTATCAGCACCCAATAAACAAGGTGAATGCTGGTCAATGGATTTTATGAGTGACAGCAGTCGCAATCAACAGCGTTTTAGAACCTTCAATGTGATAGATGACTTTAATCGTGAGGCGTTAGGCATTGATATTGCAGTTAGTTTACCTGCTGGCAGGATTACCCGTTACCTAGATAAACTGGCCGAATATCATGGCTATCCACTCAAAATACGAGTGGATAATGGACCGGAATTTACCGGAAAAACATTCATCGACTGGGCAAAGTCACATGGTATAACCATAGATTATATTCAACCAGGTAGCCCATATCAAAACGGATATATTGAACGATTTAATCGCACCTATCGCACAGAGGTACTAGATTTATATCTATTTAATAATCTGGAACAGGCAAGAAAGGTAACCGAAGAATGGCTAACCATTTATAACACGGAAAGGCCTCATGAAGCATTAAATAATATGACGCCGATTGAATATAAAACCCTAAAACAAGCAGCATAATTTTCTACTTGAATCTTGTACTAAGTTTGGGGTATTTACACAGGAGGAAATCATAAAAAAGCTATAGTGCCTACTCAAGCACGTAAAGCCTGGGCTGTACAACTGCAAGAAAGTCATTCTATTACTATTGCCATGAGCTGCGCTATTGTTGGCTTAAGTCGCTGTGCTTACTATTATCAACCTAAATTACCGGATGATTCAGTGATTATGTCAGTACTCAGTGCTATTACCGATAAGCATTTACGCTGGGGCTTTCCTAAATGTTTTAATTGCATCAGAAAGCTCGGCTATAAATGGAATCATAAACGTGTGTATCGGGTGTATTGTGAATTAAAGCTTAATCTCAGGGTAAAGCGTAAACAACGTATTCCTCCACGAAATCCAGAAAGGCTATCAGCACCCAATAAACAAGGTGAATGCTGGTCAATGGATTTTATGAGTGACAGCAGTCGCAATCAACAGCGTTTTAGAACCTTCAATGTGATAGATGACTTTAATCGTGAGGCGTTAGGCATTGATATTGCGGTTAGTTTACCTGCTGGCAGAATTACCCGTTATCTGGATAAACTGGCCGAATATCATGGCTATCCACTAAAAATACGAGTAGATAATGGACCGGAATTTACTGGAAAAACATTCATCGACTGGGCAAAGTCACATGGTATATCCATAGATTATATTCAAGCGGGCAGCCCATATCAAAACGGATATATTGAACGATTTAATCGCACCTATCGCACAGAGGTACTAGATTTATATCTATTTAATAATCTGGAACAAGCAAGAAAGGTAACCGAAGAATGGCTAACCATTTATAACACGGAAAGACCTCATGAAGCATTAAATAATATGACGCCGATTGAATATAAAACCCTAAAACAAGCAGCATAATTTTCTACTTGAATCTTGTACTAAGTTTGGGGTATTTACACAGTGATTATGTCGGTACTAAGTGCTATTACCGATAAGCATTTACGCTGGGGCTTTCCTAAATGTTTTAATCGCATCAGAAAGCTCGGCTATAAATGGAATCATAAACGTGTGTATCGGGTGTATTGTGAATTAAAGCTTAATCTCAGGGTAAAGCGTAAACAACGCATTCCTCCACGAAGCCCAGAAAGGCTATCAGCACCCAATAAACAAGGTGAATGCTGGTCAATGGATTTTATGAGTGACAGCAGTCGCAATCAACAGCGTTTTAGAACCTTCAATGTGATAGATGACTTTAATCGTGAGGCGTTAGGCATTGATATTGCGGTTAGTTTACCTGCTGGCAGGATTACCCGTTACCTAGATAAACTGGCCGAATATCATGGCTATCCACTCAAAATACGAGTGGATAATGGACCGGAATTTACCGGAAAAACATTCATCGACTGGGCAAAGTCACATGGTATAACCATAGATTATATTCAACCAGGTAGCCCATATCAAAACGGATATATTGAACGATTTAATCGCACCTATCGCACAGAGGTACTAGATTTATATCTATTTAATAATCTGGAACAAGCAAGAAAGGTAACCGAAGAATGGCTAACCATTTATAACACGGAAAGGCCTCATGAAGCATTAAATAATATGACGCCGATT
>NZ_MEIO01000062.1 GCF_002777745.1 Snodgrassella alvi
TAGAACGAGAAGCATTCGCACGAACACAAGAAGCACGAACACGAGAAGCACAAGCACGAGAGGCACAAGTACAAGAAGCACGAGCACGAGCACGAGCACAAGAAGCACGAGCACGAGCACAAGAAGCATTCGCACGAACACAAGAAGCACAAGTACAAGAAGCACTAACACAAGGACTAGAAGCACGAGCGCAGGCACAAGAAGCACGAGCAAAAGAAGCACAAGCACAAGGATTAGAAGCACAAATACAAGCACATGAAGCATTAGCACAAGGACTAGAAGCACGAGCACGAGCAAAAGAAGCACAAGCACAAGGACTAGAAGCACAAGCACAAGCACAAGAAGCACAAAAAGCACATGAAGCATTCGCACAAGAAGCACAAGAAGCACATGAAGCATTAGCACAAGGACTAGAAGCACGAGCACGAGCAAAAGAAGCACAAGCACAAGGACTAGAAGCACAAGCACAAGAAGCACAAGAAGCACAAGCAAAAGAAGCACGAGCACGAGCGCAAGAAGCACGAGCACAAGCGCAAGAGGCACGAGCACAAGCGCAAGGAGCACGAGCACAAGCGCAAGAGGCACGAAAACAAGCGCAAGAGGCACGAAAACAAGCACAAGCAAAAGAAGTACTAATACAAGCAAAAGAAGCACGAGCACAAGCACAAGAAGCACGAGCACAAGCGCAAGAGGCACGAAAACAAGCGCAAGAGGCACGAAAACAAGCACAAGCAAAAGAAGCACAAGCAAAAGAAGCACTAATACAAGCAAAAGAAGCACTAATACAAGCACAAGAAACACCAGTACTAGCAAAGCAAGAGGCACGATATCCACCAGAATATCTTGGTTTATTGATACAACAACTCAACCAACGATTTCCTCGGCTATGGCAAAAGATTCAAGAGCCATTTTTTGACCAAAAACTTTATTTTTATCTTTTGTTTATTTATGAAGATGATCTATCAACATTAAGTGAAATGAATGAAGAACAAACACTTAAAGAACGTATTGAGGATTCAGTTGATTTTTTACTTATTAAAGATGAATGGCATAATATTTTAAATTTTAATAATTATTGGTTAAATAACATAGCCAAAATCAGCATAGCTTTTGAAGCGTTAAATATTAAGTTCAAAAAGATTGCTAAATCAACACCACAATTGCTAAAAATGGTTGAAACAGGGAATCACTATGAATTAAATCAAGCCAATGTACAGCATATATTAGAAAACCTATATGCTCACGAAAATTTTGCTACCCATATGATTCAAACCCTATTGGCATTGAATAAGGATGTTCCTATTAAATCATATTTTCAGCGTAACCCTGAAGAATTAGTTTTATCCATCACCGCATCGGATATTGCCCCGATTAACGATAATGAAGAGACCGTATTATTTATATTAAATCATAAACACATATCTCCAGAGGCAAAAATAGCCTATATAGATAAACTTTCAACAGTTATCACCGAATTAAATCAGATTACTGATGAGAAAATCAGGGAGAAACTACGTCAAAAGCAAAAATAGCCTGCTTGGCAGAAAATTTTATCCACTATTTTTTTAACTATAACAAGGATGTAAGGATAAAGATGAAGCAGATAGTCAAAGCGAAACAAGCGCAATTAATAAATAGCGCTTATTTACCGGCTGTTTTTAATGGCTCAATTAGCTGGTAAACAGCATTCCTGAGTGATTTATTTTGATTCTCTGCCTCAGAGCATGATATTGTAAATACCCCAAAGTTAGTACAAGATTCAGGTAGAAAATTAGGCTGCTTGTTTTAGGGTTTTATACTCACTCGGCGTCATATTATTTAATACTTTATGAGGTCTTTCCGTGTTATAAATGGTTAGCCATTCTTCGGTTACCTTCTTGCTTGTTTCTGATTATTAAATAGATATAAATCCAGTACCTCTGTGCGATAGATGCGATTAAGTCGTTCAATATATCAGTTTTGATATGGACTATATGGTTAAATATAATCCATGGTTATACCATGTGACTTTACCCAGTTTATGAATGTTTTCCGATAAATTCCGGTTCATTATCCACTCGTATTTTGAGTGGATAGCCATGATATTCGGCCAGTTTATCCAGATAACGGGTAATCCTGCCAGCCGGTAAACTGATTACAATATCAACGCCTAACTCCTTACGATTAAAGTCATCGATGACATTGAAGGCTCTGAACCTGCGTTAATTGCGACTGCTGTCACTCATAAAATCCATTGACCAACATTCACCTAGCTTATTCGGTACTGATAGTTTGTCTGAGCTTTGCGGAGGAATACGTTGTTTATACTTTACCCTGAGATTAAGCTTTAACTGGCAGTATATTCGATAAACACATTTATGATTCCTGTTATAGCCGAGCTTTCTGATGCGGTTAAAACACTTAGGAAAGTTCCAGCGTAAAGGCCTATCCGTGATAGCACTTAGTACCGACACAATCACTGAATCATCCGGTAACTTAGGTTGATAATAGTAAGCACAGCGGTTTAAGCCAATAATAGTGCAGCTCATGGCAATAGTGACAGAATGATTTTCTTGCAGTTGTACAGCCTAAGCTTTACGTGCTTGAATGGGTACTATAGCTTTTTTATGATTTCCTCCTGAAGCTGAGATTTTAAACTCAGCTCAGCAAACATCTGCTTAAGCTTACGATTTTCAGCTTCCAGTTGCTTTAAGCGTTTGATATATTAGGTTTCTATACCAGAATATTTATCACGCTATTTATAGAAAGTTGAATTCCTCATACCATATTTACAACAAAGTTCTTTGACGGGAATACTGGCTTCAGCTTTTTTTAAAATAGCTACGATCTGGTATTCAGCCATTTTTTCATGTTTAAATCCTCTGTGGGTTAACAAAGAGAATTTTCTACTTTTATGCTGTACTATTTTAGGGGATAGTTACAGATTTAAAATATACTCCCCGATATTCATGATTCAATCTTGGGGAATGAATATGAATAATCAGGGCTAAATATCTAAGATCCTAAGTTGTTTAACATTCTTATTATGGCTCGACCTAAGCATGCTGCTAAATTTACTGGAACGGCATTACCTATTTGTTTGTAAATCTCGTTAATTGAACCTTCAAACACCCAGTCATCAGGAAATGTTTGAATTCTTGCATATTCTCTAGTTGTTAAAGGTCTAGTTTCTTCTGGATGACAACGTTCTGTTTGTTTTTGAGCTGGTGAGCATGTCAATGTTAATGAAGGTTCACTCCAAGATAGCCTTCTTGCCATACCTGTTTTTCCCCCACCTAGGCTAAAACTACCTTTCATGTATTCTTTTTGGAGTTCTAATGGCAAGTCTTTCCAATACCCGCCTTCAGGGACATAAGATAATATTTCTGCCTTTCTTTTAGGGTAAGATTGTCCTTCTGATACAGGGACATCAGTGTTATACAATGAACCTTTTTTAAAGGCATCTTTTACAGTCATTAGTGAGTGATAAGGTGATGGTTTTTTATAAATTAACACATCTTTGTAGTCATTACGGACTGCAATTATTATTAATCTTTCTCTTTTTTGAGGTACTTTATAAAAAATAGCTTTATAAATATCCTCTTCTATTATTGTATAACCCGAATCATTAATTATGTTTTTTATTATTTCTATTGTTCTTCCATTATCGCTGTTCTTTAAACCGCTGACATTTTCAGCTAAGAAAACCTTTGGTTGTATTTCTTTCATTACCCTAATCATTTCAAAAACCAAAGTTCCTCTGATATCTTCGAGACCTAGCTTTTTCCCTGCTGTAGAAAAAGGCTGACAAGGAAATCCCCCTGTCAACAAATCAACTTTTCCTGACAAATGAGAAAAGTTTTGTTCTATGATATCTCCTTCAACAACGTTCCAATGGGGTCTGTTTTTTCTCAGTGTATTGCATGCATGTTTATTAATTTCATTAAGAAGTAAAGATGTAAATCCTGCTTGTTCTAAACCTAAAGCTAATCCTCCTGCCCCAGCAAAAAGCTCGACCAGCGTATATTTTTTGTTTGGCTTTATTGCTAACTGTTCTTCCCATTCACTTTCAAACATTGATAAAAATTCAGGAAAAATTGATAATTGTTTTTTTGTGTAAGGGTGGGAATATATATCCGGTTCTAGCTCTGGTATGAGTGTGCCATTCTTGGCCCAGTTAGAAACAGTTCTTTTAGATATGGATAGAATATCCGCTACATCTGATGCAGAAAAAAATTCTTTTCTATCAATGCCTTTCATAATGATGCTGTGTTTTATTCAGTTAAAGACGATAGTTTACAGTATCGTAGAGTAAAGGTCCATATTTATTTTTAAGGATTAGGTATGTCAACTTTTGACAAAGAAAAAATTAAAAAAATTTTAGAACCCATTGTTAGTAAAACGTATGAAGCACAGCTAACAGAGTCTGATATTAGCAAAAAAAATACATTGGATATTTTTTCTGCATCCATTGATAGTGCAATAAGAGGAATACCGCTTGAAGAATGGAAAGAACAAGAAAAACAGCGTCAAATGCAAAAAACTTTGCAAAATCAAATTGGTGAGATTCATCAACGGATATTAGGTACATTAGATGGTGTTACTAATTTAGAAACAGGTTCAGTTATTGACTTAGAAGGTGATGGATTTATTGCTGAAATAAAAAATAAGCACAATACAACAAAAGGTAATCATAAAGTAGCTGTTTATGATGATCTTAAGAGTGAACTTGTTAAGAGAGAAAAAGGAACAATTGCTTACTATGTTGAAATTTTACCTAAGAATGGTAAATCATATGACCAAGAGTTTACACCTTCGGATAACCGAACTCGTACAAACAGAGAATCAGATCCCTATATTAGACAAATAGATGGACAAAGTTTTTATACAAAGATCACTGGGAACGAAAATGCACTACGCGAGTTATATTTGCTAATTCCAGAAATAATAAACGAAATAATAAATGAGAAGTATGGAAAAGAACAAAATGCTGATGATTATATTGATGAGTCAGAATTTGATTTAATCTATAAAAAAAAGCTATAAACTATAGTCTTAAAACACCCTATATCAGATAACAGCTCCTCTTTTAGGAGCTTTTTTTTGCATAAATTTTACAGATTAGCTGTTCACCTACCATGCTAGCTCTTGGTTTCGCGTCAGTGGCAAATGCATTGGTTGCCACACATGAATTAAACCCTCAAAATACATCTGTACCCAAATACAGCGTAAACTGAATAAACGTGAATTTCTCTTACAAAGACAACCCAGTTTGGTAGCGTAACATGTTCCCACTCACCATCATACTTAAACTGCTGGTAACGTAAACTATTTTTTATCGTAATTACTATCTGGCAAAACATAGGTTTAGAAAACGATATAGCGCTTATTTACCTGCTGTTTTTAATGGCTCAATTAGCTGGTAAACAGCACTCCTGAGTGATTTATTTTGATTCTCTGCTTCAGCGCTTGATACAGCCAGAAAAATGAATCCGATTGTGGCACTGTTTTTTGTACAGCAAAAGCATTCAGCATTCAATACAAAACAAAGAAATTAGTAAAATATTTGTACAAAATTATATGGATAGGTATTTATTACCAAGATATGTAATTAATGATGAATATTAATAAATTAAGCAATTGTCATGTTCAGGTCTGCTACAATTTCTGCATAAATTCGCATAGATTTGCATTTATCCATGGAAACGAGGTTGAATTATGTTGCAGCCCACTAATGCCAAAAACCATCAGAAAATTGTTCTGGTAGGTGCCGGTACTGTTGGTTCTACTTTTGCTTATGTTGCTACTCTGCAAGGTATCGGTCAGGAGCTGGTCATTGTTGATGTTGACCGTGACAAGGCTCATGGTGATGCTAAAGATATTGCTGATGCATTGCTGTTTACTTATCCGAAAAACATTTATGCCGGCGATTACAGCGATGCTGCCGACGCCGATATCGTGGTCATTACCGCCGGTTCTGCACAAAAACCGGGCGAATCGCGTCTGGATTTGGTAAACCGCAATTTATCAATCATTAACAGTATCGTATCACATGTAACTGAATCCGGCTTTAATGGTATTTTCTTAGTAGCATCCAATCCGGTGGATATTCTTACCTATGCCACATGGAAACTGTCTGGCTTTCCGGCAGAGCGGGTAATCGGTTCCGGCACTTCACTGGATTCCGCCCGCTTATGTAAATATGTAGGCTACCTGCTTAATGTCGACCCGCGTACTGTCAGTGGTTATATTCTTGGTGAACATGGCGATACTGAATTTCCGGCTTGGTCACACCTGAGTGTAGGCGGCTTGACTATGGAAGAGTGGATTAAAGGTGACCCGCGCTATACTGAAGCCGATCTGGATATTATTGCCAAACGGGTAGTTAATGCTGCTTACGATATTATCCGCCTCAAGGGCGCAACTTATTATGGTGTTGGTGCGGCTCTGGCGCGTATCTGTCGTGCGCTGCTGGATGATGAAAATACTATTTTGCCTGTTTCCGTCTATCTGAACGGCCAGTATGGTGTTCAGGATATGTATATTGGTACTCCGGCTGTGCTCAACCGGCATGGTGTCCGTCAGGTAATTGAAATTCCGCTGAATGAAAAAGAGCAGGGTCTAATGCATGCCTCAGCCAGCCAGCTGGATGAGGTGATGCGCAATGCCTTTGCAGAAATCGGTATACAACGTTAAGCACAACAGTCTGGAGGCAAGCCGGATTATCTGTTTCAGAGCAGCCAGCAGGCTGCTTTTGTTACATATGCTCGCCGCTTCTAACTAAATAAGCGCCATTTCTTTCTCAAAAATCTTTGTGCTTGCTAGTATGGCTGGATTGTTTTTAGCAGCCTGTAAATGAAATTAATCATAATTTTATCGAGCACAAACCATGACCACACCTGTATCCCCCGAACTGCTGCAATCGCTCGCCCAGCTATCTCCCACTCAGTTGGCATGGCTATCCGGTTATGCATGGGCAAACAGCCAGCAGGGAAGTGCTGCTGCTGCGGTAGCCGTTCCTGTAGCCAGTACTGTTGAATCAGTTGCGGCACGTAAAGTATTGATTTTATCAGCTTCGCAAACCGGCAATGCTCGGCGTGTGGCAGAAAGCCTGCAACTGAAATTTGAAGCAGCCGGCATAGATGTTAGCCTTTGTGCCAGTGGCGACTATAAAAGCAAACAACTTCCCAATGAAGATATTCTCCTGCTGGTAACTTCCACTCAGGGTGAAGGTGAACCTCCGGAAGAGGCCTTACCACTGTATAAATATCTGTTTGGTAAAAAAGCGCCGGCTCTTAATCGGCTTCACTTTGCCGTACTCGGGCTGGGCGACAGCAGTTATCCGCAATTTTGTCAGTGTGGTAAAGATTTTGACAGCCAGTTGGCACTATTAGGTGCACAGCGCCTTACTGAACGGGTAGATTGTGATGTTGATTATCAAAGTAGGGCAGCAGCATGGCAGGATAAAATCGTTGCGCTTATCAGTCAGCTGAATAACAGTCATGCCGGCGTGAGTAATGAGGTGCAGCAAAGTGTGGTTGCTGCACAAACTGCGATATTTACCAAAGAAGTTCCTTTTACGGCCAGCCTGAGTGTGCGACAGCGAATTACCACGCCTAACGCCAGCAAAGACGTTGAACATATTGAAATCGATCTTACCGGTTCTGGTATCCGCTATCAGCCCGGTGATGCATTGGGGGTGTTCTATCAGAATGCCACCGCGCTGGTAAGCGAAATTCTGCAACATACGCAGGTAGATAAGAATGCAGCAGTGCGTCTGGCCGATGGCCGCGAAGTGACTATCGAACAGGCATTGCAAAACGAGCTGGATATTACCCAGACTACACCCGCGCTGGTACAGGCCTATGCGCAGCAGGCACATATTGCCGAACTGGATGGCATCATTGCAGATACTGCTGCCCTAAAACAGTTTATTGCCACCACACCACCAGTAAGCATACTGGCCACCTATCCGCAGTTACTCAGTGCCCAGACACTGCATGACCTATTTCGCCCACTGACACCGCGCCTGTATTCCATAGCCTCCAGTCAGGACGAGGTTGGAGAAGAAGTGCATTTAACCGTGGGCGTTGTGCGCTTTACCCATCGTGGCCGGCAGTATACCGGCGGTGCTTCTGGTTTTCTTGGTGAACATTTGCAGGAGGGTGGGGCAGTACGGGTATTTGTGGAAGAAAATCATCGTTTCCGTTTACCCGAAGATGGCAATACGCCCATTATTATGATTGGCGCCGGCACGGGCATTGCTCCTTTTCGCGCATTTATGCAGCAGCGGGATGCCAATGGTGACGCGGGCGAAAACTGGCTGGTTTTCGGTAATCAGAAATTTACTGATGATTTTCTTTATCAGACTGAATGGCTGCAATACCGCAAAAGCAGGTTATTGACTCGTTATGACTTTGCATGGAGCCGGCAGAGCAATGAAAAAATCTATGTGCAGCATAAGTTGCGTGAACAGGCCGCCGACATCTGGGCATGGCTACAGCGCGGAGCACATATTTATGTTTGCGGTGATGCCGGCACAATGGCACGTGATGTAGAACAGGCCTTGCTAGAAATTGTTGCCACGCAAGGACAGCTCAGCCTTGAAGATGCAGATGAATACCTGAGTGAACTACGGCAGCAGCAGCGTTATCAGCGTGATGTATATTAACTGCCATGTATTAATTTGGAAATGCGATTCACAAACTCTGAACCAACCAATTAATATCAGGTTGTGACCAACTTTTACCCGTTTGCTGGGATTATGCTTTATTCATATAAGATGTTTGGCTGGATGCTGGGATTGTTATTGCTGTGTGTGGCTGTATTCGGTTCGCGACTGTTTGCATTTATGGATAATTCCAGTAGCCGGCGGGTAGAGCGGTTGGATGGTTTGCGTTTTCTGCTGGCCTTCAGTGTGGTCATGCATCATTATGTTTACAGCTATTATTATCTGCATGGCCAGTCATGGACACCAGCTGTATTTGCCCATAATCTGCTCAATCTGCGCATGGGTGTTTTTGGTGTAACTTTGTTTTTCATGCTCTCAGGCTATCTGTTTGCTTATTCCAATCCGGTATCGTGGCTACATTTCTATCAAAAGCGCTTCTTGCGCATTGCGCCGGTATTTTATTTGTCTTCATGTTGTTGCGTATTGCTGGCGCTGTATCTGCAACGGCATACACTGGTATACAAGGATATGCTGCTTAACCTGTATTATTGGTTTGATGCCGGCATTACCGGTATCAAACCGCCGTTATTCGGTATGCAGGATGCACGGCTGATTAATGCAGGTGTACCGTGGACATTATTCTGGGAATGGGCCTTGTATTTTTCTCTGCCCTTATTGTGCTTTCTGCGCCAGAAAACCGGCCTGCTACCACTGGCGATTACTGTAATATTTATTGCAGTTTATTTTGTTGCACCATTTAATCAGCAAAAAGCCTACTTTATCGCCTGTTTTGCTGTGGGTGCACTGGCCAGAGTGCTGTCTGATTCAGTTCAGTTGCCAAAAATATTGTGTGACAGTGTGATTGTGCTGTTATTGGTGCTGATTTTCAGCATCACCACTGGCCGCTACAACATCAATTTCCTGCCCCTGTTTGCCCTGCTGTTTATCCTGATTGCGCTGGGCGGCGATATATTTGGACTGCTCCGGCTGAAAGCCTTTGTACGGCTTGGTGATGCCAGTTATAGTATTTATCTGCTGCATGGCCTTGCTTGGTATGGTATGAATAAATATATTGCGGTGCACAATCTGGTTTTGAACCGTACGCAGTACACATTAGTATCTACCGCAGTAATGTTTGTTTTACTGGTTATCTGTACCTTAACTTATCAATATATAGAAAAGCCTTTTATAGCCTTAGGTCGGCGCAAGTCTCCGTGGCTTAAAGAATAAGTTTTTGTGCTGATTTGGTCGTGTTTCAGTGGGCAGCGATTTAGTTCTGCGGAAAATAGCAGTGTTCTGTTTTCGCAAGTAATTTGGCTACTACAAATGATATCTGCCCGGAATAGTTCAATTATTCCGGGCAGTTTCTTTATGCGCTATTTGTCAGTATTTTCAATATCGTTAATTGTCTGCTTGCTGTTGCTTTTCGGTATTCTGCAAAGTAGCCTGAACATGCTGTTCAGCACTGTCAGCATCATACGGGGTGTCCGTGGCGGTGTCGTTGCGCGGGTCAAGCTCTGCTGTCATCGGTCCAACATTGCCAGATACGGGGACATAAACACTGCGCTCCGAAATGGGTACAGCCGGCTGCATGAAGGCATATATCGCCAGCGCAGTTGCAATAATGGCATACACACTGTAAAAGCCATAGTGATTAAACAACTGCATCACTGTACCGAGAATTAATGGTGCTACCAGTGAACCCAGTCCATACACAAACAGCAAGCTGCGATTTACTTCCACTGTGTTCATATTGGCTGGTAAAACATCGTTGGCTCGCGCCAGCCCCAGCGCATACAGCGGAAAGCCGCTACAGCCGATAGCCAGTGCAATCACACATTGTGCCCAGATATTACCCGGCAAAATTAATAACAGCAGCATACCACTGATTGCGGCTACAGCGGCCACACAGGCACAGCCGAAAATGGTGCGTGGGCGGCCGAATTTATTCGACAACCAAGCGATAAATAGTTGAATGGTGAAACCACCAATCATTGCTGAACCAAGAAACATGGATACATTACGCAGGCTGTAACCCAGCTTCAGTATAAATACGGAGCCCATGGTAAAAAAGCCATTAATAAAAATCCCAGCCATGAAACAGGCTATCCATGCCAGAGGCACAATGGAAAGGACATGCGGCAGGCTGATGCGCTCGCGTTTGGGAATCTCCGGCTGCTGTATCCGCGTTAGTCCTACCGGTAATGTAGCAGCGATAACCAGAATAGCTGCCAGAGTGAAGATATTGTTACTGGACATATTCAGGCTCAGCAGCAATACACTGGTTGCTGATGATACGTAATACACTACTTCATACAGTGCCAGAATCTTGGCGCGGGTCTGTGGGACACTGCGTGCAGTAAACCAGCTTTCCACGACCATTAATAAGCTGTAATGACAAAATCCCAGTACCGCACGCAATACGCCCCACATCCATAATTGCTCCACCATCAGATGGGCAAGGGCGGCAATGGCAAACAGAGCTCCAAACACGCTGAAGCTGCGGATATGTCCTACGCGCGAAATAATGCGGTGTGACACAATGGCAGAAATGGTGCCACCAATAAAAAAGGCTGCATTCAGAATACCGATGGTGATATTGCTGACCCCCATCTGGGACAGTTTAACCCCAGCTGAATTCAGAAACAGCCCATAACCGGAAAACAGAAAAAAAATGGAACCATATAAGGACAAAAACTGGCGCGTGTGCATGCGGATACCGATAAAATAAGAATAGCAAAGCCTGACATAAAACAGCTGTCAATGTAAAGGAAGAGAGGCTGTAAGATGTCAATTTATAAGTAAAAACAATTTATTTTGTGTAGACTAATGACGCTGTCGAGTTAATCCTGCCGGTAAAATCTCAACATACTTTGCAGCAGCCCATAACATTGTACCGGCCAGACAGGTATGCCGGGCAGATAATATACAGGGGATTTAAGGTTGATACTGGGTAGCTGTCATCGGATGTGCCGGTATTATTCACTAGCCCACATATTGCCTGAATACACCGAGTAATCTGTTGTACCTGATTGTGCAATAAACTGGCTGTGCACAGTCTGGCAGAATTTTAAGTAGCCAGATGGATAAACAGCAATGCTGAGGGGGCACATCAGACAACCGATAAGCCGGGTTCTGTCTGGGACAGTCATTCATCTGGGCGACACATTACTGTGCCGCTCAAGCAACCTACCCGAATGCTCGGCGAGCAGCGTCAGCGCATTCTGTTTGGTCTTGCTCCGAATGGGGTTTGGCCTGCTACACGTTGTTACCAACGGCACGGTGCGCTCTTACCGCACCATTTCACCCTTACCTGTGCTATGGTTTACCATAGCCATCGGCGGTTATGCTTTCTGTTCCACTTTCCGTCGCCTCACGGCGCCCGGCTGTTAGCCGGCATTCCGCTCTGTGGAGCCCGGACTTTCCTCTATGCACGTATATTGTGCACAGCGACTGTCTGGCATGCTGATGTGCCAGCAAGATTTTAACACAAACCAATGAAAGCTGATTTATATTTCAGATTATGTATAATGATTTCTTTTATCATTTTCTGACTGCAATAATAGTTTGTGCGGCCATCATGGCTCAATTATGTAGAAAGCCCACGCAGTATGTTATTGAACCGATTACTAAGCTGGTTTGAAAACCGCATTGATGCTTATCCTGACACTTTGCCGCAGCCGTCGAAAAAAGGTGTGCTGCCGTTTATCTGGAGCTGTTTGGAGGGTGTACGCCTCTGGCTGCTCGTGATGGTAATTATGACCATTGGTACCGGCATTCTGGAAGCTTTGGTTTTCCGGTTTCTCGGTAATGTAATTGATTGGCTTGGTGCTTATACACCAGACAGATTGTGGCCGGAAAAAGGACATGAGCTGATTCTGATTGCGGCAGTAATGATATTCAGTATTTTCTGGTCGTTTCTGGCTTCTAATGTGCAGTTTCAAACGCTACAGGGCGCTTTTCCGATGCGTTTGCGCTGGAATTTCCACCGCCTGATGCTCGGGCAGAGTATGGGTTTTTATCAGGACGAATTTGCCGGACGGGTTTCTGCTAAGGTAATGCAAACGGCGCTGGCGGTACGCGATACAGTGATGTCAGTCGCTAATATGCTGGTGTATGTACTGGTGTATTTTGTTACCAGCGGCATTATTCTGGCCGGCATGGATAGCTGGTTATTGCTGCCATTTATTCTGTGGATTGTGCTGTTTGTGCTGGTATTGCGCTTCCTGATTCCGAAGTTATCCAAAACTGCCCAGCAGCAGGCGGATGCACGCAGCCTGATGACTGGCCGCATTACTGATGCCTATACCAATATTGCTACGGTGAAGCTGTTTTCCCATAGTGCACGTGAAGCTGCCTACGCCAAGGCATCCATGCAGGAATTTCTGGTGACGGTCAATGCGCAGATGCGGCTGGCTACTTTGCTTGATAGTCTGAGTACCGCGATTAATATTATGCTGGTGGTCAGCTCTGCCGGTCTGGGTATCTGGTTATGGATAAATGGACAGGTTGGTGTCGGTGCGATTGCCACCGCTACGGCAATGGCATCAAGGATTAATGGTTTGTCACACTGGGTGATGTGGGAAAGTGCGCGCCTGTTTGAGAATATCGGCACGGTGGAAGATGGCATGAAAATCCTGTCCCGCCCTCATACTATTGTGGATAAGCCTGAAGCTCTGCCGTTAAAGGTTAATCAGGGCGCAATTGATTTTGAGCATGTGAATTTTGCCTATAGTGACGATAAGCCGCTGTTGCGCGATTTTAATCTGCATATCCGTGCCGGTGAAAAGGTGGGTCTGGTAGGGCGCAGTGGTGCCGGTAAAACCACGCTGACCAATCTGCTATTGCGTTTTTATGATGTAAAAGGCGGACGCATTCTGATTGATGGTCAGGATATTCGCGATGTCACGCAGGATAGTCTGCGTGCAGCACTGGGACTGGTAACGCAGGATACCTCACTGCTGCATCGTTCTGTGCGCGACAATATTGTCTATGGACGCCCGGATGCATCGGAAGAGGCAATGATAGAGGCAGCACATCAGGCTGCTGCTGATGGCTTTATTCCGGCATTGAGCGATGCCAAGGCTCGGCATGGTTATGATGCCCATGTCGGTGAACGCGGGGTAAAACTGTCTGGCGGGCAGCGTCAGCGTATTGCTATTGCGCGGGTGATTCTGAAAGATGCACCCATTTTGCTGCTGGATGAAGCCACCAGTGCACTGGATTCAGAAGTGGAAGCGGCCATTCAGGAAAATCTTACCCGTTTAATGCAGGGTAAAACCGTGGTGGCTATTGCACACCGTCTGTCTACGATTGCGGCCATGGATCGGCTGATTGTGATGGATAAGGGGCAGATCGTCGAGCAGGGCACACACAGTGAGCTGCTGGCCAAAAATGGGGTTTATGCCATGCTGTGGCAGCGGCAGAGTGGTGGTTTTTTGCCTGAAGCATAATGTGTTACAGTTATATGTTAAAGTTCTTCTCGTTAACATATAACTGTTCTAAAATGATCTGTATTGATTGGGAATAAGTGATTATATTAAAAGGAGAATCAATATGGATATCAAGGCAAATACAGAGCTTATTCACACGTTACAAGCGATTGTCGGACAAGAGCATATTCTCACCGACCCGACACATACTCTGCCTTACCGGCAGGGTATCCGTTTTGGTGTTGGTGATGCTCTGGCTGTTGTGCTTCCGGGTACACTGGTAGAGCAGTGGCGTGTATTAAAAGCCTGTGTGGAAGCGGATGTGATTATTATCACCCAGTCTGCCAATACTGGACTGACGGGTGGTTCTACACCGGATGGTAATGATTATGACCGGCCGATTGTGATTGTCAGCACGCGCCGGCTGGATGGCATTCAGGTAATTGAAAATGGTGAACAGGTAGTTTGCCTGCCGGGCAGCACTTTGTATCGTCTGGAAAAAGAATTAAAAAAATACCAGCGTGGCCCGCATTCTGTGATTGGTTCATCCTGTATCGGTGCATCAGTTATGGGTGGTGTGTGTAACAACTCCGGTGGCGCGCTTATTCAGCGCGGCCCAGCCTATACCCAGATGGCCGTTTTTGCTCAGTTGGATGAAAATAGCAAGCTGCATCTGGTTAATCACCTTGGTATTGAGCTGGGAGATGATCCGGAAACCATTTTGCAGAATCTGCAAAATGGTAATTACAGTGACAAAGATATCAAGCGTGATGCCGGCATGGGACATGACCACGAGTACCGCAACCATGTGCGCGAAATTGATGCAGATACGCCGGCACGTTTTAATGCCGATCCGGTACGTCACTATGAAGCTTCCGGTAGTGCCGGACGTCTGATGGTATTTGCTGTGCGTCTGGATACTTTCCCGTTGGAAAAAAATTCTGCCGTTTTCTATATCGGCAGCAATGATACGCATGAGCTGGATGATATTCGCCGTCATATTCTCAGTACATTTAAAAATTTACCGGTGTCGGGTGAATACATGCACCGTGAAGCTTTTGACATTGCTGCGGTATATGGCAAGGATATTTTTGTTGCCATTCAGAAGTTCGGTACTGATGCCATGCCGCGCCTGTTTGCCTTCAAGAATTTTGTCGACCGTATCTTGGCGAAAATTCCGTTTTTTCCGAAGAATTTTTCTGACCATTTTGCGGTATTCATGTGTAAATTCCTGCCTCAGCATTTACCCCAGTCAATCCGTGATTACCGTGACCGTTACGAGCATCATCTTATTTTGAAAATGGCTGATGATGGTATTGCCGAAGCAGAGGAATTTCTGAAAACTTTCTTTGAGCAAAAAACCGGTAGTTATTTCCGCTGTAATGAAAAAGAAGCCGAAGCCGCAATGCTGCATCGCTTTGCCGCAGCCGGCGCGGCTACTACCTACCGCAATGTGCATAGTGACACGGTAGAAAATATTGTTGCGCTGGATGTAGCTTTGCGGCGCAATGATAGTGAATGGTTTGAAACCTTGCCGGAAAGCATCAACCAACACTTTATCCATAAAATGTATTATGGTCACTTCTTTTGCCATGTTTTCCATCAGGACTATATTGCCAAAAAAGGTACCGACTGCAATAAGGTTGAAGATGAAATGCTGGTATTACTGGATCAACGGGGTGCACAGTATCCTGCTGAACATAATGTCGGCCATTTGTACCATGCCAAGCCAGAACTGAAAAAATTCTATCATCAGCTTGACCCGACCAATAGCTTTAATCCCGGTATTGGCAAAACCTCAAAGAAGAAATACTGGGCTTAAGCAGACAGTCTTTAGATACCGAAACCATCAGCTTCCAATGTCTGATGGTTTTATTTTATCCACAGGCAATGGCGGCTGTGCTATGCAGTCATATTGATGAATCCTACTCATAAACCCTGAAAAATATTGGGACTTAATCCTGTTCTGTACAAATAGTATGCTGTGTATCTGATTACGTCATCTGGCGTAATGGATTGAAAGGAAATAGAAATATGCAACAGCGTTATTTAGGTAAAAGTGGGCTGACGGTATCTGCTTTGGGTCTGGGTTGTATGGGGTTAAGTTACGGATATGGTCCTGCTACGGATACTACACAGGCTATCGAACTGATTCGTGCTGCGGTGGCTCAGGGTGTGACTCTGTTTGATACTGCCGAAGTTTATGGTCCTTATCTGAACGAGGAAGTAGTAGGGCAAGCCTTAAAGCCTTATCGTCAGCAAGTGGTGATTGCCACCAAATTCGGGATTGCCATCAATGAAAAGAAACAGCTGATTTTAAATAGCCGACCGGAACAGATTCGGCTGGCAGTAGAGGGTTCCTTACGCCGTCTGCAAACAGATGTGATTGATTTATTATATCAGCATCGCGTTGACCCGGAAGTGCCGATTGAAGAAGTAGCCGGTACAGTCAAGGATTTAATTACAGCGGGTAAAGTGCGCTATTTTGGCCTGTCGGAAGCAGGAGCAGAAACCATCCGGCGTGCACATGCTGTTCAGCCACTGGCTGCTTTGCAAAGTGAGTATTCAATGTGGTGGCGTGAACCTGAAGAGAAAATTATGCCAGTGTTGCAGGAGCTGGGCATCGGACTGGTTGCATTCAGTCCGTTGGGCAAAGGCTTTCTTACCGGTAGTATCAATACTGCTACTGTCTTTAGTGATAATGATTTTCGCCGGCAGGTGCCACGCTTTGCACCCGAAGCACTGGCGGCCAATCAGAGCCTGACCGAGCTGCTGAAGCAACTGGCGGGCAAACATCAGGCTACATCAGCGCAGATTGCATTGGCGTGGTTGCTGGCACAACAGCCGTGGATTGTACCAATTCCGGGTACAACCAAACTACAACGCCTGCATGAAAATTTGGCTGCTGCCACCATCCGGCTGAGTGCAACAGATATAGCTGAAATCAATCAGGCACTGGATAAAGTGCAGGTTATGGGAGAGCGCTATCCTGCTGCCTTACAGGCTCGAGTAGGGCGCTAGGCAGAGTAACTGTGTTTTATCGTTGAAACCAGTTAAGCCCGGAAACGTAATGCATCAAGCAGCAACGCAAAAGCGTGCGTATGCTGCTTTCTGCTTGGATAATACAGATAATAGCCGGGAAAAACCGGACACCATTCTTCTAATACCCGAATCAGTTGGCCGGAAGCCACCAGTGTACTTACCGTGTCCTCAGGTATGCAGCCTATACCAAGCCCGGCCAGAACTGCATCCATGCGTACGCCTAAATGATTTAAAGTTAGCTGTCCGGTAACTTTAACGCGGATGGGTTTGCCTGCCTGCTCAAATTCCCACTGATACAGGCCGCCGGTACTGGGTAAACGCATATTGATACATTGATGCTGCTGTAAATCAGCCGGTGAAGCTGGTATACCGTGAGCAGTAAAATAAGCTGATGTGGCTACAATAGCCATGCGCATATCAGCACTAATTCTAATGGCTACCATATCCTTTTCAACACTTTCACCTAAACGTACTCCAGCATCAAAACCATTTTCGACAATGTCGACAAAATGATTGTCGATAACCACTTCCAAATTAACCTGTGGATAAGTCTTAAGAAAAGATTGCAATTTCGGCCACAGCACACAGCGTGCAGCATGCTCGCCAACTGATAGCCGGATAGTGCCACAAGTCTGGCCATGATGGTCGATCAGGGTTTGTAAATCCTGATTTAGTTCTGCCAGACGCGGTTCCAAACAGGCAATAATCTGTTCACCGATTTCTGTAGCAGCAACACTACGAGTAGTACGGGTCAGCAGGCGGGTATGCAGCTTTTGTTCCAGCGTTTTGACTGCGTGGCTTAGGGCCGACTGGGTTACGCCGAGCTTACCTGCGGCTTTAGTAAAACTTTTCTCTTTGGCAACTGCAAAAAAACATTGTAATTCATTAAAATTTTCTTTGAGCATGGCAATTGTCCTGTTGGCTGTTTGCATGCCTGATAGCTTTAATACTGTCTTTGTACAGATAGGTAGTCGGGTTATTACTGCCGTCAATGTGTATTCAGACCGGTAATATGGTACGTGTTTCAACCTATATTACCCTTTTGCCATTGGTATTTGTTTTCAAACCCTCACACAGTCTGCACTATGTATATATTAATACATCCGTAGTAAGCGGTTATACAGTATAAAGTAACAGTACTTCGCTAAAATCCGTGTACAATATAATATCTACAGCCTGCCGAAGCAGGCTTTAATTTATCATATCAGGCAAGTACTGTTGCGTCAGGATATGCCATCTGCACTCACGGCGGTAATATCCCAGATTTTACGGTGTAACAATTAGGACAAGGATATAATGGATAGCCATAGCAATTTCGGCGAGCAGGAACGTCTGCATTTGGACACCGATCACATTTGTAAGCTGGTTGCTACCATTTTACCGGTTGCCGAACATATTCATTCGCCTACTCAGTCTTATTTACAGACATCAGAACAGCAGCAGGCACTGGCTGAACTGATTACCGCTCTGCATGAACTGCATCCTGCCGATATGGCTACCCTGCTGGAATCATTGCCATTGCAGGAACGTATGCTGGTGTGGAAGCTGGCTACACCCACTGAAGATGGTGAAGTGTTATTGGAAGTTTCTGATCCAGTACGAGAAACCCTGATTGAGAATATGGCACAGCAGGAGCTGCTGGCCGCGGTGGATAATCTGGATGCCGATGAGCTTGCCCAGCTGGCACCGGATTTGCCCAAAGAAGTTGTCTATGAAGCAATAAGCAGCCGTGATGAAGAAGAACGGGCGCAAATTACCGCAGCGATGTCGTTCGAAGACAATCAGGTCGGAGCGCTGATGGATTTTGAACTGGTCAGTATCCGTGCTGATGTAACCTGTGAGGTTGTATTGCGTTATCTGCGTCGGTTTGAACGCCTGCCCGACCATACGGATAAAATCTTTGTTGTCGATAATTACGATGTATTGCAAGGTGTATTGCCTATCCGCAGTCTGCTGGTAGCCGACCCTGATTTGCTGGTTTCTGCCGTCATGGCCGATGATGTGGTTACTTTCCGTCCTGAAGACGATGCCGAAGAAGCGGCCGCAGCATTTGAACGCTATGACTTGGTAACGGCGCCGGTAGTAGACAGTAACCGCAAATTAATCGGCCGTATCACTGTAGATGAAATGGTGGACGTGATTCGTGAAGAATCTGAAACCGATATGCTGAACATGGCAGGTTTGCGCGAAGAGGAAGACTTGTTTGCACCGGTAGTGGATTCGGTAAAAAACCGCTGGATTTGGCTGGCTGTCAATCTGTGTACGGCTTTTGTGGCCAGTCGCGTGATTGGCATGTTTGAAAACTCAATTGAAAAGATTGTGGCACTGGCTACCCTGATGCCGATTGTAGCCGGTATTGGTGGTAACTCCGGTAACCAGACTATTACCATGATTGTACGTGCCATGACTTCTGGCCAGATTAGCAATAGTCAGGCGTGGCGTCTACTGCGCAAGGAAGAGGGCGTTGCTCTCGTCAATGGCATTATCTGGGGCTCAGTGATGGGCATAGTTTCCTATTTCCTATATCACAGTGTTGGTATTGGTTTGGTGATGGTGGCTGCCATGACACTGAATCTGTTACTGGCCGCTACCGTAGGCGTGCTCATTCCTGTGTGCATGCAGAAAGCCGGCCGCGATCCGGCACTGGGCAGCAGTGTGCTGATTACCGCTGTCACAGATTCCGGCGGCTTTTTTATCTTTCTCGGTCTGGCCACACTGTTTCTGTTATAAACCGGCTTTGCTAAGTAAATAATGAATACGGATTTACCCATTACCCTTGAGGGCTGGTTACGCAACAGTGGCTTACCACGACTGGAAGCGCGCATGTTGCTCCAGCAGGTGCTGGATATCAACCATACCTACATCATTGCTCATGGCCAGCAGCCATTGAGCATTAGCGAACAGGCCAGCCTGAATCAATTGGCACAGCGACGGCTGGCAGGTGAACCATTAGCCTATCTGCTTGGCTGGCGCGAATTTTACAGCCGGCGTTTTCAGGTTTCCTCAGCAGTACTGATTCCCCGCCCGGAAACCGAACATCTGGTAGAAGCTGCGCTGGCACATTTGCCTGAACAGGGCACTCTGTGGGATTTGGGTACAGGCAGTGGCGTTATCGCTGTTACCGTTGCTTGTGAACGTCCTGATGCGCAGGTATGGGCAGCAGACATCAGTGCAGAAGCACTGGCCGTCGCAAGTAGCAATGCCACGGCCTTGCAGGCAAATGTACATTTCGGGCAGGGTTCATGGTATCAGGCGCAGCCACAGCCAGCGTTGCATAGTGTAGATGTGATTGTATCCAATCCACCGTATATCCCCGCACACGACCAGCATTTGCAGCAAGGGGATTTACGCTTTGAGCCGCAGCATGCACTAACAGATAATCATAATGGTTTGAGTGCATTGGTAACAATTATTGCCGGTGCCGCAGCCTTTCTGCGTCCGGCTGGCTGGCTGTTACTGGAGCATGGGTTCGATCAGGGAAAAGCGGTGCGTGATATGCTGGCGCAACATGGTTTCAGCCAGATTCACACCCTGCCTGATTTGGCCGGTCTGGACAGAGTGACACTGGGACAAAGCAATATCCATCCCTGATTTGCCGCGTAGCTTAACTTTTTCATCCAAAATAAAAACATCAGGCCGCAGAAATACAGTCTGCGGCCCGATACTATTTGTCATTACTTGAAATACTCAGAATAGATTAATTAAAAATGACATCATCGAAATAATTAGATTGATAAACGGTCGTAGAATAGGCGACATTAAACCGCTGATAATCATAAATATAAGAATCCATGAGCCATAAGGTTCCAGCTTGAGGTACTGCATCGAAGCACGTGGCGACAGAAAGCTGTTAACGAAACGGGCACCGGGTTGCGGTGGGATCGGCAGTAAACTGAAAAAGCAGAATACTGCATTAAACAGAACACCCAGTTCCCCCATCAGTGCCATCGGTTCCTGAAAGTATTCTGGTACCCAGTTGCTGATAATCACCACAATTGTCCAGCATACACACATCAGTAGATTGGCTAGAGGGCCGGCAATAGCTACCAGACGTTCACCTTTACGCGGGTCCTTGAAATTACGCGGGTCAATCGGTACCGGCTTTGCCCAGCCAACCATAAAAAAACCATGTAAAACAATTAGTGTAAAGATCGGTACAATAATCGTTCCAATAATATCAATGTATTTGGCCGGGTTCAGGCTTAGCCGCCCCATCGTCTCAGCCGTACGGTCTCCACAATAACGTGCCATATAGCCACAGGCCGCTTCCGAAAGAGTAATGGCCAGTAAAATCGGCAAAATGGCCAGCAATAAAAAAGCTAGATCAACTTTCTCCAAGGTAAAATCCTTAAAACATAAATAAAAACTACCACTCTGAGCACAACATAGTACCAGTTTGTTCTTTACAAACCAAATACGGCCGTATCACCTTTGCCTGCGCGTATCAGCGAAATACCCTCGGTCATATCGATTACCGTTGTCGGTTCCGTACCGCACCAGCCACCATCTATCACCAAATCAACTGTATGTTCCAGCTGGTCGCGTATCTCATACGGATCAGTTAAAGGTTCACTTTCATGTGGCAGCATCAGCGTACACGATAACATCGGCTCACCCAGATTCTGTAATAACGCCAGTGCAATCCGATTATCCGGTACACGTAAACCAATGGTTTTACGTTTTGGATGCAGCGTACGGGCAGGTACTTCTTTAGTCGCCTGTAAAATAAAAGTATAACTGCCGGGCGTCGTGGCTTTGAGCAAGCGAAACTGACTATTATCTACTTTGGCATAAACACCCAGTTGGCTCAGATCATGGCACATCAGCGTAAGATGGTGTTTCTGATCAATACCACGCAAACGCAGAATCCGTTCCATTGCCTCTTTATTACCCAGTTGGCAACCCAGTGCATAACAGGAATCAGTTGGATAAACAATCACACCGCCATGACGAACAATATCCGCTGCCTGAGCAATCAGTCGTTCCTGCGGATCAGTAGGATGGATAGCAAAAAACTGTGCCATAAATGATTTCCTTATCTTGTATTTGTAATTGCAATCAGTTATTGTAAACATAAGCATGCCACACTGACAGACAATAATATGCCCGACTAGCCATCAAGAAGTGCTACAGGCAGTAACAGATACAACAAATGCTTAGATGTGGGCATTAGTATAAACAGAAATTTTGCGGAAAAATTCACCATGCAGCCTGAAATCGTCTATGGAAATTTATTGGAACAACCTGTTGATGTTATCGTCAACGCATGGAACCGGAACATCATTCCATGGTGGTTACTGTTGCCACAGGGTGTATCCGGTGCCATCAAGCGAAAAGCCGGTTACGCTCCCTTTCGCCAGTTGGGCAGAGCAGGAGCGCTCAAATTAGGTTCCGCAGTCGTTACCAGTGCCGGTAAATTGCCCTATCGAGCCATTATTCATGTAGCCGGCATCAACATGTTCTGGCGCGCCAGTGCTTATTCAATTCGCACATCAGTTATTTCCGCCATGAATATTGTTAATACTCAGAACTATGCTTCTGTTGCTTTTCCATTGATTGGCGCCGGTTCAGGTGGCTTCAGTTCGGAGCAGGCACTGCAAATCATGCAGGAAACACTGATATCAGTCGAAACCAAAGCACGGGTTATCATCGTAAAATATGTATCCGCATAATCAATATTTGTACGATAAATTGTTGATGCATTTGTGATTATTTTTTGCATTAGGGTAGCATTGATAATGCTGCTTTACTGTTTGCCTGCTATCGCCAGCTTACAGCATGATAGACAACCAAATAGAAAGCATAAAAATCTATTCAGAATAGACTAGAAACGCAGAGTTCAGCCATTTTCAGTGCTTATTATCAGCAACAAGCCTGCGAATTTGCACAGCCATATTTTTCCTTTTCTTCCTTACCAATATCGCCAACTATAATATTCAACGACTTATATATCCCTGCAAGCTGCCGGCAAAAAGGCATCGCCGCTCATCTCATGCAATACGCAAAAAATTTGCCCGTGATGGTGGCTACAGTGGCATTTCATTATGCACCGCCAGTGACAATCACAAGGCAAGAGCCCTATATATACAGGTGGGATATCAAATTGCTGATCAATTTGTTTATTATTTTTTTAAGCTTAAAATAAACTCATAACAAAAGTGCCCAAAATAGCCAAACAGTAGTGAAATAGCCACACATCATTAATCATAATCAGCCTATCAGAATAAAAACGGCTGATTATTTTTGACTACCTGTAAAACATAATTTACAGTACGCCACTCTATCAAATCATCAACATTGCAATGGAAAGGAATAATTATGTTTGTACTACCTATCCCTTGCAGGTCAATCCGGGGTTAATCATCTCCTGATCCTTGGCTGCGGCCTGCCAATTTATTCTTCAGCACGCTAATCCTGTTCATTTCTAATGAACATGGCTGACTATTGCTTGCTTATTACCAAAATAAAATAATTTGGAACGGATCAGAATGGGCAATTCTATTCAGCCGCTGGCGGACAACATCACCCTGATAGCAACACCAGAACTCTGGTTAGAGGGCGAAGCCATCCAGCAACTGCAAACAACAGCAACACTTCCTAACATTAAATACGTAGCCGGTATGCCGGATTTACACCCCGGCCGCGGTTATCCGGTAGGTGCTGCTTTTTTTACTACACAATATCTTTATCCGGCACTCATTGGCGGTGATATCGGCTGCGGTATGTCATTATGGCAAACCACAGTAAAAATCCATGCCATGAATCAGGCCAAACTGATTAAACGTCTGGGCAATATCGACCAGCCCCTGTCTGAAGCAGAATGCATCAGCCTGTGGCCAGATATCCGGCCACTTGCAGAACACACGTATGCTTCCGGTACCATTGGCGGCGGCAATCACTTTGCCGAACTGCAAATGCTGGAAACCATTTATGCGCCGGAAACTGTCCGGCAAATTGGCTTAAACCGGCAACATCTGCAACTGATGGTGCATAGCGGTTCACGTGGTCTGGGCGGTGTGATTCTGGATAAGCACATCCGCCAGTATGGCCATCAGGGTTTAGTTGCCGATAGCGTTGCTGGCAGCACTTACCTGATGCAGCACAATCAGGCTCTGGATTATGCACAACAAAACCGGGAGCTGATTGGCCGGCGCATACTGGTCAACCTGCGCGCACAGGGACAAAAGCTGGTAGATATTAGCCACAACTTTATTGAGCCAGTCACCATTAACAGTGAATGCGGCTGGCTGCATCGCAAAGGTGCCGCAACAGCCACGAAAGGACTGGTGATTATTCCGGGCTCACGCGGTGACTTCAGCTATCTGGTACAGCCACTGGACACAGCATCCGCACTGTATTCACTGGCACACGGTGCCGGACGCAAATGGCAGCGCTCAGCCTGCAAAGGCAGACTGGACGGGCGCTATACAGCTGACCAGCTCACCCGTACCGTACATGGCAGCCGAGTAATCTGCTGCGACCGTGAGCTCCTGTATGAAGAAGCACCACAAGCCTATAAATCAATCGACAGTGTCATTGCTGCCATGGTTCAGGCCGATTTAATCCGGCCAATAGCACGCTTCAAACCGGTAATCACCTATAAAGTTCAAACGGAGAAAAAATAATGCAACTCTTGCAATTATCTGCCGCTTACGGACCGGCAGAATGCTGTCTGGCAGTGGTAAAAGCGTTGGCACGCTTACAATATGAAGCCAAACAAATGCAGGTTAAAGTAGAAATTGTGGAACAGGAACCAGCTAAACACGGGCTGCATTCAGTACTGGTTACCTTGGAAGGTGCTCAGGTCAAGGCATTGTCTGATAGGTGGCAGGGCACCATTCAATGGATTTGCCCCAGCCCTTATCGCCCAAAGCACAAACGCAAAAACTGGTTTATCGGAGCAAGCTGTTTTGACCCGATTGTTCAGCAGCAGCCAGATGAAATTGTCTTTGAAACCATGCGCGCATCTGGAGCCGGTGGTCAGCATATTAACAAAACCGAATCGGCAGTCAGAGCCACCCATGTAGCCAGTGGTATCAGCGTTAAAGTGCAAACTGAGCGTAGCCAGCATGCCAACAAAAAACTCGCTGTGTTGCTGCTTCAGCATAAACTGGCACAACAGGCGCAGCAGTTACAGGCAAAACATAAAGCCGCGCAGCACAAGCACCATCATCAGATAGCACGCGGTAATCCGGTGCGAATATTTACCCAACTTGATTTCAAACCTTTATAGTCGTCTACAGGCAACCAGATATATTCATGGTTGCCTGCCAGACACAGCCCGCAAATTGCCATAACAGCTACACTTAAACACGCAATTACAATAATTGCCTTTATGAAAAAAACAAAATACATGAGGAAAATAATGTAAATAAATCATAAAAAACAGTTGGCTACCATAGCCTGCTTCAGGCATAACAGATACAGTATCAGCACAATATCTGGCAAAACGCTACGGTTGTAAAAGACAATCCATGCAAATCATGCCTAGATAAAACGCCTGTTATGCAGACAAAGGAAGCCATAATGAACCCCATCTATATCAATATCATCTTCAAAATGTTAGTTGCATTCTGCATATTGCTGGTGTACATCAATTTATCCGGTAAAGGGTCTCTGGCACCGATTTCTGCCATTGATCAAGTAGGTAATGTGGTTTTGGGAGCGATTATCGGTGGCCCTTTATATAACCCATCCATCAGCATAACATTACTGATGAGTGCATCCATTTTCTGGGCAGGGCTGTTATTACTCGTACGTTATGTCACATTCAAGCGCAATATCGCCAAAGACTTTGTCGATGGCACCTCAGTACGCTTAATGGAAAATGGCATCGTACTATCACAGAACTTTCGCAAAGCCAAACTGTCTATCCGCGATTTCATCATGTTATTGCATCAACGTGGCTATCCCAGTCTGGAAGTACTCAGTGATGTTTGGTTTGAATATAATGGACAGATGACAGTCGTCAAAAAAGGTGACCCAGCCATGGCCGTAGTAGTGATAGAAAATGGTGTAATTAATTATCCCAGTCTGGAAGCATTAGGACATGACGAAGAATGGCTGAAAAAAGAACTCAACCGTCAGGGGCAGAAACTGGAAGAAGTCTTTCTGGCCGAAGTGCATGAACAGAAACTCTGGGTTTATCCAGATGTCAAAAAAGTCAGCTGAAATAACATGCAGCATTCTTAATCCCAACTCGAACAGTAAACAGCATTGTTACAAATACATGAACGAAAAAAGCAAACAATGAAATTAATCCAGTGATGAATAAACAACAATTTGACCAGACAGGTTAATTCATTCAGAGCAAATGAACGCGATCCTTAATGCTTCCTGTCTATATCGCTAATATCTACAATTTATATTTATATGTTTACCGCTATTTGATTAAGCAAACAGATCAACTTATCCCGCAACAGAATGACATCAATATGTGTAATCTTCTAATCCAGCAAATAAAGTTCTAGGCACTCTCATTAATTTCATCCAATGCCATCGTCTAATCTGCTTCAGGTGTATTATTTGTCCCAGACACTACAGATACAGGTTGATAATTGGCATGCACATATTCATAGTTAATTTAAACGGTTTTAAAATATCCGTCAGCGTAGCCTTGTAGTGGCTAGATTTAGTGTAATTTGCTTGTAATACACCAGCAGAAATCGCTAAATTAACTTTAGCCTATCCATAAGTAAAAACATCATTAATATAAATGGCTCTTAACTTAAACCATACCAATGCAGGTTATATACTATTTAAAAGGAAAGTATAAAAGCGAACATCGCAATACTGATAAACTAATCGATAATGGTCTTGGCTATAATCAGAAGAATAATCATTCTTTACTGGTCACTGGAAACCAGCCATGCGATTTAATAAGCTAAAGCATCACATCCATACAATGAGAATATGGATTGCTTGAATGGGAAAACTTTTGATTCCCGTTCTAGACATATTAGTCAATGGAGAAACAAACACAAAAATGATTTGTTATAAATAAAAATAACTGCTAATCAATTTTTAGATTTATAACTTGCTTGAAGCAATGCTCAGAAAAATACCTTGATAAATACATGAGATTTCATTATCACCTTAATTGCAGAACAGACATAAAAATGAATTAGCTGCATTCTAGATAAGAATCTTTAATTTACAGGTTAACCAGAAATCCTGATTACAACCAGAAACATCATAGAGATATTATATTAGTAATTATTGGCAGAAAAATGGACTAAATTCTGTTCAGAATAATATTTAGCAACATTACATAAACTTTACTGGTCTGTTTTGTACCTGGCAGATTTTTGTAAAGTCATTAGTTATAAAACCGTATAAAACGGCATGCAACAAAATAATATAGCCGGATGAATATCTGCCTACCTACACCATAATTGCAATTGAGTAAGTCATTCTTCAAATTAAACAGGCAAAATAAAATGCCCTGTTGTAACAGGGCATTTTAAAATCTGGTTGCGGGGGCAGGATTCGAACCTACGACCTTCGGGTTATGAGCCCGACGAGCTACCATGCTGCTCCACCCCGCGTCTGGTAAGAAAGTCATTATACGGATAACCGGCGCAATGTCAATCATAAAGCCGATTTTTCATGCGGATTTTTACTATGATTTTTGATTTTTCTGATAATTTTGCCAGAAATGTACCAAATCATATACTGCTGCCAGTGCCGCTTTGGGTGTCAACTCATCAGGATTCAGAGCATTTAGCTGCGCGCATAAATCCGCCGGAATCATACTTACAGAAGAATTATCAGCATCAGTATTTGGCTGCTCAGTCTCTGCCATATCTTCTGATTCAGACTGAACCTGAAACATATCCAGTTGAGGTTGCTCATTGGCCGCATGCTGTTCCAGTGCCTGTAAATACCGATAAGCAGCATTTAATGCCCGTGCAGGCAAGCCGGCCAGTTTCGCCACCGCTATCCCATAACTTTTACTGGCTGGTCCAGATTCAATATGGTGTAGAAAAACAATATCCTGTCCCTGCTCCAGTGCAGCCAGATGCATATTGAATGCATGGGCATACTGTTGCGGTAATTGTGTTAACTCAAAATAATGAGTGGCAAAAAGAGTATAGCTATGATTTTTTTGCAACAGATGTTCAGCAATGGCCTGAGCCAAAGCCAGACCATCAAAAGTAGAGGTACCACGGCCAACTTCATCCATTAATACCAGCGACCGGTCAGTAGCATGATGCAGAATATAGGCTGTTTCCGACATCTCCACCATAAAGGTAGAGCGATTGCCCGCCAGATCATCCGAAGCCCCAATGCGGGTAAATATCTGATCAAACTCTCCCAGAGTACAACTGTCTGCCGGCACAGGTGCACCAATATGCGCCAATAAGACAATTAAAGCCACCTGTCGCATATATGTGGATTTACCACCCATATTTGGACCAGTTAACAGCATCAGCCGGCGTTTATCGTCAAGTTGGGTATCATTAGCGGTAAACTGCTTAACCTGTGCCGCTACAACAGGATGGCGGCCATTACTAATCTGTAGACATGGATAATTCACCAGCTTTGGAAAACAGTAATGTTCAGTATCAGCATAACTGGCTAACGTGGTTAATACATCCAGAGTAGCGGCAGCGCGGGCACAACGTTGTAATAGCGACAGCTCGGCCTGTAATTGCAATAACAGAGCATCATATAACTGCTTTTCCCGGGCCAGTGCATTTTGCTGCGCACTCAATACTTTCTCTTCAAAAGCCTTTAATTCAGGCGTGATATAACGTTCAGCATTTTTCAGAGTTTGGCGTCGCTGATAGTCTGCCGGTGCCTGTTCAGACTGTACCTTGCTTAACTCAATATAAAAACCATGCACACGATTAAATTCAACTTTCAGACTAGATAAGCCCGTGCGCTCACGCTCCCGGCTTTCCAATTGCTGCAAAAATTCATCCGCATGATTTTGCAAGCGGCGCAGCTCATCCAGCTCAGCATCAAAGCCGTCATTAATCACCCCGCCATCACGCAACCATATTGCCGGTTCAGGCATAATAGCCATAGTTAATTGCTGGGCGACAGGTGCTGCCGGCGGAAATTGCTCCAGCAGAGTCTGTACCAGACTACTTTGATCAGACTCCTCCAAACGAAAAGCTGACAAAACAGCCAGACTATCACGCAAAGCCGATAAATCCCTTGGTCGTGCACTACCAATAGCAATACGTGCAGCAATACGCTCAATATCTGCCACCTGATTTAACATTGCAGTGACTTGCACACACTGTGGTGCCAGTGCAGCCACCGCCTGCTGGCGAGCTACAATTTGCTCATGCCGGCGTAACGGCTGGTGCAGCCACTGCGCCAGCAGACGGCTACCCATATGCGTTGCACACTGATCTAGAACCGAAAATAGTGTCGGCGCTTTCTGGCCGCTTAGCGTCTGAGTTAATTCCAGATTACGCCGTGTGGCCGCATCCATGCCGATATAAGCGGATTCCTGCTCCAGTGTCAGGCTATCCAAGTGTTTGGGTAGCTGCATTTGTGTCTGTTGCACATAATTCAGCAAAGCTCCTGCTGCCCCAATAGCTGCATCATGTTCTCCTGACCGCAAACCGAAAGCACGTAAATCCTGGCTGCCAAAATAGCGCTGAATCATACGGGCACCTGTATCAGCCGCAAATTGCCATGCATGTAAACGGGTTAGTTGCCGGTCATGGCTGGCTAGATTCAGCTTGTCCTGTGTCTGATCAGATAACAGGATTTCCGCAGCCTGCAAGCGAGCAAGTTCATGGGGCAGAGCTTCCGGCGAAATAATTTTGCAACAGAATTCTCCATTCTGTAACGATAACCAAGCTACGCCAAGCTGCTTTTTCAACAAAGAAACGGCCACAATACGGTTGGTTTCCTTATCTTCCAGCAAGGCCGTATCAGTCAGCGTGCCTGGTGTAACAATACGCACTACCTGCCTCTCAACCGGTCCTTTATTTGCTCCCACTTCACCTGTCTGCTCACAGATGGCCACACTTTTGCCCAGCTTTACCAGCTTGGCCAGATACTGTTCCACCGCATGGTAGGGCACACCAGCCATCTTAATGGGCTCTCCATTAATTTGTCCGCGAGTAGTCAGAGTAATATCTAGCAAACGGGCAGCTTCAACAGCGTCATCTAGAAACAGCTCATAGAAATCACCCATCCGGTAAAACAGCAGTTTGTCTTGATGGTCAGCCTTAATAGACAGATATTGCGTCATCATCGGTGTCAGGGTGGGTTTACTCATGGCGTAGCAAGATATTAGATTTGACTAAAAAAGCTATTGTAACAGAGTGTTCAGCTTCCGTTTGTTTACAAGCGGATATCCTGATGAAAAATATGACCACCAGTGATTCTTGTTTAATAGTGCGGATGGCTGTCATAATGATACAAAAAATACAATTTGTATCCGTATCGCTTTCTATTTAAGAATATGTCAAAATCATGCCATCAATGAAATTCTGCTCAATTCGCCGTTGGGTGCTGTGGTTCAATGTGTTATTTCTTGCAGCCTGTACCCTCAGTCATAAACCAGTGAACAGTATTCTTTCTGGTGGTGGTAGTGCACTGCCAGCTGGCGAGCCCCTCCCACCAAATTATGTTTATACTCCGGGTAAAGCCGGAGTCAGCTATCGGGTTGTCTCTTATCAGGAACTGCCACAGTGGTCTGCCCAGTCATTTATTGATAGCTTAGAAGCATTTAAAACCAGTTGCAGCAAGCTACAGATGCAGCCAGCCTGGCAAACTGTGTGCCAGCAGGCCGCACGCACAACCAGACACAATCATCAGGCCAGAGCATTTTTTGAAACTTACTTCACACCCTGGCAAATCAGTCAGAACGGACAATTGGCTGGCACAGTCACCGGCTATTACGAACCTATGTTGCTAGGCGATACCAGACAGACAGCTCAAGCACGCTTTCCTATTTATGGTATTCCCAACGATTTTATTGTTGTGCCGCTCAATTCAGGGCAACGTCATGGAACCGTACATATCCGCCTGACTGGAACAAACAGTGGCGTCATTACGCCCAGTGGGAATTACACAGCCAATCTGGCTTCCTTTCCCTTGAATGAAAAAACACGGGCACTGAAAGGTCGGATAAACGGTAATCAGTTTGTTCCGTATCACACCCGCGCACAAATCAACGCCGGCGCACTCAACGGCAAAGCTCCCATTCTGGGTTATGCCAATGATCCGGTAGAGCTATTTTTTCTGCATGTACAGGGATCAGGGCAATTAAAGACACCAGATGGACGGATGTTGCGTCTTAGTTTTGCCGATAAAAATGACTATCCTTATGCATCGATTGGTAAATACATGGCTAGCAAAGGTTACTTACCTCTAGCACAGACCTCAATGCAGGGCATCAAAGCATGGTTACAGCAACATCCGCAGCAACTGGCTGAAGTATTAGGACAAAATCCAAGCTACATCTTCTTTCGCACATCAGCAGAACCTGCCAGCGGACCAACAGGCGCATTAGGCGTACCGCTTACTAAAGGTTATTCTGCTGCTGTGGACAGCCATTTTGTTAACCTTGGCGCACCATTATTTGTGGCAACAACTCATCCGGCCAGTGGCTATGGATTAAACCGGCTATTAATGGCACAGGATACAGGCAGTGCCATCAACGGTGCAGTAAGAGTGGATTATTTTTGGGGATATGGCGATGAAGCCGGTATTCTGGCCGGTAAAATGAAATATCCGGGTTACGTTTGGCAACTGTTACCTAATGGAATCCTGCCACAAGTTAAATAAAAATCTGGCGGATAAATGCAAGTTAAGGTAAAATACTTTGAGTATTGACAATTGTATGTGAAGCGTTACCCTAAATGAAAAACATGCATTTAACCATGCGCTCATGCATCTGGCAGTTAACTACAATAAAAGGGATGTAAATTATGGAATTATATTTACCAATTGCCCTTTTAGTCATCTTGCTGGTTGTATTGATTGTGCTCAAAAAACGGCAGAAAGCGGGAGGACGTTCCAAAGGCAAAAGTGCTGCCCGCAAAAAACAATCTGCATCCAAACGTAATAAAAGTACTGGAGGCAAGGCTACAGATGCTCAGTCGGCGTCTGCCGGCGAAGAAGCCGCAGAACCTCTGGCAGATGAAGACTGGGATTGGCAGGCGCCAGGAGCAGATAAAGCTACAGTTTCTGTTGCTACAGTAGATCACCTTACAGAGTATAAGGTTTATAAACAGTTTGGTTACTTTCAGAAAGCAGCTGATTCACTTGCTTCATATCTGGATCAGAATGCTGACCAGCAGAGTCCGGCAATGGCCAATACTCTGGTCAATGAGCTGGCTGGACTGTGTCTAGATGCCAAAAATACAGACAAGCTTGCCGAAGTAATTGACCAGTATCGAAATTATCTGCAACGGCCTGAACTGGAAAATTTAATACGTCAAGGTCTTGCGCTGGATGAAAATCATCTGGGTTTGCGTGTGCTGGCTGAAGAACTGCTGCAATGGGATGTTAAGGAAACTGAAAAAGAAGTTGGTATCAATCAGGACAAAAAACCGGAAGATCCCAGACCAGAAGTTGAGTCTGCCAGTAATGCCCAAAATATTACTGAACAGCCACATGAATTATTGGTTGAAGGTAATCTAGGTAACTTCAAAATTCGTGGCGACGAGCGTGATGTCTTATTGAGCTTCTCTAAACCGGAAAATAGTTATGCATTACTGAAAGAGCAATTGCCTTATGATGCTGCTATCCGTTGCTTGAACAAAGCCATTAAAACATCCAGAAAACCTGCTGGGCTGATTATTGATGCATTGGTGCTGGATTACCGGCATAATAATATCAATGTATTCGCCCAACATCTGTGGCGATTGTATTATACCTTGGGACAGTATGGTAATGTCGTAAAAGAACGTATGTTGGGCTGGGGCTATAGTCTGGGGCAGCATCCGATGCTGGAGCAGCTTGAGACCAAGCCAAACGAAACCGTACTGCGTGATATTGGTGTAACGCAGGGCTATCTGCCCATGAACAGCAGTGCACTCAAGGCTAAACGCCTGCCTCTGGTTGACAAGGCGTCTTCGGATAGTGATGTAGCCGAAACACCGGCAGAGCGTGTATTGCGTGATGTAGAATCGCTGCTTACCTTTGGTCAGTTTGATGAAGCAATGGATTTACTGGAAAAATCAGTCTTGCTTTATCCACAGGAGTCACAGCTCTACATTACTTTATTTGACTTATATGAACGTGCAGAAGAATGGACACGTCTGGAAAAAATGTTACAGGTAATCCGTGCTGAAATTCAGACGCCACCTGAAGAAGTTGTACTTGCTATGAGTCAATTATTGAAACGTATTAACCACGGTGGTGTGCAAAATCAATGATGAACAATTCAATACCCAAAGTAAAAACTGCCTATGTTTTGCTCGTCAATGTGGATGATCGCCAGACAGCCATGTTGCGCATGGCATTCAAAATGTACAATAGCGTGAACTACCAGCTGGTTCAGCCTGAAGATAATGTACAGCCCGAACTGATTCTGGTAGATGGTGATGCAGCCGATGGTGAAGCGGTATGGCAAAAAGTAAAAAAGAAATTTCCTGATGCTGTAGTAGTCTTTTTTGGTCGCAATTCGCCTTCATTCACAGCACCTTATCTGATGAAACCAATCAGATTTGATACCCTGTTTCAGCATTTGCGTAATTTACAGCAGGGCAATGGTGTCTGGCTAGCTGATAAAGCAGCGGCACAGAAGGAAGCTGCCAGTGAACAAAGTGAACAAACCGTAGCACATACTGCACAACAGCAGCAAAATACTGCGGATCATACGCAGCAATCAGTAAGTGTAGTACGCTTCCATACACAGGGAACATTGCTGGGCATGGTGCAAAAGCTGGCGCAGCAAACTGAAGATACTGCAATCTTGTTTGAGAACAAACCTGTATTGATTGTTTTTCCAAGTGTTGAAAAAGTATTACTGGCCGTAGAAAGTGATGCCTTACAACAATTATGCATGCAATCAGATGTTGAATGGCAAACAAAGGCTGTTCCTGCATCTGCGCCAACCGCACAGTTGCATGATAAAGCTAAACTGACTTTACAGTCCTGTATATGGCAGTTGTCAATTTGGACGGCTCGTGGTCGCCTGATTGATCCTATTACACCTGATACAATTATCAAGCTGAAAGCTTGGCCAAATATGACCCGCTTGGCTTATCTGCCTGAATCTATGCGCCTGTCAGCTTTTCTGGTGCGTACACCTGTAGCACTTAACACTTTATATAAGCTGTTGCCAGTTTCATTGGAAGATGTCTTAAACTATATAGCTGCTACTTATTCAATCGGTTCCCTGAGTATTGAGCAGCCGTTGACACATTCTCCTGCGCAACAGGAAAAAGAAATGATTCTGACCCGGAATGCACCACAGGCTGTTGCAAAACCAACTGCTAGTGGCGAACAAACGGCAGATCATAATGAAAGCGATGAAGACAAGCCGAAAGGTTTACTGGCACGTTTGATGGGTCGCTTGCGTGGCAATTAATACCTAAGCAGGGAGTAATTATGGTTGAAAATAAAATTATCTTTACCGGCCCAGTTGGGGTGGGAAAAACAACTGCTATCGCTGCATTATCGGATGATCCTCCGGTACAGACTGATGCCAGTGCATCGGATATGACACAAGACAGGAAAGGTTATACTACTGTCGCTATGGATTATGGTGTCATTCGGTTGGATGAAAATACTAAAGTTCATTTATATGGCACACCTGGTCAGGAACGCTTCGATTTTATGTGGAGCATTCTAAGTAAAGGTAGCATGGGTTTGATTCTGTTACTAGATAACACTCGTCAGAATCCACTAAAAGACCTGAAATTTTTTCTTACTTCTTTTCACGATTTACTGGAGGATGCTCCGGTTGTCGTTGGGGTTACTAAAATGGATTTAAATCCACAGCCAGGTGTGGATGTTTATCAGCAGTATCTGGCACAGCACAATCTCAATGTACCTGTATTTGAGGTTGATGCCCGTAATGAAGACGATGTGAAACAACTGGTTACTGCTATGCTGTATTCTATTGATCCAGGTTTGGAAGGGTAGTCAGTATGGATTCTACATTACAGTTACATCATGATTTATATCCGAAAGTGATGCCGGCGGGGGCATTTTATGCTGTCTCCAGCCCAAGTCACAGTGCCAGCCGTATGTTACTGGCCAATATTCTGCAGGCAGATATTAACGCTAAATTAACAGAGGAGCGTTTGAAGCAATGGGCTGAAACAGATGATGTTCATACTGCATTGAATTTGTTATACCGTTTGCAACGCTTGGAATTCCTATATGGAGAAGCCAAACCCAGCTCACAGTTGGTTAAGGTAACTTCTGATGGATTTGACGATATTCTGGGTCAACTGTCTGACAGCCATAAGGCACTGCTGGTTGATCAGGATGGCTTCTACTTTGCTAATGTCGGTTTTAATCATGAAACTGCCGAAGAAGTGGCTAATCTGGCCAGTGAGGCAACACGACTGACTGAAAAACACAGTCTGCTGATTAAAAATAACCTCAATATCTACAACAACGCTATCGGGATCTGTGATCCTGCCGGTCAGAGTGAATTAACATTCTTCCCTCTATATATTGGGAATACCAAAAATATTTTGGTAACAGCCGGATTGCCATTACTTAACAGTGAAGCTTTCGTCACTATGGTACGCGGCCTGTATGTATTGGCTGGTGAAGACATTCATGTGGTAAATGAATAACATCAATAGAAAGACATCAAGATGCAAGAACAATTACTGGTTTCGGTATTAAGCGACTTAAACAGCTCTTCGGCTGACATTACCGCATCTGCTGTAATTTCCTCCGATGGTCTACCGGTAGCAACCTTGTTACCGAATGGTGTTGATCCAGACCGCGTTGGTGCAATGGCTGCAGCTCTGCTTGCTTTGGGTAACCGAACTTCCCGTGAATTACAGTGTGATGAGCTGGAACAGGTTATGGTTAAAGGTAAGCATGGCTATATTCTGCTGATCCAGGCAGGGGATACCAACGTATTGGCGGTAACTGCCAATGAAGGTGCTAAGCTGGGTCTGATTTTACTGGATGCTCGTCGCGCAGCACGCAGCATCGTAGATATCTTACGCTAACTGATTATTTATGATGAAAACCCTGTTTTTAGCAATTGGGCAGGGTTAGTAGTTTGTTATATTCAGAAGTAAATTGATAGCTGCTAGAAAGCAGCAATGCAACTCATAATCTTTTAAAGGAAAATCAATTTACCAGATGTCTTTTGCCATAAGTAGATTTATGTTTTTAAAATAAAAAACTGAGTTTACTTATGGATTTTATTTTGTTAGCGAATTTGTTTTCACAATTACACAATTATTAGGCTAATTAGGTTTGTTTGCCAGTAATATTCCTACATGTATTTTTTGTATTGATGTATTCAACCATATTATTTGATGTAATAAATATCCTAATCGTAAGATAAAAATAAATTTGGTTGTTGCATAAAGCATCCAAGCCAAACAAATGCCAATGAGAAATATAGATTAAGCAGTAAAAAATTTATTTATATATTAATTATAATAAACTTTGTTATAAGCGCATAGATTTGCTTCAATAGTTTTTCCATAAAGATTGATTGTAATTTGAACTAAATACCATACTTGATTAAAACAGTTTGACAGTGTTTAGGGTCAGAGTTGGCGAGAATAGTGCATTTATCAGCTGCGCTTGCTAAAATATAAGCATCAGGATTACAACTAATTTAAATGAAAGTAGCTAAGAAAAAGCCAGTTTTACAGCATTTGAATCAAATATTCAATCTAAATGTTGATAATCGCAGTAGTATTGATCAAGTTCCGGTTCTTAGCCAGTGGCGGCAATGGATATGGCAAACATGTAAAAACAGTTATAAGCGTGCCAACATTGCTATATTATTATGTGATGAAGAAGAAGCCCGCCAATTCAATCACGATTTCCGCCACAAAGATTATGCAACCAATGTGTTAAGCTTTGCCCTCAATGAAGGTGAAGACATGTATTTACCGGATAGCGAAGGACTTAATGGCGATTTAGTTTTTTGTCCTCAGGTAGTAGAAAAAGAAGCGATGGCGCAACATAAACCATTAATAGCACATTATGCCCATCTGACTGTTCACGGGGTTTTGCATCTGATGGGTTATGATCATATTGATGATGATGAAGCCGAAATCATGGAAGCGCTTGAAATCCGTATCCTGCATCAGTTAGGATATACGAATCCATATGCACAGGATGAATATTAATTATGGACGAAAGTTCGTCGAAACCCGGATTTTTTGAACGACTGGTAAATCGTATATCTGGAGAGGCTCCAGATACTGAAGAAGAAGTATTACAGACACTGCGGGAAGCACATGAGCGGCAGGTTTTTGATGCGGATACCTTACAATATCTGGAAAATGTACTGGATTTTGCTGATCTGGAAGTGCGTGATGCGATGATAACGCGCAGCCAGATGGATGTGATTAAAATAGAAGATCCGTTAGATAAAATTATTGCTTATATTATTGATACAGCCCATTCACGCTTTCCAGTGATTGGTGAGGATAAAGATGAGATTCTAGGTATCCTGCACGCCAAAGATTTACTTAAATACTGGGGTAGAGGTGAACATTTCCAGCTAGAACAGGTACTGCGTCCAGCCGTGTTTGTGCCTGAAGGCAAATCTCTGAATACACTGCTAAAAGAATTTCGTGAGCAACGTAATCACATGGCTATTGTTGTCGACGAATATGGTGGTACATCAGGCCTGGTGACATTTGAAGATGTAATTGAGCCTATTATCGGCGATATTGAGGACGAATTTGATGAAGATGATAGTGCCGATAATATCTTTGCAGTATCCGCTGAGCGTTTTCGTGTGAATGCTGTTACCGAAATAGAAGACATCAACGCATTTTTTGGTACAGATTATTCTGATGATGAAGTAGATACTATCGGTGGTTTAGTGATTCAGCAATTAGGTCACATGCCAGTACGAGGTGAAAAAATTATTATCGGTAAATTGAATTTCACTGTAGCCAGAGCCGATGCACGACGTTTACAGACCTTAATGGTAACTGTAAAAAATAATACTCATTAATATTTAATGTGATTTATATAGTTGTGTATTGAAATACCATTGGTTTGGAACTGCTTCTGAAATATTCTGCTTTAAGAGTGGTAGCAAAATAATACTATCGCTGAATAGTAGCTGCGCAGTCCATAGCAGATACATTTAAAAGCTCATTTGCTCAGGCTGATAAATACGAGTCTTTGCTAACACTAGCTTAATAATTTAAGCAGATTTAATTTGTCAGGCTAAATGTTTTGGAGATTTATGTGACTAATCAAGTGGATATGCCTGAGCAGCACTCTTTTGGTATGAAATATCATGCAGTTCTAGCAAGAGCATGGGTGTACTGGCCACTGTTATTATTGTCAGCAACTCTGGTGCCATTTGCCTTTGCTCCCTACTATCATTACTGGCTATTACCTGTTTTGCTGGCAGTCTTATTGATTTTACAGACTGCACGACCACAATGGCGGGTTCGTTCTGTCTATCTATGGGCGTTAACAGCATATACAGTACTACTGCACTGGATAGACATTGCCTTACATGATATTGCCGGATTACCACAGTTTTTAGCGTGGCCACTAACCATGCTGTTACCAGCCTATCTGGCTATTTATCCTGCTCTGGTATTCTGGTTACTGGGGAAATTCAGTTGTTCCAATACAATCCGCCATACTGTAGTATTACCGCTCTTATGGACACTGGCTGAATTCGCGCGAGAACGCGCACTAACCGGTTTTGGCTGGGGTATCTGGGGATACAGTCAGATAGCAGATTCAGCTCTAGCTGGCTTTGCGCCAGTAGGTGGCATTTTTCTGGTGACACTGGCTACTGTTGCTAGTGGAGCATGGTTGGCTGAATTGTTACTGGCAAAAAGAAACAAAATAAGGATTGGCTGTGGCGTCAGCTTGATAAGCGTGTGGCTGCTAGGAATAATTTTATCACAGTGCAACTTTACACAGGCGGATGGTACTCATGCAACAGTCGCGCTGGCGCAAGGCAATATTCCACAATCACTTAAATGGGATGATCGTTCGTTACAGCCGACACTACAGCGTTATCTTGATCAGATAGCCAGTACGCATGCAAGTATTGTGATTCTGCCTGAAACAGCCATTCCGGTAATGCGACAGGATATGCCACCAGAACAACTGGATCTATTTACTCGTCTTGCACGTAAACATGGTTCAGCATTGGCAGCAGGTATACCCCAATATACTGAAGATGGAACCGGTTACCTGAATGCAGTAGTTAATTTTACTGCCTCTCCGTCTGGAGCTAGGTTACCTTACTATGCTAAAAACCATCTGGTTCCATTTGGTGAATATATACCATTGCCACTATTTCTGGGCTGGCTGTATCGTTGGATGGATATGCCACTGGCTGGTTTCTCTAGAGGCGGTTCTGTTCAGGCACCATTAGAACTGGCTAATCAACGTGTTGCTTTTAATATCTGCTATGAAGATGGTTTTGGCGATGAATTAATCGCGGCGGCCAGTCAGGCCAGTCTGCTGGCAAATGTAAGCAATATGGCTTGGTATGGACATTCACATGCCATGGAGCAGCATTTGCAGCAATCACAGGCAAGAGCATTAGAAACTGGGCGCTATATGGTACGTGCAACCAATACAGGTATGACAGCCATTATTAATCCCAAAGGGCAAGTCGTGGCATACCTTAAGCCTGATACAGCGGCTGTATTGGAAGGTGAGATAGCTGGTTATCAAGGTAGTACGCCATATATGTGGCTAGGTAGTAGCTGGCCTTTGGCTTTTATCAGCTTGTTTTTGCTATTCATTATCTATGTTTATGGACGCTGCCGCCATTGAGTAAACCAGTTTGATGTGTATAATGATTAATTTATACAATCGAAATTTTCGATATACATTACTTTACCAATAATGAACAAATCATAAATAGTAATTGAAGTACATTCTTATTTTAATTACAATGATAAATTACCAGCTTAGTTATTGATTGATTGGTTTTGCTGTAACAAACAACGTGTTATCGTGTTGCGGCTGGAGTAATTAAAATAATTGGGCACACATAGAAAGGACAGGCATGAATACCGCTTTTGCATTACCCGTGCCGACCGGGCATGGTAGTTTGGAGCAATACATTCATACCGTAAACAATATTCCGATGCTCACTCCTGAAGAAGAGCAGGATTTGGCGGTACGCCAGACCGAAGGGGATTTAGAGGCCGCTAAAAAATTAATTTTGTCTCACTTGCGTGTAGTGGTTTCTATTGCACGGGGTTATGATGGTTATGGTTTGAATCAGGCAGATTTAATTCAGGAAGGCAATATTGGTTTGATGAAGGCGGTAAAACGCTTTCAGCCAAGCCGTGGCGTCCGTCTGTTTTCATTTGCCGTACACTGGATTAAGGCTGAGATTCACGAATTTATTTTACGTAACTGGCGTTTAGTGCGTGTGGCTACCACTAAACCACAGCGTAAGCTGTTTTTCAATTTACGTAGTATGCGTAAATCCATGGCCGCATTGAGTAATAAAGAAGCGCAGTCGATTGCGGATGATTTGGGCGTAAAACTTTCTGAAGTTCTGGAAATGGAACAACGCATGACCGGTAAGGACATGTCGTTACTGGCAGAAAATGATGATGAAGATAACTTTGCTCCGATAGACTGGTTAACTGATAACACTACCGAACCAACGCAAGTGCTGGCGCAGCAGGCAAATTATACATTGCAGACAGAAGGTTTGCAGACAGCACTGGCTAAACTGGATGATCGCAGTCGCCATATTGTTGAAAGTCGCTGGCTGGCAGATGATGGCGGGTTAACCCTGCATGATCTGGCTGGTGAGTATGGAGTATCTGCTGAACGTATCCGTCAGATTGAAGCGAAAGCAATGCAGAAGTTACGTGGCTATCTGTCAGAAGCAGAGTAAGAATTGTCTATTGAGATTTAACCGGATTGAAAGTGTTCTTTAATCCGGTTTTTATTGGTTTTAGAGAATTAAAAGATTGATGTAATCTATCTGTAATATTTTTATTTATTTGAGATTGCATAGCCGGAAATTATAGATTATGTCATATTAATCTGTTTTGGTGATTAATATTCGTTAATGAAGAGACAGAATATTGAATATTCTGTCTTTTTATACATATGCTTCTGATATGCTTGCTTAAGAAAGTTTCAGGCTAAATTTATGGCTGCATAAAGTAAAGCCATGTTTCAAATACAAATGATGCATATTATTGTTGTCTGAGGAAATACTCGAATCAGCATGGATGCTATTACAGTTTTCTTTATCTGCAATTGATTTCAGCGCTTCAAAAATCTGACTAACCTGCTCATCAGCAATTGGTGAATGATGGCTAGCCAGATCGTCAATGTGTAAATGACGTCCGGCCACAAAATTGGTCACAATACGGAAACCGCAAACGGTTACGGCATTCTGCTTGCCCTCCTCAAATATTCCCAACAATCGGTAACCTTCTGCTTGCTGAATCAGTATTAATTCCTGAAATTGGGTGATATCGCGAATATTAGAGTGTAATAGGTGTAATGCAGCAAAAGCAGAAGTGGTTTCTACAGGTGTCAGTTCGCGTAATTGATTAACCAGAGCGTGTGGTTTTGTTGCTGCTTCTGCATGTGGATTCGTTCCTTGTTTTTGTTTCTTATCGGTATTTCCATGAGCTACAGCGTCTGTTAAGCTAATCTGTTTATGTTCCTGTTCTTCTAGTAATGCCTTGCAATCCAGAATACGTAAATCATTATCACGGGCAAAATCCATCAGGAAATTAAAAGCAGTAGCACTGATTTGCTCCAGTTTGCGATCAACGGCGACACAGCGGATATTGTCTACTAGAATCGGCCGTACCCATTGGTGATAAGACAGACGGTGCCCCTGATCAAAAGAAGACAAAACACCGCATAGTCTTTCAGCCCAGTCACTGGGGCGAAAAGGTTTATTATTATTTGTCATGCCCTGAATAACAATTTCATATGGATTGCAAATTAGCATGTTGGCCTCTTGATAGAAACAAAAGTCTGAATAATGTGTATGTGTTTATTTTACTGTTAGTGTGCAATTATACCTGATAGTAACTGATTGATGTATGCCACTTGCGTGTCATTTGTCAGGAAGATTATATATTTCTGAGAATGTAGTTTTATAACATCTCTACGACTTTTTTCCGCAGATGTAATTTGTTCCAAATATGGTATTAGAAGAAATAATGTATGGATAATCATTCGTTGTTGTAAATTAATATCCATAATAGATATTCTAAATTTTTTGTATTCTTTGTTGTATTTACTATGTTCTATGGTTTGTACTGGGGTTGTGACAGTAAAAACTAATGAATAAATTAATGGTAAATAAAAATCAATACTCCAGTAATTTTGATACATCTTTGCAAATTTAAAGGAAAGATGTATGGTTTGATTAATTAGTGTTTGCTACTCGTAAACAGAGCTACTTAGCCAGATGAAGTTGTTTGGAAATGCTCGGTTGTAGGTAGTGGGTTTCGATTAAGAGGTGTTATATGAAAAAAATCACAGCGATGATTAAACCTTTCAAACTGGATGATGTGCGTGAAGCTTTGGCCGAAATAGGGGTGCAGGGGATGACAGTAACCGAAGTAAAAGGTTTTGGTCGGCAAAAAGGCCATACTGAAATCTATCGCGGCGCTGAATATGAAGTGGATTTTTTACCTAAGATTAAAATTGAAATTGTGTTGGTGGATGAACTGGTAGAGCGTGCTGTTGAAGCCATTATTACTAGTGCCAGAACGGGTAAGGTAGGTGATGGCAAGATTTTTGTTTCACCTGTAGATGAGGTGGTGCGAATCCGCACCGGTGAGTCGGGCTCGGCAGCTGTATAGACAGTAGCAGATAATCAATAAGGGAGGGAAAATGAATCGGATTAAAAACTGTGTTATAGCCACAGTACTGTTATTGCCATTACCACTATTAGCTGCTGATTTGTCTGGTTGGTGGCGGCCACTGTCGGAGATAAACGCAGGTAACACGGCATGGGTAATGACTTCTGCGGTACTGGTATTATTAATGACAGTACCTGGATTAGCCTTATTTTATGGCGGTATGGTACGTAAAAAAAATGTGCTGGGCACCATGATGCACAGTTTTGTGGTTGCTGCGTTGGTAAGTGTACTGTGGATGATAATAGGCTATTCGTTTGCTTTTACGCCGGGTAACGCATTTATTGGTGGTTTTGACCGTTTTATGCTTGGTGGTATGGGATTGGATCAAACCAGACAAATGACTACCATTGTGAATGGAGACGGTACTGTTCCCGAGTCGGTATTTATGTTTTTTCAAATGACCTTTGCAATTATATCCACTGCGATTGTGACCGGTGCTTTTGCTGAACGTTTGAAATTTTCAGCTTTATTATTATTTTCTGGTCTCTGGGTAACATTTGTTTATGCTCCTGTATGTCATTGGGTGTGGGGTGGTGGCTTCATGGCTGATGCGCATACGCCGGTTTTGGACTTTGCCGGAGGAACAGTTGTGCATATAAATGCTGGTGTTGCCGGATTAGTAGCAGCATTGGTGATTGGTAAACGTCTGGGTTATGGTAAAGATGTGATGGCACCACATAATATGGTGTTAACTTTAATCGGTGCTGCTATGTTATGGGTGGGCTGGTTTGGCTTTAATGCCGGTTCTGCCGGTGCTGCTGATGCATCTGCTGGGATGGCTATGGCCGTTACTCAGGTTGCGGCCGCTGCTGCTGCATTGACATGGATGTTGTGTGAAAAACTGGCCGGACATAAGCCATCAGCTTTAGGTATGGCTTCTGGTGCCGTATCCGGTTTGGTGGGAATTACTCCCGCTGCTGGTTTTGTTGATCCACAGGCTGCGCTGGTGATTGGGCTGGTAACAGCCGTTGCTGCTTATTTTGCAGCAGTATTTTTAAAACGCAGATTTGGTTATGATGATTCGCTTGATGCTTTTGGTATTCATGGCTTTGGTGGTATTGTTGGTTCAATTTTAACCGGACTGCTGTTCAGTAATACTATCTTCGGGGGAGATGCTACGGTTGGTAGTCAGTTGCTAGCACAAATAAAGGATGTAGCCATTACAATCGTGTATAGTGTGGTGATGACTTATTTGATTCTTAAGATTGTAGCAATTGCTTGTCGTGGTTTGCGTATTGATCACGATGCTGAGCGCGAAGGTATGGATGTGAGTATTCATGGTGAGCGTATTGAATAAAGATAGCTAATTTTGCCGGCTGAATTGAAATAAAAACTGGCCGGTTTTGCATAACCGGCCAGTTTTTATTTTATCTGCCTGAGTATATCCTCAGCTTAGCGGTGTAGATACTGATGTAAAAAACGCAATGCGTATTTTACTGCCTGTGCTCGAATCATATCGCGGTCACCATTAAACTGGTGATGCTTTGCCCAGATGCGTTGTTTGGTTGCCAGTCCAAACCATACAGTACCAACAGGTTTTTCAGCGCTGCCGCCAGTTGGTCCTGCAATACCGGAAACAGAAAGGGCATAATCTGCTTTGGCATCAATCAGTGCACCCAAAGCCATTTCGCGTACACATTCTTCACTAACAGCGCCATAATGGCGCAAAGTTGTATCATTAACGTTAAGCAGTTGCTGCTTAGCCTGATTGCTGTAAGTTACGTAACCCATATTAAACCAGCTGGAACTGCCCGGCAGGCGAGTCAGTTCTGCAGCCAGCAGGCCACCGGTGCACGATTCAGCACAGGTTACGGTATGTCCCAGTGCATCCAATTTGGAAGTGATGTCAAGCAAGGTTTGTGTCATGGTGATGTTTTCTAAAATAGTCAATGAGGCCGTTAGTAGAAGCATCATGGCGTAGCGGATCGTCTGTGCTCAACTCAGGTTCAATATTTTTGGCCAAAACTTTGCCATATTCTACACCCCACTGATCAAACGAATTAATCCCCCAGATTACTCCCTGTACAAATACTTTATGTTCATACATTGCCAGTAGCATACCCAGATTAAATGGATTGATTTCATCCAATAGTAGTGTATTGGAAGGCTGATTTCCGGGAAATACTTTCTGTGGTGCCATAATATCGCGGCATTTATTGTCTAGGTGCATAAGTTCTGCATATGCTTCTGCCAATGTTTTACCGCGCATTAACGCTTCAGTCTGAGCAAAAGCATTGGCTGCCAGTACTTTATGTTGAGTACTGACGTGGTAATAGCTGTTAACCGGAACAATAAAATCAGCAGAAATCAATCGTGGTCCCTGATGAAGTAGCTGGAAGAAAGCATGCTGGCAATTAACGCCTTCTTCACCCCAAATAATGGGGCCGGTATCAAAATCCAGTCTTTCCCCATAACGGCTTACCTGTTTGCCATTGCTTTCCATATCCAGCTGTTGCAAATGTGCAGCCAGACGGCGTAGCCCATGATCATAAGGAATAATGGCATGGCTGGTAGTGGTATAAAAAGTGTGATACCACAAACCAATCAGGCCAAGTAATACCGGGATATTATGTCGTAGAGGCGCATGAAAAAAATGTTCATCCATCGCCCGTCCACCAGCAAGAAAATTCTGGAAATTTTCTTTACCAATAGCACAAATTACCGATAGACCAATAGTAGACCAGACGGAATAGCGGCCTCCTACCCAGTCGAACATAGCAAATATATGTTCCAAAGTAATGCCAAAGGCCTGTGCTTTGTCAACTGCACTGGTAATAGCAATAAAATGATGGCTGATATCCGCTTCGCTCATCCCTTGCTGTAAAAACCAGTTGCGCGCGGTTTGCGCATTAAGCAAAGTTTCAGGTGTGGTGAAAGATTTACTGGCAATAATGAAAATGGTAGTGGCGGGCTTAACATTATCCAGTACCTGCATTAAATTGGCACCATCAACATTGGCAACATAATGGATATTTAATCCTGCCTGCTGAAACGGACGTAATGCCAGAGTGACCATTTCTGGACCAAGATGGGAACCACCAATGCCAATATTGATAATATCGGTAATGCGCTCGCCATGAGCTCCTGTATATTCACCATTGCGCACTGATTCGGCAAAACTGTAGGCGTGTTCAAGTTCACGATGAATATCGGGTACGATATTATGATCGTCAACATATACTTCAGCAAATGGTGGTAGTCTAAGGGCTGTATGCAGTACTGCGCGATTCTCACTAACATTAATTTTGTCGCCATGGCGCATTTTATCAGTCCAGCCACGCACATCGGCAATGTTTGCCAGCTCAATTAATAATGCCAGAGTGTCTTCAGTAATACGATTTTTACTGTAATCCAGTAACAGACCATTTAATTGTTCATGCATTTGCTCAAAACGGTCTGGTTGTTGCTGGAATAAATCGCGCATGTGCAAAAAACGGGTACTACGCTGGTGTTGATGCAGTTGCGCCCAAATGGCTGTCTGATTAATAGGGCAGGATGGATTCATCATGACTAGAGTTGATTTCAGCAAAGATTAATGGCGCAGTATACAAAATCAGGCAGATATAGTTAAGAAATGTTGCCGATAATAGGCCATTTCTTCAATGCTTTCTTTAATATCATCCAGAGCCTGATGTGCCCCTTTTTTGCTGACACCCTTAGCAACCGTAGGATTCCAGCGTTTAGCCAACTCTTTTAATGTCGATACATCTAGGTTGCGATAGTGGAAGTAAGCTTCTAGGCGTGGCATGTAGCGCACCATGAAGCGGCGATCCTGATGAATGGTGTTACCACACATTGGCGAAACTTTTTCCGGTATCCATTCACTAATGAAGGAAAGCAGTTTTTCTTCGGCCTCGGCTTCGGTCAGTGAGGATGCTTTTACCTTATCCACCAGACCAGTACGGGTATGGGTGGCAGTATTCCATTTATCCATATGGTCAATAATACTGTCAGGCTGATGAATAACCAGCACTTCAGACTGTGCCAAGATATTCAGATCACTATCGGTGATTATCATGGCTACTTCTATAATCCGATCAGTATCCGGATTTAATCCGGTCATTTCCATATCGAGCCAAGCAAGATTTTTAGCGTTTTGCATATCTTAATCTTGATTAATAATAAAACATCATTTTAGCTTTTTTTTATTATGGCTGATAGTTTAACCTGATTTTTTTACTTGCAAATGTGTCATCAGTTGAGTGGCTGTAATTGTTTTAAAAGAAGATACACTGCAATAGACAAAACCGGATGTGTATTATCCTAGACTGAGTATTTAATTAGCCTGATGTAACCACTAGTTTGCTACAGTCACAGGATTCTGTTCCAGCAGAATACATCTCATTTTAATACTGATAATCGCAGTAATATTTGGCTGACCACCAACTATTAGGTGCTTAATTAACCAGTAGTGGATAAACTCCGATACAATAACTATTTTCAAGCATAGTGTGTTTTTATGGCGTTTGAACTTTCTGCACAAACAGTTTATATACTGTTTTTACTCTTTTTTGTATGTAGTACATGTGGTCAGCTATATCTGTCTGTACGTCAGAGCAAGGCAGTGTTAGCGCATCGTAACCATGTACCTGCGGCCTTTACGCAGAATGTATCACTGGCGGAACATCAGAAAGCGGCAGATTATACTTTAGCTAAACAACGTCTGGCACGTTATGAAATTCTGTTTCAGGCACTATTATTATTGCTGTTTACTCTGGGTGGAGGGCTGGATTTACTGGCACGTTTAAATCAGAAATGGGTACAGCATGATATTGCTCAGGGAATCGTACTTATTGGTCTGTTTGCGCTGGTGAACATGATTCTGGGCTGGCCAATAGCATGGTATCGTAATTTTCGTCTGGAAACCAAATTTGGCTTCAATAAAATGACACTGGCTACATTTATGGCTGATCAATGTAAAGGCTGTCTGTTAGCCATAATTATTGGTTTACCCTTATTGTATGTTGTTTTGTTGCTGATGCGAATCTTGATCGCGACACACTGGTTTGGTGGTGCCTGGTGGTTGGTTGTATGGCTGGTGTGGGTAATTTTTTCTTTGTTGCTGATGTGGGCCTTTCCGAAATGGATTGCTCCGCTTTTCAATAAATTTGAACCATTGAAAGACGATATTCTGCGTGCCCGAATCGAAAACCTGTTGCACCGCACTGGTTTTCACAGTGATGGTATTTTCGTCATGGATGGATCCAGACGAAGTGGACATGGCAATGCTTATTTTACGGGTCTTGGAAATCATAAACGTATTGTATTTTTTGATACTTTGCTGAAAGATATGCAGGCTGGCGAAGTTGAAGCAGTTTTAGCACATGAATTGGGACATTTTGCACATAAACATGTATTCAAACAAATGATTGTCACTTTTATACTGGCGTTAGTCATATTTGCTGTTTTAGGCTGGTTATTGCCACAGTCAGGCTTTTATCTTGGTCTGGGTGTACATGAATCCAGTCATGCCATGGCTTTATTATTATTTATGCTGGTGTTGCCGGTTTTTACTTTCCCATTTTCACCATTGGCGAGTGTATTATCACGCAAGAATGAGTTTGAAGCGGATCAGTTTGCGGCAAAATATGCTGATGCCAGTGATCTCATTCACGCCTTAACTAAACTTTATCGTACCAATGCCGCCAGTCTAGTTAGTGATATCTGGTATTCGCGGTTTTATGACTCACACCCGGGTGCGCGTGAACGTATTGCTGCGTTACAGATAGCCACAAAGGCAGATTAAGTATGGTGCAGCAAATAAATGAGTTATTAACAGCACAGATTATTACCAGTTTTGGACGCCGATTTATGGTGCGCACGCCCGCTGGAAAAATCTATGAAGCCACTACCCGCAGAAAAAGAATTGATTTTGCCTGTGGTGATCAAGTTCATATAGAACACATCAATCAGCAGCAGGCTGTCATTGAAGATTACTTGCCGCGGCGCAGCCTGCTTTATCGTCAGGATGCCACGCGCAGCAAGCTCATTGCAGCTAATGTTACGTTAATGCTGATCGTACTGGCTGCTGTACCTACTCCGAGTGAGTTATTGTTACAGCGTGCATTGCTGGCCGCAGAAGCAGCAAACATACCGCCGCTGATTGTATTAAACAAGGCAGATTTGCCTCAGAGTGCGCAATGGCTGGAAAAACTCGAGTTTTATCAGAGCTTGGGTTATAAGGTTATAAATATTAGTGCTTTGCGGGATGTGATCGTGCTGCGTAAGTATTTGCAGGGAGAATGTGCAATCCTGTTAGGTCAGTCTGGTATGGGTAAATCTACATTAACCAATGCATTGCTGGGTAATGATCAGGCACGGGTCGGTACCATTTCTGTAGCACTGGATTCCGGTCGTCATACCACAACCCACGCGCAGCTATATGATCTGGATGCAGACAGTCAGCTTATTGATTCTCCTGGTTTGCAGGCATTTGGTCTGCATCATTTGCAGGTAAGCGCCTTAGTGCATTATTTTCCCGATATGCGCCAGTACATCGGACAGTGCCGTTTTCATAACTGTACCCATCGTCAGGAACCAGACTGTGCCCTCAAGCAAGCTGTGGCTGATGGAAAATTAAAACCTGAGCGGCTCCAGTTTCTGCAAAATATCACTGATGAACTAAGCAAATAAAATTTTTTAGAAGTAAAAAACAGAATTATTTCGGGATTGCATGTAATGGCGGAAAAAATAAAAAAACCACACAATTAGTCATATATAAAGTATAAGCGTTGTTTTTTTATCTAAAAATCCGTGCTTTACTTGCATAAAAATTGATTCGTGCGGAATAAACATGATAATATCGCCATCTTGCCGATTTTACGTCGGCAAGATTCTTTATTTGTGCGAGGCCAATCAATCGTAATTGGTCCCTTTATAAAAGGAAATAACTATGACTTTAGGTCTGGTTGGGCGCAAAGTAGGCATGACGCGCGTGTTCGATGAGAACGGCGCTTCAGTTCCGGTAACTGTACTGGATATGTCTGCTAACCGCGTCACTCAACTCAAATCCGAAGCTACCGACGGCTACACTGCTGTACAGGTAACTTTCGGTCAGAAAAAAGCCAATCGCGTAAGCAAGGCGCAGGCAGGTCACTTTGCCAAAGCTGGTGTTGAAGCTGGTCGTGGTTTGGTTGAATTTGCTGTTTCTGAAGAAAAACTGGCTGAATTGTCTGTTGGTGCTGAAATCAATGTTGGCATTTTTGCAGCAGGCCAGCTAATTGATGTCACTGGTACCAGCAAGGGTAAAGGTTTTTCTGGCACCATCAAACGTCACAATTTTGGTTCTCAGCGTGCTTCTCACGGTAATTCCCGTTCCCATCGTGTGCCTGGTTCAACCGGTATGGCACAGGATCCGGGCCGAGTATTCCCGGGTAAACGTATGGCTGGTCAGTACGGTAACGTTAAATCCACCATTCAAAACCTGGAAATCGTACGTGTAGATACTGAACGTCAGCTGTTGCTGGTGAAAGGTGCAGTGCCCGGTGCGGTTAACAGCGACGTTGTCGTGCGTCCGAGCGTGAAAGTAGGTGCGTAATGGAACTGAAATTAATTGATGCTCAAGGTCAGGTTGCAGGTGCTGTTGCTGCTTCTGATGCATTGTTTGCACGTGAATACAATGAAGACTTGGTTCACCAGTTGGTTACTGCCTTCTTGGCTAATGCGCGCTCTGGTAACCGTTCACAATTGACTCGTGCTGAAGTGAAACACTCCACTAAAAAACCATGGCGTCAAAAAGGAACAGGCCGTGCCCGTTCCGGTATGACATCTTCTCCGCTGTGGCGTAGTGGTGGTCGTGCGTTTCCGAATAAGCCTGATGAGAATTTTACTCAGAAAGTAAATCGCAAGATGTACCGTGCAGGTATGGCGGCTATCTTGTCACAACTGGTTCGTGACGAACGATTGTTTGTTATTGATGAATTATCTGCAGCTACACCTAAAACCAAAGCATTTGCCGAACAGGTGAAAAATCTGGGTATGGAGCAAGTATTGTTCATTACCAAACAGCTGGATGAAAACGTTTACTTGTCTAGCCGCAATCTGCCAAATGTATTGGTTCTGGAAGCACAGCAAACTGATCCGTACAATCTGTTACGCTTTAAGAAAGTAGTGCTTACCAAAGCAGCAGTTGCACAACTTGAGGAGCAATGGGTATGAATCAACAACGTTTAATGCAAGTGCTCTTGGCTCCTGTTGTTTCTGAAAAAAGCAACATGCTGGCTGAAAAACGCAACCAAATGACGTTTAAGGTATTGCCAAATGCCACTAAGCAGGAAATCAAAGCTGCTGTGGAATTATTATTTAGTGTGAAAGTGGACTCTGTGGCCACTACAATCATTAAAGGCAAAAGTAAACGTTTTGGCCGTACCATCGGTAAGCGCAGCGATGTGAAAAAAGCTTATGTCAGCCTGGCGGCTGGTCAGGAGCTAGACATTGAATCTGCTACCGCTTCTGCAGATAAGGAATAAGCACTATGGCTATTGTTAAAATGAAGCCGACTTCTGCTGGCCGTCGCGGCATGGTACGCGTGGTAACAGAAGGCTTGCACAAAGGTGCTCCCTATGCACCATTATTGGAAAAACAGTCTTCAACTGCTGGTCGTAACCACGGTGGCCGTATTACCACTCGTCATAAAGGTGGTGGTCATAAACACCACTATCGTATTGTAGACTTCAAACGTAACGATAAAGACGGTATTGCCGCAAAAGTAGAACGCATTGAGTACGATCCAAACCGTACTGCACATATTGCTTTATTGTGTTTCGCTGATGGAGAACGCCGTTACATTATTGCTCCGCGCAATGTACAGGTGGGTGCTACACTGGTTTCTGGTTCTGAAGCTGCAATTAAGGCTGGTAATAATCTGCCAATTCGCAATATCCCGGTTGGTACAACTCTTCACTGTATCGAAATGAAACCGGGTAAAGGCGCTCAGATTGCTCGCTCAGCTGGCGCATCTGCCGTACTGCTGGCTAAAGAAGGTGTATACGCACAGTTGCGTCTGCGTTCTGGTGAAGTACGTAAAATCCACGTTGACTGCCGTGCCACCATTGGTGAAGTAGGCAACGAAGAACAAAGCCTGCAAAAACTGGGTAAAGCCGGTGCCAAACGCTGGCGCGGTATTCGTCCAACCGTACGCGGTGTGGTAATGAACCCGGTAGATCACCCACATGGTGGTGGTGAAGGCCGTACTGGTGAAGCCCGTGAACCGGTTAGTCCATGGGGTACACCGACCAAAGGCTATCGTACTCGTCGTAATAAACGCACGAACAACATGATTGTTCGCCGCCGTTACTCAAATAAAGGTTAACTGATATGGCTCGTTCATTAAAAAAAGGCCCATATGTCGACCTGCATTTACTGAAAAAAGTCGATGCGGCTCGTGCTACTAATGACAAGCGCCCGATTAAAACCTGGTCACGTCGTTCTACTATTTTGCCTGATTTTATCGGTCTGACCATTGCTGTTCACAACGGCCGCACTCACGTGCCGGTTTTCATCAGCGATAATATGGTAGGTCATAAATTAGGTGAGTTCTCATTGACCCGTACCTTCAAAGGCCACTTGGCCGATAAGAAGGCTAAAAAATAAGGGATAAAACATGAGAGTTAGTGCACAACACAAAAATGCCCGCATTTCTGCGCAAAAAGCCCGTCTGGTTGCTGATCTGGTGCGTGGCAAAGATATTGCCCAAGCGTTGAATATCCTGACATTCAGCCCGAAAAAAGGTGCTGAGCTGATCAAAAAAGTACTGGAATCTGCTGTGGCAAATGCCGAGCACAATGAAGGTGCTGATATTGACGAACTGAAAGTGGTTACTATTTATGTCGACAAAGGCCCAAGCCTGAAACGTTTTCAGGCACGTGCAAAAGGTCGTGGTAATCGCATCGAAAAACAAACTTGTCACATCAACGTGATTGTGGGCAACTAAGGAAAAGCGATGGGACAAAAAATTAACCCTACAGGCTTTCGCCTGGCAGTGAATAAAGATTGGTCTTCCAAATGGTTTGCCAAAAGCGGCGACTTTTCCAAAGTGCTGAAAGAAGATATTGACGTACGTAATTTCTTGCGTAAACGTCTGGCTAATGCTTCTGTTGGTCGCGTTGTAATTGAGCGTCCGGCTAAATCTGCACGCATCACCATTTACAGTGCTCGTCCAGGTATTGTAATTGGTAAAAAAGGCGAAGATATTGAAGTATTGAAACGTGATTTGCAAAAAATCATGGGTGTACCAGTACACGTCAATATTGAAGAAATTCGTAAGCCGGAAATTGATGCGCAAATCATTGCGGACAATATCGCTGGACAACTGGAAAAACGCGTGATGTTCCGTCGTGCCATGAAACGTGCAATGCAAAATGCTATGCGCGTTGGCGCAAAAGGCATCAAAATCATGTCTTCCGGTCGTTTAAACGGTATTGAAATTGCGCGTACTGAATGGTATCGAGAAGGCCGAGTTCCTTTGCATACTCTGCGTGCCAACGTAGATTATGCCACTAGCGAAGCCAAGACGACATATGGCATTATCGGTATCAAAGTTTGGGTTTACAAGGGTGAATTAACCCCTGGTGAAATCCAGGCTAAGCCGGAACAGGAAAAGAAACACAGCAGAAAGGCAGGTGGTCGAAATGCTGCAGCCAACTAGAATGAAATACCGCAAGCAGCAAAAAGGTCGTAATACCGGTATTGCTACTCGCGGCAACAAGGTTAGCTTTGGTGATTTTGGTCTGAAAGCTGTAGGTCGTGGTCGCTTAACTGCTCGCCAGATTGAGGCCGCACGTCGTGCAATGACCCGTCACATTAAACGTGGTGGTCGTATCTGGATTCGCGTTTTCCCGGATAAACCCATTACTGAAAAACCAATTCAAGTACGTATGGGTGGTGGTAAAGGTAATGTAGAATATTATATTGCCGAAATCCAACCGGGCAAAATGCTCTACGAAATGGACGGTGTAGATGAAACTTTGGCACGTCAGGCTTTCGAACTCGCCGCGGCCAAATTGCCGATTCAGACCGTATTTGTTAAACGCCAGGTAGGTCAATAATGAAAACCAGTGAATTGAAAGACAAATCTGTTGAGCAGTTAAACGAAGAACTGGTTGGTCTGTTGAAAGCGCAATTTGGATTGCGTATGCAGCATGCCACCGGCCAGCTGGGTAAAAACAGTGAGCTGAAAAAAGTGCGTCGTAATATTGCTCGTGTAAAAACCATTTTGCACCAGAAGGATGGTGAATGATGACTGAAGCTAAAAACGTACGTACTTTGCAGGGCAAAGTCGTGAGCGACAAAATGGATAAAACTGTAACCGTACTGGTGGAGCGTAAAGTAAAACATCCGCTATATGGTAAAGTGATTCGCCGTTCTACTAAAATCCATGCACACGATGAGCAGAACCAATTTGGTATTGGTGACGTTGTTGTCATTTCTGAAAGTCGCCCATTATCAAAAACCAAAAGCTGGGTTGTAACAGAGCTGATTGAAAAAGCACGCAATGTGTAATTAACACAACAATGTGCTGCAATTAGGGAACGAAGTCTTGCGACAATCAGATATTGTCTGTAAACTTCGTTCCTTAACTTTCAGTTTCTTGAAAGTTTCCGGCGTTCGCCGGAACTCTCCCTTCGGGACCCAAGACTGGTTTACTAGAACCGATAATGGTTTCAAACAGCCATAAAGAAGTAACTGGCTGAATGAAAGCGGTAAATTAAGTTGGATTTTAAAAGGTAAAAACATGATTCAAATGCAGACCATCTTAGATGTGGCTGACAACTCTGGTGCACGCCGTGTAATGTGTATCAAAGTATTAGGTGGATCTAAGCGTCGCTACGCATCTGTGGGCGACATTATCAAAGTGGCCGTTAAAGACGCAGCTCCTCGTGGTCGCGTTAAAAAGGGCGATGTATATAATGCTGTGGTAGTACGTACAGCTAAAGGTGTACGTCGTAATGACGGTGCACTGATCAAATTTGATAACAATGCAGCCGTGCTGTTGAATACTAAACTGGAACCAATTGGTACCCGTATTTTTGGCCCGGTAACCCGAGAGCTACGTACTGAGCGATTCATGAAAATCGTTTCATTGGCTCCTGAAGTACTGTAAGTGAGGTTGCAATGAAAAAGATTAAAACTGGTGATCAGGTGATCATCATTGCCGGTAAAGATAAGGGCAAACAGGGTAAAGTGGTGCGTGTTTTAGGTGAAAAAGTGATTGTTGACGGTATAAACCGTGTAAAGCGTCACCAGAAACCTAACCCCATGCGTGGGATTGAAGGTGGTGTAATCACTAAAGATGCGCCATTGGCTATTTCTAATGTGGCGATTTTCAATCCGGAAACCCAAAAAGCCGACCGCGTAGGTATCAAGGTAGAAACAGTAGACGGTAAAGTAGTACGTACCCGTGTATACAAATCTACCGGTGCCGCCGTGGGAGCTTAAGGAGTAATCAATGGCTCGTTTAAAAGACTTTTATAACACCACTGTTGTTCCTGAATTGACCAAACAGTTCGGTTACAAATCTATCATGGAAGTACCGCGTATTGAAAAAATCACCCTGAATATGGGGGTTGGTGAAGCGGTTGCCGATAAAAAAGTAATGGAACATGCAGTTGGTGATCTGGAAAAAATTGCTGGTCAGAAACCAGTTGTAACCGTAGCACGCAAATCAATTGCAGGCTTTAAAATCCGTGATAACTATCCGATCGGTTGTAAGGTAACTTTACGCCGTGACCGTATGTATGAGTTTCTGGATCGTCTGATTGCTATTGCCCTGCCTCGTGTGCGTGATTTTCGTGGCGTGAATGGTAAATCATTTGATGGCCGTGGTAACTACAACATGGGTGTGCGTGAACAAATTATTTTCCCGGAAATTGAATACGATAAAATCGATGCTTTGCGTGGTTTGAATATCACCATTACCACAACTGCAAAAACTGATGCAGAAGCCAAAGCACTGCTGTCTCTGTTCAAATTTCCGTTTAAGGGTTAATTATGGCTAAGAAAGCACTTATTAATCGTGAGCTGAAGCGTGCAGCTTTGGCAAAAAAATATGCTGCCAAACGCGAAGCCATTTTCGCTATCATTAACGATGCCAATGCGACTGATGAAGAGCATTTTCAGGCACGTCTGAAATTGCAGGCAATTCCGCGAAATGCTGCTCCGATTCGTCAACGTCGTCGCTGCGCTTTGACTGGTCGTCCGCGTGGTAATTTCCGTAAATTCGGCTTGGCCCGTACCAAAATCCGTGAAATCGCCATGCGTGGTGAAATTCCGGGCGTAATCAAAGCCAGCTGGTAATAGGAGTATAAAATATGAGTATGCATGATCCTATTTCCGATATGTTGACCCGTATTCGCAATGCACAGCGTGCGAATAAAGCTTCTGTAAGCATGCCTTCTTCTAAACTGAAAGTGGCTATTGCCAAAGTTTTGAAAGAAGAGGGTTACGTAGAAGATTTCGTCGTATCTTCTGAAACCAAGGCGACATTGGAAATACAATTGAAATACTATGCTGGTCAGCCTGTGATTGAACGCATTCAACGCGTATCACGCCCTGGTCTGCGTGTATATAAGGGTTTCAACGACATCCCTTCTGTAATGAACGGTTTGGGCGTTGTGATTGTAAGCACTTCTAAAGGCGTAATGACTGACCGTAAAGCCCGTGCCAATGGTATTGGTGGTGAGTTATTGTGCGTAGTTGCCTAAGGGGAAAACATGTCTCGAATTGCAAAACATCCGGTAGTGGTTCCGGCTGGCGTTGACGTTAAGTTTTCTCCAGAGGCTATTATTGTTAAAGGTAAAAACGGCGAATTATCCCTGCATCAGCATGCTGAAGTTAATGTAGCACTGAATGACGGACAATTACTTGTTACCGCCAATGACAACAGCACAAAAGCAAATGCTTTGTCTGGTACTGTACGTGCGTTATTGCACAACATGGTCGTAGGCGTAAGCAATGGTTTTGAGAAAAAACTGCAATTGATTGGTGTAGGTTATCGCGCTCAGGCTCAAGGTAAAGTATTGAATCTTTCTTTGGGTTACTCTCATCCGATTAACTACGAACTACCAGAAGGCATTACTGCTACTACTCCTTCAGCTACCGAAGTAATCATTGCCGGTGCTGATAAACAGGTAGTAGGGCAAGTGGCCGCTGAAATTCGTGGATTCCGTCCGCCAGAGCCTTATAAAGGTAAAGGCGTACGTTATGCTGATGAGCGTGTCGTTATTAAAGAAACCAAGAAAAAATAATTGAGGCTCACTGATGGATAAAAATGTAGCAAGACTGCGTCGCGCACGTAAAACCCGTGCCAAAATTGCAGCCCTGAACAAAGTGAGATTGTGCGTTTTCCGCACCAATAATCACATTTATGCCCAGGTTATTAGCGCTGAAGGTGATCGAGTATTGGCTCAGGCTTCTACTCTGGAAGCTGATGTGCGAGCCAGCATCAAATATGGCAGCAATGTTGATGCTGCTGTAGTGGTTGGTAAACGCATTGCTGAAAAAGCTAAAGCAGCTGGCATCGATGCAGTGGCATTTGACCGTTCAGGTTTTCAATACCATGGTCGCGTTAAAGCCTTGGCTGAGGCAGCTCGTGAAAACGGCTTGAGCTTCTAATAAACTGGAGACCAGAAATATGGCAAAACACGAAACTGAAGAACGCGGTGACGGCCTGATCGAAAAAATGGTTGCCGTAAACCGTGTGACCAAAGTGGTTAAAGGTGGCCGCATTATGGCTTTCTCGGCTTTAACCGTAGTTGGTGATGGCGATGGTCGCATCGGCATGGGTAAAGGTAAATCTAAAGAGGTACCTGTAGCTGTACAGAAAGCTATGGATCATGCTCGTCGTAACATGATTAAAGTACCTTTAAATGGCCGTACCATTCATCATGAAGTAATTGGACGTCATGGTGCTACTCGCGTATTCATGCAGCCAGCTAAAGAAGGTAATGGTGTAAAAGCTGGTGGTCCAATGCGTTTGGTATTTGATGCAATGGGTATTCATAATATCTCTGCTAAAGTACATGGTTCAACCAATCCGTACAATATTGTTCGTGCAACATTGGATGGTTTATCTAAACTGTATACTCCGGCTGAAATTGCTGCTAAACGTGGCCTGACCGTAGAAGAAATTTTAGGAGCAGATCATGAGTGAGCAAAAAACCGTACGCATTACACTGGTTAAAAGCTTGATTGGTACTATTGCCGCTCATCGCGCCTGTGCTCGCGGTTTAGGTTTGCGTCATCGTGAACATACCGTTGAAGTGCTTGATACCCCCGAAAATCGTGGCATGATCAACAAAATCAGCTACCTTTTGAAAGTGGAGAAGTAACATGCTTTTGAATACCATTCAACCAGCTGAAGGTGCTAAACATGCGGCTCGCCGCGTGGGTCGCGGCATTGGCAGCGGTTTAGGCAAAACTTGTGGCCGTGGTCACAAGGGTCAGAAAAGCCGTAAAGGTGGTTATCATAAAGTTGGTTTCGAAGGTGGTCAGATGCCTTTACAGCGTCGTCTCCCGAAACGTGGCTTTAAATCTCTAACTGCTGGTTTTAATGCAGAAGTGCGTTTGGATGATCTGGCTAAAGTTGCAGTTAACGAAATTGATGTTTTAGTACTGAAACAGGCCGGACTCGTGCCTGCTACTGCCTTAAATGTTAAAATCATTGCATCAGGCAGTATCGATAAAGCGGTAACTTTAAATGGTATTAAAGCCACCAAAGGTGCGCAGCAAGCCATTGAAGCTGCCGGTGGTAAAGTAGCAGAATAAGGCAAGGAATCAAGTGGCTAATCCGCAATCCGCAACAGGACTTTCAAAGTTCGGTGATTTAAAAAATCGTCTGTTGTTTTTACTTGGTGCGTTGGTTGTATTCCGCATCGGTTCGCATATTCCAGTGCCCGGTGTGGATGGTGCTGCTTTGACCAAACTGTATGAAAGTGCCGGCGGAGGCATATTAAGCATGCTTAATATGTTTTCCGGCGGTTCACTGCAACGGTTTAGTATCTTTGCAATAGGTGTGATGCCTTATATTTCAGCGTCAATTATTGTACAGCTGGCTTCCGAAATTATTCCCTCCTTGAAAGCTCTTAAAAAGGAGGGAGAAGCTGGTCGTCGTACTTTGACTAAATATACGCGTTATGGCACCGTTTTGCTGGCTACATTGCAAAGCTTTGGTGCTGCTGCATTTGTTTATCAACAAAATGTAGTAGTTTCCGGTCAGTTTGAGTTTTACCTTTCAACCATGGTGTGTTTGGTTACCGGAACCATGTTTTTAATGTGGTTGGGTGAACAAATTACTGAACGTGGTATTGGTAATGGTATTTCGCTGATTATTACTGCCGGTATTGCAGCTAGTCTGCCTGCTGGTATTGGTCGCTTGTTGACATTAACTAGTCAGGGTTCCATCAGTTATCTAATGGCTGTTGCGCTGATTATTGGTGCATTAGCATTGATATATGCAGTTGTCTATATCGAAAGCGCACAACGTAAAGTACCTGTGCAATATGCTAAGCGGCAGGTTGGTAATCGTATTATGCAGGCGCAAAATTCTCATTTACCCTTTAAACTGAACATGGCCGGCGTTATTCCGCCAATCTTTGCATCTAGCATTATTCTGTTTCCCTCTACCTTGTTAAGCTGGTTTGGTTCAGCGAATCAGGATGGATGGCTACAGAAACTGGCCACATTATTGCAACATGGTCAGCCTGTTTATATTTTGCTATTTGCAGCTACTATTATCTTCTTTTGTTATTTCTATACAGCTCTGGTGTTTAGTCCAAGAGAAATGGCAGAAAATCTGAAGAAAAGTGGTGCTTTCGTGCCGGGTATTCGCCCTGGTGAACAGACCAGCCGTTATCTGGAGAAAGTTGTATTGCGTTTGACCTTTTGGGGCGCAATTTATATAGCTATCGTGTGCCTGATTCCAGAAGTACTGACTTCTGCGATGAATGTACCTTTCTACCTAGGTGGCACCTCACTACTTATTCTGGTGGTGGTGACCATGGATTTTAAAACGCAAATTGCTTCATATGTTATGAGTAGTCAGTACGAACATCTGATGAAGCGTTCTGCGATGAAATCATTATCATCACGTCGTTAAGTATTATGGCTAAAGAAGATACCATACAGATGCAGGGTGAAATCCTTGAAACCCTGCCCAACGCAACTTTTAAAGTTAAACTAGAAAACGATCACGTCGTTTTGGGTCATATCTCTGGAAAAATGCGTATGCATTACATCCGCATTTCTCCAGGAGATAAAGTGACTGTGGAATTGACTCCGTACGATTTGACTCGTGCACGCATCGTTTTCCGCGCCCGCTAAGAGTAGAAAGGAAATAATATGCGCGTTCAGCCGTCGGTAAAGAAAATTTGCCGCAATTGTAAAATCATTCGTCGCAACCGCGTTGTGCGAGTGATTTGTACTGACCCTCGTCATAAACAACGCCAAGGCTAATTGGATAACCTTAAGTCTTTGTGTTATAGTGACAGAATTTTTGCCCTAAGGAAAAAATATGGCTCGTATTGCAGGGGTGAATATCCCTAACAATGCCCATATCGTAATTGGCCTTCAGGCTATTTATGGTATTGGTTCGTCTCGCGCTAAACTGGTTTGCGAAGCTGCCGGCGTTGTGCCGAGCACTAAAGTTAAAGATTTGGACGAGGCTCAACTTGATGCTTTACGTGAACAAATTACCAAATACCATGTAGAAGGTGATTTGCGTCGTGAAGTGACCATGAACATCAAACGTTTGATGGACATGGGCTGTTATCGTGGTCTGCGTCATCGTCGTGGTTTACCATGTCGTGGTCAACGTACTCGTACCAATGCGCGTACACGTAAAGGTCCGCGTAAGGCGATTGCAGGCAAGAAATAATTGATAAGGAACAATAATGGCTAAAGCAAACACAGCTCGTGTGCGCAAGAAAGTACGTAAATCCGTAAGTGAAGGTATTGTGCATGTGCATGCATCTTTCAATAATACCATCATTACTATCACTGATCGTCAGGGCAATGCATTATCTTGGGCTACCTCTGGCGGAGCTGGTTTTAAAGGATCACGTAAGAGCACACCATTTGCCGCTCAGGTTGCGGCAGAAGCAGCTGGTAAAGTTGCCCAAGAGTATGGCGTAAAAAATTTGGAAGTTCGCATTAAGGGGCCGGGTCCTGGTCGCGAATCTTCTGTACGTGCGCTTAACGCTCTTGGTTTTAAGATTACCAGTATTACAGACGTTACTCCATTGCCACACAATGGTTGTCGGCCACCTAAAAAACGTCGTATCTAACAGGAGTATTTGAGTATGGCACGTTATACCGGCCCGAAATGTAAATTAGCCCGTCGTGAGGGCACTGATCTGTTTCTGAAGAGTGCACGTCGCTCTCTGGATTCTAAATGTAAACTGGACTCTGCTCCTGGTCAGCATGGCGCGAAAAAGCCTCGGTTATCTGGCTATGGTTTGCAATTGCGTGAAAAACAGAAAATCCGCCGTATCTACGGTGTTTTAGAACGTCAGTTTCGCCGTTATTTTGCTGAAGCAGCCCGTCGTAAAGGTTCGACTGGTGAATTGTTGCTTCAGTTGTTGGAATCTCGTTTAGATAATGTGGTATATCGTATGGGTTTCGGTTCTACACGCGCCGAGGCTCGTCAGTTGGTATCCCACAAAGCCATTACTGTGAACGGCCAAGTTGTGAACATTCCTTCTTTTCAGGTAAAAGCTGGTGATGTTGTTGCTGTTCGCGAAAAAGCCAAAAAACAGGTGCGTATTCAGGAAGCATTCAGTCTTGCTAGTCAGATTGGCTTGCCAAGCTGGGTTTCTGTTGAAGAAGGCAAGCTGGAAGGTGTTTTCAAAAACATGCCAGATCGCACTGAATTGAGTGGCGATATTAATGAACAGCTGGTGGTAGAGTTTTACTCTAAATAAAGCTGGTTAAGTGAGGACAGTTAAATGCAAAACACATCCGAATTCTTGAAGCCGCGTCAAATTGACGTGGACACCTTGTCTGCTACCCGTGCCAAAGTGTCTATGGAGCCTTTTGAACGTGGTTTCGGCCATACGTTGGGAAATGCTTTGCGTCGTATCTTACTGTCATCAATGAATGGTTATGCGTCGACAGAAGTAACGATTGAAGGCGTATTGCATGAGTACTCTACGCTTGACAGTGTGCAGGAGGATGTGGTTGATATCCTGCTTAATCTGAAAGGCGTAGTATTTAAGGTGCATGGTCGCACAGAAGTAACTTTAAGTCTGAAAAAATCAGGAGCTGGTGTTGTTACTGCTGCTGATATTGAGTTACCACATGATGTCGAAATTGTTAACCCTGATTACGTTATCTGCCATCTTTCTGAAGGTGGTAGTATCAATATGGAAATTAAGGTTGAACAAGGTCGAGGTTATGAATCTGTGTCTGGACGTCGGAATAAAGACGACCACAAACGTATCGGCGCTATTCAACTAGATGCAAGCTTTTCGCCTATCAGTCGTGTCAGCTTTGAAGTAGAACCTGCGCGCGTGGAACAACGCACTGATTTAGATCGTCTGGTTCTGGATATTGAAACTAATGGTGCTATCGATCCAGAGGAAGCGGTTCGCAGTGCGGCCTGTATTTTAATTGACCAGATGTCAATTTTTGCAGATTTACAGGGCACGCCGGTTGCGGTGGTGGAAGAAAAAGAACCACCAATTGATCCGATTTTGCTTCGTCCAGTTGATGATCTGGAGTTGACCGTTCGTTCAGCAAACTGCTTGAAAGCTGAAGATATTTACTATATTGGCGATTTGATTCAACGCACAGAGACTGAATTATTGAAAACCCCTAATCTGGGTAGAAAATCTCTGAATGAAATCAAAGAAGTTTTAGCTTCTAAGGGTTTAACGTTGGGTTCAAAGCTTGAAGCTTGGCCACCGGCCAGCCTTGAAAAGCCACAAGTTTGATGATTAAAGGATAATGACATGCGTCATCGTAATGGTAACCGCAAATTAAATCGCACAAGTAGTCATCGTGCTGCTATGTTGCGTAATATGGCCAATTCTTTGTTGACTCACGAAGCAATCGTAACTACTTTGCCTAAAGCAAAAGAGTTACGCCGCGTAGCTGAACCATTGATTACTTTGGGTAAAAAACCTTCATTGGCTAATCACCGTTTAGCTTTTGATCGTACACGTGATCGTGATGTTGTTGTAAAATTATTTAATGAGTTAGGCCCGCGCTTTGCTAATCGTAATGGTGGCTATCTGCGCATCTTGAAATATGGTTTTCGTAAAGGTGATAATGCTCCACTAGCCTTAGTTGAGTTAGTTGAGAAAGCTCCTGAAACAGAAGTTGTAGCTGAGTAATCAGACTTCACGAACAAGCCAGCCTTTTAGGCTGGCTTGTTTCATTTTGATGTTTTGCCTTCAGTTTACTTAATAGCTTTGATAATTTTTTTCTTAATTTATATATTTGAAGATTAATTTGATAAGGTTAATTTACTAACTCTGTTACATACTGATATGTAGTATACGCTTTCTATATTGAATTTAAGGCATTACATTTTCATTTGATAGTCAAAGCTTGTAATTTATATAGTATGGCTGCTGGTCTTTGATATTTATGCTCTTTTACAGTAACTTTTAAAACACATATTTAGTTGTTATTAATTGCAGATGTTGGAAATTAGCTGATTTTTGACGTGAATTGAATTTTTTTCTTGATTTTCTGTAAGATATTTTTGTTTGAATTAACAAAATTGTGTTTTTATCCAAGTTCTTAGCTTTTTAGAAGGCTATTTTTTGTTTTGAAAGCTGTTTGTAGTTTGTCTTCTGCGTATAATTGTTGTCGTTAAGTTGACCATTGTTATTAAAGGAGAAAGCATGAAATATTTGCGTTTGGCTATATATAGTCTGATTTTTTTGACTTCTTCATTTGCATGGGCTGGTCGTATTTTGCCTAACGATGTTCATATTGTTGTATTGAAGAATGCTAAAGGCCAGCAGGTAGTTTTAGGAACAGCCAAAAAAGCTTGGTTACGTACTTTGAGTCTGGGCTTGGTTAATGGTAATAAAACATTCCAGCTAAGTAAGGCTGTACGGGTGCATGATACTTATAATCGTTTTGTTACTTATAACAATTTGTACCGATTTAGAAATGTGCCAGTAGCTGTACGGTTTGATAGAACTAATAAGATTCAAGAAATTTGGATATTGACAGATGAGGAACAGGATGCATTAATTCGTCCGAATAATCCTCAGGTTGATTAATATTGTTAGGTGTTATGAAAAAAGTATTTATACGAACCTTTGGTTGTCAGATGAATGAATATGACAGTGAAAAAATGCTGTCTGTACTGGCTGAAGGACAATCACTTGAACGCACTGATCGAGCTGAAGATGCAGATATAATTCTATTCAATACTTGCTCAGTTCGGGAAAAAGCTCAGGAAAAAGTATTCTCAGATTTAGGACGTATCAGGCCATTAAAAGCCAAAAATCCGGATCTGATTATCGGGGTTGGTGGCTGTGTTGCTTCACAGGAAGGCGAGGCAATTATTCAGCGCGCACCTTATGTCGATGTGGTGTTTGGTCCACAGACTTTACACCGGTTGCCTCAGATGATTCTGGATAAGGAAACCAGTGGTCTGTCACAGGTAGACATCTCTTTTCCAGAAATTGAGAAATTTGATCATTTACCGCCGGCACGGGTTGAAGGCGGTGCAGCGTTTGTATCGATTATGGAAGGCTGCTCCAAGTATTGCAGTTTTTGTGTTGTACCTTATACCCGTGGTGAAGAGTTTTCACGTCCGCTGGAAGATGTATTAACTGAAATAGCTGGTTTAGCGCAACAAGGGGTTAAGGAAATTAATCTTCTTGGGCAAAATGTGAATGCCTATCGCGGGGATATGGGTGATGGGGAAATCTGCGATTTTGCTACTTTGTTACGCATAGTTCACGAGATCCCCGGCATTGAGCGCTTACGCTTTACCACTAGTCATCCACGTGAATTTTCTGATGCCATTATCGAATGCTATCGCGATTTGCCGAAATTGGTATCGCATTTGCACCTGCCGGTTCAATCTGGTTCTGACCGTGTTTTAACAGCGATGAAGCGGGGTTATACTGCATTAGAGTATAAGCATATTATTCGTAAATTGCGTGCTATCCGGCCGGATTTGTGTTTAAGCTCTGACTTCATTGTAGGATTTCCTGGAGAAACGGAACGTGAGTTTGAGCAGACTTTGAAGCTGGTGCAGGACTTGGCTTTTGATTTGAGCTTTGTATTTATTTATAGTCCGCGTCCGGGTACGCCAGCAGCAAATTTACCAGATGATACGCCACATGCTGAAAAAGTACGTCGTTTGGAAGCCTTGAATACGGTGATTGAGGCTGAAACAGCACGCATTAATCAATCTATGCTTGGTAGTGTGCAGCGTTGTCTGGTAGAGGGTGTATCAAAAAAGGATCCAGATCAACTACAAGCACGTACTGCGAATAATCGTGTAGTTAACTTTACAGGGCATCCACGTTTGATTAATCAAATGGTAGAGCTGGAAATTACTGAAGCGCATACGTTTTCGTTGCGCGGAAAAATAGTTTTAGCTGAGTAAGTTACCAATCTGCAAAATAGAGGAAAAACGCTGCATTAATCCATTTGTCTGGATACAGAAATATGTACATATTAATACAGGTATAAAGGCTGTGCATGTTGTCGGATTTTGATGCAATATTTATTTGAATTTTTATTGTCCGGTTATTGGTAAAGATTTTTTGCAATAACCGGTTTTATCTGGCCTTTTTTCGGTATTAAAAGGAATTGGCATGAACCCAGCGGGTACTTCTTTTTTGGATCGTTTTTTTAAAATTAAAGAAAGTGGCAGCAGTGTGCGCACGGAGGTGTTAGCCGGCCTGACCACTTTTTTGGCAATGAGTTATATTTTGGTAGTTAATCCCACTATTCTCCAAGAAGCGGGTATGGATTTCGGTGCGGTTTTTGTGGCTACCTGTATTTCTGCTGCGTTTGCTTGCATGATGATGGGGCTGATAGCAAACTATCCGATTGCTCTGGCACCCGGAATGGGATTGAATGCTTATTTCACTTATGCTGTGGTAAAAGGGATGGGTATTCCGTGGCAGGTAGCATTGGGAGCGGTTTGTGTTTCCGGTATCATTTTTATTATTCTAAGTTTGTTTAAAGTGCGCGAGGCGATAGTTAATTCGCTACCGAATTCTCTCAAATATTCTATTGGCGGCGGCATTGGTTTGTTTCTTGCCTTGGTGGCTCTAAAAAGTGCTGGTGTCGTGGTATCTAATCCAGCTACGCTGGTTAGTTTGGGCGATATCCATTCTCCTAAGGTGCTTTTGGCAATTGTTGGTTTCTGTCTGATTGTTGCTCTGGAACATTTTCGGGTGCGTGGCGGGATCATTATTGGGATTTTGGTAATTACTGCTATTGCTTCGGTACTGGGAATCAATCAGTTTCAAGGTGTATTCGCTCCAGTTCCTTCGTTAGCTCCGACTTTTTTACAGCTAGACTTTCATGATTTATTTACCATGAGTCTGGTTAGTGTTATTTTTGTATTTTTCTTTGTGGATTTGTTTGACAGCACCGGTGTTCTGATTGGTGTTTCTGGTCGTGCAGGTTTACTGGTAGATGGTAAGCTACCACGAGTAAAAAAAGCGTTGCTGGCTGATTCGACGGCAATTGTGGTCGGTGCCGGCCTCGGTACTTCTTCTACAACTGCCTATGTGGAATCAGCAGCTGGAGCTGCTGTCGGTGGCCGCACAGGTTTGACCGCAGTAGTAGTTGGCATTTTGATGCTGGCAAGTCTATGGTTTTCTAAGCTGGCGGCTAGTGTTCCAGAGTATGCTACTGCTCCTGCATTGTTATATGTGGGGGTGCTGATGATGCGCAGTATGACGGAAATTGACTGGAAAGATGTTACTGAGGCTGCGCCGGCATTCTTTACTCTGATTTTTATGCCTTTTGCCTATTCTATTGCAGATGGTATTGCGATGGGCTTTATCAGTTACGCACTGATCAAATTGTTCTGTGGTAAGGTTAAAGAAGTATCTTACATGGTGTGGATTATTGCTATATTGTGGGCATTTAAATTGCTCTGGCTAGGGGCGTAAGATAATCCGGTTTGTAACAGGCAGCCGTTGCGGCTGCCTGAATACTTTGGAGCTATATATTGTGGGCTGATGTGCCAATATATTGAGCCGAATGCAACTATTATATAAATGAAAAGGGAGAAATTATGTCTTTAATTGATGAGATTATGGACTTTAATCAGAAATTTGTTGATGCTGAAGAGTATGAGCAGTTTTTTACGGACAAGTATCCAGAAAAGAATCTGGCCATTGTTTCCTGTATGGATGCACGAATTCTGGATTTGTTACCGCGTGCTCTGGGGCTGAAAAATGGAGATGCCAAGGTGATTCGTAATGCGGGTGCTTTGGTTACTCATCCGTGGGGTTCAGTGATGCGCTCATTGTTGGTGGCTGTATATGAGATGCATGTACATGAAATTATGGTGATCGGGCATTATGATTGTGGTATGCAGGAGTTACATGTTCCTGATATGCTTGATCGAATGCGTGCCCGGGGTGTCAGTGATGAGCGTCTTGAAATTCTGGAAAATGCTGGTGTAGATTTTCATAAGTGGCTCACCGATTTTGATAGTGTGGAAGATGCGATTATGCATTCGGTTAATATGATACGAAAACACCCACTGATGCCTGGTGAGATTAAAGTACATGGTCTGGTCATTCACCCTATTACCGGTAAGCTGAATATTGTGGTTAATGGAAATAAAATATGAAACGTATTGGTTTGTTTGGTGGTACTTTTGATCCGCCACACAATGGCCATATTCATATCGCGCAGGCTTTTGCTGATGAATTAAAGCTGGATAGTGTTATTTTTATTCCAGCAGGTGATCCATACCATAAACAGGTTGCTACCCGTACTACAGCTGCACAACGTCTGGCTATGGTGGAGCAGACGATAGTCGTAGATGAACGCTTTAGTGTGTCTGATTGTGATGTGGCTCGCAATGGACCCACTTATACGATTGATACTGTATCTCTGTTTCGTCAGGTATTTGCGCAGGCACAGTTATGGTGGTTACTGGGAATGGATTCATTGTTACAACTACCAGACTGGCATCGTTATCGGGCTTTATTGCAAAGTGTTAATCTGGCTATTGCTCAACGTGGCGGGCAGGGCTTAGCTGCTTTGCCGGTGGCATTACAGCAATGGTTGCCTGATGCATTAGCCAAAAATCTGACTACACCGGACGGTAATGATGGCGGACGCGCGGTGTTATTGCAGGCGTCTTTTTTACCGGTAAGTTCGACTGATATTCGTGTGCAATGGTCGAAGGGCAATCATGATGACGTGCCGGCTGGTGTGGCGGAATATATCGACCGCGAACACCTTTATCAGGCATAATTTGCATATTATAAGGTGTTTCTGAGCAGGAAATGCTTTCAACTCAATAGGATATTTACTGTATGGATGAAAATCTTATCGCTCAATGGGACAATATGGTAGCCATTAGCGTTAATGCACTTGAAGATGTTAAAGGTAAGGACATTATTGTATTGGATACATCGGCACAAACTTCGCTGTTCTCCCGGATGATTATTGCCAGTGGTGACAGTACGCGTCAGGTAAAGGCGCTGGCAAATAATGTTGCTGTAGATTTAAAAGAGGCTGGTTACGAAATTATTAGCACGGAAGGCCTTGATAGTGGTGAATGGGCACTGGTTGATGCTGGTGATCTGGTTGTACATGTGATGCAGCCTGCGGTGCGTGACTATTATGATATTGAAGCTTTATGGGGCGGAGAAAAGCCTTCTTTTCATGCAGGTGCGGCTAAACCATGGCAAGCAGCAGATTGATGTTTGCTGGATGCTACATTTATTGGAATTGAATGAATATTACAGTACTGGCGGTGGGAACGAAAATGCCGCAATGGGTGGATTATGCGGTGGCCGATTATAGTAAAAGGTTTGGCCGTGAGATTCAGTTTCAGCTCAGGGAAATCAAACCGGAAAAACGCGGTGCGGGTGTTAATGCGGCACAGGCAATGGCAGCTGAAGAGGAACGTATTGTTGCAGCAATTCCACCACATAGTTATCTAATTGTACTGGATGAACGTGGGAAAGCACCAACGTCCATGGAGCTGGCGGACTGGTTAAAAAAATGGCAGCAGCAGGGGGATAATCTGTGTTTTGTTATTGGTGGTGCTGATGGGATGACTGCGAGTTTAAAACAGCGGGCAAATCTGTTAGTACGCCTTTCCAGTCTGACTTTACCACATGGGATGGTACGTGTACTGTTAACTGAACAGCTTTATCGTGCTCAGTCGATTTTACATAATCATCCGTATCATCGTGAGTAATCCTGATGAGAAACAGATAATTTGAATGCATGTCTTAACAACCATGATGTATCCAAATTATTTTAATTGTTCAGGATATAAATAATTTCTTGACATAGAAAGAATACCCCTGTATAGGGGTATGCTAGTATATAATTACTTTGCACTTCGTTTGGCAGGCATATGACCTGTTATCTACATTAATAATAAGTAAAGTCTGATTATGAATCCTACCCCTCTACTTGATGCTATTGATTTACCACAGGATGTGCGCCGTTTGCAAAAGAACCAGTTACCTCAGCTGGTAAATGAGTTACGCGCTTATTTACTGGAATCAGTGAGCAAAACGGGAGGGCACTTTGCCAGTAATCTGGGTGCGGTTGAGTTAACAGTTGCCTTGCACTATGTATATCACACTCCGCAAGATCATCTGATCTGGGACGTAGGGCATCAGAGTTATCCGCATAAAATCCTGACCGGACGTAAAAGACGTATGGCCACTATGCGGCAATGTGGTGGGCTGGCCGGTTTTCCCAAACGTAGCGAGTCGGAATATGATGTGTTTGGTGTTGGTCATTCTTCTACATCGATTGGTGCTGCACTAGGCATGGCAGTGGCCGATAAATTACAGCATAAAACCAACCGTAATGTTGCTATTATTGGTGATGGTGCAATGACAGCGGGACAGGCATTTGAAGCATTAAATAATGCCGGTGATATGGATATTGATTTGCTGGTTATTCTTAATGACAATGAGATGTCTATTTCTCCGAATGTCGGTGCTTTACCTAAGTATCTGGCAAAAAACCCTTTGCATGATGTTAAAGGGCTGGTGAAATCAATTAAGCATAAATCAGAAAAGGTATTAGGTCTGGTGCCGGGTGCTCTAGATGTGGCGCAGCGAGTGGAAAATAAAATCAAAGGTTTGATTGAAGAAAGTACCAGTTCTGAAACGCTGTCATTATTCGATAATTTCGGTTTTACTTATTCAGGGCCGATTGATGGGCATGATGTCATTCAACTAGTAGACGTGCTTCAGGAAATGCGTAACCGTAAAGGGCCGCAATTGTTGCACATCATTACTAAAAAAGGTCATGGTTATAAACTGGCAGAAAATGACCCGGTTACCTTTCATGCCGTTAGTGCTTTTGATCCGCAGCAGGGTTTGTGTTCGCCTGCGACAACGACTAAACCTACTTACACACAGATCTTTGGTCAATGGATAATAGATCAGGCAGCAGTAGATCAAAATTTATTGGCGATTACGCCCGCCATGCGTGAGGGTAGTGGTCTGGTAGAATTTGCCCAGCGATATCCGACACGTTATTTTGATGTCGGCATTGCAGAGCAACATGCAGTAACTTTTGCTGCTGGATTGGCTTGTGAGCAGATGAAACCGGTGGTAGCTATTTACTCCACTTTCCTGCAACGAGCTTATGATCAGTTGATTCATGATGTGGCTTTACAAAATTTGCCGGTTTTGTTTGCAATCGACCGCGGCGGAATTGTTGGTGCAGATGGCCCAACACATGCAGGTGTTTATGATTTGAGTTATCTGCGCTGTGTACCTAATCTGGTAATTGCAGTGCCCAGTGATGAGCGAGAGTGCCGTTTGTTGTTATCAAGCTGCTATCAGCTTAATCAACCTGCGGCAGTGCGTTATCCTCGTGGTATAGGTACAGGTGTAGATGCGGGAACTGATTTGGCCACTGTAAAAATTGGCAAGGGAGTACTGCGTCGTCAGGGAGGTAAAATTGCTTTGATAGCATTTGGCAGTATGGTGCAACCAGCCCTTACTGTAGCTAATGCAATTGATGCTACTGTAGCAGACATGCGCTTTGTCAAGCCACTGGATACAGAATTATTACTACAGCTAGCTGCAGAACATGACTATTTAGTTACGCTTGAAGAAAACAGCAAGATTGGTGGTGCAGGAAGTGCTGTCCTTGAAGTACTGGCACAGCATAACCAGAACAAACCGGTATTGACATTGGGGATACCTGATATAGTTACTGAACATGGTGACACAACACGACTACTTGATCAAATCGGATTAAGTCCTGAAAAAATTCAACAACATATTCTTCAATGGATAGCGTAGCTGTTAGCTGAATTGTTGTATGTTAATGATATTGTTTATTTTATTTATGTAACTGTATCCAGCTTTATTCAAAGAGCTCCTACTAATGGTAAAGAACTGAACAGTTTTGGGTTTAGCGGAAGTTTTAATATGCCTTTAAGTATAGTTTTTCTCTTTGTTCAATTAATTAATAAATATTGAGAACTGTATAAATTGTTATCTTGCACACAATGCTTTTGTCGTTGTATCTGCCGCTAATTTTTTATTATAAATCCATTTGTTTCAACATATTAAATTATATACCAGCAGGTAGTTGGCAGATTTCACAAGTAAGTGTGATCTACAGTTAATTGTTAGCGGTTTATCGATTATTCAATGTGTGTTTATTCAGCCTTATTGTTCTTGTTCTGATACGAATTACTTAACCGCCGCAATATTGTTGTCACGCGGCGCAATTGTAGGCTGATACCATTTCAATTTTCTAAAATTATTTATTATTTTAATCAATATTTTAATTAAATAATTGTATTTGTGTTTGGAACGGCTGCTTAAAAATTGTACAATAATCCATATCTGAATACTATTTCCCCATATTTGATTTACTGATTATGCAAATTGGTCGTTATCAGCTTACTGCTCCTTTTGCGCTGGCACCAATGGCAGGCATAACTGATAAGCCTTTTCGTCAGTTATGTCGTGAATTTGGTGCAGGCTGGGCAGTGAGTGAAATGATTACCAGTGACCCAGATTTGCAGCAAACACGCAAGACTTTACAGCGCGCTAATTATGAGGGTGAGGATGGTATCAGAGTAGTACAGATTGCTGGCAGTAACCCGCAGCAATTGGCAGAAGCTGCACGCTATAATGTAGCCCGTGGTGCAGCGGTAATTGATATCAATATGGGTTGTCCGGCGAAAAAAGTATGTAATGTGCTGGCAGGTAGTGCCTTATTACAAAATGAATCGCTGGTTGAGGCAATTTTGCAGGCAGTTGTTGGTGCTGTTGATGTGCCAGTAACTCTGAAGACCCGTCTGGGCTGGGATGATGAGCATCGTAATGTTGTGACTATTGCGCATATGGCAGAAAGGGCAGGAATTGCTGCTCTTGCTATACATGGCCGTACACGTACACAAATGTATCGTGGAGAAGCCAGTTATGAGTTGATTACACAGGTACGACAGCAGGTTAGCTTGCCATTGTGGGTTAATGGTGATATTACCAGCCCGCAAAAAGCATTAAGAGTTTGGTGCAAGACTGGTGCAGACGGTGTAATGATTGGACGCGCAGCTCAAGGACAACCGTGGCTGTTTCGTGACTTGATACATTACCATAAGTGTGGTTGTTTGCCACCTTCTCTGACCGTAGCAGAGCATGCTCAGGTTATAGTTCGTCATATCGCTGCTATGCATGATTTTTATGGCATAGTTATGGGTGTACGTATTGCTCGTAAGCATATTGGCTGGTATGTGGCTGCATTGCCGGGAGGTGAGCATTTTCGCAGGCAAATTAATACAGTAGATGATGCGCAAATGCAGTTGCATTTGGTTAATAACTTTTTAGACAGGCAGGTAGCACAATTAGCTACATGGCCGTGTGCCTATCGGAACCAGTAAGCAGTTTGCCCTGTCATATGAGGAAAATGTAAATGAGTGAAGCATCTAAAGTTAGTATCGCTCAATGTATAGAGGCAAATGTACGGCAATATTTTGCAGATTTGGATGGTGAAACCCCTTGCGCTGTTTATGATATGGTGTTGCAGCAGATGGAATTACCGCTATTACGTTGTGTAATGGAGGTTTGTGAGCACAATCAGACTCGCGCCGCACAGATTCTTGGTTTAAATCGTAATACACTACGAAAAAAATTAACGCAGTATCATTTGCTGGATTGAATCAGTAATATTTGTATATTAAGGAAGAAGTCATGGCTGTAATCAAACGGGCATTGTTGAGTGTATCAGACAAAAACGGTGTGATAGATTTTGCACACCAGCTAACGCAACTAGGAGTTGAATTGCTCTCAACTGGGGGAACAGCCAGTTTATTGGCCAATGCGGGCATTGCGGTGACTGAGGTAGCGGACTATACCGGTTTTCCAGAAATGCTGGATGGGCGGGTAAAGACATTACATCCCAAAATTCATGGTGGTATTTTGGGACGGCGTGATTGTCCTGAACACATGGCACAAATGGCAGCGCATGATATTGGCACTATAGATCTAGTATGTGTGAATTTGTATCCGTTTGCTGCAACAGTGGCGAAACCAGATTGTACGCTGGAAGATGCCATCGAAAATATTGATATTGGTGGTCCGACAATGGTGCGTTCCGCTGCTAAAAACTGGCGTAACGTAGCCATTGTTACAGACAGTAATGATTATGCGGCAATTATTGCAGAAATACAGCAGCAGGGCTGTCTGTCAGAGCAGACCCGTTTTAATCTGTCACGTAAAGCTTTTGCGCATACAGCGCAATATGATGGCATGATTGCCAATTATTTGACTCGTGTTGATGATGAAAAATTGTCTGGAAAACCAGATTTACATACTTTCCCCCAGCAATATAATCAAAGCTGGCTGAAAGTACAGGATTTACGCTATGGCGAAAATCCGCACCAGCAAGCTGCCTTTTATTGTGATTTACACCCGGCAGCCGGTAGTCTGGCCAATTATCAGCAATTGCAGGGGAAAGAACTATCATATAACAATATTGCTGACGCCGACGCAGCTTGGGAAGCAGTTAAATCTTTCACCCAGCCTGCCTGTGTTATCGTCAAACATGCTAATCCTTGTGGGGTAGCAGTGGCTACTGATACCCTAAACGCATACCGGTTGGCATTTGCTACCGATAAAACCAGTGCTTTTGGCGGCATTATTGCTTTTAACCGCGAAGTAGATGCAGCGACAGTAGAAGCCGTTACCGGACAGTTTCTTGAAGTATTAATGGCTCCCGGATTTACTGCCGAAGCAAAAGCCATCATAGCAGCTAAGAAGAATGTGCGTGTACTCGAAATTCCTTTATCTGCCGGAGCAAATCAGTTTGAACTAAAACGTGTAGGCGGCGGATTACTGGTACAGACCCCAGACAATCATCAGATAGAAACGGACGAACTACAGATAGTCACAACGCGAGCACCTACTGAGCAAGAAATGCAAGATTTGCTATTTGTGTGGAAAGTGGCTAAGTGCGTGAAATCAAATGCAATTGTGTTTGGTAAGGGGGGGCAAACCTACGGTATAGGGGCCGGACAAATGAGTCGGGTTGATTCAACTCGGATTGCCGCGCGTAAAGCAGAGGATGCAGGCTTTGAACTTGCTGGTGCCTGTGCTGCTTCAGATGCATTTTTCCCATTTAGAGATGGGGTGGATGTAATTGCTGCTCAAGGTATTAAGGCCATTATTCAGCCTGGTGGTTCAGTACGTGATGAGGAAGTAATTGCTGCGGCCAATGAGCATGGTATTGCAATGGTAGTAACCGGCGTGCGTCATTTCCGCCATTAATATTAAGCTATTATCTTTCAGAAATAATGCAATTTTAGCTTAACCATTAGCGCATAACAGCATTAATGTTTAATCAATCTGTCTATGGAACTGCTTACTTACTTATTGATAGGTGCTGTAGCAGGCTTTGCCGCCGGCCTGTTTGGGGTTGGCGGTGGATTGATTGTCGTGCCTGTTCTGTATGTTGTCTTCATGCGCGCCGGTTATGATGAAGCAGTAACCATGCATCTGGCTCTGGGTACATCACTGGCCACCATCATCATTACCTCCATTAGCTCTATGCTGGCTCATAATAAAAACCATGCAGTGCTCTGGCCGGTAGTAGGACGTTTAACTCCCGGACTCATATTGGGTTCATTCGGGGGCACAGCTATTGCTGATGCTTTATCTGGTCAGAAACTACAACTGGTTATTAGTATTTTTACCTTATTCGTTGGTATCAGCATGTTCCGCAGCTCTCGGACGAAAATCAGCGTGCAGCACAGACAATCTATTAATTCACACTGGCATTGGTTTGCCGGAGCTATTATCGGCATAGCATCTGCCCTATTTGGCATTGGCGGAGGCAGCTTAACCGTACCCTATCTGAACCGTTGCGGGCTAGCAATGCCACAAGCAGTAGGTTCCTCTGCTGCTTGTGGTTTACCAGTTGCAATTACAGGTGCTTTAGGCTTTATGTTTTTTGGTGCACATGAACAAACTCATATAGCCCATACTATTGGTTATATCCATATTTATGCTTTTGTTGGCATTAGTGTAATGAGCTTTATTACAGCTAGGCAGGGAGCAAAAGTAGCACATTGGCTTTCACCAGTAATGTTGAAAAAAAGCTTTGCATGTTTGCTCTTATGCATGAGCATGTATTTTTTAAGCAAAGCCCTGCCACTATGAATAAATAGTGGAGTAAAGGAAAAAAATGGCTTTACAAATGCAGATTATACCCGTGACACCATTTCAACAGAATGCGGCACTACTATGGGATGATGTTAATAAGGACGCTGTATTAACTGATGTCGGTGGTGAAGCTGACCGTTTGTTGGGAGCAGTAGCTAAGCATCAGCTTAAACTACAGGCCATCTGGTTAACACACGGCCATCTTGACCATGTTAGCGGTGTGGCAGATTTAATTGCTAGGCAAGCTGTCCCAGTATTGGGGCCTAATCAGGCAGATGATTACTGGTTGCAGGCATTACCAGAAGTGACTGCTAATTATGGTTTTCCTGTTTGTCAGGCATTAACGCCTACTCGTTGGTTACAGGATGGTGATGAGTTAACTGTTGGTGAACATACATTTATTGTCTATCACGTACCCGGGCATACCCCTGGACATGTCGTGTTTTACAGTCAGGCAAATAGCCTATTGATTGCTGGTGATGTTTTATTTCGCGAATCTATTGGCCGTACTGATTTTCCGGGTGGAAATCATCATGATTTAATTCAAGGAATCCAGAGTAAATTGTTTACACTCCCCGATGATACACGTGTTTTATCTGGGCATGGATTTATGACTACTATTGGTCATGAAAAAGCACACAATCCATTTTTGCGTTGATCAGACCATACCATATTCTCATGATATCCAAATTTAAATAGCAATTAAAAATTGTCATTGTTAAAAATAATATTTTAATTGCTATTTAAATAACTTGATATATTAATCAGCTTTAGATAAATGTCTGGTAACGTTTTTGCGTGTTGAATCATGAGTAATAAATATTTAGGCATTAGTTACCTTTTTATTCCACGGTGCAACCTTTACTAACAACAGCATACCCGGCAAGGCCAGAAAAAAACATAGCCAGAAAAAATTCACATAGCCCAACCAATTAATCAAATATCCTGTTGTCGCGTTAATCAAGGTTCTTGGTATTGCAGCAAGACTGGTAAAAAGTGCCAGTTGTGTCGCTGTAAAGGCAGGAGTGGTTTCCCGCGCCATATAAGCCACAAAAGCAGCTGTGCCCAAACCTACACCAATAGCTTCAAATCCAATAACAACAGCCAGTATCACCAGCTGTTTTGCACCGATAACTGTAAAAGGCCCCTGACTAGCCAGCCAAGTGAAACCCAGAATAGAAAACAATTGCACCAATCCGAATAACCATAAAGCACGGTTAATACCCAGTTTAATCATCCAGATACCGCCCAGAATACCCGCAATAATTGTTGGCCATAAACCAGCATTTTTGGCAATCAGACCAATATTTTCGTTACTAAAGCCCATATCCAAATAAAAGGGTGTAGCTAGCGCAGTGGCCATACTATCACCAAGTTTATACAGGAAAATAAAAAACAGTACCAGCAAGGCATTTTTAACTCCCTTGCGTACAAAAAACTCTTTAAAAGGTTCAATAACTGTCTGTTTAAAAGATTTTGGCGTTGTTGCTGGCAACTGTGGTTCATGTGCCAGAAAGAGCGTCATAAACAGGCCTGGCAACATAAATAATGCTGTAATGGCAAATACCGTTGGCCACGAATATAAACCAGTTAGTATGAGCGCCAAAGAACCGGGCACAAGTGCCGCAATACGATAAGCATTCACATGGATCGCATTGCCTAGCCCTAGCTCATTATCCTGTAGTATTTCACGCCGGTAAGCATCCAGTACAATATCCTGACTGGCAGCAAAAAAAGCCACAAACAGAGATAGAGTCTTAATTGCAGTCATATTTTGTTGCGGATTAAGCCCTGTATAACCCAGTAATGCCAATAATAGGGCAATCTGTGTGACAAACATCCAGCCTCGTCGTCTCCCCAACCATGGAAAATGAACCGCATCCATCAGTGGCGACCATAAGAATTTCCAGGTAAAAGGTAAACCAACGATTGAAAACAGACCAATAGTAGCTAAATCTACACCTTCATTACGCAGCCATGCCGGAATCAGGTTAATCAGAAAATATAACGGTAAACCAGAACTAAAACCCGTAAACACACAAATCAGCATATGACGGCTAAAAATTCTATGCCATAAAGATGTAGTTAATTGAGTCTTATTCTGAACCATACAAATATCATCCTACAGCAAATTGCATATGCTTGAAAATTTTAAATAAACCTAAATTATTTATGCAATTGGCGCAATTTATTAAAAAAGACAACGCAATGGTAATAAACTACTATTGTACGCCAGTTTGAAATAGCATAAAGCTCCTGATATCCTGGCTTATATCAGGTAATATGTAAATTATTAATACAAAAAAGATAAATAAATCGTGAATCTACATCGCTTTTAGAGAGAATCCGTAGTAACTAGCGGCAATTCTTCTTCGTCCTCTTCTGAGCATTGATAGTGTTCTGGTAAACTTTTGCCGCTCTGCACACCTAATTTACGTAATTTATTTGCCTTACTCACCAGATTCCCACGGCCATTTACCAATTGCCCCATAGCTTTCTGAAATTGTCCCTGTGCCTGATCCAGATTTTTACCCACACCTTCCAGAGTACTTACAAAGCCGACAAATTTGTCATACAACTTGCCACCTTCTTTTGCGATGGTCAAAGCATTCTGATTTTGTTGTTCACTACGCCAGATATGAGCAATCGTACGCAGCGTAGCCAGCAAAGTACTGGGGCCTACCAGCATAATCCGCTTCTGAAAACAATCATCAAACAGGTGATTATCCTGTTGCAGAGCAAGTAAATACGCTGGTTCAACCGGAATAAACATAAACACAAAGTCCAGCGTGTTTAGTCCATCAATTTCATCATAACATTTGGTTGAAAGTTCTTTAATATGCTGACGTACCGACTGAATATGCGCCGCCAGTGCCTTATCAGCACTACTAGCATCAGTTGCCTGAGTATAGCGAATATAAGCCGTAAGCGATGTTTTGGCATCAATAACGATCTGCTTATTTTCTGGTAGATTTATCAGTACATCTGGTTGTAACCGGCGCTTGTGGCCAAATTCATCAATAATAGTAGAAGAAGCTTGTAAAACATACTCTCGCCCCTTATGCAAACCAGAATTTTCCAATACCTTTTCCAGAATCATTTCACCCCAGTTGCCCTGACTCTTATTCTGGGTACCAGACAGAGCATCAGTAAGTGCTTTAGCATCACTATGCAATTGAGCGTTTAATTGCTGTAAGTGCTTTAGCTCAGTTTCCAGAGTAGTACGCTCTTTTGCCTCTTTTTCATAGGTATTTTGCACCAGTTGACTGAAACCTTGCATGCGCTCGTGCAAAGGATTCAGCAATTGGCTAAGACTGGCCTGATTCTGCTCACTAAAGCGTTTACTCTTCTCTTCCAAAATGTCATTAGCGAGTGACTTAAACTGATCACTGAGACTAGTACGAGCCTCATTTAAAAGCGCCAGTTTTTCTTCATATGCCTCGCGTTCATGCTGAAGCTGAGTAGCCAGACGACTATTTTCCACACGTGCATGATTTAATTCTTCCTGAACCTGCGTATATTCTTCTTCACGCAAGCGCCATTCCTCACCACGCAACTGCCAGTTTTGTAACTGTTGTTCTGCCGTAGCCAGTTTAGTAGAAATAACTTGATATCGTTCTGAAGCTAAACGATATTGCTGCCGCTCCTGTTGTAACGTTTCCTGAACATTGACTAATTGAGTATTAACAGCCTCAGCAGTACTCAAACGCTTGTGAACAAGCTGTAATTCCTGACGGCAGTGGCTCAGTTCAGCTTCATTATTTTGATTAATTTGTTGTAAATTATTTGCTTCTGTTTGAATACGAACCAGTTCATTTGTTGCTTCCGACAGACGAACGTGCCCAGCCTGACGTTCCTGTAATAAATTTTGACGTGAAATTAAATGAGAAATGCAAACAAGAGCAATAACTAAAATTATCAAGGTTAACCAAAAAATAGTCGTCATGAATGTTTTAAATCTTAAACAAGAAACTAGTCTCAATAATAGCATGAATTTTGCAAAGCAATCACTCTAAGTAAAAGCTTTGAATTAATAACAAAAAATAATTTTATGACTCAATTAAAATTTGAATTAACACTTATAATTTTACTATTAAAAATTAGACGCCAAATAAATTTGTTTCAACTAATTAAATTGATTAAAAAAGTATTGTTTTATACAATAAAAGATAAATATTTATTATAATAATCAAAATTTGATCTAGTCTAAAATTAGTAAGATTTTAATCTTTATTGTTAATAGGTAATATAAAATGTTTCAAATTAATAATTCTATGCTAACTGAGCCACGTAAGCTAACATGGCCTTATGGATGGTGTGGACATATACCATTTGTGAGTTGGCTTGTTGAAGAACAACAACCTAATGTAATTGTAGAACTAGGAACTCACTCTGGAAACTCATATTTGGCTATGTGTCAAGCTGTTGCAGAAAATGGTATTGGTACTAAATGCTATGCGGTTGATACATGGAAAGGAGATGAACATGCAGGTAATTATGATGAGGAAGTATTTAATCAATTAGCTAAATATCATAATGAACATTATGCAGGATTCTCTAATCTAATGCGCATGACATTTGATGAGGCTAATACATATTTTAGCGAGAAAAGTATCGATTTATTACATATTGATGGCTTTCATACTTACGATGTTGTCGAGCATGATTTTAAAAACTGGTTATCCAAAATGTCTGAAAATGGCATTATATTATTTCATGATATTAATGTTCGAGAAAGAAATTTTGGAGTGTGGAAATTATGGGAAGAACTATGTACACAATATCCAAATTATGAATTTAAACATTCACATGGATTAGGTGTATTATTTGTTGGTAATGCAAGTAAGGTAATTTTAACTGAAAAATTAAAAACTGAAAATGCAAATTCTGATGCTTTAGTCGCAAGGTTATTTGCTCGTCTGGGTGAATTAGTATACTTAAAAACAGAATTAAATTGTAATGATAATCTTTCACAAAATAAATTAAATGTAAATATTGATCAAGAATTTGATTGTATTAAAAAATTTATTGAAAATAAGCAGAATGAAATCATTGATCATAATAATCAATTTGTGAAAATGATAACAGATCGTCTTTCTTATGCTATTGAAAAAAATGAGATCATAGAGTCAAAACTAGATATACAGAAACAACTGATTAAAACAATAACAGAACGTATTGATTACAATGATGAAAAAAATGATATCATTCATTCAAATCTTCTAAAAATGCAACAACAAATTTTAAAGCAATTTGTTGAACGTCCTTCAATATGGGATATTCAACCATTACGGTTTTTTTCTTTAATGCTAAAAGGACGCAAAAAAGAAGCAATAAAACCATTTAAGAAGGCTATACGTGGCATACTAAGGATGCTTTATTATCAATTTCCTAAACGATGGCAACCAGCTTTGCTGGATTGGGCAATTAAAGTCCACCCAAGTTGGTTTAAAAATCATCCAAGAGTTTTATTGAATAAACAAGATAAAAATTATTTGACATATGAAAATAATTGCCTGTTATTAGATATAACCCAGCAGAGTGGTAATTTAAAATCACAGCCTGGATCTATTGGAATACATTGCCACATATTTTATAGTGATTTGATTAATGAATTTGTTATTCAGTTATCAAAAATACCTTTTAAATTTGATTTATTTATATCAGTACCAAATGAAGACACACTAAAAAAATGTCAGCAAAAATTTAAAAAAATAAAAAATATTAAACAGACTGTAATTAAGATTGTGTCAAATCGAGGGCGTGATATTGCGCCTATGTTTGTAGAATTTGGACATGAGCTAAGGAAATATGATTACATTGCACATTTTCAAAGTAAAAAATCTAAGTATAATAATGGGGCTACAAATGGTTGGAGAGAATATTTATTCAATACTTTATTAGGATCATCATTAAATATTAAACGAATATTTACTTTATTTGCAGAAGATAAAAAATTAGGAATAATTTACCCACAAATGTTTTATCGTTTACCATCTGCTGCTTTTACATGGTTAGCTAATAGATCACAAGGTCAACAATTATTAGACAGAATGAAATTGCCGATGATCGATGGATATTTTAATTTTCCAGCTGGTTCAATGTTTTGGGCAAAAACTGCTGCCATACAACCTTTATTTGATTTGAATCTTAAACATGAAGATTTTCCAGAAGAACAAGGGCAAACTGATGGAACTTTAGCCCACGCTCTTGAAAGATTACTTGGGATAGTACCATTACAAATTGGATACAAATCAATTATTATTAAAGATTTAGAGCATTTATCTTGGTCAACATATCGTTTTGATGAGCAATATCTTAATCGGACAGTAGATTTTTATAAACCTATGTTTGATAATAAAGAAATTAAAATTATCGCTTTTGATATTTTTGATACATTACTAGTCAGACCTTTATTGAATCCTGAGCATACTAAAAAAATAGTCACTATGTCTCTTGATGATGAGAGTAAGCATGCTTTTAAAAAATATCGATCAATTGCAGAAGTTCAGGCCAGAAATAAAAAGGGAAAAGATGTATCAATAAATGAAATATATAAACAATTTGGAATTTTATCATCTTTATCTGAAGATAAAATTAAAAAAATTCAAAAGATAGAAGAAAAAACTGAATTCTCTTCAGTAATTGCTAGAAATGACGTTGTTGAAATGATGGAATTTGCTAAATACCTTGGAAAAAAGGTTATTTTAATTAGCGATATGTTTTTATCAAGACCTATTATTGAAAAAATGCTTTTCCAGAATGATATTAATAAATGGGATGAGCTATATTTGTCTTCGGAAATCGGGCTACGTAAAGATAATGGAAAGCTTTATGAGTACATGCTGGATAAAGAAAATGCAAATGGTACAGAAGTAATCATGGTAGGTGATAACGAGCGTTCAGATTTGCAATTGCCCGCAGATAACTTTGGCATAAAATGTCTTCATTTACTTCGAGCTTGTGATTTGGCTTATAATTTACCTGAATATTCAAAGATTTTAGACCATGAACTGATAAAAAGTGATATTAATAACGAATTAACAGCTGGACTTTTAATAAGAAAAAATCTAAATAGTGTCTTTTCATTTAAAAATAAATCTGAAATATTGAAATTGTTTAGTTCAGATCCCTATAAGTTAGGCTACAATCTTGTAGGCCCTGTAGTAAGTGCTTTTTGCCAATGGTTAATTGAACAAGCTAAAGTAGATAAAATAGATAAATTGTATTTTTTAGCTAGAGAAGGTAAATTTATCAAGCAAGTATATGATTTATGGAGTTCCATACAAACAGATAGTCCTGAAAGTAATTATTTGCAACTGTCTCGTCGGTGTGTAACAGTCCCAGATATCACTTTAACGGAAGATATTAGAGCTATTGCTGAAAAAAATTACTTTGGAAATGATATTCAAAATTATTTTACGGAGCGATTTGGCTTAAATTTAGATTCTGAAAAATGGGCAGAAATTTATCGTAAAAATTTATGGGTTAAGGATGAAAAATTAACCATAAAAAACAAAAATATTGAAAAAATACTACCTTTATTAGAATTTCTTCAAGCAGACATAATGCGTGAAGCCAAAACAGAGAAACAAGCATTAATGATATATTTGGAAGAAGTTGGTCTGCTTTCAAATAATAGCTGTGCTGTAGTTGATATAGGATATTCAGGAACTATACAAAGAGCATTAAATAAACTATTAAAAAAGCCAATTCATGGATATTATTTTGCAACGATAGTGTCAAGTATAGAAGGCTTAGCAAACAATGTGAAAATAAAAGGCTGTTATGTCAATAATGGCAATGATTTATTTTGTGATTCGAAAATTTATTCTCATAGTTTTGAGTTAGAAAAATTATTAAGTGCAAATGACTCTCAAATTATTAAATATGTAATTGATGAGAATAATAAATTAAATAAGATATTTAAGAGTTTATCAGACAGAGAACTTGCATCTCAATCAACACGTAATTTATTGCAAAAAGGAGCAATAGAGTTTGTGCAAGATGCAATTGGCATACGTAAAAATATGTATTTTGATTTTAACCCATCTTTGGTGATTGCTGATTCTTTATATAAGTATTTTAGTTTAACGTTGCAAACCAAAAAAAATAAAGTTTTGGAAGATTTAATTCTGGATGATGATTATTGTGGCAGAGGTCTTGTCAGCTGATTTAATTATGGAAAATCATTAGATTAATAAAAGGATTAAAATTTTTAATCCTTTTATTTGTAGTAGTCTTTATTTAATCTGACATTTAGTGTATTTTAAACCAATAGTGTAGTGTCAGTAATGAATCAATCTGCAAAAATAATTAAACCAAAATTAGGGCTGTTACAACTCGCTAAACAGTTAGGTAATGTTCAGCAAGCCTGTAAAGTCTTGGGGTATAGTCGCGACAGCTATTATCGCTTTAAAAAACTCTAGGAACAGGGTGGAGAATTAACTCTTCAGAAAATAAGTCGCAAAAATCTATAGAGAAAAATCGCGTAGAGCCTCATATTGAGTAGGCTGTAGTGAATATGGCTTATGAATTTCCTGCTTATGAGCAACATCGGGTAACTAATCAGCTACGCTTGCAAGGAATAATAGTCTCTGACAGTGGTATACGTTCAATCTGGTTACGCCACGATTTAGAATGCTTCAAAAAAGGCTGATCGCTCTGGAAATAAAAGTAGTTCAGGAAGGGCTGGTGTTAACAGATGGCTAGCTCTAGGCTTTAGAGAAAGCGAAAGCAGCGCAGGAGGCACAAGGTGAAATTGAGCCTCGGCATCCTGGTTACTAGTGTGCACAAGATACATATTATGTTGGTCATATCAAAGGGATTGGGAAAATATACCAACAAACGTTTATTGATACATATTCAAGACTGGCGTTAACTAAAGTATATACAGAGAAAAATAGTTTAGTTGCTGCGGAAATGTTCAATGATAAAGTGATACTATTTTTTGATAATGAGCAGGTAGTGTTTTTACGAATTCTGACGGATAGAGGAAGTGAATATAACGGTCATAAAGAGCGTCATGTCTACAATCTATATCTGAATTTGGAGGATATAGAGCATAAGAAAACAAAAGCCTACAGTCCGCAAACGAATGGTATGAGCGGTTCCATAAGAAGACGATGAAGGCCGAATGTTATGAAATTATGTTTAGACGTAAAATACATACAGAACAGACAGAGATACGACAAGATATTGAGTTTTGGCTAGAGTTTTACAATCGAGAAAGAGCACATTCAGGGAAATGCTGTTATGGTAAGCCACCTTGGCAAACTTGAGTAGAGACAAAAGGGCTAGCTAAAGAAAAAGTAGCTAGAGAATTTATTTTACTCATCAGACAGTCATTGTGTTAGAACGAATGCTGATGAGTAGATAGTTTATGTCAGATTAAGTTTGAGCTAGTACATTTTATGAAATATGTGGGTGTGCAAAACTAAATTCCCAAATAAAAGTTATAATTTAATTATTTAGAAACTTAATTACGCAATTAGCATATATGGTTAATAATATTAATGTTTTTTTGGAATTCTTTAAAATTTGGTGCCTGATTATCTTTTTCTGTCTGATGTACAATTATACTATCATCTAATGGCCAGTCTATGAGTAAATCTGGATCATTCCATAATAAACTACGTTCACATTCTTTGGAGTAGTAGTTTGTTGTTTTATATAGAAACTGAGTATTATCTTCCAAAGCAATAAACCCATGTGCGAATCCTGCAGGAATCCAAAACTGTCGATGATTCTTTTCTGACAATTCGACTCCTACCCACTGACCAAATGTTGGTGAAGCTGCTCGTATATCTACAGCAACATCCCAGGCTCTACCACTAACTACACGTACCAGTTTACCTTGTGCAAATGGATTAAGCTGATAATGTAATCCTCGGATTACACCACGATGCGAAATTGAGTGATTATCCTGTACAAAATTTACAACAGGTTGATTATGTGCGGTAAGAATGGAATTAAATGTTCTTTGGTTAAAGCTTTCCATAAACCAGCCACGATTATCTGCAAAAATTTTCGGTTCTAAAATAAGCAGGTCTTTTATCTTCGTCTCAATAACATTCATATTTATGCTTTCTTGGAAAACTCATTGTATATTTTTAATAAGTATTGGCCATAATTTGTTTTTTGAAAAAGTTTGCCTCGTGTAAATAATTGATCTAAGTTGATCCAGCGATTATTAAAAGCAATTTCCTCAAGTGAAGCTATTTTTAGCCCCTGTCTTTTTTCAATTGTTTGGACAAAAGAGCTGGCTTCAATCAGGGAGTCATGGGTACCAGTATCCAGCCATGCAAAGCCACGTCCTAGTATTTCAACATCCAGCAGTTTTTCTTTCAAGTAGACATTATTAACATCAGTAATTTCTAGTTCTCCTCTTGCAGATGGAGAAATATTTTTTGCTATCTCAATGACATCATTATCATAAAAGTAGAGTCCTGTTACAGCATAGTTTGATTTTGCTTTAACTGGTTTTTCTTCTATAGATAATGCCTTTCCAGTTGTATCAAATTCAACAACGCCAAAACGTTCTGGATCGTTAACATAATATCCGAATACTGTAGCACCTTTTTCTTGTTTTGCTGCATGTTGTAATTGTATGCCGAAACTTTGCCCATAAAAAATATTATCACCTAGAATAAGCGTCACATTATCCTGACCAATAAATTCTTCTCCCAATATAAAAGCTTGTGCCAACCCATCTGGGGATGGTTGTATTTTGTAGACTAATTCAATCCCAAGATGGCTACCATCACCTAATAGTTTTTTGAAATTAGGTAAATCCTCCGGTGTAGAAATAATCATGATTTCTCTAATTCCTGCTAGCATAAGCACAGAAAGAGGATAGTAAATCATTGGTTTATCATATATCGGTAAAAGCTGTTTAGACACTCCCATCGTGATTGGATAAAGCCGAGTTCCAGAACCTCCTGCTAGAATAATGCCTTTTCGTTTAGTCATTCTATTTGTTCCTTACAATAAATTTTATTCAGATTAGCTTTTAGATTGTTTTGCTGTTTGCTATGATGATCTTTCATCATGATTGATATTGCTTTTGAATCCATTTCTGATATTCCCCAGTCAAAATGCGATTTACCCATTCCTGATTGTTTAAATACCAAAGAACGGTTTTGCGTAAGCCTGATTGAAAACTTTCTTGTGGTACCCAGTTTAAATCCCGTTTGATTTTTGTGGCATCAATAGCATAACGGACATCATGTCCCGGCCGGTCTGGAATAAATGTGATTAACTCTTTGTAAGACGTTATCCCAAATGTTTTATTGGGAACTAGCTCATCTAAAAGGCTACATATATCTTTCACAACATCAATGTTTTTTTGTTCATTGTGTCCCCCGATATTATAAGTTTCTCCTGCTTTTGCTTTTGTCACTACTACATATAAAGCACGTGCATGATCTTCAACGTATAACCAGTCACGGATTTGCTCTCCATTCCCGTATACCGGAAGTTTTTTTCCTTGCATAGCATTAAGAATTGTTAATGGGATTAATTTTTCTGGAAAATGATAAGGTCCATAATTATTCGAACAATTAGTGATGATAACAGGTAGCCCATAAGTTCGGTACCAAGCTCGAACTAAATGATCAGAGCTTGCTTTACTGGCTGAGTAAGGAGAGCTTGGTGCGTATGGTGTGACCTCAGTAAATAATTCTGTTGCTGAGTTATTTAAGTCGCCATACACTTCATCGGTTGAAATATGATGGAAGCGAAATAAACTCTGTTTTTCTTTTGATAAGCTATTCCAGTAATGACGGCTAGCTTCCAGCAATTGAAAAGTTCCCACAATATTGGTCTGGATAAACTCGGCAGAGCTGGAAATTGAACGATCAACATGCGATTCCGCAGCCAGATGCATTACTGCATCTGGCTGAAAGTTATTAAACAACTGTATTAAATGATTTTTATCGCAGATGTCAGCTTGGCAAAAGTGATAACGTGGATTATTTGCTACAGCTGCTAAGGACTCAAGATTACCGGCATAGGTTAATTTGTCAACATTTAGAATATTATGCTTAGTTTCATTGATTAGATATCTGATAACGGCAGAACCAATAAATCCTGCTCCTCCAGTAATAAGGATATTCATAAAATTGCATTCAGAAATTGGAAAACATAGTATTTTATATTATAAAATTTGTTTTTTTATAAAAATTTTTAAACGAAATATAAGAAAGTATAGTCTGTTTTTATATGCAAATTAATGTTAAAATAATTATATTTTTATTCTATTTTATGTTAATAATTGATTATTTACAATTCTTGATTGGTCGTCTTTTATATAAATGTGTTGGTTATCTAGCCTAGTTTAAATGTAGATTTATATTATATAATCGCTTTATGAATTCATTTAGGCAGACAAGGTATATTTGATGAAAAAAACAATTATTTTGGGTATGCCTAAGAGTCGTAATATTTACCAGCAGATTCAAAAAAATCTTGAATTCTATGGATTTGAGGTAATATATATTGATAATTATCCGGAATATATCAAGTATTTTAAATATCAAAATTTGAAAGAGCGTTTATATACTGTGATGCAAAAGTTATTTTTTGGAAATTTTTCATATAAAGAAGAGTTAAAAGAAAAATTATTATTGTCTAACTCACGAGCATTGCTAGCTGAAAAAAAATACGATTATGCTATTATTATTCGTCCTGATCTATATCCGGTGAAACTATTGCAGTTGCTGAAAGAGTTTACCAGAAAAAGATTTATTGCTTATCAGTGGGATGGTTTAGGACGTATGCCATGTACTAAGGAGACAATAAATTTATTTGATAAATTTTATATTTTTGATGCTTATGATTTAGTTGACAAGAACTATCAGGATTATGAGTTGACAGGAATAACTAATTTCTATTTTGATATGTATCAGCCAGAGCCAGTAAAGCACACTGGGACAATAGCTTATTTCGTTGGTACACATGTTCCTGAGCGTGTTGCTGATATTGAATATTGTGCTGGTGAACTAGTAAAAAATGGTATTCAGTTAAAATTTATTATTCCGACAAGTAATAGAAAAAAAATCAATCAATATCAGCATCCTCATTTAATTACTTTTGGAGAGGAAAATTCAATTAATTTTTCGGAAAATATTAAAATATTGAATGAAATAGATATTATTGTAGATTTTGTTAATCCTATGCACCATGGTTTATCTTTTAGAGTTTTTGAATCCTTGTATTATCAGAAAAAATTAATTACTAATAATGAGGCGATCTGTCAGTATGATTTTTATCATCCTGATAATATCCTTATTTGGCGTAAAGAAGATCTTTCTCAAAAAATTCAGAGTTTTTTAGTTAAACCCTATCAACCAATAGATAATCAGATTGTAAAAAAGTATGGATTTGGTAACTGGATAAAGAATATTCTAGACTTATCTCCATACGAAAAAATAAAATTGCCTCTTTAAGTTTAATTTTATGATTGTTCTGACTGAATTTAATGAATAAATAAGGTATTACCGAATCTGTAGTAATCTTTATTTAATCTGACATTTAGTATATTTTAAACCAACAATGGAGTGTCAGTAATGAATCAATCTGCAAAAATAATCAAACCAAAATTAGGTCTTTTAGAACTCACTAAACAGTTAGGTAACGTTCAGCAAGCCTGTAAAGTCCTGGGATATTAGTCGCGATAGCTATTATCGCTTCAAAAAACTCTATGAACAGAGCGGAGAATTAGCTCTTCAGGAAATAAGTTGCAAAAATCTATAGAGAAAAATCACGTAGAGCTTCATATTGAGCAGGTTGTAGTTGATATGGCTTATGAATTTCCAGTTTATGGGTAACATTGGGTAGCTAATCAGCTACGTCTGCAAGGAATAATGGTCTCTGGTAATAGTGTACGTTCAATCTGGTTACGCCATGATTTAGAAAGCTTCAAAAAAGGCTGATCGCTCTGGAAGCAAAAGTAGCTCAGGAAGGGCTGGTGTTAACCGAAAGCCAGCTACAGGCATTAGAGAAAGCGAAAACAGCGCGAGAGGCACAGGGTGAAATTGAACTCCGGCATCCTGGTTACTTATGTGCACAAGATACATATTATGTTGGTCATATCAAAGGGATTGGGAAAATATACCAACAAACGTTTATTGATACATATTCAAGACTGGCGCTAGCTAAAGTATATACAGAGAAAAATAGTTTAGTTGCTGCGGAAATGCTCAATGATAAAGTGATACTATTTTTTGATAATGAGCAGGTAGTGCTTTTACGAATTCTGACGGATAGAGGAAGTGAATATAACGGTCATAAAGAGCGTCATGTCTACGATCTATATCTGAATTTGGAGGATATAGAGCATAAGAAAACAAAAGCCTACAGTCCGCAAACGAATGGTATATGTGAGAGGTTCCATAAGAAGACGATGAAGACCGAATGTTATGAAATTATGTTTAGACGTAAAATATATACAGAACAGACAGAGATACAACAAGATATTGAGCTTTGGCTAGAGTTTTTCAATCGGGAAAGAGCACATTCAGGGAAATGCTGTTATGGTAAGCTACTTTGGCAAACTTGGCTAAAGAAAAGCAGTTAGAGAATTTATTTTACTCATCAGACAGTGATTGTGTTAGAACGAAGGCCGATGAGTAGGTAATTTATGTCAGATTAAGTTCGAGCTAGTAAAAAATGCCCTTTATTTAGTACTTAATTTACTTAGAAAATTACGCTACTTGTTTTCGGGTTTTATATTCACTCTGCGTGATATCATTTAATGCTTCATGAGGTCTTTCTGTGTTATAAATGGTTAGCCATTCTTCGGTTACCTTTCTTGCCTGTTCCAGATTATTAAATAGATATAAATCCAGTACCTCTGTGCGATAGGTGCGATTAAATCGTTCAATATAGCCGTTTCGATATGTGCTGCCTGCTTGAATATAATCTATGGTTATACCATATGATTTTGCCTAGTCGATGAATATTTTCCGGTAAATTCCGGTCCGTTATCTACTCGTATTTTGAGTGGATAGCCATGATATTCGGCCAGTTTATCCAGATAACAGGTAACCCTGCCAGCCGGTAAACTGACCGCAATATCAATACCTAATGCCTCACGATTAAAGTCATCAATGACATTGAAGTTCTAAACTTGTGTTGATTACGACTGCTGTCACTCATAAAATCCATTGATCAACATTCATCTAGCTTATTCGGTATTGATAGTTTTTCTGGGCTTCGCGGAGGAATACGTTGTTTACCTTTACCCTGAGATTAAGCTTTAACTGGCAATATATTCGATAAATACGTTTATGATTCCAGTTATAGCCTAGCTTTTTAATACGATTAAAACACTTAGGAAAGCCCCAGCGTAAATGCTTATCTGTGATAACACTGAGTACCGATACAATCACCGAATCATCCGGTAATTTAGGTTGATAATAGTAAGCACAGCGAACAATAGCGCAGCTCATGGCAATAGTAACAGAATGATTTTCTTGCAATTGCACAGCCCAGACTTTACGTGCTTGAGTTGGTTCTATAGCTTTTTTATGATTTCCTCCTGAAGCTGAGATTTTAAACTCAGTTCAGCAAACATCTGCTTAAGCCTACGATTTTCAGCTTCCAGTTCTTTTAAGCGTTTAATATCTGAGGTTTCCATACCATCGTATTTATCACGCCATTTATAGAAAGTTGAATTGCCGATGCCATATTTACGGCAAAGTTCTTTGACGGGGATATTGGCTTCAGCTTCTTTTAAAATAGCTATGATCTAATGTTCAGACATTTTTTTCATGTTTAAATCCCCTGTGGGTTAATAAAGAGAATTTTCTACGTTGAGGCTGTACTATTTTAGGGAGTAGTTACACTTTGCTTGTAGTTCGATACCGAAGCTTTACGTATCATCATCGGCACTATTAAGCCTTTTTATAATTTTAACATAAATAAGAAATTTTACACTTAACTAGGCAAGCATCCGTTTAAACTTAAGATTTTTAATCTCTAACCCATCCAAATGTTTTTTAGTTGAGTTTTTTATATTACAATATTCTTTTCGCCATCTATAAAAATTAAATTGTCCATGCACTATTTAGGTACAGCCACTAGAACCAAAACCCCTAGCTTTGGCTTGTCATAGTATTGATACGACTTAGTATTCAGTCGTTTTGTTCATATTTGAATCCTTTGCGAGCTAATTGAGAGAATAGTCTGCTTTAGAGTTGTATTATTTTAGACAGGTTATTATAAAACTTTCTTTATCCAGTTTTTGAAGCTATATTTTTCTATAATATGAGTATCTATTTGGATAAATGGTTTTGCAAGGAATTCCTGTATTTCATCTAGATTTCTTTCATCCCAAATAAGTATGTTATTTGGGTGGTAGAAATCATAATATTGAACGTGTGTGTTAGTAGTAATCAGTTTTTTCTGATAATAGAGTGCCTCAAAATGTCGAAATGACAAGCCGTTGTGCCCGTCAATAACAAAGTCAACCAGGATATCTGCTGAATTGACATACTTTAAATTATCATAGTAGGAGAGTCGGTTTTGCTTCCCAAAGGTAATGTATTTTGATTTGTAACATTTAATATCCTTAGGCTTGCTTGTAGGTATAATAAATCTGATATCTACTCCATTTTCAGCTAGTTTTTGGGCGCAATATTCTATTGCGGCAACGCGGCAGACCTGATGGTCTCCGACGTAGTAAGCCAGAGGTTTGTTATTTTTAACGTGATATGGCTGTACCATATCAAAATAAAAATTGGTAATGCTACGCAGTTGATAATTTTGGTAGTCAGGATTAGTTAAATCGGTATGATCGAAAATAAAAAACTGATCAAATAGATGAATGATATCTTTTACTGGAAAGCGATTTAATCCATCCCATTGATAGCCAATAAATTTGTTTGTGGTGTGTCGTTTTAATAATGCTAGTACTTTCTGTGGATAAATATCTGGACGAATGACTAATGTATATTCATAGTAGTTATTTGCAAGAAGTTTTTGTGCTTTATGTAAACTTTGTTTTGCTTTCAGTTTCGCTTTATATGTGTTATTTCTGGAAATATGTTTATGAAAAAATTGGTATATACGTTCCCAAAGGTTGTTGTATTTGAATTTTAAGATACTGTCTATACGAGTTACTTCATATCCATGAAATTGAAGATTTTTTTCAATTAATTCTACTATGCCGTTGCTTGGCGGCATGGCTAATATTATGGTTTTACGGGTCATGCAATGAAACAAATTAGAGATTAACAACAAATTAAAGCAACTTATTCTAAATGTTTAGGCAAGTTTTAATCAATATTGATTGACTATTTTATATGTTAATTTATATTGGTTTGTTTAGATTAATTTTCAGACTGAACCCAGTTTATAGCTCATTGGCTGTGGGAATATAAAGTTTAAACACGTGTTTAATAAATATTAAACCGTAGTCAATCGGCATGCAGACGTGCTATCTTTATATTGGTTATGGCTACACGAGGTTATCATTTTCTTTTAAGTATTTCATGCAGGTTGTTTTCGATTTGATAGAATACGGCTAGTGTATAGTCTTGAGGGTTTTATATTCAAGATGTGGTTTTAGTCTAGGTATTTGCTTAATGCAATAGATTTGCACTGTGCTTATGTGAGCAAATAGCTAAGTAATTTGATAAGCACGCTTTTTTATCATGTTTCGTATTTTAATTAATATGAACTTTTTTAGATATTTGATTGTTCTGGGTAACGAATGAAAAAAAGTAAAGAAACCAATGCTTATTCACCGCAGAATCTGTATAAAAGACTGTTTCCATACATGCGCGGACTGGTAAAGTTTTTCTTTATTTCCGTATTGGCAATGGTGGTTGTAGGCGTAACTGGCCCTCTTTTTGCTTATCTGCTGAAACCGATTATTGATAATGGTTTTGTTGATAAAAATATTGAGGCTATGAAATGGGTGCCATTTGAAATTGTAGGTTTATTTATCTTTCGTGGTATCGCCAACTATATTAATGAATATACCAGTGCTTATATTTCTAATCAGATGGTTCAGGTAATTCAGCGTGATTTGTTTGCCAAGATGATGATGCTACCGGTTAATTACTATCAGGAAAATAGCCGTGGTCGTATGATGTCGCGCATTACCAATGATGCTAAAGGTATAACGGCGGCTGGTTTTGATGTGATTACTGTTTTTGCTAAAGATGGTGTTACGGTTCTGGGACTTCTCATTTGGTTGTTTTATCTTGACTGGCAATTAACTCTGGTTACTTTTGTTACGATTCCGTTGATTGCCTGGTGTGTCAGGGTTATTAATAAACGTATCCGGCGTTTGGTGGCAAGAAGTCAGAATGATCTTGGTCAGGTTATGCAGATTTTGTCTGAGTCTATTGATGGTACACGGGTTGTGCGTATTTATGGCGGACAACACTATGAACAGAGTCGCTTGGAAAAGACAAATCGGGCATTACGCAGTCTGGCCGTGCGACGGCAGTCGTATACTTCAATTGGTAGTGCGGTAACCCAGTTGCTAATTGCTACGTCATTATCGATTATTCTATATGCTGCTGCTAAAAGAGCCAGTCATGCAGGTTTTACTGCTGGTGATTTTATGTCTTTTCTATCGGCAATGTTAATGATGTTCGATCCGTTAAAACGGATTACCAATATGTCTAGTGTTTTACAGACTGGATTGATGGCTGCTGACAGTGTATTCCGTTTTCTGGATGTACCTGAAGAAAAAAATCAAGGTACAAAACAATTGGCTTCACCTATTGGTGACATTGTTTTTCAGGATGTGAGCTTGCGTTATCAGCAGTCAGATAAGAATGCAGTTGATCATTTAAATCTAACGATTAAACAGGGCAGTGTCGTAGCACTGGTAGGGGAATCGGGTTGTGGCAAAACTTCTACGGTAAATTTGATTCCGCGGTTTTATGATGTAACTAGTGGACGGCTGAGCATAGGTGGAATTGATGTAGAGGATTTTGAACTGAAAAACCTTCGCTCTCAGATGGCATTGGTTAGTCAGGATGTGGTTTTGTTTAATGATACGATTGCCAATAATATTGCTTATGGTTCCCCGCAGGCAACAGAAGCCGATATTATTCAGGCAGCTAAAGCAGCTAATGCCTGGTCGTTTATTTGCAGTATGCCACAAGGTTTGAAGACTGAAGTGGGTGATCAGGGAATGAAGCTTTCAGGTGGTCAGCGGCAGCGTTTGGCTATTGCACGAGCTTTGTTAAAAGATGCACCTATTCTGATTCTGGATGAGGCTACTAGTGCGCTAGATACTGAATCTGAACGATTAGTACAATCAGCACTGGAAACTTTGATGAAAAATCGGACGACGATTGTGATTGCACATCGGCTTTCGACGATTGAAAATGCTGATAATATTGTGGTGATGCATCAGGGTAGGATTGTAGAGCAAGGCAAACATGAGGCTTTGCTTGCAAAAAATGGTCGTTATGCTTTTTTACATCGTATGCAGTTTGGCGAAAACCGAAATTCAACCGAAGATACTTTATAGAAGTAATCATATCAGATTAGTTGTGATATTTTGGGGTATGTAAAATTTTGAGCTAACGTTTGATGAGTTAAGGATATATGTTTTAATGGTTTGGAAGCATATCTAAATGGAAAAACTGTTAAGGTTATTACTATGTAGTAAGATCGTAGTTGAATAACTGTATATATTTTTTTAAATTATTTTTTCAAAAAATAATTTATTTTTCTGATCAGTCTGTTGGATTTACAGTAGCAGGATTCTGTATGAGTAGATATACTGCTACTGTAAATTAGCACTCTGTATTGTATGATTGTTATGATCAGCGTAGAAAATTGTGCTTGAAAGCAATATTCTGAATCTAGACTGGATATCTATCGGAATGTAGGTTAATCCAGTATATGTTTAATCCAGCTTGCAAAACTGTATTTTTGCACAATGTCTGATTTTATGTTTACCAGTGGTTTTTTCAGAAAGTTTGCGATTTGCTCTAAGTCTTCTGCTTGCTTCCAGATAAAGATGTTGTTTGGATGGTAAAAATCATAATGTTTTATTTGTGGATTATTAGTGATTAATTTCTTTTGATAATATAAGGCTTCAAATATACGGAAGGATAAACCATTATGTATGGGATTGACGATATCAATGAGTATATCTGCCGTATTAACATGTTGTAAGTTGTTTTCAAAAGTAATATTTTCTGGAATAAATTGGATCTGTCTGCATGAATACAAAGCAGCTTTATTGGCTTCAGATGGGCGAAATTTGATATTGAAATTTAAATTAACGCCATTTTGTATAAGTGCATTGGCACAAGTTTCGATAGCAGCAATACGGCTGTCTACATGTAATCCAACAAAATAGGCAATGAGGCCGGTATGTGGTACTGCTTGCGGCTGGTACATGTCAAAATAAAAATTACTGATCCCACTGAGATGGTACTGGCTATATTCTGGATTGTTCAGATCTGTAGGGTCGAATACAAAAAAACGGTCAAATAAATCTACAGTAGGAAGAGTTTTAGGAAATCTTTTGATTCCATTCCATTGATAACCCACAAATTTTAATTTTGTATGATTTTTCAGTAACTGTAAAGTCGGTAGGGAAAACAGATCGGGGCGAATAACCAGAGTATAGTCATAAAGATTATTACCAAGAGTACTCTGAATATTTTCCTGCAATTTCTGGTTATATATCTGTTCTTTCAGATGGGATTTGTAGGAATAGTCTGACAGAAAAATTTTCCGAGCAGAGTGGATCAGGTGGGTTTTCAGACTGGGATAGTGAAAATTGGCATCAATCTGTTTTTTCAGTTTTTCTGAGGTGCTGTCAATAAAAGTAACGTTGAAATTGTGATATTCTAAATGGCTTTTAATGGCGCTGGCAAAGTCGCTGTAGCTAGACATAGCCAGAATAATAGTAGGTTGCGACATTGTTAAATTAACTTCGTGGGATTCAGTGTTTTAAAAAATTATGTGATTAAAATAGAATAGGGTGCCGTATTGTGTGAATACTGATATTTTAGCAGGATATGTTACTAAATTGTGTCTGAATGCAAGATTTATCAGTTAATGGTAAAGCTGTTTTTAGTTATAATTTATGAATGATATATGGTTAAAGTGTATGGTGCTGAATAAATGCTCAAAACTTTTTTAATTAATCTGGATCGCCGTCCAGATAGATTAACGTTTGTTAAACAACAGTTGGAAAATCTGGATATTGCCTTTGAAAGAGTAAATGCAATTGATGGTAGTAGCTTAACTGATGAGCAGAAAGCATTTTTTAATCAGAAAAGATTCGCACTGGAATGTAAGCGCAAGGTAGTAAAAGGAGAGATTGGCTGTGCTTTATCTCATCTGGCAGTATGGCAGCGAATTGTAGCTGAAAATATACCTTATGCTTTGATTTTGGAAGATGATGTCCAGCTTAAACCTGAGCTGGCTTCTTTGCTGGCTGATAAAAAGAATTATGAGTCATTTGATTTTTTGAATCTGACTTTAAAAAAACCTTTTTATGATATTGATGCTACAGATATTAATCTTTGTGTTACCCAGCAGCAATTTATTCGTCCTCAATTCTGGCAATTGTTTAAGCGCAGGTCGTGGCGCTTCATGGAAAGTAAAGCGATTGTCAGGTGGAAGATTTTTCGTTTGCATACTTTGAGTAATGGGATGATTGCTTGTGAATGTGATATTGCGCCGTCATTAGCCTGTTGTTATATTGTATCTTTGCATGGGGCTAGAAGTATGCTTTTGGCAAGTAAAAATCTTTTTTATCCTATTGATAAGATTTGGCATTATAGTGGTGGCCGGTTAAAAGAGGCATTTATGGTTGAACCACTAGCCTCTCAGTCACTGGATTCAGATATTCCCCACCGTGTGCGTTTTAGATTGACTTTATGGCAGAAATTCAAGAGATTTTTTGTTAAGGGGCGACATTGGCAGCGCCGATTCGATGTTGTACGTATGTATGGCTGGACGCGATTATAATGAATACATTGGTAATGTGAGAGAATAGTAATAATGGTTAAACTTAGTAGGGAATATGCATGGCGCGCCAGGAATCGCCGTGTTGTGGTTCCACTGGCTGAGGTGGTTAGTGATGACATGAAAGCTTCAGCAGATGATGGTGTAACGGTTGTAGCGTATCATACTGATGATGAGTTTTATACTCATGAAGCTAAACGTATGTGTGCCTCAGCTGAGCGCTTGGATATCAGGGTTAAAACAACAACGATCCCGAATCAGGGGGGCTGGGAAGCCAATACATCATTTAAGTCGGCTTATTTGCTGCGTGAACGGGATTTGGTCAATGGTCCTATGCTTTATGTAGATGTTGATGCGGTTTTCCATGTTTCTCCGTTAAAGTATTTGGCTGGGCTAGATTGTGATATGGCGGTTTATTATGATTTGGGTGATGGTCATTTAGTTTCTGCAACTCTGTTTTTGCAGGATACGGATGCTGTAAGGCATTTATTGGCTGAATGGAATCGGCAGTGTATAGCCCATCCTGAAATATGGGATCAGGAGGTATTGCAGTCTGTCATCGCTGCTGATCAGGCTTCGGCTCAGCCTCGTTATAAAGTTGTTCACTTGCCGGTTGGCTTTTGCTGGATTTTTGATCGTGAAGACAATTTACGGGCGCCAAAACAGCAAGTTTACATTGAACAATTACAGGCTGCACGAATGGTTCATGAAAATCTGAGAACAAGGGGAAAGTTATTTTCAATTCGTAAAAGCAAAGTACAACGTCGCATGGATCGGATACGCGAGATTGAGGATATTCTATTTCGGCACAGTTCTGATGTTTCTTTGTAATATCTGTGGTGAAGGAAACAGATGATTTCTGCTTTGGTAATTAATCTGGATCATTCTGCTGAGCGGTTGGAGTTTCAGTGTAAGCAGCTGGCTCATTTACAGATACCGATGCAGCGTCTGGCTGCTGTTAACAGTTCAGATATTCTGTCTGACAGATATGAACAACTGGCAAATGGCTGGGAACGTAAAATGCGCCCAGCTGAGGTAGCTTGTTTTTTGAGTCATAAGGTAGCATGGCAATATGTGTTGGATACTGCCAAGCCTTGGCTGATTCTTGAGGATGATGCGTTACTTTCTCATAACACTTTTGATGTTCTGGCGGCGTTATTTTCCCGAACAATTGAAGTGGATTATGTGAATCTGGAAACACGCCATCGGCGTAAATGGTTGAGTAAAGAAGCCGATACTCTTATTGCTGGCTATGAATTGCGTCAGTTATATCAGGATCGTACCGGTGCGGCTGCATATATTCTATTTCCCTCTGGTGCACAGAAATTGTTAAACAGAGCCCAACATTCAGCGCCAGCATTGGCAGATGCATTTTTGTGTCGTTCATATGAGTTAAATGCTTGGCAGGTTTATCCGGCTGCTGCGATTCAGTTAGATCAGTGTATTAATTATGGCTTGAGACCACCGGTTTCTTTTGTTTCGACGATAACACCACAGGACAATTTGAAACCACGGGCGAATAATGTTTATAGCAGTGTACGCTTTAAATGTCGCCGTTTAGCTGCACAAATTCGTATGGGATGGCGACAACTGTCAGTGTCGGGATGTGCACAACGTATGATGGTACCTATAATAAAAAGTGACTTTGAGGAATAGGTTTGTGGAGGGAATTAAGGATAGTTGTGCGGGTGCAGGTAGGATGGATTTAAGTATTCTGATTCCTGTATTTAATGTTGAATCTTATCTTTCTGAATTACTGGATACCTTATTGCCAGATTTGCCTCCTTTGATTGAAGTTATATTTTATGATGATTTTTCTCCGGATAATTCACTTGCTGTAATTCGAAAATATCAGTGCAGTTATCCAGAAGTAAATATTCGTGTGTTGTGTGGGCAGGAAAATCTAGGCATTACCAGAGTTCGCCAGTGTCTGTTACAGGCCAGCGATGCTGAATATATCTGGTTTATTGATTCGGATGATAGGGTTGAACGTCGGGCTGTTCAACAGATACAAGCTATTCTGAATCAATATCACCCTGATGTGGTGCTATTTGATTATGATGTGTTTTTTGATGGCAGTGGAAAAGTTAAATATCAAGAGCATTTGTCTATTTCGCCTGCAAATACTTTACTGCATCAGAAAAACGGGGAGTTGTACCGCCTTGCTATTATGGATGGTAAGCATTATTTCTGGAATAAGGTTTTCCGGCGTACTCTGGTGACAGATATGTGTCATTTTACTATTCCTGCCTATGAGGATATTGCGAATACACCGACAGTGCTGAATCAGTGTCAAACCTATTTTTATTATCCGCAGATTTTGGTGCATTATCGTATCTGGCCGGATTCTATTGTACAAAAAATGAGCCTGAAACAGGCTTATGGCATTGAGGCTTATTTGACACAGGCAAACTATGCTGATTCTGTGGTGGGCGATAAAAAATGTTGTGCCTATTTATTATATAAGGCTCACCTGTATTATTTGCGGTTGTGCCGTAAACTGACAAAAATGGATCTGTCTGACGAGGAAAGAGCGGCTATTTTGCTTTTGGCTAAGCAGTTATATGCGCGAAAAAGTTTGTCGACTTGTGCTACGGTCTCGTTATTGGTACGTACAGGTATGTGGAGCAAAGCGGCTAAACTGATGTTGAAATCAGGTTTAGCCAGATTTTCTGATAAATAAAACAGTTTTTGTTCAGACCGCGCTTATATTACCTGTGGTAATCCATTTATGTATTAGTTGCTTTTCGTCATCCCAGTTATGTCCGACCCAGCCCTCACTGGTAAAGTTATGAATATAAATCTTATTTCTGGGGTAATGCTGGCAGATATAATCAATGGCTAGCAGGCCTGTGCTAGGCTGACGAAAGCCTAATATATCAGCACAGTGCCGATAGGTGTCTGTGGGTATGGTGTTGATTTGATATTGATCCAGATGAGAATGTTTTACCCATTTGGGAAACCGCCAGAGATATTTTATCCGCTTGTGTAGGGGAATATTCTGATACCTGCTGGACCAGATATCTTCTTTGGAATAGCGGAAGAATATATGTGTATCTGGCTTAAAGAATTGATGTTTAATAGTGAGATGCCGGATTTGTGTGTAGCCATTGGCTATAAATACCCAGTCCGCCATGAGTGTGCAGTTTGGATTGGGGTTATTAAAGCGGACTACGATGTCGTCTTCATTAATCAGATGTGCAATGGAGTTCTGTTCGTCGGCATTACCGATGATGAAGAACTTACTGTGTTGTTGTACTGTTTTCATGGTGGAGGTGTTTTTTATTGCCAATAACTTTTTAGCCATGGAGCCGGTAGGATTTTACGGTACCATTTTCCGCCGCCTCCTTTGATGGCATCTGGTGGGTTAACTTCGCCATGAAAGACGATTATTTTGCCGTAATTCGGTTTTTCTGGTGGTTTCCATAGGGCATAAGGCATTTTTTTTAATACATTATATTTATAGCTCAGACACCAGTTATTCGGCCAGTAACGAAGTTGATGGTTTTCACGCACATACCAAGATAAGAATGCCTGCTCATGGCGAAATTGCTGCCGGATGTGTTGAAAATGTTTACGGAAATAATCCATTAAATCTGGTAATGCACCAATCTGAAACCGATATACTGAGCTGTTGCCAACCTTTCGCCATGGCTTTTTCCAGTCACGGATAATCCATACTTCGTCATCTTGATTGGCAGGATGTGTGAAGAAGCAGTCAATGTTATCAATAATAACAATGTCAATATCAAGAAACAGAGCTGTGCCCTGCAATCCATATAGGTTGGCGCTGAATGTGGTGAGTTTATTCCAGCCACGTTCAGGTAGGTCATTGGGCAAGTCTAAAGGTATCAGTGGATAACACTGAATGGCTGGGTCAATGCCTTTGCTATCATCGGTCAGGCAAATCATGGTAAATGGGAGCGTCAGATGGCGTTTTACCATGCTATAGAGGCGATTAACGTATTCGGCGCCATATTTCTGTCCCCATTTCATACATAGGATGTAATTTTGTACAGGTTTGTCCATTATTTATTGTATCTGGGCGGTTCTGGATGGTGAAGTATAGCATTTTAAATTTTTGTGCTGTTTGAGCTGTTTAATTTATATTAATAAATATCTGATATTTTTTAACTGTTTCTAGCTGTTTTGCTGATTATTCGTTGTTTTAGGCCGGTTTAATGCTAAACTTGTTATCTTGCCGGTAAGCTGAAATGGTTTTCTGTTAAGGTTTAGTGGCGCTGTGAGGTTGGATTGAAACGGGTTTTATGGGGCATGATTTACTACTGGTGAATTTGTGTGTTTGGCCGGGTGATTTTTAAAATCTGTTTTTGAATATGTTTGTATCCGGTTATAACCAAGGATTGTGAATGAAGAAGCTTTTATGGGTATTGTTTAAGAGTAATCTGATTGTACGCATGCTGGTATGTATGATTATTGGTGCATTTATTGCAGCCTTTTTACCGCAGTATGGAGTGAAACTGGAGTTTCTGGGTAGGGTATTTATTCAGGCTTTGCGTGCGGCTGCACCTATTCTGGTTTTTGTGTTGGTGATATCTTCTATTGTTAATAATAAGTTTGATAATGTTTCCAGTATTAAATCGGTAGCTTGGTTATATGCGGTTACTGTTCTGATCTCTGCGGTATTGGCTTCAACTGTAAGTTATTTGTATCCGTTGCATCTGGTAATGGATGTACCGCCAATATCAGAGAAACCACCGGAAGGTGTGGCAGAGATTCTTATGAATATTATCCTTAAGTTTGTGGATAATCCGGTTGATGCGTTGGCAAATGGTAATTTCCTAAGTATTCTGGCATGGTCTACAGCACTGGGTATTGCTTTACGCCAGAGTAGTGAGGCAACTAAATCAGTTATCAAAAACTGGTCGGATGCGACTATCTGGGTAGTTCGTCTGGTGGTGGCTATTGCTCCTTATGGTGTGTTGGGGTTGGTTGCTTCGCACTTTACCAGTGATGGTCTGGCCAAATTAAAAAATTATTTGGAGCTGATCGGAGTATTACTGGGTTTGATGGTATTTGTGGCGCTGGTGATCAATCCGCTGATTGTGTTCCTGAATTTTCGCAAAAATCCTTATCCGCTGGTATTTACCTGCTTGCGCTATAGTGGGATTACGGCGTTCTTTACCCGTAGTTCGGCAGCCAATATTCCAGTAAATATCCGTCTAGCTCAGCGTATGCAATTGCCGGAAGAAATTTATTCGCTGTCTATCCCGCTGGGAGTGACGATGAGTATGAATGGGGCGGCAATCACTATTACGACGTTAACAATGGCTACTGTGCATACTTTAGGTATGGATGTCAGCTTTATTCAAACATTATTGCTGAGTATTCTGGCTACAGTTTGTGCTCTTGGTGCTTCTGGTGTACCGGGTGGTTCGCTGCTGTTAATTCCTGTTGCATGTAGTATGTTTGGTATTGATCCAGCTATAGCTGCTCAGGTGGTGGCAATCGGGTTTGTAATCAGCGAAATTCAGGATTCTGCCGAGACGGTTTTGAACTCTTCCAGTGATATGTTGTTTACTTCAGTAGTGTCGTTGAAGCAGCAAGGCAGGGATCCGAGTAAAATTGAGTTGTTGCCCGAATAAATCTGTATCAGGACTATTTGTGAAACCGTTGTGTACTCTGACAGCGGTTCTTTTGTATCGGAATGGAATTTATTTGTTTTTAGGTGTAAAACGGATTGGTTCGGCTTTGTTGTGTATTTTAATACAGAGAATTTTTAGTTATACCTGTTTCATACTAAATCTGGTATCACAGCGAGACATCGGTAATGCTATGGTTATACAGGATATACTGTTTCAGATACTGATGGCTGAATAGTTAGCCAAATCATTGTATATGTTTTATTTAAATATGGTAACTGTAGTAATAGGTGATAAAACATGTTAGATGCGATCATTCAAGTGTAATTGGTATTGGAGCTGGTGTGCAATAACTGATAGGCATAATTTGTGGGCTGTGGGGCATCATAAATTATGAAGGAATGCTGTATGTGTACAACCAGATAGGATGATGATTGTTAACTATATTAAGATATAGACAGATTAATCAAGAGTTATCATATTTTTGAGGCTATGACTGATATGGTTGGTAAGGGTAATGTAGCAGAATGATGTGGAGAAATAACTGATATATATATGAATTAAGTTTGGCTGATTTTTATAAAGTTAAATGTATTACTTGTTTTTTATCAAGTGATATTTGATTAATGTTATCATTTAACTCGGTATCTTTTGCGTTAGTATTACAATGATATTTATTTTGTAAGCAAAATCGGGAGTTTATGCATGAGCAACGATGTTATTAAGGTTTTTGTGGGCTGTGACCCCAATAACTGTGATCTGGAACAGATGATGGTGGTGGATTACAGTATCCATAAGCATACGTCGCGGCCGGTAGAAATTGTCTGGATGCAATTGAGTCATGATCCAGATAGTCCTTGGTACTCAGATCCAAAATCTGGCGCAGGCTGGCATACTGAAAAGTGGGCGACGCCGTTTTCTGGCTTCCGCTGGGGTATTCCTGCTGCCTGTGATTATCAGGGACGTGCCATTTATATGGATGCAGATATGATTGTTCTGGCTGACTTGGCTGAGTTATGGGAGCATCCTATTGAGGGTGAAGCAATCGTTGCGGCTAAGGAAGTGCATGATCATGCTAAGGGTAAACGTTTTACCCGTTTATGTACCTGTGTCTGGGATTGTGCTAAGGCACAAGCTAAATTGCCTGAACAGGCTACTTTGCGTGCTGACCCTGATTCACACAAGAAAATGATGGCTAAATTTAAGCAGCATCCGGAATGGGTGCAGGCTTATACTGCGGCTTGGAATTGTGTTGATGGCGAAGGTATGCCGATTGAGCAGATGAAAATTCTGCACTATTCAGATATGGGTACGCAGTTCAGTCATAAATACTCAATTCCGCGTTTGACTGCCACTGGACAGAAACACTGGTTTGACAGTGATATTCTGCCACATCCGCGCAAGGATTTGGTTGAGCTGTTTGACCAGTATTATCAGGAAGCTTTGGATGCTGGCTATAAGCTGGAAAATTATGCTGTTAAACCTTTTGGTACTTTTCCTAAAGAATCGCAGGTTGGTTATGATGGTAATGAGGTTACGCGCCAGAAAAAACCAAAATCTTTGCTCTCGCGTATCTGGCATGGTCTGAGTGGTCGCAAATAAATTTTGAATTAAATATTAAATCTGGTTGTCGGCTGATATGGTTGATGACCAGATTTTTATTTTGTCCGAGATATGATAATTGTTGTGTACATGTCATTGGTTGGATAAACCGGTGTCACAATGTATAGACGCATAAATAATGCTGGAAGAAAGTTCTTATATATACAGAAGAATAAGACTACATTTCTAGCGGATCAACATCAATCAGCCAGCGTGTGCGTGGATAGATTTTTTCCAGATGCTGTAGCCAGCTTTGCCAGATGGAGATGCTGTGGTGCAGATCACGCCGGTTTTTACTTTCCAGAAATACCTGTGCCCGTTCGTAACCGGCCAGTCGTGCCATTAGCATCGGTACTGGCCCGAAAGCACTAACGCTAGCCGGTAATGGTTGTTGCTGCTCAATGCCCTGTAATGCCTGACGCAATAGTTCCTGTGCCTCGCGCATGGTTTTGGCATCGGCACGAATGGCTGCCATATAGCTGAACGGTGGCATGCCCATTTCCTGTCTTTCCGCTAGCTCGGCTGTGGCGAAAGTCACATAATTTTGTGCCGCCAGAGCCTGATAAACTTTGTGTTCAGGTTGTCGCGTTTGTACCCATACTTCACCACTGCAATCCGCACGGCCGGCACGGCCACTCACTTGCATTAGCTCGGCAAATAAACGTTCAGGTGCACGGAAATCTGCACTATAGAGGCTATTATCAGCATTTAATACCACTACCAAATTCAGATGGGGAAAGTCATGGCCTTTGGCCAGCATCTGGGTACCAACCAATACATCAACTTGCCGTTGCATGATTTTGCTATAGATTTCTGCCCAATCCTGCCGGTGTGTGGTACTGTCGCGATCTACGCGCAAAATGCGAGCATCGGGCAGTAAATGTTGCAGAGTTTCTTCAATCCGTTGTGTTCCTTGGCCAACAGCATTTAAATCCTGATTACCACATTCTGGACAACAGTAGGGGATGCGTTGGTGGAAATCACAGTGATGGCAGCGTAACTGACCGGCATGCTGATGTAAAACCATTTTAGCCGAACAGTTTGGACAACCAAATGTATGTCCACAGGCTGCACAAAATAATGCTGGAGCGAAGCCGCGCCGGTTCAGGTATACCATGCTTAAGCCGCCATGAATAAAATTGGTTTGTAGCTTTTGTTTGATGATATCGCTAAATCCGTTATCCAGTGGTAGCCGGCGAATATCCAGTAGATGAATCTGTGGCAATTGGGCGCTGGCATGGGCACGCTCACTCAGTTGGAGTAATTGGTAATCTCCCTGTTGGGTTTTGTACCAGCTTTCCAGTGATGGGGTGGCACTGCCCAGTACAATCGGACAACTTGTTTGCCGGGCGCGCCATACAGCCAGATCACGTGCCTGATAGCGGAGCTCACTTTCTTGCTTGAATGAGTAGTCATGTTCTTCATCGACAACGATTAATCCGAGATTGTGCATGGGGGTAAACACGGCCAGTCGTGTGCCAATCACTAACGCAGCCTGTCCCAGTGCAGCCTGAAGATAATTGCTGGTACGCTGACCAGCAGCAGTTTGGCTATGTAATACGGCAGTGACGGTATGCGGAAAGCGCTGACGTACGCGTTGCATTAATTGCGGTGTGAGGTTGATTTCCGGCAGCAGGAACAGAACTTGTTTGTCTTGCTGCAATACTTTGGCCATGATGTCGAAATAGACTTCGGTTTTACCACTGCCGGTAATGCCAAATAGCAAGAATGGTGCAAACTGGTTGTATTTGGCCTGTATTGATGTGCTGGCGTGCTGTTGTTGCTGATTAAGATGATGCTGACTAGCTGGAATGCTACCGCATGCCGGAACAGGTTTGGCCTCTATCCAGCCCTGTTGCTGCCACTGGTTGAGGTAATGCGCGGCCTGAGTATGTTTGGTCTTGAGCTGTTGCAGTGTGACTGGTGCTGATTGCAGACATTGCCATACAGCATGCTGTTTGTGAAAACGTGCCGGTGGTGGTGGTTGGAGGCGGCCACTGGTACTGAGCGTATACATCATCTCCTGACGTGGTAATGGTACCGCTGCCGGCTGGCGCAGACCTTTGGGTAGGGCTGCCATGACTGCCTGTCCAAGCGGATAATGATAATAGCGGGCAGTAAAACTGAGTAAGGCACGCCAGCCTGCGGGTAATTGCCAGCCGTCGGAGAATACGGTTTCAATTGGCAGTATTTTACTGATATCAATTTCTGGCTGTACATTGCTTTCCCATACAACTGCTGCCATCAGCCGCTTGCGAAAACGCACCGCCACGCGTGTACCTGCCGGCAAGGCTGTAGGGTGGGCGTAGGTAAGCAATGAGTATAGGGGCACGTTTAGTGCCAGTTGATGATAAATCAATGTATGTTGAAATAAAAATACTATGAACTGTTTATTGTAACTCAAAGTGGCTGGCTTTTATCATTGCGCTGTTTATGCGATAATTTGTACCAGTTTATACGGGATTAATATGTGATGTGGATGCTTGCAGCAGGCTTTATATACTGTCTAGGAAAGATGTTGCATGAAAGTAGTTAATTACCGTATATATGCCCGTTTCTGAACGGGTTTTTTTATGCCTATTGATAAATGCTGAAGGTTAAATTATGGCTAATCCGCTGTATCGCCAACATTTTATTTCTATTAATGATTTATCTACTGCACAGCTGGAATTTTTGCTGGCGCTTGCTTTGCAGTTAAAACAGCAGCCACAGGCTGATTTATTGAATGGGCGTTTGATTGGGTCGTGCTTTTTCGAACCATCAACCCGTACCCGATTATCGTTTGAAACGGCTATCCAGCGGTTAGGTGGTAAGGTTATCGGTTTTGCCGATGGCGCCAATACCAGTGCTAAAAAAGGGGAAACGCTGGCTGATACGGCACGAATTATCAGTAATTATGCAGATGCAATTGTGATGCGCCATCCGAAGGATGGTGCGGCACGTGTGGTGAGTGAATTTGCTCATGTACCGGTGATTAATGCGGGCGATGGAACCAATCAGCATCCTTCGCAAACGTTGCTTGATTTGGTTACGATATGTGAAACTCAGGGGTGTTTGCAGAATTTAAAAATTGCTTTGGTGGGCGATTTGAAATATGGTCGTACGGTACATTCACTGGCACAGGCACTCAGCCGTTGGGGCTGTGAATTTACTTTTGTTTCTCCGCCAACGTTGGCTATGCCTGCCTATATCTGTGAACAACTGGATGATAACGGTGTGGTCTATCAACCTTGCGATAGTCTAGAAGAGGCGCTGGCATGGGCAGATGTTCTGTATATGACCCGTATTCAGCGTGAACGTTTTGATGAGCAGGAATTTGCCAGAATCAGTGGCCACTTTAGTCTGTGTGCTGCTATGCTGAAACAGGCTAAACCGAATATGCGTATTCTGCATCCTTTGCCGCGAGTGGATGAGATTCATGCAGATGTCGATAATAGTCCTCATGCCTATTACTTTCAGCAGGCCAATAATGGTATGTATGCGCGTCAGGCTATTCTGGCAGCAATTCTGAATGAACATATTGAAGCAGTCAGTGCAAAAGGATAAATAAATGATGAATCAGACCAAGCTGAGTGTTGAGGCCATAAAAGACGGCACAGTGATTGATCACATTCCGGTAGGGCAGGGGCTGACTATTTTGCGCCAGTTCAGGTTACTGCATTCTGGTAATGCGGTCACTGTGGGTTTTAATCTGAGCAGTCAGTCCGGCGGCAGCAAGGATATTATTAAAATATCCGGCCAGTTTCTTGATGATGCGGCTGCCAACCGTCTGGCTCTGTTTGCGCCACAGGCTACAGTTAATGATATTGAAAATTTTCGTGTGGTGCGCAAACGTACACTTATTTTGCCAGAAAACATCACAGAAGTATTTCGTTGTCCTAACAGCAATTGTGCTAGTCATGGTGAACCGGTACAGAGTCGCTTTTCTGTGCGGATCAGCCATGGAGAAACACGTTTACGCTGTCATTATTGCGAAAAAACGTTTGCGCGCGAATCGGTGGTTGAAGCCTAGTTGTTAATCTGCTGAATTGTTTGTTTATAATCCAAATGCTTCGGCATGAAAGTTAATGTGGCTTTCGATAAAGGTGTGAACAAAATAGTAACTGTGATCGTAGTTTTCGCGGAGGTGATAACGGATATTGACTCCTTTGATTTTGGCTGCTTGAATGAAATCTTGTGGATGTAATTGTGCCGGATAATATTCATCTGCACTGCCCTGATCAATAAGAATGGGTAATAAAGGCGGATGTTGAGTGATCAGCTTGGTACTATCGTATGCTGCCCAATCTGCCTGATTACTTCCTAGATAGGCGGTGAATGCTTCTTGTCCCCAGACTCCGGCACTCGGATGGGCAATGGGGGCGAATGCTGATGCTGCAAGATAACGATGAGGGTTTTTTAAAGCAATCATCAAAGCACCATGACCACCCATGCTGTGTCCGCATAGGCTGCGCTGCTCATTGACTGGAAAATACTTTTCGATAAGTTCGGGCAGTTCTGTCACCACATAATCATACATCTGATAATGTTGTGCCCATGGTTGTTGCGTGGCATTAACATAAAATCCGGCACCTTGCCCCAGACTGTAGATATTTGCATCGGCTACATCCGTACCACGTGGGCTGGTGTCTGGCATAACCAGTACTATGCCCCATTCTGCCGCAAAACGCTGTGCGCCACTTTTAGCGGAAAAATTTTCATCGGTACAGGTTAAGCCACTCAGACAGTACAGTACGGGTAATCGATAACCCTGTAAGGCGCGTGATGGCAAGTATACGGAAAAAGTCATGTTGCACTGGTTGTAGCGACTGTAATGCTGATAGCGCCGTTGTTCGCCGTTAAACAGTTTGTGGGTGGCAAGTTGTGTGATATCAGCCATATGGGTTTATCCGTATTGGGTTGATGAAATATTATGTAAAAATATGATCTTAGTAATAAATAACGGTGCGGATTGATTCGCCTGCATGCATCAGCTCAAATGCCTGATTGATATCTGATAGTGGTAAAGTATGGGTGATAAAGGGTGATAGCTCAATTTTGCCCTGCATTGCTTCTTCTACTATATCTGGGAGTTGCGAGCGGCCTTTAACCCCACCAAATGCAGACCCTTTCCATACCCGTCCGGTAACCAGTTGAAAAGGTCGTGTGGCTATTTCCTGACCGGCGCCAGCTACTCCGATAATAATGCTTTGTCCCCAGCCTCGGTGCGCACATTCCAGTGCTGCACGCATCACGTCGACGTTGCCGATACATTCAAAGCTGTGGTCTACGCCCCATTCTGTCATGCGGATAATGACCTGCTGTATAGGTTCCTGATGATCATGCGGATTGATGCACTCCGTAGCACCAAAATGTCTGGCCAGCGCAAACTTGGCCGGATTGGTATCAATCGCAATAATTCGACTGGCACCGGCCTGCCGTGCTCCTTGTACCACAGCTAGTCCGATACCGCCTAATCCGAATACGGCGACTGTATCTCCAGCCTGCACTTTGGCTGTATTGTGTACTGCACCGATACCGGTTGTTACTCCGCAGCCAAGCAGACATACCTGTTCATGCATGGCTTCAGGATTGATTTTGGCCAGAGATACTTCTGCCACTACGGTATATTCGCTGAAAGTGGAGCAGCCCATGTAGTGATAAATTGGTTGTCCTTGGTAGGAAAAGCGTGTGGTACCGTCTGGCATCAGTCCTTTGCCCTGTGTGGCACGGACTGCGGTACACAGATTAGTTTTGCCCGAACAGCAGAACAGGCACTGGCCACATTCGGCGGTGTACAGGGGAATAACGTGATCACCCGGTTTGACTGAAGTGACTCCCTCCCCGACTTCTACGACAATACCAGCACCTTCATGACCAAGGATGACAGGAAATACGCCTTCCGGGTCAGCACCAGACAGAGTGAATGCATCGGTATGACATACACCAGTATGGGTGATTTTCACCAGTACTTCACCTGCTCTGGGTGGTGCGACATCTATTTCGACAACTTTCAAGGCTTCACCCAGAGCGAAAGCAACTGCAGCACGAGATTTCATGTTCTATCCTATTGGCAAATAATTGGTTTAGGTGAAATGATAGCAGGTAGACAATTATCGTACATCCTGTAACAGCTCTACAGAATTTAATGTAATAGAGTGCTGATGCAGTTTTAATATGATTTTTTGACCAAAGTCGTTAAGTGCTTTCTGATTCTTTCAGTAATTTGCTGATTATTGTGCACAGAGTAATGCGTTGTCGTAGAAAACGCTGATGATCGGGTGCTATTGAGAAAGGATAAATGAAAATAACCAGCAGCGTGCTATTGCTTATATTTGCTATTGCGCGAAGATAGTGCAGGTTTAAGGTGGTGAGAATGGTGATTTTGGCAATATAGCCTTATTTGTATATGTAATACCCATTCATTTTTTTTTGTGTAAAAAAGATTCTAAATTATAAATTAGGCAGTTTTTGTATTTTTAAAGAATATTTCGATTGGGAAGGCGCATAACGTTAATTTGTGGATTCAGGAAAAAAGAAGAAAACAGCAACCAGTACATATACGGTGATTTTCAAAATTGTCAAAATAGAGATCACTATGTTACCAAACAGGTAGGTAATGTAGTCGTGACTAATTGGGTGGCTGCACTGGAATTTGCTGTTTAAATATTGAAAATGATTAACTTCAACAATGAATCTGAGTTACAGCAATGTGTGTGCTCGCATAGCTTGGACTTTTATCAGTACTGTAATCAATATGGTAATCCTTTTGCTTAAAATAAAAGCAGTGATAATTTTTTTTTGTCATCAGTTTAGATGTTCTGATTCACGGTGATAATTAGGTAAAATGAGACCACACTGGCTGGCATACGGGCGGTAATGGCGGACAGCAGCCAAGCAACCCACCTCCAAAATCACCATCGCGATGAAAATCACTGCCACAACTGGCCAGAAATCCGAATTGTTGTGCCAACAAGGCATAATTCAGACGGTCGTTCAGACTAGAACGTCCGCTGTGTACTTCTATGGCAGTACCACCACAGGTCTTAAAATCACTAAACAGATTGCGGCGTGCAGTGGCCGACAGTTCATAACGCATTGGATGCGCAATAACCGCAATGCCACCAGCATGCCGGATGGCCGCGACAACTTCAGCCAGTTCAGCCCACTGGTGTTTGACGCTACAGGGTTTTCCATCGCCCAGATATTTACGAAATGCATCTGCTTTTTTGTTTACATGACCGGCACTGACCAGAAAATCAGCAATATGTGTCCGTGTCACCATATCTATATTGGTAGCCAGTGCCAGTGTACCTTCATAGGCTCCACTTATGCCCTTTTTGGCCAATTTGTCAGCAATGGCCTGTAAGCGCAGCAGGCGACCACTGCGCAGGCGCTGGAGCAGGGTTTGTAATACTTCGTCGTCCAGAGCAATATTCAAGCCAACTATATGTATGGTGCGTCCACGCCAGCTTACTGAGATTTCGACACCATTAATTAAAGTTATTCCGGCTTGTGTTGCCTGCAAACGTGCCGTAGCCACACCGCCTGTGTGGTCGTGGTCTGTCAGTGCCAGCAGAGTGCAGCCATTGGCTTGCGCACGTTGTACAATTTCTGCCGGTGTCAGGGCACCATCGGAAACAGTAGAATGGCAGTGTAAGTCAATACTCATAAGTTAATTTCATTTGTCGGCGATGATGTGGCCGGTTGCGCTTGTCGGGCTTCATATGCAGCTTGTTCGCGGTAATAAATCTGCCAGACGCAGGCATCGCCACAATCGCTGTTGCAGCACTCCCAGTCTTCTGGAGGGACTGGCCGAGTTGATAATTCTGGTATGTTCATACCTGACTGTTAATTACGCAGATTTCACAGTCTGCCAGCTGGATACGATCACCAGCAACAATTTTTGCTGTTTTACGGGTTTCCGGCTGGTGGTTACGCAGTACTTTGCCTTCGGCAATCAGTTGCTTGGCACGCCCCCCACTTTCTGCCAGTCCGGCCAATTTGAGTAAATCACATAACGCAATATGAGGATGTCCGGCTAAATCGAATTGCTGCTTCATCTGTTGTGCCCTTAAATAAATGGCTATTGTAGCGATTATCTGTGTCAAGCAGAATATTGTATGCTGCGGTGGCTACGTTAGGAGCATAAAATATGTTATGGTTGAAGCAGAATTTACCGGAGAATTGTTGTGGACACCCTTAATTGGTTACGCCAGCTTATTGCTTTTGATACCACTAGCCGCCAGAGTAATCTGGCTCTGATTAACCATGTGGCTAATTATCTGGAAAGCCGGCAATTGTCGCCATGGCTGATACATAATGTAAGTGGAGACAAAGCTAACCTGTTTGTAACGATTGCTGCGGCTGATGGCAGTACAACAGGTGGGGTGGTGTTTTCTGGTCATACAGATGTGGTGCCGGTAGATGGACAAGACTGGTTGTCTGATCCGTTTGTAGCCGATGTGCGTGATGGTTGTGTATATGGTCGAGGCAGTAGTGATATGAAGGGTTTTATTGCCAGTGTGCTCGCCGCCGTTCCTGCCATGCAGGCTGCCAAACTGAAAATGCCATTACATATCGCTTTATCTTTTGATGAAGAAATCGGCTGTCTTGGTGCGCCGGTTATGCTGGCGGAACTGGAGAAACGAGGTTTGCAGCCACAATTCTGTATTGTGGGTGAACCTACATCCATGCAGATGGTAGTGGCTCATAAAGGTATCCATACGTTCTGTTGTGAGGTACACGGTAAGAATGCCCATTCTTCGCTTACGCCCAATGGTGTAAATGCGATTGAATATGCTGCCCGCTTGATTGTATTCATCAATCAGTTGGCGCAACAGTTACAGCAACGGGCAGATTTGGATCATGCCTTTGATATACCATTTACTACAGTATCTACCGGCCTGATTAGGGGTGGTACAGCCATCAATATTGTGCCTGATTACTGTGCCTTTGAGTTTGATTATCGCAATCTGCCACATATGACAGTGGAAGAACTGATTAAGCCTATTCAACACTATATTACAACAGAGCTTTTACCTGCCATGCAGGCTGTTGCACCAGAAGCAGTAATTAAACTGACGCATAATGTGCAAGTACCCGCCCTGAATGATAAGAATAATCAACAGCTGCATGCTTTGATTGCCCAACTGGTGGATATTGAACAGCGCGCTAAAGTAGCCTATGCTACTGAAGGAGGTCTGTTTCAGAATAGTGGCATCAGCACGGTGGTATGTGGTCCCGGTAGTATTACTGTGGCACACAAAGCCAATGAATATATCGAACTGGAGCAGCTAAATCGCTGTGACCATTTTTTGCACAGATTGATTGAAGCACAAAGTTTGTAACACTTGTAATAAAGCTTGGTTTCGCACTACTAAATGTAATTGGTCTGATTACCGACTGGTAAGGATTAGTTCAATAACAGGAAAATCAAATGACAACAAAACGCTTTTTATCTACAGGGATATTGTTAATATCTCTGACATTTTCCAGTGTGCCTGTACAGGCGAATGAGGTAAATATGTATATGGGTGCGATTACGATGAGTTATGCGCGCTTTAATGCGGCGCAAACGATAGTCGATGCCCGTAAGGCCTTAGCCAGTATGCGTACTGCGGCAGTAGCGGCTCGGGCACAAAAACCAAACGCGCTGGCAAATGTTGCGTCAAATAACCCTAAATTGAAGATGTATCAGTTGGAAATAGATAAATTAATTGCTGAAATCGATAAAACCAGTAAGCTAGTTAACGCTGGAAAATTGGCACAGGCTAAGACAGAAGGCAAGAAAATATTGCAATTACGTGATGAAGGTCATGCGGCGATGAAGCACTGAAATGATTATGGTTTATGTTTTTGTATATTAAATATAAAATAATGCTGGTGCAGAGTGTAAAAAGCCTGGTTCCGCCCCTTAAAAAAAGCTAAAGAACCAGGAAACATAGACAAACAAAGTGGTAGTGGATAATGACCAGAATTCGTAATTCTGTACCGACATCATCCTATATTAGTTAGACAATTGCTTTTTTGAAACATCTTTCAACCCTTTTCTACAATCAGAAAATTGTAGTAATTAATACAAAAATTATAATAAATAAAGTATCTTATTAAAAAACTAATTATTTCGTTACCGATTGTATTACTCAATTAGTCACGCTGTCAGGTTTCACAGGATAAATAATCAATTTTTTAGGTAATTCAGTTTATATCTGATAAATAGGCATATATCAGGTTTAAAGGTGTTTTTTCACGCAAATTACATATGGCAAGGCTCCGATGAAACCTGCGTGCCGTTCATTAAAACCATCGCTGGAGGAAACAGGCGTAACATGTACGCTTCCAAATGGCGGTTTCTCGCCACAAATGTAGTCATAAACACTGCCCTTCCTGATTATTCTAACCAAACCGCTAATGCGCTTCCAGACGCAGGGGCGGCAGAAGAATGGCAAGGCTGGAAGACCGTTAATCAGAACCGGCAGGCGTAAAGCCTCCCTGCCATTGTCTACCATGGAAAAGGTATGCCAATGACTTGGTAAACAGAATATGAGATACCACAATATGAAAATATCAATGGTTTATCTGTCTGATAAAACAGCCTTCCAGAGCTGACCGTACTATTTAATACGGCTTAGTCATCATACTGGCGGTTAATTATATTTGTCAAGAATGTGTTAAGTAAATATTAGAATTAATAATAATTGTAACCTTAAAAATGAATAATGTGTGTATTGTAAACAATAAATAGTTTTTAGATAACAATATGTTATTAAATTAGTTTTTTTGTAAATAAATTGTATATTATTGTGGTATTGATAAAATTTCAATATGTTGTATATCTAAAATTGAAATTTGTATGAATTAGTGAAATGGCTACATTAATTCATACAAATTTTTAGGGGCAAGATAAACTTAACTCTAAAACTAAAAAGAAAAAAATGAAACATCAATAAAAACGCGCATGACGCACTATTAATGCTGATTTAACAGGGACAATGGTTAAACTATAGTAATAGAAAATCATGCAGTGAAGTGTTCAAGGAATATGGTTTGACACCATCCGCTTTAGACCGTTGAATAAGCCAATCAGGCAACAGTGGTTCATTTAAGGCTAAAGATAATCGCATTCCAGAACAAAATGAACTGATTGTGTTACGAAAAGAACTTAAACAGTTAGGGATGGAAAACGATATCCCAAAGCAGGCTGCACTGATAATGGCATGAAAATCAAAATCCTGAAAGTAAACTAACATCGTTATGCTGTGGCGGCATTATGTCGCTGCTTGGGTATATCCAGACATCATGTCTATAATCAGTACAAAGCAACTAAACAGAAATCGATCACCAATTACGCCGATAAGATATTGGCGATTTTTAATCGCAGCTATCAATCATATGAAACCAGATGCATTCGTTTTGCCTTACAAAAAGTACACAGTTAAACGTTCTTGAGGATATCGAACGGCAAGCAAGGACCCAGCAGCTAATCATTTACAACGTCAGTTGGATGTAGGTGCCTAACAGCAGATGATAATGGCAGACTTAACCTATAAGCGTGTTTGCCATCACTGGATTTATTTATGTGTGTTACTGAATTTATCTAATCGATAGATTGCCGGCTTATGGTGTTGGTTAATATAAAACAGCAGTTGTAGTGATGCGTGCATCAGGTCAGTTTAAGCAACCGTTGTCATCATTAAATTTATTTCATTTAGATAGAGGAAAGGAGTTTGATAATCAGTTGCTAGCAGAGGGTTTCAATACATTTAATATTCAACGTTCGTTGAGTAAAAAGGGTACCGGCATGACAATGCGGTTGCAGAGGCAACATTTAAAGATATTAAAACTACGTTTGTTAAAGGGAAAAAGTTGATGATAACCGGAGAATAACAGCAAGCCCTTTCGGCTTATGCTTATTGGTATATCACAAATGCTTACATTTCTCGTTAGGCTCTTTGCTTCCGGTAGAATTTAACAAACGGCTACCTCTTAATTTTGTTATTCGAATATGGGTTATCATTTAAATTGTTATAGTACATCCAGTATCGCACAAGAAAATGATGATTATTTTTTCTGAAGATAACGTTTTTTGATTGCTGCGATTTCATTACTCTGTGAGGCATCAATACATTTCATCACCGTTAGCTGTATACCTGTATTGTAACTTTTATAAGAACGTTTCAGATAATCATGGGTAACCTGCGCGGCTTCTTTATAGGCTTCAGCGGGATAGCGACCGCGTTCAACATAAGCTCCGACTGCAGCATTAGCTTCTCGCCGCAGAATCTCACCAGAGTCAATTTGTGCGAGACAATAGCTAAGGGTGAAATTTTCCAGATCATTTTTCAGAAAGGAACGTTCCTGAGCAGATGCTGTAGAAATACTGAGCATCAGTAAGCTACTTAATGATATTATTTTAAAATCCATAATTTAACCTCACTTGCTGACTCGTAATAGCATTTATCAGAACAACCGGAGCCATCCCATAATGTGGCATAACCAGTCGCAGCAGACCAAGAAACATTGAAAACAACTAATCCTTACAGTAAAAAAGTATTTCTTTTACTTTAAATATATTTATGCTCTATCTCCGTGAGTACGTCTCTGAGCGTGATAAGCACCGATGATTTTGTAAAAATGGCCGGATAAATTTTATCAGCGCGGAAAATCGTGTAGTAAATGGGTCAAGGGATATGATTTGATGCCATTCACTTTCGACCATTGGATAAGCCAATCAGGCAACAGTGGTTCATTTAAGGCTAAAGATAACCGCATTCCAGAACAAAATGAACTGATTGTGTTACGAAAAGAACTTAAACAGCTACGGATGGAAAACGATACCCCAAACAGGCTGCACTGATAATGGCACGAAAATCAAAATCCTGAAAGTAAACTAACATTGTTATACTGTGGCGGCACTATGCTGTTCCTTAACTAGATTCAGACATTATACTTATTATCAGTGCCAAGCAACTAAACAGAAAGCGACCGCTAATTACATCGATAAAGTATTCACGATTTCTAATCATTTCTAATTGCAGCTATTAATCATATAGAACCAGACGCATTTGTTTTGCCTTATAACAAGCGTGCATCTGTGTTTTCTTTCGTTACATTGCCCGCGCTAACATTGATATCACAAGGTACACAGTTAAACGTTACTGAGGATATCAAACGGCAAGCAAGGACGCAGCAGCAGCTAATCATTTACAACGTCAGTTAGATGTAGGTACCTATAATGGCAGATTTAACCTATAAGCGTGTTTGCCATCACTGGATTTATTTATGTGTGTTACTGAATTTATCTAATCGATAGATTACCGGCTTATGGTGTTGGTTAATATAAAACAGCAGTTGTAGTGATGCGTGCATCAGGTCAGTTTAAGTAACCGTTGTCATCATTAAATTTATTTCATTTAGATAGAGGAAAGGAGTTTGATAATCAGTTGCTAGCAGAGGGTTTCAATACATTTAATATTCAACGTTCGTTGAGTAAAAAGGGTACCGGCATGACAATGCGGTTGCAGAGGCAACATTTAAAAATATTAAAACTGCGTTTGTTAAAGGGAAAAAGTTGATGATAACCGGAGAATAACAGCAAGCCCTTTCGGCTTATGCTAATTGGTATATCACAAATGCTTACATTTCTCGTTAGGCTCTTTGCTTCCGGTAGAATTTAACAAACGACTACTCCTTAGCTTTGTGGCTTGAATACGTGTTGCCATTTCAATCACTATATAAATAATAAATAAATTAACATATGAAATTAATAGTCACTTTCATATATTTCAAGCAATAAACGGCTTAGATCTGATTGTAATTAATCAGTTTAAGTGAACAGGGATTAGAAAAATTAACAAAACTGTATATTGCGCCATCCCATATTGCTTTGGGTTAACAGCATATATGAGCTGATTAAAATAGCCACGATGCTACTTGTCACCGTGGCGCAATAATTATTATTCAGCTAGAGCGTAAATTTCATCCAGATTGCGCCATTTACCTTCAGCATCCATGCCATAGCCAAATACATAGCGATTAGGAACGTCTAGTCCGACAAAGTCGGCCATAATCGGTTTATCTTTGCCAATCAGTTTGTTAGCAAAAACAGCAGTGGAGCAACTGGCTGCGCCCATTTCCAGTATCTGTTTTTTTACTGCGGCCAGAGTATGCCCTTCATCGAGAATATCATCCAGTACCAGAATATGGCGTCCTACTACGGCGTTTTGCGGGGCACGCAGCCACTGATAGCTCCCACCCTGAAGTTTGTCACCATAGCGTGAAATATGGATGTAATCGAAATCCAGTGGAAAGCGCAGCAATGGTAATAACTTGCCAGTAAAGACAACTGCACCACCCATTACTGGTAATACAAGCGGGTATTTGTCGCTCAATGCAGTAGTGATGTCCGCAGCCATTTGTTCCAGTCTAGCTTCACAGGTACTGCGGTCAAACAGTAGGTCTGCTTTATCCAGCATTGTCTGAGTCTCGGTGCGTTTGGCAGTTAAGTCAATTATGCTCATCGGTGTTTTCCATGTCTGTCTGGGTAAGATAAAACCACTTTGCCACTGTTAATTGGCTAGCAATATGTACAGGATAGGAGTAGGTGGTGTTGGCTACGGTTTAATTTGGTAAATTTATGCTGCTTAGGTGATGTTGGCTACATATAAGATTTATGTGATCTATAGGTTGTCATCAGATAAAAGATAAATTATCCCAAAATTTTACTTGCAAGGCGTAAATTTTAGGTGATTTCCAGCATCAGCAGGCAGTTTGCTGATTAGGTGTATAGATAACCGACTGGTTTGTTAATGTAATTTTTCTGGTACGAGTGCAGAAAAAGCACCATTGTGACTGGACAAGATAAATCTGTAAGTCGCAACGGTGCTAAGGTTTGAGTTATGCGGGGCGCAAGTAATGTATCTTCTGATTGCTACTGCCGCGCCAAATCAGTGACGGATCTTTCAGTTCCTGTATAAATTTGCCGTCAATCAGGGTGTTAATTTCATCAATGACCCGTCTTTGTGTTGCGGATAGTTCTGATAGAGTGTAGCCGGTCCACAACCAGATATCTTTATGCTCGGTCTCCTGCCGCACCCGTTTAACCAGATGTAGGATTGCACTGAGGTTGTGTGGATGCAACGGGTCACCGCCGGTTAGTGACAAGCCCTGCCGCACAATGCGGCTGTCGTTGAGGTCGCTGATGATGCGGTCTTCCAGTTGCTGGTCGAATGGCTTGCCGGAATCTACCCGCCAAGTAGTAGCGTTATAGCAGCCACGGCATTTATGCTCGCAGCCAGCTACAAACAGGGTGCAGCGGGTACCGGGACCATTAACAACGTCAACGGGATAATATTGATGGTAGTTCATGCTTACAAGGCGCCACACTGTGGGCTGAGGTGTTTGACTCGTCGTTTAACTTCTTCCTGTTTGCCCGTGTTAAATGGTCTGGCATCCGGGCTGCCCAGATAGCCGCAGACACGACGGGTAACTGATACCCGTGCTGGGTCGTGGTTACCACACTTCGGGCAGACAAAGCCTTTGCTGGTGCAGGAAAATTCACCACTGAATCCGCAATCGTAGCATTCATCGATAGGGGTATTGGTGCCGTAATAAGGTACATGGTGATAACTATAGTCCCATACGTCTTCCAGCGCCTTAAGGTTGTGTTGTAGATTAGGATATTCACCGTAGCAGATAAAACCACCACTGGCCATTTTCGGATAGGGTGACTCAAAGTCGATTTTATCGTATGGGTTAACTTTTTTCTCTACATCCAGATGGAAGCTATTGGTGTAGTAGCCTTTATCGGTTACGCCGTTAATTACACCGAATTCAGCGGTATCGAGACGACAGAAGCGGTCGCACAGATTTTCACTCGGAGTGCTGTAGAGGCTGAAACCATAGCCTGTTTCGGCTTTCCACTGGTCGGCAGTAGTGCGTAACTTCTGCACAATGGCAATGGCTTTTTGACGTAAGGTTTCGCTGTCAAAGATATGGCTGTCGGTACCGTACAGGGCGTTGATGGTTTCATGCAGACCAATATAACCCAGAGAAATGGAGGCACGACCATTTTTAAATATCTGCGCTACTGAGTCATCGGCATTTAGACGTACGCCACAGGCCCCTTCCATATACAGAATCGGTGCAACCCGTGCTTTGACGTTTTCAAAACGGGCAATGCGTGTCATCAGTGCTTTGCGACACAGTTGCAAACGCTCATCCAGCAATTGCCAGAAGCGAGCTTCATCATGTTTGGCTTCGATGGCAATGCGCGGCAGGTTTAAGCTAATGACGCCCAGATTGTTACGCCCTTCATGAATTTGTTCGCCATTTTCTTCGTAGACGCCCAAAAAGCTGCGACAGCCCATTGGGGTTTTGAATGAGCCGGTAACAGCCACTACCTGATCGTAGTTGAGAATATCGGGATACATGCGTTTGGAAGCACATTCCAGCGCCAGTTGCTTGATGTCATAGTTAATATCTTCGGCTTTGTGGTTAATACCATCTTTGATGCTGAATACCAGCTTCGGAAAAACCGCTGTTTTACCATTTTTGCCCAAGCCGGCCAGACGATTGCGCAGAATAGCAGTTTGTATCAGCCGGCTTTCCCAGCTAGTGCCCAGACCAAAGCCAAAAGTCACAAAGGGTGTCTGACCATTGGCGGTATGCAAGGTGTTAACTTCGTATTCCAGTGACTGAAATGCATCGTAGCATTCTTTTTCGGTACGGTTGCGGGCATAAGCCTCAATATCGGCAATCTGCCATTCTGTTGCGACGGTAAGGTGTTTGTTGTAGCTGGCACGGACAAAGGGTGCCAGTACTTCATCGATACGGTTGATGGTGCTGCCACCGTAAATATGGCTGGCTACCTGAGCAATAATCTGTGCGGTAACGGCGGTGGCGGTGGCAATCGATTTCGGGGGTTCGATTTCGGCATTGCCCATTTTGAAACCGTTGGTAAGCATGCCATTCAGGTCAATCAGCATACAGTTGAACATCGGGAAAAAGGGTGCATAGTCCAAATCATGGTAATGGATTTCGCCACGTTCATGTGCCAGTACCACGTCGCGCGGTAACAGATGTTGCTGCGCATAGTGTTTGGCTACGATACCGGCCAGTAAATCGCGCTGGGTGGGGATGACCTTACTGTCTTTATTGGCATTTTCATTGAGCAGGCTGAAATTAGTTTGTTCTACCAGTCCCTGAATTTCGCGATTGAGACGGCCGCGCGATTCACGCGCCACATCGCGGGAGTGGCGGTACTCAATGTAGGCACGTGCCAGTTCTTTATACTGGCCAGCCATTAACTGGTCTTCCACAGCCTGTTGAATATCATGAATATCAACATATTCTCGGCTGGCAATAATGCTGGTGACGCTTGCAGCTACCTGTGTACAGTAGGCACTGTCATCAATGTGTACGGCGCTTGCGGCTCGCTGTATGGCATCCTGAATTCGGGCTGCATCAAAGGGGACGCGACAGCCGTCTCTTTTAATTACAATGGGTTTCATGCTGATTATCCTTCTGCTACTGCCTGCCATAACAGGCAGAAGTTACTGCTTTGCTATTAACTAATAACAATTTGCCTGATCTGGGTATTTATGTGTCGTAGATACTATATTTAGTATCAAAGTGCCATTGTGGTCTTTTTTTTTACTATATATGGGATTGGCGTGGTGAATAAAGCGGCATTTTTCGCTTTTATTTGACATAGCGCATCAAGTAGGGTTGACATGGTTATTTAGTTTATATAAATCATATATTTATATAAAATAAAGGTAAGTGTAAAAAATGGTCATTTCTTGCTGGCTGGTGTAGATGCCGGTTTTCTTGGCAAAGATTGCCTGATGCCTCAATTTAAATAGAATGTGCACGACTAATTACGAGTATGCTTTAAATATGGCGCTTGGCGTACTGTGTGTAGAGCGAAGTAATGGTCGTGCTAATAAACAGCGACATAATAACCGTCACTATCAGATGGCCACTGCGCAGACAATCTGAGTTAAAGCTGATGCGAATACTTGCAATCAGTAAAGCATTCACAGCAATCAGGAACCAGTAACGATAGTTAATCTGCATAACAGGCAGGTTCGATTGGGGCATGCACAAAATAAAGGCAGCAATGCACAGCAGGCCACCGATAGAACTGCCATGCTGTAAAAGTTTATAGACAGGCAGTGGTTGCAAAAATGGCAGTGTTATTTCTTGCTGTAGCCACAGGCTGTGGTCGACAAACCAGCCGGACGGATGAGTAAATGCATCCCAGAATACATGTGACAGACTACCGAGAAACAGTGAAAAGATAACAATCAGATAGTGCCGGCAGAAATATTGCGTCCAGTTGAATGTCAGATAAACATTAAAGCGACACTGTAAACTGGCCGGCAGGTGTCGAATTAATGGATTGCGGATGATAAGATGAAAAATAAAAGCCACAGTCAGGCCAGTAAGGATATTGAGTAGGCAGATACCGATACAGGTATGTCCATATATGCCGGACATTCTCATGCGAATATAATATTCAAAATCTGGTGACATGCTGCCAACAATCAGCCCAGTCATGGAAAACCATTTGCTGTAACGATACAAAGGCAGAATAATGGCCGGATGAGAGAGGGTAAAAGGCATGAGGAAGGCATCCTGAGAAAATAAGTTAATCTGTTAGCGGTATAACTGGTGTGTGCTAGCTGTTATTGCGCCCATTCTCGGCACAGAGCCAGAATATCTGCACCAAAATTTCTGATTTTACTTTCGCCCAGTCCATAAATATGATTTAAATCAGCCAGTGTGGCAGGTGGATGCTGTACCAAATCCTGCAATGTGCGGTCGGCAAAAATGGTATAGGCAGGTACATTATTCTCGCTGGCACGCTCTTTACGCCAGCGGCGCAAGGTTTGCCACAGACGTTCTTCGCGTTCGGTGCGCAGCCAGATATCATTACTGCGGTTACTGCGGGTTTTGTCATGTTTCAGTGGACGTAACCAGACCTGCTGCTGGTTTTTTAATACTGCGCGTGCCTGTTCCGTCAGTTGCAAGGCTTGATTGGCCATATCAACATTCAAGTAGCCGGCAGCAACACATTGTCGTACCACTGTGCGCCATTCCTTGACACTCAATTCACGGCCGATGCCAAAGGTGGATAATTGCTGATGACCATAGCGTAATATCCACTCCGATTCGCGGCCACGCAAAACATCAATCACATGACCAGTAGCAAAACGCTGCCCCACCCGATACACGCAGGAAAGTAGTTTTTGCGCCAGTATGGTACCGTCAAATCGGCTGGGTGGATCAATGCAGTTATCGCAATGTCCGCAGGGCTGGCTGTCCTCTCCAAAGTAGCGCAGCAGCAGCTGGCGGCGGCAGTCGGCAGTTTCACAAAAGGCCAGCATTGCATCTAATTTTTGCAAATCTATACGTTTTTGTGTTTCATCCCGATCGGCTAACTGAATTCGTTCACGCAGCAATACCCAGTCATTCAGACCATAACATAGCCAGCTGGTGGCCGGTAGGCCATCACGGCCGGCACGGCCCGACTCCTGATAAAAATGTTCAATACTGGCCGGCATGTCCAGATGGGCTACAAAACGCACATCCGGCTTGTCTATACCCATGCCAAAAGCCACTGTAGCCACTACGATAATGCCGTCCTCCTGCGTAAAACGGCGTTGGTTCTGGCTGCGGGTGTCCCAGTCCAGTCCGGCATGGTAGGGCAGGGCAGTCAGACCGTTTTCCCCCAGAAAAGCAGCAATATCTTCCACGCGTTTGCGTGACAGGCAGTATACAATACCGTTCTCACCATGCATCTGGCTGCGGATAAATTGCAGCAGCTGTTTTTTACCGTTATTTTTTTCAACTACCTGATAATCAATATTCGGGCGGTTAAAGCTGGAAATAAATACCTGCGCATCTGTTAAATCCAGATAGTGCTGAATATCGGCACGAGTGGCATTATCAGCTGTGGCAGTAAGAGCAATGCGCGGGACACGGGCAAATTCATTCGCCAGTATGGATAATTGTTGATATTCTGGGCGAAAATCATGACCCCACTGGCTGATACAATGTGCTTCATCAATCGCAAATAAGCTAATGCGGGTATTATGTAAAAACTGTAAAAAACGCGGCATAACCAGCCGTTCCGGAGCCACGTACAATAGTTGCAAACGTTCGGCAGCAATTTCATCCGCGATGTGCCGAACTTCCTCGCTGCTGGTGCCTCCATGCACACAGGCTGCGGCAATGCCATTGATATTTAAAGCCGTAACCTGATCCTGCATCAGAGCAATCAGCGGTGATACCACGATGGCAACACCATCACGCATTAATGCCGGAATTTGATAACATAAAGACTTGCCCGCGCCGGTAGGCATCAGTACCAGTGCATTGTTACCACTGGATACCGTGTCAATAATTTCTGCCTGTTGTCCACGAAATTCCGGGTAGCCGAAAACATCGTGTAAAATTTGCTCGGCATGGGTCACAAAACACCTGTTACACTTAATCTAAAATAGGTATTGTACTGCAACTTACCCTCATTTCCGACAGCCACCCACAGACTGTTACAAGGAATTAGCATGAAAATCATTGATATCCATCACCTGTTGACCAGCTTGGCTATTTGTACCATTCTGGCTGCATGTACAACAACCAGCGTACCAAAAGCGGCAAGTGGCAGCTGGATTGAGCTGGGCGTATCCGCCAGCGGTAATGTTCAGTATGCACTAGATAACCGTAGCATCAGACGTCAGGGTAATCTGGTTACTTTCCGTGACCGTAAAACCGTTATCGACCCGAAACAGCAGTATTACCGCAATACACCGGTCTATAAAACAGCACTAAGCACCACCCAGATTGACTGTAGCCGGAAACTGTTTCGAGTACTGGATGTAGAATTGTTGGATGCGCACGGTGAACTGATTCGTCAGGATCATTTTGGCGAAACTGATTTGCGCCCGATGGGTATTACCAATGGTTCAGCTTCCGAGCAGCAATATCAGCGAGTATGTATTCATTAGTTCCAATAAAGAAAGTCATCAGGCATGAAAGTAAAATATAGCTTATGGTTATTTTTGAGTCTGTCCATTACGGTATGGGCTGAGTCCCCTGCTGATGTAGAGCTGCTCAGTGCGCAGAAAGCCTATCAGACAGCGCTGGCAGCGCAAAGAGCCAGTCAGAGCAGAGCCTTACAATTGCAAACTCAGTTGCAATCGGCACAGTTACAACTGAAAAATGCGCAGGATAATGTCACTCGTCTGCAAAGTGATTTCAATCAGGCAGATGTCCAGCGTGAGCAGGCAGATAATGCATTGCAGGCTGCCGGAGCCAGATTGGATACTGCTTGGCAGGCCGTACACAGTCGTTAAAAACAACATATAACAACAGCAACCGCATGCAGTAAAACCCTCTTTGTAATTACTAGCCTGACAAATAGAGGCAGCTCGCGTAAAATAGCAATATTTTGCTTAAACGTTGTTCCGTGAAAAAACAACGTTATGGAATCCACTGTTGTCAAAATGAATTATCCAACTGAATACGATGTAATTGTGGTAGGTGGTGGCCATGCCGGTACAGAGGCAGCTCTGGCTGCCGCACGCATGGGTGCAAATACATTATTACTCACTCACAATATCGAAACATTGGGCCAAATGTCATGCAACCCCTCTATTGGTGGCATCGGCAAAGGTCATCTGGTGCGTGAGCTGGATGCACTGGGTGGGGTCATGGCATTGGCGGCTGATCAAAGCGGTATTCAGTTTAGGCGTCTGAATGCATCAAAGGGGCCGGCAGTACGCGCAACACGGGCGCAGGCAGACCGCATTTTATATAAAGCTGCTGTTCGTTCCGTGCTAGAAAACCAGCCAAATTTACAATTATTTCAGCAACAGGTTGAAGATATTATTGTAGAGCATGGTCGTGCCGTTGGTGTGATGACCTCAATGGGGGTTTCATTCCGTGCTCGGGCAGTAGTGTTGACGGCCGGCACTTTTTTGGCTGGTAAAATTCATATAGGCTTGGAAAATTATGCAGGTGGTCGTGCCGGCGACCCGGCAGCACAACGACTGTCTGGTTGCCTGAAAGAGCTGAATTTACCGCAGGGACGCCTGAAAACCGGTACACCGCCACGGATTGATGGGCGCAGTATTGATTTCAGCCAGCTTAAAGAACAGCCGGGTGACAATCCAGCACCGGTATTTTCCGTGCGTGGCAGCCGTACCATGCACCCGAAACAGATTTCCTGCTGGATTACACATACCAATAGTCATACACACGACATTATTCGTAGTGGCTTCGACCGCAGTCCGATGTTTACCGGCAAAATTGAAGGAGTTGGCCCACGCTACTGCCCCTCTATCGAAGATAAAATCAACCGTTTTGCCGATAAAGACAGCCACCAGATTTTTCTGGAACCCGAAGGTCTGACAACACACGAGTATTACCCTAATGGTATTTCTACCAGCCTGCCGTTTGATATTCAATTGCAGCTGGTACATTCCATGCCCGGATTACAAAACGCACATATCCTGCGCCCCGGATACGCCATTGAGTATGATTACTTTGACCCGCGCAACCTCAAGGCCAGCCTAGAAACCAAAAGTGTAGCCGGCCTGTTTTTTGCCGGACAGATTAATGGTACCACCGGTTATGAAGAAGCTGCAGCACAAGGGCTACTGGCTGGAGCCAATGCAGTGCTCTATACTCGCGAAGCCGAGCCACTGGTATTGCAGCGTGATCAGGCTTATTTAGGTGTACTGGTAGATGATTTGATTACCAAAGGCGTAACCGAACCATATCGCATGTTTACCAGTCGTGCTGAATATCGGTTGCAGCTGCGTGAAGATAATGCCGATATGCGGCTAACTGAGCTCGGGCGGGCAGTAGGATTAGTGAGTGATGAACAGTGGCAAATGTTCCAGCAGAAACAGGAAGCAGTAAAGCATGAACTACAACGTCTAAGTCATACTTGGTATACCCCACTGAATCTGCCCATGAATGAACAGCAGCGCGTGCTGGGGCAGCCATTAAGTAAGGAATCCAGCCTGCTGGACATGTTGCGCCGGCCAAATGTCAGCTACGCCGCCTTAATGACTTTACCAAATGCGCAGCAGGAAATACTCAGTACAGATGCCGCAGAACAGGTAGAAATTCAGGCAAAATATCAGGGATATATCGAACGGCAAAACGAGGAAATCAGTCACCGCCAAAATTTGGAGAAACTGAAACTGCCAGCCAGTATCGATTACACACTGGTGAAAGGCCTTTCCGCTGAAGTACAACAGAAACTGAATCAGTTTCGCCCCGAAACCGTAGGACAGGCTTCGCGTATATCCGGTGTTACACCGGCAGCAGTAGCATTATTGATGGTACATCTGAAACGGGGTTTTGAGGGAGTAAAAACAGCATGAGTGATATGAAAAACATGCTGCAACAGGGTTTGCAGCAGATGAATATCGATCTGACAGTACCACAGCAATTACAGCTGTTGGCTTTTGTAGAACTGTTAAAAAAATGGAATAGTACCTACAACCTAACTGCTTTGCGTAACGATCAGGATGTTATCAGCCATCATATTCTCGATAGCCTGACCTTACTGCCCTATGTAGTACATGCCCGTGGCCTGATTGATATAGGTAGTGGTGGTGGCATGCCCGGAATCCCTGTGGCTATTGCACGTCCGGATTTGCCCGTAGCCCTGCTGGACGCCAATAGCAAGAAAACTTCATTTCTGCAACAGGCAGTTATTGAGCTAGGCTTAAACAACGTACAGGTAATTACTGCACGGGTAGAAGCAATGGTGGGTGAACAGTTTGATGTGATTACCAGCCGAGCTTTTGCCGAACTAAACGATTTTGTCACCATCACTAAACAGCTGATGGCAAAAGGTGGCTACTGGGCAGCTATGAAGGGCGTATATCCGTATGAAGAAATCGAGCGCCTGCCGGAAAATGTAGAACTGGTTCGGGTAGACAAACTCAGTGTTCCCCATCTGGATGCCGAACGCCATATGGTGTTGATACGCAAGAAAGATCATGCATGAGTGCACATATTATTGCCGTGGCAAATCAGAAGGGTGGGGTGGGTAAAACTACTACCGTCGTTAATCTGGCCGCTTCACTGGTGGAAAAAAAATTCAGAGTTCTGATTGTCGATCTCGATCCTCAAGGTAATGCCACAACCGGTAGCGGCATTAACAAAGGTAACGTAACCAGTGGTGTTTATGCCGTATTGCTGGGTAACGAAGAAATTCACAACGCCATTATGCCGGCTCAGCATGGTGGTTTCGATGTACTGCCGGCTAATCGAGCCTTGGCTGGTGCCGAAGTAGAACTAGTGCAGGAACTTGCTCGTGAAATGCGCCTGAAAAATGCCTTGGCACAGGTGGTCAGCCAGTACGATTATATAATTATCGACTGCCCTCCTACATTAACATTGTTAACTATCAATGGTTTAGTGGCAGCACGGTACATCGTTGTACCTATGTTGTGTGAATATTATGCTCTGGAAGGTATTTCCGACCTGATTGCCACAGTTCGTAAAATCCGTCAGGCAATCAACCCGCAACTAGATATTCTGGGTATCGTCCGCACACTCTATGATCCACGCAGCCTGCTGGCCAAACAGGTAGATGAACAGCTATATACCCATTTCCCGGATATACTATTCAGCACACCTATACCACGTAATATCCGTCTGGCCGAAGCGCCCAGCCATGGCATGCCAGCTCTGCAATATGATTCACGTGCTACCGGAACTAAAGCTTATTTAGCACTTGCTAACGAAATTCTGATGCGTACAGCAGGTAAACAGGCATAAAAGCACAGATTAACCTAATAACAGCACCGACACAGCAGATAGTGTCAACCAACAAATTAAAGAGTGATATATGGTAAAAGCAAAAGGTTTGGGCACAGGGTTGGATGCCTTACTCGGTTCCGGCAGTGACATCACCGGTGGTGATCGATTAACCAGAGTAGCAATTACCGATATTATTCCTGGGCGTTACCAGCCGCGCACTCAAATTGATGATGAATCATTACAGGAACTAGCCGAATCGATACGTGCGCAGGGTGTTATTCAGCCGGTAATCGTACGCGAAATGGGTTTGCAGCAATACGAGCTGATTGCCGGTGAACGACGCTGGCGTGCTGCACAGCTGGCAGAGTTGCAGGAAATTCCAGTGGTCATTAAAAGCATTTCCGATGAAGCTGCTTTGGCCATGGGGCTGATTGAAAATATTCAGCGTCAGAACCTCAATCCAATTGAAGAAGCGCAAGGTTTAAAACGTCTTGTAGACGAATTCGGTCTCACCCATGAAACTGTTGCTAAAGCAGTGGGACGCAGCCGCAGCAGCATCTCCAACAGTCTGCGCTTACTTAATCTGCCTCAACCAGTTCAGGATTTAATGTATAGCCGGCAGTTGGAAATGGGACATGCACGTGCCTTATTAACTTTGCCGGTCATCCAACAAATTGATCTGGCACAAAAAGCAGTACAAAATGGCTGGTCAGTGCGTGAGGTAGAGCGCCGCTGTCAGCAGGCACAGACCAAACAGGAAACAGATACACGTCATCCAGCTGAGAAAAGCAGTGAAATACAACAAATAGAAGCCGCACTGGAGCAGCGTTTTGCCGTACCAGTTCAGGTGCAAAGCCGGAACCAGCGCAGTGGCCGGATTATTTTGCAATTTGATAATCCCGAAACATTGAGTCATATATTACAAAGATTGGGACTGGAATAAATTCGGCAACCAAAAATTAACTGCGAAAAACTGTTCAGTTTAGTTATCAACACCAACAATGTAATAGAAATGTATAGAAAAATTAATTAATTAGAAGAAATTAATTTAACGAAATTTCACAAAATCACTTGACGATATTGTCTTAGTTGATTATATTAGCGCAGCTTACCGTAGTGTATTTCAGAGTAATAGAATGAAGTGGATCATGTTTTGGCAAACAGTCATGTTGTTTGCCGCAGTTTGTGTGTCCGCATGGTTGTGGAGTTATTCTGCTATCTGGTCAGCAGTATTGGGTGGTTTAAGTTACCTAATACCTACACTACTGGCGATACTAACCATTATCGCCGCAAAAAAATTACCGGCGCTATTACCTGCAACATTATTAATGGCTGAAATCAGTAAAATCCTCATGATATGCCTGATGATGTTGCTGGTGTATGTATGCTATTCTTCTGTTAACTGGTTTGCTTTCCTGATAGGACTGATACTGGTCAGTCAGGCTGGATTGTTCACATTTAGAAAAAGATTGTTACTATGAGCGGCACAGAGATGACTCCGGGCGAATATATTAGCCATCACTTAATTAATTACACCCAGAAATCACCAGATTATCAGGCAAGCATGGTTGATTTCTCGTTTCTCAATCTGGATACTCTGTTTTTTTCCATCCTAACTGGTGTTATCGCTTTTGCCATCCTATTTGTGGCAGCGCGACGCATGAAAGTAGGTGTGCCCACCCGTTTTCAGGCGGCTATAGAATTACTGATTGAATTTGTAGATGGTATCTGCAAGGATATGGTTCACAATGAAAAGTCCCGTAAAATCATTGCTCCGCTGGGGTTGACCGTATTTATGTGGATTTTGTTCATGAATATGATGGATCTGTTGCCAGTGGATCTGTTGCCATGGGCTTGGCAACATACCACAGGTGATCATCATGCCTATCTGCGTGTTGTACCTACTGCAGACCTGAATACCACTATGGCCATGGCCATTTCCGTTTTGTTTCTATGTATTGTCTACAATATCAAAATTAAAGGCTTGGGTGGTTGGGTACATGAATTGTTCAGCGCGCCATTTGGTAACAAGGTTTGGTTGTTCATCCCCAATTTTTTAATGAATATCATTGAATTCTTTTCCAAAACCCTCTCGCATGGTATGCGACTGTTCGGTAACATGTATGCAGGTGAAATTCTGTTTATGGTTATTGCCTTGATGGGTGGTGCTTGGGGTATGTCAGGTGCTGCAGGTGTTAGCGATGTGGTTCTCTTCATCCTGCAAATCATTGCTGGTCTGGCTTGGGCTATATTCCATATTCTGGTGATTGCTTTGCAGGCGTATCTCTTTATGGTACTGACCTTTGTTTATCTGGGTCAGGCTCACGATTCCCATTAAGGGTAGTTTATTTGTTGTAGTATTCTTTTCTTTTATTTAAGGAGTGAAGTAAATGGGTGGTTTAATCGCTATCGCTTGTGGTTTGATGATTGGTATTTCTGCCATGGGTGCCTCTATCGGTATTGGTATGCTGGGTGCAAAATACATGGAATCTTCTGCCCGCCAGCCTGAATTAATGAACTCATTACTGGGTAAATTCTTCATTATCATGGGTATGATTGATGCTGCGTTCATTATCTCCCTGGGCGTATCATTCTTGTACTTCGCCAAAATCGGCGGCTGATAAACTTGGATTTGCTGGTTGTTAACTGTTTTAATTAATAAACACAAATTCTAAAGGTTTAATCGTGAATATCAACGCAACCCTAATTGCACAAGTACTCGTTTTTGTCATGTTTGTGCTATTTACGATGAAATTCGTATGGCCGCCCATCGTCAAAGTACTTGATGCCCGTGCCGACAAAATTGCCGAAGGTTTGGCTGCTGCCGAACGTGGCAAAAACGATTTTGCCCAGGCGGAAAAACGTGTTGCTGATATCTTGGCCGAGGGTCGCAGTCAGGTCTCCGAAATGGTGGCCAATGCGGAAAAGCGTGCCGCGCAGATTGTTGAAGATGCCAAAACACAGGCATCGGAAGAAGCTGCCCGCATCATGGCTCAGGCAAAAGCTGATGTTGAGCAGGAAGCCAATCGGGCACGTGAAGCACTGCGTCAGCAGGTAGCAGATTTGGTTGTTAAAGGTGCCGAATCCATCCTGCGCAGCGAAGTTAATCCTTCACGTCACGCTGATTTACTGGCGAACCTGAAACAGGAGCTGTAATCCCATGGCTGAGTTCGCAACCATAGCCAGACCATATGCCAAGGCATTATTCAGTCTGGCACAAGAACAGAATCAGATTGAGTCTTGGTTGGACGAACTGAAAACACTGGCTGAAATTACCCTGCAACCAAAAGTGCAGTTACTGATTGACGAGCCGGAATGCGAATACGCACAAAAGGCAAAAGAAATCCTGTCATTAGTCGATTTTTCGCCTGCTGACGAACTGAAAAATTTCATCTTTGTGCTGGCGCAGAACAAACGCTTAACAGTTTTGCCAGAAATTTATACGTTATTCCAAGACTATGCTTTGTCCCTTAACGACATAAAAGAAGCCACCGTATATACGGCCTATCCCATTGATAAGGTGCAGTTTGCACAAGTCGTTGTGGATCTGGAAGCCCATTTCAACAGCCGGTTGAAAGCGCATCAGGTGGTAGCCCCGGAATTAATTGGTGGCGTAAAAGTAGAAGTTGGTGACCGAGTATTGGATTTGTCGGTGCAAGGCAGATTAAATAGCCTGCATGCGGCATTGATGAATTAGGAGAGTTTTCATGCAGCTTAATCCTGCTGAAATTAGCGATTTGATTAAAGCTAAAATCGCAAACCTGAACGTAGATACAGAATTACGTACCCGCGGTACCGTAATGTCTGTAACTGACGGGATTGTGCGCGTTCACGGCTTGTCAGACGTGATGCAAGGTGAAATGCTCGAGTTTCCCGGCAATACATTTGGTCTCGCCATGAATCTGGAGCGCGATTCTGTAGGTGCCGTGATTCTTGGTGAATCAGAACATATTAAAGAAGGCGACGAAGTTACCTGTACCGGTCGTATTCTCGAAGTACCGGTAGGCCGTGAGCTGGTAGGCCGTGTGGTTGATGCACTGGGTCGTCCGATTGATGGCAAGGGTCCAATCAATGCCACACACACAGCTCCGGTAGAAAAAATTGCCCCGGGTGTGATTGCACGTCAGTCTGTGGATCAGCCCATGCAAACTGGTTTGAAAGCCATTGACTCAATGGTACCGATTGGTCGCGGACAGCGCGAGCTGATTATTGGTGACCGTCAGACCGGTAAAACTGCCGTAGCTCTGGATGCTATTGTTAACCAGAAAGACACCGGCGTAATCTGTATTTATGTAGCTATCGGCCAGAAAGCTTCTTCCATTGCCAGCGTAGTACGCAAACTGGAAGAACATGGAGCGATGGATCATACCATTATTGTTGCTGCTACTGCTTCTGAAGCAGCTGCTCTGCAATATATTGCCCCATATGCTGGTTGCAGCATGGGTGAATTTTTCCGTGATAACGGTGAAGATGCACTGATTGTCTATGATGACCTGTCTAAACAGGCCGTTGCATACCGTCAGATTTCCCTGTTGTTGCGCCGTCCACCTGGTCGTGAAGCTTATCCGGGTGACGTATTCTATCTGCATTCACGTCTGCTGGAACGTGCTTCCCGCATTAATGCACATGAAGTAGAAGAGCTGACCAAGGGAGCAGTAAAAGGTAAAACCGGTTCATTAACCGCTTTGCCAATTATTGAAACTCAGGCTGGTGACGTATCTGCATTCGTACCAACCAACGTTATTTCCATCACAGACGGCCAGATATTTCTGGAAACAGATCTGTTCAATTCTGGTATCCGTCCTGCCATCAATGCTGGTATCTCTGTATCTCGTGTAGGTGGTGCAGCACAGACTAAAGTCATCAAAAAACTGGGCGGTGGTATTCGTCTGGCACTGGCACAATATCGCGAACTGGCAGCGTTCTCACAGTTTGCTTCCGATTTAGATGAAGCAACACGAAAACAGTTACGTCATGGTGAAGTTGTAACAGAACTGATGAAACAGAAACAGTTCAGCACCCTGAGCACTGGTGAAATGGCGCTGACCCTGTGGGCGATTAACAATGGTTCTTATGACGATGTACCGGTGTCAAAAGCCTTAGGCTTTGAAGCAGAATTTTTAGGCTATGTGCGTACCCAGTGTCCGAATGTATTACAGGACATCGATGCAACCGGTGCCTTGAGCGATGATAATGCCAAAGCATTGGAAAACGCCATGAAGACCTTCAAATCGTCTTACAGCTTGCAAGCGTAAGCGTGTCATTGAAAGGAGTCTGAAATGGCAGTAGGAAAAGAGATTCTCACCAGAATTCGCAGTGTTCAGAATACCCAAAAGATCACTAAAGCGATGCAGATGGTGTCAACCTCTAAAATGCGGAAGACTCAGGAGCGGATGCGTCAGGCGCGTCCGTATGCCGATAAAATTCGTCTGGTAATGAGCCATCTGGCACAAACCCATTCCAGTCATAACATACCTTTATTGCGTAGCACTAATGATAGCAAGCGTGTTGGCTTCATTGTTATTACTACCGACAAGGGCTTGTGTGGCGGTTTGAATGCTAACATTCTGAAAGCATTCTTCAGTAAAGTACAAGAATGTAATCAGCAGGGGCTGGATGCCGAAGTTGTGTGTCTGGGCAGCAAAGGACTGGCAGCATGCAACCGAGTGGGTTTGAATGTAATTGCCAGTGCTGTGGGCTTGGGTGATACACCCAGATTGGCTACATTGCTGGGTCCGTTAACGGAAATTTTTCAGCGTTATGCTGATGGTAAACTGGATGCGATTTATCTGGTTTATGCCGGCTTTATCAATACTATGCGTCAGGAACCACGTCTGGAAACACTGTTGCCAATTGGGCAGAGCGTTCTGGATCAAGTTCCCGAAAGCAAGGAATACGGCTGGGAATACGTGTACGAACCTTCACCACAACAAGTGCTGGAATTTTTAGTCCGCCGTTATTTAGAGTCTGTGGTTTATCAGGCCTTATCTGAAAACATGGCTGCCGAACAGGCTGCGCGTATGGTAGCAATGAAAGCAGCTACCGATAATGCGAGCAATGCCATTAAAGAATTGCGACTGGTGTATAACAAATCGCGTCAGGCCGCGATTACCACAGAGTTGTCAGAAATTGTGGCCGGTGCTGCTGCTGTTTAAGCGGTGCAGGTCAAATAAACTTAGGATGCGATAATGAGCCAAGGCAAAATCGTACAAATCATTGGTGCGGTAGTGGACGTTGAATTCCCACATGATTCCATTCCCAATGTGTATGACGCTCTTAAACTGGTTGATACCGATTTAACTCTCGAAGTTGAACAGTTACTGGGTGATGGTATCGTGCGTACCATTCCCATGGGTACTTCCGATGGTCTGAAACGCGGTATGGCTGTGGTCAATACTGGCGCCCCGATTACTGTTCCAGTAGGTACAGCCACTCTGGGTCGGATTATGGACGTTCTGGGTCATCCAGTTGATGAAGCTGGTGAAATTCAAACCAGCACCACCCGTTCCATTCACCAGCAGGCACCAAAATTTGATGAGCTTTCCAGCTCTACCGAATTGCTGGAGACCGGAATCAAGGTGATTGACCTGCTGTGCCCGTTTGCTAAAGGCGGTAAAGTCGGTTTGTTTGGCGGTGCCGGTGTAGGTAAAACCGTGAACATGATGGAACTGATTAACAACATTGCCAAAGCACACAGCGGTTTGTCTGTGTTTGCCGGTGTAGGTGAGCGCACTCGTGAAGGTAACGACTTCTATCACGAGATGAAAGACTCAAACGTACTGGACAAAGTGGCAATGGTGTATGGTCAGATGAACGAACCACCAGGTAACCGTTTACGCGTGGCATTGACTGGTCTGACCATGGCGGAATACTTCCGTGATGAAAAAGACGAAAATGGTAAAGGCCGCGATGTATTGTTGTTTATCGACAACATTTACCGTTATACACTAGCCGGTACCGAAGTATCAGCTTTGCTGGGTCGTATGCCGTCTGCTGTAGGTTATCAACCGACACTGGCTGAAGAAATGGGTCGTTTGCAGGAGCGTATTGCTTCTACCAAAACCGGTTCCATTACTTCTATTCAGGCCGTATACGTACCTGCGGATGACTTAACCGACCCATCTCCAGCAACAACGTTTGCCCACTTGGATGCAACCGTGGTATTGAGTCGTGATATTGCTTCTTTAGGTATTTATCCGGCGGTAGACCCTCTGGATTCCACTTCACGTCAGCTTGATCCGGCAGTAATTGGCCAGGAGCACTACGACGTTGCACGTGGAGTGCAGACTACTCTGCAAAAATACAAAGAGCTGAATGATATTATTGCGATTCTGGGTATGGACGAGTTGTCTGATGAAGATAAGCTGACCGTAAACCGTGCACGTAAAATCCAGCGCTTTTTATCACAGCCTTTCCACGTGGCTGAAGTGTTTACCGGTGCACCGGGTAAATACGTATCCCTGCGTGATACTATTGCTGGCTTTAAAGCGATTCTGAATGGTGAATACGATCACCTGCCGGAACAGGCTTTCTATATGGTAGGCAATATCGAAGAAGCTGCTGAAAAAGCGAAAACCCTAAACTAAGGAGCGCTTGATGAGTACCATGCAAGTGGAAGTGGTGAGTAATGAAGAGAACATCTATTCTGGAGAGGCCAGTTTTATAGTTGTGCCAACTCAGGAAGGTGAACTAGGTATTTATCCTCGCCATGAACCCATTATGAGCTTGGTGCGTCCTGGTGCCCTGCGTTTGACCGTTCCTGGACAGAAAGAAGAAATTCTGGTGGCGGTATCAGGTGGTGTTCTGGAAGTGCAACCGAATAAGCTAACACTTTTGGCAGATGTGGCCGTTCGCAGTGAAGAAATGGATCAGCAGCGTGCCGAAGAAGCTAAAAAAGCAGCCGAATCCGGTATCCATGAGGCCAAAGATGATGTTTCTCTGGCCAAAGCACATGTGGCTTTAGCTGCGGCAATTGCCCAACTGAAAACGCTGGATTACCTGCGCACTCATCGAAAATAAACAACCATTATGGTGACCATAAAACTAGTTTGGTTGCTATAAGGAAGAGTCTAAAAGCCCGGAAGATTGTCCGGGCTTTTTCTGCATATTAGAAATGTATGACATAGATTAATGCTTAATATGAACAACAGTTATTGCACCAAATGGTTCTCAACTGCGGTTTTATGATATTTGTAAATGTCAAAACCAAAATTTAGTGCAGGCTAATCTAGCTGAAATTCTCAGCTTATATCTGATCAAATATATAGTCGAATTTAATTAAACTTTAATGAACTATTAAACACATATCAGGAGTAAATAGCACCACAGAATTTTAAATTTCACACTTCTTGCGAAACAATAGCTATAGCAGCTTCCGCAGACTAGAAGTATGATTGTATTTAATTGTGTCTTACATGCCGAAACCTGTTTAGTAAAATAGATAGTCAGCTCAGAGACATTGGTGTCTTCTGATTATGTTCTATAGTAAAGCTTACAACATGGGCAAGAGCATCAGGACTGATACCCATGTTTATACATTTTAGTTATGCTCTCTAAGGTTTCAAAGACAATGACCTTGATATTACATACTTAGTATGTAATTCACATAGATAATTATGCAGTTTTTTAGAGTATTAAATTCAATCGGTATCGTATTATTTGATATTTCATAATGTCTCCCACATTACAAGTTTTTAACTATCCTTCAGTTACTCGCCTTACTTGTTCCAAATTATTAGAAATATAAATCTAATATATCTATCGTTGAATTGTTTAATATAACTATATTGCTACAAACTGCTGGGGTTAAGGTAGTCTATGCTTAGACTAAATGGTTTCCCCATTTGATGAACATTTCTCCAATAAATTCATTTTCATTATCTATCTATATTTTTAATAAACAACCATAGTATTAAGTCGAGTTATCTAAGTAACGAGTATTTTTATTGGCACTGGAGTTTTATATGACTTCTTCTTGAGGTTTAGATTTCAAACTGAATTAAGCAAGCGTTTGTTTAACCTTACAATTTTCCACCTCAAAATTCTTAAAATATTTGATATTTTGATTCTCTTATCAATGCAATTTTCTTACTATTTATAAAAAGTTGAATTATCCATACTATATTTATAGTAAATTTCTTTAATAATAACAATGGTTTTCACTTATTTTGATAGCTGTACGATTTGGTTAGTCAGTTATTCATATTTAACTCCGCTGAGAGCAAAGTAGTGTAGATAGTTCCTACTTTAGATGCTGTACTTTATTTAAGAAGTAGTTGCAAGCTCATTACCGATATGCCAATGCAAAGTAAAAAACATAGTATTAAAAACAGCAGCCACAGAACAAAGTCAAATAAAGAGAGCAAAAAGAAGTCAAAAGCGGCCGAACAGAGAAAGGGGAAAGAAGAAGTAAAAGCAAAAAAGGTAGGGATGATTAAAAAAGTGTCAATAATAAAGCATTAAAAAACAGTCATATGCTATATTTTCCAAAAATAATCGGAAGAAGTTGTTGACAGTGGTACTTCGGGGGCGTATAGTTCGCCTTCTTCGCTGATGACGCGACACGAAACGAACTAAACAGTTTAAAGTAGAACGCAGTCGAAAGCAACGCTCTTTAACAGAACAGATTACCGATAAGTGTGAGTGCGGATAAGCCTCACACTGATTCAGAGAGACGAGATAAAAACATATCTTGTCAATAACTTTGAAGCAGACCAGTGATACTAAAGGGAACTTTGGTATTGCAACAAGCTAAGATTAAACATAAGAGTTTGATCCTGGCTCAGATTGAACGCTGGCGGCATGCTTTACACATGCAAGTCGAACGGCAGCACGGAGAGCTTGCTCTCTGGTGGCGAGTGGCGAACGGGTGAGTAATGCATCGGAACGTACCGAGTAATGGGGGATAACTGTCCGAAAGGATGGCTAATACCGCATACGCCCTGAGGGGGAAAGCGGGGGATCTTAGGACCTCGCGTTATTTGAGCGGCCGATGTTGGATTAGCTAGTTGGTGGGGTAAAGGCCTACCAAGGCGACGATCCATAGCGGGTCTGAGAGGATGATCCGCCACATTGGGACTGAGACACGGCCCAAACTCCTACGGGAGGCAGCAGTGGGGAATTTTGGACAATGGGGGGAACCCTGATCCAGCCATGCCGCGTGTCTGAAGAAGGCCTTCGGGTTGTAAAGGACTTTTGTTAGGGAAGAAAAGCTGGGTGTTAATACCATCCAGTGCTGACGGTACCTAAAGAATAAGCACCGGCTAACTACGTGCCAGCAGCCGCGGTAATACGTAGGGTGCGAGCGTTAATCGGAATTACTGGGCGTAAAGCGAGCGCAGACGGTTAAATAAGTCAGATGTGAAATCCCCGAGCTCAACTTGGGACGTGCATTTGAAACTGTGTAACTAGAGTGTGTCAGAGGGAGGTAGAATTCCACGTGTAGCAGTGAAATGCGTAGAGATGTGGAGGAATACCGATGGCGAAGGCAGCCTCCTGGGATAACACTGACGTTCATGCTCGAAAGCGTGGGTAGCAAACAGGATTAGATACCCTGGTAGTCCACGCGCTAAACGATGACAATTAGCGGTTGGGGTACTAGATGCCTTAGTAGCGAAGCTAACGCGTGAAATTGTCCGCCTGGGGAGTACGGTCGCAAGATTAAAACTCAAAGGAATTGACGGGGACCCGCACAAGCGGTGGATGATGTGGATTAATTCGATGCAACGCGAAGAACCTTACCTGGTCTTGACATGTACGGAATCTCTTAGAGATAGGAGAGTGCCTTCGGGAACCGTAACACAGGTGCTGCATGGCTGTCGTCAGCTCGTGTCGTGAGATGTTGGGTTAAGTCCCGCAACGAGCGCAACCCTTGTCATTAGTTGCCATCATTAAGTTGGGCACTCTAATGAGACTGCCGGTGACAAACCGGAGGAAGGTGGGGATGACGTCAAGTCCTCATGGCCCTTATGACCAGGGCTTCACACGTCATACAATGGTCGGTACAGAGGGTAGCGAAGCCGCGAGGTGAAGCCAATCTCAGAAAGCCGATCGTAGTCCGGATTGCACTCTGCAACTCGAGTGCATGAAGTCGGAATCGCTAGTAATCGCAGGTCAGCATACTGCGGTGAATACGTTCCCGGGTCTTGTACACACCGCCCGTCACACCATGGGAGTGGGGGATACCAGAATTGGGTAGACTAACCGCAAGGAGGTCGCTTAACACGGTATGCTTCATGACTGGGGTGAAGTCGTAACAAGGTAGCCGTAGGGGAACCTGCGGCTGGATCACCTCCTTTCTAGAGAAAAGAAGAGGGTTATTCGCATTCACACTTATCGGTAAACTGAAAAGATGCGAGAAGAGACTGAATAAACTGGGTTTGTAGCTCAGCTGGTTAGAGCACACGCTTGATAAGCGTGGGGTCGGAGGTTCAAGTCCTCCCAGACCCACCACTTATTTAAGGACGAGGGGGCATAGCTCAGTTGGTAGAGCACCTGCTTTGCAAGCAGGGGGTCATCGGTTCGATCCCGTTTGCCTCCACCAAGACTCTGTATGAAGAGGGAAGTTGAATCAGGATACTTTGGAAATTAAAGGTAGTTTAGTCTGAAGACAGACGAAGCAGAAGCTGGCTTTAATTTGCGAAGTAACGCATCGATCTTTAACAAATTGGAAAGCCGAAATCAACAAACAAAGATTGAGGCACAGGAAGCTGGTTCCGGAGACGGAGCCAAGTGGAAAGTGCTGAAAGAATTGGGTGATGATTGTATCGCTGAACAACGAAGACAAAAGGCGTTGTTCAGACAACCAAAGCAGTAAGCTTTATGAGAGTAAAGGCCTTAAGTCTGGATTCAGTCAACGGGATATCAGACGAAGTCAAGAGGTTCTTGAAATGATAGAGTCAAGTGAATAAGTGCATCAGGTGGATGCCTTGGCGATGATAGGCGAAGAAGGACGTGTAAGCCTGCGAAAAGCGTGGGGGAGCTGGCAATAGAGCAGAGATCCCGCGATGTCCGAATGGGGAAACCCACCATGTATAAGCATGGTATCCTGCACTGAATCCATAGGTGCAGAGAAGCGAACCCGGAGAACTGAACCATCTAAGTACCCGGAGGAAAAGAAATCAACCGAGATTGCGCAAGTAGTGGCGAGCGAACGCGTAAGAGCCTGTATATGATAGTCACTGAGATAGAAGAACAAGCTGGGAAGCTTGGCCGTAGAGGGTGAAAGCCCCGTATTCGAAATTTCAGAGGCGGTACTAAGTATACGAAAAGTAGGGCGGGACACGTGAAATCCTGTCTGAATATGGGGGGACCATCCTCCAAGGCTAAATACTCATCATCGACCGATAGTGAACCAGTACCGTGAGGGAAAGGCGAAAAGAACCCCGGGAGGGGAGTGAAATAGAACCTGAAACCTGATGCATACAAACAGTGGGAGCGGAGAAATCCGTGACTGCGTACCTTTTGTATAATGGGTCAACGACTTACATTCAGTAGCGAGCTTAACCGATTAGGGGAGGCGCAGGGAAACCGAGTCTTAATAGGGCGACGAGTTGCTGGGTGTAGACCCGAAACCGAGTGATCTATCCATGGCCAGGTTGAAGGTGCCGTAACAGGTACTGGAGGACCGAACCCACGCATGTTGCAAAATGCGGGGATGAGCTGTGGATAGGGGTGAAAGGCTAAACAAACTCGGAGATAGCTGGTTCTCCCCGAAAACTATTTAGGTAGTGCCTCGAGCAAGACACTGATGGGGGTAAAGCACTGTTATGGCTAGGGGGTCATTGCGACTTACCAACCCATGGCAAACTAAGAATACCATCAAGTGGTTCCTCGGGAGACAGACATCGGGTGCTAACGTCCGGTGTCAAGAGGGAAACAACCCAGACCGCCAGCTAAGGTCCCAAATGACAGATTAAGTGGTAAACGAAGTGGGAAGGCAGAGACAGCCAGGATGTTGGCTTAGAAGCAGCCATCATTTAAAGAAAGCGTAATAGCTCACTGGTCGAGTCGTCCTGCGCGGAAGATGTAACGGGGCTCAAATCTGTAACCGAAGCTGCGGATGCTAGGCAACTGGCATGGTAGGGGAGCGTTCTGTAGGCCGAAGAAGGTGTGTTGAGAAGCATGCTGGAGGTATCAGAAGTGCGAATGTTGACATGAGTAGCGATAAACAGGGTGAAAAGCCCTGTCGCCGAAAACCCAAGGTTTCCTACGCAACGTTCATCGGCGTAGGGTGAGTCGGCCCCTAAGGCAAGGCAGAGATGCGTAGTCGATGGGAAACAGGTTAATATTCCTGTACTTGATTCAAATGCGATGTGGGGACGGAGAAGGTTAGGTCATCGATCTGTTGGAATAGATCGTTTAAGCCGGTAGGTGGAGCACTTAGGCAAATCCGGGTGCTTAACACCGAGAAGTGATGACGAGTGTCTACGGACACGAAGTGACTGATACCACGCTTCCAGGAAAAGCCACTAAGCTTCAGTTTGAATGAAACCGTACCGCAAACCGACACAGGTGGGTAGGATGAGAATTCTAAGGCGCTTGAGAGAACTCAGGAGAAGGAACTCGGCAAATTGATACCGTAACTTCGGGAGAAGGTATGCCTCTGATGGTTAAGGATTAACTCTGTAAGCTATTAGAGGTCGCAGAGAATAGGTGGCTGCGACTGTTTAATAAAAACACAGCACTCTGCAAACACGAAAGTGGACGTATAGGGTGTGACGCCTGCCCGGTGCTGGAAGGTTAATTGAAGATGTGCAAGCATCGGATCGAAGCCCCAGTAAACGGCGGCCGTAACTATAACGGTCCTAAGGTAGCGAAATTCCTTGTCGGGTAAGTTCCGACCCGCACGAATGGCGTAACGATGGCCACACTGTCTCCTCCTGAGACTCAGCGAAGTTGAAATGGTTGTGAAGATGCAATCTCCCCGCTGCTAGACGGAAAGACCCCGTGAACCTTTACTGTAGCTTTGCATTGGACTTTGAAGTCACTTGTGTAGGATAGGTGGGAGGCTAAGAAGCAGAAACGCTAGTATCTGTGGAGCCGTCCTTGAAATACCACCCTGGTGACTTTGAGGTTCTAACCCGGATCCATTATCTGGATCGGGGACCGTGCATGGTAGGCAGTTTGACTGGGGCGGTCTCCTCCCAAAGAGTAACGGAGGAGTTCGAAGGTTACCTAGGTCCGGTCGGAAATCGGACTGATAGTACAATGGCACAAGGTAGCTTAACTGCGAGACCGACAAGTCGAGCAGGTGCGAAAGCAGGACATAGTGATCCGGTGGTTCTGAATGGAAGGGCCATCGCTCAACGGATAAAAGGTACTCCGGGGATAACAGGCTGATTCCGCCCAAGAGTTCATATCGACGGCGGAGTTTGGCACCTCGATGTCGGCTCATCACATCCTGGGGCTGTAGTCGGTCCCAAGGGTATGGCTGTTCGCCATTTAAAGTGGTACGTGAGCTGGGTTTAAAACGTCGTGAGACAGTTTGGTCCCTATCTGCAGTGGGCGTTGGAAGTTTGACGGGGGCTGCTCCTAGTACGAGAGGACCGGAGTGGACGAACCTCTGGTGTACCGGTTGTGACGCCAGTCGCATCGCCGGGTAGCTAAGTTCGGAAGAGATAAACGCTGAAAGCATCTAAGCGTGAAACTCGCCTGAAGATGAGACTTCCCTAGGGATTAAATCCCTCTGAAGAGACGTTCGAGACCAGGACGTTGATAGGTCGGGTGTGGAAGAGTGGTAACACTTGCAGCTAACCGATACTAATTGCTCGTGAGGCTTGACTCTATC
>NZ_MEIO01000063.1 GCF_002777745.1 Snodgrassella alvi
AATCATGATTAACTCCTTTCAATTTGCATTGTCTGTGAGAGATAAAATAAAACCCGCTGGTTAGCGGGTATTTGAACTAAATTAATTTTGCGGTATTGCTTGTCTTAATTTTTCCAACCTTGCGGCGATCCGCATTTGCTCATCCGCGTGTTGCTCAAAAAATTCAAACGCCTGAGGAGGCAGAACCCCACCCACATCTTCTGCCATTTGTGCAGCTAAATCCTCTTGCCCTTGCAGAAACGCCTCATATTCATCAATCATTTTTAAAGCTGATTCGAACTCCTCATTACTAACAGCTTCTGCAATTAACGATAAGCTTGGCTCATCAAAATATTCTAAAAGCATCTTTGCATCTCTCTATCAATTTTTAAACTCGGGTAGGGTGGCAGGAGGTTAGGCACTCACTGCTATCGTGTATGTGCTAGGATTTCGGTTCCCAAAACAACCCAAGTTTACTATATATTCATATTTAATATTCAATTTACCTCCATTTGTTATTAAATCCAAAAACTAAAGCCCGCTGATTGTAAGAAAATTATACATTTGAATTATCTACCTTATTTTTAATCAATAGAATCTTCCTTTTAGTATTTGTGCTTAACCTCTGTTTCTTCTTATAAAAATCCATGTCTTCAATTGAAAGTCTTACTGCCCCTAATAAATCCTCACCTTTTACATAGTAATTATTTCCAAGGTGTTTTTTGGTTACTCTATCTAAAGCGACTTTAAAGTCATTTACTTCCTCACTATTCAGGTCAGTAAAATAACTACAATTCAAAGCTGCGGTCCCATACCACCCCCATGTTTCATCGGCTTGCCACATCAAAGAATCTACATCAACGGGGAAAGTGTCCACATAAGACAACTTATAAATTTCTAAAATATCCCCCGGAGAAATAGATTCGTCAGACTCTAAACAGTCTTTAAAATTGTCATGTACAATGTCATGACCTCTAATAAGATAACCATATTTTGCCTTAGCCATAAGTATTATTCCATTTGTTATCAAACTCAAAAATTAAACCCCGCGGGTTAGCGGGCTGGGTTATTTAGGCATAGGGATTTCAGATAGTGGGATATAGTGGGTAATCGTAATAGTGGGTCTATCCTCACGCGCACCACGATCCCACCACTCCCATTCTGCGCTTCCTAGATAATAATAATCTATATCTAACCTTGCCCAATGCTTAGTTCCATATCTGGTGTGCGTGGTGCCTTCGAGATGGATAAGGCATGGACCGTCTTTTCTAGGTGGTCCATCTTTTTCAAAACTATACCAATTAAGAAAATTATCCATTTCACCTCCTTGTTAAGGTAATGGCAGCTCATTGATATTAATCCAGTGCGTTATATTTTCATCTGAAATATAAGCAGGCAACCAACCAACTCCATCACAGCCGTTCCAATAAAATTGCTTCATATCATCATCATAACTTAGGGCGTGAACAGATACTGAGCCATTAGATTTCTTTGTAATTGTAATAATTCCATTATCCCCCTCGGCGGGAGGTTCTTCATCAGGGTATTTGTGCCAAGCTATCATAGAGTTTCATCACCCCCACATAATTTATCTTTAACCTCTTCAAAAGACTCTTCAACATTCATAAACTCTATACGATCATGAGTCAAAAAACGCAGCTGAGTAGATCCAACCTTACCTACTATCTGTATGGAATCAACATTAATTAGAAATTCAGGTCCATTAATCTCTTTTAGTTTTATAAATTTACTCATTATCCACGAGCTCCGGTTGGTTGCCATCAGATGTCCATAACCCTTCGTATTTGTGCTCACGCCAAGGTAGTAAATAGTAACTACCTCCAATACACAAAATACTATCCACCTCAACTATTTCTGCGGTTTCTCCAGTTGTTACCCTACGCACCTCAAATAAGTCGACACAATCCGAAAGTTCGGCTTCGGACAAATAGTCTCCAGCAGTTATTTTATTATGAACATACTGTTCAAAATTTTTGCGATTGTTGTTCATTTCAAGCTCCAAAAATAAAACCAGCTAGTTGCTGGTTTATGTGTTATTGATATTTTAATTCTCATCAATTCTAGATATTGAGAACAACGGTTGCCACTCAACTTCAATGTAAAAAGTAGCAATATCTTTATCATTATGAGTAATGGTTATTTCAATAGGGTAATCATTGTATAAACCGCCATCATGATTATAGTGATAATCCTCAGCCATCACTTCCGCAAGGAGCTGCAAGCTATCAGGATTGTTCAAATCATATTCCTTATCTATCTCAACCTTATATTCATTACCATCTATCAAATATTCATAAGTAGCCATAATAAAACCTTTCCGAAAAAAAGCCGCACTAGGCGGCTATCTTACTTTTATCATCATTTTGTTTAATCATTTGTTCGTAATATTTTATTTGCCGATTAATCTCTTTATCAATTTTATGCGCGTCCTTATGGTGCCGATCACAAAGCCAAATGACGTTTTCAGGGAGCCCATAATCGAAGTGATGGGCTTCTGCTCTTTTTCTGCCACAAATTAAACAAGGTTGTTTTGTAAGCTGCCCTAACTTAATTAAGTTGGAAATAACACCAGTTGCGTACTTTCGTCTTGCATTAGATATTCTCCAGTTCTTATCGGCTTTTAAATGTGCCACACGATACGCCTCAGTTTGTGCATAAGCTTTGCGAGCAGCGATACGCTCCGGTCTGTTTGAGCGGTTGCGGTCATATTGTCGATAATACTCTAAATTGCTTAGCCGATTGGCGCGAACTCTTTCTTTAATGCACTCTTTGCAAACATTTCTATTACTTGCATAAAACTCATCTTTAGCTTTCAGCTCACTACAAGATTTACATGTAGGCATATCCCTCTCCTAGAATGGAATGGAATCATCAATATCATCTACAGGAGGAGACGCTGGTTCCCGCTGTGGCTCTTGCCGGCGAGGTGGTGGCGGATTGGAAGCTGTAGGGGCAGCATCATAACTGCCCCCTGAATTAGAGGCGTTTTTGCTGTCGCCCAGCATCTTCATTTCATTACCAATGATGTCGTAGGCAATACGTTCAATGCCATCTTTTCCAGTGTATTTACGGCTTTGAATGCGACCCTCAATGAATACCTGACTACCCTTATGCAAATACTGGCCGGCTATTTCCCCCAGTTTTCCAAATAGGGTAATATTGTGCCATTCGGTACGGGTTTGAGGCTGTCCAGCTTTATCTTTCCATCTTTCTTCTGTAGCAATAGCAAAATTGGTTACTGCTTCGCCGCTGGGCATATATCGAGTTTCAGGATCACGACCCAAACGACCGACTAGGATCACTTTATTTACAGACATAGATTATCCTTTTAAGCCGCCTGCTCGAGCAGGGAGTTATAATATTCCTGACAAATTTCAACTTTTTCCTTAATCTTCTCAATTACCTTTTCATCTCTTTCTATCCTTACAGTAGTAACCCGTTTAAGCAGTGGAATATCCTCGACCGCATCAATCAGCACTTCCGCGCGGTCGTAAGTACTTAATAAGTTTTCAGGGCAGGGGAATAGCCAAAAATCAATATCGGCTTTATCGCAATCATAAAGCCACATATAACCCTGCATCTGATAAGTATATCCAGCTTTTTCAGCTTTCTTGTGAGCCTCATCGACAAAACGAGGGTGGGTAAACATATCCCATGAACACTTTGTATCGATAATTAGCCGTTCGCTCGGCACGTAAATATCGCACTCGCCTGTAATCCAGTCATTTTCTAAGCGGGTAGTATTTTTAGAAAATTCCCGCCCGCGCTTCATTCCACTTGCCTTTATAGCCGCCTCCTCAAGTAAATTACCCTTGACTGTTTCCTTACTGCCATCAAATTTCTTAACACCGTATAAGTTTTCTTTTGCCAAGGTGATCAAGTACGATTTAGCTGTATCGGAAAGGGGATTGCCTTTAGTCCGGCCATCCCCAATTATCAGTGATATTGCTGAGCATCTTATTTTCATTTCAAAGTCCCTCGATTACTTCCCGTTGTTCGGGTGTAAATAGATAATCCCCGTTTAATACCGATTCCTTACTTACCTCTCCTGTAGTAATATTTTCTACAAGCGTTTGCATTAACTCGTCATTAACTGGCATGGATAAATCCAGAGATGTATTTTGATTGTCTATGTAATCAAACTTATCCTCAGTCACGTCCTTAATGACTGATTGGTCTGATAAAACGGCCTTTTGCAACTCAATAGATAAGGGAGCATATTTAGACAACAACAATTTAGTTACTGTTTTCAATGCCATCTGCTCATAATTATCAGCCCATACGCCATAACCCTTTTTAAATGATTGGCTGTAGCGTTTAGCATGATTATCAATCTGGCTAGTTGTCATATAAAGCTCGGCAGTAAAACCATTTTTTAACTTGAAATATGCATAAAAACCGATAGGTTTTGCATTTTCATCAGGTTCAACCGACCAGTCAAACTTAAAGCCGTTAATTAAATCTTTCTCAACTAATTGAGCTTCATAAACCGGCAATGAAACAAGACGCTCAAACTGTTCTGAACGCTGGGCTAATTGTATTAATCCTTTGTAACCAAGCTGAAATTGTGCCTCAAAACGTCCTGATTTCTTATTGTGATAAGGGACGATATAAGCAAAGCCGAAGCTGTTATTAATTGGCAGATTTAAGGTTGCCGCCATGCACGCCGCATTAAAAATAGATAATTGATCAGCATTCAGAAGCATTTCATTATTATTTACAATCTGCATGATTGAGGTTGCAAAGCTGGCGGTATTTTTATTAACCAGCTCATGCATTTTTTTCTGAATAGCTGGGCTGTTTAAAAATGATTTAATGTCTTTGGCTTTTTGGATTGCGTTGGTGTTACTCATTTTCAAGCTCCATTAAAATAGCCAGCACTAGGCTGGACATGTTAGTATCAGTTTTAGAAGTGGGTAGGTTATAGTCTATTGGCTAACCGTCAATATAACCATCATCACTTACGTTAATTGCTTGCCCGTAAGCTCCACCGTAAATCCTACCTTCATCGCTTACGTTGATTGCTTGCCCGTAAGCTCCATCGTAAATCCTACCTTCATCGCTTACGTTGATTGCTTGCCCGTAAGCTCCATCGTAAATCCTACCTTCATCGCTTACGTTGATTGTTTCACCATTAGCTCTACCGTAAATCCTACCTTCATCACTTACGTTGATTTCATCAGCTTTCGTGTTACCCCATATACGCGCATACCCACAAACAATTAATTTGCCGATTACATTTAACCCGCCTTTAGTAAGAACCTTTCCAGTTATTTTTACATCACCCTTAATGATTACCTTGCCGGGATAAACGAATACAGGTTCATCTGGTAATTCGTCTAATACTAAATCTGGTAATGTAAAATCGAGCTCCCTAAGTATCCAATTAATATCCCAAAACTCTTCTAATGCTATGCATTTCTTAATAACATCCCAATAATCAGCATTGCCTTTAGGATAATATCTTTCAAATAGTTCACATCCATCAAAACAAGCACCTTTTTCGTCCAACTCTTGCAAAGTTATAGTTGTAGTTTCCATAAATATCTCCAAAATAAAGAGCCAGCATTTAGCTGGCTATATCAATAGTTACAATAATATTCAGTATTAAATTACTACCCAATCATTCATCACAGGCATACTGTTTTAAATCCTCATGCATTTCTACGCCCTCGGGTAAATACCATTTTTTTACATCTTTATCCCATCTGGCTCCATGCTGTTTTGCTGTCCATCTTTCAGTGTAGGGGACATTTAAGTATGTTCTAGCTGCCCGCTGGCTCATTATTTTTGCTTTTTGGGCTTCTTCCTTTTTCTTTTCACGTTCCGCAGCTTTAGCATTAACTTTTGAAAAATCAGGAGGATCAGCGTATAACGCCCTAGCCAAAAACTTGGCCGTTTTAGTGAATTGATAATCCCTATCCCATCTAGTGTTAGCTTCTTCAATCAACCCGCCCGAGAGTAACTGTTCACGTTCATCCTGTTTAAAATCCCCGTAATCCCGAAGCGCATCGAAAATACTAGTGTTCGATAATTGCTGCGGGTTTTTAATGTCTTTCAACTCGCGTGTTAAAAAGTCGGCAAATTTATCTAAGGTTTTAGAGTCAATAGGGTCAAAGTTATAATCTTTGTCTATAACGCTTGAGTCTTGGAATTCTTTGTAAAATTCCCGTAATTTAAGTCGAGCCTGTTTTTTTGGTGTGTAACTGATAAATTTTTCATGCTCGGCCTGCTTTTTAGCCAAGCTTTCAGCACTCAGGCGAGGTGCGTCACGCCTGAACTGTTGTATAGCTGTGCTCATTATTCAACTCCAATAAAAAGAGCCAGCTATTAGCTGGCGTTGTCTACTCATCCACGCAAATGCACTCATCGAATGCATTTGAATTGATAAGTTATCCGGAAATTGTTACTTCTAAAGTATGCCAGCTTTCACTGTCGCACGAATCCCAGTCGTTCTTGTACTCTCCCATTTTGTACGGGCTATTATCTTCAGCTTTAATAACTACCCCTTTATGCGTAGAAAAGAACAGAACAATAAAATCTTGATTCTTACTCCATCGGGCGACTGGGAAACTATAACCTATACTTATTGCAATCATGATTAACTCCTTTTAGTTTGCGTTGCTATCTTTAACCTGTTTCAATGACGCTGATCTTATTTGACCTCTAAGCATTTCTGAAAATTCATACTCTATTCTTTCTCCTATAAACAATAGGATTAACTGTTCTTTTACGCTTAGATTCCTTGATACTTCTGCATAACCGTTTGCTGGTGTCATCCCTAACATCGCTAAGGCAGCTAGCTGAGCTGGGTAGGCTAAAGCACCTACTTCATCAGTGTCCTTTAAATCTAGTTCTGAAAATTTATCCTTAATCTCCTCAATATCATAATCATCAAAATGCAAATATAGCGATTTATACTTATGATAAATTGCTTTTGCTGATTGAGATTTGACTCCGGCTTTGATGGTTAATTGAAAAAACACAACGATAGTAATTATGAGGCCGGATATTATTGCGCTACACAATCCAGCTACCGTGCAAATAGCCACGAGCATCAAAATAAGCGCAGCCAACTTATCTAGTCGACCGAAAAACTTATACATAAATTTTTCATACCAAAATGAATAGGCAATCGAAAATTTTAAGTGTTGCGCCGTTTGTTCCCTGTTATCCATGCGTATTACCTCCATTTGTTATCAAGCTCAAAAACTAAAGCCCACTCGTTAGAATGGGCTGCGATTTTTAAACTCGTTTATTACTTGTCTCAGATTTTTCAGCATCTTATTTAAAGAACAATGAACAATCCATTGTCGCTATCAACTTATGCAGCGTGGCAACCTAGCCTGTACCTCCTTTTGCTGCGTTTCCCCAGTTCTTTTTCATACTGAGGTCATCGGTGTCTGTGTTTGTTCGATGGGTTAAGTATATTAATAATAGACTATTGATGTCAATTTAAAATTGACATAAAAGACGCAATAAGACGTAACAATATGATTTACATTAAAAATTAGTTATAATAATTGTGGTTATACCCACATTTTTTGGTAGATACTTTTAGATTTTATCAAGTCGAAGAATGGCAATAACCTTGCCGCATATTTTAATCGCATCAATTTCTTCATTTGATAAAATATCAACTGGGTAGTTTTTATTATCACTAATTACGCGCAGCGACCCGTTAACTGAGCGTTGTAATCTTTTTACTTTCAACCCAATAGTTGACGAAAAAACATAAATTCCCTCGGAAGAATAAAGATCCACAGCACCATCAATAAACAGCAAATCGCCATTTTCGAACGTAGGAACCATTGAATCTCCTTGTGCTGTTACTATTGATATTGAACTAAAATTACCACCAATATTTCTTTTAGCCCAAGCTTCCGATACTTCAATTAACTGAATCGGTTCAGGAAAATCACTATTTATTGCTCCTGCGTCAGCGGTAGTCTTAACGTCAAGAAGTTTAAACTGGATAAAGCCTTTTCTAGGTTCATTTTCTAAGGTCGGTGAAGATGTTTTAGGTTCAATGTAAGGTAAAGGGTAAGAACATATATCTGAAATTCTGACCATAACTTCAAATGGTGGTGAATTCTTATTTTTCTCCCATGCTGAAACAGTCGCTTTTCCGCTGACTTCTAATGAAAAAGCTAGCTTTTCTTGGCTAAGCCCTGCATTTAGGCGGGCGTCTTTTACCCATGCTCCAACATTATATTTCATAAAGATATCCTATTTTAAAAATACGTAAAGCGTACATCTAAAATGGACAATTTGTCGTGCATTATTAATTGACTTATGTATCAATTTAAAATAGACTTAGCAGTTAATAATAGTAGCGAGGTAGAGATGAACATTTACATACAGGAGGCCGTTAGAAAGATTGGCAACCAAAGTGCACTAGCAAGAAAGCTCAAAGTCTCTAAAGGGACTGTAAGTAGCTGGTTAAGGGGTATTAATAATGTACCCCCAAAAAAAGCGTTAGAAATTGAAAAATTGACAAATATTTCTGCGGTTTTAATAGTGTTTCCTGATAGGGGAAATAAATATGACAATTCGAGAAAACCAGATTTTAAAGAATCAAAATAAACCAGCAGCAGAGGTTGCGATTGGTCTCAGTGAACAATTACAGATGGAGGCTATTTATGGCAGTAATTAGAGCAAGGCGCGGAAATAAATTTACTGTAATTGATAATAAAATTTTTGAAGCCGGCGAGTTGTCCTTTGATGCTAGGGGCTTGCTATGTACTTTATTGTCAAAGCCAGATAACTGGTCGGTAATTATCAAAGCGCTTGAGAATGAAACTAAAGGATGTCGCAAACATTCTAAAGCAGATGCGCTATACACAATGCTCAAAGAGCTAAAAGATAAAGGCTATGTAATCATGAAACGAAAAGCAACTGGCGAGGTTGATTATTTTGTTTATGATGCACCGCAAATTGTACAAGATGATGATTGTCCGGAGCAAGCGGAATCTGATGATGAAAGCCCAATCGGGAAAATCCCAAACGGGGAAAATCCCAAACGGGGAAAATCCCAAACGGGGAAAATCCCCGACGGGGAAAATCCGGACGTATTAATAAATACTAATACTACTAACAAAGAACTTATAGTTAATAATAATAATATAAAAAATATATATACCACCCCACCTGCCGACGAAAAAAAACAGACCACCGTCGAAAAAAAACTGGGGGTATGGGAGGAGGGGCTAACCTTGCTTACAGACAAGGGGGTGAATAAACAGGTTGCCAAGGATTTTATTGCTGTACGGAAAACAAAAAGGGCTCCGCTCACCATGTCAGCCCTAGGCCGAATTGAGCGGGAGGCGACCAAAGCCGGCTTAACGCTTGAGGGAGTAATTCAACTGTGCGCAGAAAAAAGCTGGCAGGGGTTTGAAGCGTCATGGTTGCTACAAGGCAGTAATCATTCTCAGCTGCACAAGCCAAGCGTTAAAGACGTGCCTGTTCACACTGAGGGAGGAAGATTGTCATGGTAAGCGGATTGACATCGGTAGGCAGCATGTTTGCCAACCACCCGCAGTTTGTGGTTGCCGGACAAAGCACAGCCACATGCAGCACACATGGCGAATACCAGCAAACGAAATATCAATCTGGTCGCGTTACCAAATGCCCAGAGTGCGAACGTGAACGTGAACAACAACGCATTGCAGACGAAAAAGCGGCGCAGTTACGAGAAGCTGCCGAACGTAAAAGCAAACTGATTGACGAGCTAATCGGCAATTCAGGCATTCCAAAACGCTTTCTTGGCAAAACGCTGAAAAGCTATCAGGTGAGCTGCAAAGAGCAACAAGACGTAATTAACGACGCCAAGGCTTTTTTGATTGAATTTAGCAGCCCTCAGGGGCATTCTGGGCGCTGTATGACAATGCTTGGCAATACTGGTACAGGAAAGACTCACATCGCCAGCGCGATGGCTTTATGTGTCATTAAACACTATGGCGGTAAAGCGCGTTTTACCAGCGTTTCAGAAATTAACAGGCTGGTTAGAGAATCGAAGAGCTACAACGCTAAATACACTGAAACAGAAATCATTACAGCATTTGGAAATTATGACCTGCTGATTATTGATGAGGTTGGCATTCAATCGGGAACCGATGCAGAAAGTCGCGCGTTATTCGATGTCGTTAATACTCGCTATCAGAACATGAAGCCGACAATTTTCATAAGCAATCTGAATATAAACCAGCTTAAAGAGGCATTAGGTGAACGTCTTTTCGATAGGCTAAAAGAGGGTGGCGGCTTAATTCTTGGTTTTAACTGGGGGTCGTATCGTGGATAAAAACACTTGCGTAGCTTGTCGTCATTGGATGCTGAAACGAAAAAATAATAAAGGCGAATATGTTGCCGATGAGATGACAAGGAAGGGCGGTTGGGGCTGGTGTCGGTTTGATGAGATATGGAGATATTTCCCTTATTGCAGGGAATGCCCAAAAGGCAAATTTGAGCCCGTAGAAGACGAATTGAGAAAGGCGCGGGAAGAGTGGATAGCTAGAAAAGATGCAGAACACAAAAAACGCTGCCAAGAACTTATGCAGATGGAAAGGCGGAAATAAACAAATGAATGAGATTGAGACTGAAATGGACATTGATCTGGTGGCTAGTAAAGAACAAGCAAAAGCATGCCAACGTTTATGGTCGATGGTTATTCTTTACGCACTTAGAGACGTACGCGAAAGAATAGCCAACACAAAAGCCAAAAATCTCGAATGGGCGATACGTCAGGAGATGGATTATTTCACAAGTCGAGATTTTGAAGCGGTATGCCGATTTGCTGGTTTTGAAATTGAGCCAGATACGATTGAAAACGGATTACGGACATTGCGGAGATGGTGAAAATGAAACAGCTACGAAAACCACCCAAACGCAAATGCCGCTGGTGTGGCGCAGAGTTTGAAAAGCACCGGGCATTACAGATTGTTTGCAGCTCAGCTTGCGCTATAGCCTTGAATAAGCAAAAACGAGAGATTGCCAACAAAAAAGCACAGGCGGCTGCAAAACGGCAGGAAAGGGCGGTTATAAAAGCCCGTAAGCACGCTTTAGAGACCATACCGCAGCTTACGAAGCGGGCGCAAGCGGTGTTTAATGCCTTTATTAGAATGAGAGATAAGCACCAGCCTTGCATTAGCTGCGGTAAGCCCTTGCCAGATGCCCCTAATGGCTATGATGCAGGGCATTATCGTTCGGTAGGCTCAGCACCTAATCTACGCTTTAATGAAGATAACTGCCATGGTCAATGTAAGCGTTGCAACAATTATTTAAGTGGCAATCATGTTAACTATCGTATCAGTCTGCTTGAGCGTATTGGATTGGAGGCTGTAGAAGCACTAGAGTCTGATAACGCGCCACGCCACTATACAAAAGACGATTTACGCCAGATAGAAAGGCTATACAAAGAAAAAAGGCGGGCATTGCTATGACTGAAAGATTCAAACGCAGAATTAACAAAAAAAATAAACGGGATGTAATGAGGCTGGCGTGGGAGTTTTCTGGTGAATTACTGAATGCTCACGATGAAATTTTTATTGAAGTGCGAAGCATTACCCGATCAGATGATCAGAATGCAAAGCTGCATGCCATGCTGGGAGATATTGCCAAACAGAAGACTTTCAATGGCAAAAAACTGAGTATTGAGCAGTGGAAGATGATTTTTGTAAGTGGTCATCGAATCGCCACAGGAGGGCAGGCGGAGATGGCAATAGGGCTTGAGGGAGAGATTATAAATCTGAGGGAATCAACTGCGCAGATGGGGGTTAAGCGCATGGCTAGTCTGATTGAATATATAACAGCATGGGGAGCTGAAAATGATGTTAAGTTCACTGATAGGAGGGACTTATGTTATCAAAATGTAGCATAGATGCTGCTGAAGACGTTTTAAAAGCATATGAGCGGGCGATGAGGGATATTGTAAGGCAAGGGCATTGCAGAAGCATTGAATGGAAATATAAAAGCGGTATTGACAAGAGTAAAACGGCTTTTGTATTGCGCTATCCGCCAGAAGTGTTTGATATGGTCAAAAGAGCTTTATTTAAAATAGCTAATAACAATAGGGAAGCATTTGCTATTCTAAGAGTTCAGTATGCTTATATAAGCCCATATTTTAAACGTTCTGGGCGTGCGGCAGCTCAAAAAAATCAACGCACCCGTAAAAACAGCAGTACGTGGTATAGAGATGTCGAAAGGGCGTTGATAGTTTTTTGGGATTATTTACAACATGACCAAAATTTTAATAAATATTTTAAGTAACAACTTGATAAAAATGGATATCTTAAATATAATGCTAATATACAGTATAGGTATGCTTCCCTTGTAAAAGCACCGTTAATTTGCCTTTCTTTTGTTGGCAGTTTTTTTGCGCCCTGAAGAAAGGCATTAACATCTTTCTCCTTTTTTTGTTTATCTTTTATCATGCTATTTTTTACCCGCCTGCTCCTTGGCGGGTTTTTTATTTGGGTATTTATGACCAGCCTATACGGCTGGTTTTTATTTTACCTAGAGATTTTAGAATGGGGGGTTAAATATGAGACATATTCCAAGGATGCCAGCTCCTACTCCTCTCCCAGATAAATACCAGATTGATGCCAAGATAGGTAAGGATGGTGAATTCTTGGGCTTGGATGCCAAGATATTTAATGACTATAAGTTAAAAGCCAGATACAGCGAAAAGATTGAGAATGATGTTAAAGATGTTTCAATGGCATTTGGCGATTTTGAGGAATTGGAGCAATTAATAAGCAAGATTAAGACTGCATTGAAAGATATTGGTTCATCTGTAAGTGCGCAGGATGTCCATAGTCATTCATATAGGGATTAATTAACATGGCAAAAGAATGGCGAGAGGGTAAAACCAGTGCGCAGCGTGGCTACGGGCATAAATGGCGCAAGGAGCGTGCCAGATGGCTCAAGGAGCACCCTTTATGCGTCTACTGTAATGCGCAAGGCATGGTTACACCAGCGACTGTAGTGGATCATATTAAGCCACACAATGGCGATCAAAAGTTATTTTGGTCAAGGAGTAACTGGCAGTCATTATGTAAGCTGCATCACGACAGCACTAAGCAGCATGAGGAGCGAACAGGGAGGCGTCGGCCGGTAATCGGATTGGATGGCTATCCTATATAATGGTTCATAAATTTTAGTTATTGTCAAGAAATTTGTTATCTTTTTTAATGGATTTGAGTTGCATAAAACAACACATACAGGGGGGGGTGGGAAAACTGGCGAAGGGGCTCGCTATTTGACCGCCGGCTTCCCTCTGTTTGCGCAACCGCGAAATGGATATTTTTTTTAGGAGCCTGAAGAATGGGCGGTAGACGACCAACACCTACGGCACTCAAGCTTGTTAAGGGGAATCCGGGCAAAAGAGCTATTAATAAAAATGAGCCAAAACCGGCAAAATTTGATACTGAATGCCCAAAACACCTATCGGCTAAGGCACGGTATGCGTGGGACAGGTTGGTTGTCATTTTGGATGACATGGGCGTTCTAACAATGGCTGATGTGCTTGCTTTGGAACGTTTGTGTGATTGCTATGCTGATATTTTGGTGGCGCGCGAACTAATAAAAAAGGATGGACGGATATATAAAACCGTTGATGCAAATGGCAATACACTGATTAAAAATAATCCTGCTGTTAATCAGTTGCGCGCGGCTGATGCGCAATTTAAATCCTATCTTGTTGAGTTTGGATTAACTCCGGCCGCGAGGTCAAAAATTCAGGTAACCAATGATGGAGAGGAAAACAAAGAAGACCCAATGCAAGAGTTCTTTGGATAGTGCTACTCAATATGCGCAAAATGTTGTATCCGGGAAACTAATTGCGGGTCCGGATATTAGAAATGCCTGTAAGCGACATTTGGATGATTTAGAACAAGGCCACAAGCGTGGTCTTTTTTTTGATTCCGAGCAAGCGGAAAAGTATATACGCTTTTTCTGCAAGGTACTAAAGCTTAATGGTGGGGATTACGAGGGTAAGCCATTTATTCCTTTGCCTTGGCAGTGTTTTATTATCAGCAGCCTCTTTGGGTGGAAAACCACAGATGGAGCGAGGCGTTTTAATCAAGCATATATAGAGACCGGTAAAGGTTCTGGTAAATCCCCTTTGGCCGCTGGCATTGGATTGGCAGGGATGATTGTTGATGATGAGCCTCGTGCAGAAATATATGCAGCAGCAACCAAAAAAGATCAGGCAATGATTTTATTTCGTGATGCTGTTGCAATGGTTGAGCAATCTCCAGAATTGGCTAAACGCATATCAACGAGTGGGGGTAAGGGGAAAGAATGGAATCTGGCATATTTAAAGAAAAATTCATTTTTTCGGCCAATCAGTTCTGATGATGGGCAGTCTGGGCCACGCCCGCATATTGGGTTAATTGATGAGTTGCACGAGCATAAGACTAATATTGTTTTTGAGATGCTAAAAGCGGGCACGAAGAGTCGCAAGAACCCACTAATCCTCGCTATTACTAATAGTGGAGCGGATAAGCATTCTCCTTGCTGGGAATACCACGAGTATGGTGTAAAAGTGGCATCGGGTGAAATTATTGATGACAGCTTCTTTTCCTACATTTGCTCATTAGACGAAGGGGATGACCCGCTTGAGGATGAATCTTGCTGGTGTAAGTCCAACCCCTCCTTGCAAGAATCAGACCTACCCGGAATGAAATACCTACGCGGGCAGATTATAGGTGCGCGAGGAATGCCAAGTAAGGAATCAATTGTAAGACGTTTAAATTTTTGCGAATGGGTAGGTGCGCTAAATCCGTGGATTAGTATAGATGTATGGAAAGAGCAAAAACTAGATTTTGATTGGCGCACACTGCGCGGGCGGCGTGCTTGGGGTGGGTTGGATTTATCAAGTACAACCGATTTGACAGGGTTGGTTTTTGTTGTAGAGCCAATTGAGGAGGGTGAGCCATGGCTGATAGTGCCGTTTGCTTGGGTACCTGACGAAAATATTGCGGACAAAGAAAAGAAAGACGGTGTGCCATATTCGCAATGGAAAACACTAGGCTTTCTTGAGACTACTCCGGGTGCAGCAGTGAGTAAGCTCATGGTTGCGCAAAAGCTTTCGGCTTTATGTGATTTTTTCGATGTGCAGTGTGTGGCTTATGACCGCTGGCGCATTGTTGACTTTGTACAGAGTGCTAATGATTCAGGTGTAACGCTGCCGGAGATGGTGGCTTTTGGGCAGGGGTTTAAAGATATGACCCCTGCGATTGAGAAGTTTGAAACTATGCTCCTTAATCATGAGATTGTACATCCAGGGCATCCAGTACTTAATTGGTGCGCCGGTAATGCGGTGGCTGTTTCGGATGACGCTGGTAACCGTAAATTATCCAAGGAAAAAGCGACAGGCAGGATGGATTTAATTATCGCCACCGTAATGGCTGTTGGGGTGATTGAAAAGCAGAAAACTCAGCCGGATTACGCGAAAAGTATTTTTATTGTATAGCCGTTTAGGTGTTTGTTATTACAACCGCTTAGGCGGTTTTTTGATAAGGATTAGCTGTTATGAATCACACTAAAGCATATGGCTACCTTGAAGTTAAGTCTTTTGATGATGATAAAAGAATAATTACAGGGATTGCCACAACGCCAAATACGGATAGGGCTGAGGATGTTGTCGACCCAAGAGGAGCTAAGTTCACTTTGCCTATCCCATTCTTGTGGCAGCACGACCATACACAGCCAATTGGTGATGTGATAGAGGCAAAAGTAACAGATGCGGGTATTGAAGTGGTTATTCAGCTCGCAAGTATTAAAGAGGAGGGTTCTCTAAAGGATAGGCTGGATACGGCATGGCTGTCTATTAAAAACAAACTGGTTAAGGGTTTGTCGATCGGCTTTCGTGCTATTGAATATTCATTTATAGAAAACTCATACGGCATTCATTACACAGTATGGGATTGGTATGAGTTATCAGCCGTTACTATTCCTGCCAATGCGGAAGCAACCATCACTGCAGTAAAGCAGCTTTTTACTACTACTACTACGGAATCTCAGAAACAGCCAGTCAATAAATCGGACACTGTAATTAATGCGGATTCCGTTTCCAAGAATTCTGGTGTGTCGAATCAACCAACGCAAACCGCCAAGGAGCAGGTCGCGCTTGTCCCTGCTAAATCGTCACCAGAATCCCCCGTCGGCGTTGCGACGAAAAAACACCTAGTCGTGAGCCTTGCTCCGACAAATAAACACTTAATCGTAAAACTTTAAATTCGATAACGAGAGGTTTAATTATGACTATTGAAGAACAAATTAATGCGGTCAAGGCTAAGATTAAAGAAAATCGGGATTTGATAGCCAAGACTGTAGGCGAGGCTGTAGAGAAAGGGCTCACGCCATCCGAGGAGCAGGAGGCTGTTATCACCAAGGCTGAGGATGAAATTAAGGTATTGGAGCTTAATCTGGCGAGACTGGAGAAAAATCACGCTACAGCAAATCAGGTAGCTGAAACAACTACGCCGGCTAAAGGGGATACTGTAGCGGAGGGAGTGCAATCAACCGCGGGTAATAATGTAACGGTTAAGTCTAATCTACCTAAAGGTATTGGATTCGCACAATTTGCGCGCGCTAAAATGATTGCTGCACTGGAGGCTAAAAAGGGTAACTATATTTCACCGGCAGCAGCTGCTAAAAATCTAGGGTTTAATGAGGATGTAATTAAATACATAGAAAAAGCGACATTAGGTACAACCACAGATAGCGGTTTTGCCGCACCGCTTGTTGAGCGAGATACGTTTCACGGTGAGTTTATTGAGTTGCTACGCAATGAAACTATTTTTGATAAATTGAAAGGTTACCGTTCAGTACCGTTTAATGTAAAAATCAATGGGCAAGCAACAGGCGGTTCGGCTTCTTGGGTGGGTGAGGGTAAGAAAAAACCTCTAACCAATCCTACTTTCGAATCAATTGAGATAAAAGAGCATAAACTTGCCGCTATCACCGTCTATACACAAGAGTTAATACGGCGCGCCGATCCTGCTGTTGATAAGTTAGTACTAGATGATTTGCTAAAAGCCACCGCCGCGCTTATTGATGACACCTTTTTAGGTAATGGCACGCAAACTGATACTGCGCCTGCGGGTATGTTATTTGGTGTCACTGCCCAAATTCCAACCGGCAAATCTGCCTCGGATTATGAAAAAGATATCCTAGGATTACTGCAAACGTTTATTGAAAAGAACTTATCCGCGGATGGTAGTTACCTGATAATGTCGGAAACAAGAGCTATGCAGATTGCGATTTTGCGTGATGCACTAGGGAATACTTACTTTCCCGGTATGAGTCTCAACGGTGCGCGTAATCTGCTGGGCATCCCTGTTGTTACCAGTCAAATTGCTGGCAATAAAATCACCCTGATTAAAATGTCAGAAATATTGGTTGCTCAAGATGGTGGCGTTGATGTGTCCTATAGTGATCAGGCAACGCTCACTGACGGTGATAAAACGCATAATTTGTGGCAGGAAAATAAATTTGCTGTTCGTGTAGAGAAATTTATTACATGGGCAAAACGTCGACCAATTGCTGCTGCGTTTCTTGACTATACTAACGTTTAAAAAACAAAGGCGACTTCGGTCGCCTTTTTCTTGGATTTTATATGGAAATTAAATACTTAAAAGATATGCATGATGCAGCGGTAGGCGAGGTTAAAGATGTCAAAACAGAATACGCTTTAATTTTAATTAAGCTTGGCGTTGCGGTTTGGGCTGATGCTGGTGCTGATGCTGGTGCTGGTGCTGATGCTGATGCTGATGCTGATGCTGGTGCTGATGCTGATGCTGGTGCTGATGCTGATGCTGGTGCTGATGCTGGTGCTGGTGCTGATGCTGATGCTGGTGCTGATGCTGATGCTGGTGCTGATGCTGATGCTGGTGCTGATGCTGATGCTGGTGCTGATGCTGGTGCTGGTGCAGGTGCTGATGCTCGAAAAAGTAAAGGCGCAGGTGCAAAGAAATCCAAATAACCACATAGAAACGTCATGGTGGGAAAATGAGCTGGCTAAAACGATTGTTTAGAAAGAAATCCTCACCTAAAGCTGGTGGTGGTTGGCAGTCAATATGTGAATCTGCTCGGGGTCCATGGCAATTTGGAATGAGAATGGACCCGGAAGATGTAAATAGCTTTTTTGCGGTTTTTGCGTGTATTTCGAAAATATCACAGGATATTAGTAAATTACCTTTGCTCACTAAGATAATTAGCGATGGTGTATGGCAGACACAGGAATTAAAAGGATATGACTTTATCTTGAAGCCTAATCACTACCAGACGCTACAACAATTTTTTGAGCGATGGGTGCAATCAAAGCTATTTAAGGGTAATACCTATGTGTATAAAGAGCGGGATATATACGGAAAGGTAAAAAATTTGCATGTATTACATCCCGACAGAGTGCAGCCCTTGGTTGCAGATAATGGAGAGGTTTATTATCAAATAGCTAACGACAGGTTAAGCATGATAGGCGACAGCCCCATTATTTTGCCGGCGAGTGAGGTTATACACGACCGCTGGAATTGCTTTTACCACCCGCTAGTAGGTTTATCACCCGTCGTGGCATGCAAGGTGTCAGTAGATAACGGGCTTGCTATACAGGCAAACAGCAGAACATTTTTTAAGAATCAGTCGCGCCCATCTGGAATATTAACAACGCCGGGGTCAATCAGTGAAGAGACGGCAAAGTTGATTAGGGAGCGATGGAATTCAGCTTATGGCGGGCAAAATCAAGGCGGTACAGCTGTTCTTGGCGATGATATGAAATATCAGACCGTAACAATGTCTGCTGCGGATTCTCAACTTATTGAGCAATTGCGTCTTTCTGCTGAAATAGTATGCAGTGCTTTTAAAATGCCGCCTTTCCTTATTGGGCTGGCCTCTTTGCCTAATAACATGAAGGTAGAAGATTTGAATGAAATCTACTATTCAGGTTGTTTGCAGACTCTGATTGAGGCAATAGAAAATCTGCTTACACAAGAGGTTGTAACAGACAAAAAGGTTAGCATTGAATTTGACCTTGATTCTTTAATAAGGATGAATAGTACAACCTTAATGGGGATGTTAAAAGAAGGGGTAAGTTCAGCGCTTATGACTCCCAACGAGGCGCGCCAGCGTATTGGTTTGTGTCCTGTTGAGGGGGGTGATACGCCTTATTTACAGCAGCAAAACTTTTCATTAAGCGCCTTGGCTAAACGCGACGCCAAGGAAGACCCTTTTGCTGGCAAAACTGCGAAAAACATGCCCGCTGAATCAGAAATAGCTTTCAAAGCAGCGTATGCTGGGGTTTTTAACAAGGAAGTGGCTTATTTAAAAGGGCAGTTTGTTACAAAGAGTGGTTCATTGTGGGCTGTTTTAAATGATCATTGCGGTAATTTTGACCACGCCAATTTTAAATTATGCTCTAAGGACTGGATAAAATGAGTATTGTGGCTTTAAATGAAATAAAACAACACTTGCGTTACGATGATAGTGAGAGTGATGCTATTCTTGAGCAGTATATTAACGCTGCCGAGGCCTTTATTAAGCAATACCTGAACCAGCCCGATGTTGATTTATCCAATATAGCTATTAAACAAGCGGCTTTGTTGCTGATTGGTCACTGGGACGCTGACAGAAACGGGGGTTCAAGTGAATTGCCAAACGGCCAGCACCTGCCATCTGCGGTATTGGCACTGCTGGAACCGTTTCGTATGCCGCTGGTGGTGTGATATGCGTGCAGGGCTGTTAAGAACGCGCATAACCATTTTGCAACCAGTTAGCAACAAGGATGCGAATGGTGCGGTAATTCATGATTGGGCTGAGTTTGGGAAATTATGGGCGGATGTACGTAATAAATCAGGGATTGAAACCATTAAGGCAGACAAGGTAACTGGTATTGTCAGGGTAAGCATCAGGGTTCGGTACAACACTAAATTAAACAATGCTATGCGTGTCATTGTTAATAATGTAATTTATAATATCAAGGCAGTAATGCATGACGTAAATTCACGTGAGTACACGGATTTGATTTGTGAAACTGTTACCTGACAACCTAAAGGATGAAATATGAGAAAATTTTTTATCTGTTTATTCTTAATGCTGCCTTTAATAAGTAATGCTTATCCGGTTTATCCAAAAGAAGCGGAATTGCTGCAATCATATGAACTCGGCGAGTTTATCAAGATGTTTATGCAAGTCCCTGTTGGGGCAAGTGGTAAAGGCTATATTGATTGGGATACATACGCAGATAATGAGAATTTCATTTGGGAAACTGATGGGGTTGATAGCGACGAGACAGAGGATAACGGAACAGTTTATTTTCGCAAGGCAATGGTAAGAATTAATGTTAATGGGGTTAAACCGCTAGTATTGAAAAAAAATTGGTCAGAAATGGCTTGGAATGTGCGGTATTTAGCATACGATAATCCTAAATTTGGGGTTGAGAGTGTTTATATTGATAATGAGTGCTTTGCCTATGACACACAAAACTGTGTATTGCCGCCACAAAAGTCATTTGAAAAAGCAAATATAAAATATAAGAAAATCTGTCAAGCCGACAGAATGGCGAGCGGTAAAATCGTAGGTTACGAGCTAAGCTTAGATAGATTTAGAAAGGTTTATTTATCATACGAAACTAGCGCAGGTTCTGGTGGAGAAAGTGCATTTTATGAGCTGCATTTCAGCAAACCTAAGAAGCTTTGTGATACGGGGGAGGAAGAATAAAGAATTGTTATTATTTGATTATGTAACAAATTCAAGCCAGCCTAGTGCTGGCTATTTTATTGGAGCGTTTATGCTTAAATTAGATGTTGATTTATCTGAATTGAATAACCAATTAGACGGTATTTCTGACAGAGTGCAAAAGAATCTAAGGCGGGCGGTGTATGAGGGGGCAGTTCTAATCAGGGATGAGGCGATTAAGCTGGCGGGAGTTAGTAAAAAGCCGCATATTTTTCGCTCCGGTCGCTTGGACAGGGATACAGGCAAAATGGTTTGGGATGGTACGCCGTACGAGTTTAATCCCGGTGACTTGAAAAAAAGTATTTATATCGCTTTTGCCAAGGATAAGAGTATTGAGGGTGAGCGTGTGGAATATGATATTTCATTCCGTAAAAACACTTCGTATGGTGTACCGGGGCAGAGTGTACCTTATGCGTACTGGCAAGAATTGGGTAGGGCGATAGAGTATGGTGGTCCCAAAGTAATTGCGCACCCTTTTTTACGCCCAGCTTTTGACGAAAAGAGAGTACAGGCAACGGCGTTAATAACTAAAGCATTACAGGACGCGGCAAATGGAAAAACAGCTAATAATGGCGATTAACGCTGCTTTGCCTAATATCCCTGTTTACTGGGGTTTTGCAAATGATGCAGCGCAAGCACCATTTATTGTCTTGCAGTGGGTAGGTGGTGCAGGGTATTTGTTTATGGATTATCAGACTTCGGGCGGTTTTGAGCGACGTTTGCAAGTAGCCGCTTGGGCAGAAACGTATATAGCTGCAAATGAGTATATTCGGGCAATTCAAGAGGCACTACTGCGCTTACCGGTAGTTAGTGCCATTGATGCACCTATAGATACCTATGATTATGAGATGTCGGTTTATGGCAGTCACATGGATTTTACGGTGATTACCTGAAATAAACCGGTTAATTTGTTATACGGCCTTGTGGCCGTTTTTTTATTTATTGAGAGGTGCAATATGGCAGCACAATTGCCTGATGGTTCTAAACTTTATATTGAAAAAGGCCGCGATACTCCGATTAGTATTACCAGTATAAGCAATGCTAATCCGGCGGTTGCAACGGCAGCTAATCATACTTTGGCTACTGGAGATTATATTGAGCTTGTAAGTGGCTGGAGCGGCATCACAATGCGCATTGTCCGTGTTGGTAAAGTAACTAAAGATACGTTTGACCTAGAGGGTATTAACACAAGTAAGGTTGAGGATTTCCCAGTTGGCGGCGGCAAGGGTAGCGCACGCAAGATTCTTGAGAGAGTGCAGATTACACAGGTGCTGGAGTTTAATACTTCTGGTGGTGAGCAGCAGTATGCTACTTTCCAGTTTCTGGAAGATAATTTTGAGCGGAAGTTGCCTACCATCACATCTGCGCAATCAATTGATCTTGGCATTGCCGATGACCCTACGCTTGATGGTTACAAAGCGCTTAAAGAGGCTAAGGACAATCGCGGGAATTATGCAGTATTTCTGGAATTGTGCAGCGGCTCAACTATTGCGTATAACGCGGCAGTGTCATTAAACGAGACGCCAAAAGTCAATAAGGGCAATGTAATGCAGATTAACGCTAATCTGTCGCTACAAGCCCTCCCAATGCGCTATTAATTCTATTTTACACAATCAAGCCAGCCTAGTGCTGGCTATTTTATTGAGGTCAGCTATGAAACTAACATTAACCCCCAATCCAACTTTTACTTGTGTTGTTGATATCCATGTACCGGGCGAGCAGGAAAAAGGGCAGGTAAGAATTACTTACAAGGCCATGAGCCAGCCCGAGGCAGCAAAGTTTTTTGATAATGCAGTCGAGAAAAATCTTAGTCCTTACGAAATTGTCAAAGACTTGGTTGCAGGTTGGGATTTAGACGAAGCATTTACGCTAGATAACTTGAAACAGCTTACCGATAATTATTTTGGTGCAGCGAATGCGCTTTTAGATACCTATATGAGGGAGCTGACCAATAACCGCGTGGGAAACTAAAAGCCGCCGCCCGCGCATTGTATGCGAAGTCGGCATCTGAAGCTGAGCTGGCCGCTTTTGGATTTAAACCGTCTGATTTTAACGAAGAAGTCTTAATCTGGCCGGAGAATTTTGAGGTGGTTAAGCTGTTTACGAAATTGTCGACACAATGGCGTGTGGCAGCAGGCGGCGCAACTGGACTGGATTACAGCGCGGTATACGCGTTATTCAAAATGCATCGGATTAAGAAGAAGCGATATAAATCCCTGCTGGCGGATATTGCAGTGATGGAATCAGCGGCATTGGATGAGATGTATAAGGATGTAAAACATGGCTGAAAACAGAACGAACATACGCATCAGCGGGGATGTGAGTGATTTAAAGGCATCTGTTGAATCCGCAAAGCGGTCGTTAGCAGGGCTGGGAGACGCCGCAGCCCAGACAGGCAAAAAGGCGCAGCAAAGCGGTAATCAGGCGACCGACAGTTACCGTAAAGTAAGTAATAGTGCTAAAAAAGCCGGTGATGATGCTGATGCCGCAAGTAAAAAGATGGAGCGTTCAGCTAACTCGCTGCGGGCATCTATTGAGCGGACGATTGCTGTTCAGGAGGCTGGCGGTCGTAATACCAGTAATTTTTTTCGATCACTATTAACTCAGCGCGGTTTAGATTCTGGTCAATACGCCCGTCAGTTTGAGCCATTGTTAAAACGGTTGGATGAGCTTAATAATGCAGCCAAAAAAACAGCGGAAACCATCAACAAGGCGAGTGATGCAACCGAAAATGCAGCCAAACGCTACGAGGATATCATCCGGCGCACTATTGCTGCACAGGAGGCAGGAGGCCGCAGCACCAGTGGTTATTTTAAGTCATTAATAGAACAAGAGGGCTTAGACCCTAAGCGGTTTGATGGGCTGTTTAATCGCCTTGATGAGGTTAATGCTGCCTCTAAGAAAGCAAGTGACGAAACGGAGGTTAACGCTCGAAAAATCGAGGCGTCAATTCAACGTATTGTTGCCGCAGAAACAGCTGGGGGTCGTTCTAACCGTAAGTATTTTGAAACATTGGCGCAGCAAAGCGGCTTAGACACCAAACGGCTTGACCCCTTACTAAAACAACTGGATGAAGTTAATAGCAACTCCAGAAAAATTGCGGAGGCAAGGGAGGCGGATTCGAAGAAAATTGAAGCGTCAATCCAGCGTATTATCAACGCAGAAACGGCCGGTACACTTTCTAATCGTCAGTATTTTGAATCTTTGATAAACCAGCGCGGCTTAGACCCTAAGCGCTTTGACCCGCTATTACAGAAACTAGATGCGCTGGATAAGCGAACTAAAGGGCTGACAATCAGTTATGGGCAATATCAGAATGCGTTGCGCATGGCTCCGATGCAATTTACCGATATTGTTACTCAGCTAGCAGGTGGTCAAAATCCTTTCCTTATTGCTATTCAACAAGGGGGGCAGTTACGCGATAGCTTTGGCGGATTTGGCAACATGTTTAAGGGCTTGGCAAGCATGATTACCCCTACCCGATTGGCTATTGGTGGGCTGGTTGGTGTTATTGGTGCGGTAGGGGCGGCCTTTATTCAAGGCGGCAAAGAGTCTAATGCTTTTCGCAAGGCTGTAATTCTAGCTGGGGGTGCGTCTTCTGTAACTGCTGGACAGCTACAGATGATGGCTTCGAGAATCGGTGATAGTACGGGAGCGTATAGCGAAGCACGAGAAGCTTTAATGAGTTTGGCTAGTAGTGGCGCAGCAGTTAGCGAAACATTCGAGATGGTTGCCACGGTCATTGCTTACAATAGTGAGATGACCGGCCAAAAGGTTGAAGATTTGGTTAAACAGTTTGCCAGAATTAAGGAAGACCCAGTAAAAGCGGTTGTCGAACTGTCGCAAAACTATGACACCATGACTGTAGCAGTTTATGAACAGGCTAAGGCACTGGTTGAAGTAGGTAGAAAGGGTGATGCGGTTATTCTGATACAGAATAAACTAGCCAAAGGCGTAGAGGATGCGGGCAGGAGAACGTGGGCTAGTGCCAACATGATGGCAAAGGGCTGGTTAACTGTCAAAAAAGCCGCAGAAATGGCTTGGGATGCGATGAAGGGGATCGGGAGGGAAGACCCGCTAGAAAAGCAGTTGCAAAGTGTATTACAGCAAATTGCGAAGCTTGAGGCACAAAAAAAAGGTGATTCTTTTTTTGGAACTGCCTATGACGATGATATTGCTAAGCTGAAAAAAGAGGCAGTCGAAATTCAGCGGAAAATTAAGTCTGATAGTGATGCTCAGAAAGCGCGCCAGCAGCAGGCCGAAGCAGTAGCCAAGCGCGCAGAAATGGACAAACAAGCCGACAGCGTCATCAAAGCCAACCAGACGCCAGTAGAGCGCATTGACGAGCAGATAAAGCAGGCGCGTGAACTGGAGAAATACTATCGTTCAATTAAAGATGACAAAATCGCCGCAAACAAAGCGGATCAGATAGCATTAGATATTGGGCGAATGCAAAAAGACCGTGCCGAAGCAGTTAAAAAAGCCAATGAAAAGGGTAAACGTAAACGTAGCCAGTCGTTAATGAATGATACTGTGCGTGCACAGGCAAAACGATACAACTACGCGATGAAAGAACGGCAGTACGGTTTGCCGACTGGGGTATTGGCTGCTATATCTATGCAGGAATCGCGTGGTAATGTTAACGCATTATCCCCCAGTGGAGCGCGCGGACTATTTCAATTTATGCCTGATGCCGCACGTCGCTTTGGTGTTAATGTTCGTGACCCAGTGTCATCGGCAGAGGGTGCTGCTAAATACTTGAACTACCTATTAAAGTTCTTTAAAGGTGATTTAGCTAAAGCTATTACTGCATACCATTCTGGTGAGGGGAATGTTAGTCAAGGTAAGATAGGTCCAATAGGACGATCTTATGCCCCATCAGTAATTAAACGCATGGCGGCTTATAACAATCAGGCTGATGATGGTAGCGCGGATTACGTTAAAGATTATTTGCGCGAGTATGAAGAGATAGCCAAAAAACGCCTAGATATAGTCAAGCAGTTTTATACCAGCCGAGAAAAGCTTGATGCAGAATATCAGGAGCGACTCGAAAAAATCGATGAAGCAGGTTTTGATGCTGATACGCGGCAGAAATATCTGGAATTGGCCAAGCAGGATTATAACCGCGATGTTGCAGCCTACGAAGAGGCGCAGCGGCGTAAGTTAGAATCAGCATGGGATTTTACCAAGGATGCCATTCAGTTAACACATGAAAGAGCGGAGGCTGAACGGAAAGAAATTGAGCTAAACAAAGAGTTAACCCAATCGCAAAAGGATGAGTTGCTCAATGCCTCTAAAGCCCACGAAAAAAGCGATGTGCTGGCGTACCTTGGAATTGATGAGGTTAATCAGGCAGTACAGCAGTTAAAGATGCTACAGCGTGAACTTGGAATGGGAAACCTTTCCGCTCATCGCTATAAATCCATGTTTGACAACATCGGGATTAATCGCAGTTTTAAAGAGGCTAAAAAATGGGGTAAGCAGGAAGCCCCCTTTGATGACCTGAAAGAGCAGTATGAAAACTATCAGGAAAGCATTACTAATTTTTATGATGTGCAAATTGAGCTGGCTCAAGGTAATGCTGACAAGATAGTGGAAATTGAACGCAAGAAACAGGAAGACTTAGCCAGCCTGAATGAAACTTATCAGCAGCAAAGTCTAACTGCGCAACTTGGTTATGGAGAGCAGATAGTTGGCAGCATGTCTTCTATGTTAGAGGAGTCAGTTGGTAAGCATTCTGCGGCATATCGACTTATGTTTGCTACGCAAAAGGCTTTCGCCATCGCTAGTTCAGTTATCGCTATACAAAATGCTATTGCTCAGGCATCTGCCGCGCCGTTCCCATCAAATTTGGCAGCAATGGCAACGGTGGCAGCAGAAACTGCAAACATCGTATCCAGTATTGCAGCGGTGTCTGCTGGGTTTTCCAGTGGTGGTTATACAGGAGATGGTGGTAAGTATGAACCAGCCGGCATAGTGCATAGAGGTGAGTTTGTCTTGAATCAAACTGATGTACGTAATATGGGGGGGGTGGCTGGTATTGAGCGTTTACGCGCCCTTGCTGGAGGAAACAGCAGGGGCTATGCCGATGGAGGTGCTGTTGGGCGTAGTGTTATTAGTAATATGACCGCCAATCCCGCTATAGCAATGGGTGGCGTACATCAAACCATTACGGTAAATGGTAATCCTGACAACGCTACTATGCAGGCAATAGAAAATGCAGCCAAACGAGGTGCGCAAATGGGTTACCAACAGGTTGCAAGACATCTTGCTACTGGACAGGGTGATGTAAGCAAGGCGTTAAAAGGCGGCTGGACAACTAGCAGGAAACTATCATGACGATATTAAATCGGCTTTACGCTAGCTCGGGTAGCGAAATTATTTACGGAACGGTGCAGATTGATGTTGGCACGACTTCGTATTATCTGGTTAAGGGTTGGGATGATATTTGCTGTACGCTTGAAAATGGTCAGATGGTGGACTTCGTGGCGGCCGCAATAGATTTGGCATTGCCAGCGCGTAATAAGGACGGTACGCAGGATTTAAAACTTGTCATCGGCAATATTGAGGGCATTGTGTCATCACAAATCCGCGCCAGCCTAAATGCGCTGGAAAACGCCACCATTACCTATCGCACTTATGTTTCAACTGATTTAACCGCGCCAGCAGCCAAGCCGTTCACATTAGCCGTTAAAAGTGGATTCTGGACGGCTGAACAGGTGCAAATAACCGCCGGCTATTTGAATGTTCTTGATACGGCGTGGCCGCGCTATCGTTACACATTGGCTGATTTCCCGGGGTTGAGGTATATAACATGAGTTTTAATGCAGATCGTTACAGAGCAGTTATCTGGACAAAAGGCGGGCGGGATTTTCCTGCCCTCGATTGTTTTGGCTTAATCAATGAGGTGAGGCGGGATTTAAACCTGCCGGTATGGCCTGATTTTGCTGGTGTGACTAAAGACAATGGCGGGTTAGACGCCAATGCTCGGCTGATGTTTGAACGGTTGGAGAAATGTCAGCCACAAGCAGGGGCGGGAGTGGCTTGTTATTCTGGCGGCGTGGTTGATCATGTGGCGGTTGTGGTTGAGTTAAACGGCCTGTTACATGTTGCAGAATGCAATCCCCGGACGAATGTGACCTTTTTGCCGCTGCAACGCTTTGCAAGGCGGTTTTACAGGGTGGAGTACTGGCGATGATTAGAATTTATCCTAGTCGGCTTAAGGGAGAGCCAATAGAAACCCATCAGCACCAAAAAACCAGTTTAGCCGACTGGTTTTTTTTCAATGTGGACGGTTTTGATCTGGATAGAGAGCACCCTATCGTTATTGAGGTAAACTGTGTCGAGATTGCGCCGGATAAATGGCGCAATACCGTTATTGATGCTCAGGATGATGTAAGAATTTACCCTAAGCCATATGCTATTGGTGCGGGTGTATCAGCGTGGGTATACGCCTACTATGCAGTGGTGGCAGCAGTAGCCCTGTATTCGGTGTATATGATTCTTACTATGTCTTCACAAGGGGCGGCTAATACTAACACTAATGGCGACGGGTTAGAATTAAATCCTGCTAAAGCAAACTCGGCCAAACTGGGTGACCCTATCCGTGAAGTGTTTGGCCGGCAGCGGATTTATCCTGACTATGTAGTTCAGCCAGTTAATCGCTTTGTGCCCGGCAAGCCAGAAACTTATCGGGCACATTTATTTTTAAGCCTTGGTGTAGGGGAGTTTGAATTCACGAAAAACGATATTCGTATCGGGAATACACCAATAGCCGCGCTAGGCGGCGATGTTGAATATGCGGTTTATCCTCCGGGCGCAGATGTATCTAGTGATTTTCGCAGTGAAAATTGGTGGAGCTCAACCGAAGTAGGTGGAACCAGCTCCGGAGCCGGTTTGGATATGGCTTTAACTGCCCCTGACGGCAATACGGTTAGTGCGACCACGGCAACCGCATCTAGCTATACTGTATTCTTCGATATCTCAACTTCTGCTGATAAGGCTGATTTTAAGGACACATGGGTGGCGGGCAAGAACGTAAGGATGAAAATACCTGCGGATTTTTCTGTGCAAAGCCAGAATGGCTATAGTTTAATTACCGGCGATTCTTTGAAAGAATTAAATGCCTATGTGGGAATGCCTGTCACGTTATATATCGGCAAAAGTGGTTTTGATTTATTAATAGCAAGTTATCAAGATAGCAAAACTGATCCAGATACCCAAATAACCACCCCAATCACACCGCAGATTACACTCTCTTATGCGGATAATACCCCATTTCACGGACTGGGAGAGCGGCAGCAAAGGCTGAGTATCTCTCATCGTGGCTGCGAATACCGGATAAGAGAAGCCAATGGATTAACCGTAACTCTTGATAGAGTGATTGATGGTATTGTCGATAAAAATTGGACGGGTTTTATCCCCCGTACGGTTATGGATTTTATTGCCGATAATATCAACGATAAAGAGCGTTGGATTGGTCCCTTTCTGGCATGCCCTGAAAATGAAAAGGTGGATGCTATTGAGCTTAATTTTGCTTTTCCATCGGGAATTTGTGATTGGGACGATGAGGGACGAAAAGAACGCCAATCTGTGCTATGGGCAGTAGAGTACCGTTATGTCAACCAAACAAATTGGATTCATATTGAGGGTAAATGGTATGAAAAAAACGTAAACGGGTTAGGTTACACGCTAAGGTATAACTTTCCAGAACCGGGGTTAATCGAAGTACGCGCCCGCCGCCGTAATATCCAAAACGATGACGGCGCACATGACAGTATGTATTGGCAGGCTCTACGCGGACGACTACTTAAACGGCCGACTTCATATTCTGATGTCACCACGATAGGCATAACGATTACTACTGGTGGCAAGCTGGCCGCGCAATCAGACCGGCGGGTCAATATTGTAGCCACGCGCAAATACAACAATGGCAAAAGTCGCAGTATTTCCGGAGCACTTAAGCACGTTCTGGATAGCATTGGCTTGATTGATTATGACGCGGCAACTATTGATGAAATGGAGGCTAATTTATGGACGCCAAATAAGCAGTATTTTGATTGCCAAGTTGACAAAACCCAATCTGTACTAGATATGCTGCAAAAAATTTGCACCGCTGGCTTTGCTTATCCATTCCTTTCTGATGGAGTGGTAAGTGTAGGTTATGAGGGAGAAAAAAACTGGGTCGGTATGATTACCACTCAGGAAATGGCAGAACCTTTACAGACCAGTTTTACTGCGCCGTGCGCAGATGACTATGATGGTATAGATGTAACTTATATCAATAGTCGCACATGGTCGGAAGAAACAGTGCTATGCCGGCTTGATGACGTACCCAATCCCCAAAAGGTAGAATCATACAAGCTGGAGGGGGTGGTTAATGAAGATCAGGCATACCGGATTGGTATGCGCCGGTTAATGAAATATCGCTATCAGCGTTTGTCTTTTAGTTGCAAAACTGAAATGGATGCGCTTTGTTACAATTATGGCGACAGAATTATACTAACGGACGATATTCCCGGGCATAAAACCATAAGCTGCCTGATAACAGATATTAGGCGCGTTGATAACAATGCTCACATTCAGGTATCAGAGCTACTGGACTGGCAATACAGCAACCCAAAGATTTTAATTAGGTGGCAAGATGGCAGGGCGTCTGGCATTTTGCCTGTTCAGCAGATTAGTGGGGGATTCAGCACCCCGTGGCTGCCGGAATTTGAGGAAGTTATTCTCAATGATGCCGCAATTGAGCCACCTCGGGCAGTGTTCTGTGAATCCAAGCAGATTGGCTATGATGCAGTAATCGATAACATAGAGCCGGAGGAAGATGGGATTTGCACCATCACCGCGCATGAGTATCAACTTAGCTACTATGATTACGATGACGCTATATACCCTTTTGGCGACAAGAATTATCTGAGCTCAAAGCCTTACCCTTATGTAGACATCACTACTTTTGAGGCTGGTGCCAGTCTTTTTAGTATTGCTAACAAAACCATGCCCAACTGTGCACTCGGCGAAAATATTAATACTGGCGCGACGCTAGATAGTATTGTCATTCGCGACAACCTCAGCAAATACAGCGATGAACCGGAGAACATAAATGTGTCTGCTTCGCTTAAGCAGATTGGCATCAAGGAACTGTTGACACAGATATCGGCAAATGCGGAAAACTTTACCACAGCAGTAAACCTAGATTCAATATCAGTTAGAACGCTACTGGTTCAAGATAGGATGCCTGTTGAAAATATTACTATGGGTGTAAATTTAGATGTAATTACCATTAAGGATATATAGCAATGAATATTAATGCTAAAGCCCGCTTCGGCGGGCTGTTTCAATTTGAAGTGCGCAAATCGGGTACTGATGAAATAGTACAGAAAACAGGCTGGATGCCTAATCTTGTTCTAGATCAGGGTTTGGACTTCATGGCAACTGAGTATTGGTTTAATGGGTGCGCGGTAGGGACTGATGGGTCAAAGCCATACGCAACTCAAAACGGGCTTGGTGCGCAACATGCATATAAAAATAGTCATGATGCATATTGGTACGGGATATACAATAAGGATGGTGTTCTGTATTACTGGATGCGTAAACGTTTTCGCTTTGCGCCCGGTACATTTAATAAAACAACCTTGGCTGAGGTTGCTATTTTAAATAATTCGGGCAAGTGCTGGAATCGCGCCCTCATTACTGATGCGGACGGCAAACAGTCAACCATCACCTTGCTAAGCGATGAATATCTGGATGTGACTTGCGAAGTGCGTTGTTACCTTAGTCTGGAGGATGTTAATAGTACTGTAAACGTGGTTGATAAAAACAATGTTACCCTTATGGTTTTAAACACAATTACCCGTCCCGGTTCGGTTTCGAAGGGTTCCAGCCTTGCTAGTTCCCTTAATTCACCAATGAGTAATTGGCTTCAATTCAATGATGCAATGCTTGGGGGAAGCGCACTTGGCGATATTAATAGTGTTGTTAATGATGCTTATCGTAGTAAAGTAAGCATACAGCCTTATGTAAGTGGCAGCCACCAATGTACGGCAGATATTGAATTTGGGTTAGATAATGCTAACGATACGGATTACCGAGTATTCTCAACTGGTTCCCGAATGTTTCCCTCATGGCAGGTGGGGTTTTCCGAACCGATCAGAAAAACCAACTCGCAGACATTTATTTTCCGGGTAACTTTATCCTGGGGGAGGTTTAATGCTTCCTGATAATCAGCTATCTAACGAACCGATTACTGCATCATTCTATACCCCCATTAGACAATCGGTTTTTTTTGATTACGAACTGGGCGGTGCTGATTTTCAGGACAACAGCACCGGACTTGATTCCCATTTGTGGAAGTGTCGTTATACTCGTGATGGGCAGATACGTGTCTACAACAATATTGTTAGCTATGACGTTCTGACTCTGCTAAACGTAACAGAAATAGCTTTCGCGTTTGATATTAACATGCAGCCTGTTATTGCTTATAACCAGAATGCCATAACTCATCTGTATTTCTTTGACAGCATTGCCGCCCAATTTGCAACCATCGTACTAGGCAAGTTGGAACACCCTCGATTGTCACTAGATACGCGCGTTATCTCTCAAACCGATATTGCTGACGTCATCCTTGCTTATACTAAAAATGGTATTTTATGCATCAGATATCAGCGTGAAAGATATGGCGTAGAGCATCAACTAGGCATTGCCTCTGGTCGGTTGTGGCATTGTGGCATGATGAAAAATTACCGTTTTGGTTTTGTTTTCAGGCCAGAGTAATAAAGGAAAGGTTCGATATGGCAATGATACAGAAATGGCCGGCCAGACTGCCGGTTCCAGACGTAGATTACAGCTACTCGTTTAAATCGCCGTTTGTGCGCACAACCTTAAGCAGTGGTAGAGCTAGACAGCGCCGAATCTCCAATAACTCACCCACAGAAGTGCAAGTGACATGGAAAATCAAATGGGCAGATATGGCAGACTTTCGTTATTTTGTACATGAGATAGTCGGCAAGCAATCTGGGTGGGGGTTTTTTCTAACACCGCTGGCATTTGAAGAACATAAAAAATTAGTTAAGGCGAGATTTATTAATTCCGATCAGCCGTATGAAGCGGTTAATGATTCCAACGTCTTTTGGGTGGTTTCGGCTAAACTGGAAACCTATGATGCTAGCCTGATCACATATGATGAGTTCATAAAACGCAATCCCGAATTTAGTTAAGCCCTCAGAAGAGGGCATTTTTATGGAGTAAATTCACCATGCTTAAAGCATTTAAATGGTTGCATTGGGTAATTGACTTACGCTTTTTGCCAGACAAATTACAGATTTGGTTATTTGGCACTGGTACCCGAATAATTGAGGTACTAAGTGGCCTTGCTATGCTGGGGTTTGCCACAGTATTTGCACTACACGGCGAAGAAATGATTAAAGAGGATTTATATGAAAAATTCTTACATCTTCACCCTAAAATATTCGTGGCGATTTTGATATTTGTCGCGATTGGGCAGCTATTTGCTGCCTTTTTTCATTCCAGCCGTAGCAATATCATATCTGGGTGTTTCCTGCTCTGGTCGGCTTTAATCTGGGTTGTTGTATCCGGTACTTTTATTGCCGCATACCCGCCTTTATCCACAGGCATGACAACATACCCAATCATTGCCATTATCTGCGCCCTTGCCGGCAGGAATCTAATCAAACACACCAAGCGGGTAGAAGACAAAAAAGGCGGTGAATGATGAACGAGGCTTTCACATTAGCCAACTGCTTTGCCCTCGCTGGTGGCTTTCTGGGCGCGCTGGTGGTGTCTGATTACAAACGCTATGGGACAGTACTAACAATTACATTCATCGTTATAGGCATGGTTTTTGCGGCAGCATTAACGGAATATTTCTTCACACAAGAACACCCGTGGCTATTTGCAGGTGCTGGTGTATTTGCCGGCATGGCTTCCACGTCTTTACTGGACGCATTCAAGGCTACCGCACCGAAAATGGCGCAAAAGCTGATTAATGCCGTTTGTAACAGGGCAGAGAAGATGATTGGAGATACGGACGACCGGCAGAAATAGGGGGCCGGTTATTTTCTATTAATAAAATTCATGCAAAAAAAGACTCACGCTGCAGCATGACTGCAGTTTTCTTCATTATAACATACTGATTAAAAATATTAATTTTTTAAATAAAAAGACAGCCATTTTTTGAACTGTCTTTTTTTTCATATAGGAATGGAATTATGTACAAACTAAGCCAGCGTTCTTTAAACAACCTGCAAGGGGTGGATACTAATCTTGTAAAGGTGGTTAAGCGAGCCATTGAAATTACTAAGCAGGATTTTATGGTAACTGAGGGCTTGCGCAGCCGTGAGCAGTGCTGCATTAATTATGGCAAGGGACGAACAGCGCAACAATGTTCTATAAAGGGGGTGCCGGCTAAATACGCCCAGCCAAGTTTAAGCAAAGTTACATGGCTAAATAACCCATTCGCCAGCAAACACACCACAGGCAAAGCCATAGATTTAGTGCCGTATCCGGTAGATTGGAATGATTTAAAGAAATTCCGGGTAATTGCCGAGGCTATGAAACATGCTGCCAATGAGCTTGGTGTAAAAATAAACTGGGGTGGAGATTGGGTAAAGACTAAAGATTACCCGCATTTTGAGGTGTAGCCATGAAAAACAT
>NZ_MEIO01000064.1 GCF_002777745.1 Snodgrassella alvi
AGCCGTGGCCAGCATTACATGCGGCTGACGCTGCAAAGTGCCGATGCGGCTGAATACGAACTGATAGATGTCTATAACCGGTATGGGGAAGACCTGATAATCTGCCGTGCTGGCATGGAAGAGACGCCGCCAGCCTCATGGCCGGCAGGGACGCGCATTTTATGCGCACCTACAGCGCAGAGCTTTCATAACAGCCAAATAACCTATATCAACGACAGATTCGAGATTGCTAACAGGAATACCCTGATTATAGACGCACGTAACGGTAAGACACAGATATTACTACCAATAGATGATGTGGACGGTGAAACAAAGGAATGGTACCCCGTCGTTTTCACACATATGCATGATGGCGATGAAATGTTACTGGAATTAAGAGGCATTGACAGCGCAGACCAATTGCCCGCTTTTATAAACGCAACGCTATTGAAAGGCTGAAAGATGGGTATGTTATTAAAAGTTTATAAGCATAACGGCTGGTGTTATGTCCGGTCACTGGGCAACATCTCACCCCATCCGGTTGCATCTTTTCCTTTTGGGCGTGCCCAGTACCAGAATAGTACAGCATGGCAAGACAAAATTACCGGCCGCTATGTCATGCCAACAAATACAGAAATGAGAGAGACATTTAACCCAATACATGGCAGCGATGAGGGCTTATTAGTGAATAGCTATAAAACAGCTACAAACAAGCCAGGCAGCCTCGCACGAACCAGTTCTCAAGAATCAATTCTGTATGGGAATGCGCTGACTATCCGCATCAAGCCGGGGCAATTTGCCGGCTTCCCATTGATTTTATGCGTGCTGTACGGTGAGAAAGGAGACAATGGTAACGATGAATTGCTGATTGTGGCCGTACAGGATTTACAGATTGTCACATACTATCGTAAGCGCAACACAGAAGAAAATGCCGTAACAAAAACCCAAACCGGCATCTACCTGAACGATAACGACCGCTGGAGCAGCATAGGGCTAAATTTTAGCAGCAGCAACGGCTTGGGACTGGCTGGTGTCTATCATAGATTTAGCTACCACGAACTAAATATTTTGCCATTGAACGAGCTTAATTATTTCTGGCTGTTTGATTTTAACACCGATACATGGGTTGATTATGAAGATGAAAACGGTAATGAAGACAGTATAAGCCCTTTCAATGGTGGCGTAGCACAGGCTGAAGTCTACAGTAACGCTTTAACATATCCTGAATTTTATGCCTTATTGGATAAGTATAACGATAACGACGATCAGGGGGTAATTTACATAGACAAGCCAAGCGGCGGAGTAATCACCAAAATTTATACCGAAACGAAAAAAGTGGAGGACAACGCTGGTGGAAATGGTTCAGGAGATAACGCTTCAGGGGGTAACGACAACAATGGTACCGATATTGGTGGCAACGGCACCCAAAACCCAACCAAGCCATGAAACAGCGGAGGTTAAAAATGGCATTCATGTTATATACAGATACAAAAATGCAAAATCCGGCCGACACCCGCCTTACATTTAATGGTGTGGGTAATCTGGATGTGGTTTTATATTTTGGTAGCAACCAAAGTGACGAAGTGCTGAGTCCAGAAACAGATGCACAAATCATACTTAAACCGGTTAACCTGATAAAAAAGTGGCAACCTAACAAATATTATGATTATGGCAACATAATTGAGCCAAGCACCCCCAACGGTTATATCTACCAATGTATTGGCTCAGGCAGAACTGATTCCAAAGAACCAAGATGGTGGGTAGACCTCGGAGGCACGGGTAAAATCGGCGGCGCGTGGTTTAAAGTCTTAGGCGAAGCATTCAGGCACACTGATATAAAGATATCACTAACGCAAGCTGGGCTAGACAGTGCCGTGGGTGGAGAGGGTATAGAGCTGGGCGCCCAGTTGCAAGGCGGCAGAGCCATACCTATTTATATGAGGGTGGGTAACAAGTCCTATAGCTTACGCAATGATTTTACAGATGCTTGTCGCGGACTTGCAACTAATAGCACGATTACCACAACAACAAATGTTTAAATTTGTATAAGTTATTGATTTATTTTGTAATATTAACTTTAAGTGACTCTGGAAGCTAAACATAAATTTTTGATTTACTCAGAGGCATAGGTTAGTTACAATACTCTTGTCTTGGATGAGTAGACAATTATATTAATAACACTGTTTTGGTTAATTCCACTTTCGAGTGGATTTTTTTATTATTTGTAAGCTGTTGATTTTATAAATTAGCTTAATTCTGAGCTATTTGAAAAGCGGTTTTTATGCTGAAATATCAGTAGCGTTGATATAAAATAAAAGTAGCAATTAAGAATCTCTTTAAGACAAACAGATATGGGAGATAGGATTTGTCTGCTAAGGTAATAAAGACCATCACAGATATTTCCGAGCAAGGAATGTCTGAACCATATCGGTGTATAGCTGAAGACGACACCGAGTATTACGCAAAAGGCTTACGATCAACTAGAACCAGTCAGATTAATGAATGGCTCTGTGCAAATATGGCTGCTGCGATTGGACTACCAATAGCGCAATTTAGTTTGTTGGATGTGCCAGAATATCTTTTTGAAGAATTATCAGATCAACAGAAAAAATAGGGTTAGGATATTGTTTTGGTTCACAAACTGTACATCATGTAACTCTTTTTGAAGAAGCAAATATTAAACACATTCCTATTAAAATTCAGCAACAGATTGTTGCTTTTGATTGGCTTATAAAAAATGGCGATCGAACACGTGGAAACCCAAATTTGCTCTATCTGCCGACCAGTAAAAAAATAGTGGTTATCGATCATAATTTAGCTTTTGATAAGGAGTTGACTGGTGGTGAATTTTTAGAAAATCATATATTTAGAGATGCTATGCTAAGCATAATTTCAGATTGTGTTTTACAATCTGAGCTAATTGATTGTTTAATCCCTGCATTGCATGCATATCAGAATGCGTGTAATAATCTTCCCCCTGAATGGCACTGGTTGAATAACGAGAGAGATTTGAAAACAGAATATAATTTTCAATTTTCCCTAGATACGTTGAATAGATTAAATGATGGACAATTATGGAGACTGACTTGAATAAGCTAGCAATGCGTTTTGCAGTCGTCCGCTTTATGCCTTATGTTCAGACTCGCGAATTTGCAAATGTCGGAATTATTTTAATTTGCCCTAGAACTGGTTTTTTTAATTATAAATTAGAAAATAAATATCAGCGATTAAGTAGATTTTTTAAATATTTTGATGCCAAAGTCTATAAACAAGCAATTCAATCTTTTTCTGATGAGTTAGAGAGAATAAAGAATACTTTGGAAAGTAGTTCTAATAAAAATCCAGAAATGCTCCGAGCGTTGTTTGATCATTTAGCCAGACCTAGAGATGCAATTATTTGCACAAGCGACATATGTGTTACAACAGGAATAAATGAGCTAAATGAGTTGGATCGTCTCTTTAGTTATTTTGCGGAACATAGTTTTGCTAAAGAGCAGCATGAAGAGCTATTAACAAAGCAAATTCAAAATATGATTAAAGATATACAGACAGCATTCCCTTTTGTTCAGACAAAAATTGGGGGTGCCGAGTACTGTGCGAATTTCCCAATGGTTCAGAAGCAGGAAGATAAGATAAGTAAAATTATCAAGCCCTTATATCTTGGGCAGAATAATTCTAGCGATATTATACAGAAATCTGATAAATGGATTTCTATCATTAATAGACTTAGAGCTTTTTCTTCTATTGAACAGGATACCAAAATAATGTTTCCTTTTGAAAGTGCGCAAAATCAGAGTGCAGCTCAAAAAAAAGCTTTGGATCTGATAATCAATGATACAAGAAATGCAGGAATTGAGTTGGTAAACAAGGATGATACTGCTGAAATAAAAAGGTTTGCCCTGAGCTAAAATTAAATATGTTTTTAACAAAAATTTTTAAGCAATTCTATTATTGAGTTGCTTTTTTGTTGATAAATCATGGGTGTCCTGTTCAAAAGCTAAATACTAAATATTAGATAAGTTATATGTTTCCAAAAGCCAGCCTAGTGCTGGCTTTTTTTATTAAACGACCAACCGCCTAGTGGCGGTATTTTTATGGAGTAAATTCACCATGCTTAAAGCATTTAAATGGTTGCACTGGGTAATTGACTTGCGCTTTTTACCAGACAAATTACAGATTTGGTTATTTGGCACTGGTACCAGAATAATTGAGGTACTAAGTGGCCTTGCTATGCTGGGGTTTGCCACAGTATTTGCACTACACGGCGAAGAAATGATTAAAGAGGATTTATATGAAAAATTCTTACATCTTCACCCTAAAATATTCGTGGCGATTTTGATATTTGTCGCGATTGGGCAGCTATTTGCTGCCTTTTTTCATTCCAGCCGTAGCAATATCATATCTGGGTGTTTCCTGCTCTGGTCGGCTTTAATCTGGGTTGTTGTATCCGGTACTTTTATTGCCGCATACCCGCCTTTATCCACAGGCATGACAACATACCCAATCATTGCCATTATCTGCGCCCTTGCCGGCAGGAATCTAATCAAACACACCAAGCGGGTAGAAGACAAAAAAGGCGGTGAATGATGAACGAGGCTTTCACATTAGCCAACTGCTTTGCCCTCGCTGGTGGCTTTCTGGGCGCGCTGGTGGTGTCTGATTACAAACGCTATGGGACAGTACTAACAATTACATTCATCGTTATAGGCATGGTTTTTGCGGCAGCATTAACGGAATATTTCTTCACACAAGAACACCCATGGCTATTTGCAGGTGCTGGTGTATTTGCCGGCATGGCTTCCACGTCTTTACTAGACGCATTCAAGGCCACCGCACCGAAGATGGCACAAAAGCTGATTAATGCCGTTTGTAACAGGGCAGAGAAGATGATTGGAGATACAGACGACCGGCAGAAATAGGGCGCCGGTTGCGTTCCATTTATCATTATGTAACCGTTTTAAGCCAGCCAATGCTGGCTTAATCTGAAACACAGAGCAAATTTTAAGATTAGATTTCTAGAATGGGATTGGAAACTACAACTGCAAAGCTTAGTTTCGCATTCATTACTATTGCAAAATTTATAAAATATCATTACAGTAGTAATTATATATAAATGAACAAACAATGATTTTTAAAAGGTATTGTATATGGCAAATTTACAAATTCGCATAGATGATAAGTTGAGAGACGAGGCGCAACAGATTGCTAATGATTTGGGTATGGATTTAACAACTGCTGTTAGAGTTTTTTTAAAACAAATGGTTAATGATAGAGGTTTTCCATTCCGACCTGACTTAGACCCGTTTTATAGCCCTAAAAATCAGGAAGCATTAAAAGTTTCTATTGCGCAACTCAATGCGGGCGAGGTGATTAGCAAAACACTGGATGAATTACAGTGATAAATAGACGCCCGCAGTAGCCTTCAGCCTAGCTCTAGGAGATTTCTCTCCTAGTCCGATTAAAAGCTGCAAATTTATTATTTGAATCTGTTACAGATTCAAGCCAACTAATAACTTATTTGTAGTAAGGTACTATTTTATTAGGTCTTTTAAATAAAAAACTTGATTTCTTAATATTATATGCCATAATTAAAAGTAACTATTAGTAAACATTTTAAACAAACCAACTTAAAAGGCACTCATGAAACGTATTTATCATGATGGGTGGGATGGTAATGATTAACATACCTGAATGGAAGTAACTGAATAATATTGCCGAGATAAGTAAACTTGGTGCTCATTATTTAAATTGAAAAAAATAATAAAATCCATGTAACTAAGTATGGAGACGGATATGAAGGTAATAAGTAAACCTTTTATTGTCGGAATGAGTTCCGCTTTTGATTTATTTCCTCAGAACACAATAAGTAAATTGCCTTTTCAAGCATCTATTGAAAATGGTCAGATTCTGGATGTTTTGGCTCTCCGAGGGGATATGAAAAGAATTGGTGGTGATTTTCAGCAGGCTATAAGAAAAATTAAAGACAAAGATAATGAACGATAATCAACCCCGTGATAGCGAAGAAACAAAGGCACCATGTCCTCAATCTCAAAATACTGAGAAAGAGATATATCAACCAGATGAGTTGGATATACTTGATAAACTGGAAGAAAATCCTCAACTTATAAGTAAGATAATTGCTAAATTTCATTCAGGACCACTTCCCAGTCCTGAAGATTTGACTATATATAATCAGCTTATACCTAATGGCGCGGATCGGATAATGCAGAGTGTCGAAAGGGAGCAGTCGGCAAGAATTGAATTAGACCGGCATAAGACAGAATGCGATATCAATTACATAAATAAATCTCTTCAACTGCAACAAAGAGGACAGTGGATTGCTTTCGTTACGGTTTTATTGTTTTTTATATTATCTTTCCTGCTTATATGGACTGGTTCGCCAGTACTAGGTGCATCAATAATGGGAGCCTCTCTAGTTGCTATTGTAACTATATTCATAACAGGGAAAGCCATTAAATCCAAATCTAAATAATTTGAATCTGTAACAGATTCAAGCCAGCCTCGTGCTGGCTTTTTAACACAAAAATTGCCCTCAAGGATTCGCACTCCTTGGGGGCATTCGTTATTCAAACGAGGCTTTAAACAACATAGCCAATGATAAACGATTTACGTTTAAGTATCTAGGAGTTTTTATGGAAGTAATTAATTTTACACCTAAAGAGTTGCGTAAAACAATGTGGACAGTAGCAATGATTCTACTGGTGCTTATTTTCGCATGGCGACTGCCTGAAATAATCAGCGCGATTAAATGGTGGTGATTTTTTAAAACAACGACGATGCAGCCATTACGGCTGCTTTTTTATGCATGAAAGGTTTTTAATATGTACAAACTAAGCCAGCGTTCTTTAAACAACCTGCAAGGGGTGGATACTAATCTTGTAAAGGTGGTTAAGCGAGCCATTGAAATTACTAAGCAGGATTTTATGGTAACTGAGGGCTTGCGCAGCCGTGAGCAGTGCTGCATTAATTATGGCAAGGGACGAACAGCGCAACAATGTTCTATAAAGGGGGTGCCGGCTAAATACGCCCAGCCAAGTTTAAGCAAAGTTACATGGCTAAATAACCCATTCGCCAGCAAACACACCACAGGCAAAGCCATAGATTTAGTGCCGTATCCGGTAGATTGGAATGATTTAAAGAAATTCCGAGTAATTGCCGAGGCTATGAAACATGCTGCCAATGAGCTTGGTGTAAAAATAAACTGGGGTGGAGATTGGGTAAAGACTAAAGATTACCCGCATTTTGAGGTGTAGCCATGAAAAACATCAATTATCTAGCCTTAGGCGCTTGGGCTTTGCTTGCCTTGATGGTGCTATTTGCTGTACTTAGCTATGGCAGCAAGCAGTACCAGAAAGGTTATAGCAAGGGCACGGAAGAAGTCCAACGGCAGTATCAAGAGGCTTTAGCCAAGCAGCAGGCGGCTATCAATAAAGCCAGCCAAGACTATGAGAAACAGAAAGCAGAAAATGAGGTAAAGCAAGATGAACGACAAGCACAAGTTACAAAGATTGTTAAAGTTCCTGTTTATACTAATGTGTGTCTGGACGCTTCAGGGGTGCGCATCATCAACGAAGCCATCAGCAGTCGCTAGCATTCCAGCCAACCTTACAGAGCCATGCCCTGCATTAAGCCCTTTAAACGGCGCTACAGGCGCAGATATTCTGCCGTGGGCAGTTGGGGTAGTAGGGAAGTATAACGACTGTGCAAGGCGGCATAACGCGCTGGTAAAAGCTATTCACTAACATTACAATCTAGCTTATTCAGTTGTGGGGGGAAATCACCACAACTGAAATGTATTTGCGTGCGCCAATTTTTGGACTTACGTGAAAAGAATGTGAATTCAGTTGTTGTGGAGATCGAAACAACTGCTGATAAAGAAAATCAAACATCTAAAATGCATTAAATGTGTGACAATTCCGTGACACGAAATTGATATAATATGCGACGCTATGAAGCGTTATGTGTTTTGTGAAATCCAAGGGTGAGCTAGAAAATACGGCAATTGTAGTAGTATGTCGCTATATGATGCGATATGTATAAGCAGCCAGAACTTCCTATTACTGGCACCAGTTTAAAAAATTGATTATCAAGATTTTTTTTGAAAATATATCTACTTCTTATAAAAATATTATTGTATTCCGTTGTCAGATCGCGTTAATAGCTTTCTGGATATATTCAATCAATTGATTGTTATACCGGCTGAAGAAGAAAATTTTAGCCGGTCATCATCATTGTTCCTATAACTTATCAAAAAAGAACCGGTTTCAGAGTTAACAAACAATTTTACAAGCCTGTATTAACTGCTCATTCAGTTACAATGCATTTTTATGTAAACGTGCATAGCGTTGTGCTAGTACAGCACATATCATAAGCTGCAATTGATGAAAAATCATCAGAGGTAACAGCATAATCCCTACAATGCTGGCAGGAAACAGAACATTGGCCATAGGGACACCATTGGCCAAACTTTTCTTCGAACCGCAAAAAACAATAGTGATTTCATCAGCGCGATTAAAACCTAGCAAGCGCGCAACCAGCATATTGATACTGATAACCAAAAAAAGGATCAGCAGGCTCAGGATAACAATCATAGCAATTGAACTCAGATTAACTTTATGCCATAAACCTTCAACTACAGCATCACTGAATGCAACATAAACCACCAGCAGAATTGAACTGCGATCAGTACGGTTTATCCATACTTTATGTTTATGAATCCAGTTTGCAATCAGTGGTCGTGCCAGATGGCCTGCCACAAAAGGCAGCATCAGTTGTAACAGAATAGATTCAATTGCGGCTGTCGTATCAACACTATTGCCACTGGTAGGCATCATCAGACCAACCAGTACTGGTGACAGAAAAACGCCAAGAATGCTTGAGGCTGAAGCACTGCATACAGCCGCAGCCACATTCCCGCCGGCTACAGAAGTAAAAGCAATTGCAGATTGTACCGTAGCTGGCAGTGCGCACAAATATAGAAAACCCAGATAAAGTTCAGGAGAAAGCCAGTGCGGTACCAGAATACGCAGGCCTAAGCCAATTAGCGGGAACAATATAAACGTACTGCAAAATACCACCAGATGTAGCCGCCAATGTTTAATGCCCTCAGTAATAGCCTGACGGGACAGTTTGGCGCCATGCATAAAGAACAACAACGCAATGGCAATGGTAGTCAGATAGCTGAAAATTGTTTTTGCACTACCCTGACAGGGCAGAATAGTAGCAGTGCCTACAACAGTTAGCATCGCCAGTAAAAATGGATCAATATAAAATTTTTTGAGCAGATTATTCATGGCAATAACCGTTTTGTACACATGTTGTCACAAAAGCGTTATTTTAGCGTAAAAAACCCTTTGAAAAACAGCAGACCAAAGAGTTAAAAAGGATTAATTTGGTCAAACAGAATGTCTATACTAAGCCATATAGCTGTCTTTAGAGAATAAATAAAATAAACCTGACTTTCAAAGGAAAGGAAAATGAATTAAGAAAAAGGAGTAAGACGTACCTTAAATATTGGCTTCAGATAGCAAATGTTTAAACTATATCAATAAGAAAAATCCCCAAATTAATGGGTAAAGGTATTGGATAGTGACACTATCAACTGTAAGTTGCTGGATAAATCAATCAAGCAAAAGTGGTATGTGGTATAAAAATAATTGTATTCCAGAAGAAAATAAACTAATTGCATTATGCAAATAACTTGATAAGCTACCGATGAAAAACGATAGCTTAAAACAAGCTGCACTACTAACATTAACAAAACCAGAAATCTGAAAACATTTCGGCATTTTTATGCTATAGAGATGTTATATTAGTGCTAAATGAGATCGGGGTATTATGTCTAATATCGTGGCAAAACAACCAGGCAGTAATCGATTGTAGATTGTGCCGATAAATAAGATGGTGGCTGTTTTTTAAATGTAACTATCAATTTTTGGGGTATGGGATTAAGCAAATTCATTTTCCATCACACAAACAGGCGTCAGATTACGCATTGTGAGATTACCCGGGTAATGAAATCACCATCGTTGACATATAAAGTATAGAGTAAAACATTATCTGATATCTAAGACAGCAAGCAAATAGCGTAGCAGCTAATCATTTACAACGTTAGTTTGATGTGGATACTAAATGGCAGATTATAGCAGCAGGCCTAACCGACATGTATGCTAACCATTGCTGGAATGCTTTATAATTGCTACTTAATTTATCTGATCAGAAAATTATCTGTAATCGTGTTGACCAGTATCAAATAGCCAGTGTAGTAATTCAGCATTAAATTTATTTAATTCTGATAGAGTCGGGGAATTTCATAATCAGTTATCAGATAAATGTTTCAGCACATTTAACATCTAATGCTCTTGAAATAAAAAATGCTTTTATAATAATAAGAAAGCAAAAGCAACATTCAAAACTGAATTTATCAAAGAGAGAAATTTATGTTAACTCAGGCATGGTAGCATGCGTTTGTTGTTTATGCTTATTGATACCATAAAGATGGTTACGTTCATCTTTAAGCCATTTGCCTCCAGTAGAATATAATAAATAACTGCCTTTCGATTTTGTTATTTGAAATAGTGATGCCATTCATATATGCTAAAGGATTAAAATTGCATATATTATGCAGCTTATAGATTTTATTTCATAAAATATACCAAAGTTATAATATTAATTATTTTTAATCAATAGAAATTTTTTCAAATTTATATCTGTTTTACCTTTTACTCGTTGTAGAAAGGGCAAAATTTTAAAGAAAACCAGCTAAAGCTGGCTGAAATACAATTGAATAAAGTACATAGGAGATAGTCGGATGCCTGTTATTAATCCCATTCTTTTGGTTTGAGTTCCGGATGTTCATGGAATAATGGAGCTAAAAAGTCAAACATTTCCGACATTATATGTCCAACAACTCTTCTATATGCATTAAATTCATCCTGAGGGCAGCAATCCCGTACCTTAAACAAAGATTCATTTAATTCATTGGTGATTTTAAACATCAAATCTTTAACTTCCTCAGCAATTTTTGGATCTTTTATCATATTGTGTTCCTTATGAATTAGTATTAATAAATAAGAAATTTATATTAAAATAAATTAATATAAAATAAAATATATTATAGAAATTTATTATATCTTTTTGAAGCGGTTAGCGTAACTTAAATTTATAGTTTATCTGCGTATGAGTCAAGTTTAATTTTGGATCGTTTTGTAAAAATAAAACGATTGCAAAATATTATCATCAGTGTATTTCACTCAACCAAACTAAATTTCTTCAGACTTATTTACTATAGAGCCAAAGCTATAATCAGGCCACAGGCATGAAGTATGAGAGATTTATTATCAGGAGAAGTGTATTCAATTACCACAGTAAAGCTTAAAAAAACCGGGCAAGGAAATGCTTGTCCGGTGTGTCGTATCAAATATGGATTCAGAACAAAGAATTGAGTCCGAGAAAAATCAGTACAGATAGTACAGCAGCAGATGGTAATGTGATTACCCAAGCTAGCCCTATCGGTTTCATCAGCTTCCAATTGGCATTATGATTAACTAAACCAATACCTAATACTGCACCAACCAGAATATGTGTACTCGATACCGGTAATCCCACCAGCGTAGCCAGCATTACAATTGCCGCTGAAGACAGCTCTGCCGTAAAACCGGAGGCAGGATGCATTTTGGCCAGATTAGTGCCTACTGTCTGAATAACTTCTTTGCCGATAAACCACAAGCCGACAATCAGAGCAACACCAAAAGTTATCATCACCGGCGCCGGAATAGGGGCATTGGCATCCATGCCAGTATCACCGGTACGGATAATATCCATAATGGCAGCGAAAGGTCCTACTGCATTGGAAATATCATTAGCACCATGGCTGAACGCGAAACCGGCAGCGGTAAACACCTGCATCCAGCTGAACATCAGAAAAGTAGACTTACTTAAATCCTTACGTTTAAGCGTTTTTGCGTAAATGAAAGTGGCCATCCAGATAAGCGCGCCTATCATAATGATTAGGAGAAAATTGGTAACCACAGATAAGCCGAGATGCAGATTGGTTAATCCTTTAAATAACAGCATAGCAGTAATCATCATACCGCCACAGGCTGAAATTAAAGGAACCCAGTTATGCAATGCTTTGAATGCATCGATACTGTTTTTACGGCTTTCAATATCGGCCAGTCCTCTATAATATTCCGATTCCAGCTCTTCAACACTGTAATCAGGATCGCTGTAGTTTTCGGCATCACGGGCGATTGCAGAAGAAATAGTGATTTTTTCTGTTTCGCTTAACTGTTCAAACCAGACTTTGTGTTTTTCCTTATAAGCCTTTTTTTCTTGCTTGATTTCTTTAAGGGCAATACTCATGCGGTCGTTGTAATCAAGTACGTGCTTTTTTATCTGGCTGAAGATGATAAAAGACAGTGCACCCCCTAAAACCGGAGAAATCACCCATGACAGGCCAATTTCACCCATTTTGTTCCATTGGATTAAATCTAAAGCACTACTGTTACCAGTTACCAGATAGCCCAGACACAGGCCACCACCAACTAGACCACCAATCAGAGAATGAGTAGTAGAGACTGGCAGGCCTTTTTTCGAGGCAATCAACAGCCAGATGGCCGCAGCCAGTAATGCAGCCAGCATGACATTGATACACTGTGATGGTGTCAAATGCATGGCACCAAGGTCTATAATACCGTGACGAATAGTTTTAGTAACTTCACCGCCGGCAATTACTGCACCGGATACCTCAAAAACTGCGGCTATACCCAGTGCTTGTGGTATCGTAAGCGTTCCTGCTCCCACACTGGTGCCAAAGGAATTGGCAACGTCATTGCCACCAATATTGAATGCCATAAAGGCACCAAATAGCGTGGCGATGATAAACAACAGCGGAGAGTGATGATTGGTATAACCCAGTCCCCAATAGATAAAATAGGCAATAGTGCCAGTTAACAGCGCTGCAAAGGTGTAATTAACCCGCATAATCAGGGGTGAGCGTACAGAGGATGTGTCTGAGGCCATAATGTATTTAAAAGTGGAAAATTCAGAACATACACATGCAAACGCTATAAAACGGATGCTGTGCCGCATGAAAAATTGTCATTATAAAGATTTTTATTTCAAAAGGAATAATATATGTTTTCAAATTCGTTTTTACCTGTAGCTGCTCCTCTGAAGTTTTATGCAGTAGTACCTTCTGCGGAATGGGTAGCGCGAATGGTAGATGCAGGAGCGAATACTGTACAGCTACGCAATAAAACCGCGATAGGTTCAGCATTGTACCGTGAAATTGAGCGGAGTGTAGCCTATGCAAAAGATTCACCTACACAATTATTTATTAATGATTTCTGGTGGGAAGCTGTAGACTGCGGTGCCTATGGAGTACATCTAGGGCAGGAAGATCTGGAAAGTGCTGATTTAGTAATGATTCAGAGTTCAGGTTTACGATTGGGGGTGAGCACACACTCTCCCGGGGAGTTAACAAAAGCGTTGGCCGTAAAACCAAGTTATGTCGCTTGCGGAGCAATTTTTCCCACTACAACTAAAACCATGCCTACACAACCGCAGGGATTGGACAAGCTCAGACAATACGTTGTTCAGGCTGGTAGTACGCCAACGGTTGCCATTGGCGGTATTGACTTAAGTAATGCTCGCGAAGTATTGGCTACTGGCGTAAGTTCGCTGGCAGTTGTACGAGCAATTACTGAAGCAGCCGAACCGGAAAAAATAGTCAAGGCTTTTCAAGCGCTTTGGCAGGAATAATGGCAGACTGCCTGCCAGTTATGACTATTAGGGTAGCAGAATTTACGGGGTAGACTATCTTGGCTGTGAGTACAGCACCCAGAGCAAGATAGATATAAAACAGTAATAAGCACTATAAAACAAAATATATCGGCTATACTCATAGCTGAATTTCCCTGTATTTTAGAAAATCTGCTGTTGCCAAATACTATGTCAAAATTATTTCTGTCCGAACCGGAGACATCAAAAACAGCTATAGGTGTTTTACTCCTGAATCTGGGTACGCCCGTAGCACCCACACCTCAGGCAGTACGTACCTATTTGCGTGAATTTTTATCCGACCAGCGCGTAGTTGAATTACCGCGTTTCCTATGGCAACTGATTCTGCGCGGGATTGTCTTGCCTGTTCGCGGGCGTAAAAGTGCTCATGCTTACAGCACTATCTGGCGGGATAGCGGCTCGCCGCTACTGACCGGCACCCAATCACTCACCACAGCGTTAGCAACAGCCATGCCTGAAGGTGTAATGACCTATTTTGCTATGACTTATGGCCAGCCTAGTGTGGTTAAAGTTTTGCAGGAAATGAAACAACAGGGCGTGCAGTATTTACTGGTAGTGCCGTTATACCCGCAATATGCAGGATCCAGTACTGGCGCTGCACTCGATCAGGTATGGCGGGTGTTGCTCAGGCAGCGTACCCAAATGGCTGTACGCAGCATTAACAGCTTTTATGCTGACAGCAATTATATAAAAACACTGGCCAATCATATTAGGACATACTGGCAGCAGCATGGGCGAGGGCAGTGTTTATTACTGAGTTTTCATGGGATACCACAGGCACAGCATCAGGCCGGCGATGATTATGTTGAGCATTGCACCACCACCACCCGTCTACTAGTGGCTGAGCTTGGACTGAAAGAAAGTGAATATCGACTGGCATTTCAAAGTCGTTTTGGTTATGCGCCATGGGTAGGGCCGAGTACTCAGGATTTACTTGTTCAGTTGCCTCAAGCCGGAATAAACAGCCTTGATGTAGTTTGCCCGGGTTTTGTTACCGATTGTCTGGAAACACTGGAAGAAATTAACATTCGGGGCAAAGCAGATTTTCTGGTACATGGCGGAAAACACTTTCAGTATATTCCATGCATGAATAGTGAATATGAATGGGTAGAAATATTAGCACCGCTAATCAAACAGCATTTACAGGGCTGGCTGTAATCTCATACTGATATCAATCTGCATCAAACAATAAAAACGCCATAGTGCAGTTAGACTATGGCGTTTTTAAATTTGCAGCTTAGGCAATTTCAGTCTGAGTTATAATTCGTGCAATCAAGGCATTGTCTTTACCCAGCATCTGTGGAATCTGCACTTCAATCCCGTTACCAGCAGCCACATTCACCGGATAGCCCTTACGCGTCATTTGTTCCAATCGGATAATCTGATTTCCACCAGGGTGAATGATTTCCAGTTGGTCACCAACACTAAACTTATTTTTTACCTCAATTGTTGCCCAGCCATCAGTATCGACAGCCGTTACCTTTCCAACGTACTGGCTTTGCTTCGATAAAGAATGACCAGACAGATAATTCTGGTATTCCTGAGTCTGATGACGTTCCAGAAAGCCAGTGGTATAGCCGCGATTGGCCAGACCTTCAAGCTCAGCTAGCAGCGCATAATCAAAAGGTTTACCAGCAACTGCATCATCAATGGCGCGCCGGTATACCTGCGCTGCGCGAGCAACATAGTATATGGATTTGGTTCGACCTTCCACTTTCAGAGAGTCAACGCCGATTTCCGCCAGTTTTGCCACCTGTTCCACCGCACGTAAATCTTTGGAATTCATGATATAAGTACCATGCTCATCTTCCATAATGGGCATCATGTCCCCCGGGCGGTTTGCTTCCTCAATCAAATACACCTTATTTGCTAACGGGTGTCGTTGCTGCTCATTCAGACCAAACAATGAGTCCTCGGCCAGACTTTGTGCCTGTTTAAAGTCAAAATCGCGCAGTAGCTGTGCATCACCGCTGTCGCTGTCCGTTGTATTATGTACCTTATAATCCCAGCGACAGGCGTTGGTGCATGTACCCTGATTAGGATCGCGATGGTTAAAATAACCGGAAAGCAGGCAGCGGCCGGAATAGGCAATGCATAAAGCACCGTGAACAAATACTTCCAGCTCAATATCTGGGCATTGCTGACGAATTTCAGCAATTTCATTAATACTCAGTTCACGCGAAAGAATAATGCGCTCAATACCTATACTTTGCCAGAACTGCACTCCCCATGCATTAGTAGTATTGGCCTGAACAGACAAGTGTACTGGTACCTCCGGCCATTTTTCGCGTACTTTCATAATCAGCCCGGGATCGGCCATAATCAGTGCATCTGGCTGCATGGCAATGATTGGTTCCATATCTGCCAGATAGGTTTTCAATTTTGCATTATGGGGCAGAATATTACTGGCCAGAAAGAATTTTTTGCCACGCGCATGTGCTTCAGTAATTCCCTGCTCCAGTATCGGCAGATGTGCAAATTCATTATTGCGTGCCCGCAGCGAATAACGTGGCGTACCAGCATAAACAGCGTCAGCGCCGTAGTCAAATGCGGCACGCATTCGTTCCAGTCCGCCAGCGGGCAATAATAATTCCGGTGCTTTCATGAGTGAGCAAACTTTCCTGATGGTTTTGAATACTTTCAGGCAGCCGGCTATATTAAAGCCGGCTGCCTGAAAATAAAGTGTCTTATTATTAACTAAATTATCCGCTTTTTCCCAAACAGGGTCAATTATTATGCCGTATCGGGCTATAATTGTATTAACGTACAGTTGCTGTAAAACTAGCCATGTCTAATAACCGCATAAATCATCAACCTGCTTTTTTGCTTGCATCACGCCCGTGGAGTGAAAGCAGCCTGCAAATAGAAATATTTTCCCGGGATTATGGCAGAGTGGTAATGCTGGCACGCAGTGCCCGGCGCAGGCAAAGTGAGCTACGCGGTGTACTCGTTCCGTTTGTGCCCTTACAGCTATCCTGGTATGGCAATAACGAACTAAAAACTTTACATCGTGCCGAATGGATAGGCGGGTGGCAGCAACCACAGAACCAAGCTTTATTCAGCGCATTGTATGTGAATGAATTGGTACTGAAACTTACAGCACGCGAAGACCCGTTACCCCGGATTCATGCAGCAATGCATACTGTCTTGCAAAGCATTGCCAGTGGTGAGCATTTATCAGCACTGCGTTATTTTGAATGGTCACTACTGCGGACTTTGGGCATCGCACCCGATATCAGCCGGGATAATCAGGGGCAGGCAATCATCAATCATGAACGTTACTGGTTACGTGCTGAACATGCGCCAGTGTTATTAATGCAGGCACAGCTATCTGCACAGGAAGACGGCATTATTGTCCATGGATACACACTTAATGCCTTAACCACACAGTCTTTGACAGAACAGCCTGAATGGCACACAGAAGCCATACGCCTTACGCGCTTACTGCTGGATTTCCGCTTGCCCGAAGACATACTCAGCCGACGAATATTGAAACAGTTGCAGCAATATACAGGATAAAAATATTTTAATCAGAAAGAAAAGAAAAATAGTGCACTAAAGATATTAAATGATAATACTTAATTGTTGTATTTTTGTTGTTGTCAGTAAGACCATAAAATAATATCTTTGATAATTGTCAAAGAAACCACCAGAATGACTTCACTATACAGAGCAAGTCATTTTATAAAATTGAATTTTAAATATCGTGTAAAATTATGAGAACAAACAGATATTAAATTCAGAGATAATAATTTTTAGAAGCTTTATTAACATTAACTATCAAAACGTAAACATAAAAAATTTCTTTGTTAATAAAACCCAATAAGAATAGTTCTCACTATATTTAATAATCAATCCTGTAACATTCTGAATAAACTTATTTACTCTTAACACAAAATAAGTGAAAATAGGTCAAAACAAGTAGACAGAGTCAAGTATCAATATTGATACTTAACATCAATTAAAATTTTGCATCTAAAATTAAATTATCATGAAAATTATAATACAAATTTTGTTGAAAATTTTCATATTATTATATATAACGCATCAAAAGGCTTAGAGGTAATGACTTTCGTCTGTTACCAACATTTAAATATGAAAAGGAGTAATCATGTCAGAAAGCTTCCAAAACGAAGTACCACCGGCTCGCGTCAATATTAAACTGGATTTACATACAGGGGGAGCGAAAAAGCAGGTTGAATTGCCATTGCGTTTACTGGTGGCTGGCGATTTCAGCTTCAACGAGAGTGATACCCCTTTGGCTGAACGCGAAAAAGTTTCAATCAACAAAAATAACTTTGATGCTGTTCTTGCTGAAATGAATCCAACCCTAAAATTGTCTGTACCTAATACTCTGGCAGATGATGGTTCCGAAATTCCAGTCAATTTGGATTTCAAATCAATGAAAGACTTCCATCCTGAACAGGTTGTGCAGCAAGTACCAGAGCTCAAATCATTACTGGCTATGCGTAACCTATTAAGAGATCTGAAATCCAATATTCTTGATAACGCAGTTTTACGCAAAGAACTGGAAAAAATTCTGCAAGACAAAAACCTTTCTGATGAGTTGCGCAAGGAGCTGGAAGCAATCTCACCTATCATATCCAAAGAATAAATACCGCAGAGGAATTTAAGAATGCAAAAAAATATGCAAGATAGTGGTTCCACTCAGGCTGCAAAAGCTGTTCAGCAATCAGTTTATGAATCATTATTTGACAAAATAAATCTGAATACTGTTTCTACAGCACCAACTTTTGATCATTACATCAACAATACAGCCTTATCTGAATCTGCAACAAACGAGCGCATTTCAGTAGCGATAAACGTATTTCTGAAAATGATTCAGGACAGCTCACAAACAATAGACAGGCTGGATAAATCATTATTAGATTTTCATATAGCAAAACTGGACAGATTAATCAGTAACCAGCTCGACAATATTCTGCATCATCCGGAGTTTCAGGCAATTGAAAGTACCTGGCGCGGTTTAAAATTTTTGGTAGACCGCACCGATTTTCGCCAGAACGTCAAAATTGATGTACTTGATGTTTCCAAAGAGGCGCTGATCCGCGATTTTGAAGATTCACCAGAAGTAATCCAAAGCGGTCTCTACAGCCATACTTACATCAATGAATACGATACTCCGGGCGGACAGCCATTTGCCTCAATCATTTCTGCTTATGAGTTTAACCGTTCACCTCAGGACATTGAGTTACTCAGAAATATTTCAAAAGTTTCTGCTGCTGCACACATGCCATTCATTGGTTCAGTTGGGCCAGAATTTTTTGGCAAGGAAACAATGGAAGAAGTTGCCTCAATTAAAGATATAGGTAACTACTTTGACCGTGCTGAATACATTAAATGGAATAGCTTCCGTAATACCGATGATGCCCGTTATATAGGTCTTACATTGCCTCGTTTTCTGGCACGCTTGCCTTATGGTAGTGATACCGTACCAGTGCGTAGCTTCAATTATAGCGAAGAGGTTAAAGGTCCGGATCACAACCGTTATTTATGGTCTAATGCCACCTTCGCATTTGCAGCCAACATGGTAAGAAGCTTTATTAAAAATGGCTGGTGTGTACAGATTCGTGGTCCACAGGCCGGTGGCTTGATTGAAAATCTGCCAATCCACCTGTATGACTTGGGTTCTGGTGCGCAAATGAAAATTCCAACAGAGGTATTAATACCAGAAACACGAGAATTTGAATTTGCCAATCTGGGCTTTGTACCACTTTCTTTCTATAAGAATCATGATTTTGCCTGCTTCTTCTCAGCAAATTCAACCCAGAAGCCAGCGTTATACGACACCAAAGAAGCAACAGCCAATAGTCGTATCAACTCACGTCTGCCTTATATTTTCCTGCTGTCTCGTTTGGCGCATTATCTAAAACTGATTCAGCGCGAAAACATTGGTATGACGAAAGATCGGCGTGTTCTGGAAGTAGAAATGAATAACTGGGTTCAGAATCTGGTTACAGAAATGACTGATCCAAGTGATGAGTTACAGGCTTCCCACCCGTTGCGTCAGGCAAAAGTCGTAGTGGAAGATATTGAGGATAATCCCGGTTTCTTCAAAATTAAACTGTTTGTCATTCCACATTTCCAAATTGAAGGTATGGACATTAACCTTTCACTGGTATCACAAATGCCAAAAGCAAAAAAGTAAACAGATAACTACAGAAAATCTACCGATAGATTTCTATCGGTAGATAGCAAATAAGGAGAACTGAATGTCACGTGCGATTATTTGTAAGGGAGATACCACCACACACGGTGGCGTAGTGCTTGAAGGTGATCCAGTAGTCAATATAGAAGGACGAGCAGTAGCCCGTAAAGGCGACAGAGTTAGCTGTCCGAAATGTACAGGTACTCATTTCATCATAGAAGGCGACCAGCAATTAACAGTACAGGGGCGTCCAATGGCTCTGGAAAATATGAAAACCAGTTGTGGTGCCCGATTGTTGTCCAAACAATCAATAGCTAAATGTGAATAATCTCAATAATTAAAACAGGTTGTAAATTGAAAATCATCAATCCGATCTGGTACGAAGGTACCTTACTGTTACCACAAATTTTCCAGCAACAGGAATTGTTACAACAGGCCAATGCATTTAGTATAATGCAATGTGCACGCATTATGCCTTGGGGCGTAATGCGTATAGATGTAGACAGCAATAGCCTGGCCTTAAAAAAACTGAAATTATCGGATTGTGCTGTTTCGTTTCAGGATGGTACATGGTTTGACTCCCGGCAGATGCAATTTTTGCCGCCCGCCCGTGACTTATCACAGATACCGGAGAATATACTCGAAACTACCGTATACCTGTCTTTGCCAGAACTCAATACAGTAGGCACTAATCTGCTTGAAAACAACAGTAATGCACCATTACGCTTTTCAAAACAGTTTACCGCCGTTACAGACCTGTATGGAAGTCAACAAACCGAAATAGCAGAAAAACGATTAAATTTTAGCCTTAAATTCTCACATGAAAACCGTCAGAATTTTTTAGCAATACCCATCCTGCGTCTGATAAAAAATCAGAATAATAACTGGCAGCTGGATACAGAATATGTACCGCCGGTATTCTTCATTGGCAGCAATATATTTCTAATGGAAATGCTGTCCAGACAGATTTCAATTTTACTTAATAAAAGCCAGCGTCTTAGCTCATTGCGCAAAGAGAGAAACCAGCAGTCGGCTGATTTTCTGGTGTCTGATATATCTTTATTCTGGCTGTTGAACATACTTAACCAGTCTGTGCCAGAAATGGCATTGTTGCAAACACACAGCAGCATTGCACCTGAACACTATTACATACTGCTGGCACGGCTGGTAGGCAGCTTACTGTCGTTTTCAGTTGAATCAAGTATTAAAGACATACCCCAGTATGACCCACTCAATCTAAGTGCAACATTCATTCAGCTAAATGAAATGCTGTTAGAGCTTCTGGATACCGTTATACCTACAGTTCTTGTACTGATTGATCTGGAAAAAGTAGGTAATACCCGCTGGATTGGACATCTTCAGGATACACGTCTGAATGAAGAGACTGATTATTACATTTCTGTGCGTGCCAGCGTCCCATTATATGAACTGCAAGAACGCTTTCCGAAGCTATGCAAAATCGGCTCACCTGATGATGTAGAGCGTATTTTACCATCGGCTTCCAATGGCATTCCATTGCGAATGATGCAGCGTCTGCCCAGTGCATTGCCCATGCGTTCCGAAGCAACCTATTTTGCATTGGATAAATCACATCCGGGCTTTAAAGCCATGATAGCAGCAAGATCGTGCTGTATTTATTCACCTAATTCATTTGATGGATTAAATATCGAATTATATGCGGTGCCTAATGAAGAATAACCAGATTCCAGATTACGTACGGGAAAATCTGCGTAATTACATTTTATTTGTAACACGGTTAAACATGGGACATGCCATACAGAATATGGATGAAGTGCAGCTTATCGCAATTCATTTGGTCTCAGAATTTGAACAGAAACTGAGCGAAAATCACGTGCCGGAACATGAGCGTAAACAAATATGTTATGGCTTGTATGCCTTAGTCGATGAGCTGGCATTGCGATTTTTAGATAGCAAAAACAAATTAATCTGGGAAAATAGCCCATTGCAGGTGTCACAGTTTGGAGAATACGATGCCGGTATACAATTATTTGAAGATATTCAGAACGAATTGCATAAAAATGACCCATCCTACTGGCTGTTAAGTGTATGGCAACTGATATTTGCACTTGGATTCAATGGCAAATACCTTTTTGAAGATACACATATACGCAATGAACTAATCACCAAAATCGATTCGCATCTGCCCGAAATAACCATACCCTCCATTCCGTCCAGCCGTAAGTTGCGTCCCATAACCTTTCGGTCTTTTTCCGCAGTTAGCTGGAGCATAGCACTACTGATATTCACCATAGTAGTATATCTGGTATTAAACAAATATCTCAGCAATCTGGTTACCAGTATTGGATAAGGGGCCAAATGAGTAAACGTATTTATTACACATTATTGCTAGTCTGGATTGTTTGCCTTTCACTTTATTTTATCTGGCAGATCTGGGATATATACTGGGTAATCAAAACTTGCCTGAGTATACTGATAGTACTGTCCTGTGGTTTTTTGTGGTACCAGAATCAATTTTGGTTGCGAAAGCAAAATGCAACAAATCTGCACAGCATTCCAAAATCACAGCGCATAGTACTGGTAGCAGGAGACGATTTATCAGACTGGATTGAATCTTCTGAGCGCTGGCGACTACTGCGTGACTCCATGTGGGTTCGAGTAGAGGATTGCGCCCAATTAATAGACATTTACCGGGCACTGGATGAACAGAATAAAATAGCAAACGGCATATTACTGATCATTAACCCAGACAGATATCCGCATGTAGCAGCACTGGAGCAGCGAATATCACAATGGCGGCAGGAAATAGAAACCGTTCAGGCTTTATACAAACGCCAGTTACCACTGACTCTCGGTATTCACACTAATCTGCTTGATAAAAATCTGGATTACTGGCCGCAAAATATCAATAACCAATTATGCAGACAGCGTAGTAGTGTACAAGAATACTTTGAGTGCCTGCAAAAACAACTGGATAGCTATGCAGCTTTAAATCCTCAGCAGCCTGAGCATATAAGCTATACAGTAGCCTCCACACTTTATCTAAATCAGCAATGGCTCATTCAGTATGTAATCAAAAACCTGTTGCCGGAAAAACCATACCGTAATTCCCTCTATCTGGTTGCATGCGTCTGGCTAAACAGTTTTAACAGTAATCAGAACGCAGATTGGCGCAAATTTGAAATCGAAGCAACAGGACTGGTTACCCCTAATCAAACCTTTACCGTAACCGGCCTGAAAAACTTTCCGATTATCGAAAACAATTTTGTCCATCAGCGCTATCTGAGCAAAGGCGCAAAATACCTGTGTTACGGAATTAACTGGTTTTTAATTTTCTGCCTGATCGGTACAGGATACTCATTTGTAGAAAACAAAAAATGGTTGCAGAAAGTTATTGCAGGACACCAGCAATACATAGCAATACCTCAACACATGGAAAAAGAACGACTGGATAGCATAAACAACCTCAAGCTTATCCAGCAAACATTACACGACTACATGACATACGGCGAACCCAGAAAAATGGGATTTGGCTTATATCATGCTACCCGGTTATTACCCATTATCAATAAAGACATAAATACATTCCAATTGGAAAAACAGAAAAAACAGATTATTCGACTTGATACCACAGCACTGTTTGATGTAGGTCAAAGCAAACTGAAAACAGATGCCAAACTGGTATTACAAGGAGTGCTGACCTGGGTACAGGCAAACCCGAATAAAAGAGTACTGATAGATGGTCATACCGATAACACCGGAAATGCCGCCAGCAATAAGACTTTATCATTCAGCAGAGCTGAAGCGGTGAGGGATTGGCTCGTTAACGCCTCAACCTTCCCAGAAGATCATTTTACCGTACAGGGATATGGGGATAGTAAACCCATAGCAAGCAACGACAACCCGCAAGGGCGTAGTAAAAATCGTCGTGTCGAAATTACCTTGGTCGATATGAACCATACCGACTGAAGTAATGTTTATTAACTCATACAAGGATATTCCTATGGCAATTCCAGCATATTTATGGATCAAGGATGACGGTGGTTCTGATATCAAAGGTTCTGTAACCGTACAGAGTCGTGAAGGTTCAGTGGAAGTATTGGCATTTGACCACGAAGTTTACATTCCTACTGATGGCAACACCGGCAAACTCACAGGTACACGAGTTCACAAGCCCATTTCTTTTGTCAAAGAATATGATGCTTCTTCACCATATCTGTACAAAGCAGTAACCAATGGCCAGAACCTCAAGACTCTGGAATTTAAATGGTATCGCATTGATGATGCAGGTCAGGAGAAAGAATATTTCAACACCCTGCTCGAAAATGTGAAAGTAGTAGCCGTGCGTCCGAAAATGCACAACATTAAAGAAATTAGCAAAGAACGCTATAACCACCTTGAGGAAGTGGAATTGCGTTATGAAAAAATCACCTGGTCTTACAAGGATGGCAATATTGTTCATTCAGATAGCTGGGTGGAAAACCGTTAATTTTAACTAACCCGGGGCGCACGGATACGTGCGCCTTTTTAAGTATCTGCTGGAGCCGCAATGAAAGATTCAATGCAATTATTAAGAAAACTTAATGAAAATTGTGCCAGAGCACTAAACGAAGCCGCTAACTTCTGCCTGAGCCGCGGCCATCAGGAAATATTGCCTGAACATTTTCTTGTCAAACTGCTTGAAACCGATAATAACGACCTGAATCTCCTATTGCGCCAGAATGAAATCAACATTAACCGACTGTGGGATGACCTCCTTCTTGGACTGGACAAATTACCATGGCAACGTATACCACAGAAACCAGAATTATCGCGTGCATTACTCAAATGGATTGAACAGGCATGGATGCTGGCCTCAATCGAACACGGACAGGAAGAAGTCCGTTCATTACATCTGCTTGAAGCTATCCAGAAAATTCCCAGCATCTTTACCCTTACCGACCTGTGGCAATTATTAATCTTCAGAGCCGGACAGCTAGCTGAGGCAGCACGCTGGCTCAACAAATATTCAACAGAAGCAAACACCCGGAACAACAACATCCCAACCTCAGAAGCAAATACTTCCGGTACAGCAGCAGAATCCGCAGACACAGATATTGCACAGACAGCACTTAAGAACAACACACAACAAGACAAACAATCCCCGGCCGAGCTGGAAGCACTATCACGTTTCACCATCGATCTTACCCAGAGAGCCAGAGACGGCCATATAGATGCCATTTTCGGCCGCGATGAAGAAATCAGCCAGATAGAAGATATTCTTAGCCGCCGGCGTAAAAATAATCCAATACTGGTGGGCGAGCCCGGAGTGGGCAAAACCGCACTGGTTGAGGGGCTGGCACTTAAAATTGCTCAGGATGAAGTAGGCAGCCATCTGAAAAATACCCACATACTGGCTTTAGATATGGGATTATTACAGGCTGGTTCCGGCCTCAAAGGCGAATTTGAACAGCGCCTGAAAACCGTCATCGAAGCCATTCAGCATGCACCAGAACCAACTATACTGTTTATTGACGAAGCGCATACCATTATCGGCGCCGGTAATCAGGCGGGTGGTTCCGACGCCGCCAACCTGCTTAAACCAGCACTTGCCCGCGGCCAGTTGCGTACCATAGCAGCAACCACCTGGTCAGAATACAAACAGTATTTCGAAACCGATGCCGCCCTGGAGCGCCGTTTTCAGCCAGTTAAAGTAGACGAACCAGACGATGAAAAAGCCTGCCAGATGCTACGGGGCATAGCCAGATTATATGCACAGCATCATCAGGTACACATCAAAGACAATGCCATCAAAGCCGCCGTTACCTTATCGCGCCGCTACCTGCCAGATCGTCAGCTTCCAGATAAAGCCATTGATTTACTTGATACAGCCGCAGCCAAAGTCAGACTTGGCCTGCAAACCCTGCCATTAAGCCTGATCAAACAAATCTCCCTGCACAGTGCACTTAAAGAAGAAATCGAATGCCTGCAACAGGATGGCCGGCTCGGCCACAGCATAGATAATGAACGGATGGCACAGTGCCAGCAACAGCTACAACAGCTAGACCAGAAAATAGAAGAAGAAAAACAAAAATTTGCTCAGGAGCAGCAGGCTGCACAGGCCGTACTGGATGCGCGTACCCAAAGCGAAGACCACAGCAGCTTACATCAGCATAACCAGTCTTTTCAGAAAGTACAGCAAAGCATCAGCCTGGACGTAGATCAGCAAGTAATTGCCAGCATTATCAGCGAATGGACAGGTATCCCTGCCGGCCGCATGCTGGATGATGAAATCGCACGCCTCATGACCTTGTCTGAACAGCTTAACAGCGAAATCATCGGACAGGAAGACAGCGTTAACAGCATAGTTAACCATATCCGCACCCAAAAGGCCGGGCTGGGCGAAGCCAGCAAACCACTTGGTGTATTCCTGCTAACCGGCACCTCCGGCGTAGGAAAAACCAAAACAGCCAAAGCATTAGCCAAATCACTGTTTGGTAGCGAAGACACCATGATTACCATCAACATGTCTGAATATCAGGAAGCACACACCGTAGCTCAGCTCAAAGGCGCACCGCCGGGATATGTAGGCTATGGCAAAGGCGGCGTCCTCACCGAAGCAGTGCGCAAACGCCCTTATTCAGTAGTTTTACTGGATGAAATTGAAAAAGCCCACCCAGATGTCCTCAACATCTTCTATCAAGTATTTGACCAAGGCATCATGCGTGATGGAGAAGGGCGCATCATCAACTTCAAAAATACCATCCTGCTTATGACATCCAATCTGGGCAGCGAAGCCCTGCAAAATGCACCTGATGCAGATTTACCAACTCGGCTGGAACTGGTTGATCAGCCAATCCGTGAAGTTCTTGCACCGGCTTTACTCGGACGCATGAACGTACTGGCTTTCCGCCCACTGGCCGCCACCGACATGCAAATTATTATCCGCCAGCAGCTCGACCGCATTGCTGCCAAAATTGCAGTCCAGTTTGCTGTTACCTGCCAATACAGCAAAGCTCTGGTTGCAGCACTGGCGCAGACAACAGCTTGCCATGATCTGGGCGTGCGCTATTTTGAACAAATGCTGCAACAACAGATTGTGCCCGAACTGGCCAAACAATTACTTATGGAAAAACAGCAGGGACAAAATAGCGCCTATATACACCTTGATTTAGGCGAACAGGGCGTAGTCATCACCCTGAGCGATAATCCACTAAACGAAGAAACAGCAGAAACAGCAGAAATAAGCAGCGAAAATCAATTAGCATAAACAGCCATTACCGGCAGTAACAATGGGCAGACAACAATCAACAACAGTCTGCCCATACCTATTTAACTATCAACATGCCAGAATAACCGCAAAAATAACTAAAATCTTTACAATAAAAAACAACAAGATTACATTTATATATCATTTCCTGACACACAGACATATCGTCTCAATAGTTCATAACCAACGGAATAAGTATAAGACATAAATAATAAAATAAAAAAACAGGTACCAGATATGCAACAGTTACACAATTATAAATATCTATATAAATCAAATATTTAATATATTACGCAATTAAAAGAGTTTTCAAATTTCTTAAAGTAAATTATTGTTACATTACGGTAATTATCTGTATAACCCAATCTCCGCAATACAGGTAAGTGCCTAGTATAATAATAAAAAATTATACCTTGACTTAACGTCAAATTTCTGGCCAGTGCACCTCTTCACGTGCTGCACTGGCTGTTTTTATGCCTGCATACGCGCGGATAAAACACAATCACCAACATGTGGCTTACCTAATTACATTTTATAGCTGATTTTATAAATTTTTGCCTATTTAATTGTATAACAATCAGTTAATTAAAAATATTATTGCTAATAAATATAAACACCCATTCCATTACATATTATCGTCACTAAAATTATGAAATAATAGAATAGCTTATCTAAAGTAAAGATATGTCAAATAAAGCCAGAATTCAGCGCAGATACTCACATTGGCTTAACCATTACATAATCGAAGAGGCAATTAATGCATCAACACAAACTGATTTTATGCCGCTTTGTGGCTGCCATAACAGCCACCTTATCTGTATTAACAAAACAGCATTCATACATAGCTTCAGCTCAATTAGCAGTAGCCGTAATTCAGGCTTACAGAGTAAATAAACATTGAATACATAAATTATTCAAATAAAAGATTACTAATTCTCAAAAGAAAGGCAGAAAAGATGCAGAAAAAATGGCTAGGGCTGGCGCTGCTGGCGGCTTTGCAGCTTACAAGCTGTGCAAACCGTTTTGAGCCTTTTGTAGGCATTACCTCAGGTAAAAACCGCATGTATGCCACGCCGGTAGAAGCAATTGAATATAACTATGAAAATATGGCTGGCGGCAGTATTGGCGGCGGCTGTATTCCAGATACGCCGGGCATAGATGATTATGATGTTGGCAAAATGCGCTATGGTGGTGGTTCTACCTGCGGTGCGGCTGCGTTGCAGGCAAAATGGACGCCGGGGATGACTATGCATATTTCCTGGAAAGTATTACCGTATCCGGGCTGGCGACCCAGAGTATTAAATTTACCAGGATTTGTTTTGGATCGTAAAGAATTAGCTATTATTGATCAATATGATGAGTATTACTCTACCGATATTCCGCTGCCACCACCGCCACCATCGGCGGGTGATGATTTTGGTAAGGTAGATAATATTACAGTACATTTTTTGCCATGTAACCAGATATTTATTACTTATGGCACCATCGAGGAAGGGCGTAATCCGGTGCACTGGAAACTGTTTGCTGAAAGCCAGAAACTCTGCACGCCACGCCCGAGTATAAAATCGATGGCAGATTATCGTAAAAACAAGGCGAAGCTGGATGCGATTAAGGCAGAGCGGGCGAAGATTCCGCAGGTAATCTTGCCGCGCTATATCAAGCAGTTAGAAGCCGAAGGTAAGCTGCCAGTGAGCAGCCAGAAATAATTATTAAAGGAGAGTACGATGGCAGGTAATAACCCCAATAACAATAAAATTTCGCTTCCTGATGTGTTAAATGGGCTGGGATTAGGTAAGGATGAAGCCAGCAATACGCCTAATCCGCCGCCGCTCGGTACCAGCAGCAAGCCCGCCAGCAGTGGCAGCAGTACGAATAGTGCCAGTGCCAGCGGCAATAAGAATGGCACCGGCAGCAATGCACTGGGTGGGGTGGTGAATAAAGCCGGTAAACAGATTAAAAAAATCGGCGATGGGATTAAGCAGCTGGGTAAAGAGCTTAAGCATGCTGGCGAGGGCATCAAAGAAACAGCGCAGGATACGCTCGGGGATATTTTGTCTGGTAAAAGTATCGAATTCAAATGGCCGGTAACGCATAAGCCGAAAATATTTCCCACTGAGGCGGGCGGGCGCCTGCCGGCCTCGATTGAGGCAATCCAGAAAAATCGTGGCGACTGCTTTTATAAGGCACGTAATGCTCCCAAGCCATGCCAGAAAATTCTGAAAATCAGCTTTTTCAGCCAGAAATAATTATTAATATTTATATAAATATTGTTGTATCACAATGTAAATTGATGACTATGGTAATAAGATAGCAGAATAGAATGCATTGAAAGTATTATTAAATTTGAAGCTAATAAGAAAGGCAGAAAAGATGCAGAAAAAATGGCTAGGGCTGGCGCTGCTGGCGGCTTTGCAGCTTACAAGCTGTGCAAACCGCTTTGAGCCTTTTGTAGGCATTACCTCAGGTAAAAACCGCATGTATGCCGCGCCGGTAGAAGCAATTGAATATAACTATGAAAATCTGAGTGGTGGCAGCATTGGCGGCGGCTGTATTCCGAAAACACCGGGCATAGATGATTATGATGTTGGCAAAATGCGCTATGGTGGTGGCTCTACCTGTGGTGCGGCCGCATTGCGGGCAAAATGGACGCCGGGGATGACTATGCATATTTCATGGAAGCTATTACCTTATCCTGGTTGGAGACCTAGAGCATTGAATATACCGGGCGTAAATGTAGATCAAAAAGAAGAGCGGATTATTGATAGTTATAATGAATATTATTCTGCCGATATTCCGCTGCCACCGCCGCCGCCATCGGCGGGTGATGATTTTGGTAAGGTAGCCAATATTACGGTGCATTTTTTGCCATGCAACCAGATATTTATTACTTATGGCACCATCGAGGAAGGACGTAATCCGGTGCACTGGAAACTGTTTGCTGAAAGCCAGAAACTGTGCACGCCGCGCCCGAGTATAAAATCGATGGCGGATTACCGTAAAAACAAAGCGAAGCTGGATGCGGTTAAGGCAGAACGGGCGAAGATTCCGCAGGTAATTCTGCCGCGCTATATCAAGCAACTGGAGGCAGAAGGTAAATTGCCGCTAAGCAGCCAGAAATAATTATTAAAGGAGAATATGATGGCAAGTAATAACCCCAATAACAATAAAATTTCGCTTCCTGATGTGCTAAATGGGCTGGGATTAGGTAAGGATGAAGCCAGCAATACGCCCGATCCGTCGCAGCCCGGTGCCAGCAGCAAGCCCGCCAGCAGTGGCAGCAGCACCAATAGCACCAGCAGCAAGAGTGGCGCCGGCAGCAATGCACTGGGTGGGGTGGTGAGTAAAGCCGGTAAACAGATTAAAAAAATCGGCGATGGGATTAAGCAGCTGGGTAAAGACCTTAAGCATGCTGGCGAGGGCATCAAAGAAACGGCGCAGGATACGCTCGGGGATATCTTGCCCGGTAAAAGTATCGAATTCAAATGGCCGGTAACCCATAAGCCGAAAATATTTCCCACTGAGGCGGGCGGGCGCCTGCCGGCCTCAATTGAGGCAATCCAGAAAAATCGTGGCGACTGCTTTTATAAGGTGCGCAATGCCCCCAAGCCGTGCCAGAAAATTCTGAAAATCAGCTTTTTCAGCCAGAAATAATAATTAATATTTATATAAATATTGTTGTATCACAATGTAAATTGATGACTGTGGTAATAAGATAGCAGAATAGAATGCATTGAAAATATTATTAAATTTGAAACCAATAAGAAAGGCAGAAAAGATGCAGAAAAAATGGATATGGCTGGCGCTGCTGGCGGCTTTGCAGCTTACAAGCTGTGCAAACCGCTTTGAGCCTTTTGTAGGCATTACCTCAGGTAAAAACCGCATGTATGCCGCGCCGGTAAAAGCGTACGAATATAACTATGAAAATATGGCTGGTGGCAGTATTGGCGGCGGCTGTATTCCGAATACGCCGGGAGTGGATGACTATGATGTAGGTAAATTAAGCTATGGTGGTGGTTCTACCTGTGGTGCGGCTGCATTGCGGGCAAAATGGACGCCGGGAATGACTATGCATATTTCCTGGAAACTGTTACCGTATCCGGGCTGGCGCCCCAGAGGATTAGATTTACCAGGCATGAATCTTGATCATAAGGAATTGGCTATTATTGATCAATATGATGAATATTATTCTGCCGATATTCCGCTGCCGCCACCACCACCATCGGTGGGTGATGATTTTGGTAAGGTAGCCAATATTACGGTGCATTTTTTGCCATGTAACCAGATATTTATTACTTATGGCACGATAGAGGAAGGGCAGCAGCGCGAGTACTGGAAACAGTTTGCCGAAAGTAAGAAACTCTGCACGCCGCGCCCGAGTATAAAATCGATGGCGGATTACCGTAAAAACAAGGCGAAGCTGGATGCGGTTAAGGCAGAGCGGGCGAAGATTCCGCAGGTAATTCTGCCGCGCTATATCAAGCAGTTAGAAGCCGAAGGTAAGCTGCCAGTAAGCAGCCAGAAATAATTATTACAGGAGAATATGATGGCAAGTAATAACCCCAATAACAATAAAATTTCGATTCCTGATGTGCTAAATGGGCTGGGATTAGGTAAGGATGAAGCCAGCAATACGCCCGATCCGTCGCAGCCCGGTGCCAGCAGCAAGCCCGCTAGTAGTGGCAGCAGCACCAATAGCACCAGCAGCAAGAGTGGCACCGGCAGCAATGCACTGGGTGGGGTGATGAATAAAGCCGGTAAACAGATTAAAAAAATCGGTGATGGGATTAAGCAGCTGGGTAAAGACCTTAAGCATGCTGGCGAGGGCATCAAAGAAACGGCGCAGGATACGCTCGGGGATATTTTGCCCGGTAAAAGTATTGAATTCAAATGGCCGGTAACGCATAAGCCGAAAATATTTCCCACTGAGGCGGGCGGGCGCCTGCCGGCCTCAATTGAGGCAATCCAGAAAAATCGTGGCGACTGCTTTTATAAGGCACGTAATGCCCCCAAGCCATGCCAGAAAATTCTGAAAATCAGCTTTTTCTTTGATGGCACCAATAATCATGAAAAAGCGGATAAAGTGGTTACCGGCGCGGAACCACCAAGCGAGCAGGAGCTGAAAGCGCATACTGCGGCGGCGCCGCAGGCCAAGCTGATTGGCGCCTATACCTATCCGCGCACCAGCAATGTGGCGCGCCTGTATCATGCCTGTATGGGCGCAGAGGGTAAGCCGGGAGAAAATAACTTTGACTCGGTTATGATCGAAAATGGCTGGTTCAGGCATTATATTCAGGGCGTGGGCACACGCTTCGAAGAAATCGGCGATCTGGATCCCGGCTTTGCCGGCGAAGCCTTTGCCCGCTATGGCCAAGCCAGAATCAACTGGGCGCTGACACGCCTGTGTGACACGCTGGGACAATGCAAAGTTTACAATGACAAGCCGCTGGAGCTTACCACAGCGCAGAAAATGATTAAAAGCATGGATTCGGCTATCGGGCGCAAAGCTCAGCTCGACCAGTTTATCGATGCACTGGTGCCGGCGCCGGGCAATAAGCCGCTGCCGCAGGCGATTAAGCTGTATGTAATCGGCTTTTCCCGCGGCGCGGCGGAAGGGCGCACCTTTATCAACTGGCTGCTGGATTATCTGCTGGAGCGGCCGGAAAATGCCAAGGCCAAGGAGCAGCTGGAACAATTGCTCAAACAGCGGCAGGAGCAGCGCGCCAGACTGCGCAAATACTATCGTAAATATCCGGATAAAGAAAAAGAAGCCATTAAAGCAGCGCAAGAACAAGAGGAGGAGGCCAATGGCGGCACAACCAAACCACCTCAGACCAATAATAATCCGCAGTCACAACTTAAACAGCCACAGGCTAACCCGCAGCCACAGGGCGGTGCGAATAACAGCGCGCAGAGCAATGCCGGCAAGCCGGAGTTTATTTATCTGAAGCTGCGTGGCATTCCCATCAGCATTGAAATGGCCGGCCTGTTTGATACGGTGGCCAATGTGGGTATGTCGCCACTGGTGTCGATGATTAGCGGCCATTTTGGCTGGGCGCATGGCACCATGTCGCTGGAGCGCGCCGCTGCCGCACGCTTTGTTAAAAGCTGCTACCACTTTGTGGCCGGACATGAGCAGCGCAAAAGCTTTTCTGTAGAAAGCATCTGTATTGATGGCGGCTATCCGCATGGCGGTGGCGGTGAATTTCGCGAATACACCTATCCCGGGGTACATGCCGATATCGGCGGCGGCTATCCGCCGGGAGAGCAGTTTAAAAGCAATCTGGGGATGGGGCATGTGGTGGCGCAGATTGCCTTGCATGATATGTATGCACGCTGCTGGGAGCATGGTATGCCGATGCAGATTTGGGCCGATCATCCGGCATTAGCCAAACAGATGCAGCAAAAGCGCAAATTCAAATTAAAAAATTATGAAATTATGGATAAAGATGTATCAAAAGAATTTGAAACGCGGCCGGAGATGGTGGCGCGCTTTAATGCATGGCGCGATGTGTCGATTACCGATAATTTGGATAAAAATTTGCGCCAGCAGGTACATCATATTACCGCTTGGCGCATTTTGCGCTGGGTAAAGGACGGGGTGGATGGCTATGCCACGTTTCTGGGGCTGCAAATCACCCCAAATAAGGGGACGGCGGGCGAGAAGGAAAATCCGGCTCAGGTGAGTGCGCGCGAGCGCATCATCCGTCAGGGGCGCAGTAATGCCAATGAGATGGCGCAGGCTCAAGCCGGCGGAGGCTTGCCGGCACCGGCGCCGGCAGACATTACTAAGGATGATGAGGTGTGGCAGCAGGCGGGGCTGGGGGATATTCCGGCAGATAAACGCGGCGACTTTATGAATGGCATGATCAATAAAAATTATGATCCGCGCAATGATGGCTGGGATATGCTGGAGAGTGCCAAGGATTTCAAGGCTGATTATTTGCATCAGTTTAAGTTTGAGTCTTTTTTGTCGCTGGGGTTTTTAATGAAAACTTTTGCCGGCAGTATCTATATGCTCAATAATGTAGATGAGGCAGAAGAGTTTAAGGATATTCACGAAAACGGCGATATACTTTATTTTGGTGATGCGGATAAGAAGGCACCACCCACGCCGCTACCACCCAATCAGGATGATGGTTTTAATGATGATCCGGTGAACACGGGTACCCAGCCTGCGAATAAACCCAAGGCAGGTGCTACGCCACCGATAGCACCGAATAATAAGAATAGTTCAATCTTCAGTGATTTATTTGGTGACCTGAATTTAAGTGAGGTGGTTACGGGTATTGCGGTTGATGTGCTCAAACACAAGGCGCAGCACGCCAAGGCTTTGCAGGATGCGGCCAGTGCACTGGGGGGTAAGCAGGCCAAAGGGGCGCAATTAAAGGATATGCTGGCGCTGGGCTCAGATATCTGGAAGCGGCTCAGGGCTAAAAATACCAGTGATATGAAGGTGCTGATGGACAGAATCAGGAATAATCCGGAAGCCTATACGCCGAAATATCCTGAGGTGACGCAGTTGTTTGATGAGCAGATACACGATTCGCGCGCTAAATATATGCATACGCTGCTCGGCGACCGTGAGCCGTTTACCAGTTATTTTGCCCACCGGTTGATATTTAGTGGTTCTTTCTCGAATAAGCCGCTTACGCCGATGATGTTGCAGGATAATCTGGTGGGTCTTACCGGGATTGCGCGCAGTGCCTATATGTCGGTGCGGTATGGTAATCCAGCCTATATTCTGCTGGGGCTGAATAATCCGGAGCTGTTTGTTACTGATACTGATCGTAAGGCTATGGAAGGGCTTAAAGGCGGTTTTGATGCTATTGTGATTGATCCGGATACGGGCAAGGTGTTGATGGATGGTAAAAATCTCAAAAATCTTGCTGAGCTGTTAAAAAATTCGCAGAAAGCCATGCAGCAGCTACAGGATTCGCTGAATAAGGTGCAGCCGTGGGAAGGCAGTGAGTTTACAGACAAGATATTGCAGGAAATTGCCAAAAATGGGGATGAAACGATTAAGAATCTGGAGCAGATCCGGGAAATGTTGCTTCAGCAGAAGCAGCAGCTGGCTAAATTAGCGCAGGCGGCTACTGCCGGTGCCAGCACCAGCTCTCAGGCAGCCAGTATGGCTGCTGCTGATGAAGCCAGTGCGTCTGTGGCTGAAGCTGGCGGCGCTGAAACGGCAATGGCAATGGAGCGGCAGTTGGATGCCATATTGAAAAATGTTGAGGTGAGGATTCAGCAGCTACAGGCTGCGCTGGATCCGGCCACGCAGATTGGTGATGGTAGTGTGGCGGCACGGGCGCAAAATCTGCTGGCACAGCTGGATATTAAGCCGGCTGGTGGTCAGAATTGGCTTAATGCTGCTGATGGTGCAGCTGGGCAGCCAAGCCTGCCTGTGAATGCGCTGGCTTCTGGTGGCAATGGGGCTGTGGCGGAGATATCGGGCATTCAGGCGCATATACTGCCTGTTCGGCAGCAGCTGGCGGATATTAATCCTCAGTCAATGGCTGATTATTTGCGTGCGCAGATCAGTGATTATCAGCAGAATCTGCAACAGCAAACGGCATCTGCAATGTCTATGCTGCAAGAAGGTGTTGATGATCCGCAGACGCTGGCGCAGGTATTTTATCGCAATGCGCAGGGTGATATTGCGGATCAGGCGGTAAGTAACATCAGCAGAACTACGCTTGATAGGCTGGGTATGCAGGAGCTGGAGCTGAATGAATTCTTGCCGGAAAATATTGCCAACCGCAGCCAGCCTGAGATTGCGCAGTTGCTGCAGCAGCTGCGCAGTGGGCAGATTCCGGCTGAATTCCAGTCTTTGCCGCAACACCGCCTGCAATTGATGGTTCGTGTGCTGGAAAGCTGGCTGGTTTAAGTTCTGAGGCTGGCAGGGGGATGCTTTTGCCGGCCGGATGAATTAATTCAGCTATAACTACGCTGTATTTTGTTTTCCGCTTGCTTGGAGCAATTGGAGAGGCTGTGATGTGTTGCAGAATTGGTTTAAAAATTTATAAAAATGTAAAAATAATGATTTAATGTTAAGATTAATCATGTTTTAATTAAATTAATTAATCTGATGTATACTGAATTTTGATATTATTTACAAGATGACATATTTTGGAAAAATAATTTCAAAATCTGATTTTCACTTGCAAAGATGCTGCTGGTGCAGGCATGGGTAATGCTACAGGGTTGATGCAAGGCTTTAATAAAGCTGTTTGATGGTTGTACTGGCATACAAATTTGGCTGGCTGTGATGTACAAAGCCTGCCGGCTTTTGTTGCAGGCATAGGGATAAATTTGCTGTGATGTTTTCCGGATATGCTTTCGCTATCTTCTGTGCTGAAATGTTTTCTCTGTGCCGGCAGGGGATATTTTGGATTGTGTAGTAGTACCGAGTATGTAGATGATTTGGTAAAAAGGGCAATTATATGCAACAGCGTTATTATCTGAAACTGAATGCCAATCTGGCTGTTTTTGACCAGTTTTCAGTGCGCAGATTCAATCTGGAAGAGAAGCTGGATAATTATTATGTGTTGCAGCTTGAGGCAACGCATATTGCTTCAGATTTACCCTTGGAAGATTTTATTCACCAGCGTGTTACTTTTGAGATGGCGCCGGATATCAATTGGGCTGAGTCGATGGCGGTATCACGGCATGAGCTGGATGATTCTGAAAACCGGCGCTGGCATGGTGTGATTCAATGTGTGGAGCAGGTGGCGTCCAGTGCTGATGAAACCTGCTACCGCTTTACTATTGTACCGCGGCTGGCTTTGCTTAACCGTATTACGACAACGCGGTTATTCCAGAATGAAACGGCTCTGAGTATAGTTGAGAAGATTCTGCGTCATCATGGCTTTGCCAGTGAAGATTTTCGGTTGAAATCTACCCGCAGTCTGCCCCGGTATGAACACCGTATGCAATATCGTGAAACTGATTATGCATTTATCAAACGGGTATTGGCACGTGAGGGATTGTGGTTTACTTTCACTCAGACGGCGGCTAATGAAGTGTTTACGGTGGCTGATGATGTTAGCCAGTATATGCAGCTCAGGCAGCAGGCTTTACCTTTCAAGCCTGATGCGGGGCTGGAAAGTGGGCAGGAAGGGCTGGAAAGCAAGCTGGAGGCTCAGCTTGCTTTCGATATTGCGGTCACTGCTCAGGGTATTAAAGACAATCTGAAGCAGCATTTAATGCAGGGGCTTACAGCTAAATACTCTGTAGCTGAGTTTCATGTGCGCTATAAGGCTCAGTATGAAAGTGTGCAGGTTAAGGATTACAACTATCGGGATGCCAATAATAGCCTGGTAGGTAAGGCGGGCTTTAGCGAACAGCAGCCGGCAGCATTCGGCCAGCCTTATATTTATGGCTTTTTTCATCATAAGGATGCAGAACAGGCGCAGGAATATGCACGGATTCTGCATGAGCATTCTATATCACGTCATATTCTGGCAACTGGTAAAAGTAATGTCCATAGTTTTGCGCCGGGTCTGACGATGGGCTTTGCTACCGATGCCAGGGTTGGTGCTGTTCGTCAGTGGTTGCTGGTGAGTGTGTGTCATGCTGGCGCACGTGACGGGGATTATTTCAATACGTTTACTGCTATACCCGCAGACAGTCAGTGGCGCCCGGAACCTATTAAGCACCCGATTATAGATGGCACGATACCGGGAACCATCTGTGATGCCGGGCAAGGGCCTTATGCTTGGGTAGATGAGATGGGGCGCTATATTGTTAAGTTTAATCTGGATATGGACAGCTGGCAGCCCGGTGGTGAAAGCCGGCCGATCCGTCTGGCTAAACCTTATGCCGGTGGGCAATATGGGCAGCATTTTCCGCTTCATGTAGGTACTGAAGTACAACTGGCTTTTCAGAATGGTGATCCGGATCGGCCGTATATTGTCGGTGTTCTGCATAGCAGTACTGCGCCAGACCATATTCCGAATACATGGCGTACGCGTAATGTTATCCGTACTTGGGCAAACAATAAAATCCGCATGGAAGACCTGAGCGGTCAGGAACACATCAAGATGGCTACTGAATACCATAAAACCCAGCTTAATCTGGGGCATCTGGTAGACAGTGGCCGTGATAAACGCGGTGAGGGATTCGAGCTGCGCACTGATGGCTGGGGGGCATTACGTTCTGCCCGGGCGCTTTATCTGACAACTGAAGACCAGACGGCTGCCAATGGCATGCAGCTGGATCGTAAGGTAGCAGTTGATGAAATTGAAGGTGCATTAAATCAGGCTAATCATCTGGCTGATGTGACGGCTAAACACACTAATCTCAAGCCGAATCTGGATACGTTGTCTGAGCTGGGAGAGCATTGTTCTGATTTGCAAAGACCGGTTATTTTAACCAGTGCTGTGGCTGGCTTGGCTCAGGTATCACCTAAATCGCTTCTTAATAGTGTTGGTCAGGATATTCATCAGCAGGCTGGTAAGGATATATTTACCGGTGCTGGCGAAAGTATCACTCAGACTGCTGTAAAGTCGGTACAGGTATTGGCGCAGACTGAGGATTTGAATCTGATCGCCGGCAAAAAAACGGCACGTCTGGCTTCGCATGGGGATGCTGTTGAAATTACCGCTGCGAAAAAAATATCTGTGCAGTCGGTGGGGGATGAGATTCTGATTAATGCGAAAAGCGGAATCAAGCTGGCCAGCGGAGGCGCTTATATTGAAATCAAGGGTGGAAAAATCAGCCTGTATAGTCCCGGGCCGATTGAATATAAAGGTAATCACCAGTTTCAGGGGCCGCAGGGCGGTAATTTCCCTTTACCGGAATTGCCTGCTTCTGTTTGTCTGGAATGTATGCGTAAGGCACGCGCACAGGGTGTTGGCATTGTAGAGAGATAAATGATGATGACTTTTCGTGATGTGTACGCGCAATTTATCAGCTTTGCTCATGAAACAGATGAGAAAATACTTTATCTGATTATCGATTTATGTAGCTGTGATTATCCGTTGCTTGCGGCTATTGAAAACTGGCAGCCCGAATTGCAGTATTGTCTGCTGTTTGAGCAGACTCCGGAGGAGCACATTAAGGAGGAAGGGCCTCTGTTGCTGGCGCTTGATATCAGGAATGAAAATCATCTGGAAATTTTAGAAAAAATATGTGAAATCACTCATATGGATAACCGCTTGCTGGCGTTTAACAGTAAATATCCGTTTGGAACGCTGGAAGTGCATTTACGCTGTGCCATGCAGGTTAAATGGGATAAAAAGGAGGGATTACTGCGGTTTTATGCTCCTGATATGTTTGATCCGGTGAATATGGTGTTGAGCGATGCGCAGAAAAACTGGCTGCATCAGTATATGCAGTGTTGGTTTTATGTGGATGATACGGGTGAATGGGTGTTTTATCAGGCTGACTACCCGCAATGTGAGCAAAATGAATTTGATGTAAATGGTTTTGTTTTTACTGAAAAACAATATGATACTTTATTGTTATGGGCTGATGTCTATAACTATCGGCGTAATTATGGTATCGCTCTGGATGCAAATGAATATGGCGGTGAACGGATGCTGATTAATCAGCTATATGTTCTGGCCGTTGAAGCTGACGCGAAGCTGATTTTAAATCAGGAGCAACGCATGCAGTTTTTTGGCAATAATTTGCAGAAAATTAGACAGGAAGGGCTGTAAGATGTTACGACGTATATTGGTAACGTTCTGTTTGTGTCTGGGTTTGGTGCAGCTGGCATGGTCTGGTACATATGATGATGCTGCGGCAGCCGCCCAGAATAAACAGTATGATAAAGCCTTGGTTTTGTTTCAGAAAGCCATTGATGAAAATGATGATGCGCGTGCTTATAACAGTTTGGGCACGTTGTATGAAATGGGTTTGGGCGTTAAGCAGAATTATGCCGCTGCGGTTAAATATTATACGCTGGCAGCTCAAAAGGGTAATGTAAAGGCAAATGGCAATCTGGCTGTTCTGTATGAGCGCGGTTTAGGTGTAAAGCAGGATTGGGGCAAGGCTCTGGGCTATTATTTTACCGGCCTGAACAACGGGGATGGCAAATCTATGAATAATTTGGGTGTGATGGCACTTAATGGTGAGATTTTGCCTCAGAATATATCGGTGGCATGGGCATTGTTTGCCAGTGCTGTAAACCGGCATGACAGGGAAGCTCCGCACAATCTGGCAGTTGTAGAAACCAGAATGACTAAGGCAGAAATTGAGCAAGGGAAAGTGGTATATAAGGCTTTGCATCAGGTAAATGCTAAAAAACCACCTATGGATATTATGTTGGATTATTTAGGCTGGCATGATAACGAATAGCACTCAACGCCAAACTGCTTGGCCTGCGCCGCAGCCGGTTCGCTGGCTTGCGTGGCTTGCTTTATATGCGTTGGCAATTTCTATTAATAAAAGATATGCTGATTCTATTATTGCCCAGCTAGGGCTGGAAATTACGGTACATTGGCAAAAGTGGCTGGTATCGATACTGCCTGCTGTTGCGGTGGTAACTTTGCTGTTACTTTTGCGCTGTATCTGGTATCAGATATGGTTTATTTATCAGCGTAATAATCAGTTTGTCTATAATGAAAAGGTACTGAATAATCAAAAGTACTGGTCGGAATTTATGGTGCTGGAGGAGGTTATACTGCGCTGCGGGCAGTTAAATCAGGCTGCTGATTTTTACCATTATCTCAGCCTGAATCCTGAAGAGAGGAAGAAATCTGTTTTTGAGTCTATGAGTATGGAACTACCCATTCAAAACAGTTCTTTTGTTTATTCTGATCGTTTACATGTTGTTTTATCTCAGTTGGTTCAGACTTTATCTTCTAGAGATTTTTTTTCGGATCAGTATACCCGGTATCTGTGGTTATGGACGGCAGATAGGGAAAGCTGGCTGGTATTCAGGGAGCTGGTTATCGCTGAGGGCGGTTATTGCCCGGTAATCCCGGACTATTATGTGAAATTTGACGATTTAAACTGGGTTATTGATCGGTTTCAGGAAAAGTTGTATCAGAAAATTCTCGTACTGGGATTTGAGTGTCAGCCAGAATTTGAGTTGTATCTGGTTATGCTTTTTGCCGGTAAGGGCAAGCTGGCAAAGGTTCAGCGGGCTTTTGATGTTCGTACATGGCACTTAGATCAGGATTATTTTTTTTCGGCTATCACTGATAAGGTGTCTGGTTTTCAGATTAAAAGCCGTGCTCAGGAAATCAAGCAGCCTGAAATTACGCAATTAACTGAGACTCTGATAAAAAGGGATTATGAAATCGAAACTTATACGCAGGATATCCCGGAATTCTTTCAAAAGCTACAGTACACAGGCGAATGGATGAAATTATTGCTTGCTGTTTATCAGACACATAAACATTCCTATGTAGTACTGGATCAGCATAATGCAAAAATAATACCTGTTTCTCAGATTAAGTAAATTCAATTATAGGCCGGTTTTTATGTTAAGGTGGAACCAGTTACGACAATTCAGTTCTCGTGTGAACAGTCAATTGTCCAGGCTAGCGCAGGCGAATCAGAAAATCACTCAGCGACCCAGAATTCTGAAATTATGGCTATTGTGCAGTTGTCTTTGGCTGATACTGGTATGCGGTTTAACTGCTTTTTTATACTGGTATTTTGATAAAAACTGGCTGTTAAATCATAAATTCCATTTGATATTGCTGGCATTGGCTGGTTTGTTTCTGTGCATTATATTGCCATTATTCTGGCGTATTTTTGTGGTTATCGATGGGCAGGAAAGAACGATACGTTTTGTTGAACGTTCAACATATACGCGCGAAAGCCCTGCTCAGCAGAATTTAATTGCTTTTCAGAATTACTTAAAGCAGAAATATCATCTGCCTGTTTTCAATCGTTGTTATATTCTGGCGGTGCATGGTGTGCCAGATGCGTTGAGTGATGTGGGTGAGCAGTTGCAGCGCACTGGTTGGGTACAGGTAGACAATGTTTATTTGGTTTTGATGAATGCTATTGATGAAATTGAGTCTGTACCTGCATTCCGCGGTAAATACAATTGTCCGTTTGATGGCTTGATCATATTACGCGATCTGAAAAGTAATAAAACTTCGGTTACTCATGATAGTACCGATGTGTGGCTGGAAAAATTTTATCGGCTTTTAAATTGGAAAATTCCATTTCTTCATGTTCTTCAAAGTGATATTGAGTTAAATAAATTTCCACTCAATCAGGTTTTCGCTTGGTCATCTCCATCGGAAGATACTATCTCTGATTTAAAAGTTAAAGCTGTGAATTTATTTCTTCATGCTTTTCTGAAAAGCAGGGACAGGCAATTCTTGCCTCTGATTGATACTATTGCTTCGACTAAAATAAATCTTGCTGAGGTTTATTCTGAACAGCAGTTGCTATGGTTTAAGGGTATTGCTGTACAAGCTAAACAAAGTAATTGGTGGGAAACATGGTCGATGGCTGCTGAACATTTATATCAGCGTCCTGCCAAATTATTTGTTCAGTCTGGCGCCTTGAAGCTGGCTAAAGCTGGTTTGGTATTCAGTATGGTTGCATTTGTTGCGATTGTGTATGCCTTTGCCAGTAATTATCGCGAGGCGCAGACTTTCCGCAGTCAGATTACTAATCTGCATAAGTTTTCTGGTGCCGGGAGTCCGGTTAATTCTATTTTGGCTCTACAGAATCATATTGCACTGGTGAATAATGTTCCTAAACCATTTTATCGCCGCCTGGGCTTCAATCATGATGATTTACTACTGGATAAGGCATTTGCTGCTTATGGTACGGCTGCGAAAAAATGGCTGATCAGGCCTGCTGATCAGCAGATTATTTTGGTATTGGAGTCTTTAGAACACTTGCAGACTTCATCTCATGCAATGATTACGCATGAAGTTATAGATGAGGGCGGGGCACAATCAAGTAATGCTGTTGCTCTTGATGAGGGTTTTGATGCGCTTAAGGCATATTTAATGCTTCGGCGTCCCAAACGGATGGATAATATTTTTCTCAGTGATTATTTATCCCGTTTGTATCGGACGCAAGGCTTACAGAATGCAGATGCGGCGCAAAATATATTCAGGTTTTATACCCGTAATATGGGTAAACATAATAGCTGGTTTCTGAATGAGGATTCTGTACTGGTGGCTCAGAGTCGTGCGGTATTGAATAATATTGTCAGCCAGCAGCAGGAAGATGTGGTTATTTATCAGCATTTACTTGATAGGGCGTTAAAGAATTATGCTGATATTGATTTGGTACAATTGGCCGGTAAGGAAAGCACTCAATTTTGGACAAACAAACAAAAATTACATGGTGCTTTTACTGCTCGTGCCTGGAAGGAATGGTTTAAACCGGAAATTGATAAGTTTAATCCTGAACACTTTAAAAATGGTTCTTGGGTGCTTAATGAATCAGAGGAAAGTAACGAAAATACGGATATCCGTAAACAAATAATGACTTTGTACAAGCGGGATTATTTCAATGCCTGGACAGGCTTTCTATCTGGTATTCAATGGGTTCCTGTTACTGGTCTTAACAGGCAGATGGATCGTCTGAAGAAATATTCAGACAAAAAAAATTCGGTACTGGTGAAGTTATTAACTGCAATTCAGTTTAATGCCAGTATTGGCTATCCTGAAGACCGCACCGACGATGGTAAGGGGGTATTACAGGATTTTGAGCCAATCGTTGGTTTAATTAAAACAGTAGAGGATAAGAATAAGCAAACCAGCCGTAAACTGGATCAGTATCAGGAAAATCTGCTGGCTATGTATCTGGAGGTGCAGAAAGTTCAGGGCGCGAATAATCAGGCTTCTGCTTCGCAGCTTTCTTTTAATACTATATTAAATGGGGATAATAGTTCCAGTCTGGCTAAGGCTGAAGAATCAATTAATTTACAGGTAGCTAATCTGGGGGAAGAGTGGCAGGATATCGGACATACTCTGCTTGACTATCCTTTTGCTGATGCTAAAAAAGCTATTCTGGTGCCTGCTTTAAACAATATCAATGCTCTATGGCAGCAGATGGTTGTATCGCAATGGAATTATCGTTTTGCTAATCGCTATCCTTTGAATCCATCTGGCAATCTGGATGTGTCTTTGTCTGAGTTACAGAAGTTTATTGACCCACAAAAGGGTGTGGTTGCTCAGTTTAATCAGCAATATTTAAATAAAGTTCTTAATCTTGTGGGCAATCAGTGGATTGTTAATCCTGCTGTTGTGGATCAGGTGCAGATTGATGATCAGTTTGTAAGTGGCTTAAATGAATTAAACCAGTTGTTAGAATTTGTGGCTGACGGTACAAATACTGCTTCTTTTGAGGTAATGCTTTTACCAACTCCCGAGGTTAAGCAGATTACGCTTTCGCTCAATAAGCAGAATGTTCAGTTTTATAATGAAAAATCTTTCTGGCACAAGGTGAACTGGTCTGTTAGTGATAATATTGATAAGAAAGCTTCAGTACAGTGGGTTGATACTGAAAACAAAACAGGACAGCTTGAAGTTGTAGGTGATTTGAGTATCTTACGTTTACTTGAAAAAGCTCAGGCGCGTAAAAATGATGATGGCACTTATCAGCTTAAATGGACAATTAAAAACAGGGCAGTAGAAATGAATCTGAAAAATTTGCAGACTAATGATCTGATTACGTTGCTGAAATTAAAAGGTGCTCATTTGCCGCAACAGGTATTTAAGGAAGATCAGAATGCAGATTAGTGCAGCATTAAAAGTTCTTCAGAAGCGGAAAATCTATGAAGATGTAAAGCCTTTATGGGACGATATTGAATATCTTTTGGCTCCGGTGGATGGCCAGCCTGAAGATGTGACTCATCATGATTCTTTTCTGGATATTCGTCAGGAGCTGGAAAAGGTCAGTGATATTCAGTTAGGCAAAATTGAGGATGCAGCCAGTTATCTGTGCCAGAATGTGGGTAAAGATATTCGTGTGGTGGTGTATTTAACCTATGTATTGTTTCGTCGTGAGGCATTTCAGGGGTTAATCAAGGGGTTGTTATTACTATACGGTGTGCAGGCTGTATATCCATCTGCTTTTCAGCCTCAGCGTATTTCGGTGATTAAAACTATGCTCCGCTGGCTGGGTAGCGCCAAAATGGAAGATGCATTTTTATTGTGCGAAAACAAGCTGCTACCTAATGAATATCAAGCCATTACGATATTGTGCGAATTAATTCAGGAAAATTTAGGCGCACAGTTTAAGGAATCAATTGATGAGCTAAGTGGTTTGCTGGGTTTGTTACCGGTTCCTGCTGGAGAAAGTAAAACTCCGGCGGCAAATCAAGCCACTGCAACCATTACTGATAATAATTCTGGTCAGGGTGTCAATGTTGATAATGATGAGGTAATTTTACGTTCTTCTCAGGATTTGATGCAAACAATGAAATCGGTAGGGCAGTTTATTGCTGATAAGGAGCAGAAGGCATATGCCTCGTATCGGCTATTGCGTCAGTTTCGCTGGGATTTGCTGGAGCAGTTACCTTTACATCAGGATGGTGTAACTAAAATTGCTCCCCCTCGGCAGGAGTTAGTTAACCGTTTGCAGACGTTATATCAGCGTAAAAACTGGGTTGAGTTACTGGAACAATGTCATGCTGGTTTTATGGAGGCATCCAATCATTTCTATCTTGATTTGCAATTTCTGAGCTGGACTGCAATGCAACATTTGGCTCCTGAAGCAAATGTTTGGGCTGATATGCTGTGTAGTGATCTGGCGTTTCTGCTGACCCGGGTAGCTGGGTTGGAATCATTGGCATTTAATGATAATCGTCCCTTTGCTTCAGGCGAGGTATTAGACTGGATTGCTGTTCATGCCCGTTTTCAGCAACAGAGTGTGGAGGAAATACAGCTATCTTCCGATAATGAGCTTATTTCAACGAATGATATTGAAGCACAGGCTTTTGTTATTCTGGCAGAACAGGGCTTTGATAAAACTATGGAATGGCTGGCTACGGTACAGTTTGAGGATGGTTTTGAACAGCTGTATTACAAGCAGTTTCTACTTGCCCGCTTGGCGATGAAAGGAGGCAAAACTGATTTTGCTTTATCTTTGCTGGAAAAACTTAATCTTCCATTTTCGCAACAACCATTGTTTGAATGGAATAAAAAGCTCACTTTTCAGATTAAACACGAGCTGTTAAAGCTTTTACAGCAAAAACACATAACTATTAAAGGCAGTAATAAAGAATTGATAGCAGGGCAAATCGAAGAATTGAAAAAAGAGCTGGTGTTGCTCAATCCGTTTTTGGCGCATCAATTATTGTATAAATAGGTAGTAGATATGGATAAAAAAGACAATATTCTGCGTTATTATGAAGCGGAAATGCGCTATCTGAAAGAAGCCGGGCAGGATTTTGCAGAGGCTCATCCTGATGCTGCGCAGTATTTGAAAATGCAGGATTCTCTTGAACGGGATCCGATGGTAGAACGCTTATTTGAGGGGTTTGCTTTTTTAACAGCAAAGCTGTATCAGAAAATCGATGACGATATGCCGGAATTGACAGAAAGTGCTCTGGCGTTGTTATGGCCGCATCATCTTCAACCTGTTGCTTCGATGTCGATAGTACAATTGATGCTGAATAAACAGATTTATACCAATGATCAGCATATTCCGGCCGGATTGAAATTGCAGACTGCGGTTGATTCAAACACTGGCATTTCTTGTGAATACCGGACAACACAGGCAGTTGATATTTATCCTGTTGATGTAGGTGATTTTCGTCTGGTTTATAATGATTTAGGGCAATCTATTATTCAATTGCGTTTGCAATTACGTCAAAGTGATGCCGGTCAGAATATTTGTCTGCCAGATCAGTTTTCGCTTAAGTTTCATCTTGTTGGTGAAATAGAAACCAGATTGAGTATTTATCATTATTTAATAAATCATCTGGCGCAGATCACTACGGATGAAAATTATATCTCTGTAAACGATAAGTTAACATTGCAGCGTGCACATTTTGATTCTGATTCAATAACTTGGTTGCAGCAGAGACAAGCTGGTGAACACGATTTATTGATGGAATATTTTCTGTTTAAAGAAAAGTTTCTGTTTTTTGAATTAAAGGGACTGAGCGGGAAAGATTTTGATAATGATAAACATGAGCTATTGGTAAATTGTCATTTGCAACGTCATTTTCCATTAGAATTGGTTTTTAACCGCGAATATTTAAAGTTATTTTGTGTGCCTGTTATCAATCTGTTTGATTTGGAGGCTGAGCCGGTAGTGCGTTCTCATTTGCATACTGAATATAGATTGTCTCCTATGTTTTCGGCTTCAGAGCAGGTTAATGTATGCGCTGTAACTGAAGTAGAATCATTTAGTAAGATTAATGGCAATAGAAAGCGTTATTTGCCTTTTAATGAATTCAGGCATGGCAAACGTGAGTTAAGTATTCTTGAGCAGGATAATCCTTATTATTATATCCGTACGCGGCAAGGTATCGGAAATAAATACGATAGTTTTATTAGCTTTAGTGGTGAAATGCAGGTAGATGAAGAGGAAATCTTTTCTATCAGTATTTTAGGAGCTAATGGTAATTTACCTCGCCAGATCACTAAATATAATAAAAAGTTAAGCCTGCATTCTCCTGTTTTGGGAGTAAAAGACGCTCAAATGGTAATGGTACCGACAGCTTTGCATTACCCACCTGATTATAAGAATCAGCAATGGCAGTTGTTATTTGAGATGAGTAATAATTATCTGGCTACGCTTGATACTGGGACGCTGAAAAATAGTTTGCGCTTACTTAACTGGTCTACAGCCGCTGCAAATGAAAAAAATATAGCTGCCATCACTTCGGTTCAGAGTGAAATTAAACATATTATGCATCAGGGTATGATGATTAGGTGTCTGGTAATTAATATTGAACTGGATAGTACAGGATTTATTAATGAAGCAGATGCAGCCTTATTTGGCTATGTATTAAATCGTTACTTGATTGCATATGCTCAGCTCAATTTAGCCATTAAAGTAAATGTAATATTACAGCCGGAGGCTATTACTTTAAGTTGGCCAATAAATGTGGATGAAAAAATTTAATGAATGCCGGTTTGTTTAATCGCTTGCTGCTGGCTCCAGAAGCATATAATTTTTTTCAGTTTTGCTATTTGCTGGAATCGCATCAGGTTAATTTACGTGTACCTGATTTGCAGAGTACCAGTGATTTGACTTTGCAGTTTTGCGCTTGGCCATATCTTGGTTTTCCAGCCAGTGAGCTTAAGCAGGCTCTACCTGAATCAGTTTATGACTATAAGTTACCAGTAGTATTTACTACTTTTATGGGATTAATTGGTACAGATGGGGTAATGCCTAATTGGCTTATTGCTGAATGTGCTGAAAAAAAAGATGGCATGGAAAATTTGACGGCTTTTCTTGATATGTTCCATCATCGTCTGATAGCTATGTTCTATCAGGTATGGAAACGTTTTCATTATGAATTCCAGTATCGCCCGAATGCTTCTGATCGTCTTTCACAGGCATTGCTGACTTTGATTCATGGTCGCCGTTCTCTTGATATTGATCCGCGCTATTATCTGGGCGTCCTTAAAAATTTAAATAAGAAAAATAAAAATACTTTTGGTTTAAAAGAAATTGTACATTATGTTATTCCTGCTGCCAGTGAAGTAGTTATAGAAGAGTTTGTTCCTGTTAAATATCCGGTTCCTCAGCTATCAATGGGTACAGGTATTGCATTTGAAAATGCAGTTCTGGGCAGATTTCTGTATGATGCCAATAGCCGTATAAGAATATTTGTAAAGTTAAATAATTATTCAATATTGAATTTATTGTATGAAAATCAACCAGTGCGGATGATTTTACAAACTCTGGTCAAGAAATATGTTGGTTGTAGTCTGGATGTTGAACTGGTAGTCAGAATCAGTGCAGAATTGTTACCGTTGGCAAAATTAAATGGTACTACACCGCAGCAGCTAAGTGCTGGCGTCACTGTAGGTCAGCCGGAAGCTGGTATGCAGTTTTCGATTTTTCTGGGGGTGTTGTAGATGAATTTTCGTTTGTTGTTTGTGCTAATTTTGTTAACGGGATTATCCGGTTGTGGGTTATTACAACAAGGATATGAGGATGTGCGTAAAGCAGGTAAAGAAGCGGTTGAGTTGAAACATTATCATTATAATTTTCGGGTGGTTTCAGCGTCTCTTTTAAATCAGACTGATAAATCGCAGCAAAATACTTTTAGAATGTTTATATATCAATTACGCAGTGATGATCTGTTTAATCAGGCCAGCTATTATGATTTACTTACCAATGCAGATGATGTTCTGGCTGAGGAGTTGATTAAAAAGGATATACGTGTGATCTATCCTTTTGATACGCAGAATATAAGAGGAGATATTGATAATAAAACACAATATGTGGGTTTAGTATTTTTCTTCAATAAACCTGAAGCTGATGATCAAACATGGAAGATATCGATTCCTGTAAATAAGTTGAAGTTGTTTAGCGACAATTACATTTTGGTAGATGCCTCTCAAGCTCAGTTGAAACCTAAAAAGCAGGTTAAAGGTCTACTCAAGCAGCAAAAACAGGTGGAAAAGGCACAGAAAAAGGCATCAAAAGAGCAGAAAAAACAGGCAAAGCTTGCGAAAAAGGCTCAGCAAGCTATGCAGGAACCGATGGATAAATTACAACAGCAAGGCCAACAGAAAGCTCAGGATAAAATAGGAAAAAAGGTAAAAAATATATTGCCTGAGGCTAAAAAGTAATGCTTTACCTGAGTGCTATCGAACATGTTGTTTTGCTATCTACTAAAATACGCTCAGTTTAGTTAAATAACTAGGCTGAAATAATGGTTTTTATTCTGGGAAGTGTAAATAATTTTATTATGATTAATGCGTCTATATTGGAAAAAATTACTTTAAATTTTTCTGGAGATGTTCTGTTTGATAGCCTCGACCCTAAAGAGCGCTATATCTATAGTGTGATGAATAATATTGAACGCATTCTGAATACACGTCGCGGTAGTGTTAAACATATCCCTGATTATGGGCTACCGGATTTGAGCATCATTTATCGTCATTTACCCTCCAGCCTGTCTTTGTTGCAAAAGTATATAACTTTTACTCTTTTAAAATACGAACCACGTGTACAAGCCTTGCAAATTCAGATAGTTGAAAATAAGTCTACAGATTTTATTATTGCTTATGAGTTGTTATGTAAGCTGAAAGAAGTGGGCTATATTCGCTTTTCAACCACTTTTGATGGTGATGAGTCAGTGAGAGTATTCAGATAATTAATTTTAGCAGTTTGCAATTTGTCGATTCAGAATAATGTTATTGTTTGCCTGATTGTGTAAGGCTACTCTATGTGGCTATTATCTTTAAATTTCTTTTCTTCTTTGTGATCGTTGATCATAAAATATATGATGCTTGCTCCAAGCCTAATACCCAAAAAGCATTAGCTTGTGGGTCTCAAAATCAGCTAATTTAATCTTTTAAAGGTTTTATACTGATAACTATTTTTCTCTTTATAAGATTCTTTATCTGCAAGGGAAATCACGCAATAATTTGGTCAAAGATATGATCTGACACTATCTGTTTCAGACCGCTGGATAAATCAATCTAGTAAAAGTGGTTTATTTAAGTCTAAAGATGATTAACCTTCAGAAAAAAATGAATTATTTGCGTTACGCAAAGAGCTTAAACCGTTGTGTAATGTGGGTACTGGATGTGGCTTTATTCAATATTTAATAAAAATCAATTCAAAAGTATATTACCTGCTATGATGTTATTAGAAGCTATTTCATTTCTATATATTTTCTTTTGAGGTTATACGATGACAGAAGAAAAAAACTACAAATTCTCTGAAGCCTTAAGCAACTCAAATCCATCTTTTATCAGGGAGATTTTAAAACTTACTGCGGTTAAAGACATGATTTCCTTTGCAGGTGGGTTGCCTGATGCAAATTTATTTCCTAAAAATCATATAAAGTCGGCCACTCTAGATATTTTTGAGGAGTATGGTAATACTCTTTTCCAATATACGACAACGGAAGGTTTATATAGTTTACGGCAATGGATTGCTGATACATTCTCTCTCAAACATGGTTGTAGTGTTACTCCAGAACAAGTGCTGATTGTATCGGGATCACAACAGGCATTAGATTTAGTGGGGAAAATATTTATAAATAAAAATGATAATATTTTAATTGAAAGTCCAAGCTATTTAGGTGCTATTCAAGCATTTAATTTATATAGTCCTTGCTTCAATGAGATTAGTATGTCCTTTGATGGAATTAATCTTGATGAATTAAATTATTCAATTGAAAGTAAAGATCCTAAGTTCTTTTATGGGATTCCCAACTTCCAAAATCCTACAGGCATTAGTTATTCTATAGAAAAAAGAAAAAAACTAGCAGAATTATTAATAAAACACGATCAAATAATGGTTGAAGATGATCCGTATGGTGAATTGAATTATAACGAACAACCGACAAGGTCTGTATTCTCATTAGCTCCTGATAATGTTATATATTTAGGATCATTTTCCAAAGTTTTTGCACCCAGTTTTAGGCTAGGTTGGATTATCTCACCTGAAAAAATAATGGAAAAACTAATTGTAGCAAAACAAGCTTCTGATCTTCATACCAATTATTTTTCTCAAGTAATACTCAACAAGTATTTAAACAAGTTCGATATAACAGATCATATTATCAATATTCGGAATTCTTATGCAGAAAAAAGAAAAATAATGATTGATTCTATAAATGAATATATGGATAAAGACGTAATTGTATACCCAAGTAATGGTGGGATGTTTATATGGATAAAGATACCAAATACTTCTTCAATGGATTTATTGCCCTATGCAATAAAAAATAAAGTTGCTTTTATTCCGGGTGAAACGTTCTCTACTAAAGGAGAGTATAAAGACCAAATTAGATTAAATTATACTAGTTTGACTAATGAGAATATTATTCTAGGAATAAAATTATTACAAAAATCACTGCTTGAATACAGATTACATATAAACAAATAGGCAGTCTAATAATGATATCTAAAGTCAAAACAATGCATAACTTTATAACTAGAAAAGACTAATTGTGTAAGTACCTCATAGTTAGGATACAACTCATATATAAAGTTCTTTCTATTGACCCACTGAGGAGTTAAATATGAAAAATGTGACTAAAAATCAAATGTCATATTTGTGAGCTAAGAATGGCAATCAGGACTTTTTGCAAAGGATAGGATGGGGCATATGTTTAATAATATTATTAATGAAAGTTTTTTCATTTTGTTATCTCCTCAATTTGATAAGTATTAGTATTAATATTTTAATATAAAATACGACTTTTTGATATTAAATAGCTATTTACCTGACTCATTGAACATTCTTCATGTGAAGCTTTATTTTGGGTAATTACTTCGTAAGTATTCCCTTGTTTATCGAAAAATACAAAATGGTAAATTTGTATATATAAATCTTTTTTCGTTTTTTCTGAAGCTAGGAGGGTTATTTTTGTTTTTGATTCATCTAAATTATAGATATCAGTTATATTAGCATTTTTCAACCAACCTTTAGTTATATTCATTGGCCAGTTGTGGCAATCAGGTGCTTTGGCAAAAGACATGATTGGAAGTAATCCTAATAAAATTAAATTTAATTTTTTCATTCTATTACCTTAATTTTTCTATCATTACTGTCTCATATTTTTAGACGCTAATGTACATCTTTCCTGAATGATTTATGTATTATATATTAATGGATATGGCTTTTAGATATTAAATAGCTATCTACATCACTCATTGAGCATTCATCATCAGAAGCTTCATTCTTTGTAATTACTTCGTATGAGTTTCCTTTTCTATCATAAAAAACAAAATGATAAATTTGTGTATATAATCCCTTTTTCTTTTTTCCTAAGGCTAATAATTTTATTTTAGTTTTTGATTCATCTAAACTCGGGATATCAACAATTTCAGTATTTTGCATCCAGACTTCGGCCATATTCATAGGCCAAGAATGACAACCAGTTGCTTTTGCATAAGAAAGAGTAGGGAGTAGCCCTAAAAATATTAGTGTTAATATTTTTCCAATACCTTTACCTGTATATCCTTTAACCATAAACTTTCCATTATGTTTTAATATACCCATTCTTTGACTGTATGTATGAGGCATAATACTGCTTCTTATGCTTTATAGATATAAATCTTGCAATTGAGCTTATAAAGCTAAACTATTTTTGTGTTTTAAACAAAATTTATCAGATAATTTAAAAAATTATCAATACTGCATTCTAAATTTTCAGTTATATTGCTGTCAATCAATGAAATCAGGTGTTATGAAAAATCTATGGCAAAAATTTGATCGCTCGTTCTTACGTGGGCAAAAGCTTTCACGGGTATTGGTGGTCATGATTACGATTTGGCTGTTTCTGGCTACCAGTCTTGTGGGGTTGTCGCTGAATACGTCATGGCGGCTGGAGGAGCTGGGAATGGCGATCAATGAAGCTGGCAGTTTGCGCAAGCGGGTGTTTTATATGGTGCTGGTGACGAAAACACCGGGAGCAGAACAGCAGTTTGTGCATGAGCAGCGCCAGTTTGAGGCAATTCTTGGTCATTTGCGCCAGCTGCATGAGGCCGGATTTGTTAATGGCTGGCGTCATCGGCAGTTACGGGCACAAGTGGTTAGGGTTGAGGCTCAGTTGCAGGATTTTTTGAATGATCGTGAGGCATATTTGCAGGGCAGGTTAGGCGATGCGGCATTTCTGGCGCAGGCGCAGAAGTTTACTGCGGTAATTGATCAGTTAGTGCTGCTGATTGAGCAGGATAATACGCATAATATTCAGTTGCTGCGCTGGTTGCAGGCATTATTGCTTGTGATGGCGGTGGTATCGGCAATTGTTTCGCTGGTGCTGCTACATCATTTGGTGATTGTGCCGTTGCTGCGTTTGAATCAGGGGATTAGTCAGATTGGGAAAGGCTATTTTGATACGCGCTTGCAGCTTGGTACGGCTAATGAGTTCGGGCAGGTTGCTGATGGTTTTAATCTGATGGCAGCAAAGTTGTATGAGGTATATGACACGCTGGAAAACCGGGTGGCTGAACAGACTCAGGCGGTAGTGAAACGTAATCGTGAGCTGGCGGTGTTGTATGCTATGACGTCGCTGTTTCAGGAGCAACATGATCTTTCGGTGCTGGTGCAGGTGTTTATGCATAAGATGAAGGCATTCAGTGGGGCTGATGCATGTGTGGTGCAGTTAAGGAACCGTCATTCGCATATGCTGGAGGTAGCCGGTTCAGACGGGTTGACGGAAGAACAGGTAGACAGGTTCCGTGATTATCGTTGTGATGGTGGACACTGTGCGCAGTTACTGCAATCCGGGCAAGCGGTGATGCATCAGCAATTGGTGATTCATGCTGCAAATGATGGTTGTTGCCAGATGCGGCAGGCTTTACCATTTTGTTTAACTTTTGCGGTGAAGTCTGTAGAAGATGAGATTGGTATGCTACATCTGTTTGCGCAGGTGCCGTTTACGCTGAGTGAGGAAAATCAGCGTCTGATTTCGACGGTATGCAGCCAGTTCGGGATTGCGATTGAGAGTATGCGCCTGAATGAGCTGGATAAGCAGATGGCGATTCTGGAGGAACGTAATCTGATGGCGCAGGGTTTGCATGACAGTATTGCGCAGTCGCTGTCATTTATGAATATGCAGGTACAGGTGCTTGAAAAGGCGCTTTCGGAGCAGAAGGAGCAGCAGGCGGCGCAAACGCTGGATTTTATTCATGAAGGTATTCAGCAGTGTTATGATGATGTGCGTGAGTTGTTGTCGAATTTCCGGGTACGACTGGTGTCAGAGGGGCTGATCAGTTCGTTGCAGGGGGTGATGAAGCGTTTTGAGCAGCAGACAGATATTGCGGTGGACTGGTTGGTGGAAGGGGATGTATATGAGGTGGAGTCGGATGTGCAGTTGCAGGTGGTGTTTATTGTGCAGGAGGCTTTGTCGAATGTGCGCAAACACGCGCAGGCCGATACCGTACGGGTACGACTGGTATATATGGCTGACCGGCTGAATCTGTGGATTGAGGATAATGGTGTAGGTTTTGCTGAGAATACGCTGGTGCTGAAGGAGCAGCAGGGGCATGTGGGTATTCATATTATGAAAGAGCGTGCCGGCAAGATTAATGGGCAATTGAGGATTTTTGCACGGGCGGAGTGTGGGGCGTGTGTGGAGTTGATGGTGCCACGCCAGTATATTCATACGCAGGAGTAATTGTTTTAGGAAGTTGATGATGCTTGAAGGGAAAAAATACCGGATTCTGATTGTAGATGACCATACGTTGTTCCGGCGTGGTTTGTGTGCGTTGATTGATAGCTGTGCGCGTTTTGAGGTGGTGGGTGAGGCAACAGACGGGCTGGAGGGTGTGAAGATGCAGCAGCAGTTAAAACCGGATGCGGTACTGCTGGATCTGGATATGCCGGTGATGCGCGGGCTGGAAGCGCTACCGCAGATGATAAGTCATAATCCGCAACAGGTGGTACTGATGCTGACGGTATCGGAGGATGGTAGTGATCTGGTGGAATGTATGCGACTGGGTGCGCGTGGTTATCTGCTGAAAAATATAGATACTGAGTTTCTGCTGGATAGTATTGAGAAGGCGATTAATGGGGATAGTGTGCTGTCGCCAGAGATGACCAGCAAATTAGTTACGCAGTTACGCCAGCAGGAACAAGTTGCTGATGAGGTAAAGGAACCGTTAACGCCGCGGGAACGGGAAATTCTGCGCTGGCTGGCGCGTGGCAACAGTAATAAGCTGATTGCCCGTAATCTGGAGGTTACGGAAAGTACGGTGAAGGTGCATGTGCAGAATATTCTGCGCAAGCTGAATGTGGTAAGCAGGGTGCAGGCTGCGGTGTATGCGGTTGAGCACGGTATGGATAAGTAGTTATGGGGTAGTTGTTGTGTGGTAGTTGTAGAATTTTTGAGTGTGCATATGGCCTGTTGATTTTGTCAATAGGCCATTTTGCTTATGTGGGCTTGTTCTTTTGGGTTACTGCTTCTGCCTCTGATGGCTAATGGGATATGCAGGGATGATTCCGTACACTAGGCTAAGTTATTTTTGGGAGTGGCGGGATGGATTCTGAAGTCAGGAAGTCGGTAACTGTGCTTACATCCAGCACGATTTCGTTTGTGACTTGTTTCATGATCTGGATGGTGTTTGCGGTACTGGGTTTACCTATCAAGCAGCAATTGCACCTGAATGAAACGGAGTTTGGTTTGCTGACGGCGATGCCGGTATTGTCGGGCTCGCTGATTCGGGTGCCGCTGGGTATCTGGGCTGACCGCTTTGGTAGCCGTATTGTGTTTTTTCTGGTGATGCTGGTGTGTGTGCCGGCGGTATGGTTACTGGAATATGCGCATACGTATAGCCAGTTTTTGTGGATTGCATTGTGGCTGGGCTTGGTAGGCGGTTCGTTTTCAGTGGGCACGCCGTATGTGGCCAAATGGTTTCGCAAGGAGCGGCAGGGGCTGGCAATGGGGATTTTTGGTGCCGGTAATGCTGGTGCGGCACTGAACAAGTTCCTGGCACCGGTGCTGATTACAGCTTATGGCTGCTGGCAGGTTGTACCGCGGGTATATGCGGTGATTCTGCTGGTAATTACGGTGCTGTTCTGGTTTTTCAGCTATCCGGAGCCTAAGGCTGCTAATGCTAAACAGCCAAGTCTGAAGGCACAGCTTCTCCTGATGAAAAATCCGCAGGTATTGAAATACAGCCAGCTATATTCGGTGGTGTTTGGCGGCTATGTGGGTATTTCGCTGTGGATGGTGAGCTATTACGTTAATGAATATCGGTTTGATCTGACGCAGGCGGCGTTGCTGGCGGCGTGTTTTTCGTTGCCCGGTGGTGTGCTGCGCGCTTTTGGTGGCTGGCTATCGGATAAGTATGGTGCCTATAAGGTGACTTGGGCGGTGATGTGGGTATGTTGGGTGGCATTCTTTCTGCTGTCCTATCCGCAGACACAGATGTCTATTCGTACGGTAAGTGGCCATCTGGATATGCATATTGGTTTAAATGCGACTGTGTTTACGGTGTTGTTGTTTGTTGTAGGGGTGGCACTGGCGATTGGTAAGGCTTCGGTATTCAAGTTTATTTCCGATGAGTTTCCAGAGGATATGGGCACAGTATCTGGTGTAGTGGGTCTGGCCGGTGGTCTGGGTGGTTTTCTGCTGCCGATTATGTTCGGGGTGTTGGTTGACTGGACAGGGATACGTTCCAGTTCGTTTATGCTGATGTTTGGTACGGTATGTATCAGTTTAATCTGGATGCATTTTTCATTAAAAAAACAGAAGCATCAATAATGTGAGGTTAGTATGGGTAAGGTTTTGAAAGACTGGCGGCCGGAAGACAAGCAGTTCTGGCAGGCTGGCGGTCGTGCGGTGGCACGCAGGAATTTATGGATTTCGGTTCCTGCACTGTTACTGGCATTTGCTATCTGGCAGGTGTGGAGTGTAACGGTGGTGAAGTTGCCTCAGGTGGGCTTTAAATACAGCAGTAATGAACTGTTCTGGCTGGCAGCGTTACCGGCGCTATCCGGGGCAACTTTGCGGATTTTCTATTCGTTTGTGATACCGATTTTCGGGGGACGCAAGTGGACGACGATTTCTACTGCTAGTTTGTTGATCCCTGCGCTGGGATTGGGTTTTGCGGTCCAGAATCCAGATACTTCCTATAGTACGATGTTTGTACTGGCTCTGCTATGTGGTTTCGGTGGTGCGAATTTTAGTTCTTCTATGTCAAATATCAGTTTGTTTTTTCCGAAAGCTGAAAAAGGCCAGGCGATGGGTGTTAATGCTGGTTTAGGCAATCTGGGTGTTTCTGCTGTACAGATTGCGGTACCGCTGGCGATCACTACTTGTCTGTTTGGTGTGCTGGGCGGTGAGGCACAGACGATTACCACGCCACAGGGAAGTACGCAGGTATGGCTGCAAAATGCTGGTTTTATCTGGGTGCCGTTTATTGTGCTTAGTACGCTGGCTGCATGGTTTGGTATGGATGATATCGGCAGCCTGAATGCTTCACTGAAGGAGCAGGCAGTTATCTTTAAACGTTTGCATAACTGGATTCTGTGCTGGTTGTATGTGGGTACGTTTGGTTCATTTATTGGTTTTTCTGCTGCTTTCCCTTTACTGATTACTCGTTCTTTCCCACATGTTGATGCAATTAAGCTGGCTTTTCTGGGGCCGTTTGTGGGGGCGGTGCTGCGTGTAGTGGGTGGGTGGCTGTCTGACCGTATGTCCGCTGCGAAGTTAACTGAAATCAGTTATGTGATGATGATCGTGGGGGTAATTGGTGTGCTGGTGTTTCAGCCAATGAGCGGAAATGCAGGCAATTTTGTAGGCTTTTTTTGTAGCTTTATGTTGTTGTTTGCGTTTAGTGGTATTGGTAATGGTTCGACTTATGCGCAGGCGCCACGTATTTTCTCGTTGTTTCACCGTAATCTGCATGGAAATGTTAAAGAGGCTGAAGTACACGCAACTAAGGAATCAGCTACGGTGTTGGGTTTTATGGGTGCGATTGGTGCTTATGGCGGTTTTCTGATTCCGAAAAGTTTTGGGTCTTCGATTGAAGCTACTGGTAGTGCATCAATGGCGTTATGGGGTTTTATAGTTTTCTATGTGAGCTGTCTGCTGATTAATTACTGGTTTTATGTACGTAAACAATCTATGACACGCTGCTAGTTTGCTGTAATTATGCCATTGTTTTGATGGCATTGAGAAGTATAAATCAATAAGAAACTGTTTGAGGCTGCGGCCTTTATGGAGCACAAATTCATGAGCCATTTTTTAGACAGACTGAATTTTTTACGTAAAACCAAAGAAACTTTTTCTGCTGGACATGGTGCAGTGGTGGCAGAAGGGCGTGAATGGGAAGATGCTTATCGCCAGCGCTGGCAGCATGACAAGATAGTACGTTCTACTCATGGGGTGAATTGTACGGGTTCGTGTAGCTGGCGCGTTTTTGTGAAAAACGGGCTGATTACGTGGGAAATGCAGCAGACGGATTATCCACGCACCCGTGCTGATTTGCCTAATCACGAACCACGCGGCTGTCCGCGCGGTGCATCTTATAGCTGGTATGTGTATTCAGCACAACGGGTGAAATATCCGATGATCCGTGCATCTTTGCTGCGAATGTGGCGGGAAAGACGCCAGAGTATGGGAGCGATTGAGGCTTGGCAAAGTATTACCCAGAATCCTGAGTCGGCGAAAATATATAAATCTCAGCGTGGTCTGGGTGGCTTTGTGCGTCTGGACTGGAGTGAGGCTTATGAAATTATTGCTGCGGCCAATGCTTTTACGATTAAGGAGTTTGGTCCTGACCGTGTAATGGGTTTCTCGCCGATTCCGGCAATGTCGATGGTGAGCTATGCTGCTGGGTCACGCTATTTGAGTCTGATTGGCGGCGTACCATTGTCATTTTATGACTGGTATTGTGATTTGCCACCATCCAGTCCGCAAACATGGGGCGAACAGACTGATGTAGCAGAGTCTGCTGACTGGTATAACGCTAATTATCTGATGGTGTGGGGTTCTAATGTACCGATGACGCGTACGCCTGATGCGCACTTTTATACTGAGGTACGCTACAAGGGAACGAAAACAGTAGCGGTTTCATCAGATTATGGTGAAATGGTGAAATTCAGTGATATCTGGATGGCACCGAAGCAGGGTACGGATGCGGCACTGGCGATGGCGATGGGGCATGTAATTCTGAAAGAATTCCATTTGCAAAATCCATCGGCATATTTTGTCGATTACTGTCGTCGTTTGACTGATATGCCCAATCTGGTGGTTCTGAATCAGGATAATGGTCGTTTGTTGCCCGGCTATTTCCTGAGAGCCAGCCAGATTTCCGGTGGGTTGGATGAAAGTAATCATCCTGAATGGAAGACGCTGGTAATTGATGAAAATACTGGCGATATTGTTGCACCGAAAGGGTCAATTGGTTTCCGCTGGGGTGAGCAGGGTAAATGGAATCTGCGTGCAGAAAAATCTGATAGCTCTGAAATTAAAGCACTGATTTCTCTTGATAAGAATTATGATGAAATTATGGGTGTATCTTTTGACTACTTTGGTGGTGAAGATGCAGCTGAAGTGCTTGTGAAAAATATTCCGGTCAAGCAGATTACTAATGCGGATGGCGAACAGATTCTGGTAACCACTGTATTTGATTTGATGTGTGCTAATTATGGTATTGACCGTGGTTTTGGTGGTGATGGTGTTACTGATGATTATATGGCTGATGTACCGTATACACCGCTATGGCAGCAGAAACATACCGGTGTCAAACCGGAGTTGGTGATTCAGGTTGCACGTGAGTTTGCTCAGAATGCGCATGAAACGCATGGACGCAGTATGGTGATTGTGGGTGCTGGTCTAAATCACTGGTATCACATGGATATGGCCTACCGCGGCATTATTAATATGCTGATGATGTGTGGCTGTATCGGTCAGAGTGGTGGTGGCTGGTGTCACTATGTAGGACAGGAAAAATTGCGTCCACAAACTGGCTGGGCACCTTTAGCGTTTGCAGCCGACTGGAACCGGCCATCACGACAGATGAATGGCACGTCTTTCTTTTATGCGCATACCAGTCAGTGGCGTCATGAAAAGCTGAGTATGGCCGAAGTGATCGCACCCACTCATGCTGGACAGATGGCAAATATGAGTCAGCTGGATTTTAATGTAAAAGCTGAACGTATGGGCTGGCTGCCTTCGGCACCACAGCTGGCACGCAATCCTCTGGATGTAACCCGTGATGCGGAAGCTCAAGGTAAAGATCCGATTGCTTTTGCTGTTGAGCAGATGAAATCTGGCACGCTGGATATGGCATGTAATGACCCGGATAATCCGCAGAATTTCCCGCGCAATCTGTTTGTATGGCGCTCGAATATTCTTGGTTCTTCCGGCAAGGGGCATGAGTATTTCCTTAAATATCTGCTTGGTACTCAAAATGCGCTGATGAGTGATGAAAGCACTGCCATTATGCCGATTGATGTGCAAGTACGTCCGGCGGCTGAAGGTAAGCTGGATTTGCTTACTGTGCTGGATTTCCGTATGTCTACTACCTGTTTGTATGCCGATATTGTGTTGCCAACAGCTACTTGGTATGAGAAGGATGATTTGAATACTTCGGATATGCATCCGTTTATCCATCCTATGAGCGAAGCGGTGAAGCCATTATGGGAAAGCAAGACTGATTGGGATATTTACCGGGGTCTGGCCAAGGCTTTTTCAGAAACGGCGAAAGATTATCTAGGCGTACGCAAGGACTTGGTATTAACACCATTGATGCATGATAGTCCGGAAGAGCTGGCTCAACCGTTTGACCCTAAAGATTGGAAACTGGGTGAGTGTGAACCTGTGCCGGGCAAAACCATGCCGAAAATGACGGTAGTGGAACGTGATTATGGCGCGATTTATGACAAGTTTACTTCTGTAGGCCCATTACTGGAAAAAATCGGTAATGGTGGTAAGGGCATTAGCTGGCAGACCGCAGCAGAAGTTGATTTATTGCGCAAGCTGAACAATACCCAGCATGAGGGGGTCGCCAAAGGGCAACCGAAGCTGCACAGTGCTATTGATGCAGCAGAAATGATTCTGACGCTGGCGCCGGAAACTAATGGTCATGTAGCAGTTAAAGCTTGGGAAGCTTTATCTAAAAATACTGGTATCGACCATACTCATCTGGCGATCGCACGTGAAGATGATGCCATTCGCTTCCGCGATGTGCAGGCGCAGCCACGCAAAATTATTTCTTCGCCTACGTGGTCTGGTCTGGAAAGCGAAAAAGTCAGCTATAACGCTGGTTACACCAACGTGCACGAATTGATACCGTGGCGTACGCTTACCGGCCGCCAGCAGTTTTATCAGGATCATAAATGGATGCGACTGTTTGGTGAGGGGTTGGTTTCCTATCGTCCAGCGGTTGATCTGAAAACTACGCTGAATGTACAAGGCCATTACAGTAATGGCAATCCGGAAATTGTGCTCAATTTCATCACTCCGCACCAGAAATGGGGTATTCACAGTACCTATTCTGACAATCTGCGTATGCTGACTTTATCTCGTGGTGGTCCGCATGTCTGGGTATCTGAAATTGATGCCAAACGCGCAGGTTTGCAGGACAACGACTGGGTAGAAGTATTCAATGTGAACGGTACTTTAACCGCTCGTGTGGTAGTGAGCCAGCGTGTACCGGAAACCATGATTCTGATGTACCACGCACAAGAAAAAATCGTTAATGTGCCCGGTTCAGAACTGTCTGGCAAACGTGGCGGTATTCATAATTCTGTCACTAAGGTGGTGATGAAGCCAACTCATATGATTGGTGGCTATGCGCAACTTTCATGGGGCTTTAATTATTACGGCACGGTGGGCACCAACCGTGACGAGCTGGTGGTGGTACGCAAAATGAACAAGGTGGATTGGTTGGATCAACCAGCTAAAACCCCGGTGGCAGAATAAGTAAGGAATACAATCATGAAAATACGTGCACAAATTGGAATGGTGTTGAATCTGGACAAGTGTATTGGCTGCCATACTTGTTCTGTGACTTGTAAAAATGTTTGGACCAGTCGCGATGGGGTGGAATATGCATGGTTTAATAATGTAGAAACCAAGCCAGGTATAGGATATCCGAAAAACTGGGAAGATCAGGAACAGTACAAAGGTGGCTGGGTACGTGAACGTTCTGGCAAGCTGAAACTGAAGCAGGGCAATCGTCTGAAAATATTGGCAAATATTTTTGCTAATCCAAATATGCCTGCGATCGATCAGTATTATGAACCATTTACCTATGATTATGAGCATCTGCAAAAAGCACCACTGATGCAGACGCCGCCTACAGCGCGGCCGGTTTCGGTATTAACCGGGCAGAAAATGGATAAAATCGAATGGGGACCAAATTGGGAAGATGATTTGGGTGGTGAGTTTGCGAAGCGGTCAAAAGATAAACTCTTCGATGGGATTCAGAAAGATATTTACGCTGCTTTTGAAAATACCTTTATGATGTATCTGCCACGCTTATGTGAGCATTGTCTTAATCCTGCCTGTGTGGCCAGTTGTCCGTCTGGTTCTATTTATAAGCGCGAAGAAGACGGGATTGTTCTGATTGATCAGGATAAATGTCGTGGCTGGCGTATGTGTGTATCTGGTTGTCCGTATAAAAAGATTTACTATAACTGGGTAGCTGGCAAAGCGGAAAAATGTATTTTCTGCTATCCACGCATTGAAGGCGGGCAGCCAACCATCTGCTCGGAAACCTGTGTTGGCCGAATCCGCTATCTTGGTGTATTGCTCTATGATGCTGACCGTATCAGTGAAAGCGCGGCAGTCGAAAATCCGCAGGATTTATATGAGCAGCAATTGGATATTTTCCTCGATCCGAATGATCCAGAAATTGCCAAGGAAGCGCTGGCTCAGGGTATTCCGGCTGACTGGATACAGGCTGCGCAAAATTCACCGGTTTATAAAATGGCAGTTGAGTGGAAAGTAGCATTTCCACTTCATCCTGAATACCGTACTTTGCCGATGGTGTGGTATATCCCACCGCTATCACCAATTCAGTCAGCAGTTGAATCTGGCGTAATCGGGGAAAATGGCTTAATTCCGGAAATCAAGGATATGCGTATTCCGCTTGAGTATTTGGCTAATCTGCTTACTGCCGGTAAAACTGAACCGATTGTGAATGCCTTGCAAACCATGATTGATATGCGTAAATACATGCGTAGTAAATCGATTTACTCAGACGAACAGGCATTACAGGAATTATCCGGTCATCGACTCACTGCTACTCAAATCGAAGAAATGTACCAGATTATGGCCATTGCGAATTATGAAGATCGTTTTGTTATTCCTAGTGCGCATAAAGAATTGGTGAGCAATACATTTGAAGAAAAAGCAAGCTGCGGTTTCTCTTTTGGTGATGGCTGCCACAATGGCCATAGCAGGGAAAGTCTGTTTGGTACCCGCAAAGCTGCGCCGATTGTTTTTCATGGTTTGCGCAAGAAAAATGAACGTGAGTCAGTTTAAGAGGATGAAAATGTATAAGATTTTATCCATTTTACTTAGTTATCCGCGGCAAGAATGGCTGAACCATATTGAAGAGCTATCCAATGCTGTCAGTATGCAGGCTACGGTTGAGCAAGCTGCTGCCTTACAGCCATTCTTTGCTTATTTGCGCACACACGATGAAATCAGCCTGCAAGAAGTGTATGTTGATACTTTTGATCGCAGTCGCCACCATGCCTTGCATTTGTTTGAACATCTGCATGGCGAAGACCGTGCCCGTGGACAGGCAATGGTAGATCTGCTGGCTGAGTATCAGTTACGTGGGCTGGAACCGGAAAATAATGAATTGCCGGATTATCTGCCTTTATTTTTGGAGTTTCTGTCCAGTATTGAAATTCAGGAAGCTCAGAATTTGCTGGCTGATGCGGTGCATGTGATTGGTTATATTGCGGAAAATCTACATAAAAATCAGTCTGTTTATGCTCCGGTAATGGATGCAGTCGTGGCTTTATCACCCGTAGCTCCAGAACCGTTACAGGCAGCACCTGTGCGCAATATGGATGAAGCTTTGGAAAAATTTGGTCCCACTGCAGAGGGGCTGGAACCCTTATTAAACCAGCCGTCAGTGCAGGAAGTGCAATTTTTCCGCAACAAAAAACTTAGTTAAGCCGGGAGACAGCATGTATTATCTTAATCAATTCATTTTCGGCATTTATCCTTATATTGCCGCCAGTATTTTTTTTCTGGGCAGTTTGATTCGTTTCGATACTAACCAGTATTCTTGGAAATCCGAATCCAGCCAGCTGCTGTATCCACGTCTATTACGTGTTGGTAATATTTTGTTTCACATTGGTGTGCTTGGGTTGTTTTTTGGCCATCTGATCGGACTACTGACACCAGTTATTGTCTGGGATACGCTTGGAATCAGTCATGAAACCAAACAGCTTACAGCCATGATTGCTGGCGGTAGTATGGGTACTCTGGCTTTAATTGGTCTGCTGATGCTCATTTTTCGCCGTTTCGGTTGCGCGCGCCTGCTGGCTAACAGTAGCTGGCGTGACAAGCTGGTTTTAATTTGGCTGCTGATAACACTCTGTTTAGGGTTGGGTACGATTCATGTTTCTGCTCACCATCTGGATGGGGAAGAAATGATAAGTCTGATGCAATGGGCGCAGCATATTGTTACTTTTAGAAGTGGTGCAGCCAATATCATTGCTCATGTTGACCCGATATTTAAATTACATCTGTTTATGGGTATGAGCGTATTTGTGATTTTCCCGTTTACTCGTTTGGTGCATATCTGGAGCGGTTTTGGCGCGTTGGTGTATCTGAAGCGAAAGGCACAACTAGTTAGAAGCAGACGTTATTAATATTCATTACAAAGGAACAGGAAGGCAGTACTGGTATTCAGTACTGCCTTTAAATTATTTATTATTTGTTTAAAGTAACATAAACAAAACAATTGAAATCACTATTGATTTGATACAACTTTATAAAGCATAATTAGACCAAACTTACAGCATCATTATGATAACAACCAGCCAGATGGCTATTATATCCAATCAATGTTGCAGTTCCTTTATATCAGGTCAACAATCAATCCTAATTATATACAGCGAATTAAATATATATTTTAAATTTTTCTACTACTACACCACATATATGAAAGTGTTGGGACATTTCAATAATCGGATAACGGTTATTCAGTGGTTTCAGATAGTAATGGCTACCCTCATGGATATACTGCTTGAACATGGCTTCGCTATCATTTTCACGCACAACAACAAAACAGCCGTGTTGTACAGGCTGTTCCGGTTCAACAACAATTTTATCGCCCGGTGTAAATTCAGGTTCCATACTATCACCTTTGATTTCCAGCGCAAATGCTTGTGCTCCCGGCTTACGTAATGTTGGAACCCAAATATTGCCAGCTGCAGTTAAAGCTTCTTTGTCCCTTTGTGTAGCTGCATCTACCCACGTCAGCAGGGGTACTTTGTAACCATTAAACAGAATTTCGTTAGCTTCAAATGAACCAATACCAAAATGCTCTGGCTGTACTACGTCAGCAAAATATGAGACTAGTTTATCAATATGCGCTTTGTCAACCCGGCCAGTTTGAATCCAACTGGTTACAGAAGGTGGCTTTATGGCAAATGCGCGAGCCACATCAGCCTTACGTACGCCTTTGAGTTCAATTGCAGATTTGATTGCCTCACCTAGTTTTTTACCTGTATACATGATCATCCTTAGTTTTTACCTAATCTTATTTAGTTGCAATATAATTAGGCAATGAATTGCAATTTATTAGTTAATGGCTTATTATAATGCCTATTCTAATGTGTAATTATACTTTTTACTTACTGATATCTATTTTTTATAAGGCTAATAGCGAAATATATTTATTAAACTACAATATTATACTTGCTAAAGTTTTGATTTTTAAATACACGGCTACTGCCCATAAAGGGGAAAGATATGATTTTACTAAATATTTGTTAAAGAGAAATGTAATCTGATTATATTTATAAGGTATTAGCGAATCAGAGATAAGTCCACATTTAGTTAAATACTACTTTAATTATTAAGTATAACTTAAATGTTTTTAGCACATCACTTAGATAAGGTGTATCTATGACAGACTATAAAATAGAAGTTGATCTGGCAGAAAATGTATTGCGTGCTTATGAGTACTGTATGAGAGATACTGTCAAAAAAGGGCATTGCCGAAGTATAGAATGGAAATATCAGGCTGCTACTCCTGCCAAAAACAATCAGCAAGCACTTTATCCTACTTATCAGCCGGAAGTATATGATATGGTAAAAATTACAATGGGAAACCTGTTTTACAAAAATCGTGAAGCATTTTCTACTTTATCAAGCAAATATTGCAAATTAAGCCCTTTATATAAACGTCAGAATCAGAATACTGCCAAACGCAATCAACGCCGGCGCTATTCCAGTAAAGATTGGAATCAGGCTATTGAGCAAAGTTTGTGGCTTTTCTGGCAGGAAATGAAGCAGCAACCTCTATTTGAAAAATATTTTCGTTTTCCCAATTGACAAATCAAAAATATACTTTATAATTAATAACAAAATATAGGTATGCTTAACCTTAAACAGCTGATTTGTTAAGTTCCCGAAAGGGAGCTTTTTTGCGCTTATAATAAGCATATTTGTTTAATATAAATTTGCTTGAAAATATTTTTAATCTTTAAAACCGGATTCTTGTTGAAAGAACCCGGTTTTTGTTTTAATGGAACTTTTTTATGAGTTATTTTAAAAGTTTGGTCTTACGAATTGACATAGTTGATAACCTTATTAGGTAAACCCCATTTAAATTTTATCAATTTTAAAAGAAGATTTAGCTAGCTATCAGCGATAAAAAACTTTTACAAAAAGATTAGGTGTATTGGTTTATTAATTTATTTATAAATTGAATTTATATAGATTAGTTCTTAAATTTAAAATAATTAGACATAATTAATAATTCTATTTGTATCTTATTGATTAACTTTTTTATAGGTTGTTAAAATGAATTATATGCCCAAAAAAAATAATATCCTTTTGGATGAAATAAATTTTAAGGAGACAGTAGCATGGTTAAAACAGCAGCAAAATAATGATGGTTCATATGCATCAGAGAATGATATAGCTTCACCAGTACAGTCTACCAGTGAGACTTTAAATGCTTTTTATACTATAAACTTAAATAATGATTCTAGTCAGGAATCAGCACTTATTTATTTAAATACATCTCATGATGATAATACTGAAACTCTTTCGCGTCGAATTATCGCAAACGCTGAGTATGGAGTAGATAATTCAGATTTGGTGTTACAACTCAAATCTTACCAAAATCAAAATGGAGGATTTGGTTTTAGTGCAGGTTTTGATAGTTTTGTACTGGATACTGCATGGGCATTAAAAGCCTTAGTAAAAGCCGGACTTATCAAAAGTAAAGAAGTAAACAATGCAATTACATGGTTATCTTTTCAACAGCAAACTAACGGAAGCTGGAGTAATGATTTAGGCCAGAATGATGTATATAGTTCAGCTATAGCAATGAATGCTTTATGGGAATGCCAAAATGTATATAACATTAATAATATTTTAAAGCAAGGAGTAGACTGGCTACTTGGACAGCGTAATATTGATGGTGTTTGGGCATTTACTGATCATACTGCGTTAGTGTTACTGGCTGTTCTTCCTGCTTTAGATGATTTGAGCGAAATTAAACAGGCAATTGATTATTTAGTTTCTACCCAGAATAATGAGAAAAATTGGGATGAAGATGTTTATGTTACTGCATTGGTGCTGCATGCTTTAAATAATATAGGTTTAATGGTAGATACAGAAACTCCATTATTACAGGGTAAAGTTATTGATGCAGAAAGCAGACAACCTCTTGCTGGTGTAAATATTAGTTTTCAAGGGCAGTTCACTTCGACTGATAATAGTGGTGAATTTATTTTGCCATTAAAAAATACGGGTAACAGTCAGATAAGTTTTTCTCTCAGCAGTTATACAGAAATTGTTAAAAATATTATTATTTCAGAACTAAAATCCTTTCAATTAGGCACAGTACAATTAAAGCGTAAATCTAACAGTTCAATTATTAAAGGTTTTATTACTGATCAGCAGACAGGAACTGCAATTGATGGTTTAAATATCACATTATCTGATGGTCAGATTATTACCACAAATAATGGATATTATCATGCTCTCGTGGAACCTGGCACAATCACACTTACAATAATTGCCCATAATTACCGTACTATATCTGCAGATATTGTGGTTAATGATGGGGAAATTGTTGATTTTTCACCAGCTTTGATATTAAAACAGAATTCCGTTCCAAATAAATCAACGATAAGTGGAAGAATTTTAGATGACCAGTCAATGTTGCCCATAATGGGAGCAATTATTGAGCAGGATGATGGCATTCAACAAACTACAGGTAAAGATGGTGTATTTAAATTTACCGATCTAACAAAGAATTCTTACACATATATTATAAAATCTAAAGGGTATGATAAAAAAGATATACAGATTTCCATTACTGGAAGTGGTGAGTTTAATTTAGGTGATATTTTATTACATAAAGAGGCTGCTGTTACAGGTTCAATTATTCAAGGTATTATTAGCGATGCTCAAACTGGCAAACCACTTTGTGGGGCAAAAATTTCAATAACTGGTGCTAATAATAAAACTATATATTCTAATGCTGAAGGTAATTATAAATTTGATGGTCTAAAAGCAGGTGAAATTGATATCAATGTTTCAATTGACGGTTATGAAGAAGCTAGTACACATTCAACAATTGATAATTGCTCAGAGTATATTTTATCTGTTGGACTACATGCGAATGTCGAATCAGGATCTGACAATCCAGGTAACACAGGAAATAATGAAAAAACTGCCATCAAAGGCATAGTAGTAGACGCTGCCACAGGTCTACCTTTGTCTGAAGTTGTAATTGCAGCAACCGTAAAGAATATCACTACAGTTAAAGTAACTGATAAAACGGGTGAATTTTTATTTGAAAATATTGATGACGAAATTGTATCACTTACTTTTACCAGAAAGAATTATCGCTATACCGCTTTTGAAATTAGTATGTTTCAACAACATATTAATGATTTGGGTCAAATCAGATTACCAGAAATTAATAATTTAAATGATGAAAAATTGGCAGATCTTGTTATTGATTTTGTTGATCCTAAATACATTAATACTGATCAGCAGAATTTAGAAGTAAGCGGTACACTCAGAGTTACTATTTCAAATACTGGTAAAGCGGATGTTCCTCCCGGAATTAGTCTTATTGCTTTTAAAGATAATAATCGTAATGGTATGTTTGATGCTGGAATTGATACTATTTTAGGTCAAATAGTTACAAATCAATCTTTAAAAATTAATCAGACTGATATTTTTACAATTCCTGTATCTGGTAAGCTGGATTTTAAAGATGCTCTGTAAATACCCCAAACTTAGTACAAGATTCAAGTAGAAAATTATGCTGCTTGTTTTAGGGTTTTATATTCAATCGGCGTCATATTATTTAATGCTTCATGAGGCCTTTCCGTGTTATAAATGGTTAGCCATTCTTCGGTTACCTTTCTTGCTTGTTCCAGATTATTAAATAGATATAAATCTAGTACCTCTGTGCGATAGGTGCGATTAAATCGTTCAATATATCCGTTTTGATATGGGCTACCTGGTTGAATATAATCTATGGTTATACCATGTGACTTTGCCCAGTCGATGAATGTTTTTCCGGTAAATTCCGGTCCATTATCCACTCGTATTTTGAGTGGATAGCCATGATATTCGGCCAGTTTATTTAGGTAACGGGTAATCCTGCCAGCAGGTAAACTAACCGCAATATCAATGCCTAACGCCTCACGATTAAAGTCATCTATCACATTGAAGGTTCTAAAACGCTGTTGATTGCGACTGCTGTCACTCATAAAATCCATTGACCAGCATTCACCTTGTTTATTGGGTGCTGATAGCCTTTCTGGGCTTCGTGGAGGAATGCGTTGTTTACGCTTTACCCTGAGATTAAGCTTTAATTCACAATACACCCGATACACACGTTTATGATTCCATTTATAGCCGAGCTTTCT
>NZ_MEIO01000065.1 GCF_002777745.1 Snodgrassella alvi
TTTCTGAATGCTTAGAGCATTATAATAAAAATAAAGAAATTTTAGATATAGAAACTAGTCCATACCTCTCTCTATTAAAATATTTGATTCGTAATGGCTATATTGATGAAACTTATGCAGATTATATGACTTATTTCTATCCTAACAGTTTGACTATAGCAGATAAAACTTTTCTTCGTAGTGTGACAGATGAAGTAGCCAAGGAGTATGAATATAAACTAAATAATCCTGAGTTAATTACTGGAAAACTTCTGCATCAGCAGAGCATGTTTGAACAACCAGAGGTATTGAATATTGATCTGGTTAATTATCTGTTAGGTTCTTTTACAGTATATACTTACGAAGTAACAACTATTTTGAATCAATTGGTGCATGAAGCTAATCTGAAATTTATTAATGCATTCTGGCCGTCATCCAATGAGAAAAATTTAGAACGATTTGTACAGTTGTTAAATAAGCATTGCCCACAGGTTTTTATGCTTATGTTAAATAGCACAACAGTTTCAAATAATATAATTAAAGATTTTTCGATAAAAACCTTATATTTTTCATCACAGGATATTATTGCAACAATAAATACAGATAACCATATTTTAAGTAATTATATTGCTAATATCCATGATTATTTAATTATTGATAAACCTGATGTAGCACAGTTGATTAAACAATTCATATTTCTGGAAATTAAATTTAAAGAAATTGAATATAAAACGGCTAATAAAGACTTATTTAATGTGGTATATCAGAATGATTTATATGAGCTGAATTTTACTAATATCCAGTTGATGTTGGCTACGCAATATACTTCTGTAAGTAAGGAAAATATTATTTATCAGAATTACACTAGTATTATGAAAAAGCCTGATTCGCCTTTAGCCAAGTATGTGGCACTAAATATAGATGCCTACATACATATCATGCTGGCTAATTGTGAACAGCAGATAAAAGATGATGAAACAGATGTATTACAACTATTAAATCACAAAGATATAAGTGAAGAACATAAGCTGGAATATATAGATTATCTGTATACAACCATTACCAGATTAGATAAGGTTAAAAATACAGAGTTGTGGCAAAAGTTATTGTATCCGGGCAAACTTGACTATAACGAAGAAAATATTCTGTGTTATTTTCAACATACGCAAGAAGTGGATGAACCTTTAATTGAATTTATAAATAGTAATGAAAAAGCTTTAGATTTTAAACCAATCTGTAATGATGAAAACGTAGATGTAAGAGGTAATTTTTTTGCTAAAGTAATTATTAATCAAAATATCAGTGATAATAAATATGGAGAAATATTATCAACTTTAAAGTTTTGGCAAGTGAATTTCAATATTGATAATATAAGTAGAAATAAATTTAAAATTCTGATTGATAAAAAAATAATTGGTTTGAAACTAGAAGATGATAAATCAAAGAGTATAAATACCTTGCAATTTATTAGAAGTCATTATGATGAAGAGGATGCTTTATATTTTATCCAGAACAATTTTACTAACTATCTGGATTTAGTAGCTGAAGATACTGAATTATTTGATTATGATGAAACATTGCAGCTAGTTAATCTAGGGCTTGATGATGAAGACGCAATCAGGTTACTGAAATATAAGGACAAACCGGTATCTGTTGTTGAGCATTCTTTTTCACCAGCAGTAATGGCCTATGTGCTGGAGAACAAATTTGATACTGATGATTTAGTGGATTTAATCAGTGAATATCAACAATACGATGCCGATATTCAGGCGCTTATTAAACAGCAGGTGAATGAACATATTGAATCAGTTTCAATCGAGCAAAATACTCAGGCTTTGGAATTTATAAGGGTGTATTGTGATAAAGAAGCAGTATTGGATTATCTACAGAAAAACATTGCCGACTATGCGGATTTAATTACTGAAGATACTGAATTGTTTGATTATGATGAAACATTGCAGCTAGTTAATCTAGGGCTTGATGATGAAGATGCAATCAGATTACTGAAATGTACGGACAAACCGGTATCTGTTGTTGAGCATTCTTTTTTACCAGCAGTAATGGCCTATGTGCTGGAGCATAATTTTGCAACTGATGATTTAGCGGATTTAATCAGTAAATATCAACAATACGATGCCGATATTCAGGCGCTTATTAAAAAGCAGGTGAATGAACATATTGAATCAGTTTCAATCGAGCAAAATACTCAGGCTTTAGAATTTATAAGGGCGTATTGTGATAAAGAAGCAGTATTGGATTATCTACAGAAAAACATTGCCGACTATGCGGATTTAATTACTGAAGATACTGAATTGTTTGATTATGATGAAACATTGCAGCTAGTTAATCTAGGGCTTGATGATGAAGATGCAATCAGATTACTGAAATGTACGGACAAACCGGTATCTGTTGTTGAGCATTCTTTTTCACCAGCAGTAATGGCCTATGTGCTGGAGCATAATTTTGCTACTGATGATTTAGTAGATTTAATCAGTGAATATCAACAATACGATACCGATATTCAGGCGCTTATTAAACAGCAGGTGAATGAACA
>NZ_MEIO01000066.1 GCF_002777745.1 Snodgrassella alvi
AAGTAGAAAATTATGCTGCTTGTTTTAGGGTTTTATATTCAATCGGCGTCATATTATTTAATGCTTCATGAGGTCTTTCCGTGTTATAAATGGTTAGCCATTCTTCGGTTACCTTTCTTGCTTGTTCCAGATTATTAAATAGATATAAATCTAGTACCTCTGTGCGATAGGTGCGATTAAATCGTTCAATATATCCGTTTTGATATGGGCTGCCCGCTTGAATATAATCTATGGATATACCATGTGACTTTGCCCAGTCGATGAATGTTTTTCCGGTAAATTCCGGTCCATTATCTACTCGTATTTTTAGTGGATAGCCATGATATTCGGCCAGTTTATCCAGATAACGGGTAATTCTGCCAGCAGGTAAACTAACCGCAATATCAATGCCTAATGCCTCACGATTAAAGTCATCTATCACATTGAAGGTTCTAAAACGCCGTTGATTGCGACTACTGTCACTCATAAAATCCATTGACCAGCATTCACCTTGTTTATTGGGTACTGATAGCCTTTCTGGATTTCGTGGAGGAATACGTTGTTTACGCTTTACCCTGAGATTAAGCTTTAATTCACAATACACCCGATACACACGTTTATGATTCCATTTATAGCCGAGCTTTCTGATGCGATTAAAACATTTAGGAAAGCCCCAGCGTAAATGCTTATCGGTAATAGCACTTAGTACCGACATAATCACTGAATCATCCGGTAATTTAGGTTGATAATAGTAAGCACAGCGACTTAAGCCAACAATAGCGCAGCTCATGGCAATAGTAATAGAATGACTTTCTTGCAGTTGTACAGCCCAAGCTTTACGTGCTTGAGTAGGCACTATAGCTTTTTTATGATTTCCTCCTGAAGCTGAGATTTTAAACTGAGCTCAGCAAACATCTGCTTAAGCTTAAGGTTTTCAGCCTCTAGCTCCTTTAAACGTTTGATATCGGACGTTTCCATACCACCGTATTTATCACGCCATTTATAAAAAGTTGAATTGCCGATGCCATATTTACGGCAGAGTTCTTTGACGGGGATACCGGCTTCGGCTTCTTTTAAAATGGATACGATTTGATGTTCAGTCATTTTTTTCATGCTTAAATCCCCAATGGGTTAATAAAGAGAATTTTCTACTTTTATGCTGTACTATTTTAGGGGATAGTTACATTAGTACTATACACAATATGAATAAACAGTAGCTTTTCCTGCTATTTTCTGCCATGCTTAGCGCCAAAACAGCAACAAAAGGACAAACATGAATCAATGGCTTTTTCTATCGGTAGCCATACTAGCGGAAATATTCGCAACCAGTATGCTCAAGCTGAGTAATGGCTTTACCCGACTGATGCCCAGTATCTGTTCAATTATTGGTTACACAATCTCATTCTATTGTCTGGCACAAACTCTGAAAACGATGCCGGTAGGCATTGCCTATGCAGTATGGTCTGGTGTAGGCATTGTCTGTGTATCTGTGATAGCCTGGATTAAGTTCGGGCAAAAGCTGGATATGCCAGCCATTATCGGCATTGGCCTAATTCTGGTAGGTGTTATTGTTATTAATCTTTTTTCAAAATCAATGACTCATTAATAAAAAAAACCGTGGTTACCCACGGTTTTTGCTAAAACAGAATAATTTATAAATTATTCTGCTGATGCTGGTTTCGGTTCATGCTGCAAACTTACTGCTCGTGCAGGCACAATCGTAGAAATTGCATGTTTGTATACCATCTGTGTTACTGAGGTGTTACGCAATAACACAACATACTGGTCAAATGACTCAACTTGACCTTGTAGTTTGATTCCGTTAACCAGATAAATGGATACTGGCACATACTCTTTCCGCAGTGCATTCAAGAAAGGATCTTGTAACATTTGTCCTTTGGCGCTCATTTGGATACTCCGTTTTTTTGATTATGTTGTCGCTAAGCTGCACCCGCGTACAGCGATTAGAAAAGCGTAGTCAATGCTATCACATTACTGAGCATTTGTTTTCTTCGAACTGACTTTATTTTTACGCTTTACCTGCTTTTTCGATTTTTTAATTTGCTCACGCTTGGCAATTCGATTACTTAACTTGACCCGACGCAAAGGCTGTGCTGGTTTTCCGTCTTTTTCTTCATAGGGATTTTTATTCACATTATATTGAATACGTAAAGGTGTACCCTGTAAATGAAATGCTTTGCGAAATGTTTGTGTCAGATAACGGGTATAAGCGTCACTGATATGCTGCAAGGCATTACCATGTATGACAATGACTGGCGGATTCATACCCCCCTGATGAGCATAACGCATCTTAGGGCGAATCAGTCCCGCACGAGGAGGCTGCTGCCGCTCCAGCGCACTTTGTAGTACACGGGTGATTTTCGGAGTAGGTAATTTAATCATTGCTGCATCATAAGCTGCCTGAATCGAGCTGAAAAGATCATCAATTCCCTTTTCTTTCAACGCTGAAATAAAATGGAATTTAGCAAAATCCAGAAAATACAGTTTACGCGCAATGTCCCGCTTTACCTCCTGCTTACGTTCATCACTAAGCCCATCCCATTTATTTACTGCCACAACTAAAGCACGCCCTGCTTCTAAAGCAAAGCCAGCAATGGTAGCATCCTGATCGGCTATATCCTGCTGTGCATCCAGTACAAGCACTGCTACATTAGCTGCTTCAATTGCCTGCATTGCCTTAATTACAGAAAATTTCTCTATCGCATCATCAACCTTGCCGCGACGACGCACACCGGCGGTGTCAATAATGGTAAATGGCTTGTCGCCACGCTCAAAATCTATATGAATAGAATCACGGGTAGTGCCGGCCATGTCAAAAGCAATTACCCGCTCTTCGCCCAGAATGGCATTTACAAGGGTTGATTTACCCACATTGGGCCGTCCGATAATAGCAAAAACCGGATGTTGGCTTTCAGTTTCCTCTTCTTCATCAGGAAATGATTCCAGAACTGTTTCGATCAGTTCATACACGCCGTCTCCATGCGCACCAGAGATAACTACCGGTTCGCCAAGGCTTAGCTCATAAAATTCAGCAGCCAGAACCGGGCGGTTGCCACCCTCCCCTTTATTTACAGCCAAATACACTGGACGGGTACTCTGGCGCAGGCGATTAGCAATAATCTGGTCTTGTGGTGTTAAACCAGTACGGCCATCCACCAGAAAAATAACCGCGTCAGCCTCATCAATAGCCTGTAAGGTATGCCGAGCCATTTCATACAGGATTCCGCTGTCCACTACCGGTTCAAAGCCGCCAGTATCCACTACCAGATAAGGTTTACTACCCACGCGGCCATGACCATAATGACGGTCACGGGTCAAACCGGGCAAATCAGCAACTAAGGCATCCTTGGTACGGGTTAAACGGTTAAATAATGTTGATTTGCCTACGTTCGGGCGACCAACCAGAACAATCGTTGGTTTCATATTAAGTCTTTCAGATAATTTTGCCTTGCTGTAAAACAGCAATAGCCTGCCAGTGGCAAGCTCTGCTAGGACAACGATAAACCTGAAATTTCTGCCGGATTAATCTGGCCGAAATTTCAGATTTGATTAAACAGATTAATTCAAACTACTGATTTTCATCTGAAGTATTTCACGTTGTACTGAGTCATTTGATAACAGATTCAAAGCCTGCTGATAGGCAGCAACTGCCTCGGTACTTTTCTTCTGAGCCTGTAAAATATCGCCCTTGGTTTCCAGTAGAACTGGTTTAAACGAGCTAGTCACTTTTACGTCCAGCGCCTGTAAGGCATCATCATATTTACCTTGCTGTAAATACACAGTAGCCAGCCGCTGTGCAACGATTGTTTGCAGCAGATCATCATGCTGTTTGTTTTTAACCCACTGTAAGTGACGGATCGCCTCATCATACTTGCCATCATCAAAAGCTGAACCAGCCATCATTAAAGTAGCCTGAGTCGCTCTAATGGTATCAGGATATTCCTGCTGCAATTGCACTAAGGCTTTTTTACTTTCAGCTATATTATTGGCTCTGGCTTGATTCACAAAGGTATCAAACACTGCCGCTGCTTTTTCATTATTACTACGGATATGACTCTGATAAAGTACGTGACCCAAGTAAGCTAAAGCCACAACAAGCAGAACCGCAAAAATCCACCGACCCCAGCGATGCCAAAAATATTTGAAATTTGCAACTTCCTGTTCATCCTGAATATGTACAACCATTATGCATTCTTCCATTGTTGGATTAATTGTAAAGCTGCACTGGCAGCAACAGTTTGCTGTTCATGAGTACGCAGATTTTTAATAGTCAGCGTATTAGTTAACTGCTCCTCCTGTGCCACGATAACAGCAATTGCAGCCCCGCTGGCATCAGCTTTCTTTAATTGCGCTTTCAAGCTCTGTTCACCACAATGCAGGTAAACATTCAGCCCCTCTGCACGCAGTAAGGCAGTATGCTGCATTGCGGCCAGACTACTACCTTCGCCCTGATGTAAAACATACACATCAGGTGCATTGTTAACAGCCAGCTGCCCAAATTCTTGTACCAGTAATAATAAACGTTCAATACCCAGTGCAAAACCAATAGCAGGTGCAGGTTTACCACCTAACTCCTCAATCAGTCCGTTATAACGCCCACCGCCACACACTGTAGCTTGCGCCCCTAGTTTATCTGTTGTCCACTCAAATACTGTCAGATTATAGTAATCAAGTCCACGTACCAAACGCGGATTCTCTACATACCTGATACCAAGACCATCCAGCAGATTTTTAAGAGCATCATAGTGTGCCAGAGATTCGGTACTCAGATAATCAATCAGGCGAGGTGCACTATTGGCCATTGCCTGCAAATCAGGATTTTTGGTATCAAGTACCCGCAGTGGATTGGTATGCATGCGACGACGGCTGTCTTCATCCAGTATTGACTCATGCTGTTGAAGGTAGGCAATCAACGCCGTACGGTGAGCAGCGCGCTCTTGCTGATTACCCAGCGTATTCAATTCCAGTGTCAGGTAGTCACGGATACCCAGACGTTCCCAGAGATTCGCGCTCATGGCAATCAGTTCGGCATCCACATCCGGCCCATTAAAGCCAAGTGCTTCAATACCTACCTGATGAAACTGGCGATACCGCCCTTTTTGTGGTCGTTCCCGCCGGAACATTGGTCCCATATACCATAATTTCTGCGGGTTATTATAAAGTAAATTATGCTCAACCACCGCACGCAGACAGGATGCCGTACCTTCTGGCCGCAGACTGAGGCTTAATTTATCGTTGGAATCGGCAAAAGTATACATCTCTTTGCCAACTACATCAGTCTCTTCTCCAATGGAGCGTACAAATAAGCCCGTTTGCTCCACAATCGGTGTGCGGATCTGGTTGTAACCAAAACTACGTGTCCATGCTACAACCACATCTTCAAATGCCTGCCAGAGAGCAGAAGTCAGTTTGAAATCTTTCTGCTCTACCGGTAATAAATCATTCATGCCTTTAACGGCCTGGATTTTCTGAGCCATATTAATTAATTTTATTATCCATATGAGACTGTACAGCGATTAAGAGCCATAACAGTATTATTTATTATAAAGCTGTAATCGGAATAACTTTTGCCGTTTTCCGCTTTTTACCCTGCTCACCATAATTGATATGTATATATTCTTCAACGAGTGCCAGAAAATCTTCGGCCATGTGTTCCCCTTTTAGAGTGGTTTTCCGCTCACCATCTACATACACGGGAGCCACCGGAGTTTCACCTGTACCCGGCAGAGAAATACCGATATCAGCAAGTTTGCTTTCACCGGGACCATTAACCACACAGCCCATAACGGCTACATTCAGATTTTCTACACCCGGATATTGTAGTCGCCAAACTGGCATTTTAGTACGCAAATATTGCTGTATATCACGCGCCAGCTCCTGAAATACCGTGCTGGTAGTACGGCCACAGCCCGGGCAGGCCGTTACCATCGGTGTAAAGGAGCGTAATCCCATGGTTTGCAAGATTTCCTGAGCTACAACAACTTCCTGCGTCCGTGCACTACCCGGTTCCGGTGTGAGTGATACTCGGATTGTATCACCAATACCCTGCTGTAATAAAACAGCCAGAGCCGCAGTAGAGGCCACGATACCTTTGCTGCCCATACCGGCCTCAGTTAAGCCAAGATGCAGCGGATACAGACAACGCGCAGCCAGATTACGATATACCTCAATCAAATCCTGCACATTTGATACTTTGCATGACAAAACAATCCGGTTAGCCGCTAAACCTAGCTCTTCAGCCTTGTGTGCAGATTCCAGTGCAGAAACAATTAGCGCTTCCTTCATCACCGCTTCAGCTGGTTGTGGTGCTGATAAAGCCAGATTACTGTCCATCATTCGTTTGGCCAGCGCCTGATCCAGAGAGCCCCAGTTTACACCAATACGGACAGCTTTATTATATTCAGCTGCGGTATGAATCATAAAGGCAAATTTTTCATCACCTTTTACACCTTTTCCCACATTACCAGGATTAATCCGGTATTTGGACAGCGCACGCGCACAATCTGGATAATCTTTTAGCAGACGATCCCCATTAAAATGAAAATCACCCACTAAAGGAACATTACAGCCCATATCATCAAGACGTTGACGAATTTCAGATACTTTTGCAGCAGCCTGAGGTGAATTTACTGTAATCCGTACCAACTCAGAACCTGCATCTGCCAAAGCTTTAACCTGACTGGCAGTCTGTTCAGCCTCAGCAGTATCGGTATTAGTCATCGACTGCACCAATACCGGTGCCTCAGAACCAATTACGACATGATCAATTTTAACTTGATGTGTTTTCCTGCGTACCCCAGCCAAGACCATTTCAATTTCCACCTACAGTTATTGCAGCTGTTCTTTTTTTATTTTGCGGAATTGCAACATCTTTGCCGGCAAACTGGATACTGGCACCCGGAGTATAACCCAGAATAACTTTATACGGCGCAGCACTACTATATTGATGTGTACTTCCAGCATCGACATTCTGGCTGATTAATACCTTGCCACTTTTGTCACTTACCTGTAACCATGTTCTGTTCGCAAGTTTAATGACCAGTGTGTCTTTACCAGTTACAACAGGCCGAGAAGCTTCCATACCAGCACTAATACCATTAGTCTGGCTGGCACTTACTCCCGAAGCAGCAGCTTGCGGGCTGATATGTTCACTAGCCATCATCGGTACAATACGAATATTGCTAGCAGCAATATCTCCGATGGAGGCTGTCTGTGCGGATACATCCTGACTGGCTGTAGCTGCCAGTCTGGCATTTTCTGATGTAGATTTGCTTTGCCATGCATACACCACAGCACCAATTAAAATTACTACCAGCACAACAATCAACCAGCGTGGAAAATGGCGACGTTGAGGGCTATTCTGAAAATCCAGCTCAGCGGATGGTACTTTATGATTTTCCGAAGTTAATGGGCGATTTCCAGAGGGGAAAATCTGTTGTAAATACTGATTTAGCTCCTTTTCATTCAATTCCAGCAAACGGGCATAGGAGCTCAGAAAACCTTTGATAAATACTGCCTCGGGCAAACCTTTATAACTGCCACTCTCCATCGCCTCAATCTGTCTGGCGGGTAATTTCAAGCGTTCTGCAACCTCGCCGACGGACATACCTTTTTCCATTCGTGCCTGTGAAAGTATTGATCCCAGAGTTACTGCGGCATTTGGACTAGATTCGGGATTTTTGGTTTGCTCATTCATCAGAATTTTCCTGTAGAAATCTGCTCTAATTCGGCAGAATAAGGGAAATTATTACGCAACTGAGCCTCATATTCATAGGCAGCCTGCATATGACCCAGTGATCTTTCGATTCTCCACCCCAATAATAAATCATCAGCTGATAATTTGTTTATCTGACTTTGATACTGCTTAAAGAGATAATTTGCTTCTGATACATTGCCAGACTCTAGATCATTACGAGCCATTTCTTTTTTTGCGGTAATAAAATTTCGGTTGGCAGCCAGAGCACGCTCAAAATAACTATTAGCCAGCTGATACTGCCCCATACGACTGCTGCAAATGCCTTTATTAAACTGGGCAATTTCCGGTGTAGGATACGTTGGATCTGCCAAAGCCTTATCAAAATAACCTATCGAGGAGTTAGGTTTTTTCAAGACATCACATACAAACCAGCCATAGTTATTATTTACTTCAGCACTATTCGGAGCTATCGAAAGTGCGCGTTGAAAGCTTTCTTCAGCTTTAGACGGTTCCTTTAAATATTGCCATATCTGCGCCCGTATCAACCAGGCATCAAATGAACTGCTGTTGTTTTTTAATGCTTCATCAATAGCCTCTACAGCCTGTCGGTAGTTTTGAGTTTTCATATACTCAATCGCCAGCTGTGTTTTAATTTGTGAAATTTCACGGGCGCGCTGAGCAGCAGTTGGTTTTTTATTCATACCTTGATTTGCACAAGCAGATAATATCAGTGCAAACAGTAAAGTTAACCCTATTTTTTTCATCAAATCATCCCTGTACAAGTTGCCATTTTTGTTGACGTTGTGTTTTGTCTTTCACTTTCCCGGCCAGTTGACCACATGCAGCATCAATATCATCACCACGAGTTTTTCTAACCGTAACAATAAAACCGGCTTCCTGCAATATTTCACGAAATACACGGATACGATCATTTGTCGAACGTTCGAAACCTGAATTGGTAAATGGATTAAATGGTATCAGATTAAATTTACACGGTACGTCCTTAACCAACTCTACTAATTCGCGGGCATGTTCTGGAGTGTCATTGACATCCTTAAGCATAATATACTCAAAAGTAATAAAATCCCGTGGTGCTTTAGCCAGATAACGCTGACAGGCAGCCATCAGCTGGTTAAGCGGATATTTTTTATTTAATGGAATAAGCTTGTCACGTATCTGATCATTTGATGCATGTAACGAAATTGCCAAAGCTACCGGCATTACTTCTTTTAAACGATCCATTTGTGGAACCATACCTGAAGTGGATACAGTTACACGCCGCCGCGAGAGACCATAGCCATGATCATCTAACATGATACTTAACGCAGTTACCACATTATCAAAATTGGCTAAAGGCTCACCCATTCCCATCATAACCACATTAGAAATGACTCTCTCATCTTTAGGAGTTACACCAAGTGCTTTATTAGCCCACCATAACTGCCCGATAATTTCGGCAGTAGTCAGATTACGATTGAATCCCTGTCTTCCTGTAGAACAGAATAGACATTCCAATGCACAACCTATTTGTGAAGAAATGCATAAAGTTCCGCGTGTATCTTCCGGAATGAAAACAGTCTCCACACCATTACCTGTACCAACATCAAGTAACCATTTACATGTACCATCAACAGATTTCTGTTCAAACAGTAAATCCGGCACTTTTATTTCGGCATTGTCCAGCAATTTGGTCCGCAAAGATTTGGCCAGATCAGTCATGTCAGTAAAATCAGCTACACCGCCAGGATGTATCCAGCGCATAACTTGTCTGGCACGAAAAGGCTTTTCTCCCATCTGGGCAAAGTGGGCAGTTAAACCGGGTAAATCAAAATTTAGCAAATTGGTTTTCATCAAGGTAATACAATAAAATTAGGAAATGGCGGTAACAATTAGTATTCAGTCATGTCATTATGCTGATAATTGAAATTTATTCAACAATTTATACAATTATTTAATTTTTACCAGACAAGTAATGCCATAACTTTTTAAGTGTTTTCTCCGTTTTTCTCTTTTGCACAATGACGTTAAACAGGCGTCGGTAATGATTAGGCGGGCAAGTTAAAACCTCGGTAGCATGCCAGCCATCGGCTGTATTTTTAAATAAAAAACTACTGTTATCACGTATATCAAAACTTTCTACGGTTTCAAAGTCACTAATATCAGGATTGGTTTTCGCCGTTCTTTTACCGCCTAAAGCTAAAATAGAACCACCCCATTCAACTTCCCAATCAGCTGAAGTATTAAAGTAGAAAATGTGTGTACCGATTTTATCAAAACTGTCACAATGTGGTGAAACTTCAGAACCGGTTTCTCCAACATGCCATGCATAGCGAATAACATATTCGTCAAGATTTAAACTACGACGCAAAAACTCTTGATAGGGCTCGAAAGTTTGCACTTCTCGCACAAAATCCTGCCATACTTTTGGCAATTGCTCGATTTTTGCTACACCAGATCCAGACTGATCATTCTTATGATATATAGATTTTTCAAATGCCAGATAATAGCGATTATGTGGTCGCTGTCCGCTTTTTCCACGAGGTCTGTTTACATGTTTTTCAAATAAATCTAAACAGGGGAAATGGTTATATAACTCATTGAATGCTTCAGGTAAAAGTATTTCCTTAAATAAATGATTTGGAAATGGTTTGGTTTTATTAAACCCCTGAGCTGAAAACGATTCCAGAATAGGTAGATTAAAAAATTCTGACATATCATTTCTCCTGTTTGTAGATTAATTATAAATTAGTCCACCTGACAACAGGTGGACTAATATTATAAATTTACCTGCAGTCTTAGCGTGCGCATAACTCATCAGCAGCAAAAAAATATGCAATTTCAATAGCTGCATTTTCAAGACTGTCTGAACCATGTACTGCATTGGCATCAATTGAATCGGCAAAATCGGCGCGTATTGTACCGGCAGCAGCTTCTTTAGGATTGGTGGCACCCATCAATTCACGATTTTTTGCAACTGCACCTTCACCCTCCAGTACCTGAATCATCACAGGACCACTGATCATAAAATTAACCAGATCAGCAAAAAATGGCCGCTCTTTATGTACAGCATAAAAGCCTTCTGCTTCAGCTTTGGAAAGATGCTTCATTTTGGCAGCAATAATTTTCAGGCCATTGCCTTCAAAACGGCTATAAATCTGTCCGATAACATTTTTAGCAACGGCATCAGGTTTAACAATAGATAATGTGCGTTCGATAGTCATATTTTTTCCATTATGTTAAATATATTAACTTTTGCCCACAGATACAAAAAAGTGCTGCAAAACATATTGTGTCATTTTAACAAAATTCAGCTTTATTTAATATCTTTTCCTATCTCCGCAGTTTCTTTATCCAACGTTAGATGTGGCAAAGTTAAATATTCTTCCGAACTCATTTCGGTAAGACGGCTGGCAGTACGGGTAAACTCATTAGCAAAATCACCATCGGTATAAATATCATTTATGCCTACTTCGCTACTAGCACAAAGCTTGATACGATAATCATACAGTACATCAATTAACCATGTAAGGCGACGCGCTTCAGCCATTTGACCGGCACCCATCTTAGGTATATCAGACAGGATTAATACGCGAAACCGTTTTGCCAGTTCTAGATAATCATTCTGTGAGCGCGGTCCGCAACATAGTGCATTAAAGTCAAACCAGATTGTTGTTTCAGAAATAGCTTTATATACCAGCTTCCGTCCCAATATTTCAATTTCTCCCGCAACAAGCTCCTGCTGGCCATTAATCTTATGAAATAATTGCTCAAGTTTCATTTCGGTGGCTGCATCTGCCGGAATATAGAATATATCAGCAGGCTTGAGTGTACGCATGCGATAATCTTCTCCACCATCCACATTCAGAATAGTCAATTCTCTTTCAATTAACGCAATCGTAGGTAAAAAACTGGAGCGATTCTGGCCTTGAGGATAAAGTTCGGCTGGAGCGTAATTAGATGTGGCTATCATAACCACTCCCTGCTCGAATAAACCTTCCAGTAAACGCCCCAGTATCATGGCATCAGCGATATCGCTAACGTGGAATTCATCAAAACACAACACTCTGACTTCACGTGCAATGTCCTGTGCCACTGCATTTAATGGGTTGGCCTGACTACGATGATCTTTCAAGCGTTGTTGTACTTCCGCCATAAACGCATGAAAATGTACTCTACGTTTGCGCCGATAAGGTAAGCAGCCAAAAAATACATCCATTAAAAAACTTTTTCCGCGTCCTACTCCTCCGTACATATACAAACCTTTGGGCGCGCGTGGAGAACGTAAACTTCTCCCTAAAAAGCGGTTACGTTTACGCTTGAACATCATCAACTCAGTCCATAACCTGTCTAATTGTTTGATTGCACGCAACTGGGCTGTATCATGAATAAATCCGGGTTGCTGTTCTGCAGTCTGATACCAGATCAGGGGACTTTGATTATTAAATTCAGGAGCAACAAAGACAGGTGTGGTCATATTATAGAATTTCTTTTGGGAATTAGGGTTATATATAGCAAAAGTTAAAAGACGTAACCTTAGCATAACCACTGGATATTCGACCACCCTAAAATAAAAATACGCCGCAGAAACTGCGGCGTTAACGTCTATCTCAAATAAAAACAGTATTATTTATTCGCAGATGGTAGCGCATTGTCAACGCGTTCACGTAACTCTTTACCAGGTTTGAAGTGTGGTACATATTTTTCTGGTACCGACACTTTTTCACCAGTTTTAGGATTACGACCAATACGAGCTGGACGGTGATTCAGATCAAAGCTGCCAAATCCACGAATTTCGATTCGCTGTCCTTTAGCTAAAGCACGAGTCATAGTATCAACGAGAATTTTGACACTTTGCTCAACATCTTTAACGCTTAACACAGTACTATCATTGTTAGCAGTATATAATTCCGCCAAACGAATCATTAACTCCGACTTCGTCATAACCGCTTATTCGCTTTCACCAGATAATTTTGCTTTTAACAAATCACCCAAGCTGGTAGTACCGGCAGAGGTATTGTTTGCAGATAATGAACGCAGAGCAACACTGTTTTCTTGTGCATCTTTAGCTTTAATAGACAGATTGATATTGCGATTCTTGCGATCTACGGTAGTAATCACAGCTTCAACATCATCGCCTTCTTTCAGGGCATTGCGAATGTCCTCAACACGATCATTTGAAACTTCAGATGCACGCAGATAGCCTTCAACATCATCAGCCAGTGCAATAACGGCACCTTTAGCATCCAGTGATTTCACTTTACCGGTTACAATGCTGCCCTTGTCATTTACGCTGACATAGTTGCTGAACGGATCACCAGCCAACTGTTTCACACCAAGAGAAATACGTTCTTTGTCAACATCGATGGCCAGAACTACGGCTTCAACTTCTTCACCTTTCTTAAACTGACGTACAGCTTCTTCGCCACCATCAGTCCACGACAGGTCAGACAGGTGAACCAAACCATCAATACCGCCAGGCAATCCTACAAACACACCAAAATCAGTAATGGACTTAACCACACCTTTGATTTTGTCGCCTTTTTCATGGTTAGATTCGAATTCCTGCCATGGATTAGCCTGACACTGTTTCATGCCCAGAGAGATGCGACGACGATCCTCATCAATTTCCAGAATCATCACTTCTACTTCATCACCCATCTGAACTACTTTGCTTGGATGAACATTCTTGTTAGTCCAGTCCATTTCAGAAACGTGTACCAGACCTTCAATGCCCTGTTCGATTTCTACAAATGCACCGTAGTCAGTCAGATTGGTAACTTTACCAAACAGACGGGTACCTTGCGGATAACGACGAGCCAGACCATTCCATGGATCTTCGCCCAGCTGTTTCAGACCCAGAGAAACGCGGCTGCGTTCCTGATCAAATTTCAATACTTTAGCTTCTACTTCCTGACCAACTTCCAGTACTTCACTTGGATGTTTAACACGGCGCCATGCCAAATCAGTAATGTGCAGCAAGCCATCAATACCGCCCAAATCAACGAAAGCACCGTAATCGGTAATGTTTTTCACAATACCTTTCACTACTGAACCTTCTTTCAGGTTTTCCAGCAATGCTTTACGTTCTTCGCCCAGAGTTTCTTCCAGTACTGCACGGCGTGAAACCACAACATTATTACGACGTTTGTCCAGTTTAATTACCTTGAATTCAATTTCCTTGCCTTCAAAGTGAGAAGTATCTTTAACCGGACGTACATCTACCAGCGAACCAGGCAGGAATGCACGGATGCTGTTAATCATTACGGTCAGGCCGCCTTTAACTTTACCATTGATCACGCCAGACAGAATTTCACCATTTTCCATGGCTTCTTCCAGCTTGATCCAGTCAGCCGCACGTTTGGCCTTTTCACGTGACAGTTTGGTTTCACCAAAACCATTTTCCACAGATTCAATAGTTACAGTGACAAAATCGCCAACTTTAACTTCAATCTCGCCCGCTGCATTTTTGAATTCGCTCACATCAATCAGAGATTCTGATTTCAGACCGGCATTCACAGTGACGAAATTATTGTCTATGGCAACAACTTCTGCGGTGATGACTTCGCCGGGATTCATCTCTTGCAAGGTGAAACTTTCTTCCAGCAACTGGGCAAAATTTTCCATAGTCATATATTTATGTTCTCAAACAAGTATCGTCAGGGGATACGGAAGTTAGTTAATCAAAACCGGCACACCCTGACTGTGCCAGCACTACTACGTACTACCACTGATGCAGATCATCACCACACCAGCAAAAAACTTGTAAAACAATTATTTAATACAAGGTTCATACATAACAAATGTGCAAACACATTGAACCCACGTACTTAAAAGTCCAGAATTGTAACCCATTTTTAGATTTTTCGATACCAATCAAGTACTTTTTCTACACTTTCTTGAATACTAAGTGAAGAAGTATCGAGAATCTTTGCATCATTAGCCGGTTTGAGAGGGGCAACAATACGGGAGCGATCGGCCTGGTCCCGTTTTTCAATATCAGCAAGTATCTTTTGATAATCAGACCCATCCGGCGCCATTCCTAACTGTAAGGCGCGCCGTTGTGCCCGTATTTGTGCACTGGCAGTAAGGAAGATCTTAAGCTCTGCCTGCGGAAAAACTACAGAAGCCATATCTCGTCCGTCAGCCACCAATCCTCTGGAAGTTAAGAAATCCCGCTGACGTTGTAATAATGCAGCACGCACTGCTGGTAAAGCAGCAATAGCCGATGCACCCATACCAATATTTTCAGTACGAATTGCTGTCGTTACATCTACGTTATTCAATAAAATGGAATCGGCCCTGAAAACCACTGGCAATCTATACGCAAGTGCAGCAATTTCATGTTCATTTTTCCAACCAATATTCTGTTGACAGGCATACAATGCTGTTAATCGATAAAGTGCACCGGAATCCAGATAATCTCTGGCTAAAATAGCTGCAACCTGTGCCGCCACAGTTCCTTTGCCAGAGGCACTGGGACCATCAATAGCAATTACTTTCAACCGCGGCTCGAATTGCGTTGCCACCATATCCATACCTTTTTCATAAATGTTTTCTTACACATTGTACTAAATTTCATCTCCCAAAAATAACAGCTTGAATCCACTATTTTTTTCAAAAAACAACAGTCCTAACTATCAACAGACATTTTTTCAGTAAAAAATTAACAAGCCATCAGGTCTCATTTAACACCTGATGGCTAAATTCCCATTTTTACTAGATACTATAAATTATATTAACCCAATCTATTTTAATGTTTTCTTCATCTGGTTAATTGTCCGCCATTGCAACATAACTGATACCGTAAACAAAGCAAACATAAATGGACATTCATATAACTCTTCCAGCATATCATCATATGCAGGATTGTACAGAATAAAATGAGAAATCCAGCGACCACGCTCTACTGCATCGGCTAATAAAAAGCCCGCAGCAGCCAGCAGGAAATTCCACACAGGAAAAGATTGATGATAGTAATATTTAATTCCGGCACGCAAACGTGACCACAGCAACATTAATATCAACCCAAGAATCAGCACTGCTGCAATACCATGATACACAGCATGCGAATAACCAGAAAAAACCTGCCTGCCCCAGTTTTGATCACGGCCCAGCAATACTAACCACCATAATGATGCCCATAGCCAAAAGGCTCTTTCTTTCCCGTTTAATCCAGTGCACGAAGTTGATAGCAGAGTAAACAAAAAACAAAATAGTAAAAAAACAGTTTGCCCTTGTTCTATAAATGATACCCAATCCGGATTAATATGCAAATTCTGTACCAAAGGTATAAACAATATCATTAATAACCATACTGTACTGAGTTTAGACCAGTGCCAGTCAAGTTTCATTTTCATACTCATTACATTAAAATATTAATATACTTAATATTATACCTAGCATTACCAACAATTACCTGATTTATATATCAGCTTTACTGACACATTTTCCACTTTATTCTTGCCCAAATCCATGTATATATCCATATCCTGTAACTCAATTAGCTGCTAAACTTCCAGCCAGACTCTCCAAAATTACCAAATATCAGCATGAACACTCTGCATTTAAAAGCCTGCACCTGCCATCCAACCAGCATAAATCTGCCTGGTTCCAAAAGCATCAGTAATCGCATCCTACTTCTGGCTGCTCTGGCAGAAAACATTTGTGAAGTCCATAATTTACTTGATTCAGATGATACTCGATACATGCTGGAGGCGTTAAAAACGCTTGGTATAAAAATTGAACAATTGCCAGCTGATAGTAAAAATTCTGGTTTACATATCAAGGTATACGGATGTAAAGGTAAATTTCCACAGCAACAAGCAGATTTATTTCTTGGTAATGCCGGCACTGCATTCAGACCTCTGGCAGCCGTACTGGCGATCTTGGGAGGTAAATATTATTTACACGGCGTGGCACGTATGCATGAGCGCCCCATTGGTGATCTTGTTGATGCACTGCAAATAGCTGGTGCAACAATTGAGTATAAAGAACAGAACGGTTTCCCACCTTTACAAATTCATCATGCGCGACAAAAACCAGATTATCATATTAACGTTAAAGGTAACGTATCCAGCCAGTTTTTAACTTCCTTACTGATGGCTCTACCATTAACCGGAAAACATTGCACTATTAATGTAATCGGCGAATTAATATCCAAACCTTACATTGCTATTACTTTAAAACTACTGGAACAATTTGGTATCCAGATTAATCACAAAGATTTTCAAACATTTCAGCTTGCAGCCGGACAACATTACCATGCTCCAGCACAAATTCATGTAGAAGGTGATGCGTCCAGTGCTTCATACTTCCTTGCCGCAGGATTAATATCCGGTAAACGTGTTCGTGTTAATGGCATTGACGCAAATAGCATTCAGGGTGATATTGCCTTTGTGTACGAACTGGAAAAAATTGGTGCACAAGTATTTTGGGGGGAACAGTTTATTGAAATATCACGCTCTTCAACTCAGGACATACTGCCCTTTGATATTGATGCCAATAATATTCCAGATGCGGCCATGACTCTAGCTATTGTGGCTCTGGCCTGCAAAAGTACTTGCCGTATTCGTAATATTGCCAGCTGGCGCGTTAAAGAAACTGATCGCATCAGTGCCATGACTGCCGAATTACGCAAACTCGGTGCTCAGGTTATTGCCACAGAAGACAGTATCAGCATTACCCCTCCAGCCAAATTGCAGGCCGACATTCATATCAATACTTATGATGATCATAGAATGGCCATGTGCTTCTCACTTGTCAGCCTGCTTGGTACCTCTGTCTATATAGATGATCCACAATGCGTCAATAAAACCTTTCCTGAATATTTCAAGGTTTTTGCCAGCATATGCACACCTGTTTAAAATCAGAATTTTACTCAGTCTGTTTTCTATTTACTCTGGCCTAAAGCCATTATTGATATAATTTATTTTTTTATTTAGCCATGTTACAAACAGACCAACTCTCTGGTGCACAGCCACAACGCGTCATCAGCCCTCAAACCGCTTCCACTCAAGAAGAACAACTGGAACGTGCTTTGCGTCCTCGGGCGCTAACAGATTATATTGGCCAGCATAAGGCCAAGGAACAGCTTTCTATCTTTATTGAGGCAGCAAAAATACGGCGTGAAGCTCTGGATCATACACTATTATTCGGACCGCCCGGTCTGGGTAAAACGACACTGGCTCATATTATTGCTCATGAGCTTGGTGTAAATCTGCGCCAGACATCTGGGCCTGTACTGGAACGAGCTGGAGATCTGGCAGCACTCCTTACTAATCTCGAGCCCCATGATGTACTTTTCATAGATGAAATTCATCGCCTCAACCCAGTAGTAGAAGAAATACTATACCCAGCGCTGGAGGATTACCAACTAGATATTATGATTGGCGAAGGTCCGGCAGCACGCTCGGTTAAAATTGATCTGCCACCTTTTACTCTGGTAGGTGCTACCACACGTGCAGGGATGCTAACCAATCCTTTACGAGACCGCTTTGGCATAGTTTCGCGTCTGGAGTTCTACAACAATGCCGACTTAACCACCATTGTAGCCCGCTCTGCTCAACTCCTGCATCTACAAATTGATAACACTGGTGCTGCTGAAGTTGCCAGACGCAGCCGGGGTACACCACGCATTGCTAATCGCCTACTACGGCGCGTGCGCGATTATGCCGAAGTAAAACACCAAGGCCAGATAAATGCCGAAATAGCAGATGCAGCATTAAAAATGCTTGATATCGACCAATCTGGGCTAGATGTCATGGACTGCAAATATCTGGAAGCAATTTTATATAAATTTTCCGGCGGACCTGTTGGTCTGGATAATATTGCAGCGGCGATTGGTGAATCAACCGATACTATAGAAGATGTTATTGAACCTTATTTAATTCAGCAGGGTTTTTTGCAGCGTACACCACGAGGACGAATGGCTACAGAACTGAGTTACAGCCATTTTGGTTTACCTGCGCCCAGCAATAAAGCTTAATCAATCCGCTACAAATAAGACTACTTCTTCATCATTTCAATATTAAAATATTCTACAGATTAATTGGTTATATAAATAAAAAAGGAAAATACTCATGATATCAACACAGATAGATGCCAGCATATTCAAAGCATATGATATACGCGGTATTGTTGATGTTTCTCTAAACAAAGATACAGCGGAACTGATTGGCCGTGCCATTGCCACCGTAGCCATTAGTAAAGGAGTTAACCAGATTGCTATTGGTCGTGATGGCCGTCTTTCTGGCCCAATACTGGCTGCCAGCTTGATTCAGGGAATTACAGCCTGCGGAATTAATGTAATTGACGTTGGCATGGTTGCAACACCAATGTTATATTTTGCCGCTATCGAGCATTGTCAGGGTAGCGGTATCATGATTACCGGCAGCCATAATCCCCCTGATTACAATGGCTTCAAAATGATGCTGGCTGGCACCACACTGGCAGGTGACGATATTCAGGCATTACGCAAAATTATTGAATCCAGGCAGTTGGCCGCCTCTGCTGAGCATAGCGGCAACGTGGCTCCCTTACCCATTGCATCTGAATACATCAACTATATAGCTAATCATGTTCAGCTCCAACGGCCGATGAAGATAGTGATTGATGCTGGAAACGGAGTAGCCGGTGCTTATGCTGGGGATTTATATCGTGCCCTGGGCTGTGAAGTAACAGAATTATTTTGTGAAGTAGATGGCAACTTTCCCAATCATCATCCAGATCCGGCAAAACCGGCCAATCTACAGGATTTGATCAAAACATTACGTAACAGTGATGCAGAAATTGGTATGGCTTTCGATGGCGATGGTGATCGCCTTGGTGTAGTAACCAGAGATGGTCAGATTATCTATCCCGACCGTCAGTTAATGCTGTTTGCAGCCGATGTACTGGTACGCAATCCAAAAGCAAAAGTTATCTATGATGTAAAATCCACCCGATTACTAAAACCATGGATTGAACAGCATGGCGGCGAAGCCATCATGAGTAAAACTGGTCATAGCTTTATTAAAGCCGCAATCAAAGAACATGGCGCATTGCTGGCTGGTGAAATGAGTGGTCACGTATTTTTTAAAGAACGCTGGCTAGGCTTTGATGATGGTATATATGCCGGTGCACGTTTGCTGGAGATTTTGTCTAAAAGTGTTGATCCTACTGCTGTGTTAAATGATTTGCCTGAAGGCATATCCACACCTGAATTAAATATTGCTGTTCCAACAGGGCAGTCAGGACACGAAATTATCGCTAATCTGGCACAAACTGCTCAGTTTAATAATGAAGTTGAACGCATTACCATTGATGGTTTAAGAGTAGAATTTAAAGACGGATTCGGGCTAATGCGCGCGTCCAATACCACTCCGGTACTGGTATTACGCTTTGAAGCAGACAATCAACAGGCTTTAGATAATATCATTGCTCAATTCAAAACAGTGATTTCTCAAAACCCTGATTTAAACTGGGAGTAAACATACTGATTAAATAACTCTGTCTGATTTGCTCCAAAATAAAAAACGGCTACTTCTAAGCAGCCGTTTAATTAATTTCGAACTCAGCATTAAAACCAGTTCATACAATTTAAGCTTTAGCTTTACTGCCGGTTTCGCGTACAAATATTGTCATGATAAAAGCCAGAATCAAACCGCCAACAAAAATAAGATCAGCAGTCTGGAAAACCTTCAGACTTAACTGGCCACCTTCTGCGCTGGTTAAGTGAGCAATCAGCATACTGAACAAATTTGTCATTATCGCACTGATCACAAAAACGAAAAAGTTAATCACACCTGTAGCCGTACCTTTAACCTCATCAGAATTAACTTCTTTAATCATGGTGTAAGGAATCATTGCCGCGCCAGAAGCAATACCTAATAGTAAACCCATTATATAAGGTGGCATGGTATTAGGCAGATAGACAATAATACCACCGGTAATACCCATAGCAATAATACTACCCATAACAACAGGTTTACGACGGCCAATCACATCTGATAAATAGCCCAGAATGGGACAGCCAATCACCCAACCCAGTGGAACCATAGCCAGACGCAAAGCAGCATCTTCAGTAACACCTAAGCCTTCCTGTAAAAACTGATTACCCCAGGCAATATTACCCACATTAGTAGGCATAAACATCATCGCGCCAATGAAAGCGCAGATATAGGATTGGGGATTTTTCAGTACCACAATGTAAGGATGGCTCAAACCGGTCCAGTCGATTTTACCTTCGCGCGTACGGGGCGTAATGATTACAGAAGCAAAAAACACCACGCCCAGAACACCGGCAGCAACCATCCAGAACATTTGCCAGGTCATCACCTGATTTTTAATAATCGGTGATACAACAGCCTGTCCCATGAAACCACCGAGCATACCGAAACATTGTGTCATGCCAACCGCAGTAGCCAGCCATTTTTTTGGGAAACCACGTGTAGCCAGAAACACGGCACTGGTAAAGGCCAATCCAGAACCAGCTCCCTGCAAGAAACGGCCAGACTGAGCTGTAATTACAGTACCAGAGCAAAACAGGATACAGCCAATGACCACCAGAATAATACCTAATGATGCTGTGAAACGAGGTCCGATACGATCCAGCAGAACACCAGAAACCAGAGCAAAGAAAGCATAAGAATAGAAATACAGACCAATAATTCCAGCCATTTCAACTTTAGTAATATCTAAAGTATCTATAATTTCAGTCTGCATAATACTTGGCGCAGAACGCAATGCATATTGGACAAAATAGAAAATGGCGCAAATAAGCCAAGCAATTACAAACTTTTTATTTAACATGCTGGATTGATCGCCACTGGGAGAGGATACAGACATCTTGGATTTATGATTCATAGCGACTCGCTTTCGTTTAATTCCGAATGAGATTTCACAAAATCATTCTAACAAAACCCGTGATACGTACACAATAAAGTTAAGCCTGACTCAAAATTAAATACAATACACACAAATTACATTATTTTAAACAACAAAATTAAATATTAATTCAATTTTAGTATAATTTAAAATATATAATGCCTTTAAAATACTAAAACAATAAAATTATTGAAATAATTTAACAAAAAATCTTCAGTGAACATCATATTTAATATAATATTATAAATATTTACAATTGTAAATAAATTATAATAAATCTGCAGGAACCGCTGAGTTCTAATTTATTATGAACAATACCGATTCCATTTCAACTTCGGATTTATTCTTGAACATTCAATCAGAAAAGCGCGAATAGTTGTGATTGTAACTTGATAGTAGCTATGCTGAAATCTGGATATATATATATGAATGCTTACAAAAGCAGCAGATAAAAATTTTCAGATTATTTCAACTTAGACAACAAAATTTGTTTAAAAGAATGGAAAAATACAGGTAATCTGGTACAGATCAATTATTTAACATTGATATAAGATATCTATCTATACATACCAGAAAGAATATTCAAATAATAGAACAAATACCGCTAGCAAAATATAAATTATGCCCCCATAAAAGACAGAATAAACCGTAAGCTTTTTTATTAAACTTGCATTTATAGCTGTCAGCCTGAGGACATAAACAAAATCGAAAACTAATAATTATATTGAAGCATTAATAAACGCTTCCAGCTGTCCTTTATTCAAAGCTCCAACTTTCGTAGCGATACTAGTACCATCTTTAAAAATCATGAGCGTCGGAATGCCACGAACATTAAATTTAGCTGGAGTTTCCTGATTTTCATCTACATTAAGCTTAACAATTTTCAGTTTACCCTGATAAACCGAGGCCAAATCATCCAGAATGGGCGCAATCATTTTACAAGGACCACACCAAGGTGCCCAGAAATCCAGCAACACTGGTATATCTGCCTGTAAAACTTCCTGCTCGAAGTTACCGTCGCCTACATGAACAATTAAATCACTACTCATTATGGTTTCCTTTTATTATCGGGTCTGTATATATAAAATATAGCCAAATAGCCATCAATGCAATAAAAAAGCCGTAACATGATCTACAATACAATGCTCAGACTCATAAAAATTAATTGTAACCGGCTGGATAAATGATCCAGAAAAATACTCATTACACTATATTAAACGTTTAGCTGACTTAATGCACTGGATAAATCTGCTTTTAAATCAGCAGCATGTTCTAGCCCAATTGATAAACGAATTAGCCCTGGCTGAATGCCAGCATCAAGCTTAGCTTCTGGTGCCATTCGCCCATGCGTGGTTGTCCAGGGATGTGTAACGGTTGATTTTACATCGCCAAGATTACCCGTTTTACTAAAGAGTGTTAAGGTATCGATTACCTGCCATGCAGCTTGTTGTCCCCCTTTAACCTCAAAGGCTACTACAATACCTCCACCCTGCTGCTGCTTGTGTACCAACTCCTTCTGTGGGTGATTAGCTATTCCAGTATAGTGCACTGTAATAACCTGTGGCTGGGTAGAAAGAAACTGCGCCACTTCCAGTGCATTGGCACACTGCTTTTCCATGCGAATATATAAGGTTTCTAGACCACTCAGCAATACCCAAGCATTAAATGGAGATAATACCTCTCCTGTGGTGCGTACATGTAGAAAAATTTCATTAATTAAGGCTGCACTGCCACAGATAACACCTCCCATCACCCGCCCATGGCCATCAATTGCCTTGGTTGCAGATTGTACCGATAAATCGGCACCCAGAGATAATGGCTGCTGTAGTGCTGGTGATAAAAAGCTGTTATCCACTACCAGCAAAGCCTGATGTTCATGTGCAACTTCTGCCAACTGGGCAATGTCAGCCAATTCATTCAACGGATTGGATGGCGTTTCCACAAACAGCATTCTGGTATTGGGTCGAATGGCGGCCTGCCATTCAGCCACATCAGTCTGGCTAACCAGCGTTACCTCAATTCCGAATCGCGGTAATATATTATTCAGTAAACCAATAGTAGTCCCAAACAGGCTTTTACTGGCTACTAGATGATCACCGGCTTTTAATAAAGCCAGAAAAACAGCGTTGATGGCGGCCATACCTGTGGAAGTAGCCAAGCCGGCCTCTCCTTGCTCTAGCTGTGCCACTCGTGCCTGAAAAGCCGCTACGGTAGGATTGTTTGTGCGTGTATAAGTATATCCCTGAGTTGAACCTGCAAATAGAGAAGCACCGGCTTCAGCACTTTCAAACATAAAGCTACTGGTTAAAAACAGTGCAGAATTATGTTCATTGTAAGTAGTTTGTTCCTTAGCACCCCGGATAGCGATGGTTTCCGGATGCAATTTTAAAGTAGACATGATTGATTAATTTATCTATAAATATGAGTAAAGAATTGTGCCGCTTTTTTTATGAATATGCAAATAACCAACTTATCTAAAATCAAGAATATAGTATTCTTTAATATCCCCTTTTTACATATACAGATAACTGGCAATTCATAGCATATTGTTTTGCCACGGCCTTAATCAGTCCTAAACTATATACACAGAAGAGCCATAATTAGACATCAAGGAAAAAAAATGTATTTTGTGATATCACCTGCTAAAAAACTCAATGAAACAGTAGGAATAACGACCAAACACTACACACAGCCACAATTACTGCAACAAGCACAGCAGCTAATGCCACTATTACAACAACTGGCTCCGCATGAAATTGCCACCTTGATGAGTATTTCCGACAAGCTCGCTCTGCAAAATGCTGAACGCTATCATCACTGGCTGCCACCATTCACCCCAGATAATGCCAAGCAGGCTGTCTACCTCTTTAATGGAGATGTTTATGAAGGATTGGATGCAAGCCATTTATCAGAACCGGAACTCAACTATATGCAACAACATCTGGCCATACTTTCCGGTTTATATGGTGTACTCAAACCGCTGGATTTGATTCAACCTTACCGTCTGGAGATGGGTATCAAACTTGCTAACCCTCGCGGCAAAGATTTATATGCATTCTGGGGAGATATTATTACCAATACCATTGAGCAAAATATGCAGGCAGTACAAGATCAGGTATTAATCAATCTGGCCTCACAGGAATATTTCAAAGTGATAAAGCCCTCAAAGCTATCTGCTTCAATAATTACTCCTGTTTTCAAGGATCAGAAAAATGGTGAATATAAAATTATTAGCTTTTATGCTAAGCGTGCACGTGGTTTGTTCATGCGCTATGCAGCTGAAAAGCAATTAACAGAACCAGAAGAGCTAAAAGATTTCGATTATGAAGGCTACTATTACGATAAAGCTTCCTCCAGCGATAAACAGTGGATATTCCTGCGTGATGAAAATACTCATCATTAAAAATTAATTAAAAATAAAATTAATGATTTAGCCAGAAACTCCCATTTTGCCTGAATAAAACACTTGGCAAATGCGCATTTCTAGTCTATTATGCGCATCTTCAAAGACGGAAGCGTGGCAGAGCGGTTTAATGCAACGGTCTTGAAAACCGTCGTGGGTTGATAGCCCACCGTGAGTTCGAATCTCACCGCTTCCGCCAAGACATTATTATTTAGACACTTATTTTAGTGTTTAAAATCTAAAAAATCACCTGAATAACCATTATTCAGGTGATTTTTTATTTAAGTCTGTGTGGTATTTTAGGTATTTCAAAATTAAGTTATATCTTAGTACATGTCCTTAAAAAATTATAAAATTTAAACCGATCAGGCTTTTCCGCTATACCTACGTGTAAAATATATTCAAATAAAAGTTTTAATATTTATGAATAATAATTATCATTTATCTTTGAATTTGACATACATTTAATATAACCACATATTACATATGTAGTGATTTATATACTTTAAGAAGGCAATAAATCATGATAAAGCCTATTTCAAACGTTACATTAAAACCATTACCGCCCGATAAAAATGGCAATATCTTTTCCCATATCGAAATAGATGGTATTCATCATAATATTTCTGTGTCTGATGCTTTTCTGGAAGCAGCGTTTAGTTATCAGGATAAATATATCCTCATATTTGTAACATTAGAGGGCGGTTGCTTTGAAGAATTACTACATATATATTTGCTGGACCTATATCGTGATAAAGTACTTGATTATGCCATTATCGGTAATTTATATAGTTTTACCTATGGCGATGTGTCCAGTATTCAAATAAGAGCAGATAACACTATTTTTTTTAAATTTATTACTGCAGATGGATGGTTACTTACCCTATTCAAACAACCAGCCAAAACTTTCCCGATTTCATTTAAAACACTTTTTGTAGTTCAACGTCCATTTTCATTTAAACGTTATTTCTCAATTACTGCAAATAAAACCACGCATCTTCAAAGATAGAGGTATGGTAAAACGGTTTAATGCAACAGTCTTGAAAACTGTCGTGAACTGACAGGCTACCGTGAGTTCGAACTTCACCACTTCTGCCAAGGCATTCCAAGCAAAATCAGCGCCACAAATAAACTATATAAACGCTCTGGTGAAAGTATCTAATATATTTATTGCCCTCGAGGAGGAAGTAATATATTGCTAATGATTTTTAGAAAAAATGGTTATTTCAACCATTATTGATTGTTTCTACATATATTATTTGCTAAATATCATTTACCTGCACAGTATGCAAAGAATGAGAACAGCCCATAATTTATTTTTGAATCCAACATACATTTAATATAATCACATATTACATATGTAGCGATTTATATACTTTAAGAAGGCAATAAATCATGATAAAGCCTATTTCAAACGTTACATTAAAACCATTACCACCCGATAAAAATGGCAATATCTTTTCCCATATTGAAATAAATGGTATTCATCATAATATTTCTGTGTCTGGTGCTTTTCTGGAAGCAGCGTTTAGTTATCAGGATAAATATATCCTCATATTTGTAACATTAGAGGGCGGTTGCTTTGAAGAATTACTACATATATATTTGCTGGACCCATATCGTGATAAAGTAATTGATTATGCCATTATCGGTAATTTATATGGTTATGCCTATGGTGATGTGTCCAGTATTCAAATAAAAGCAGATAACACTATTTTCTTTAAATTTATTACTGCAAATGGATGGTTACTTACCCTATTTAAACAACCTGCCAAAATTTTCCCGATTTCATTTAAAGCACTTTTTGTAGTTCAACGTCCATTCGCATTTAAACGTTATTTTTCAATTACAGAAATTAAAACATAGCAATACAGTTTTGGAACTATCAGTTTTAGGATGTGAAACGAGTGGTAGAATTTGGAAATTTCGAAATTTGCTGGGAAAATGACCAATTTAAAGCCAAAGGATTGGTTGCCAGCATTCGCGAAGTTGTTCATAAAAAAGACTCGTTTACTCGAATGAAGCAAGAGCGAGATACTGAACGAAATGAGCGGCTAGCAAAGCAGTCTGCTGAACGCAACGCAAGCATTGAAAAGCGAATAAGGCTGGATGACATTAAAAACCGGCTATCAGCACTTTTCACAATAGATGACAAGCCACATCAACGTGGCAAGCTCTACTGGAGCCTGTGCTAAATGACCTATTCCAGACATACGGAATACTTATGCGCTAAGACTTCCGCCGCCAAGATCCTGATACAGCCGTGGTACTTGAGCAGATTGATGGCGTTATCGAATTGAATGGACAAATACATCTTGTCGAAATGAAATGGCTAAATTCACCTGTAGGCATGGCTGAGTTTACACCACATCTATACCGCCTTTTTTCTCGTACCGATGCACACGGTATTTTTATCGCTACTAACGGATATACTGACGCAGTAATGACTGAATGTCGAAATATCCTTAATAAGAAAACGATGTTTCTGTGTTCATTACATGAGTTCGTCATGCTACTTCAACGCCAAGGCGACTTGGTTGAATTCTTGAAGCGTAAATCCGCAGCAGCCAGCATAGACAAAAATCCGTTTTTAGAAATTTTGTTCTAAAAATAAAGAATGATTTTTTTAAAGAATTTTTTACGGCAAGCTTTTATCTGAAATTAAGTGGAAAAATTGCCCAAATTTTAATCACTATAAGATTGGTTTGATTCACCTTGTTTTTTTATAGTTATCCACAGATATACTCACAAAATTTGTGAAATTCTGCCAACCATTCTTAGCTGATATTTCACTATTAATTCGATACTGCCTGCCATTTATATCTATAATTTTATTACTTTTCTGTAAAAACACGATATGACGCAAAATCAGCCAAATTTGAAGAGTTAATAAAATTACCGTGATTGATTCTGTGTCTTTTACTGTGAGGAATTTTTGCATTGTTTTCCAGCAGAATTGAATTGGTAATTTAGCAGAGTAAGGAAATTATTTTTATACTTTGAACAACTATTATGCTACCTTTTGCATTCTGTTTATGAATAATTAAATAAATTATATAAAGTGATTCTAAATATTTATATACTGCTTGAAGAAATAATATACAACTGCCTAAATTCAAATATTTTATATTAAAACAATATCTTATATACGGAATGAATTTTTAGCAATATTAGCCCTTGACATTAATTTCCTAATACCAATATATCTGCTAATGAAAATTTAAATAAAGGAAATTAGATGCGATTCGATAAGCTTACAGCAAAATTTCAGCAAGCATTACAGGATGCACAAAGTCTTGCTCTGGGACGGGATGCTGGCTATCTTGAGGCAGTTTTCGTATTGAAAGCCTTACTTGATGATACTGATAGTGGTAGTTCTGCCCTCTTAGCACAGGCTGGTATTAATGTTGCTCAAGTTAAACAGCAGATTGAAGCAACGATTGATGGCTTGCCCAAAGTGTCTGGTCAGGGCGGAGAGCTTCTGCCTAGTACAGAGCTACAGCATATTTTAAATCTCATGGACAAGGCTGCTATTAAACGCAATGATGCATATATTGCCAGCGAATTATTTTTGCTGGCTGCTGTTCAGGAAAACGGCCAGTGTAGCCGCATTCTGAAACAGGCAGGTGCAACTGAAGATAAGTTGAATATAGCTATTAATGCCGTTCGTGGAGGAGCAAGTGTGGACAATCCAAACGCAGAAGACCAACGTGAAGCACTGAAAAAATACACAACAGACCTGACTGAAAAAGCTCGTGCCGGCAAGCTGGATCCAGTAATTGGACGTGATGATGAAATCCGGCGCACTATTCTGGTATTGGAACGGCGTACCAAAAACAATCCGGTTCTGATTGGCGAACCCGGAGTGGGTAAAACTGCCATTGTAGAAGGCTTGGCGCAACGGATAATTAATAATGAAGTTCCCGATTCTCTGCGCAATAAACGTTTGCTGATGCTTGATCTGGCCAGCCTGATTGCTGGTGCCAAATTTCGTGGTGAATTTGAAGAACGCTTGAAAGCTGTGCTAAATGATCTTGCTAAAGATGAAGGCAATACCATCATTTTTATTGATGAGATTCATACATTGGTGGGCGCAGGAAAGGCAGATGGTGCCATGGATGCAGGTAATATGCTCAAACCGGCACTGGCACGTGGTGAACTGCACTGTATTGGTGCCACTACACTGGATGAATATCGTCAATACATAGAAAAAGACCCGGCTCTGGAACGTCGTTTCCAGAAGGTATTGGTAAAAGAACCTACTGTAGAAGATACTATTGCGATTTTGCGCGGCTTGCAGGAACGCTATGAAATTTATCATGGTGTGGAAATTACTGACCCGGCAATTGTGGCCGCAGCAGAATTATCTAATCGCTATATTACCGACCGCTTTCTGCCGGATAAGGCTATCGATTTAATTGACGAGGCAGCCTCGCTGATTAAAGTTGAAAGCCAGTCTATGCCGGAAAGCATGGATAAGCTTAAACGTCGTGAAATCCAACTTGAAATTGAACGCGCTTCATTAGTTAAAGAAAATGATGAAGCCAGTAAAAAGCGTCTGGCTTTACTGGATGAAGAGCTTGATAATGTTAAACGCGAATTTGCTAATCTGGATGAAATCTGGAAAGCGGAGCGCGCCAAAGCTCAGGGCAGTGTAACTATTAAAGAGCAGATTGACCAGCTTAAAATCAGAATGGATGCGCTCAAACGTAATGGTAAATGGGAAGAAGTGGCCAAACTTCAGTATGAAGAACTGCCACGACTGGAAACTCAGTTGCAGGCAGCAGATAGTGGACAGCAGGATAATCAGCCTAATAAACTGTTACGTACTAAAGTGGGTTCGGAAGAAATTGCTGAAATCGTTTCGCGTATGACGGGTATTCCAGTATCAAAAATGATGGCTGGCGAACGGGAAAAGCTGCTGAAAATCGAAGAAGTGCTGCATGAACGCGTAGTTGGACAGGATGAAGCAGTTCGTGCGGTGGCAGATGCCATTCGTCGTTCACGCTCCGGTCTGGCTGATCCAAACAAACCCTATGGTAGCTTTCTGTTTCTAGGTCCTACAGGTGTCGGCAAAACAGAACTTTGCAAAACTTTGGCGAGCTTTCTGTTTGATAGCGAAACCCATCTTATTCGGGTAGATATGTCTGAATATATGGAAAAACATTCCGTAGCACGTCTGATTGGTGCCCCTCCGGGCTATGTTGGTTATGAGGAAGGTGGTTTTCTGACTGAACAGGTACGACGCAATCCATATAGTGTGGTATTACTGGATGAAGTGGAAAAGGCTCATCCGGACGTTTTCAATATTTTGTTACAGGTACTGGATGATGGTCGTCTGACTGACGGTCAGGGACGGACGGTGGATTTCAAAAATACGGTTATTGTGATGACATCCAATATTGGTAGTCAGGAAATCCAGAAAATGGTGAGTGATGATTATGAAGCCATCAAGGCGGTGGTGATGGAAGAAGTAAAACAATACTTCCGCCCAGAACTTATTAACCGTATTGACGAGGTAGTAGTTTTCCATAGTCTCAATCAATCAAATATACGTGCTATTGCCAATATCCAGTTAGCTGGCTTACGCCAACGTCTGGAAAAAATGGATTTGCATTTACAGGTTGATGATGCTGCTCTGGATGTTCTGGCTAAAGTTGGCTTTGACCCAGTGTATGGCGCCCGCCCGTTAAAACGTGCCATTCAGACGGAAATTGAAAACCCGTTGGCTAAAGAGTTACTGGCTGGTGATTATGCACCAAATAGCACTATTATGCTAACGGCTCAGGATGGTATCCTAACTTTCGCCTGATAAAGAATAAAGAAACCTGCATTATGCAGGTTTCTTTTTAATTGAACTAGGTCTTGAAGGTTAGTCTGCGCTAACAGGATTAAACTTACGATTATCAAATATATTTATGTCCTCGATATACATGAAAAAACAAAGAGTTTGATTAACTTTATGCCTGACTGTAGCCTTTAATATTCAAGCCAGTCTAGCACTGAATAACTATAAAACATTACATTTGAACAACTGCCCAACTCCAATCAATACTAAACTACCCGATGTAAAAAACCTGCTTACATGGAGCCATTAACAACGTGCTATTGGTTTCCGTAATGATTACTGCTTTTATGATGGCGATGTATTTTATGCAGCCGATGGATAGCCATTATCGCATGCCCCACAGAATCTCTCTAAAGTGAGTTATCAGTTACAGGGTCGGTCATATCAGTTAAAAGATTATTTGAAGCGCAATAATGTCACCAGAATGAAGGTGCTTAAGGATGGCAAGGTAGTATGGGATTACTATGCCAATAGCAATAACCCTACTCCCTATGGACATCATGATCTGTTAGCAAATCAGTTGTTTCGACTCTTATGGGCATAGCATTGAAAGAAGGTAGAATCAAATCACTGGATGATAAGGTGGTGAAATACAATCCTGATGTGCTGCGTGGTACTGCATGGGAATATATCACGATGCGTCAACTGCTTCTGCATACTTCAGGTGTGAACTGGAATGAAGATTACACCAATCCACAATCTGATTTCGCCCAACTTACTCAGTGCGAGGCACATTCGAACACTTATGTATGTGTTAACAGTTTAGTAAAAAGTCCGAAATGCAAAGTCTATGCCAAACCGGGTAAAGCATGGTCATATTCTTCCGGTGGTGCTTGGTTGCTGGGTGATACATTGGGAAAGCCACTGGAGAAAATATAGCCAAATATCTGCAAGATAAAATCTGGCAGCCATATGGCATGAGCTGTGACGGTGTATGGCACAGTTATGCAGTTGGTAAACACGATGTAGGTGCGCATGGTTTTAATGCCACTCTAGAAGACTGGGCTAAATTTGGCCTGTTTATTATGAATAACGGGGTATTACCAAATGGCAGGCAAATATGGTTAATCTGGCCTAAAGCTGAACCATCTATGTTGAAGCAGCCACTTGAAGCATCACTGATGTTTAATCCAATTGCCAACAAACTGGCTTATAACTGCTATCATTCAGTTTAATATATATCTGCACCAGATACCTGCAAGACAGTATCTGGTGCTTTTTACTCACAACACATTTACTGGTAATACAGATTATGGCAGAAGAGATTGAACGCAAATTTCTGGTAAAGGGCAATGGCTGGCGGGGCTTAGCGCCTGCGATACATTTTTGCCAAGGCTATTTGTCCACCATCAAGGAGCGCACAGTACGTATTCGTATTTGCGGTACAGAAGCTTGGCTAACCATCAAAAGTACTAATCGGGGCATTACGCGCACCGAATTTGAATACCCAATACCCGTTGAAGACGCGCAGCATATGCTGAATCATATGGCCGAACAGCCAATAATTGAGAAATACCGTTATCGTATACCATTAAATGGTCTGGTGTGGGAAATTGATGAATTTTTAGGTGCTAATCAGGGGCTGATTGTGGCCGAAATTGAATTGAATGACGCTAATCAGCAGATTGTTTTACCAGACTGGATTGGACAGGAAGTATCGGATGATCCACGCTATTACAATAGCAACTTGGTCAGTCTGCCGTTTACCTTATGGTAAATACCCGGATTTCAGCACTGTTATGCAAACTGACCAGACAAGCAACGATTTATTCTTCGCCCAATAACTGTTCCCGAGTTAGCAGGAAAACAAAACCATCACCGCCACTGGTAGGCATCCAAGTAAATGGTAGCTCGGGAAAGGCTTGTTCTAGCACCTCGCGGTTATGACCGATTTCAACCAGTAATACACCATGCGGATTCAGATATTTGGCAGCCTGCTGGATAATCTGTCTGGTAGCATCTAGCCCATCAACGCCGCTGCCTAGTGCCAGTTCCGGTTCATGCAGATACTCATCCGGTAATTGTGCAACAGATTCAGCATCTACATAAGGAGGATTAGAGACGATTAAATCATAGGTTGTATCGATACCAGTAAACAAATCGGTGTGAATCAGATTAATCCGCTCCTGCAAACCGTAGGACTCAACATTGATTCCAGCCACTTCCAGTGCATCCAAGCTGATATCTACTGCATCAATTTTTGCATCTGGATAACAAAGTGCCATCTGGATAGCCAGTGCACCACTGCCTGTACATAAATCCAGCGCTGTGTGTACCAACTCATCATATTCAATCCATGGCTGAAGGGGTTCACCCAAAAGTTCATAAATGAACGAACGCGGCACAATCACTCGTTCATCCACATAAAATTCGTATTCTCCTTGCCATGCCTGATTAGTCAGATAGGCAACCGGTATCCGTTCACTGATACGACGCTGCACCAGTTGCAATAAGGCTGATTTCTCTGTTTCCAGCAGGCGCGCATCGAAAAATGGTTCTAATGTGTCTAGCGGTAAGTGCAAAGTATGCAGAATCAGATAGGCAGCTTCATCATAAGCACTATCATTACCATGACCAAAAAACAATCCGGCTTCTTCAAATTGGCTCACAGTAAAGCGTAAAAAATCACGTACAGTATGCAATTGCTGCACTGCCGCCTCAAATACAGACATGAATAACTCCGGCAAAAAAATCAAGCGCTGATTATAACAGCTAAACTGAATAACCCAAGATAGTTGCTCTGTACAGCCGAATATTTAGTAATGAGGCAGTAAATAACGATCATCTGGATGGCAGATTAACGGCTTAAACAAACGACGGAAATGTACCAGAAAAGGCTGATGACGCTTATCTCCGGCCAGTGCTAGAAAATAATCCTGTGCCAGCTGTGCCTGCTGCTCCATATTCAACTGTCCAAGACTCTTAATTGTACCAATAGGTGGATAATGGTAAGCACGTGCCTGATAATAGCCCGCTTTCAGTGCCAGACAGACACCAGCTAATATAATTGGAAAACCATGTTGGCTTTGCCACACATGCATTAACTCGTGGATAAGCCACGCCTGCCGACTCAAATTATCCTGCGTAAAATCATCAATATAATAGGCTGGTGGAAAAATAATACGGTTACCACAGGTAATGGCTGCATGCGGATGCACCAGCCACCAAGCACCACTTACAATTTGTACTTGCGACCAGTTTGCGGCATTACCAAAAATTTTTTTTACTAGAAATAGTTCGCTATATGTTAATGGACGTTGCATTATATTATTTCTGACTGCTGGTGTTTGTATGCCTACATACAAACCATTGCCAGCCACTCCAAACCAGAATATAACCCAGTATAGCAAGTATCATGCCCAGCACCGGTACTCCCAACAGTAAAGGTTTACCAAACCGAGTCAGCCACTGCCACAACTCTGCTCCCAGATGATCCATAGTAAAATCAGGCAAAACTGGTATTTCCTGCCCCCACTGTCCGTACATTAATCCGGCACCAAGCTGATAGGCACAATAATATAAAGGTACATATGTTAGTGGGTTGGTGTACAACGTAGTCAACAGTGCCAGTGGTAGATGTGTGCGCACAACATAGGCAACAATTAAAGCTGTAAGCATTTGCGTTGGTCCGGGCATCAGCCCGCAAAACATCCCTACTGCTACAGCCGAAGCTGCACGCTCACGATTCAGCTGCCAGAAGTACGGACGATCAAACCAGCGCGCAAAGGGTTTAAACCATGGTGAAGCAAATAACGATGCCTGAGTTGGCATTTTTTGCCTTATATGCTGCAACCATTTGGCCACACGACTATGCATAATATTGCTCTGACTGGTTTAAAGAAAAGCTAATACAGATTTCATACTGATTCAAAATAACCTGTTTGGTTGATTGTCAGAATTAGCTATTACAGCTTGTGCTTTATCAATTTTTGCACATGGGCGTCTGTTTTACTCAACCTGATATTTTGTTTATTTTGCCTTAAGCTTTAATATTTTAATACTGTTAATTTGAAAATAAATTATTCCCACTCCTTTGTCCGGTGTTTCTTTTTCACCAGTACATATACGGCACCATCGTTGCGTTCATTTGGCTGTGCATAGGCCAAAACCTCTGGATGAGCCATCAGCCAGCGTCGTACGAGTGTTTTTAATACCGGCTGATAGTCTCTGGAACCTAGTCCACTGCCGTGGACAATCTCTCCAACCACACCATACTGCTGGATATAATCAATAAATTCATTCAATACCTGCTGTGCTTCTTCTTGACGGTAGCCATGTAAATCAACATACGCCACAATCGGCCAATGTTTGGTCTGCAAACGCTGGATGTCAGCCTTACCTCGGCCATTTTTACTGAATACCGTCGGCGCTGCATCTTGCTGATTTTCTCCAATATAAAAGTAGCTGGTACTATCCAGTACATCTTCTTGCCGCTGTCGAGGCTTAATCGGGGTATTATCGCGCGGGTGCTGAAACTGATTTCTTGCCTTTAATGGAATGACATCCTTACCCATTGCTTCTGAAAAACTAATATCTTTCTGGCGCTTTTGTATTGCTTTTGCCTGCTGCTGTTCTTCGGCCAGACGTCTAGCTTTGGCCTGTTTACCCAGTTGCTGTAATTGATCCTGAAATGAGTTTTTAGCCATGTGTATAACCATTCACATATAAATACCATCTCTATGATTTTAACAGAGCCGCAGACTGTGTGCTAAGCTTGACCTTTATTAATTTTCTGACTGATTGAGATAGGATTCGTGCTGATTTTCAGTTATCCTAACACAGTATTGAATATATTCGTTCAGAGATAGACTTTATGACGGCAAATAATATGACTCCATCCTTAGGCAAAAACACTGATGTGATTATTGTTGGCGCCGGTCCTGCTGGATTAAGTCTGGCACGCGCACTGGCACCCTCAGGATTGTCAATTACCGTGGTAGAAAAACAGGAACTGTCTACGCTGGCACAGCCTCCTTTTGATGGCAGGGAAATTGCTCTGACACATTACTCAAAGGAATTGATGCAAGAGCTGGATATGTGGAACAAAGTTCCGTCTGATGAGATTTATCCCTTGCGCGATGCAAAAGTAATCAACGGCTACTCCAATTATCAACTACATTTCGAGCAGCCCACCATGGCACGTGGCAAACCCGCCAACTCACTGGGTTTTCTGATCAGTAATCATAATATCCGGCGCGCGGCGTATGAAGCAGTACAGCCCTTTAACAATGTCCGTTTCATTACCGGACATAGCATTGTTAATGTGCAAAATGAGGCAGCAAGTCAGATTGAAGCCACTCTCGATAATAGTCAAACTATCAGCGGAAAGCTGCTCATTGCCGCTGACAGCCGTTTTTCCAATACACGCCGCCAGTTAGGTATTTCTGCCCAGATAAATGATTTCGGGCGTACTGTTATTGTTTTCCGTATGCGCCATACCCTAAGCAATCAACATACTGCTCTGGAATGTTTTCATTACGGCCGCACCCTCGCTCTGCTTCCTCTGGAAGAAAATCTCACCAACTGTGTAATAACGATTAATAATGAACATGCAGGTTCGATTCTGGCCATGTCTCCTGTTCAACTGGCAGCAGACATTACCAAACAGCTAAAGGGCAAACTTGGTGAGATGCATCTGGTTAGTACTATTCACCATTATCCACTTGTCGGCGTTCATGCCAACGCATTTTACGCCCAGCGCAGTGCCTTGCTAGGAGACGTTGCAGTAGGCATGCATCCAGTTACAGCACATGGCTTTAATCTGGGATTGAGTGGTGTGGGTATATTAGCTAAGCTGATAAATGAAGCTGTACGCAAAGGCAAAGATATCGGCAGTCAGACGTTACTGGCACAGTACCAAAGACAGCACATGCCGCATACCCGCGTGTTGTATCACGGAACAAATGCGATGGTATCTTTGTTTACAAACGATAGCCCGCCGGCTCGTCTGATGCGTTCATTGGTATTGCGCATCAGCAATAACTTGCCACCGGTGAAGAAACTGATTAGTAAACAGCTAACTGGCTAATCAGCCTGAGTTACCATACAAAATGCCTGCTATCAGAATATCTTCTAGCAGGCATTTTTAAATATACATTAAATGTATTCTGGCTTATATCAGACCATTATTAATTTGCTGCAATAGCTCGGCTGGATTCTCGCTTTTGGTAATTGGTCGACCCATTACAAGATAACTACTGCCAGCAGCCAGAGCTGCTTTAGGTGTCATAATACGGCGTTGGTCATCCTCAATTGCATTGTTCAGGCGGATACCAGGCGTAACAAGTAAAAATTCGTCTCCCAGTTGCTGACGCAATAAAGCGGCTTCCTGCGCAGAACAAACCACACCATCCAGTCCTGACTGCTGAGTCAGCTTTGCCAGACGTGATACGGCTTCGGCTATAGGTGTGTTTACACCGGTTTCAGCCAATTCTGCTTGAGTCATGCTGGTTAAAACGGTTACCGCAATCAGTAATGGTGGCTGACTGCAATTACTGATGGCTTCTGCGGCAGCCTCCATCATTCTTCGCCCTCCCGAAGCATGCATGTCTACCATCCATACCCCCATATCAGCAGCCACCTTACAGGCAGAAGCAACGGTATTTGGAATGTCATGGTATTTTAAATCCAGAAAAACGCGATAGCCCTGTAATACCAGTTGTTCAACCAGATAGCGTCCGGTGGCGGTAAACAGCTCCTTGCCGATTTTAAGCTGACACAAATTAGGGTTCAGCTGGCGCACAAAATCCAGTGTTGGTTCTGCACTGGCAAAATCCAGCGCAACAATCACAGGTTTTGCTGGCTGATTAATCAAGGTGTTATCAAGCATTAATGGATTCATATTCTTCAGGGTTAACAATTAAATATAAAATGCTACTGCTCAAATTATCCAAAATTCTAATTTCAATTTGAGTAGTTAATTTCACTGATTGATGACTGTGCACAGCTGAGGCTGCTTATTTGTTTAAAAGCTTCTCAGGAGGCTAAACATCAATACGGTTAGGAGTAAATGTTTCCCACTTATTACAGGCTGGGCAGTGCCAGAAATAAACCTGTGATTTGAAATGACAATGGCGACAACGATACATCACCGATTTCTGCATCTGCATACCCACTACCGAGCGCATCATATCAACATCAGCTTTCCACTTCGGGTGAATATTGTTCTGCAATACCCCGAGTAAACGGTAAGTTCCCGTAAGAGTGGGTCTGCGCCGTACCAGATCAATAACAATTTCTATAGCCTTGTCTTCGCCATAAACAGGCAAAGCTTTTTCATATATCACACCAGACAAATCCAGCTGAGGGAAAGTCTGTGCAAAACCAATCAATACTTCAATTCCGTCAGCGGCTTTCTGCAAACCATCATAAGCATCATACAAACGCTCACCTACCAGACTCAGGTATTCGTAATTCTGCTTTTCTATAGCACTATAAGCATCTATTGCAGCCTGATAATTCTGCTGTTTCAGTTCCACATCACCCAGAATCATATTGGCACGGCTGCATTTGCGGTTTACGGCCAGTGCCTGAAAAATATATTCTCGTGCTTTGTTGTACTCTGATTGATACAACGCCAATTGGGCTAGTTCACAGTAAAACTGGGCAATCTCAAACTGGTAAGTCTGATCTCCGGTACTGAGTTCCTCTGCCAGCTTAATGGCTTTCTCCCAATCGCGATCCTGCTGGTAAATGTTCAGCAGAATCTGTCGTGCCTGTCTGGCCTTACTGCTATCAAGTAAACCGACCAGTATCTGTTCCGCACGGTCAACCAGACCGGCTGCCTGATAATCCTGACCAAGCTCAAAGGCTACCGTATCACGGCGTTCTGCAATGGTGTCCGGCAATTCCAACAAACTCTGGTGCAAGGCGATAGCCTTATCGTTTTCACCACGCTGGCGATACAGCTTGCCCAAAGTTAAATGCAGCTCATAAGTGCTTTGACGAGCATCATTTTGCTGGTCCACCACTTCTGCCAGCTCTCGTACTGCTACTACACTTTTACGTTCAACCAGCGCATCCAGACTTTTATAAAATCCTTCAGGGATGGCTTTCGCCTGCTTCAGTACCGTACGCATATCCACTCGTGCAGCAAACCAGCCCATGGCAAAAAATACCAGTAACAGAATAACCGGTGCCAGCCACATCCAGAAATCATTACTATCCATACTAATTGCTTACTTTCCTTTGTGCAGTATTGCTGGATTCCACCGGTCTGGCTGTTATAGCAATATTGTCGGTACGTACAGACTCGCTAGCCGCTTTAGCCTGTTTATCAAGTTTGCTCTGCAACTGATTAACTTGACTGCGCAGTCGTAATAGACGACCAAACATAGCAAAAATGCCAAAAACAGCACCGATAATAAAAAATATCAGCAAGAGCACAATTAACGGTAAATTTATCATCTGCCCAGGCAGATAATTAAATGCAATCAATTGGGTGTTACTAACAGCCAGTAATAACAACGCCAGCAACACCACTATTTTTATTAATGTATAAATAATATTCATGCCTATCCACCCCATAATATACTGTTTTATGAAAAAACAATTATATGCCAGACACCAGCCAATTTATCCAAGAAGCAACACAGTTTAAACGATTTCGCTGCTTTTTAGCAAAATCTGCCCGTACTTTCAGCATTGGCAAGTAAAATAGGCAGTGTATAATATTTATGTTTACATAAAGTAACAGTAGCCAACGGCTAAAACTAAGACCAAAGGCTACTTTTACCATTATTTTTCTGTACTGCCTAAGTCATCACCCTGCCTTGCCTTATCCATTGCAAGTCAGGGTTCCGGCCAAGCAGCTTAACGTCTTATTTCGGAGAGGTTTTACAATGTCTATGGCCGACCGCGATGGTTTTATCTGGTTTAATGGTAATCTTGTTGACTGGCGTAATGCCCAAACCCACGTATTAACCCACACATTACATTATGGCATGGGGGTTTTTGAAGGCGTACGTGCCTACGAAGCTCAAAATGGAACAGCCATTTTTCGTTTGCAGGATCACACCAGACGACTGTTTAATTCAGCTAAAATCACAGGAATGCACCTGCCTTATACACAGGAACAAATTAATCAGGCACATATTGAAGTCGTTAAAGCCAACAAACTGGCTTCATGCTATTTCCGCCCAATGGCCTTTTATGGTTCGAACAAACTGGGCGTAGCTCCAGATCAGGATGATGTACAGGTAATTGTTGCGGCCTGGCCTTGGGGTGCCTATTTGGGAGAAGAAGGAATGCAACGTGGTATTCGCGTGCAAATTAGCTCTTTTACCCGCCATCACCCGAATATCACCATGATTAAAGCCAAAGCCAATGGTAATTACATGAACTCCATCATGGCTAATACTGAGGCAACACGCAATGGTTATGATGAGGCCATCATGCTGGATTCAAATGGCTTTGTTGCCGAAGGTTCAGGTGAAAATATCTTTATTATTAATGATGGAAAACTCTATACTCCTGCTCTGGATGCAGCTCTGGATGGAATTACCCGGCGTACTGTCATGGCAATTGCCGCCGATATGCAATTAACCATCACTGAAAAACGCATTACTCGTGACGAAGTTTATTGTGCTGATGAAGTATTCTTCACCGGCACAGCAGCGGAAGTGACACCAATCCGAGAAGTGGATGGTCGCGTTATCGGCTGTGGAAGCCGCGGTTCTTTAACCACAGAAATTCAGCAACGTTATTTTGAAATTGTTCATGGCAAAAATGCCAAATATGAATCTTGGTTAACCTATATTGACTAATCAACAGGTAGCAGACCTGATTAACAGAGTATTTATTGTAATCAGGCCTGCTTTATATGATCGCTTTTTAGCTGAACTAAGGAAAATATGATGAGTAATACTGCCCAGCCTGTTACTACCATTACCTCACATGATTTACCCCTGATCTGCACTGGTCCAGAAAACGAAACATGGAACGGCCATCCTCGGGTATTTTTACCAATTCAATCCAATAGCAGCATTGAATGTCCTTATTGTGGCAAGCAATACCATCTGGATGGCCTTGCTGAAAATCACCATTAAAGATTACTTCCCTACTGCATGGCCGGCAGCCTATTTCCCTGTCGCATCAGTGCCTGAAAATTTAATCATCGCGCGTATTGTGGTACAGTTACTGCCATTTATTCATCCAAACATGGTTACAATAATAAGGAATTGTCATGACTGAACACACACACAGCCGCTTAATTATTCTCGGTTCCGGGCCAGCAGGATATACCGCTGCTGTTTATGCAGCCCGTGCCGGCTTAAAGCCTACTCTGATTACCGGTATGGCACAGGGTGGGCAATTAATGACAACAACTGAAGTAGACAACTGGCCGGCTGATGTAAATGGCGTACAGGGTCCTGAACTAATGCAACGATTTCAGGGCCATGCTGAACGTTTTGGCACAAATATGATTTTTGATCATATCAATCAAGTGGATTTACAGCATCGGCCGTTTACCCTCACTGGCGACATGGGCAGTTACACTTGCGATGCATTAATTATTGCCACAGGTGCATCAGCCAAATATCTGGGTTTACCCAGCGAAGAAACTTTTGCAGGCCGCGGAGTTTCAGCCTGCGCCACCTGCGATGGCTTCTTCTATAAAGATCAAGATGTAGCCGTAGTTGGCGGGGGCAATACTGCAATTGAAGAAGCACTGTATCTGGCTAATATCGCGCGTACAGTGACCGTAATTCACCGACGTGAAAGCTTCCGCGCCGAAAAAATCCTGATTGATAAATTACTGGAACGGGTAAAAGAAGGCAAAATCATTCTTAAGCTTAACGCTACAGTAGATGAAATTCTCGGTGATGATAGTGGTGTTAATGCCGTGCGGATCAACTATGTTGAAAATGAAAGTGAACTTCTGGCTGTAACCGGCATATTCATTGCCATCGGCCATCAGCCCAATACCCAGATTTTCAAAGGACAGCTCATTATGGATGATACGGGCTATCTCATTACCAAAGGTGGTAATGAAGGCAATGTAAGTGCCACCAATATCCCGGGGGTATTTGCCGCCGGCGATGTTAAAGACCACGTATATCGTCAGGCCATTACCAGTGCTGCATCCGGTTGTCAGGCGGCACTGGATGCCGATCATTATCTGTCTGGATTGAGTAGCTGATTGTTTTATTTATCAGAATGTCAAATAGCTGAAGATACGGAAAACGGGTCAGTTTTAAAGTTTCTACTCTATACAAGCATTTCGTGTAAAAGTAATTATTAGTTATAATGCGGCCTTTAAGCTAAACACAAATCACGTTCAAGGATAATAATTATGGGCTTTTTGCAAGGCAAAAAAATCCTCATCACTGGTATGATTTCTGAACGCTCTATTGCCTATGGTATTGCCAAATCCTGTTATGAACAGGGTGCAGAACTGGCCTTTACCTATGTGGTAGACAAACTGGAAGACCGAGTGCGCAAAATGGCGGCAGAGCTCGGCTCCGAACTGGTATATCGTTGCGATGTACAGAGTGATGAAGAAATCAACCAGTTATTTGCTGATTTAGGCCAAAGCTGGTCACAATTGGATGGACTGGTACACGCCATTGCTTTTGCACCTAAAGAAGCTTTAAACGGGGATTTTCTGGACAGCATGACCCGCGAAGCATTTATGACTGCACACGAAGTATCTGCTTATAGTCTTCCTGCACTGGCTAAAGCTGCGCGGCCGTTAATGAGTGGCCATAACAGCTCTATTCTGGCCCTCACTTATCTGGGGGCAGTACGCGCTATTCCTAATTACAATGTAATGGGTATGGCCAAGGCTTCACTGGAAGCAGGTATTCGCTTTACTGCGGCCTGTTTGGGGCAGGAAGGTATTCGCTGCAATGGCATTTCAGCCGGTCCGATCAGAACTTTGGCTGCTTCTGGCATCGCCAACTTCAGCCGTCTACTGGCACATGTATCAGCACAGAATCCAATTCGCCGCAATATCACCATTGAGGAAGTTGGTAATACCGCTGCTTTTCTGTTATCTGATATGGCCTCAGGCATTACAGGTGAAATCACCTATGTTGATGGTGGCTACAGCATTAATGCTCTGGGTGTGCCAGAAGATTTGGTTAGCACACATAACAGCTAACTTACCATAGCTTATTCAAGCTGCCTGAATACCCTCTCAGGCAGCTTTTAGTATTTTTACATTGTATAACTCAGCTCATGTTTGCCAGTCTGCTTAATCGCGCTACCATGAGAAAGCTAAGTATTTCATTTTTAAGCCAGCCATGGAGACAGATATGAAATTTTTTGAACAGTTCAAAGCTTTTTTATTACGTGGTAACGTAATTGATCTGGCTGTCGGTATGGTAGTGGGTACTGCTTTTACCAACATGGTAAAATCACTGGTAGACAATGTGATTATGCCGCCGATAGGATTACTGATTGGCGGTGTGGATTTTTCCAATTTATTTATTACATTGCGCAACGGTTCTAAATCTCCCGGACCTTATGAAACATTAGGAGCCGCACAGGCTGCCGGCGCTGTAACTTTGAATATCGGTTTATTTATTAATACAGTTATTAGCTTAATTATTATTGGCTTCGCCATTTTTATGATTGTTAAAGCAATTAATAAACTGCATAAGAATCCTCCACCCAAGACTACTACCAAACAGTGCCCGCAATGTTGCACCGACATTCCGCTAGAAGCCAAGCGCTGCCCGAATTGCACCTCAGAATTAAATTAATTCAAGATATTATTTTACTGTAAGGCGCAGTATATCCCGCACACCAGAAAAATCTGGCTTGCCCCAAGATATTTAAGAGCTACAAACTGCTTGTAGCTTTTTTTGTGCCAAAGCAAACTGTGTATTCTGATATAGATCATGTACTGATGGTTTGTCTTAAACATATCAATAACAGTTGTAGAACCTTCCAACCCACCAGACACAAACAACAAACGAAAACTAAACCAGACTGACAGGAACAACAATGCAAAATAACCCTACCCCATTTTATAATCCTTTATTAAGCTACGAAGAAAACTATCAGCATGGCCCATTTGGTGATTTCAGCAATGCAGCACCATCCATAGAACAGAATAAAGAAACTGAACGCTTTCTCAATCTGGAAGTTAACCTGCCCTTTGGCATCCCTGCCGGGCCATTATTGAATGCCAACTTTATCAAAGCTGCCTTCAACCATGGTTTCGATTTATGTGTGTATAAAACCGTGCGCACCCGCGCGCAGGCCAGCCATCCCTTACCTAATGTGCTTTCCATTCATCCTGCTGGTCAATTGTCAGCCAACGTTGATACGGTACTGGCCGATACCAACTACACAATGCCTTTATCTATCACCAACTCCTTCGGTGTGCCCTCCTATAATCCTGATATCTGGCAACCTGATTTGGCTGATGCTGTTAATGCTGCGCAAACAGGACAATATGTTATCGGCAGCTTTCAGGGCACTGCTGGCAATGAATCCTGTATAGAAAAAGATTATGCCCGTGCTGCGCGTCTGGTAGACGAAACTACTGTACCGATTCTGGAAGCCAATTTAAGCTGTCCAAATGAAGGCGTTAACAAATTGTTGTGTTTTGATTTTAACAAGGTAGAACGGATAGCCAAAGAAATTAAAAACGCCGTACCCGATAAGCCACTGTTCCTGAAATTATCCTACTTTGCCGACGATAATGCTATTTTCCCGTTATTGAGCAAGCTGGATGGCATTGTTGATGGTTACAGTACCATTAACACCTTATCAGCCAGACCAGTTACAGCAAATGGTGAACCTGCACTGGGGCTGGATCGTCCTACTGGTGGTGTCTGTGGCGAAGCCATTCGCTGGGCGGGGCTGGAAATGGTGGATCGTCTGGCCAGATTAAGAACTCGCCTGAATAATCATTTTGCGATTATTGGTGTTGGTGGAGTAAGCAGTACAGCACATTATCAGGCTTACCGCTCAGCCGGAGCCGATGTAGTAATGAGTGCCACCGGTGCCATGTGGAATCCGCAACTGGCTTTGGAAATTAAAAGCAACCTGAATGGATAAACTTCCTGTTGGTGGCCTGACCTGAGAATCAGGCTACCATCCCCACTCTTCACTATTATCAGAACATGATGTTTCAGCGCATAATACGATAAGGCTCATCCATAGCAATGAAATCTTTTTCTTCGAGTGCCTGAACCATCCAAGCTGCTACAGCCTCAGTAGCACATAGAGTATTAATATAATTGGCCAGTACTTCTGAAGTGTGAATCTGGAAGCCTTTTAACCTTAAACACATCGGGGCATAAAAAGCATCAGCAATACTGAACTCTCCAAACAGATATTTTCCCGCCGACGCTGCAAGCAGTGACGACAAATGCTGATCAAGAAAATCGATTTCCTGTTTTACGGCAGGAAAATCACGCAGTACAATCTGGCCAATTTCTGGTAGCACCGCCTCAATATTCATTGGAAAATGCCGGCGTATATGATTAAACCCATTATGCATTTTCGCTACCACACTTCTGGCTCTGGCACGCGCTTTATAATTTTGTGGCCATAATGGTAATTGCGGATGCCGTTCAGCCAGATATTCACAAATGGCCAGAGAATCACTCACCACCAAATCATCATCAGTTAAAACCGGCACAGTACCATATGGATTCAGTGGCAATATAGTTTGCTTAAAAACTGAATCAGCTGCAAAGCTGTCAAAACGCACCAGTTGTTCGGTAAAACCAATTTGAAAATGCTTCATCAACACCCACGGCCGCATAGACCAGGTGGAATAATTTTTATTACCAATATAAAGAGTGTAACTCATGATCTTTATCTTTCTTTGTAGAACTATTGTATTAATAAAAGTACATCATAACTGATTTATTCCTTGCTCTCTGAATAAATCTGAAAACAGCATTTAATCAATGCTGCTTATGCTGATTTTTTTGCCCATACACATAAATTCGGTACAATAACAGTTTAAGTTCACCCGTATTTACAGCAGCCACTCACACATGCTCAGCTATCGTCATGCATTTCACGCCGGTAATCACGCCGACATCCTTAAACACTACTGTCTGATGGCAGTACTGGAATATTTCAAACTGAAAGACAAACCGTATTGTTATATAGATACCCATGCAGGAGCAGGTCTATATAATCTAATTAGCGATGAAGCCCAGAAAGTAGGTGAATACCGTGAAGGGATTAGCCGCATTCTGGCCGCAACCAGTCTGGACGCCAGACTGATACCGTTTCGTCAGGCAGTAACCGCCTGCCTGCCTGATGCTGAAAACCATTATTGTGGTTCCCCGTGGCTGGCTCAGGCACTGGCACGCGAGCAGGATCGTCTGCGGTTGTTTGAATTACATCCAGCCGACGCCGAACTTTTACGCAGTAACATGCGCAGTATCAAACAACCCAACCGTACACAGGTATTCTGTGATGATGGATTCAAAGGCCTGTTATCAATGCTCCCGCCTCCCAGCCGACGCGCTGTGGTATTAATAGATCCACCCTATGAATTAAAACAGGATTATCAGCAAGTAGTGGATACGCTTAAAGCTGCACTGAAAAAATTTTCCAGTGGCTGCTATATGGTCTGGTATCCATGCCTGAGTCGCGCAGAAAGCCAGAAACTGCCACAAAACCTGCAAAAACTGGTTCCAGATAATTTCGTGCAGGCAGAACTCCATGTTCATGCACCGCGCCCAGATGGCTTTGGTATGCACGGCAGTGGTATGTTCATTATCAATCCGCCCTACTCTTTACCGCAGCTACTGGCTGAAGTATTACCGCCAATGACACAGCTACTGGCTCAGGATGACAGCGCACATTTTGTCCTGCAATCAAAAATTGCCTGAATTCACACAGGCAAAACACATCAGCCTCATTGACCGCAATGGCTTTTCAGTCTGGCTGACAAGGCTATTGTATAATGGTACCGAATTTTAAAAGGGAGTATTTGCATGTCCGTTTTACTGTCTGATTATCTGCAACAGCAACAACAAAAATATGCTGTTACCCCGTTTTTACCTGAAGTCATCACCAGCATCAGTCAGGCATGTCTGCACATCAACCGCGAAATCCGCTTGGGTGCGCTGGATAACATTCTGGGCAGTGCACATACAGGTAACATTCAGGGAGAAGAGCAGAAAAAACTGGATGTACTATCCAATCAGATCATGATTGACATCCTGTCAGCCAATCCGGCTATTGCCGGCCTCGCCAGTGAAGAAGAAGATTCATTTGTTACAGCCAATAATGATGGCCGGTTTCTGGTGTTATTCGACCCGCTGGACGGTAGCTCCAATATAGATGTTAATATATCCATCGGCACCATTTTTTCAGTATTGGCCAAACCAGACGGCACTCTCACTACTGAAAGCTTTTTACAGCCCGGCCGGCAGCAGCTGGCCAGTGGCTATGTACTGTATGGACCACAAACTATTCTGGTACTGACATTGAAACATGGCGTGGCCATGTTTACCCTTAATGAGCAAAACCAGTTTCAGCTAACACAGGAAGATTCACATATACCTGCTGCCACTGCTGAATTTGCCATCAACATGTCCAACCAGCGCCACTGGCAACCAGCAATGCAAAACTATATTGCACAATTACTGGCTGGCAAAACCGGCTGTCGTGGTAAAGACTATAATATGCGCTGGGTAGCTTCCATGGTAGCCGAGGTGCATCGTATTCTCATTCGTGGTGGTATTTTTACTTATCCGCAGGATCAGCGTAATCCCGACAAGCCGGGCAAGCTGCGTTTAATGTATGAAGCCAATCCAATGAGTCTGCTGATTGAGCAGGCACAGGGTGCAGCTACCAATGCCCGACAGAATATTCTGGATATTCAACCAGAAGGATTGCACCAGCGTGTGGCCGTTGTACTAGGCAGTAAAGAAGAAGTCGACTACGTTACCGCCATGCACAATGCAAGCTAACCATTGCAGATAACACTGCAAACTTTTTTTGTTTCACTCCCATCAGGAGATACCAATGATTAAATTAACTACCAATTTTGGCGTTATCGGCATCGAACTTGATCATGACAAAGCGCCTAAAACCTCTGCAAACTTCGAACGTTACGTGCGTGAAGGCTTCTACGATGGCACAATTTTTCATCGCGTGATTGATAATTTTATGATTCAGGGCGGTGGCTTTGACAAAGACATGCAACAGAAACCAACGCATGAACCGATTGAAAACGAAGCAAACAATGGCTTGAAAAATGATCGCTATACCATTGCCATGGCTCGTACCATGCAGCCCCATTCTGCCAGTGCGCAGTTTTTTATCAATGTGAAAGACAATGATTTCCTTAATCACACCAAACCGGACTTACACGGCTGGGGCTATGCTGTATTCGGCAAAGTAGTCGAAGGACAGGATGTGGTTGATCAAATCAAAGGTGTTAAAACCGGCAATCATGGCGGCCATCAGGACGTTCCGGTTGAAAATGTCATTATTGAAAAAGCCGAAATCGTTTAACCGGTATTTTGCAGCAGGCAGCCCTACAGGCTGCCTGTTTTTTTGTGCAAATACTGCGACTTATTCTGGACGTGAAAGAATTTGAGCAAAAAATACCCTGCCAACTTTAACAGGCAGGGTATTTTTATACCTACATAGTTATTGCAGCGGCTTCATATTCATCACTTCCATCAGGAAGTTGGTAAATGCCGGATTAGCCGGTTTCTTACGCATTACCGGCCAGCGCTGCTGCCAGCCAGCCAGCGCATTCTGAATATAAGCCTTGGACTGGGCTGTATCAATTGTACCTTGCTGGCTTTCTACAGCACTACGCAAATAAATGGCATACATATCATCGTCTACCATGTTATGTCCAACCTGAGCTACACGAAACTGATCCAGCAGCTGCGCAGCCTGAACCTTAGTAATACTTCCCTGCGAAACCTGAAAGCTTAAACGGGTAGCTTCATCACGGATTCTGGCCACGTCAGACCAGTGACTGCTGGCCAAATGGTATTCAGCAGTTACCGCAGTTCCATCCACTACTTGTACCGGTTTTATTTCTTTCTTGCCATGTTTAGGCATATTCATAGATGAACAACCACCTAAAAAGGCTGCTACGACACATAATGCTAATGTTTTTTTCATCATTTGTTTACTCAACGTATATTGCTTAAAACAAAAATAAAAGCCAGCTAGCTTGAGCGTGTGGCTGTACATATATTCGTAATAATTGTACCATAACCATGACTCCAAGAAAAAACCGAACCAGTTATCTGATTCGGTTTTGTCCCATAAAATGAAATTTAAGCCTAAGCCAAATCGGCAAATAATGGTGTTGACAGATAACGTTCACCATAGGAAGGAATCAAAACCACAATCAGTTTGTTCTGGTTTTCCGGCTTTGCCGCCAACTGCAAGCCTGCCCACACTGCTGCACCAGAAGAAATACCGACCAAAATCCCTTCTTTCGATGCCATAGCACGTGCTGTATCAAAACATACATCATTGGGCACTTGAATGATTCCATCATAAATATGGGTATTCAGAATTTTAGGTACGAAACCCGCGCCGATTCCCTGTATCGGATGAGGCCCCTTGCAACCACCAGACAATATTGCCGAAGCTTCCGGTTCTACTGCATAAACCTCCACATCAGGTTTCTTTTCCTTCAGAACTTCACCAACGCCGGTAATGGTGCCACCGGTACCTACCCCGGCGACAAAGATATCAACCTTGCCATCGGTATCATGCCATATTTCCTGTGCAGTAGTCTCACGGTGAATTTTAGGATTGGCAGGATTTTCAAACTGCTGCGGCATGAAATATTTTTCTGGGTCAGAATCCACAAAAGCTTGTGCACGGGCAATAGCACCAGACATTCCTTCTGCACCAGGCGTTAAAACCAGTTCGGCTCCGAATGCACGCAATAACATGCGCCGTTCTTTACTCATCGTTTCCGGCATAGTGATTATCAGCTTATAGCCCCGAGCTGCACACACCATAGCCAACCCAATACCAGTATTACCGCTAGTGGGCTCCACAACTACAGTACCAGAATGAATTTTACCCGCCTTCTCCGCCGCATCAATCATACTGGCAGCAATTCTATCCTTAACACTGTTGCCCGGATTAAAAAATTCCAATTTGACCACCAGTTTGCCGGGCAAACCAGCACTTAAACGATTAAGTTTCACCAGCGGAGTGTTACCAATCAGGTCAGTAATGCTAGAGGCGATATTCATTTTTTATCCTTCGTCATGAGAAACTGTTTTTATCATCATAGATTAAAACCAGAACCAGCCAAAATAATTTATCAGCGAGTTGATACAATTAATATTTATATAGGCTTTGAGCAGATTTTTAGCTTCGTATTAAAACCCTAATTTTATTAAGATTATTGCTCCAGAATGGAGTAACTTATTATAGCAGTAATACAAAGATTTATTCACATAACCTCACGCTGCAATTGATAGTTAATGCAATTATCATTTTATTAACTCTGTGATTACATCATTTTTGAGATTAAGTACCCATAAGAAAGACTACCTTTCGGTAGTCTTTCTACAACAATACTATAAATACATTGTCTTAAGCGTCAACTTTAGCCGCTACATCTACATAGTCTTGTATTTCATTGAAGTTCATATAGCGATAAATTTCAATGCCTTTATCATTAATAATAGCAATATTTTCACGATATTCATCAATGTTTGGAATATGTCCCAATTTAGAACAGATTGCCGCCAGTTCAGCCGAACTTAGATATACATTGGTATTTTTTCCCAAACGATTGGGGAAATTACGGGTGGAAGTGGAAACCACAGTTGAACCTTCTCGTGCCTGAGCCTGATTACCCATACACAAAGAACAGCCGGGCATCTCCATCCGCGCACCCACTCGCCCAAGAATACCATAATAGCCTTCATCCGAAAGTTCTTTGGCATCCATTTTGGTAGGTGGAGCTACCCACAGGCGTACTGGTAAGTCGGTTTTGCCATCAAGCAAAGCAGACGCTGCACGGTAATGGCCAATATTAGTCATACAAGAACCAATGAATACTTCATCAATATGCGTACCGGCAACATCAGACAAGGTTTTCACATCATCTGGATCGTTAGGACAAGCTAAAATAGGTTCTTTGATTTCGTCCATATTGATGTCAATAATGGCAGCGTATTCAGCATCAGCATCTGCCTCAAGTAATTTCGGTTCTGCAAGCCATTGCTCCATTTTCTGGATACGTCGCTGCAGGGTACGGGCATCCTCATAACCATCAGCAATCATATTTTTCAGCAACACAATATTGGATTTCAAATATTCTGCAATGGGTTCTTTGTGCAGTTTTACAGTACAACCAGCGGCAGAACGCTCAGCAGAAGCATCAGTAAGCTCGAATGCCTGCTCTACTTTTAAATCCGGCAAACCCTCGATTTCGAGAATACGGCCGGAGAAAATATTCTTTTTACCGGCCTTGGCTACGGTCAGCAAGCCCTCTTTAATGGCTTGCAAGGGAATAGCATTAACTAAATCACGCAAGGTGATACCCGGTTGCATAGTGCCAGAGAAGCGTACCAGTACAGATTCAGGCATATCCAGCGGCATGACACCAGTGGCCGCTGCAAAGGCTACCAAACCAGAACCAGCCGGGAATGAAATACCCAGCGGGAAACGGGTATGTGAATCACCGCCGGTACCTACCATATCCGGCAATAACATACGGTTTAACCATGAGTGAATAATACCGTCACCCGGACGCAGGGCAACTCCCCCGCGTGAGGACATAAATACCGGTAATTCCTTATGGGTTTTTACGTCCACAGGCTTTGGATAGGCTGCCGTATGACAGAAGGACTGCATCACTAGATCAGCACTGAAACCCAGACAGGCAAGATCTTTAAGTTCGTCCCGAGTCATCGGGCCTGTCGTGTCTTGTGAACCAACCGTAGTCATGCGTGGTTCACAATAAGTGCCCGGCCTGATACCTTGTCCTTCTGGCAAACCACAGGCGCGGCCAACCATTTTCTGTGCCAGAGTAAAACCTGCTGTACTCGGTGCCGGAGATTGTGGCAAACGGAAGACTTTTGAGTGTTCCAGACTCAAGGCATCACGAGCTTTCGCAGTTAAGCTGCGACCTATAATCAGATTAATACGACCACCAGCCTGAACTTCGTCAAGAATGACCTGAGATTTCAGTTCAAATTCGGCAACGGTTTCGCCGTTTTTAATAATTTTGCCCTCATACGGCAAAATATCAACCACATCACCCATTTCCAGTTTTGATACATCAACTTCAATAGGTAACGCCCCTGAATCTTCCTGAGTATTGAAAAAGATTGGCGCAATTTTGCCACCAAGACACACACCACCAAAGCGTTTATTTGGTACATAAGGAATATCCTGCCCAGTATGCCAGATTACCGAATTGGTAGCTGATTTACGTGAAGAACCAGTACCAACCACATCACCAACATACGCAACCAGATTACCCTTGGCTTTCAGTTCAGCCAGTTGTTTAATTGGTCCAACTTCACCTGATTTATCCGGATGAATACCTTCACGCGGATTTTTCAGCATAGCCAGAGCATGTAAAGGAATATCCGGGCGACTCCATGCATCTGGTGCCGGAGATAAATCATCGGTATTGGTTTCACCAGTTACTTTGAATACAGTGACAGTAATTTTTTCCGGTACTTTTTCGCGGGTTGTGAACCACTCAGCATTTGCCCAGGATTCAATCACTTCACGCGCATACTTATTACCGGCACGCATTTTTTCTTCCACATCATGGAACGCATCAAACATCAGCAAAGTATGTTTTAAAGCATTGGCGGCCGTAGCAGCCAGCTCTTCATTGTCCAGAAACTCTATTAGCGGCTGTACGTTGTAGCCTCCCAACATTGTGCCAAGCAGTTCTACTGCAAATGTGGGTGTAATTAAAGGACTGCTAACTGTTTTTTCAGCAATGGCACCTAGAAAAGAAGCCTTGACCTTAGAAGCATCATCCACGCCAGGTGGAACACGATGTGACAGTAAATCAACCAGAAACGCTTCTTCCCCCTTAGGAGGATTTTTCAGTAATTCAACCAACTCTTCTGTTTGCTTCGCTGTCAACGGCAAAGGTGGAATACCCAGTGCTTCACGTTCAGCGGCGGCTGCGCGATAGGCTTCTAACATCTTGAACGTCCTTAATGTAATGGTTTTTTAAATTTTTCTTGTAAATTTGTTATGCATTACTAATGCAATGATATGAATGATAACCGAAAACACGGGCGATTGAAACAATTTGTAGTCTGATGTAGTCAGGATTAGGAAATGTAAAATAATAAAATAAAAGCAGCCTGTATCAGGCTGCCATACAAATATAAAAAATGAATTTAAAACATTTAATCAGCACATGCCATGTATTTATACTGATTCAGTTTTTTAGGAACGGTTTTTCTTTTTATCTGTTCCTTTGCGAACATTATTGGCCCCCTGAACATTTTTGGCTTTAGCAGCCTGAGTTTTATTATTCAGTTTGGCTTGCTCATAAACAGGTAACACTTCAGGTAACATTTTTTTCAGTGCCGCAATGCGTGCGTCGTTACTCGGATGGGTGGAAATTAGGCTTGTACCACTATTATTGCCAAAAACCTTATTCATTTTTTGCCATACTGTAACAGCCGCATTTGGGTCATAACCTGCCTGTGCCATTAATTGCAAGCCACCAGCATCGGCTTTATTTTCCTGATGACGTGAAAAAGGCAAGGTCAGACCATACTGATTTAATATATCTTTATATAATCCCATATTGTTAGGATTGGCACCTGTTTTTGACTGCAACGCAGCACTGCCCAGTTCAAGAGCAGTACTGGTAAGGATTTGCTGTCCTGCGGCTTTTTTACTGTGTTCCTGAAGAGCATGAGTCATCTCATGGCCCACAATCGCTGCGATTTCATCATCGCTAAGATTCAGACGCTCAACAATACCAGTATAAACCACCATTTTGCCACCCGGCATGGCAAAAGCATTGGGTTCATTACTGCGAATCACATTAAGCTGCCAGTCAAATGGCACACCTGTCTGATTGGCAGCATTGGCATACGGTACCAGACGCTGAAATACTGTGCGCACCCGTTTAGCTACAGGTGTATTGGTTTCAATTACACCTTCAGCCTTAGCCTGCCCCATCATTTTAGTATAGCTTTTAGCCGCACTGGCATTCAGCGTTTGTGTATCATAACCCATTACATCAGCCACCTGAGCACAACCGCCCAACGCGATATAAAGTGCTGAAAGAGTTATTAATTTTAGTTTCCGCCTGATTGAATACATAATTTATCCATTATTAAGCAACAAATTAAAAAATGATCAATTTTAATTATTTTACATTTAAGTATAAATGTAAAATATTATTTTATTATATTGTATTATTTTAATTTATTAACACAAATTTTAACAAAATAGAAATATTTCAGTTAACTGAAATTCAGCTATCTAAATATTATGACACTAGTTAAACTATATAAACATTTAATATATACATAAAATAGTAAATATATAATTGTGTAGCGGTTTTACACCAATATTTGCACCAGCTGGCACACAGGCTACAATGCTGGTGATTATCACTCGGGTGATGTAAATAACGTGAAAATATTGATTCTCGGCTGTGGACAGGTAGGCTCAACCATCGCCAGCAATTTGGCCAGAATGACCAATAATGATGTCACCATTATTGATATCAATGAGGGTGCCTTACAGAAAATCAATCAGCGTCTAGATGTACAAACTATTGTAGGTAATGGCGCCTGGCCTTCTGTACTGTCTGCTGCTGGCGCTCAAGACGCAGACATGATTCTTGCATTAACCCAGAGCGATGAAACCAATATGGCAGCCTGCCGCATTGCCTATGCCTTATTCAATACCCCAAACCGCATTGCTCGGGTACGTTACAGTGATTTTGTTGAGTTTGAAACTGGTAACAATGATTACAAAACCAGTCTGGACTTATTCAATATCACCGAAGCTATCAGCCCCGAGCAGTTGGTAACTGAGCAAATTTCCAATCTGTTGCTGCATTCCAGCGCCCTGCAAATTCTGCGTTTTGCGCACGATAAAATTCGTTTGCTGGTAATCCGTGCTCAAAATGGAGGCATGTTAATTAATCAGCCCATCAGCGCCCTCAAACAGCATCTGGAAGAAGGCGTGGATTGTCAAATTTGTGCGATTTATCGAAATAATCGCCTGCTAGTACCCACCGGCAGTACTGTATTGCTGGAAGATGATGAAGTTTTTGTTCTAACACCTACTATACATCTTGAAGATATCATGCGCGAACTGCGGCCGATTAATAAACGCACCCGCCGAATTATGATTGCCGGCGGCGGGAATATTGGCTATCGCGTAGCTAAACAGTTGGAAACACGTCTGGATATCAAAATTATCGAGCGTAGAGAAAACCGTGCTGAATGGCTGGCAGAAAACCTCAACAATACACTTGTACTGGTGGGCAATGCTTCGGATGAAAGCCTGCTGGAAAATGAATATATTGATGAAATTGATGTTTTCTGCGCACTTACCAATGATGATGAAAATAATATTATGTCTGCAATGCTGGCTAAAAACCTTGGAGCCAAGCGGGTAATGGCGATTATCAATCGTTCAAGTTACGTTGATTTATTACAGGGAAGTGCCATCGATATCGTGATATCTCCGCATTTAATTACCATTGGCTCAATTTTGACGCATGTTCATCTGGGCGATATTATGGCAGTTTATCCATTGCGCCGTGGTTCAGCGGAAGCAATTGAAGTAGTTCTGCATGGCGATCGCCATACTTCCAAGCTAATAGGACGTACTATGTCGCAGCTACGCCTGCCGGGTGGCTGTTACTTTGGCGCAGTGGTGAGAGGTGAGAAAATTATTATGTATCACCATGATACAGTTCTTGAAGATGGAGACCATGTTATATTTTTTGTGGCTCGGCGCAGAGCTGTTCAGGATCTGGAAAAAATGATTCAGGTCAAACTGGGCTTTTTTGCTTAAGGCAGCATCATTATGAGCCACTTTACCAACCGTTTTGCTTTACATCACAAGGAATCAAGTTTTATCAACAAAATTGCGCCAACTGCGCATATTGTGGCTAAAACCGGTTTTCTGTTTTCCTTGCTGCTACTGGCGCCAACGGTGGTCTCTTTACTGTACATGGATCATGTATTTCCTGCTTTCGCCTTTACCGCAGGCATCAGCATGAGTGTATGCGCAGTTACTTGGTTACTGACCATGCGTTATAACCGTGAACTGCGTCCGCGTGATGGCTATACACTGGTATTCATGTTATGGATTGGCTTTGCTCTGATTGCTTGTCTGCCGTTTTACATTTACTTGCCCGGCCTAGGTTTTACCAATGCCTATTTTGAATCCATATCCGGCCTGACAACTACTGGCGCCACCATCATCACCAGTTTAGATACACTGGCACCATCATTAAACTTCTGGCGCCATATGCTCAACTGGTTGGGGGGCATGGGCATTATTGTACTGGCAGTGGCGGTGATGCCGATGCTGGGGGTGGGCGGAACACAGTTATTCAAGGCAGAAATACCGGGAGTGAATAAAGACAGCAAAATGGCTCCGCGTATTTCAGAAACAGCCAAACGTTTATGGAGTGTGTATGTACTGTTTACCGCAATAACATTATTGGCACTTCGTTTAGCTGGAATGAGCTGGTTTGATGCGGTATGTCATGCCATGTCGGCTTTCTCACTTGGTGGCTTTTCTACTCACGATAATAGCATTTCCTATTTCAACTCTGTTTCGATTGAAACTATTCTCAGTATTGCCACTCTTCTGGGTGCAATAAATTTCAGCAATCACTTTAACGCTTTACAAAAACGATCACTGCGCTATTACTGGCGCGACGAAGAAGTCAGGGTATTGCTGTGTGTACTGTTTTTCAGTATTCTGGGCATTAGCTTGTATTTGTGGTGGCACAGCTTTTATTCATTTGCCGAAGCATTTCGCTATGCTAGTTTTAATCTGATTTCAATCGGTCTGGCAAACGGTTACTCTAATACTGATTTTGCCAAATGGCCTTTAATAGCCTCATTATGGATGTTTTTTCTATCAAACATTCTTTCTAATGGGGGGTCTGCCGGTGGCGGTATTAAAACCGTACGCGCCATTGTACTGTTCAAATTCAGCCTGCGTGAAATGCTTTTAATGTTACACCCCAATGCAGTGAGCATGGTAAAAATCAACGGCAGCAATATTCCCGACCGGCGTGCGCTCACTGTAATGGCCTTTGTATTTGTCTACGTGATCACCATCATTTTATTCAGCTTTGCTCTGATGATAAGCGGGCTGGATTTTCTGTCTGCACTTACAGCGGCAATTAGCTGTATCACCAATGCAGGCCCTGGGCTAGGTACGGTTGGCCCGACAAATAATTTTGCTTTCCTCTCAGACATACAAAAGTGGTTATGCATCATCATCATGCTACTTGGACGTCTGGAAATATTTACTGTTTTCATCCTCTTTACACCAGCCTACTGGAAAAAATAAATTACATTATGAGAAAAATTGAAGGAAAAAAATTAATTAAACATCTAACGATGTTGAGATCAAAATTATCTATTCAACAGCATCATCTGATTTCAGGTGCCCTACTGCTGATAACAGCATGCAGTAATCAACATGAAGTAGCCCTACAGCCAATTAATAAGAATACAGGCAATACTATTTTGCCAGGCACTCAGGCTACAGAAACCCCAGATAAAATTATCGACAGTTTCCAGCAATATCAGAACGCTCTTAAAGCAGCAAAGAATGGAGACGATGTTCTGCCGGCACAATTTCTTGTTCAGCAGCCAACCAGTGCAATGAGTACCAGCATCCGCAATATCTGGTTACAGCAGTTAGGTAAACGCGGGAACTGGAATGTATTTGACCAGCAATACGCCCTACTAGACAAGAATTCTCAAGATCAGGAAACACGCTGCTACGCCGCATTGGCAGGCATAGACAATGATTCAGACTTACTTGCTAGCTTGAGCATGGAAACAGGCAATCTTCCGCAAGGCTGTAATCGCTGGTTGGAACAGGCCGCAGCTCGCCAGCAAATCAGTGCGCAAAATGGCTGGCGGCGTGTACGCTACTTATTAGCGCAGAATCAAATTACCAATGCGCGCAATCTGGCTCAGGCATTGGGAAGCCCCTTACCCGACTCACTTGGCAGCAGCACGGGTGGTAGTCAGGGAGCACAGGAAGCATTACTGTATCAGGTGATTAAGAAAGAAAACCGCAGTAAAGACAGCGCGGCAACTACTTTACAGCAGTTATCTGCAAGTTTAACAAAAGAACAAACCGGTTTTGGCTGGGCACAACTGGGTCTGGCACAGGCTTATAACCTCAATGCCGTCAATGCGCTAAATTATTTTGATCGTGCCGAACCAACACAGATGAATAATGAAATGTGGGAATGGTATGCCCGATCAGCACTGCGTTTACAGCGCTGGCAAAAACTCAGCAATATTATTCACAGCATGCCACCGGCACTCCGACAACAAGTTACATGGCAATACTGGCTGGCACGCAGTTATCGTGCCCTCGGACAAAACAGCCAAGCTCAGAATATATTCGAGCAGACAGCACAACGAGGACACAACTTTTACTCTCTGCTGGCGAAAGAGGCATTAGGCAGAAAGGCAAATACCCAGAGCACTGTAGCCAAAAGCAGCCAGCCGGTACAAAGTAAAATAGCAGCGGACGGGAATATTTACCGCGCTTTAACCCTGTTTAAGACTGCACAGTCAGAGAACAACTGGCTAATGCGTCGTCAGGCACAACAGGAATGGCGCTATGCCACACGCAACTACAACGATGATACGCAGATTGCCGCTGCAACATTGGCGGAAAGCAATGGCTTTTATGAGATGGGCATTTATAGTGCAGACAAAGCCGATAATCAACTAAACTATGAACTGCGCTATCCTGCACCATTCAAGGAATTAACTGTTCCACTTGCCCAGCAAGCTGGCATCGATCCGGCTTGGGTTTATGGCTTAATTCGGCAGGAAAGCCGCTTTATGATAGGCGTTCGTTCAAATGTCGGTGCTACCGGCCTGATGCAGGTTATGCCCGCTACTGCCCGTGATATAGCCAAACGGCTGGGTATGGACAGCAACGAGCTGTATACCATGCGCGGAAACATCCGCATGGGTACATGGTATATGAGCAATGTACGCAAACAGTTTGCCGATGAAGTATTGGCTACAGCTGGTTACAATGCCGGCCCAGGTCGCGCCCGACGCTGGCAGGCAAATATCCCGCTGGAAGGAGCTATTTACGCCGAAACCATCCCCTTTGATGAAACTCGCACCTATGTCAAAAACGTAATGGCCAATACTACCTATTATGCCAATCTTTTTGGAGAGCCCCGAACCACACTAACAGAACGTATGGGTACAGTGCCTGCGCGCTAAATGCTTTACCGGTATCGGCCTTGCCTTGGTTAACCTGAGCTAACTTTCGACTACTATATATCGCACAATTTACATGCATATTACTCAACCATTATTGAAAGCACATTATGTTATTAGACAGCAAACGCTCCGCAGTATTAATGATTGATTTACAGACACGCCTGTTACCAGCCTTGAATAATACAGACGAACTGCTGACCAATAATATATGGCTGGCAGGACTGGCAAATGATATGGCTATTCCTACCTTAATCAGCGAGCACTGTGTTGATAAAATTGGCGCGACCCGAGAAGAAATTATTACAGCTGCACCACAAGCCAGAATCGTCCAGAAACAAAGTTTTTCCGTATTTTCCGCCGGTGTTCTGACTGAAGACAGCCTGCACCATGCCAACCAGATTATTATTTCCGGTATAGAAGCTCATATCTGCGTTTTACAGACTGCTCTGGACTTGCGTGCACATGGTTATGAAGTTTTTGTGGTTGCAGATGCTGTATGTTCACGTCGGCAACGTGATGTTGAATTGGGTTTGGCACGCATGCAGGCCAGTGGTTGTGAAATCGTTAGTCGTGAAATGATTGCATTTGAATGGTTAGGTAGTGCAAATAACCCGCAATTCAGAGAGATTCACAAAAAATACATCCGTTAACTTAGTCTGTGTATCCAGCAATAATACGATTCACATCAAAAGTGCGGTTTCATAGCATAACAGTAATACCTGTCAAAAATCTGAATCGGCTTTAAAGCCGATTCAGATTTTATCTATACAAAACCTATCGCAATTTTCAAAAGCTCAATTTCGCTTATCTACTTGATTATAATTAGCTATCTATTTTATCGCGAATAATCAACAATGGCAGAGTAGTCTCTCGCATAACAGTTTCAGCAAAACTGCCCATCAGTAAATGCATCAGACCACTACGTCCATGGGTACCCAGAATAATAAGATCACTACCATGCCCATCAGCATAATCAACCAGCATCTGTGCCATTTCTTTTGCCCCTTTGTTGGCAATCAGCAAATGACGATGTACCCTACCCTCCGGCAAAGCTGCTTCGGCTTTTTCCACCGCTGCATCCAGTACCGTATTACCCTCTGACAAGGCAGCTGCTTCATAACTTTCATGTTGCAAAAACTCAGGAGCCAGAGCCATATATTCAGTTGGATTGGCTACATTGACAACAGTTAAATCAGCATCTTCACTCTTGGCCAGACCAATAGCATGATCTAAAGCATTTTCTGAAGTATGGCTGCCATCTACTGCCACCAGTAAATGTTTATACATGAAACTCTCCTTATCCTTTTTAGCAATTCGAATCATTTAGCAGATACAGTATAATACCACTACCTGCTTAAAACGGCTTTCCGGATTTTATTACGTGTCGCAGATATTCAATTTTTCAGCAAACTATCAACGCCGCTTCGGTGGCATCGCACGATTGTACGGCGAAGACTGCCTGCAACGTTTCGCTTCGGCACACGTCTGTGTAGTTGGCGTGGGTGGTGTAGGTTCATGGGCAATAGAAGCACTGGCACGCAGTGGCATCGGTGCTCTGACACTGATTGACTTAGATAACGTGGCCGAATCGAATATCAATCGCCAGCTGCCAGCTTTAATCAGCCTGATCGGCAAGCCTAAAGTCGAAGCTCTGGCAGAACGCATTGCCGATATTAATCCCGAATGTCAGGTCACCTGTATAGAGGATTTTGTAGATACAGACAATCTTAGCCAAATATTTAGCCAGCCATTTGATTTTGTCATTGATGCTATCGATCAAGTACGTGTCAAAGCAGCAATGGCCGCTTTTTTTATCACCCAGCACCAATCTTTTATCGTTTCAGGAGGTGCGGGCGGACAAAAAGATGCTGCGCTGATTCAGTGTGCTGATTTAAGCCGCGTAACCAACGACCGCATGCTGGCCAATATGCGGTATACATTACGCAAACGACATGGATTCAGTCGCCGGCCAACTGACAAAATGCATATACCCTGCATCTATTCCAGCGAAAATATCACCCTGCCTCAGGCAGGTATCTGTAATACAGAACAAACTGCTCCGCAAGGACTGTCCTGTGCTGGCTATGGTGCTGCCATGGTTGTCACCGCCAGCTTTGGTCTGCGTTGTGCTCAAGCATGCCTGGAACATCTGTGCAAGAACTGAACATAAGCATGAGTATAGAAACTACTGCGGAAAAAACAGTTGCTGTGCTTTTCGGACAGCCTGTTACAGAAATTCCGCGAGACTTGTTTATTCCACCAGATGCACTGCAAATAGTTTTACAGAGTTTTGAAGGTCCACTGGATTTACTGCTATATCTGATTCGCAAACAAAATATCGATGTACTCGATATTCCTATGCTTACGGTAACCGAGCAATATCTGTCTTATATACATCAGATGCAGCAGCACGAACTGGATTTAACGGCTGAATATTTGTTAATGGCAGCAGTACTGATTGAAATTAAAACCCGGTTACTTCTACCCACCCCGCCCGCCAGCGAGGAAGAAGCTGCCGATCCGCGCGCCGAACTGGTACGTCGCCTGCTTGCCTATGAACAGATGAAGCTGGCAGCCACCGAACTGGATGCTTTACCCCGGGCAGGACGAGATTTTGCCTGGGCGTGGCTGCCGGTAGAATTGGTTGCCATTACCCAGCCACCGCAAGTACAGGTAGCAGATCTAACTCGTGCATGGCTGGCGATTCTGGCACGCGCCCAGCACAAGCGCAGCCATAATGTGGTCAAAGAAACCTTATCCGTACGCGCCCAGATGACAGCTGTTTTACGCTATCTGCAAACCCGTCAGCACTGTTATTTCACTGAACTTTTCGGCCGTAACGATAGCTTGGCACTGGTTGTCACTACCTTTATTGCATTACTAGAACTGGCAAAGGAAGGACTTGTCTACATTACCCAGTATAGTACCGAAGAACCGATTACCATTCAGACTGCTGGCGTGGAAGCCGGCACCGATTCAACACCGGTTAATGAATCAGCTCCATAGTGACAAGCACAGTGAAAAACCCTAATATAACAATTAATATTTACATCAGGATACTATCATGCCTGCCCAGCCCGGGTTATTTAAAACCCTGTTTAATCACTATCTGAATTTACCGCATTGCCGCTGGTTAAGAATTTATGGAGACTGTAGCTCCGGTGAACCAGTCATCTCTGTTGACTGGCGCGATGAACTGCTTGAAAACACTGACAGTGGCAATATTCATGGCGGTGTAATCACTACACTTGTTGATATGGCTTCTGCCTGCTCACTGGCCGCATTGTTTCAACAGTTTGAAACCACAGCCACACTGGATATGCGCATAGATTACCTGAAACAGCCCACAGCCAAACAGCCAATTCATGTTCGCGCACATTGTTACCGCCAAGAAGGACAGATTGCCTTTATCCGCAGCCACTGCTTTCAGGAAGATGAAAATCAACCCTTTGCTCTAGGTATGGCTACCTTTATTCACACTCCGTTAGGTGAAACAGAACAACGGGCATTACAGGCATATCTGCAACAGGAGCAAGCCAAATGAGTCCGACTATTTTCCAGCTAGATGAACAATTAACCAGCAAGGCTTATCAGCTTATGCCTTACAGTGCAGCAATAAATCTGCAAATTGGTACAGATAGCCAGAACAGACGTCTATACAGCTTACCTTTTGCTCCACAAAATATTGGTAATATTTTCCTGCCTGCACTTCATGGTGGCCTAATTGGCGGCTTTTTACAAAGCTGTATCAATTTATATTTGATGGAACAGCAAAACTTGTCTAAGCCAGCTCGGATAATTGACTACACAACAGATTATTTATTGAGTGGCAAGGCGCTGGATAGCTATGCCCAATGCCAGATTATGCATGCAGGCAAGCGTATTTCACATGTTACCGTAACAATGTGGCAAAACCAGTCAGATAAACCTATTGCTTTTGCACGTGCACACCTGCAAATGCCTGCAATAGCCGAATGAAAAAAATAAACTGCTAGCCCATACCCGAACACCGAAGACATATTCTTCTGAAATAGCTTTACACTTTCACTTTTTTGCAAGAGTTGAATCAGCGATATGGCCATAAATACCAACCGACCACCGATTATCCAGTCACTACTGGATACAGATTTATACAAATTCACTATGCTTCAGGTTGTCCTGCACCAATTTCCCCAAGCAACTGGTGTCTATGAATTTCGCTGTCGTAACAACCATGAAACAGAATATCCGCTGGGCGATATTCTGGAAGAACTAAACTGGGAGCTGGATCGTCTCTGCCAGATGAGATTCAGCAAAGACGAATTGCAATATCTGCGCAGCCTGCGCTTTATCAAAAGCGATTTCGTTGACTATATGGAGCTGTTTCAATTAAAGCGCCGTTTTATCAAAACATCCATAGATAATAATCAGTACCTGAATATCCGTATTGAAGGCCCTATTATTCAGGCAATGTTTTTTGAAATATTTGTTCTATCCATTGTCAATGAATTGTATTTTCACCGACTGGAAACATCCGAAATACTGGCAGAAGGCGAACGACGTCTTCAAGCCAAAGCTAAGCTGATACACCGCTACGCATCAGAACAACAGCATTACAACTCACCATTTATTGTTTCCGATTTTGGTACCCGGCGTCGCTATCGCTATTCATGGCAGAAACATGTTGTAAGAACCCTCCACGAAGCAGCACCCAGTGTTTTTCGCGGAACCAGCAACGTATATATTGCCAAAGAACTTGGACTGATTCCTATTGGCACCATGGCTCATGAATTCTTACAGGCCTTTCAGGCTCTGGATGTGCGTTTACGTGATTTTCAGAAAGCTGCCTTGGAAGCATGGGTACATGAATACCGTGGCGATCTAGGCATAGCTTTAACTGACGTAGTTGGCATGGATGCCTTCCTGCGCGATTTCGATCTGTATTTTGCCAAACTGTTTGACGGACTGCGGCATGACAGCGGCGATCCCTATATCTGGGGAGAAAAAGCATATGCTCATTACCAGAAACTAAAAATAGATTCCCGTACCAAAATGTTGACCTTTAGTGACGGACTCGATTTACAGCGTGCCTGGGATTTATATATCCACTTTAACAACCGTTTCAAAACCAGTTTTGGAATTGGTACCAATTTCACCTGCGATATGGGCTTAACGCCATTAAATATCGTATTAAAACTAGTTGAATGCAACGGACAGTCTGTAGCTAAGATATCTGATTCACCCGGTAAAACCATGACAGACAACAATACATTTCTGGCTTATCTGCGGCAAATTTTTGACATACCAGAAAACACCGTTGTAAAACTGGATTAAATCATATCAACAGGAAAAAATTTATGTCATAAAATTATTAAATAATTTAACCTATCACTCAACAGCATTTAAGATAATTACAGACCAACATCAGGACAATATAAATCCATGAATAAAAACAACAGCATCAGCACAACAAGCATGCGTCTAGATAAATGGCTGTGGGCAGCACGATTTTTTAAAACTCGGGCGCTGGCACAAAAACACATCGAATTAGGACGCGTTCAGGTAAATGGCGCCAAAGTTAAAAATAGCAAAAATATCCAGATCGGTGACATTATTGATTTAACCCTCAATTCCCTGCCCTATAGAATTCAAGTACAGCAACTCAATCAAATGCGTCGCCCTGCACCGGAAGCCCGTTTACTTTACAGCGAAGACAGCACTATCGCTGCCAAACGGGCAGAACTGAAAGCACTTAATCAGGCTAGTAAGATAAGTGCCGCATATCCTGATGGCAGACCCACCAAACGCGATCGCCGGGCACTTGATAAAGTAAAAAGACAGTGGAAAGAATAAACTATTAGAGTATAGGCTTAGCTTAAACAGAAAAATTCACTTTTTCAGCTCTGCTAATCTACATTGGTCTGCTCCAGCAACGTGATCAAGATATTTTTATGTTATATCAGCAAACATTGCATACTGATAAATCTAATCAATATCAGGTCGTCACCATATAATTATTCGGCCTGATATGGCTATTTTTAACAAAATTATTTTTCTTAAATGCCTTGGCAATCATTTCTTTATTGAATGGTACATGTAAAACCGGAACCTGAGCCTTTAACTGTTTGAATATAGGTAATTTATTGCAGAAATAATGGACTTTAAAATTTATATTGTTTTTTCCAGTAACCAGCATATCCTTTTTTTCCAGTAGTTCAGTATAAATTACGATGACTGGTAATTTTAAATATCCAATACCATATTCAATCTCTTCTTTCACACTTCGTGATTGAAAAGTATCCTCACTTAAAATCAAAACTATATTATCAGCACACTTTAAACGCTCTCTAATGCGTGGTCTTAAAACACTTCCCCAATCGCTACCATCACGGACATCATATCTTTCATGATGTAAATCTTGAAACGGAAAAAGTGCATCTTGAGCTTTCCATGTTCTCAATTGATTATAATAAAAATAATCTTTCTGAATTAACGCACCAGCAGAAAATTCATTAAAGGGTTCATCCACATAAAAAACACAATAATTATTAGGCATAGAATTTCCCCCAATTTATGCATTACAGGAAAAAACATCAATTAACGTATATTACCCCAAACAGCACCTTAATACAATAAAATACTTTAATATCAAATATATATATATTCAATCATACTAAAAATAAAAAACCCGTATCCAGAAGAATACGGGTTAAATCTGTACAACAATCAGTATTATTTAACTGAAGAGGCAGCCTCATGCATTGCTTCAGATAATGTCGGATGAGCGTGAACAATACGGGTAATATCTTCGCTAGAAGCCTTAAAGTCCATAGCCATCACTGCTTCGGCGATCAGTTCAGAAGCTACAGGTCCGATGATATGCACACCCAATACACGATCAGTAGTCGCATCAGCCAGAATCTTAACAAATCCTTTTGCTTGCCCCATACCAAGAGCACGACCATTAGCAGCAAAGCTGGACTGTCCTTTTTTATAATTCACACCAGCAGCTTTTAACTGCTCCTCAGTTTGACCAACCCACGCAATTTCTGGATGAGTATACATAACTGCCGGAATGGTATTCATATCTACAAAAGGTTTCTGTCCTGCAATACGTTCAGCCACAGCCACACCTTCCGCAGAAGCCTTATGTGCCAGCATCGGACCACGAACCACATCACCAATCGCCCATACATTTGGCAGACTGGTACGACATTCATCATCAACCACAACGAAGCCGCGATCATCTTTTTGCAGACCAGCACCTTCAGCATTCAGACCATTAGTGTTGGGAATACGGCCAATTGCAATAACCAGCTTATCAAAGGTTTCCGTTTTTTCTTCACCGGCAACAGTGTACTTAACAGTCACATTGTTTTCACCTTTAACAATTTCATTAACCGTTACACCAAGATGGATATTCAGACCTTGTTCTTTAGTGAAAACCTTGAAAGCTTCCTTGGCTACCTGCTGGTCAGCAGCGGCTAGAAATGTAGGCATAGCTTCCAGAATGGTAACTTCCGCACCCAGACGATTCCACACAGAGCCCATTTCCAGACCAATCACACCAGAACCAATCATACCTAGTTTGGCTGGTACAGCTTCAAGATTCAGTGCACCCTCATTATCCAGTACATTAACATTATCAATTTCAGTCAGAGGCAGCGGACGTGGCAAAGAACCAGTTGCTATAATTACATGTTTAGCAGTAACCAACTGTTTAGTACCATTGGTATCCACTTCAATCTGCCATAAGCCATCAACCTGACCTTGCAGAGAACCTTTACCAAAAATACTTTCTACTTTTTCTTTTTTGAACAGAAAACCAATACCATTAGTCAACTTACTAACAATAGCATCTTTACGTTCAATCATTTTTTTGGCATTGAAGCCTTTAACCTCAACATCAATCCCATGTTCAGCAAATTCAGCTTGAGCAGCATGATAATTTTCACTGGTTTGCAACAAAGCTTTAGAAGGAATACAACCTACATTCAGACATGTACCGCCCAAAGCAGGTCCATCACCCTTTTTATTTAATCCAGCATCAATACAAGCTGTTTTAAATCCCAGCTCAGCAGCACGAATAGCCGCAACATAGCCACCAGGACCCGCACCAATTACCACAACGTCAAATTGAGACATCAAAATTCCTTTCAATCATGAAAATTTCAGACTGATAAAACCAAACCGTAATGTGGCACAAACGCCATATTATCCGGGTATGGCCATCATTACGGTTGTTATTTCTTAGAGTACTCTGTCACAAAACAGAATACAGCAATCAATAATTTGCTTACAGCTCCAGCAGCAAACGTGCAGGATCTTCCAAGGCATCTTTAATAGCAACCAGAGTTAATACTGCTTCACGTCCATCAATCAGACGATGGTCATAAGAAAGAGCCAGATACATCATTGGACGTACCACAACCTGACCATTTTCAACCACAGCACGTTCTTTAGTAGCATGCATGCCCAAAATAGCCGATTGAGGAGGATTGATAATTGGTGTAGACATCATTGAACCGAAAGTACCGCCATTAGTAATACTGAAAGTACCGCCAGTCAAATCTTCAAGTGCCAGTTTACCATCTTTGGCTTTTACCGCATAATCATGAATAGCCTGTTCGATGTCAGCAATACTCATCTGATCAGCATCACGCAGAATCGGTACCACCAGACCACGCGGACTGCCAATTGCGATACCAATATCAAAATAGCCGTGATAAACAACATCAGTGCCATCAATAGAAGCATTTACAACAGGGTATTTCTTCAAAGCAGCAACAGCAGCTTTAACGAAGAAAGACATAAAGCCCAGTTTAACCCCATATTCTTTCTGGAACTGATCTTTATAACGGTTACGCAAATCCATAACCGGTTTCATATTCACTTCGTTAAATGTAGTCAAAATCGCATTTTCATGCTGTGACTGCAACAAACGTTCAGCAACACGAGAACGCAAACGAGACATCGGTACACGTTGTTCTACGCGGTCGCCGGCGGTAGAAGGCGCAGCGGCTTTGCTGGTAGCCATAGTAGGTGCAGAAGCCAGTGCAGAGGCAGCGGCAGCAACATCTTCTTTCAGTACACGGCCATCACGACCGGAACCCTGAATAGTAGCTGTATTCACACCTTTTTCCGCAGCCAATTTGGCAGCAGCAGGCATAGCAACACCAGCTTGAGTTTGATTGGCAGGAGCGGTACTTACCGGAGCAGCTGCCGCAGGAGTAGCCTCCTGTGGTGCTGCCGCAGCGGGAGCTGTAGCTTCTGCAGTAGCTGAAGTATCAATTTTAGCCAGCAACTGACCCGCTGTCACGGTTGCACCATCAGCTTCAATAATTTCCACCAATTTACCTGCCTGCTGAGCTGGCAATTCTAATACAACTTTATCCGTTTCCAGATCAATCAGGTTTTCGTCACGCTGTACGAAATCCCCTACTTTTTTATTCCAAGTCATCAGAGTGGCTTCAGTCACACTTTCTGGAAGCATGGGAACGGTTACATCAATAATCATGGATTACTCCTAAAAAAGGGCAAAGGCCACCACCAAGGTGGCCAGTTATTCAGAATGGATTTGGATTATTTTAATTCCAGAGCATCATCAACCAGTTGTTTGAGCTGAGCAACGTGTTTACTCATATAACCCACGGCTGGTGAAGCACTGGCCGGACGACCGGCAAAAATAACTTTTTGCTTGCTACCAGCAATTTTCTCAATACGATGACGAATCTGGAACCATGCACCCTGATTTTTTGGTTCTTCCTGAGCCCACAGAATTTCAGTTGCATTGGGGTAACGGCTCAATTCAGCAGCCAGCTGTTCGTATGGGAACGGATACAACTGTTCCACACGCACAATAGCAATATCTTTACCAAGATCACGTTCCAAACGCGCCTTATTGATATCGTAGTACACTTGGCCAGCACACAGAATCACCCGTTTAACGCTATTTTCATTACCTTCAACCTGATCGCCAATTACCGGACGGAAAGCATGGCCTTCAGTGAAATCACTGAGCGGACTCATGGATTCATTGAAACGCAGCAAGCGTTTGGACATGAAAATAACCAGTGGTTTACGGTATGGACGCAATACTTGACGGCGTAACACATGGAACATCTGAGAAGCTTCAGACGGCATCACAACCTGAATATTATCTTCAGAACACAATTGCAGCCAGCGCTCCAAACGGCCAGAAGAATGTTCAGGACCTTGACCATCATAGCCATGAGGTAAAATCACAGTTAAGCCACACAAGCGACCCCATTTGGTTTCACCAGAAGTAATAAATTGGTCAATTGCTACCTGAGCTCCATTGGCAAAATCACCAAACTGTGCTTCCCAGATAACAAGTTGATCAGGTGCACTGCAAGCAAAGCCATATTCATAGGCCAATACAGCTTCTTCATTCAGGATAGAATCAATTACCAAGAATGATGCCTGATTTTCACTCAGATTGCGTAAAGGCACATAGGCACCGGCATCACTCTTTTCGCGTTTCTGGTCGTGCAATACAGCATGACGGTGAGAGAAAGTACCACGGCCGGAATCTTCACCTGAAATCCGAACACCATTGCCATTGGTTACCAAACTGGCATAAGCCAGTGTCTCAGCCATACCCCAGTCAATAGGCTGTGTACCTTCTGCCATAGCAATACGGTTAGCCAGCATTCTCTTTACAGTATTATGTGGAGTAAAATCTTCAGGAAGCGTAGTAAATTTAGCAGTCAGGCGTTGAATATCTGCGGCAGGAATACCAGTTTCAACCGGATGATTCCAGTGAGTACCCATATAAGGTGTCCAGTCTACCGCGTACTTATGGTTGTAATCAGTCAGCGTAGTCTGTTCAACATGTTCACCTTTATCCAGCGCATCACGATAAGCCTGAATCAATCCATCCGCTTGTTCTTTAGTAATCACATTTTCATTTACCAAGCGATCTGAATACAGCGCACGTGTTCCAGGATGCTGATGAATTTTGTTATACATCATCGGCTGTGTCAGCATTGGGTCATCACCTTCGTTATGGCCCAGCTTACGGAAGCAAACAATATCCACTACCACATCTTTACCGAATGACTTGCGATAATCCATCGCCAGACTTACCACATAGCTCACCGCTTCAGGATCATCACCATTCACATGGAAAATCGGTGCATCAACCATTTTAGCCAGATCTGTACAGTACACAGTAGAACGGGTATCACGTAAATCAGAAGTGGTAAAACCAATCTGGTTATTGATCACAATATGAATAGTACCGCCAGTAGTATAGCCACGTGTCTGGGAAAGATTGAAATTAGCCTGATTTACACCCAGACCGATAAATGCAGAGTCCCCATGAATCAATACTGGTAATACAGCTTTACGGCCAGATTCACCACGACGTTTCTGGCGTGCACGTACAGCACCCTCCACTACCGGATTAACAATTTCCAGATGAGATGGGTTAAAAGCCAGTGAAACATGTAGCGGGCCATTGCTGGTAGCCAGATCAGAGGTAAAGCCCATGTGGTATTTCACGTCACCGCTAGGCAGAGTAGTTGTATATTTACCCTCAAATTCGCTGAATAAATCGCGCGGCTCCTTACCAAGGATATTCACAAGCACATTCAGACGGCCACGGTGAGCCATACCAATCATAACCTCTTCAACACCGTGATTGCCGCAATGCTGCATCAGATAATCCAAAGCAACAATCGTGCTTTCGCCACCTTCAAGCGAGAAACGTTTCTGGCCGACATAACGAGTATGTAAATAACGTTCCAGCGTTTCAGCAGCAGTCAACTGTTTCAGAATGCGGCGTTTATGTTCAGGAGTATAATTGCTGGCTGATAAATCTTTTTCTACCCGCTCCTGAACCCAGTTGCGTTCATCCGGACGCGTGATGTGCATAAATTCCACACCAACCGTACCACAATAAGTCTGATCCAGCTTATTGATAATTTCACATAAAGGCAGCTTCGGACTGCATGCAAAATCGCTACCAGTATAGAATTTGGTAGACATATCAGCATCTGTCAAACCATATTGTGCCGGATCAAGTTCAGCCAAATATTCTTTAGAACGGCGTTTTAGCGGATCCAGATTAGCATTGCGACTACCCAGAGTACGATAAGCATTCATCAGCTTCAATACTGATACCTGCTTTTGTAATATATTTAAATCAACACTACCCTGCGCAGCAGTACCATGCTGTCTGGACAGATTGACAAAAGATTCCTGAATCGGTAATTGCGGTATATCTTTGGCAACGTAGCCAGGCAATGCCGCTACTTTGTCAAAATAATCTTTCCAGTATTCATCAACTGAATCTCGATCTTTCAGGTAGCTCTCATAAAGCTCCTCAATGTAAGGAGCATTGGCACCATATAAATAAGAAAGACTGGTTTGTTCTTCCATCATGGTAAAAACCCTTTTTTACCTTAAACTAATAAAACAGGAATATTACTATCCCCTACCAATATTCAAATCGAATGCCGATTCCAGATTACCGCATATCAACATACCGATTCCAGATCACCACGTGTACAACATGAGGATGAAGCATCAGTATATGTTTCAGGCAGCTTTACAGCTGCCTGTACACACACACAAATAATCAGCGTTTATCTACAGGTAGATAATCGCGTCGACCAGAACCAGTATATAGCTGTCGCGGACGGCCAATTTTCTGATTTGGGTCAGCAATCATTTCGTGCCAGTGTGATACCCAGCCAACTGTACGTGCCACAGCAAACAACACAGTAAACATTGTGGTCGGAATACCCAATGCACTTAGAACAATACCAGAGTAAAAATCAACGTTCGGATAAAGCTTGCGTTCAATGAAATATGGGTCTTCCAGAGCAATTTTTTCCAGAGCCATTGCCAGCTTGAATTTAGGACTATCAAGCAATCCCAATTCATTTAACACTTCATCACAAGTCTGTTTCATAATCTTGGCACGTGGATCCATATTTTTGTATACACGATGTCCAAAACCCATCAGACGATAACGTTTTTCTTTAACCCCCTGCATAAATTCTTCAACACGGGATACATCACCAATTTCATCCAGCATTTTCAAAACTGCCTCATTGGCACCACCATGAGCCGGCCCCCACAGACAGGCTATACCCGCTGCAATACAGGCAAAAGGATTGGCACCAGATGAACCTGCCAAACGCACAGTAGATGTCGAAGCATTCTGCTCATGATCTGCATGCAAAATCAAAATTCGATCCAAAGCACGTTCAAGCACAGGATTTACTACATAGTCCTCCGTTGGTTTGGCAAACATCATATGCATAAAATTGCCAGAATAAGACAGATTGTTACGCGGGTAATTAAATGGCAAGCCTTTTGAGTAGCGATAACACATGGCTGCCAGAGTTGGCACCTTGGCAATCATGCGGTATTCAGCAATTCGACGGTGATCTGGATTATTGATATCCAAACTGTCCTGATAGAATGCTGCTAGTGCACCTACTACCCCTACCATCATTGACATCGGATGAGCATCACGTCGAAAGCCACGGAAAAACCAAGTAAGCTGTTCATGCACCATATTATGACGCAACACACCCAGCTCAAATTTCTGTTTCTCGACTGCATCGGGTAACTCACCATATATCAGCAAATAGCAGGTTTCCAGATAATCACTGTGCTCTGCAAGCTGTTCAATGGGGTATCCCCGATAATAAAGCTGCCCCTTTTCACCATCAATGAAGGTGATTTTCGATTCACAGGATGCGGTTGATGTGAACCCTGGATCAAACATAAACATGCTGGTTCCAGAATACAGTTTATGAATATCAACTACGTCCGGTCCTAGACTGCCAGATAATACCGGCATCTCAAAAGGTTCTTGCCCCTCAATGCTGAGTATAGCTTTCTTGGTCATCTCTAACTCCTTAATTTTCAATTTTTCTATTTAAATAAAATAAACTTAAAAACATTAACAAAAGAAAAGCATTTCACAAAAGTTGAGCCTGCCTTATTTTTTCAAGAACAGGCTCAAACTGAGAACTGAAACAGTTTTCAGACCGATTGATCAATGCCAGAATTTCCGGATCGGGTAGATCCATTAACGCCACAAATGCATTTAAATCAGCATCAGAAAGCTGGTCAAAGAATTGCGACATAAAACGACCCAAAATAATATCCAGCTCAAGCAAACCACGACGGGTTAACCAGCGTATGCGACGTTTGGCATTATCATCAAAATGCTGCATCAGATTGCTCTTCTTAACATTAAGTCTTTAATCTTACCGATGGCTCGCGTTGGATTTAGATGTTTCGGACAAACATCAACACAGTTCATAATCGTATGGCACCGGAACAACCTGTAAGGATCGTTCAGATTATCCAGACGCTCATTAGTACGAGTATCACGAGTATCAGCAATAAAACGATAAGCATTCAGCAGTCCGGACGGACCAACAAATTTATCTGGATTCCACCAGAATGAAGGACATGACGTAGAACAGCAGGCACACAGAATACATTCATACAGACCGTCCAGCTCTTTGCGCTCTGCCTGCGACTGTAAACGTTCACGCGTTGGTGCCACCGTATCATTAATCATATAGGGTTTAATTGAATGATATTGATTAAAAAACTGCGTAAAATCAACAATCAGATCACGAATAACAGGCAAAGCAGGTAAAGGTTTCAAAACAATTGGCTGCTTCAGACTACGAATATCAGTCAGACAGGCCAAACCGTTTTTGCCATTAATATTCATACCATCAGAACCACAAATACCTTCACGGCAAGAGCGGCGGAAAGATAAGCTGTCATCCTGCGCCTTAAGCTTAATCAGCGCATCCAATAGCTTCACATCTGTAGGTTCAATTTCGAGTTCGTAATCTTTCATGTACGGCTTGGCATCCACATCGGGATTATAGCGGTACACCTGGAAGTGGATTTTTTCCATCTTGATAGTTCCTTAGTAAACGCGTTCGGCCGGTTTTATATATTCCACACTCAAAGGTTTGGTGTGTACCGGTTTATATTCCAAATGCTGGTCTTCAGCGTAGTACAATGTGTGTTTCATCCAGTTTTCATCGTCACGTTGCGGATGATCATCTGAAGCATGTGCTCCACGTGATTCCTTACGTGCAGCAGCAGAAACCAGAGTTGCCTGAGCCACTTCAATCAGATTATCCAGTTCCAGTGCTTCAAGCCGTGCTGTATTCCACACCTTACTCTTGTCATGAATCTGTGTTTTGGCTACACGTTCAGCAATTTCATTGATTTTTTCAATGCCTTCCTGCAACAGAGCATCAGTACGGAATACACCAGCATGCGACTGAACACACCGCTGCAAATCATTACGTACTTCAGCCACCTCCTCGCCATTAGTTTGATTTTCAAGACGGCTGAGACGAGCAAGTGTTTTCTCGCCAACATCAGCAGGCAATTCACGATGTGCAACCTGTTTTTTAATATAATCAATCATATGATCACCTGCTGCCTTACCAAACACCACCAGATCCAGTAATGAATTGGTACCCAGACGATTGGCACCATGCACCGAAGCACAGGCACATTCACCAGCAGCATAAAAACCCGGTACCGGAGCTTCCAGATCATCACCTTTGGCCATGACCACCTGACCATGATAATTAGTGGGAATGCCACCCATCATATAGTGACAGGTTGGCACCACTGGAATAGGGTCTTTAATCGGGTCAACACCTGCAAACTGAATAGAAATTTCGCGAATACCCGGCAGCTTTTCCATAATTTTTTCGGCACCAAGATGATCTACTTTCAGCAGAACGTGATCCTTGTTTTTGCCTACACCACGACCTTCATGGATTTCAATCGACATAGCCCGCGAAACCACATCACGACAAGCCAAATCTTTTACAGTAGGCGCATAACGTTCCATAAAACGCTCACCCTCACTGTTCAGCAGAATCCCGCCTTCGCCACGCACCCCTTCAGTGATCAAAACACCAGCACCAGCAACGCCAGTAGGATGGAACTGCCAGAATTCCATATCCTCAAGAGGAATACCAGCTCGTGCAGCCATACCCAGACCATCACCAGTATTCATATAGGCATTGGTAGAAGATGCATAAATACGACCCGCACCACCAGTGGCAAATAACACCGCTTTAGCATGCAAAATGAAAACCTCACCTGTTTCCATTTCCATGGCGATAACACCAATAACCACCCCCTCAGAATCACGAATCAGATCAAGGGCAGCCCATTCAACAAAAAACTGAGTTTCTGCATGTACATTTTGCTGATACAACGTATGTAACATAGCGTGACCCGTACGGTCTGCCACAGCACAGGCACGCTCCACTGCACGTTTACCGAATTCAGCAGTATGTCCGCCAAAAGGACGCTGATAAATCTTGCCGGATTCAACACGGTCAAACGGCATACCCATATGCTCCAGTTCCACAACGGCATCAGGTGCACGGCGCGTCATAAATTCAATCGCATCCTGATCACCTAGCCAGTCAGAACCTTTAACCGTATCGTACATATGCCAGTTCCAGTGGTCTTCCTGCACATTGCCAAGAGAGGCAGAAATACCCCCCTGAGCCGCTACCGTATGCGAACGTGTTGGAAAAACCTTAGACAACACCACTGTACTCAAACCCGCTTTAGATAATTGCAGAGCTGCACGAAGCCCTGCGCCACCGCCGCCAACAATTACTGCATCAAAACGACGTACCGGCAAACTCTTGGGCATACTCATGCTAACCCCCAAATCACTTGAACAGAATAAATCAGACAGCCAACTAGCCATAAAATTGTGGCTACATGCAAAAACAGACGTAAACCTGCAGGTTTAATATAGTCCATCCACAAATCACGAATACCAACCCAGGCATGTAATGTCAAAGCCAGTATAAAAATCTGTGTTACCAGACGTACCCAAGTTTGAGCAAAGAAACACTGCCATTGCTGATAACTATGAGGTAAACAGATAATCATGATTAAGAACAGTACTGAGTACACCAGCATAACTACCGCTGTAATACGCTGCATAATCCAGTCGCGCAAACCATAGTGCGCACCAGCCAAATTACGATCAATCATGATAACAAGCACGCTCCATAGATAATAACGGTCAATACAATTGCGCAGACAATCACAGCCTTAGCAGAAGCCCGTGCTGTTTTAAGCTCTGTACCTTTATGAATATCCAGAAGCAGAAAACGAACACCAGCCAAACTGTGATAAACATAAGCCAGCAGCAAAAGAAAAAGAATGCACTTCACCAAAGGATTTTGCACAAGCGCATAATATGTATCAAACGCAGACTCATGAGACAGCGTACCTGAAAACAGCCATAAAAACAGCGGAATACAGATAAAAAGTGCTACACCACTAAAACGATGAAAAATAGATACAATACCCGGTATGGGTAGTCGTATCTTATGTATATCCAGATACACTGGCCTTTCTTTTTGCATCGGTAACTCCTCTTGATTATTAGGTGATATAAAACTCAAAACCAGCGACCTAAGTCGCCTACAACCGAAATTTACAGCAATTGACTTAGTTTTTAGCAAATATGCAAAAACACAACACACAAATTATTTACAATTCATCCCTCAAAACTCAGCAGTAAAACCACTTAACTGCATGGCTTGATTTCCTAACCGTAAATAACGCCGGCGCCACTCATAGAGTACACCGTCAACACTCTGACTCAAGCGTCCAAGACACAATGCAGGCAGAGCCATATCCGCTTTTAACAGTCTGGCTGTTTCTGGATGCAAAACTGTCTGCCAGAGCCATTGTTGGGCAGTATCCACCAGAACATCATATTCAAGCAATAAAAAAGCATAAAAACTGCGACGACGACGTATAAACCGCACATTTAAATCTGGTAATAATGCAACAGGTAAAAATATTTCATCTACTGCCACCTCAGCATAACCAGTACGCCATAGCAACATAATTTTCCACACCAGTTCAGCTTTTTTTAAACCTAACTGTACGGCGGTTTCCTCATCAGCAGCAGTCACTACCAGACTCAGTACTTCCGCCACGGGCCAGACCTGCCTCGTTTTACCTTCTTGTAGTACAGGCATCTCAGTAAAAGGGTAACAGCCCCAATCCCAGTTTTGCTGAGTAACAAAAGTACCTACCCCCTGATGACGCCGTAAAATACCTCGTGATACCAGCTCATTCAGCCCCTTGCGTATCGTACCCTGACTCACACCCCAGTGCGCCGCCAGATCCCATTCACTGGGTAATGGCTGCCCAGGCTTGAAATCACCATCCACAAGTAAATGTACAACCCTTTGCATGACTGACTGATATAACGGAATACGCCTTTTGAGCGGACTACTTTTCAATCTATTGTACGGCATTTCAAACCTATGTAAATAAAGTCTTATATAAGACATAAGATAACATAAAAAACTACCTTTATATTCTCGAAAAACATCAATCTATTTACTCCAATTAATTTAATTTTGAACAAAATCTTGTTATCATACGCACCAAATTCTTGTAGTACTGACAAACCAACCACCTTCAAAGACAAGAAAAAATATTTGTAGTCGTGTTTTTATTTTTTAAGAGGATAAGTTATGAAAAAACCTGTACGCATCGCCGTAACGGGTGCTACCGGCCAGATTGGTTATGCTCTGCTTTTTCGCATTGCCAGTGGCGATATGCTTGGAACTGATACTCCGGTTATTCTGCAACTTTTAGATTTACCCCAGTCCCAAACCGCTGCTAAGGGCGTAATGATGGAATTACAAGATTGCGCCTTTCCCCTGCTGGTCGACATGTTCGCTACAGACGATCCTGAAGTAGCATTCAAAGATGCGGACATAGCCATCCTCGTTGGTGCCCGCCCGCGCACCAAAGGTATGGAACGCAGCGATTTACTACAGGCAAATGCAGCAATATTCACCACTCAAGGTGCGGCTCTAAATAAAGTAGCCAGCCGTGATGTAAAAGTCGTGGTAGTGGGCAATCCGGCCAATACCAATGCCTATATAGCCATGCAATCCGCACCAGACTTACCGGCTAAAAATTTTACCGCGCTGATGCGTCTGGACCAAAACCGCGCACTCAGCCAGCTGGCCGAAAAAACCGGCAAACCAGTAAGTAAAATTAAAAAACTGTGTATATGGGGAAATCACAGCCCTACCATGTACACCGATTACCGTTTTGCCACCTTAGACAATGAAAACATAGCGGAAATGATCAATGATCAGGACTGGTATAAAAACGAATATCTGCCTAAAGTAGGTAAACGCGGTTCTGCGATTATCGAAGCCCGTGGCCTCTCTTCAGCAGCAAGTGCCGCCAACGCCATCATCGACCAGATTCATGACTGGATAATCGGTAGTGATGGTGAATGGGTTACCATGGGAGTACCATCTGATGGTTCTTACGGCATTCCAGAAGGAATTGTATTTGGCTTTCCAATGACTTGTGAAAATGGTCAATACACAATTGTTAAAGATTTGCCAATTGATGAATTCAGTCAGCAGCGTATCAACCATACTTTAGCAGAACTTGAAGAAGAAAAAGCTGAAGTTAGCAGCTTATTATAAAATACAAATAAAATATCCTAAAATATCCGGCCAGCCTGAACAACTGGCCGGATATTTTTAATTAATCAAAACTACAACACTTTCCCATTTACCAGAAAACCAATTTAAATACATATAACAGCCACATTAACAAAGTAACTACCAACAATATCAGAGCAAGACAATTTACCCAATAACCCAGAGTCTGCTTTTGCCGTCTTCCAAGCACATGCCTTAACAACACACCCAATAAAATTACAATAGCAAACAGACGCAGTAATCGTCCTATCATATACTTTCCAAAACACGTTAAATCTGTGCAAATCAGACAAAGCCGCTATAATGCCAGTTTTCTATTCTTTTACCTATTCCCATGAAAGAAATAGATAGTATTGGCATTGTTACTCCGCAAAAGTGGTCTTTCAACTGTCCGTTAACCTTGCAGAACGGTTGTGTTTTACCACAGTTTGAATTAATGGTTGAAACATATGGCACCCTTAATACAGACAAAACTAATGCAGTACTGATATGCCATGCACTTTCTGGAAATCATCATGTTGCCGGTTACCATAGCAGTACCGACAAACATCCCGGCTGGTGGGATAACATGGTTGGTCCCGGTAAACCGGTCGATACCAACCGCTTCTTTGTCGTTGGCCTGAATAATCTGGGTGGCTGTCACGGCAGTACCGGACCGCTTAGTATTAATCCGGCCACCAACAAAGCATATGGTGCCGACTTTCCCATTGTTACAGTAAAAGACTGGGTTCAGAGCCAAGCCATGCTGGCTGACCGGCTTGGTATCCAGCAATGGGCAGCAGTAATGGGCGGCAGCTTAGGCGGAATGCAGGCATTACAATGGGCAATTGATCAACCACAGCGTCTGCGTCATGCATTGATCATAGCCTCCGCTCCACGCTTATCAACACAAAATATTGCTTTTAACGATGTAGCCCGACAAGCCATCCTGACTGATCCCGAATTTTGTGAGGGACATTATGCACAGCAACAACAAATTCCGCGCCGTGGCTTACGTATAGCGCGCATGATGGGGCATATCACCTATCTAGCAGAAGACGGACTGGGCAAAAAATTTGGGCGTCAAATGCGTCAGCCAAACTATCAGTATAATTACAACGTAGAATTTGAAGTTGAATCATACCTTCGTTATCAGGGTGACAAATTTGCCAACGTTTTCGATGCCAACAGCTATTTACTGATGACAAAAGCACTTGATTACTTCGATCCGGCGCGCGAATATGCTGATGATCTAGTTGCTGCCGTATCAGCAATCCAAGCCAAAATACTGATTGCCAGCTTCAGCAGCGACTGGCGTTTCTCACCCAGACGTTCACAAGAATTACTTGACGCACTAGTCGCAGCCAACAAACCTGTACAATACATAGCACTCAAGTCTGCCCATGGCCATGATGCATTCTTAATGGAAGACACAGACTATCAGACAGCCATCCGTATTTATTTTAACAATATAGCCACCGAACTGACACAATGAATACTTCATCAACGCCACTGCGTGGTGACTTACAAATGATTTTCGACTGGATTACACCCAATAGCCGTGTACTCGACTTAGGCTGTGGCGATGGTGAACTACTGGCAGCGCTGGTCAAACACAAAAATTGTCAAGGTTACGGGCTGGAAATTGCCACCAGCAGTGTTTTAGCCGCCATGCAGCGTGGTATCAATGTTATACAGGCCGATCTGGAAGCCGGCCTGCAACACTTTAACGATAACAGCTTTGATATTATAGTCTTAAGCCAAACCATTCAGGCTATGAAAAATACCGAAAACATCCTGCAGGAAATGAAACGCGTAGCCAGAGAAGCCATCGTCACATTCCCCAACTTTGGCTACTGGCGCAATCGCCTGCAAATCGCTTTGAATGGGCATATGCCAGTATCGGAACGCATGCCTTACCAATGGTATAACACCCCAAATATTCACTGGTGTACTCTTCATGATTTCGACAAATTATGCACCAAAAACCATTTAAGAGTTTTGCAGCGTGCCGTAATGAGTGGCAATAAACGTATTCGCTTATGGCCAAACTTACTCGGTAGCTTAGCCTTTTATCGCGTTGGCTAATCTTGCCAACCTGTAAGACACCCCCTGTCTGTCTGCAATCCAGATAGGTAACAGCAATATACGCCAAACTCAACAACAAACCAACAGACAGGTACTTCCCCCACTCACACAACAGCATTCTTATTCCATTACAGAATAAATTTTCTACCCAGCAACAATATTACCCATCAGTTACCATGCTCTGTTAATGCGATTTACGCGTATTTATGCGAAAATTAGCCATTTTCTTAATTGTTAAACCAACATGAAATTACATCAACAAGTTGCAGCTGAAGTTGAAAAAGCATTCAGCGCAACAGGACTTGCTGAACATCCAATTGTGCTACAACCTGCCAAAAACCGTGATTTTGGTGATTATCAGATCAATGGCGTAATGGGAGCAGCCAAAAAAAACAGACAGAATCCACGCGAACTGGCACAGAAAGTTGCCGAAGCACTACAGGAAAATCATCTGATAGCCACAGCAGAAGTCGCTGGACCAGGTTTTATCAATCTGCGTCTGCGGCCGGAAAAACTGGTTCAATATATCGAAAGCGCATTACAGGATGATCATTTAGGCATTACTCGCAGCAGCGAACCACAAACAATTGTTATCGATTATTCTTCACCTAATCTGGCTAAAGAAATGCACGTAGGGCATTTACGCTCCAGCATTATCGGAGACAGCTTAAATCGAGTATTATCATTTCTAGGGCATAAAGTTATTGCACAGAATCACGTAGGAGACTGGGGTACCCAATTTGGAATGCTGGTAGCTTACCTGACTGAGCAACAACAAAATGGCCGTGCCGATCTGGAACTGGCCGATTTAGAGCAGTTTTACCGCAACGCCAAAGTACGTTTTGATGAAGACGAAAACTTCGCCAATACTGCACGTGAATATGTAGTAAAATTACAAAGCGGTGACTCCAGCGTACTGACCTTGTGGCAACAGTTTGTACAAACATCATTGCAACACGCGCAGGCAGTTTACCAAAAACTGGGCTTAAAACTATTACCTAGTGATGTAACCGGTGAATCATTCTATAACGACCAGCTACAGCCTACCGTGAACGAACTGCTGGCCAAAGGCATTGCTGTAGACAGCGATGGCACCAAAGTCGTTTTTCTTGAAGAATTCAAGAATCAAGATAATGAACCGGCTCCATTCATTATTCAGAAAAAAGATGGCGGTTTCCTGTATGCAAGTACCGATTTAGCCTGTTTGCGCTATCGTATCAATACCTTGCACGCCAATCGCCTATTATATGTTGTAGATGCACGCCAAAGCCTGCATTTTAATGAATTATTTACCGTAGCTCGCAAAGCAGGCTGGCTACCAGAAAACGTACACGCTGAACATGTACCTTTTGGCACCATGATGGGCAAAGACGGCAAACCATTTAAAACCCGCAGTGGTGATACCGTAAAACTGATGGACTTGCTCAACGAAGCCGTAACCCGAGCATCCGCTCTAGTCGCCAGCAAAAACCCCGACTTAAGTCCAGCCGAGATAGCTCATATCGGACAAGTAGTAGGTATCGGTGCGGTGAAATACGCAGATTTAAGTAAAAACCGAACCAGCGATTACATATTTGACTGGGACAGCATGCTATCATTTGAAGGCAATACCGCACCCTATTTACAGTATGCCTATACTCGAGTACAGAGCGTTTTCCGTAAAGCAGGTACATGGGATAAAAATACCAGTATTAATCTCAATGAACCACTGGAACAACAACTGGCCGTAGAATTACTCAGATTTGAAGACGTGCTAGATAGCGTTGCTGATTCCACCTATCCGCATTATCTGGCAGCCTACCTGTATCAGATTGCTACCCTCTTCAGCCGTTTCTATGAGGCCTGCCCGATACTGAAAGCCGATGATGCCACACGCAATAGTCGCTTACAGCTAACCAGCCTCACCGGCAAAACCTTACAGCAAGGTTTAATTTTATTAGGTATAGATACTCTAGAAACCATGTAATTTAAGCAAATATTTATCTAAATTACAAATTGCACTGTCTGAGTCAGCATTACCTCAGACAGTGCAATTTTTTTATAAAAATAAAGCAGTAAACCGTAGTCAACAAATTTGTATTTTAATTCAAATAGAAAAATAAATATTCTTGGAATCAATATATTAAATAACATAAACTAACAACTATAGCATAGTTAAATAAACTAAATTAGCTCATTCACAATGTCGATCAATTGTTCTGTCTTACAAGCAACACTAATGCATAAACATAGAGCTAAACTTTAAGATAAATACATAGACTTAGAAATTATTATCCAATCAGACAATCAGCTACTATTACCAAAGAAAAGATGAAATTAACCTAAGATTTATCTTGAAAGCAAACCTATTATGCAAAACCCAAAGTAAGCGGATTACAACTTAGATCAAACTTATCCCAACTAATCGAGCAGATAGGTAATAAATAATTTCAACAATAGAAGAAAAAAACTTGAACAAAACTTAGAATAGCAAAAAAAGAAAATAAAAAAAGATATCTTAATCTCTAAGATATCTTTTTAAAATTCATGGTGCGGATAAAGAGACTCGAACTCTTACACCTTTCGGCGCCAGAACCTAAATCTGGTGCGTCTACCAATTTCGCCATATCCGCACAAGCAATCAAAACTGATTGAGCGTTAAATTATAGGATAATTTGCATTCCATGCCAAGAGAAATATTTCAATAATATACAAATAGATACACATAGACATAATTCTGTCTGACAGCTTCTTATTGTAAGCTCAGTGGTAGAAATAAGTTTACTATTGCAAATATCATTTCAGATAAATAGTGTCACTAGCAAAATACCGCATCCAAAAACCAATACGCCAATGAATTCAGACAGCAATCTAACCGAACAGAATAAAATAATAGAGAGAGAGATCAAATGTTTGGTGGGTGATGACGGAGTCGAACCGCCGACATTCTGCTTGTAAGGCAGACGCTCTACCAACTGAGCTAATCACCCATAAAAGAAAACAGCAAAAACGTAATTGGCGCGGCGGACGGGGCTCGAACCCGCGACCCCCGGCGTGACAGGCCGGTACTCTAACCAACTGAGCTACCACCGCGCAAGTTTCATGCTATGCATAAAATAGAAAACTGGTGGGTGATGACGGAGTCGAACCGCCGACATTCTGCTTGTAAGGCAGACGCTCTACCAACTGAGCTAATCACCCATAAAAGAAAACAGCAAAAACGTAATTGGCGCGGCGGACGGGGCTCGAACCCGCGACCCCCGGCGTGACAGGCCGGTACTCTAACCAACTGAGCTACCACCGCGCAAGTTTCATGCTATGCATAAAATAGAAAACTGGTGGGTGATGACGGAGTCGAACCGCCGACATTCTGCTTGTAAGGCAGACGCTCTACCAACTGAGCTAATCACCCATAAAAGAAAACAGCAAAAACGTAATTGGCGCGGCGGACGGGGCTCGAACCCGCGACCCCCGGCGTGACAGGCCGGTACTCTAACCAACTGAGCTACCACCGCGCAAGTTTCATGCTATGCATAAAATAGAAAACTGGTGGGTGATGACGGAGTCGAACCGCCGACATTCTGCTTGTAAGGCAGACGCTCTACCAACTGAGCTAATCACCCATAAAAGAAAACAGCAAAAACGTAATTGGCGCGGCGGACGGGGCTCGAACCCGCGACCCCCGGCGTGACAGGCCGGTACTCTAACCAACTGAGCTACCACCGCGCAAGTTTCATGCTATGCATAAAATAGAAAACTGGTGGGTGATGACGGAGTCGAACCGCCGACATTCTGCTTGTAAGGCAGACGCTCTACCAACTGAGCTAATCACCCATAAAAGAAAACAGCAAAAACGTAATTGGCGCGGCGGACGGGGCTCGAACCCGCGACCCCCGGCGTGACAGGCCGGTACTCTAACCAACTGAGCTACCACCGCGCAAGTTTCATGCTATGCATAAAACAGAAAACTGGTGGGTGATGACGGAGTCGAACCGCCGACATTCTGCTTGTAAGGCAGACGCTCTACCAACTGAGCTAATCACCCTGTGCTGTTGAGGCGCGTATTTAATCATAGAGTAAGAAACACAGCAAGCTCTTTTTTTCTTATACAGAGCAATTGTTTTATAATTTATTGTTTTAAAAATAAAACTTAACCTAGCTACTATTTAATTATTCTCAGCGTGCATCAAATCATATTTTCAGATACCACCTTTCAGCAGATATACACATCTTCAAAGCGCAGCACAATTAATATTTTAAAATTAAAACAAAACTTACAAATTCATCCAATATCTTGATTTCATTATTAATGAATAAATATTACTCTATATAGTGATTTCTTTTCTACATCTACACAGATTAAATAAAAAAACTGTTATTAAATAATTTTCTCTACAGATATAGACAACATTCATCAGAAAATAAACAATACATTGCCAAATACCAGCTAAAAAATAAATTAATAATATATTATTTAAAAAACAAACAATATAAACAAACAACAAATAACTGTTTAAACCAAAATATGAATATATTAATTTTAATTAGCAAGAATCAGATATAGTAGCCATACATTTATCCTCTATGATAATTTCCCACTCTTAACTAAACAGATTTAATTTCGTCCTCATCCTAAAAATTCATATTTTATAACTATTCGGATTGAAACAAATGAGGATAAATTTTCACAAAGATACTTTTAACATAAATAATACAAACTAAAATCAATCTCAACTAATATTCTGTTTTCTTGGACTAAATTCCAATCTGAATACCAGTAAACAATTCTTATTAAAATTACAAAAGCGGATTCAACCAAACTGATACTATTGCTATACCTGTATATACCGTCAGCTCATCTTAATACCCATATAAATCACATATAACATAAAGAATTAAGAAAACTATCAATAAGCAACCAGATGCAATCCGAACGCATGCAGCCAAATCTCGTATTCTCTCTCAAATCCTGAATTATACCGTTTTAGCATTTTAAATCTGCTTGCTATTCCATCAGCCATAACCAATACTTTACTGATATACAGCTACACCAGAAAAACAAATCCATTAGCGTCTCATTTTATACTGCTAGACTAAATCTCAACTTGTATATCGACCATACCAACAGTATATTAATAAACATACCCCCTGTTACCTGTAAATACCGAGTAAATGAATCAATTTCCAATTCCAACGGCAATGGAGCCACATAGCTGCGCCGTTTAGCGTTATAAATACGAATTTAATGTAGAGACGAAAACATTCCGGAAACTCAGCATAGCCAGAACACATATCGAAATATAGATTGAGTTAAAGAAGTTTTAACAGACATCACCAGCAACTGTATAATGACACTTACCCTGCTTTCCAGCCAATATACAGATCCACTAATCAGGCTAGAAAAATGCAGTAAGCTTCACGATACACATCCAATCCAGCTAATTCTCAGAACACGCATGATAATATTTAAAAACTAGAATTCTCTCTAATAACCAAACTATGCATCAATTTTCAGTTAGTGCCCGTAATCTGTCAGCAAATAAACAGAAACACCAATATTATTTCCTGCGTGCGAGTTAACTCTAATCCAGACGCCGCGAATGCATTAATCACAGAACATCATCAGATAGTATTTATCAGCAACGGCTACAACTACTCCACTGAACTGACACAGAATATTACCGCAAGACCAGCAACGACATTATCTGCATTATATAGTTACAATATTCTCAGCATAGAGATAGACATCATAGCTTCTGCTCATATTAGAACACAGATAAACGGAACTGCTTACTTCAAACAATGTCAATAGCCTGTCCAGCCTATAGTTATAGATACAGATGGCAATGGCACTACTGATAGTATCTATACTGGCGACTATAACGCACTCTATACCGCCCTGATTTACGTGCTTCTCACTTATAGACTGGACAAAATATAAAGTTCACACCACCGATGCACCAGTCACAGCAGCTCCAGATACACTTCAGACAAAAGCCATAGTAAACCCTAATGTTAGCAACGTTTATTATCGCTAAATTCTATATCCAGACATAATATTTACTTTTGGTGCTGGCAGCACTATCTATCAGTCTAACCCGAACAATAAAGACGCACAAACCATATGCGGAATCGGAAATGATTTAAACCGGCAACATCATCAATAAATTAGAAAAATAATAAACTTTCAATGCAATTTTACACAAAATGAACCTGTCACCAGCTAAGCAATAATCTACTTAATCCATCAATGCATCGGGGCTGATATTTCACACGGCAAAATTTAACTTACCTGCATAAACTGGGTAATACATTGCACACAATGCAGATCTAAACTTTATATTTTAAGACAGGCCTTCTGTTGGCAGCAGTATCAACACTGAAAGGACGTTTTACTGTTCCGGATAATTACGAAAGCAATATCGGCTTCCCCCTTTTCTTCACCACAGCCCTTCAAAAGCTGTTCACACCGCACAGCAGTTGTTACCACTATTGATAGAGAAAAGCTAACCATTCAAGTAATACACTGCCTGATTAGACTGTCCCGTATCCGAAATTGAAACATCAAAACAGCTTATTGAAAGCACTCAATCAATAAAGACAGCCAAAATAAATTATCATATTTTTTTTATTATTTACAAATAACAAAAATTGATCTGCTTATTTCCACATAAATAATTACAAATCTATATAAAAAACAATACATAAAAAATTCCAAAGAAATAATTAATTTGATAAATCAATATGATAATATATTTATTACAAAAATTTATAATATACATCAATATATGAAATTTTATAAATAAAATTCCCTAACCCGATTATGCAAAATCCATTACATTTACAAATAATCATTAATAATCATAATATTATAAATAAGAATAAAACCATTATCTAATTAATATTTCAACCTAAACAAAGCCTAAATAACTCTTGTGTCAATTTATATTATGTATTCTGCTTAAAATGATATCTTATTTAACATATACAAAATAGTATATAATTATGATAATTTGTGTATAGCATAATATTTAAATCGATTTGCCATATCTGCCCATACTGGAAAGTAATTAACTATGAGCACTTTAAGTACAAACAATAAAAAAACCAGATTTCAAAAAGGGAAAAAATTTCTATTTGTTGCGGTAGCAGGAGCATTAAGCACTCAGGCAGTGGCAGATGTAAATATATTCGCCGATATCCCTCTGCATTTGCAAAATACTTCTACAGTTACAACTTCTTATAATATCAAACCTAATATCATCTTATTAATTGATTCTTCAGGCAGTATGAATGAAAAACTTCAGGGAGATTCAATTAAATGCAGAAACCGTACATCTATAAGAAAAAATGCGGAGGGAGTAACCACTGCATGGTCTCCATGGAGTGAGTATAAGTATGGGTTTCAAGAAACACCGGCGAATACCAAAGATATTCAATATAGATGCAGGCAATTCAAAAAAATTGATGGTGTAAAAGATGTGTTGCTGAATATTCTGGCAGACTACCGCAATGATATGTATTTTGCATTCCGTCCTCTGCTCGGTACCGATGACCGCTATAATACTTTTTATGACACCTCAGATCCTGAACAATACGATGCATTAACTAAGCACATCAAAGATATTGCCGCTGGTGGCGGAACACCGACTACCGAGCAAATTGCTGTTGTAGCCAGAAATTTAGTGATGAACAAATTACAGTATCGCTGTCAGAAATCATATATTGTTCTGCTTTCAGACGGTGAGGCCGATAATACTGTTGCCAGATCAGATACCATAATGGATGGTTATTTTGACAGTAAATGGAAAACAAATCAGGAAAGATATGACTTTTTTACTCGTGGCGGCAATTACCGGACTCAAAACAAACCTCACCGTCTGGAACATTACACAAGAATATTATACGAAAAAAATTTCGGACCCTATATTTACGATAATAAATTTTATTATTCTGATGGGAGTACAATTTATACTCATGTTAATAAACGTACTACCGATAATGCCGGACAACCGTGGGATTCCCCTGATCCTTTGAATAACAACCTTCCTTTCACTCAAACGGCTGAAACCTTTACTATTGGCGTAGGTTTAGGGCAGAAAACCAATGCAAACGGACAGATTGCCATCCCATATCTGGAAAACGGTGCCATGCCGTCCAGTAATTTCTTTAACACCAATTCTCAAACAGAGATTATAAAAGCTTTTAAAGACATCTTCGAATCAATTAAAGGATCCTCCGAAACTACCACTACCACCACTACTTCTACTGCGCCAACGGTAGCCATATCTCGCTCTGAAAGCAACAATATATCCATTACAGCCACAGTTGAATCCGGCGCATGGAGTAGTAAAATATGTATTCGCAAAATAAAAGATAAAACCAATAATGAATGTACTGCCCAGCCATCATTCAACAACCGTCAGCTCTTATTGAATAACGGCACTCGTACCTACCTGTATTCAGGAAATCTGACCGGTTTAAATAATGATACATTCAAGATCAGCAATAATGGTAAAAACCAATCAGAATGGTTAAATGGTTTACTGGCCTGGCTTAGCCGTTCCAAACCGGATGATGCCATCAAAACTGATGACTTTGTACTTGATTACCGTCAGCGAACCGCATCACCTATAGCTGGCCCCAATGCAAATCGCGATATAGGTGATATGATTGATAATCCGATCATTACCGCGGGTAATATTGATGAGAGTAACGGCCTGCAGAAATACATGGTTACCTCTGCTAACGATGGCATGGTATATGTTTTCCGCTCTACTAATAATGAACAATATCCTTATGATTTGAAATTCAATTTCATGCCTATGGGTATTGAACGCCAGAGCAATGATGGTTCTGATCTGGTTGCCCATTATTATAAAGATCTCACCCATAATGATTATGGAAGAAACAGCCTGCATCCGCATCGCTTCCTCCTGAATGGAGGAATGGTGGTACAGCAAACTGAGCAGAGTAAAGATAGAAATGGCAATGACCGCCCGCAACAGACATTTATGGTCTCAACAATGGGACAGGCCGGCCGCGGAGCGTTTGCCATTAATATCGGAGGAAATGAGCTGGTTTCCGGCCGAGCAATTGCTGTAGATAATATGGGCAGCTCCGGCTGGTATAATGACGTATCCCTGTTCCAGACACCCACTGGACCAAATAATTACTTTGGCTTTACCGTGGGTACTCCAGCCATCGCAAGGCTACGGGTAAATGAAGACCCTGATGCATCCCCTACTTCTGTAGCCAACCACATCCGTGAAGCCGCATTTATCAGTAACGGATATAACTATTCTTCTACGTTGGCCAGCAATAATGCAGGTCAGCCCTCCTCAGAGTCTGCACTTTATATTTACGATATTCTGGGTGTGGATGTAGGCACTGACGGCTATACCAGAACTGGCTATAGAAAAGGTGAATTGATTGCCAAGCTTACTCCAGAGCAAGACCCCGAGTCAGAAGAATATGCTGGTGGACTTTCCGGCCCGACAGTGATTGATATTGATGGTGATGGTGTTGCAGATATGGCTTATGCCGGAGATTATGCAGGTAACTTGTATCGTTTTGATCTGAGATCGCCTGATCCTGCCCAATGGACTGTACACAAATTATTTTCGGCCGGTGCACCTATCACTTCTGCACCTGGTGTTATTCTGGTTAACAATACACAGGATAATAACAATTCAAATAATGGCAATAACAACAATCAGGATAATATGACTGCCGTTATCACTTTTGGTACAGGTAGTGATATTTATCAGTCTGATTTATTAAATAAAGATCAGCAAGCTGTATATGGTATCTATGACAATCTGAATGACACTACACCAACTGAAGTTTCAAAACAGTCTTTGCTGAAGCAGGAATTAACCGCCAGTGGAGATTATCGCCAACTTTCAGACAATCTGTTTAACCCAAAAGTTAACCGAGGCTGGTATTTCAATCTGGAAAACGGCACGGGCGAACGCGTGGTAAGCAAACCTATTGTTGTTTCCTATGGTGGTGTTGTTTTTTCTCGAAAATATAAAACCACAAAAGATGACAAATTACCAGATCCTTGTCAGGAAACTGAACGCAAAGAGGAAAGCGAAGTATACAGTAGTATAATACAATATAATATTAAAACTGGCGGCAGACTGGGAGAGAAAGATCCTCATTTTAATGTAGGTGCTCCGCTTGGTACAGTGAAAACTATTCAAGGACTATATAGTTTCACTGTTTCTGGTAATAATCGTGTGGATGTGGGCGGTAATCTGACACAATCTCCATTAGGTAAAGATCCAAGACGAACTGAAGAGTGCACTCGAGCACCAATGGAAGGTATCGATACAGAGGGTAACGTAGTTTCGATTAACGTGCCTAGATGCCCGATCAGCTTCAAGCGTTTGTCATGGAGAGAAATTAAAACCAGCTATACAGGCTAAATTCACTTTATGAGACCAACGGCTAGTCAATACTAGCCGTTTTATTTTTTACCTTTTGTTGTAAATTGTCTAACTAAATCACTCTTATTTTATGATAATTCAAATTATAAATTTATAGAAAAATATTACTCTGAATATCCTGCATCATAACTAAAAACAGCAGATTAAATAAATATTCCATCATTATTTTTAATGAAAATATTTATCATATTATAAAACAACACTGGGTTAATAAATATAAATTTAACTAATAAAAACATTAATATATACCTAATCAGTAAATATTTAAATAATATCTTTTACAACCCATATTATGATTTAAGCATATTTATTTATACATTTTCCGAATAAAAGATATTCCATATATATTAATGTATTTGCATATTCAATTTAATCTCAATTGATCCTATATAGTAACAATACACAAAATTAACTAAATTTTACAAAAAATTTATTTTATTTATTTGAATAGATATTGCTTTAGGAGTAATAATATAAAAAAGCGTTATCAAAGTGCTAAATTTATTATTTATTTTATGTGAACTTAGATATCATTGTTACACTTAGAGGTATAGTAGTTATATATATACCGTAAATTTGTTAAATTGTATTAAAGTTTATACTGTTGTTACACCTAGTGGAGAGTAACTAACATGCACCATAGATTAGTTGAAAATAAAAAAGACAAATTTCTTAAAAGGCAAAAAACACTGTCTTCAGCAGTTATTGCTGCGCTGATTGCTTTTTCTGCATGGCAAGCTCAGGCAGAAGCTAATATATTTGCCGACATCCCGCTACATTTACAAAAATCATCTACGATTACAACTGCCTATGGTGTTAAGCCAAATATTACCTTATTTATTGACGATTCAGCCAGTATGGTAGAAAAAATTAAAGAGGGCTACTCGTATAGATGTAGAAACCGAAAATCAATAAGGAAAAACGCAAGAGGAAGAACCATAGCCTGGTCTCCATGGAGTGATTATAACTATGGAATAGAAGAGGTACCAGCCAACACCAATGATATCCAATATAGATGCCGGCAAGATAGAAAAATCGATGGGGTTAAAGCTGTTTTGCTGAATATTCTGGCAAACTATCACAATGATATGTATTTTGCTCTCCATCCTCTGCACAAGGGCGGTATCGACGAGCGTTATAATACATTTTATGATACTTCAGATTCAACACAATACAATACACTGGCGGAACTTATCAAAAAAATGCCGACTCATGGTTCTACGCCAACCACACAGCGATTTCCAGTTGTAGCCAGAAATTTAGTGATGAACAAATTAAAGTACCGCTGTCAGAAATCTTATATAATTTTGCTTTCTGATGGTGAGGCTAAATCACAGTTTGCCAGAGAAAACGATAATGGCGATGATGATGGTTATTTTGATGGAGTTGGTTCATGGAGGCTTGCATGGCAACCTGAAAATAATGCTTTTAATGTTCGTGATTATTTTGATGATACCGGTAAATGGCTAGATAAAAGAAAAAGAAGAGATTTTTTACACTCAGACAAAGATGTTATGCCCTACCGTCTGAAGTTTTACAGCGAAACATTAAAAGAAAAAAATTTCGGACCTTATATTTACAATGGTAATTTTTATAACGATATAGGTAATGCTATTTTTCACCCTAGTAAACGTACTACCGATGAAGCAGGTCAACCGTGGAATGCTCCTGACGCTCTGAATGGTCAGCGTCCTTTCACTCAAACGGCAGAAACATTTACTATTGGCGTGGGCTTAGGCCAGAAAACTTCCAACTTAGGTAAAAAGGCTATTCCATATTTGGAAAATGGTGCCATGCCGACTGGAAATTTCTTTAATACCAATACCAAGGCAGAAATTCAAGAAGCTTTTCAAAAAATCTTCGAATCAATTAAAGGTTCCTCCGAAACTACCACTACCACCACTACTTCTACTGCGCCAACCGTGGCCGTATCCCGCTCTGAAAGTGACAATATATCCATTACAGCCATAATTGAATCCGGCGCATGGAGCAGTAAAATCTGTATTCGCAAAATTGATAAAAATAAAAAAGATAACGAGTGTACTGCCCAGCCATCATTCAACAACCGTCAGCTCTTATTGAATGACGGTACTCGTACCTACCTGTATTCAGGAAGTCTGACTGGTTTGAACAATGATACATTCAAGATCAGCAATAATGGCAAAAACCAGTCAGAATGGTTAAATGGTTTACTGGCCTGGCTTAGCCGTTCCAAACCGGATAATGCCATTAAGACTGATGACTTTGTACTCGATTACCGCCGGCGAACCACATCACCTGTGGCAGGATTTGGAGAAACCCGCGATATGGGTGACATGATTGATAATCCGATCATTACCGCGGGTAATATAGATAAAAGTAACGGCCTGCAGAAATACATGGTTACCTCTGCCAACGATGGCATGGTATATGTTTTCCGCTCTACTAATGATGAAAAACATCCTTATGATTTGAAATTCAATTTCATGCCTATGGGTATTGAACGTCAGAGCAATGATGGTTCTGATCTGGTTGCCCATTATTATAAAGATCTCACCCATAATGATTATGGAAGAAACAGCCTGCATCCGCATCGCTTCCTCCTGAATGGAGGAATGGTGGTACAGCAAACTGAGCAGAGTAAAGATAGAAATGGCAATGACCGTCCGCAACAGACATTTATGGTCTCAACAATGGGACAGGCCGGCCGCGGAGCGTTTGCCATTAACATCGGAGGGAATGAGCTGGTTTCCGGCCGAGCAATTGCTGTAGATAATATGGGCAGCTCTGGCTGGTATAATGACGTATCCCTATTCCAGACACCCACCGGACCAAATAATTACTTTGGCTTTACCGTGGGTACTCCAGCCATCGCAAGGCTACGGGTGAATGAAGACCTTAATGCATCCCCTACTTCTGTAGCTAACCACATCCGTGAAGCCGCATTTATCAGTAACGGATATAACTATTCTTCTTCGTTAGCCAGCGATAATGCAGGTCAGCCCTCCTCAGAGTCTGCGCTTTATATTTACGATATTCTGGGTGTAGACGTAGGCACTGACGGCTATACCAGAACCGGCTTTGCAAAAGGTGATCTGATTGCCAAACTTACTCCGCCTGAGATTGTTAGGCAGCCGTCTCCGACACAAGATCCCAATTCGGATGATTTTGAGGATGATTCGAATGAACATACTGGAGGACTTTCCAGCCCGACAGTGATTGATATTAATGGTGATGGTGTTGCAGACATAGCTTATGCCGGAGATTATGCGGGTAACTTATACCGTTTTGACCTGAGATCACCTGATCCTGCTAAGTGGACTGTGCACAAACTATTTTCGGCTGGCGCACCCATCACCTCTGCACCTGGTGTAATTCTGGTTAACAATCCACAGAAGAGTGCGATTATTACTTTTGGTACGGGTAGTGATATTTATCAGTCTGATTTATCAAATAAAGATCAGCAGACTGTATATGGTATCTATGATAATCTGAATGAAAAGACACCAACTGAAATTTCAAAACAGTCTTTGCTGAAGCAGGAACTAACCCCCAGTGGCGATTATCGCTACCTTTCAGATAACCCGTTTAACCCAAGAGTTAACCGAGGCTGGTATTTCGACCTGGAAAGCGGCACGGGTGAACGTGTAGTAAGCAAACCTATTACTATTCTTCATAGTGGCATTATCATTAGTCGAAAATATAAAACCACAAAAGATAATAAATTGCCTGATCCTTGCCAGTCAACTGAACGCAAAGAGGAAAGCGAAGTTTACAGCAGTGTAATACAGTACAATATTAAAACGGGCGGCAAACTGGGAGAAAAGAATCCATATTTAGATAATGATGCACCAGCTGGCGCAGCGGTATCTATTCAAGGAATATATGGTCTTAAAGTAACTGGTAACGATCGTATCGATATAGGTGGTGATTTGACACAGTCAGTATTAAAAGTACTAAGAAGTGCTGATGATGGGGGTTCTAATGATGGTACTGATGAACAGTTTACGGTTACGGAAGAATGCACCCGTGCACCTATAGAAGGAGCCGATACAAAAGGCAATGTGGTTTCGATTATAGCTCCTAGATGCCCGATTAAATTCAAGCGCTTATCATGGAGAGAAGTTAAAACTGACTATACTGGTTAAATTCACTTTATAAAATCAACGGCTAGTCAATACTAGCCGTTGATTATTTATATCACTAAAAAATATAAATCTATTATAGGGACTTTAATTAGTAAAATGTCCCATTTTTTCCATTTTGGTATGCAGATATTGCTGGTTTTCAGGATTCTGGCCTACATGTAAGGGTACGCGATTAGTTACATTGATACCAAGCGCTTTAAGTGTGGCTACTTTCTGTGGGTTGTTGGTCATTAACTGTATTGACTGCACCCCCAGATAATCAAGAATTTCTTTGGCCAAAGAAAAGTCACGGGCGTCAACCGGCAAGCCTAATGCCAGATTTGCTTCAACGGTATCCATTCCTTCATCCTGAAGTTTATAGGCACAGATTTTATTCAGTAAGCCAATGCCACGCCCTTCCTGACGTAAATACACAATTACGCCACATCCTTCATGCTGCACTGCTTTCATGGCAGCCTCAAGCTGCGGCCCACAGTCACAACGCTTAGAAAACAAAGCATCGCCGGTAAGACATTCAGAATGAATTCGTCCGAGAACGGCTTCTCCACTAGCAATATTGCCTACAGTGAGTGCAATATGTTCCTGCCTGTTGCGTACGTCCTCAAACCCGTACATGGTAAATTCACCCCACTGCGTTGGCAAACGGCAGGAGGCAATAAAACGTACTGGGCTATGATCTTTAATCTGGTTTTGATGTGTTGTTGGCATGATATTTATCCCTTGATAAATGCGGTACTGGCGTTTTGCAGATTTTGCAGCAATGGCGTGATAACAATGGCCAAAGCTGTCCAATCGATTAATTCTGCTTCAGTAATGGCATTATTGTGCTGATGAGCAGTATATAGTACACCCAGCACCTGCCCCTGCTCATTGGTTACGGGAACAGCCAGCTGGGAAGCGTTAACCTGTTCACCAATCAGGCTGCCATCTGCTAGCCATTGCTGTACGTTATTTACCTGATTCAGCCAGCCGGTTGATGCAGTACGGACAAATAAGTACTGTTGCACCTGTTGCTGTTCACATTCAAGTTTAACCGGCAAATTACTGCCCCGAGCCAGTAATCGGTATAGCTGCCCTGCTTCATCATTAGCTTCATATAAATATAAAGCAAAGGTATCATTATGATGACGGCTTGAAATTGAATCTAAAGCGAGATACAACTGACGCAATGTGTATGCACTATTATTATTGGCTGTAAACAGATCAGTTGGATGCATTTGTCGCAATGCTTCTGTATTCAAGCCAAATATTTGTGCCAAACTGAATCCGTTTTCTTCATACCACAATATAGACATATCGATTTCTGCCTGAGCCAGCTCTAATACTGATTGGACTGCCAGCATAGCCATCTGTACTTCTTCTGCTGGTACTTTTAATCCTTGCGTTTGCAGGTAATCACGCACCTGAGCGCATACCATATTTTTCCTTACTTTGTTCTTTGCAAGTGATTATTGTAACCGAAAATCGGCCGGATACTGGATAACAAGCTATAAGTACAACGACAAATAAGAATTTCTTTATTATTTATACTGGCCTTTTCTGAATACTGAAAATCAGCAACTAAGATCAAATTATTTGTATCATAAACTTATAAATATTTGTTAGTGTAATTTGCTTCTAAGAAGAAAGTTATTGGCACATTGATAACTGGCGGAATCGATCTATTCAGCTTCTGACTAACAATATCTGAAATAATGATGAATTACCTTAAACGATAGATGCTGTTAATTTAATTGCAGTAAGTTAAATTAAGATTAAGTACTTGTATTATATAAAAACTCAATTAATAATAATCATACCGTGGCTTCACGGCAGCTATTATATAAGGAGTGGTATATGAGCAATCTAAAACCCGGTGATAATTCTGGCACTAATGGCGGAATTTATCAGGAAGTTGATCAGCATGGCCATGGTTTGGAAAACTATGTCACTATTAAAGATCATGAAAAAGCACCTCCTACCCAGCATGCAGGTAATAGCTGGAGATTGAAAGACAGGACGCCAGACAGTAAGCATTGATTGTATGTTTGTTAAAAGCTATCTGGTTGTATGGATGCATGATATAGAAAGTAATTTCTCCCTTCTGATAATTGCAGCACAATATCAGGCAATCAGATAGCGCTTATTATTATCAATATATATGAACTCTTTAACATCGCTTAAGCTTCTGGTTATCATTGGCTGCATTTCTCATAATATTCCATCCTCTTTTCTTTGTCTGAGATTACACCGATTTTTAAATAAGCTAATTAATATTCGAGCAGTTCATTATTTCTAATCAATATTATTGTAACTATCCCCTAAAATAGTACAGCATAAAAGTAGAAAATTCTCTTTATTAACCCATTGAGGATTTAAGCATGAAAAAAATGACTGAACATCAAATCGTATCTATTTTAAAAGAAGCTGAAGCCGGTATCCCCGTCAAAGAACTCTGCCGTAAATATGGCATCGGCAATTCAACTTTTTATAAATGGCGTGATAAATACGGTGGTATGGAAACGTCCGATATCAAACGTTTAAAGGAGCTAGAGGCTGAAAACCGTAAGCTTAAGCAGATGTTTGCTGAGCTGAGTTTAAAATCTCAGCTTCAGGAGGAAATCATAAAAAAGCTATAGTGCCTACTCAAACACGTAAAGCTTGGGCTGTACAACTGCAAGAAAGTCATTCTGTTACTATTGCCATGAGCTGCGCTATTGTTAGCTTAAGTCGCTGCGCTTACTATTATCAACCTAAATTACCGGATGATTCAGTGATTATGTCGGTACTAAGTGCTATTACCGATAAGCATTTACGCTGGGGCTTTCCTAAATGTTTTAATCGCATCAGCAAGCTCGGCTATAAATGGAATCATAAACGTGTGTATCGGGTGTATTGTGAATTAAAGCTTAATCTCAGGGTAAAGCGTAAACAACGCATTCCTCCACGAAGCCCAGAAAGGCTATCAGTACCCAATAAACAAGGTGAATGCTGGTCAATGGATTTTATGAGTGACAGCAGTCGCAATCAACAGCGTTTTAGAACCTTCAATGTGATAGATGACTTTAATCGTGAGGCGTTAGGCATTGATATTGCGGTTAGTTTACCTGCTGGCAGGATTACCCGTTACCTAGATAAACTGGCCGAATATCATGGCTATCCACTCAAAATACGAGTGGATAATGGACCGGAATTTACCGGAAAAACATTCATCGACTGGGCAAAGTCACATGGTATAACCATAGATTATATTCAACCAGGTAGCCCATATCAAAACGGATATATTGAACGATTTAATCGCACCTATCGCACAGAGGTACTAGATTTATATCTATTTAATAATCTGGAACAAGCAAGAAAGGTAACCGAAGAATGGCTAACCATTTATAACACGGAAAGGCCTC
>NZ_MEIO01000067.1 GCF_002777745.1 Snodgrassella alvi
CATCATCAAAGATAAAATTAAAGGCACGGGTGTGCATCTGATAATTAAAAAAGTTGGTAAAAGTAACCGAATCTTCATTAGCATAGGCATGAATCACAAGATCATTACCGGAACGCGAGAACACTGCATCAGCCAGTTTTGCATTTTCAAATACAATGTCATTATATTTGGGAACTGCTGAATCAAATTCAAAATCCTCAATTAGATCCTGTCCGTGTCCACGCTGAAAAATATACCGATCTTTGTTCCAGTCACCGCCATAGAGAGTATCGTTTCCGGGACCACCATTGATGATATCGTAACCTTCTTTGCCCCATAGTGTGTCATCACCGGCACCACCATTAAGAATATCATCACCGGCACCACCATTAAGAATATCATCACCATCGCCGCCACTTAAATAGTCGTTTCCACTTTCTCCATACAGCTCATCATTACCTGCTCCTCCGAAAAGGTTGTCTATACCATCTCCTCCATATAATTTATCATTACCCGGCCCTCCAGCAATAATATCGTGAGAATTCCAGCCTCTGAGTTCATCGTCACCTGATGTGCCTCCCAAAATAAATGACATGGCAGCTATATCATCAACACTTAATACTTTATCATCAAATACAAAGTTAAATGCTCTGCTGTAGTAATTATTGTAGGTGAAGTAATCAGGCAGGGTAAGGGAATCATCTGTACCATAAGCATGAATAACCAGATCATTACCGGAACGCGAGAACACTGCATCAGCCAGTTTTGCATTTTCAAATACAATGTCATTATATTTGGGAACTGCTGAATCAAATTCAAAATCCTCAATTAGATCCTGCCCGTGTCCACGTTGAAAAATGTACCGATCTTTGTTCCAGTCACCGCCATAGAGAGTATCGTTTCCGGGACCACCATTGATGATATCGTAACCTTCTTTGCCCCATAGTGTGTCATCACCGGCACCACCATTAAGAATATCATCACCGGCACCACCATTAAGAATATCATCACCATCGCCGCCACTTAAATAGTCGTTTCCACTTTCTCCATACAGCTCATCATTACCTGCTCCTCCGAAAAGGTTGTCTATACCATCTCCTCCATATAATTTATCATTACCCGGCCCTCCAGCAATAATATCGTGAGAATTCCAGCCTCTGAGTTCATCGTCACCTGATGTGCCTCCCAAAATAAATGACATGGCAGCTATATCATCAACACTTAATACTTTATCATCAAATACAAAGTTAAATGCTCTGCTGTAGTAATTATTGTAGGTGAAGTAATCAGGCAGGGTAAGGGAATCATCTGTACCATAAGCCTGAATAATCAAATCATTACCAGAACGGGTAAACTGAGCATCAGCCAGATTAGCACCTTTAAAGACTACATCATTGAAATGACTTTGGTAACTAGTATTTCCTTGGTCATAAATGACATCCTGCCCATGGCCTGCCTCGAATTCATAGCGGTCTTTGTGCCAGTCACCACCTTTGAGAGTATCGTTACCGGTACCGCCAATAAGAATATCGTATCCAGTACCACCATTTAAGGTATCGTTACCGGCACCGCCATTGAGAATATCATTCCCATCATCCCCATTGAGAATATCATCGCCGTCATCACCACTGAGAATATCATCACCATCGCCACCCCATAAGGTATCATTCCCGGCACCGCCACTTAAAATATCTTTACTATGCCAGCCGACAATAACATTATCACCATCGTCCCCAGTAATAGTAAAGGTATAATTGTTCTTGATTTCTTCAGTGCTAATGGCTTGATCATCGAATATGAAGTTAAATGCTCTGCTGTAGTAATTATTGTAGGTGAAGTAATCAGGCAGGGTAAGGGAATCATCTGTACCATAAGCCTGAATAATCAAATCATTACCAGAACGGGTAAACTGAGCATCAGCCAGATTAGCACCTTTAAAGACTACATCATTGAAATGACTTTGGTAACTAGTATTTCCTTGGTCATAAATGACATCCTGCCCATGGCCTGCCTCGAATTCATAGCGGTCTTTGTGCCAGTCACCACCTTTGAGAGTATCGTTACCGGTACCGCCAATAAGAATATCGTATCCAGTACCACCATTTAAGGTATCGTTACCGGCACCGCCATTGAGAATATCATTCCCATCATCCCCATTGAGAATATCATCGCCGTCATCACCACTGAGAATATCATCACCATCGCCACCCCATAAGGTATCATTCCCGGCACCGCCACTTAAAATATCTTTACTATGCCAGCCGACAATAACATTATCACCATCGTCCCCAGTAATAGTAAAGGTATAATTGTTCTTGATTTCTTCAGTGCTAATGGCTTGATCATCGAATATGAA